>NZ_CP150265.1:4095833-5340000 GCF_037976325.1 Paenibacillus sp. FSL K6-3182
TCCGCTTGCGGATATAGCCCTATTTTGTCCATAAAAGCATGGTCAACACCGTTGTACCTGATCATCTTCGTCTTGACACCTGATCTAATTAATTTTCTGGCATAAGCCTCGCCTTCCAATCTCAGATAATCATATTCCGCTTCAATAATAAGGGTTGCTGGCAAACCGCTCAAATCGTCTGCTAACAACGGTGATACATAAGGATCGGTTACTTTAGTATTTCCATCCAAATAAATGTTCTCAAGCCCCGTAGAACTGCCTAATGCTCGTATGATTCCCTGAATAAGTTCGTGGTTGTGGTTAACGGTATACTCTTCCATATTCCATTCAAAATCATCGGTAGCAACGCCGCTCATGCTAACCGTAGGGTAGAGCAACGCCTGATATTTAATCATACCGGTTCCTAAATCCCTATCCATCAGAGAGCACACAGCTGACAAATTCCCGCCTGCACTGTCGCCTGCCACTCCGATTTGTTCCGGGTTGACATTGATTTCAGCTGCATGCTCATATACCCATTTGACCGCATCAAAACAATCGGTAAGTCCGGCAGGATAAGGATTCTCCGGCGCTAAGCGGTAGTCAACGTTCACCACAACGGCCCCTGCTTTTTCTGCCAAACACTTGCACGGGTTTTCAACACTATCTACAGAACCCCCGATAAAACCTCCACCATGGAAAAACACAATTGCTGGCATAGGCCCGCTCTTTTGCGGCGAATAGATACGGATAGGAATCGGACCATCTTTGCCATCAATCGTTTTATGATCTGTTTCAATTTCGGTAACGGTAACATCTACGTTTGGCCATCCCATCATAGCTCTGAGTTGACCGATGTTATCCGCAGCGAGTGAACCAAATTCCATCTTGGGTCCGGAAGCCATCGCCTTCAGCATATCCAAAGTAACATTCATCACCCTTGGGTCCAGATCCCCTTCTACATCGGAATCAGGAATTTTTTTAATGACAATATCAAGCCCTTTATGCTTATTGACCTCAACTCGTTGTTCCATCAAAGAAACTAATTTTTTGTACTCTTCATCCATAACCATGATTTGTTCAGCTCCCTTTTCTTGTTTACTTTTATCAGGCCGTTCATTCAAACGTTCGTTCCACACGCAAATTTGTAAGCGTTATCAAATCATGATTGAGTCTGATTGCAAAATCAAAAATGTTCCACTTGTCAACTACTCCTCCTTCTAAAAAACTTGATTGGATAAGAGCTCTTATGTATGTATAATAATAGGCAAAGTCGACGCAAACAATGTAATTGTTCCTGTATACGGAATTATTAAATTAAAATATACATCGGAGAATGGGGTTTCAACTCGTGCCGAATACAAATCCGCAGACGCTCTCTTCTGTTAAAAACGCACTACGTTTATTAAAATTGTTTACTGTGCAAACGCCTGATAAAAGACTAACGGAACTGGCCAAAGAATTAGGTCTAGGTAAAAGCACAACCAGCCGCCTGCTGTCTACCTTGCTGAGCGAAGGTTTTGTTTTTCAAGATCCAGTTTCTCATAAATACAGACTTGGCCAACGCATCGTATCGTTATATCATGTTATGGTTATGTCCTTTGAGGACTTAGCTGAAGCAGCAAGCCCCTTCATTGAGCGTCTCGCGCAAGAAACCTCCGAAGCACTCCGAATAGCTGTATTGGAGGAAAATGAAGTAGCTTATATTTATCAAAGAGAGGGTTCAAGTAAAGAAGACATTGGTTCTTTTGTGGGAGGGAGAAATCCGTTACATTGCACGAGTTCCGGAAAAATGCTTTTAGCCTTTCAAAATGAGCTTGATATGAACAAAATGTTGAACCAACCTCTTAGCAAGTTTACTTCAAAAACAATTACTGACCCCTCCCTGTTGAAAGAGGAACTGAAACGTATTCGGAAACAGGATTATTGCGTCGTAATTGGGGAATTCAACGAAAACTTAGTTTCCATTTCATCTCCAATTCGAGACTCGAACGGTCAGGTTATTTCCGCTCTTACTTTAATTAGCTCCATACATCGTATGGATGAAAATCGAATCATTTCCTATACGAATAAAGTCTTAAAAACGGCTAAAGAAATTTCACGGCAGTTTGGTTACTTGAAATAATCACAGCATCGCTTTGTATTATTTCGAAGGGTCTTTATGGTTTGTAACAGAATACTTTTCAGAACTCGAATGCACAATATTCAAGTCAATTTTGACTTCATTAATTGGATTTTCTTTTAACAGCAGTTCCCCTGCCGGAGAGCTGGCTTTCCACTGGCGGTAATGGTGTCGATATAAATCATGCTCAAGATTTAAGACATCTGTCTTCGTCTCTTTTCCTGTTCGGAATAAATCAACAATTTCTTGATCGATTGTTTTTTTCGTCTCGTCAGTTAATTTCTTCAGCCCAAGAAAGCTGTTCTTGGTCTGGCTTACGATATAAGCTTTCGCTTTAATCTCAATATTATATTTAGGTTTTCCTTCCGCACTTACAAGCTTCAACTTGGTTTTAGGATTTTCAACAACAATTTGAACGGTTTCCTGCGTATTTTTAGGTACAGATACACCTGCACGAATTGTACCCTGCTGCATCCAGCGCAGTCCGGACAATTTTTTTAATGGGATGTAGCTTTGATAAGCTTCGTTTTTGAGAAATATAGCCCCATCAATCATCAGTTTGGGCTCGTTTTGGTTTTTTTCCTTCCATTGCTTGTTGTTTACAGCTAGTACTGGAATACAAGAAGTATAGCCAGGTTCATATATCTCTCCGATTAATCGGTGGAGCTTAATCGGTTTTATAGTAGAGCTTTGAGCATAAATTCCTTCCGGTTCATGGAGAATGGTGCTCAGCGGAGACTGTCCTAGAAAACCACCTGTGCTGAGAATATCCTTTACCGATTCTCTTGTCCCGAATACCCAAGGTGTTAAACGAAATTCATAATATCGAACAATACTATCGTAGATTTCCCCAAATCCTCTTATGAAAGCCGCTTCGCTCACGATAACAGAAGTCAAATGCCCCCAATAAATTCGTTCTTGTGCGGTTTGATATAGGGCAAAGAAGGACTCTTCAAAAGAGCTTCCTACCCCCTCGCCCACCCAAATTTTCGCTGTTTGCATCTTTCCTTCAGTCGATTTAGAGATCGATTGAAAATCAACAAACTGGATATAACCGTGATATTTTCCATCCTTGTAATCCACGCCAATTGCCGATGCATAATTCAATTTCTCAATATCCTTAACATCTGAAGCACAACCTGAGATACATAGCGTGAGGACTATCAGAACAAAAGTCAATCGAAAATTACGCATCATTTCTCTCACCTTTTCCTTTTGTTTAACATCGCCGAAGAGAAACGTGACCTTCTGAATGGATCAGCAAGCAACGCAGATAACCAGTCTTTCATTCGCAAGGAGGATACCGGTTCTAGATAGGAAAGCCCAAACGAATCGAGCCTGCATAAATAGATCAGAATCAGAAACATGCACAGAAAGAAACCGTAAATGCCAAGCATAGAGGAAATCAGCAAAATAAAAAGTCTGAGCAAGCTGACTGTTCCTGACAACGACTGATTGACCAAACTAAATGTAGCTACCACCGAAATAGCAATAACAACAAGCAATGTCGGTGAAGCAAGTCCAGCCTTTATTAACGAGTCTCCAATAATTAAACCGCCGACGATTCCGATGGTTTGTCCAACAGCTTTAGGCAGCCGAACGCCAGCTTCTCTAAGCAATTCAAATTGAAATAACAGCAGCAATGCTTCAAGGAAAGAAGGCATAGGAACACCTTCACGAGATATGACTACTGTTGATAATAAGGAAAAAGGGATTTGATCCAGATTTACGGTCGCAATGGCAATCCAGAAGCCAGGTAAAAAAATACTGAGGACGAGCCCCATTATGCGAAGGGTTCGTTGGAGCATGACATAAAAATATGGGAAATGGACATCCTCAGGTGATTTTAATAACTCAAAAAAGTTGCTCGGTCCGATCAGTACCATGGGTGATCCGTCTACTACAATGATAAATCTCCCCCGCAGAAGGGTTTCAATAACAAAATCAGGGCGACCAATATAATCAATTAATGGAAACAGCGAGAAGGTTCGATCCGATAACCATTGCTCCAACTGCCCACTGCTTACCACACTTTCCAAATCAATGTTACTCAATCGTTTACGTGCTTCGGCTATCATTTCCGGGTTCGCTTTATGACTAAGATAAAGCAGAGATACTTCGGTTTTGCTAATGTTCCCAATGACGAACTGCTCACTGAACAATAAACCCGTTTGCATCCGTTTCCGAATGAGTGAGATATTCGTAAACAAATCTTCCGTGAAGGCGTCTTTTGGCCCCTTAATTGAAATTTCTGTATTCGATTCCTGCAACGACCGCTGTGGAATCTTAGAAATGTGAACAACCCAAAAGTCCACTGCTCCTTCACAATATATAATCAAGCTGCCGCAAAATAAATGAGACACCATATCTTCAGCTGTCGTTTTTATTGCGAATAAGGGTAATTCGTCCACTTGAGCCTGTACTTCATCCGTACCGCATAACATGGCGTTAATATACTGGCACATGCGGGTGAAATAGATGTTCAACTCCGTTTTATCAACCATTCCTTCACAATAAAATGCCGTCAGCTTATCCTGCATCTCCAGTTGCGGCAATGGGGGAAATTGCACATCTGAGTAATTGGAGAATACATCTATCAATTGGCTCTTCCTTAGGCTTCCACTTTGCAGGCTAGTTTCTAGATCAACAAAAAGCTTTGATTCTTCAAGCAGCTGATTCATTGGGCTTCCTCTCTTCGATGTGGCATATAGGTGATCATAAAGAGTATCGCCGTTATGGCTACTCCAAACCACAGTGAATAGCTATAGAAGTAGCGCTGAATGAACGCCTGCATGCTAATATCACTAATCATTAATAGCGAAGGTATAGAAATGACAACTGTTATGCAAATCATAATCGTTTTTGAATATTTCTCAGAACCACGTCCAATAAGTTGAGCTAAAAAATAGATGATAAGGGCCGTTCTCACGATACTTCCGGCCATTAATTGAAAAGCTGCAAAAAAGTCTACATGCGAAATATGTCTTCCGATCATCACCAGCCTCCACTGTTCAAAAGCGGGAAACCGAAAATTTTCAGCCTGGATCGGCCCAAAGGAAGCTAAAGATCCTATAGTAGGTCCCATGATCAATCCCACTAATAAGGTAAGCAGCACAAAAACGGTGCTATAATTCAAAGGTTTCTTCAATTTATGCTGTAATAGAAGCAGCACCATGAGGTCTATGCTCCCTCCAAAAACGACCACTATTCCTCTCAGATCTGGACCTATTCCTTCTGTCAAAATGGGTTGCAGCATGCCGTAATCTTTGCTGTTCTTTGTCATAATAGCTACGCCGATTCCCAATATCCAAACGACAGGCAATAATACGGTAGACATATATACGATGGTTTTGAGTCCCCCTCTAGCAGCGCAGTAAGCCAAGAAAATAAAGCTGAGGATAACGATAGCACTCGGTGTTCTCGGGAGGAAATAAATATTGACGTTTTTTGTTGTATCAAAAACAATCATCATGCCGGCTACCAGTAAATATAGAGCGAATCCACCGCCAATGACATTAAAACCGATTTTTCCGATTCGGCCTTCAATCCAGCTTTGAAACGATAAAGTACTCATCGATTTTAAAATCCAATATAAGATCAGGCTCCAAACAATCAATCCAGCATAAGCAAGCAGAATACTAATCCAGGCATCGCGTCCCGCTGCTTTTAACAGATGCGGAATGATTAGTACATGATTCGATATTCCGAGCGATAACAACAATAAAAAAATGATTTGAAGTCTAGAAAAGGATACTTCCACTGTTATTCACCTCCATTTTCCGGACAATATTTCATTTGGTATAATTACCCTCGAAGCGCCCAATTATGCATGGAGATGGAGCTTTATCCCATTTCACATCAATTGACTAATAATATGAATGCACGATTTAAATGAAATGTAAAAAAGCATGCTGCATTACGCAGCATGCTTACTCACCTATTATTTCCACCTGAAAGTCGATTAATATCCTGACTTAATTTAGTGTTTTTAATGCCTCTGAAGTAAATGGAATCAGCTCGTCTGTCCGGCCGTCCCTGATTTTGGCTGCCCAAGCCGGATCAACCAATAGCGCTCGGCCGATGGCTACCATGTCGAACTCTTCACGCTCGAGCCTTTGAATCAATCCTTCAAGCCCGACGTTAGCGGCACCCTTTCCTTCTTGGAAAAGGCTAATGAAGTCGCCATCAAGACCAACAGATCCAACGGTAATCGTTGGTTTGCCTGTAAGCTTTTTGACCCATCCGGCAAAATTAAGATCAGAGCCTTCGAATTCAGGCTCCCAGAAACGGCGAGTGGAACAATGGAATATATCTACGCCTGCCTCAACGAGCGGGGCGAGGAACTGTTCCAGCAGTTCCGGGGTTTCTGCTATTTTTGCTGTGTATTCATTCGATTTCCATTGGGATAATCGCAGAACGATGGGGAATTCTGCTCCGACTGCCAGGCGGCAAGCTTTGACAACCTCTACCGCAAAGGTAGTGCGTGCCAGCATGTCCCCGCCATAACGATCCGTGCGCGGGTTAGTCTTCTCCCAAAGGAATTGATCAATTAAATATCCATGCGCGCCGTGCAGCTCAATGCCATCGAATCCTATCCGCTTGGCTTCCAGCGCTGAATGTGCGAACGATTGGACGATATCTGCAATTTCTGCTTCCGTATAATCGCCAACATGTCCGCGTGCTCCCATATGCCAAATTTGCGGAATAATCTTACCGCCTGCTTCATGTACTTCAGACACCACATTTGCCCAGCCATTTAAGGCTGCTTCGCCGTAAAAATGGGGAATGTTCTGCTGATTGGAAGCATCCGGGTGATTGATTATGGTTCCTTCAGTCACAATCAGACCTACACCGTTCTCTGCTCTGTGACGATAGTAGGAAGCTACATTTGCACCTGGCACGCCGTTAGGTGAAAATTGACGGGTCATCGGTGCCATGACGATTCGATTAGCTAATTCCAAATTTCCTAACTTGAAAGGTTTAAACAGCGGTTCTACGGTTTGAGTATAGTTCATAATAGCCTCCAAAATTAATTTTATAATGTTTCGTAATATAACAGGCAGTCGCCTGCAGCAATCTGCGCGATTTTAATGTGAATGTTCATCCAAAGGGAATTACCTGCCCACCACCTCCTTAAGGTTGTAGTGTTTGTTTATCATCTGAATTCATTTCATATTCTTGACTCATCGGTCAACATCTTAGCAAAAAAAATCAAGGCAAAATCATTGCAAAAGATGTACGCAAGACCGCCTCGATTTGTTCACGAGCTGCGCCTGATTTCTCTAAAATTCTAGCGCCTGAAATAGCGTTGTTCAAATAAGCTGCAAGCTCTTTGCTGGAAAAACGGGAGGTGATCAATTGCTGCTGCTGACCGCTGCTCATGATTTTCTCTAGAACCTGTTCGGCTTCGAGGAACATGAGCTCGATTTCACGAGTGACCTGCTCGTCCTCTTTTCCGAACTCCAGAGACGAATTGACCATTAAGCATCCTCGGCACATGGCTTCATCGTTTAGAAGAGATCTGCGTAATGAGTCGAGCTTCTCTAGTGGAGAAATGTTCTGCTCCTCCAGCTCTTTCAGTAACGAAATGCTCTGTTCACGATAATGTGCTAAAGCCTTCAGGAACAAGGCTCTCTTGTCATGAAATACACAGTATAAGCTTTGCTTCTTGACTCCCGTCATACGGGTTAGATCCTCATAAGAGGTGGACTTAAACCCTTTGGACCAGAACACTTCCATGGACTGGTGCAAAACACGATCGACATCAAATTCTCTTGGTCTGCTCATGAGATAACCTTACCACGTTCTTGACTGTACAGTCAAGAACGTGGAAGGATGCTTAAAGTCATGCGTTTTTAGGCTGTTGCTCTTTTTGCTTTTTTCATAATGACGAGTCTCCAGCAAGTCAGCATTGCACATACTAAGCAGATGGCCGATGATGTCATGAATACGACATGCATGCCGGATAGGAAAATAGCGGGTTGGCCTGGAATTAAGTCGGTTACCCGGTATCCGGCTTTGCTGCTCATTTCGTGAAACAAGATGGTAGTGGCAAGCGTAATACCGACAACCATACCCACGTTGCGGACCAGTGAGTTGACACTGCCGGCAGAGCCGAGCTGTGTGCGTGGAACCTTGGACATAATAAGAGAATTGTTTGGCGGCTGAAATAAACCGCTGCCGATGCCGAGCATAGCGATCCAAACGCCCACGAGCACAACAGAGCTGCCGTCATGCAGGCGGGCTAGCCCAAACTGTGCGATGACCATAACGATTAGCCCAGCGAAGGTGAGTGCCTCAGAGCCGATCTTATCCGATAATGCCCCACTTATCGGAGAGATGACGACCATGCAGATCGGGAATAACATAAGCAGGAACCCTGCATAGAAGGGGGAGAGCTCCAGCATATTCTGCGCATAGAAAGGTGCAATAATGTTAAAGCAGAAGTTAGCTACAAACACAAGGAATCCGCAAAGAATACTGAGTGAAAACAAAGAATTTTTAAATAGCGAAAGCTGCAACAGCGGATGAGAACTGCGAAGCTCCACTCCTATAAAAGCGATAAAAGCAGCGCCTGCTACGATCAGTGATAAAATAATCAGGCTGTCTCCATACCCTAATTGCTGACCAAGCAGCAGTCCAGCAAACAGAGCGATAATGAACACGGCGAACAAAAGACTACCGGGAATATCGATTTTAGATTTTACCTTGATAAAGTCCGAAGGCAATACCTTCCATCCGAGGATAATGGCAATCAGTCCGATCGGAACGTTCACCCAGAAAATATATTCCCAGCCTAAGGTCGAGACAATAATGCCGCCCAAGCTAGGTCCCGCAATACTGCCTAACGAAACGAAGGTACCGATCAACCCAATCGCTTTGCCCCTCTCAGTGGACGGGAAAATATCGGTGACAATGCCCTGGCTGTTGGCCATGGTCATCGAAGCCCCAATCGCCTGTATAACCCGTGAAGCGATGAGGAATGGTAGGGATGAGCTTAGTCCGCAAAGCAGTGATCCAAAAATGAAAACGACCATACCAATTTTGAAGATTTTTATTTTGCCAGCAATATCCCCCAGCTTTCCAAAGAAAAGTATGGCCGTGCAAATCGACATTAAATAGATGGTCGTCACCCACTCTACCTTCGCTAGAGGCAGATGCAGCTGCTTGACCAGCACAGGCAAAGCAATATTGACAATGCTGCCATCAAGCGTCGCCATAAAAGTGAATAAATTTAATACGATCAGGATCATCCAGCGTTTTTTCTGGATCGCCTCATCCTCTTGATAGGTTGCACCGATTGTACTCATACCTAGCACCTCATGCCTCTTTATTGATATATAGTTGCGAACGCAACCAAATAATACACCCAGTGTACTACAATGTAGTTGCGCGTGCAACCAATTTCATGTAGTGTTTGAGGAAAGGCTAATCGACGATTTGAAATTTATTTAAAGAGGTGCGCATGATGAAATCGAACCAGGAACCGATCGGCAAGCTGATTTCTCAGCTTCATCGCCAAAATCAAAAAAAGCTCGCTGGTGAGCTTTTGCCCTATGGTATCGGCAGTGGCGGGCAGCCAAGCTTCCTTAAGCTGATTCTGAAACAACCTGGCATAACACAGGATCAAATGACCAATGAGTTGAAATTTGATAAGGCAACAACGGCTCGTTCAGTAAAGCAACTGGAGGAGTCCGGATATATCGAGCGGAGAGTTGATCCTAAGGACCGCCGCTCTTCACTGCTCTACCCGACATCGAAGGCACTTGAGTTTGCTCCGGTGCTCCAAGCGATTCTTGCGGAAATAAATAACACGCTTGCCGAAGGATTATCAGCAGAAGAGATAGAACTATTGGTTACTTTGCTCCAAAAGATCAATAAGAATTCTGCGCACTTATAAGCGATTTTGTCAAATATAGAGCGAGAAAATCAGAGATAAGATCTGGAATACAAATGGAATGCGAAAAAAAGAGCGGGTTATCTTTTCGATAACCTGCTCTTTTCCTTGATCTTTGACCCTGTGTCTTAACTTTAAGCATAACCATTATTTTTCTTAATCAATTACAAAAATGCTATTCTGTTCGCCACTCGTCGAGGATCATTTGGGCAACTGCCGCTAAAGTACGAATGTCAATTGCATTTATGCCTAGCACATCCGCTTTCTCAATTTCAGACCAGTTCGGATCTGCTGAGGTTACGCCGTAGAACTTCGCAATAATCGATAGATCTCGAATCGTAACCTTCGTTTGTCCCTCGATTAATGTCACGATCTTCGCTGTGAATACTTGAACAGCTTTGTTTAGCAACGTTACAGCTTCATCCACCTGCCACTGACTGCTGCCAGCGTTTTTGGCCGTATTAATAGCTGCTTGAAGCGCCGCTTTTGATCCTGCAGCATACTTTCCAACCTTAGTCCCTTCAATCGCCCTGTCATGTTTCGTCTGTGCTGCTGCAATCGCAGCGTTCAATACGGTTCTGTCCACAGGAATCGATGGAATGACCGAGTCGGCAAACTGTTTCATAGCCGCATTCAAAGCATTAAGCGCACCAGCAACTTCCTCACCTGTCGCATTCGCATCATTCTTGACGGCTGTCGCGCTGTTGATTGCTGCTTGCAATGCTGCTTTAGCTCCAATTGGATACTGACCAGGTAAAGTTCCTTCCACCGCAGCTTCATGAGCGGACTCCGCTTGCTGGATTGCTGCATTCAGTGCCGTTTTATCAGCAAGATTCACTTCGATCAATAGCGACGCTTGGGACACATTCATTATCGTTCCTTTGCCATTCATCGATACTTCGAAATCAGACAACGATGCGGTCGTGCTGCCTGCCTTCGCATCTGCCTTCACCTTACCGTGGAGGCTGAACAAAGGACCACTGTCGATACCGCCTTGCTGCTCACCCGTGGTTGCCATAATGATTCGAATCTGGCCAAGTTCTGGTTTAACCGCACTCCCGAATACAGCGAAATTCGGCTTCAACGATTGAATGGCTGACGTATCTAACGCTTGAGATATGCCTTCTTTCACTGTCTGGAATTCAAACTTCTGCGGATCATAATGAAAAATAACATCAAGAGCCGTGAAATTCGAACTTATATTGTCCGTTCCAATTGTCCACTCTGCCTCCTGCCCTGCGAAGACCATTGCAGGACCTGACAGTGTGGCCATATCTTTTTCTGAAGCAACTGCGGTTACTTTGACATTCAGCTCAGCTGTTTTTGCTCCATCTTCCGTCTTCGCCGTTATGAGACCTGTTAATGCTTCCGCTCCCTTATTGGTTGCCGTAACGGTTGCTTTGGTTGCTGCACTAGCCTCATCATAATGAACATTCGTGACAACGATGTTCTCATGATTAGAGACAAAATGCACATTTTTGTTTGTTGCATTTGCCGGAAAGACGGTCGCAGAAATTTCAATGCTTTCACCATCCTTCAATTCGATGGAAGAACGATCCAGCTTTAGTTCAGTAACAGGGATATTTGCACTTACTTCGAAACGCTTGATTGCTTGCGTCGTTCCATTGCCTGCAACCACTGTATAAGTTCCCGAAGACGCATCTTTTTCTATTAAATAGGATGCACTAAATACACCGCCAGGCAATTCTTTATTGAACAACATTGCTTGATCCGGCCCTAGTACCTTTACCTCCACTTTATCGAGTGTCGTATACCCCGCTATCGTTATGGAGTCCCCAGCTACTCTAGCAGGAATATCCTGTAATGAGACATATTCTGCGTTCAGCGGCATCGTCCAAACGTCGGCAATCGAAGGATCATAATTGCGTCCTTCCTCATCTTCTTGGAACCGAACAGTCACCTTGCCATCCTTTGTTAAAGAGATATCATCAACAACAAATTGATAGGTTACAATACCTCGGCTATCTTTTTCATTCACGCGGCTGAGCACTTTCGTTCCGTTTACCAATACATAATAATCTTTCATTTGTGCCCGATCATACGTTTCGATTGCCCTAATGATGAAAGGTTTGCCTGACTCAACGGTCATATCAAATTGGAAATAACCATTTGCGTCTCCATGATTAACATACCTTCTCGTTAATCCCTCCTCAACATTTGCACCGGACTGAGCGGAAAACTTTACATTATGTTTTTGTTCAGAGCCTTGTTCGCCAACGTCTACATGATCGTAAAAGTCTAGCGGCGGGTTTTTATAACGCACTTGAATGGTCGTACTGCTCTTGGCTGCTTCAGCTCCATTAAACGAAGCAATCGCATGTAGCTCAGCAGCCGTTTCAACGGCAAGAAGCGGTGATTTCACCTCAAAACTAATATTCTTTTCTTCACCGGCTTCAAGGCTATAGGCTTGGTGTGCAGGGGAAACCGTCCAGTTTAAAGGAGCACTGAGCTCTATAGATCCTTCAACGGAAAAGCTTCCTTTATTTTGAATGGTTGTATTAACCGTTGCTGTACCGCTAGGCTCGATTGTTGCTGGTTCAGCCTTTAATGCTTTGATAATAATTGGCGAATCGATCTTTATTGTCGTCTTCAAAGGCACTTCCACTGTTGCATCATTTATTTTGTAGCTTCCGCTGCCAACTATATTAAATAGGCTAGTGGGTTTTTGTTGCTCCGACACTTTCACACGAAATGCAGCAGCAAACGTTTCACCTGGTTTAATGACAGACGTTTGGTTATCTCCTATCGAAGTGACTTCCCATCCTTCGGGTTTCTGGAGAGTATAACGAACATCATTAATGCTCACATCGCCATCGTTAGTTGCTTTCACTTCAACTGTAAATGTATTTCCGGGCAGTACGGATACCTCGGAAGGGCTAATTAACCACTTTATTCCTAGCTTTTCATTACTAATGGCTGACAAAAACGTTGTTGCGTTTGAAACAAGATTTGCTAATTTTTTAGCAATAATGTCGTTTATTGACCCAGCATTGTTTTGTTCTTGCAACCATAGCTGTAAACCGTCTGTTTCATATAAAGCATGATGAACTTGCTCGATAAAGAGAGTATCATCACTTGCTTTGTACGCCTCAATACTTGCTTCAATTCGGCTTGCAAGCGCCTCGCCTTTATCTGAAAGTGCATGAGTTTGTTCGCTGGTGAGCTCTCCATTATTGGAATAGCTTATTACTTCATTTTGAAATTTCACCGCTTCATCAAGTGCACTGCCTAACTCTCCAATAATAGGATCAACTACAAACTGATAATCACCCGAGCCTACAGTGAATACCGCATTGCCTTCCTCCATACCAGCAAATTGTACACCTTCCACCGACAATGCAAATTGGCCGCTCTCTGTTACTGCCCACTTGCTGTCTGCAGGGATATAGACCGTAGCCGTTGTGTTTGCTGGAATCGTGACATGCTGGCTAAAAATATCCCCTTCTTTTTTCCAATCGCTTACAATCATGCCGTAAACAGAATTGTACGATCCTTTGGCACTAGTCAAATCTCCACCAGGTCGAGGTTTAATCAAAATATGCTTATAACCCGGGCTTGCAGGGTCCTGTTGAATGCCGGCAATATTTTGATACATCCAGTCTCCGACTGCTCCATAAGCATAATGGTTAAAAGAGTTCATGCCAATGTCTTGGAAACTGCCATCCGGCTTAATAGAATCCCAGCGCTCCCACATCGTAGTCGCACCATTTTTGATCTGATATCCCCATGAAGGATAAGTGTCATTGTTGAGCAATCGGTAAGCAACATCCAAATGTCCCGTTTCGCTCAATACCGGCAATAAATCTCTCGTCCCAAGAAAACCGGTTGATAAATGCCAGTCGCGCGCTTTAATCAGCTCTACCAAATGATCCGCCGCAGCTTGACGTTTCGATTCGGGAACCAAATCCATGTACAAAGCCAAGACGTATCCCGTTTGGCTATTTCCTTTAACTTTTCCATCTTCGCTAACATAGGCTTTAACAAACGCTGCTTTCACTTGCTCATAAAGCTGCTCGTACTTGTCGGCATCTTCTTGACGGCCGATGGCATGCCCCATTTCGGATACCAGTTTTGTACTGTACGCAAAATAAGCGGTAGAGATTAAATCTCCTGGCGTTGGATCATTCACATCCAGCCAATCACCATACATCGACGACGGACGAATAAGTCCAGAGCTATTTTTTCTCATATATTCGATCCAGTGAACCATTTCATCATAATTTTCTTCAATAACACGGATATCTCCGTAACGCTGCCAAATGGTATACGGAACGGTAACGCCAGCATCCCCCCAGCCGGCATTGCCTCTTTCTCCGAGAACATTAGGCGCTACATCGGGAAAAGCACCGTTAATCGATTGTCCATCTCTCAAATCTCTCATCCATTTGCTTCCTATAAACTTTGCCACGTCCATATTAAAAGCAGCAGCTCCAATAAAGACATTGATATCACCGGTCCAACCCAAACGCTCGTCACGCGCAGGCGTATCGGTAGGAACCTCTAAAAAATTGCCTCGCTGCCCCCAAGTAATATTGCTTTGCAGTTGATTCAACATCGCACTAGAAGTTTCTAATTTGCCGCTAAACGGTGCTGCTGTATGCATGACCAGCCCTGTAACGGCATCCATACTCGGCACACCGGGATAACCCGTCACCTCCACATAACGGAAACCATGAAACGTAAACTTCGGCTCGTATACTTCATCTCCGCCGCCCTTCAAGGTATAACGGTCCGTTGCTTTTGCCGCACGCAAGTTTGCTGTATAGAAGGTCCCGTCCGGGTTTAACACCTCTGCATGTCGCAGAGTAACCGTTTGACCTGCTTCACCGCTTACTTTTAGCCTTACGGTTCCGACCATGTTCTGCCCTAAATCAAACACATATTTGCCAGGTTCCGGCTCTGTCATCTTAATCGGCTTAATTTCTTCAATTATTTGTACCGTTGGGCCATCCTGGGCGACTAGCTTCCCAGTCACTTCATCCTCTAATTTCTGAACCGAATCCCAGCTCGATGCATCGAAGGCAGGAGTATCCCATCCGTCTAATTCCTTCGTTGCATCATAGGTCTCTCCCATCAAAATACTAGAAGATACAATTGGTCCTGTAGCCCATTTCCATGATTGATCCGTTCCAATTGTTTCTGTTGAACCGTCTGTGTACTCAAGATTTAATTGCATGAACAAATAATTGCTATCGCCATAAATGTTCGGACCAATAAAACCGACATGTCCGGAATACCATCCCTCAGCCAATATAGCGCCAATGACGTTGTCACCGTTTTGAAGCAAATCAGTTACATCATAAGTCTGGTATTGAATATGCTTCGTGTAATCTGTCCATCCTGGCGTAAATAAATCTCTGCCTATACGTTTGCCGTTAATGCTAGGTTCATATATTCCGAGAGCGCTGGAGTAAAGTCTTGCTTTTGCAATGGACTTCTCTAAAGAGAAACCTTTGCGAATGTAAGGAGGCGAAGCTGTAATTTTTACGTTTTTCCCCCACGGCGACTCCCCATAGGACGCGACGATCATCGCAGCTGACCAGCTGCTGTCATCAAAATCTGATTTCTCCCATCCCTCCATCTTTACCTTGGCCGCTTTCAAACCTTGATCCATATTCAATTGAAGAGGTGTTCCTTCCTCAAATACCACTTTCAAGCTGCCAAGAAGACCAGCAGGTCCGCCATCGTTTGATGTTTGGATTGCAATCGTATTAGATCCAGGAATGAGTGCACTTGAGACATCTACAATTTTGCCTTCTTTCCATGAATCGACCGCTTTGATAGAACTGCCCATTCGCTTTCCATTCACATATAACACGAACCCATCATCCGCAGTTAATAAAAATTTTCCTTGTGTTATTGTCCGGTCTAACGGCAATTGAATGGTTTTGCGAAAATAGCGATCTCCTGCAGGAGCATTTGAAGCCGGATTCCCTTCCGGAAACCAAACCCATTTAAGACCTTCTGTTGTCATATTGTTCGCGTCGCTCATACCGATCCATTCCGCTTGCCAATCCGAACCATGGAGAAGACCCATTTCCCACCAAGCAGGATCACTCCATTCTGAAGCCTTCTCATTGTTCAAGTCCCATACTTTTACTCTCCAAAAGTAACGTTTGCCAGACTCCAGAGGTTTGCCGTCATAAACGACATTTACCGATTGATTCGAATCAACTATATCGGTATTCCACACGTCCGGTTGATTATCCAGCAATTTCTGTTTGGTGCTAGCTACCTGAATGGCGTATGCTGTTTGAAGCTGTCCACGTTTATCGGACTGAAGCTTCCAACTCATCCTTGGCTTCACCACATCAATACCGATCGGATTGTTCGTGTACTCCGTCGTTAAATCGGTTACCGCCATCGTTGCTCCCGTTCCACCCGCTTCGCCATACGCCGTACTAGTCATAGGCAAGCATAATGTGAAGCCAATCACTAAAGCTAATAGAAGACTCATGGTTTTTCTCATACTTTTTTTCCCCTCGACTTTCCTTTGTTATTGTTTATCGTTCTATTTTTGCTTCAGCATTGCAAGGATGACGACTACCGACTCAGCCCGAGTAGCATGCTCTTGAGGTGCAAACCGATTACCATTTCGCCCTTTGATTATTCCTGTCTCCACAGCTGCAGCTACGTAACCAGTCGCCCAAACAGGAATTTCTAACGCATCCACAAACTGCAGCTTCGTTTTTTGGTCTGCTTTTAGATCAAGAGCCCTCATGACGACAGCAACCATTTCTGTCCGATTAATTAACTGGTCTGCGCGTAAGCTTCCGTCATCATAACCTTTTAGTAGACCTGCCTTAACCGCTGTTGCGATATACGGTTTCGCCCACGCAGCTATTCTATCGCTATCTTTGAAGGCAAGTTTACTGTCTGCTCCAAGTTCTAGATGAAGCGCCCGAACCATCATAGCAGAGAACTCCGCACGCGTTACTGCGCGGTTAGGAAGGAATGTTCCATCGGCATACCCCGTAACAAAACCGAGCTCTGCCGCTTCCCTAATCGCACTCTCCGCCCAATGTCCTTTAATATCTTTCCAATCCACAGAAATAGATTTTCCAGCTACAGTTACCTGCAGCACAGGTTTCAGTTCATTCATCTCCAATTTCGAATTAACAAGCTGCACAGCTTGAAGGCTGACCTCAGCATTCCCCTCAGCCATTCGCTCAAATTTCAGAAATACCAGCTCTTTGTCCCCTGTCTCGCCAGCTGAATTTCCTGTCTTCGTATGGGCAAACCGAATGGTCCCCTTCTTTACGATCGGATCGACAGAAAAACCTGTCAAAGCAGTACGTGCTCCAACAAACTTCAATCGAGTGGAATCGTATTTCATCGAAATATCATAGGCAAATACATCGGTTAAGTTTTTTCCCACTACTGAAATTTCAGTTTTGGCTTCTTGACTAGTAATCTTTAGTTCAAAAGAAGCAGCTGCCTTATCCGCCATTGCCGAAATGGGCATTAAACTGAACATACTGATTAAAATTGTGAATACTATCGTCATTCGTTTTGCATTCGACATATCGCATGAATCCTTTCATAGCAGAGTTTATGAGGCAGGTTAGTGTGCCTGCCTCCTACTTCGAAATTCGTATGTCTATTCCAAGCTCCACTCTTCAAGAATCATTTGCGCAATGGAAGCTAATACACGAATGTCGATTACATTTGCGCCGATCACATCTGCTTTCTCAATTTCTGACCAGTTTGGATCTTTGGAGGTAACACCATAGAAATTCGCTATGATCGACAGATCTCGAATCGTAACCTTCGTTTGTCCCTCGATCAGTGTCACAATCTTCGCTTTGAAAACTTGAAGAGCTTTGTTTAGCATCGTTACAGCCTCATCTATTTGCCACTGGCTGCTTCCTGTATTCTTGGCTGTGTTAATGGCTGCCAGCAGCAGTGCTTTTGATCCCGCAGCATACTTGCCGACCTTTGTGCCTTCGATTGCCCTATCATGTTTTAATTGTGCTTCTGCAATCAATCGGTTTAACTCCGTCCTGTCACCAGGAGCTGATGGAATCACCGATTCGTTAAACACTTTTACTGCTCCATTCAAGCCGTTAAGCGCTATGGTGACTTGCTCCACAGTCGCATTCGGATCATTCTTCACTGCAATCGCACTGTTGATTACTGCTTGCAATGCCGCCTTAGAACCCGTTGGGTACTGGCCCGGCTGCGTGCCTTCTATTGCGGCATCATGTAACACCTGCGCTTGTTCGATTGCCGTATTCAACGCTGTTTTGTCAGCGAGGAGCACTTCCATCGAGAGTACAGCTCGCGATACATTCATCATTGTTCCCTTCCCATTATCCGACACTTGGAAATCAGACAGCGATATCGTTGTATTGCCTGCTAGCGCACTCGGTTTCACCTTCCCGTGGAGGCGGAACAGATTGCCACCATCAATACCTGCTTGCTGCTGGCCTGAGGTGACCATGATGATCCGAATCTGGCCAAGCTCGGCTTTAACCGCCGTTCCAAACACTTCGAAATTCGGCTTCAACGACTGAATGACCGATGGGTCCAGCGAGAGGTAAGTACTTTCCCCAACCGTCTGGAATTCGAATTTCTGCGGGTCATAATGAACAATAACATCAAGAGCCGTGAAGTTTGAGCTTACATTTTCAGCACCGATCGTCCATTCCGTTCCCTGTCCTGCTATGACAGTGTCACTTCCAGACAAAGCAGCCATATCTCGTTCTGCGGAAGCTGCGGTTACCGTAACATTTAGCGCAGCCGTCTTGCTGCCGTCTTCTGTCGTCGCAGTTATGACGCCATTTACTTGATCTGCTCCCTTATTGGTTGCTGTTACTGTTGCTTTGGTAGTATTACTTGCTTCATCATAATGAACATTCGTGATGATAATGCTCTCGTGATTCGACTCAAAATGCACCAGCTTATTTGCAGCATTTGCCGGAAGCACTGTCGCAGCAATTTCGATGCTTTCTCCATCCTTCATTTCGAGCGAAGTACGATCTAGGCTTATGCCAGTAACGGGCAAGCCAGCTTGATTGTTATATACCTCCAGCTCAGCTAATTGGAGCCTATAGTAAATATCGTCTGATGCCATTTCTCCAAGCTTATTGACCGAAAGCCTCACATATCTAGCTGTCTGGTTTTCAAACGTATACAGCTGTGGCTGCATCAACGGGTTCGGCTCTCCAGTCATTCTCTTTACTTCTAAATAATCTCCTCCATCAGCCTTAACCTGAATAAGGAAATCAATAGGATAGGAGGCGGTTCGTGAATCTGTTGTACTGGAGTCCGTTCTTGGATACAACACCACACTATTCAGATCTTGATTCGCACCCAGATCAATCTCTACCCAAAGCGGGTTGTTTTCCTGAGATTGCGAAGGTGAGCCTGTTGATGAATATTTTCGCGCCAAATTGCCGTCCGTGAGCCCTGCTGCCCCCCACTCTGGCGAAATCTCCAACGTTTCGCGTGCGGTTGCCTTTTTGCCTAACGCCAGATTCGCCCCGGTAACTACGATCAACCGAATAGAGGAAGTAAGCACAACTTCTCCTGATTTTACCGTTGCAGTAATTTCTGCGGAGCCGGGTCCAACTGCAGCTGCGATTCCGTTATCAGCAACTTTGATCACATTAGTGTTGCTGCTCTCATACTTAATCTCAGCATTAGTGAAATCGGCTTCCATGCCATTATCCATACTTCCGCTTAATGTGAGCTGAGTTTGTTCACCTTGCTGCAGCTTCGTTGCTTTGCTGCTCAAGTTGATGCTCTCCAGCTTTAAGTTGGAATCAGCCATTGTACTAGCGAACGAGTATGCTCCAGATCCGACCGAATAGACTGCTTTGTCCCCTTCCATTTGCAAAAACTTGACACCTGCGGCTTCTTCAGCAGGCTGTCCGCCTTCACTCACGGATGCTTTATCTGCCGCTGGAATGTATACGGTCGCTGTTGTATTAACTGGAATTGTCACATTCAGCTTGAAGGCTGAGCCTTCCTGCTCCCAGCGGCTCTTGATCAAGCCGTAAATAGACTTGTATTCTCCATTCACATGGCTAAACTCTCCACCAGGTGTAGGCTGAATGATAATATGTTTGAATCCGGGCTGCTCAGGATCAGCCTCGATTCCTGCCGCATAGCGGAACATCCATTCTCCAACGGAGCCAAGCGAATAATGGTTAAAAGAGTTCATTCCTGCGTCACCGAATCCATTCTCCTGTGTATAGGAATTCCATCTCTCCCAAATGGTCGTTGCGCCATTTTTGATGCTGTATCCCCATGAGGGGTACGTATCGTTCGTCAACAAGCGGTAAGCAACCTCTGTATAGCCCGCCTCTGTAAGTACCGGCAGTAAATAACCTACACCAAGAAACCCGGTCGACAGATGCCAGTTTTTGCTTTTAATATTTTTAACTAGATGCTCAGCAGCTTTTTTCTTGATATCTCCATCCAATAATTCCATGTGCAGTGCAAACACATAACCTGCTTGCGTATTGCCTTTGATCTGTCCGTCCAAACCAACAAACGCGGTGTTAAAAGCAGCTTTAATATCTTTGAATAATTGACTATATTTCTCCGCATCGTCTGTTTTCCCAATGATCGCTGCCATCTTGGACAACAAATTCGTACTGTATGCAAAATAGGCCGTATTCACCACATCCGTTGGTGTGGTTTCATTCACGCTCAACCAGTCCCCGTAACCACCGGCTGGACGAATGAGCTTGTTGCTGTTCGTTTTGAGAAACTCGATCCATTTCACCATCGCATCATAATGCTCTTTGATTACGGAAGTATCGTTATAAGCTAAATACAGTGTCCATGGGATAATAACGCCTGCATCTCCCCAGCCGTTGCTTCCATTACCCATTCCGCTAACATTTGGCGCAACGTCTGGGAATGCTCCATTTGCCCCCTGCGCATCAACAACATCCCGCATATATTTCTCGTAAAACCCAGGAACTTCCATGTTGTAGGTAGCAGTGCGAACGAATACCTGCGCATCTCCTGTCCAGCCCATTCGTTCATTACGCTGAGGACAGTCTGTTGGAACGCTTAAAAAATTTCCTCGTTGTCCCCATGTGATGTTGCTATAAAGCTGATTGACCATCGGATTGGAGGTTTCAAATGTCCCGGTCTTCGGTGTATCGGTGTGAACAACAATCCCCGTTATGCTATCTAAAGCAGGTTCACCCGGATAACCAGTCACTTCTACGTAACGGAAACCGTGGAATGTGAAATGCGGTTCATATTGCTCAAGCCCGCTTCCTTTCAGGACATATTCATCTGTTTGTTTAGCTGTACGCAAGTTCTCCGTGTAGAGCGTCCCATCATCATTCAGCATCTCGGCAAACCGCAGCTTCACTTTCGTTCCGGCAGTGCCTTCGACTTTTAACCTTGCCCAGCCAACCATGTTCTGTCCCATATCAAAAATGTAAGTGCCGGCTCTTGGCTGCTTCACTGAGATCGGCTTCAATTCTTCCGTCGCCTTGACGGTAGGGCCTACCTGTGCAACCAGCTTCCCGCGGAAATGGCTGACCTCTTTTACATCGTTCCATGATGAAGCGTCATAATTCGAACGGTTCCACTTATCCATTTCTTTGCGAGCGTCATATGTCTCTCCCATTAGAATATCGGAGTAGCGAACGGGACCCGAAGTCGTTGAATGCCAAGAAGAATCGGTCATTACCGTTTCACTAGTGCCGTCTTCATATTCAATTTTTAATTGGAATAAAAACGACAGCTCAGTTCCGTACTGATTTGGACCAACATGTGCTACATTTCCCGCGTACCAACCGTCACCCAGCATGGCCCCAACCGCATTTCCTCCTTCAAGGAGCATGTCGGTTACATCATAGGTCTGATACTGCAAACGCTTATTGTAATCCGTCCATCCCGGATTAAAGTAATCGCTGCCTACCCGTGTCCCATTTAAGCTGAGCTCATAAAGTCCAAGCGCCGTCGAGTAAACAGTCGCTTTACGCACTGGCTTCGCAATATCAAATTCTTTCCTCATCATAGGTGAGCTTCTGCTTTCGACTTTCTGATAAAAAGTGCCGTTCTCTACGAGAAGTTTTCCATCTTCCGTTAATTGCCCCCCTTCAAAGCTTGCTGCTTCCTTATCATCAAAATTTGCTTGAAACAACTCCTTGCCATGTTCATCCTTAATGACGATATTGTCGAACAAGGCGCGCTCATTCGTCCTTGCGTCTTTATGCTGACGAAATCCAATAGGACCGAACGAAATATTGTCATTTTTCATCGTGTCGATTAATTCATTGTTGAGGTAGGTTTTGATCTCTTTGCCGTTCACTTCAATTTTCAGATGATAAGCAACATTCAATTGCTTGTCATTCGGAATGACACGTGAAATATCTACTTCCTTCATAAGCTTCGTACCGCCGACATTCGTGTGTGGCCGAAACTGGGCATACGCTTTTTCTTTTACGTTAAACTGCCAGAAAAAATTATTGGAGGCATTAGGTCCGCCAAACAAAATCGCTGCCCCATCATTTAATATTGTAAAATCCAGCTCGATTGAATAGCTTGACGGCACGGTCGCAGGTGTGGAGGCGGCAATCCACTTGGCTTGCCAATCAGTTGGCGCGAGCAATCCCATTTCCCAGAAGCCCGGCTCACTCCATGCTGAAGCGTGATCATTGTTATCCCAAACCTTCACTTTCCAAAAATAACGTTTTCCGGATTGTAAAGCTTCTCCTTTGTATTCCACATTGTTGGAATCGCTGGACATAATTTTGCCAGAATCCCATATGTCTCCTTCATTGCCAGCCAAATGGCTCTCTTCTGAAGCGACAATGATTTGATAGGCAGTTTGCATCTGTGCTCTCTCTGTTGATTCAAGCAACCAGCTGAGTCTCGGCTTGCTGTTATCGATTCCGATTGGGTTATGGCTATACTCTGTATGTAAGTCATATGCAGTCATTTGGCCCGTTCCTTCTGCTCCGAATGCGGCTACTGGCTGTAATAAAGCAATTACAAGAACTGTTGCTAAAAATAAACCAAGCAGCTTCTTCCTGAACAAACTATTCATTTGCCAAAACACTCCCTTTTCCAATACATTGGTATCGCTTTCAATTTGGAAGACTAAACATAAATCCATAAAGAAATAGCCGGGAGTACAAGAAAGGAGTTCCTGCATGCTGCAGATCCTTCAACGACTACCCGGCTAATCTTCTCATTCTTCGATTATGTGTAATGATGAAAGGTTTGTTTTAATAAACATCCTTCCATTCAGCGATGTTAGAGGAATCGAATTTGAAGGGATCGCCAAGCATAATTTGCGTGCCTTCACCATCTTTCACGACTTCTTTCTCACCTAGTTTGCCAGCTGTCAGCTTATCCCCAACCGCACCTGTAATCTTGCCGTTCACCAATGCGTCTGCTGCATAACCGGACAAGTAACCAACATCAATCGGATTCCACAAATACATCCACTGACATACGCCGCTCACGATATATTCCGCCATTTCACTTGGCAGGCCAAGACCGGTCAATTGTACTTTCCCAGTGAGACCCTTATCCGTTAAAACCTTGCCCGCTGCCGCGATTCCTACAGTCGTAGGTGCAATAATGCCTTTCAGATCAGGATACGATTTCAAGAGCGCCTCTGTCTCGGACACGCTTTTATCGCGCAAATCATCACCGTAAGCCACTTTAACGAGCTTGATCTTACTGTATTTTGAATCCTCCAACTCTTTCTTCATCCATTCGATCCACGTGTTTTGGTTTGTCGCTTGCGAGGTCGCGCTCAGGATCGCAATTTCGCCTTCGCCGCCAATCATTTCCGATACACCTTGAATTAGTGTGCGGCCGATACGCTCAGGATCTGCTTGATTTACATGAACCATGCGACTGGCTGCGTTAACCGCTGAATCTAAAGAAAGAACTTTAATTCCTTGATTCATCGCTTTCTTCAGCGCCGGCTGGAGCGCATCCGGATCATTTGCCGCAATTGCGATCACGTCCACCTTTTGCGAGATAAGCTCTTCAATCATTTGAATTTGTGCTTCTGCTGTCGGCTGATCTGGCGCCTTCAAAATCGCTTCATATCCGAGCTCTTCAACAGCATTTTTATAGCCTTCCATTTGCTTCTCACCGTATGGATTACCCGTGTTTTTAAAGATAATGGCATATTTCTTCTTTTTCGCGCTGTCCGTTGTGTCATTTCCTTTGTTTTTCTCTGTAGCTTCGCTCTTGTTGCCGCCCGTATTTTTGGAATTACTGCCGCTGTTGCCTCCTCCGCATGCGGTTAACATCGAGATCGTAAGCAAAAAAGTTAAGCATACAGATAACACTTTGTTTCTTCTCATTGTCTTTCCTCCCTTTTTTTGTCCAATCCTTTATATACAAAACAGCCGATCGACTGTATTGCACCAACTTAAGTTTTCTTCGTACGACTCCGACCTACTTTAAGTCTCGGAACAGCGACGGCAAATATAAGAAGCAAGCCTATAATAATGAGCAGGATTTGCGCTTGTACGTTGACTAATCCTAAACCATAACGCAGGAAACCTATGAGGAAGACCGCTAGTATGGCTCCTACCATTCTTCCTTTTCCTCCAGCCGTGCTAATGCCGCCGAGCACAACCATGGCAATGACATCGAGCTCATACCCCATCGCAATATTAGGACGCGTGCTTCCCATACGGGAAGTTAGAAACAAAGCAGTCACAGCGGACATCAGTCCTGCAAGCGTAAAGACAATTACTTTTACACGATCGACATTCACACCTGAGAAGCGGGCCGCATTGATGTTATTACCCATCGCGTACAATTGCCGGCCGAACACGGTTTTGTGCAGCAGTAAGCTAAACACAATGGCAAATACCGCAAAAACAATCAAGATAAACGGAATCGGTCCCACGTACCCCCAGCCCAAATAGCTAAACCACTCTGGAAAAGATCCCGCTGCTTGATCCTCCAAAATAATGTAGGCGATTCCCCGATAAATGATCATCGTTGCCAAAGTAATGATGACCGCGGACAATTCCTTGTACTTCACAATGAGGATGCCGTTAATCCATCCGCAAATGGTGCCCACTGCCAAACAAATGACCATAGCTAGTACAATAGGGACACCTTTATTGAATAAGTCCGCCATAATAACAGACGATAGAGCCACAATCGATGCGACGGATATATCAATATCCGCGAGGATGATGATGAACACCATAGGAAGCACGATAAATGCTTTATCCAGAAATCCCATTGTTGCATCACGCAAATTATCGTAATCCCAATAAAACTCTGATAGATTCATATTCATCACGGTTATGGCAAGAAACAATACGACCAACATCCATTCCCACTGAAGGAAAAACCGTTTGAAGGAAAAATCTTGCTTATTCGTAACAATTCTCGGCTCCATAGCGTTAGATTTTCCTCCTCATCAGATTGTTGCGATCAACGCCGCGCTTGACGATTGCATTAATAAGGACCGCGATCAAAATAATTGCGCCTTGAATGCCGTTCTGCCAGAAGGGCGATACGTTAATCAAAGGAAGTGCATTATTCAAGATACCTAGCAAAATAGAGCCAAGGATGATGCCTGAGATTTTGCCAGAACCACCTGCAATGCTCACACCGCCTAGTACACACGCAGCAATTACACTGAGCTCATAACCCGATGCCGTATCTCCTTGCGCTGATGCAAATTTGGATACCCATAGCACACCCGCTAAGCCGGAGAGACCGCCCATAATGGAATATACGAGCCATAATATTTTGTCTACCTTAATGCCGCTTATTACTGCCGAATCTGGATTGCTTCCAACAGCATAGATTTGTCTGCCCGTTCGGGTATGATTAACGAAATAATAAGCGATGAAATAAATGAGGATTGCAATAAAGATTAGGTTATTGATTCCGAGCGTTGTTCCCGTTGCCATCGCTTTGAAACTTGCAGGCATTTGATGTGCACTAACCCATTTGCCCCCACTCGTTAGATAAGTAAACCCGCGGAATACGTTCATCATCCCAAGTGTGGCTATGATGGGCAGGATACCGATTTTTGAAACCAGGAAACCAATGATCACACCGCTGACAAGTCCCGTTAAAGTGCCGATCAGAAGGGCGACGACAGCTGGTATTTCCGGAAATGCACTGACCGTCTGTGCCGCGATCATGCCTGAAAGAGCCAATGTTGCACCGATGGAAAGATCAATTCCGCGGGTAACGATTACGAGCATCATCCCTACAGCCAAAATGCTCAAAATCGCGGTGTTCGTCACCATATCGTTTATATTTTCCAAGGTCAAAAAGCTGGGGTTGCGAAGCTGAACGCCAATGGAAAGCAAAACAATAAATCCGAGTAGTCCAAGCTCTCTGAATTTGGCAATCTTAGCGCTGAGCGTGCGCGTTGGCCTTGTAGCTCTAAGCGAAGCTGCGGTTATACCTCTCGTACTGAGTTCTCTCTCCTGCATGTGTCATGCCCACCTTTAATGTTGTTGTATAAGAGGGCGATCGTCAGCCATTGATGCTTGAAGTATCGCTTCCTGCGAGATCGAATCGCGGTCTAGAAAAGCTGTTATCCGGCCCTCGCGCATGACGGCTACCCGATCGCACATCCCAATCATTTCAGGCATCTCTGACGATACCATCAATATCCCATACCCTTGACATGCCAAATCGCTAATCATTTCATATATGGCAGATTTGGCGCCAACATCCACACCCTTGGTTGGTTCATCCAAAATGATGACATCCACATCAGCAGTCAGCAGCTTTGCAAATACAACCTTCTGCTGGTTGCCGCCTGAGAGCGAGCTGGCCAAATCAAATATGCTTTTTGCTTTAACATTTACCTTCTCCGCTAATTGCTTAGCGATACTCGCTTCCTTACCAGTGTTAAGAACACCTTTGCTTGAAATCTTATCAAGTGATGATAATGTTATATTTCTACCGATGCTCCACTGTAGAACGAGCCCCTGCTTTTGCCTGTCCTCCGGCAAGTAGCCAATCCCCATACGCATCGCATCGATCGGTTTTCGGATGTTCACTTCCTGCCCCTTGAAGAACACCTTTCCTTTGTCGCTTCGCTCAATGCCGAAGATGCTTTGGCAAACCTCTGTCCGTCCTGCCCCAACGAGCCCAGTCAATCCTAATATTTCCCCTCTTCGCAGCGCAAAAGAAATATCAGCAAAGTAGCCGGTTCTGCCAAGTCCTTCAACCCTAAGCAATTCTTCCCCAATCTGCGCTTCCTTCTTCGGAAACAATTGCGTAATTTCAC
Organism: Paenibacillus sp. FSL K6-3182; assembly: GCF_037976325.1. Classification (NCBI taxonomy): domain Bacteria; kingdom Bacillati; phylum Bacillota; class Bacilli; order Caryophanales; family Paenibacillaceae; genus Paenibacillus; species Paenibacillus sp. FSL K6-3182. Next base: position 4,123,074 of record NZ_CP150265.1, read on the forward strand.
GACCTACCATCGCAATAATTAGATCTTGGTTCGATATTTCATCCACATTCCAAGTCCCGATGTATCTGGAATCCCGGAATACGGTCACCTTGCTGGCCAGTCGATACATGTCCTCGAAGCGATGAGAGATAAAAATAATAGCTGTTCCCTTGTCACGCAAACGCTCTGTAATCCGGTATAAGTCTTCGCTTTCCCTATTGGTAAGAGCGGCTGTTGGTTCATCCATAATAATGATCTTCGCATCAACGGAAAGCGCTTTCGCAATTTCGACGATTTGCTGCTCAGCTACACTTAATGCTCCCATTTGCGTTTTGGGGCTGAATGCTGCGCCAAGCTCCTTCAGAAGCTTATCGGCCTCCTTATGCATTTCGTTCCAAAGAATCCGCTTAGTCCCTTTTTGAATTTTCTCATGCCCCATAAATATATTTTCTGTGACGCTTAAATCAGGATAACAAGTAACATGCTGATAAATGGCTGCAATGCCCATCCGCTTTGCATCCGTAGGATTTTTAAAATCCACGCGTTGTCCATCAAAGAGGATTTCGCCGACATCTGCTGGGTGGACACCGGTAATCACCTTAATAAAGGTTGATTTCCCTGCTCCATTTTCGCCCATCAACGCATGAATCTCACCGGGCTTTAACTTAAAATAGACATTATCAAGCGCCTTGACGCCTGGAAAAGTTTTTGTAATTCCCTCTAGCTCCAAAATGTACTCGGCCATTGCCGAATCACCCTCCATCCTTCGCTGTTCTCTACATGCTGCTGCTTCTTGCTTCCTTCTAGCTCTACCTTACCGAAATTACAGTTCGTGAAGAAGGAGACATTCGTTACTTATGGGGGAGTGTATTCGCTTTGTATATGGAATCGACATTGTATGGCTGTTTGTGAACAAAATAAAAAGGCAGGCGCTAGGCCCACCCTTTAGTTTTTCAACTATACTGATGATCATTTCGAAAACTTCTGTTCACGATATTTAGATGGCGTCTCCCCAGACCATTGCTTGAACAGCTTGCTGAAATACTTTACGTCCTGATAACCAACAAGAACGCTTATATCGTAGAGCTTTAATTGCGAATCAATAAGCAGCTCCTTTGCTTTCTCCATTCTAAGACGCGTGATGTAATCGAGAATTGTTTCACCTGTTTGCGTCTTGAAATGCCGACAGAAATACGAGGGATTCATATAGACTTGCTCAGCTATACGCTTAATCGTTAAGTCGTCTTGTAGATTGGCTATGATCCAAGCTTTGGCTTGCTCTATCGGCTTCATGCTGCCGCTTTGACGCATTCGCTTCATTTCCAGAACAAGCTGAGCGATCTGCTGATCGAGTTCCACTTTGAGCTCATTAAGATTTATCGCCCGTTTAATCGTTTGAAGTCGGCTCTCGAGCGAATCTAGCATAGGCGTATTCACTTTCATTTCAACGCCGACCGAATGGATAAGAATAAATGCTTTCATTATTGCTCGTTGAATCGCGGCTGGCGAATCCATTTTTTCAAGCCGGGCAAAAAACTCCTTCGTAAACTGAGCCGCTGCTTGCTCATTTACTTGTTCGACTGCCTGCTTCATTCGCTGCGCAATATGGACAAGCTCATTATCCATTTGGTCTGAAGAGCTCTCCGTCTTGAATTGAATGCCATCTCTGCCAAACAACTGATTGCCGCCATATAATAAACGATAATACATTAATGATAATGCTTGATCCTTTGCTTCTGGCAGCAAATATAAATCCTCAATCGAGCTGCCGCATGAAACAGAAACTGTAAATGGCGTGTAGGACTGAATCGCTGAACGAATTTGACCAGACAGCTCGAACGATGTTTTTTCTAATAAACCATTGTTTTCGCCATAAGCCTCGGGAAGATGCAGCAATATCCAAAAATTCGAGTCGTCCCCTCTCCAGCACCAGCCTATGATTTCTGATTCATTCGAACATTTCTCTACCACTTCTTTGATGATATTCTCAAGCACATAAACATAAGCTTCCCAGTCTTTTGGGGTATAACTTCTTGTTTTTACCGGAAGAGCATCGAGGCTTACATATTGAAGGACGTATCGGCCTTTCGGAAACTCATCCACCCAATATCCTAGCCGCGAAATATCGAGTCCTGCCGAAGTAACATAGCTTAACAGTTGCACTTGTTGCGATGTTTTTAACTCCTCTGATTTTCTTTCCATCTCATTCCATTTCATATGCTGAAACCGTCCGCTTTCAATTTTCACCTTGATTTCTGCCATTCGATTCTTAAACTGCTCCCGGTCAATCGGCTTTAAAAAATAGTCAACAGCTCCTTCTCGAAGCGCTGTCTGAATATATTGAAATTCATCATAACCACTAATTACGAGCGGGAAGAAGGAATAATGGCGTTTGCCCTCGCTTATTAATGTTAGACCATCCATCACGGGCATCTTCACATCCGTAATAAGCAAATCTACTGCTCCATGAGACTGATGCAAATAATCCATTGCTTCTTTGCCATCAGACAGCGTCGCAACGATTTCCCACCCCTCACCGCAAGAGCGTATGAGTCTAGCAATGCCGTTTCGAATCATTTCTTCATCATCTACAATCAATGTTCTGATCGCCTGCATGCTTACTCCTCCTTGCTTTTCGATTTTTCTGCCACATCGTTCAGGGTGATGACAGGAATACGGATAATAACCTCAGTACCCTTACCAAAAATGCTATGAAGCTGCACCCCATACTGCTGGCCTAACATAATCATAATTCTAGCGTTTACATTGCTTAACCCAAACCCAGAATCCTTGTGGGCTAGTGTCTCCGATCTTAGTGACCTCTCGAGCTTCTCCAATCGATCATGATCGATTCCCGGACCGTTGTCCCATATGCGAAAAACGATATCTTCCTCACCAGAACGCGCACCAAATTCACGACTGATGCTTAGCCGAATATCGAGTGCTTTACGGGTTTCAAGACCATATTTAATGGCATTCTCAATGACCGGCTGCAAAATAAATTTAGGTGTATAAAAGGATTCGATGTCCGTTTTTTTATCGATCTCAAACAACAGCCGATCATTGAATCGATATTTCTGAATGGTCAAATAATTGCTAATATGCTGGACTTCATCCGCAATCGCTACAAATTTGTTTTTGTTGCTAACAGAAAAACGAAGCATGCGGCCAAGCAGTGTGACCATCTCGACAACCATTTCCGATCTGCCGTCCTCTACCGCCATGTTAATGGTCTCCAGCGTATTGTACATAAAGTGCGGATTGATCTGAGACTGCAGGGCGTACAGCTCTGCTTCCTTCTGTCTAATTTTGATATCAAAATTCGTTTCGATCAGCTCATGAATCGTAGCTACCATCGAATTAAAGCTGCGCGCGAGTGCTCCAATTTCATCATTGCTTTCAACCTTAAGATCCACCTGAAACCTGCCCATTTCTACATCCTTCATTAGACGGGAAAGCTTCTTGATCGGCCGCGTTACATTCATTGCGAAGAAAATCGAAATAATCGAAGTAATGAGGACAAAGCAAATAAATACAAAAATGGTCACATTCATAACCAAATCTGTACGCTCTGTTAAATATTTTAGCGGTATGCTATGAGCTAGAATCCAATCAAAATCATTTGATTCGCTAAGGCTTACAATCACCGCTTTTTTCCCTGACCCTTTTCGAAAGCTGCCGTTAAAAATGGGATATCGATTTATTTCTTCATCAAAGCCTCCTATTTTCTCCTCATCTGTATGAAAGATGATTTCGCCCTCACGGTTCATCAGCCATAAATCCGCTGTATTGTTCTGTTCAAACTCCCGCAATATGTTGTCAATAAAAGAGAGCTTTACCGCAACCAGCATTGTCGCCAGGCTTTTGCGGTTATCCACATCATTCATCTGTTTCATGATCAGTACATAGGGTTCGTTATTCTCGAATGTCAGATTGATTTGGCTAGGAAGAATAATTTTCGCTTTTCCCCTTAAATCAAGATCCTGCCCATAAGGGATAAAAGCATTATCCGCATTAAGACCTGTAAACTTTGATCTCGCACTGTAAAAAAACCTGTTTTTCGAAAATATGAAAACACCCATAACATCGGGGTTCCCCGTATTTAAATAAGTACGTGCCAAATAATTGTTTACCTCGAATTGGTCCTGATTCAGCTGTGAACGGCTCTGATAGGAGTCGCGACGCAAAATAGCGATCATATTGTCAGAGTTGAACATTAACGTATGCAGCTCTGCAAAATCCTCCATATGCTTCGTTATATTCGCATTTGCTTGATACAGAAAACGGGGCATATATTCACCAATTTGTTCTTCAATTGATTTTGTGTACTGCAAATAAGAAAAAGTACCGAGCAGCGACATGGGGATAACGCTTAGCAGTAAATAAACTAATATAAGCTTAGAGCTGAACCGATAGTTTCTGAAGCGCAGTTGCTCTGGAAATTTAAAAATCATATTGATCCACATTCTCTGCTGTAAAATCGATCGGTTCACCCATAATGACCGTATCCCTGTTCACCCTAATAGTGCCGACATTATAAATGTCTTGACCATCATACGGCAGCTTGCCTTCGAGCAGATTTTTTGCAAGCACAACAGTTAAATATCCAAGTTTTTTGGGACTCCAAAGTGTCGCCATTTGTGCCGAGCCGTCCTTTAAATAATCGCGCATCAAATTCGGCGTGGAGAGACCGACAACTTTGACCTGACCTGTTTTTCCAGCTTCTCTTACAGCTTGTGCGGCAGCTGGAGGTCCTACAGAAGAATTGCCGATAATGCCTGCAAGATTCGGGTACTTAGCTAACAGTTGCTTTGCTTTCTCATAAGCCTTTTGCGGATCATCTTCCGTCTCTACAATATCAATCAGCCTCATTTTTGGGTAAAACTCACTCTGCTGATGTTTGATCCATTTGAGCCATTCATTATGATTAGAAGCAGAGAACGCTCCTGTCATAATTGCGTATTCGCCAGTTTCTTCTGTGTTCCATGCAAGCGTATCCAACAAATGGCGGCCTAATGTCTCTGTATCGACCATGTTGACAAAAAAATCTCTGCCTTCTGGATTCGTATCTGCATCCCAAGTAATGACCTTGATCCCCTTGCTTTTGGCTTCTAAAATGATTGGCAGCAGCTTTTCTGGATCGTTTGCAGAAACTGCAATCGCATCTACCGACAAATTGATAAGATGTCTAATCACATTAATCTGCTTTGATGCATCAGCGATTGGAGGCCCTTCATAAATGACGTTAACGTCTAAATCATTAGCTGCTTCCATCGCACCTTCTTCTGCGACATTAAAATAAGAAATCCCCATTACTTTTGGTACGATGCCGATGGTGTACTTTCGATGATCTTCCTGTTTCTCTGAGGTTGAATTCGATTTAATGGAATGGATCACGTCATATTCACTTTGTGAGTAACGCCCCTGACATGCGGTTGCAGTAAAAATTAATAACAGGATAACAATCATTTTCCTGAACATGCCTTCACCCTTTTCCATTAACCGTTTGCGATAGTTTCATTAAATGATGACAAAACATTCTAGTTGCTTAACAACTGCCTTAGAATTGAAAGCGTTTTCCTAAATCAACTGAATTCTTCTTTTTATTGACGCCACCCCTCGCTGGAATTCATAGCTACTCTATTCTACATTCAGCTTAGCTATCCTCCCATTATGTAAAATTGATAAAAGTTAAATTCAATGTTGACTCCTACACTGAAATTGATTGGTACATTGCTCACATGAACGAAACATATCGGACACATTTAGCATGGAAATGACTACTTCGAGCTATTATTTTCAGACACCATTTCCTTTTATAATGAATGGACTAACGAAATAGATTCAGAAAGGAGAAATGAAACATGCTGTATTGGATTATTTTAGGAGGCTTATTTCTGTCAGGCGGCTCATATCTCATGCTGAATGGAGCAAAACTTGTTCAAGAAGACAACGTCCTTCAGGATAAAATGGCGAAGTCTTATGTATCCACACCTCATGAGGATGTCAATTCGTAAGCATACACCACACTTGATGCTGCAGCAAAAAGCTTAATAATAATCAATAAGATCATACGGTGACCGATCCCCTGCTCGTTGGTGCGAAGCAGCCTATTCAAGAATACTTGTCGCTTAGGCGAGGAAATGGTCATCCACTTATCTTGATGAATATAAATAAACACTCGAAAGAAAAACAGTGTTCAGAAACTCTACTTTAAGAGATGAATAAAGGGTCTACTCTATAAGTCAATTTGACTTGTGGAGTAGACCCTTGTTTTTCTTTGTAAATGGTTGAGTCTATTGATTAACGGTTCTTTGGCATTTATTTATATTTATTTATATTTATTTATGTTCAGCCAGCCATGCAGCCAAACTTTGAATCTGTTCCGTCGTTAAGCTGCTCTCGAACTTTGGCATACCCTTACGTCCATTGGAAACGACATCCACTATTTCCTCTTCTGTCAGCTTGGCCCCGACCTGCTGCAAATTAGGGCCGGCTCTTCCCTGCAGCTCCGTGCCATGACAAGAAATACACCTTTTCTTATATAGTGCCACCGCCTCGCTGCTCTCTGTGCCTTCACCGCTGTTGTCCTTATTTGGCACTTCTCCTGTTGTTCCTCCGCCGCAAGCTGACAATAACAAAACCAACACAATCGCAACACCTACTGAAAACTGTTTTAACCTACTCATTTTAGGTTTGCCTCCTCTCATTTTTGTCGTGGTAACATTACATTTTGATAAAATCCCCTTCATAGGTTTATCCGCCGAGTTGGGCTCGGTGATTCACATGAAAGTTGTACTAGTAAGCTGTGATAGCTTTGATCGCTATTAAAAATCTACAAAAGCTTCAAATCCTTTAAAAACTTCAAAACCACCTAAAGCTCCTAGAACTCCTAGAGTTCCTAAAGCTCCTAGAGCTTCAAATGCTTCAAAAGCATCAAAAAGCATCGATTGCCTTAATATCATTTTCTTTTATACTTGCTTGCTTACGCATGACTCGATAGAGCTATTGCTGGATAAAGTCATATCTTTGTAATAAATTTTACGATAAATAGCCACATTAAAGCATTTTCCATGTCCTCTTTCTACTCCTAACAGCAATAACTACTTTATACCGACTTGCTCTTGGTCTACTTCGTTTATGAATACATACAATCTCAATTAAGAAAATAACATTACCGATACTTATTCAGAAAAATACGAAGAAAAGAAGCGTTAGTCGAAAAAGCAAATCAATTCTTAATCCCTAAACATCGACTTAAATAGGTCAGATGTACATTGGAAATGCGCTTATTATCACTCACAAGACAATAATTAGCTCATTTCACTTTCACTTTTCTCGCTTTATACAGCAAAAGGCCGTCTCAAAAGTAGATTTATCTACATTTGAGACAGCCCCTATCTAATCGTGCTATATGTTGAAGCGATATTTTTACTTTTTAAACTCATTATGTATAGTCGCTTATCCAAATTCACGAAAGCAGCCTAAGCTTTAGACGCTCAAAAACCGTTGTTCGCAGCTGTCATTAATAGTGTATAAATCTCTTACGAACCTAGCAGCTCTTATTTAGACCCTTTATAGTGAATATATATTTTAACGAACTCCACAATCGTTATTTCGTGGAAAATAACGCAAAACACCCTCTACAGCATGAAATAACGACGTTACGGTTCATTAAAACTTTAGAAGAGTAATTTTCTGTATAATAAGGTTGCTACAGTTCGTTAGCGAATTCGGCACCGGATGATATGCGCTGACGGTGAGATTAATGATTAAACACAAAAGCTTATTCTGGCAAATGAATGACAACTTGAGTTTTCAATTTTTTATGCATCTAGACTTGCTAAGCAGTAAACTACGAGTCGAAGCCTCTGTTTGCCCTATACGCTGCATCTCAAGTTCGAGTACATACAGAACCTCCAGCGGAGGATTCATCCATCATATAACATATTTCTCTCCTCAAAAGTTTTAGCATATGTCGATAACGTCCATATATGATGCGGTGAGTAATTCAAGCTCATACATATCCTCACTGAAATATCGTGATGAGATCGCATCTCTTTCGATCAATACACTCTTTGTGTTAAGCACTCCTCGCATATTTCGGCTTGTACATGCTAAGCCGAGCTGAAACACTAAATGATGAAATAAGATAAAGTTACACCAATAACTAAAACGAGAAGTGTAACCATATATTCTTTTGATCCTTTTAGAAACTTCCAGTCTACAAATGATTGAAAACCCGCAACGATAAAAATTAACAGCATACAAAACCATTTCAGAGCATTTCCTTCTAAATCAATAAAAATAATAATAGCTGTTGCTATGAGTGCTGCGATGATCATTCCCCACATACTCACTTTTTTACCCTTATCTGAAGTTTCTTTTTTTGCGGTTCCAACTATCCATTTTCTTAAAAATAAACTAGCAAAAACGAGTAGTATGCCTACTAATCCAATTTGACCACCCAATAAATCACTCCCTCGTACTCTCTCTGCTGAATAAATAAAATAATTTGTTTTATTATCAAATCCCATTTCATTTGTTTTTGATCCATTGCGGAGAATAAATTTGGCCAACTCATCATTATTTAAACCAAGAACAATTTCCATGTAATAGCAAGTACCGTACTACATTTATGAAGCTCAAAAGGGAAGGAATGATTATGCGATTGTTAAGTCGCTCCAGTTTTATTTCTTAAAGTTTAATTATTTCATTTGCAGGGTAATATACACACAATAAATTAAGCGAGGTGAGGCTAACGAATGTTTTCTTCATTAAAAAGGTTTTTAATCGGACGACCATTAAAATCAACGGAATTAGGCGAGCAAAAACTGAATAAAACAAAAGCTCTTGCCATTCTTTCTTCAGATGCCTTATCCTCTGTGGCATATGGTCCTGAGCAAATATTGTTAGTCTTAATCACCGTTAGTGCCGCAGCGTTTTGGTATTCCATACCAATTGCCATTGGTGTATTGATTTTATTATTAGCACTTATTTTATCTTATAGGCAAATTATTTTCGCATATCCTCATGGCGGAGGAGCGTATGTCGTATCCAAGAAAAATCTAGGTGTATACTCTGGGTTAGTAGCCGGAGGCTCACTTTTAGTTGACTATATTTTAACGGTAGCGGTAAGTGTATCAGCTGGAACAGATGCCATTACGTCAGCTTTTCCAAGCTTGCATCCTTATAATGTAATTGTTGCGATTATTTTTGTATTGTTCATAACCATCTTGAATTTAAGGGGAGTAACGGAGTCCGCTTCAATATTAGCCTATCCGGTTTATTTATTTGTTTTGGCTTTATTCATTTTAATCATTGTAGGCATTTACAACATTTTATTAGGCAATGTCTCGCCAGCATTACATACACCAATTGGAACGCCAGTGGCGGGAATCAGTTTGTTTCTGCTGCTAAAAGCTTTTTCCTCTGGAAGTTCTGCTTTAACAGGGGTTGAAGCTATTTCGAACGCAATACCCAACTTTAAAAGCCCGTCTCCAAATAATGCATCCAAAACGTTAATTGCGATGGGAACGCTGCTTGCCATATTATTTTCGGGAATCGTATTTTTAGCTTATTACTATGGTATTAGTCCCCGGGAAGAAGTCACCGTTGTTTCAGACATTGCTGAACATACGTTTGGTCGGAACTTTATGTATTATTTTATTCAAGGAACAACCGCTTTAATTCTGATCCTCGCTGCTAATACAGGGTATTCTGCTTTCCCATTGCTGGCAGTCAACTTAGCAAAAGATAAATTTATCCCTAGAATGTTTACCATTAGAGGAGACAGATTAGGTTATTCCAATGGCATTATTATTCTGGGCGTTTTCTCAATCCTGTTGATTATAGCATTTGAAGGCCGAACTGAGCATCTCATCCCACTTTATGCCGTAGGTGTGTTTATCCCCTTTACACTCTCGCAGACGGGTATGATGGTAAAATGGATTCGCGAAAAACCGCAAGGCTGGGTATCTAAGCTAATCATTAACTCAACAGGTGCGGTTATAAGCTTTATCGTCACCATGATGTTCTTTTTAACCAAATTCGCACAGGTGTGGTCCGTATTAGTTTTTCTACCTCTTATCATTTTGCTCTTTCACCGAATTAGAAAACATTATGAATCTGTAGCCGATCAACTGCGAATTACGACCTCTGAAGCAGCGATACCAATTGAGGGGAATGTGATCATACTTCCTGTGGCTGGGATTACGCATGTGGTCGAAAACTCATTGAATTACGCCAAATCACTTTCTGCTCACCAGATCATTGCGGTTCACATTCCATTTGAAAGAGAGGATGAATTCACTTTCGAAGAGAAATGGAAAACGTGGCAGCCTGATGTGAGACTAGTTACTTTACATTCGCCTTATCGAAGCATCATTCAACCATTAACTAAATTTATTGATACCGTTCAGCGCAAGGCGAGTGAATCAAATTACAAAGTTACTGTCATCATCCCGCAGTTTATTCCAAAAAAAGGTTGGCACAATATGCTGCATAACCAATCCAGTTTATTGATTCGTGCTCACTTGTTATATAGAAGAAATGTGATCGTCACTACAGTACCTTATCACTTAAAAAAATAATGACTTGAACGATTTTGATGCAATTGTTCCATGAATAAAGGGCTGCCGATGGCAGCCTTTTATTGCTATCTAGTTGCTGCGATTAAATGACCGTTATTATCTATACCACGAAAAACAAATCCCCTATTGTCCTTAGGATTAATTTCTAGATATGATACCGCATACCCATTTCGTACAGGTAATTCAATGTATAGCGTTGATTCACTTTTAATGAATTCCAAATTGTCCTCTTCAACATTGTTAAAATTATCATTGCTAATAATGACTCGCTTTATCTCAGGGTTAATCGTCGAGAATACAAAAATAATATCGTACATTTTATTGGCATTCAATTGAGCTGACCATGTTCGTTGAATGGTATTCGGCTCGCTCGCGCTAGGCACTAATGGAGAGGTCTCGGATACGCGATACAGAAATCCCCATTTCTTCGTAACGAGCTTAACAAGATCCATATCCTCCATTTTCCATATAACTATTTTATCCTTCCCGAATGCTTGTTGATACACCGCTTCTCCGTCTGCACGAGGAAATGCCTCTTTCAGTGCTTTTCTTTCACTAAATACATACCCGCTTCTATTTCCAAAATAAACTAGAAGTAGAAATACACATACAAAGTAAATAAGTATTCTCGACCGTTTTGAATTCATCTTGTCTCCTATTCGTAATTAATGATCTTACAAAGGTTAAATTTCTTTCTAATTTTATGTTTTCAATATAATCCCATAATTTACAGACGTGTAAGAGGATTGAAAGTTGCGCTTAACAAATCGTTCCTTTTACAAAGAAAAAAGAATCTGTGCTCTTGTATCACCATGAACACAAAAAAAGTTGAGCAGAGGTTTTCCTTCTACTCAACTTTTTTTGTGGCTGCGAATGGGTTACTCTACGCCGTCCTTGAAGTTTTTTGTATAGTTTTTATCACCTTTGTGCTCCAGGTCCTTCACCGTTTTCTCCAGCGTAGACACAATCTCTTCTTTCACTTGTGTCAGCGTTTCATAAAACAAAGCCTCTTCCGTACCTATGATTTTGACGCCGCTAATGGCCTGCATGGATTGAAAGCGTCTGTGCTGATCAGCAAGATCGTCAATCGCTTTCAGCGTGTGCATCGTTTGCAGAAATAAATCCTTATGTTGCTGGTTGGAAAGTCGATCCTCAAGTTGTTTCATTCGTGTGTTCATCGGCACTCTTCCCTTCATTTACAATATGAGGATGGCTACTTCAAGCAGTTCCTTACTTCCATTGTATAATTTTCCTTCTGTCAAAAACAACTTTTATCCATCCCGCTCCAAAATCACTGTCTCCATACGCCATTTGAAACAAAAAACTCCTACACAGATAACATGAAAAATGAATTCATGATTATCTGCTAGGAGTCTGTGTTGTTTTTAATCGTTATTCGTTATTTTCCATCCATTGAAAGTGGAAGCTTCCTTCTTTATCAAGGCGCTGGAACGTATGTGCTCCAAAATAATCCCGTTGCGCTTGCAGCAAATTAGCAGGAAGTCTTTCAGTACGATAGCTGTCATAATACGCTAATGCGGAAGCGAATGCTGGAACCGGAATGCCTCTAGTTACAGCGATGGAAATGACTTTTCTCCAAGCCTCTTGATAGTTCTCAACAATATTGCTGAAGTATTCATCCATCAATAGGTTATTCAAAGCTGGATTGCGGTCATAGGCATCCTTAATATTTTGCAAAAATCTTGCACGGATAATACATCCTCCGCGGAAGATCATCGCAATGCTGCCATATTTCAAATCCCAGTTATAAGCGTCAGAAGCAGCTCTCATTTGGGCAAAGCCTTGCGCGTAGGAAGCGATTTTGCTTGTGTACAGCGCTTTGCGAACAGCTTCGATAAATTCCTGCGGATCACCGTCGTAGCTGGATACCGCTGGTCCGTTTAATTTTTTGCTTGCAGCCACACGTTCTTCTTTCATAGCGGAGATAAAGCGTGCGAACACGGATTCCGTAATGATCGACAATGGCACGCCCAAATCCAATGCACTTTGGCTAGTCCACTTGCCAGTACCCTTTTGTCCTGCTGAATCGAGAATGACATCTACCATTGGTTTACCTGTTTCCGGATCAATTTTCTTGAAAATATCAGCCGTTATCTCAATCAAATAACTATCCAGCTCGCCATTGTTCCATTCCGTGAAAATGTCATGAAGCTGGCTAGTGTTCAGGTTCAATACATCTTTGAGCAGGTGGTACGCTTCGCCAATGAGCTGCATATCGCCGTATTCGATGCCGTTGTGTACCATTTTGACATAGTGACCAGCGCCGTCAGCACCGATATAAGTGCTGCATGGGTCACCATTCACTTTTGCTGAAATAGCTGTCAAGATTGGCTCTACAAGCTCGTATGCGTCCCTTTGACCGCCTGGCATGATAGCTGGTCCATTAAGCGCACCCTCTTCGCCGCCAGAAACACCGGCTCCGATAAAGCGGAAGCCTAATGCTTGAAGTTCTTTGTTTCTGCGCTGTGTGTCTGGAAAATAGGCGTTTCCGCCATCAATTAGAATATCTCCTTGATCCAGATACGGCACCAACTGATTGATCGTATCATCTGTCGGTTGACCTGCTTTCACCATGATAAGAATTTTACGCGGCGATTCCAGTGATTGTACAAATTCTTCCACACTGAATGCGCCGACAAAATCTTTCCCTTGCGCCTCCGCCAATAGTTCATTCGTTTTCTCTGCTGAACGATTATACACGGCAACCGAGAAACCTTTGCTTTCTATATTCAAGGCTAGGTTTTTACCCATTACGGCCAAACCAACCACGCCAATTTGTTGTTTCTTCATCTTAACTGCCTCCCTGTCATTACTGTCCTGATGTAATTAAAAGCTTTAAAAACTCTGCTTATTCCCTTCGACATCCGACTTGCCTAGCAGTGCGAATATATGAACTATATAGGCTTCTATGCAAGGCTAGTCGAACCGATTAAGGTTTGGGAACCGCAGCTTATTGCTGCGCTGTTTTCTTCCAATCAGCTGCGAACTTCTCCATGCCTTGATCCGTTAGAGGATGTTTGGAGATTTGTTCGATTACAGAGAACGGAATCGTTGCTATATGTGCCCCAGCCATCGCTACACGAGTAACATGATCCGGGTGGCGAACAGATGCAGCGATGATTTGGGCATCCAGATTGTGCGTGCGGAACAATTCAGCAATCTTCGTAACGAGCAATACGCCATCTTCCGAAATATCATCCAAACGACCGAGGAATGGAGAAACGTAAGTCGCACCAGCGCGAGCAGCCAAAAGCGCTTGGTTCACAGTGAAGATCAAAGTTACGTTTGTTTTCACGCCTTTTTTCGTCAAGTAGCGGCAAGCTTCTAGACCAGCTAGCGTCATCGGAAGCTTAATTGTAATGTTTTTATCATTGTTGTTGATTTTGATCAGTTCATTTGCCTGCGCGATCATTTCTTCAGCTGTTTCTGCATCAGGCGTTACTTCTGCTGATACCGATTCAACCTCAGGCACTTCGCGGAGAATTTCTGCTATGCGGTCTTCGAATTTCACGCCTTCTTTGGCAACCAATGATGGATTCGTCGTAACACCAGACAATACACCGATTTTATAAGCTTTTTTGATATCTACCAAATTCGCAGTGTCGATGAAAAATTTCATATTTAAAACCTCCGTTTTTTTTATTAAATTTTTATTGTCTTCATGTGTTGCTTAACGTAATTCTTTCGCCATTCGAACCACATTATCTACCGAAAATCCGAAAAACTCTAAAACTTCACCACCTGGGCCAGAAGCGCCAAAAGTATCGATGGACAATACGCTGCCGCTTGGTCCTGTGTAACTATCCCAGCCTAACGAAATGCCAGCTTCAATAGCTAAACGTTTCGTAACAGATGCAGGCAGCACTGATTTCTTATATTCTGCCGATTGACGGTTGAACAATTCACGGCTTGGCATAGCTACTACACGAACCGAGATATTTTCCTTCTCAAGTTCAGCTTTTGCGCCAACTGCCAAGGAAACCTCAGAACCGGTACCTATCAGAATAATGTCAGGCTTGTCGTTCGTCTCCGTAAGAACATAACCACCGCTCGCAACCGCAGCGATATTGCCTTTAGTTTCTTCATATATAGGCAAGTTTTGTCTGCTTAGTACTAAAGCTACTGGTCCTTCATTTTGCTGCAAAGCATAAGCCCAAGCATTAGCCGTTTCATTAGCATCAGTCGGACGGATGACTGTAAGCCCAGGAATCGTGCGCAATGCGGTCAAATGTTCAACGGGCTCATGAGTAGGTCCATCTTCGCCAACAGCGATGGAATCATGTGTAAATACGTAAATGACAGGAAGCTTCTGCAGTGCAGCCAAACGAATGGACGGACGCAGATAGTCGCTGAACACGAAGAATGTACTTACAAACGGTTTTACGCCGCCGTGAAGTGCCATACCATTACCAGCAGCGCCCATAGCATGCTCGCGAACGCCGAAGTAAATATTACGTCCTGCATAAGATTCAACAGCAAAGGTTTTTTCACCGTTAATATCCGTCATCGTTGAATGCGACAAATCTGCGCTACCGCCAAAAATTGAAGGCACCGTTTTAAGGTAATGATTGATCGCTTGACCGCTCGCTACACGTGTAGAAACTGTTTTGGAAGCATCAAAAGTAAGAAGATCTGCAGCATCGATGACAACAGAACCTTCAATGACTTGCTCAAGTTCCGTACCAAGCGCCGGATGCTGTTCTTTATAAGCAACCATTAGCTGATTCCACGCTGCTTCTTTTGCTTCGCCTTTTTGTTTCAACTGTGCAAAGTGAGCTTGAACTTCTGCTGGAACGGTAAATTCTTCCTCATGCTCCCAACCGTAAACCGCTTTTGTCGCTTTTGCCTCTTCTTTGCCTAGTGGATTGCCGTGTACTTTATTCGTTCCTGCTGCCTTGCTTCCGAATCCGATAACCGTACGAACTTCGATAATGGTCGGCTGCTCTTCATTGCTCTTCGCTGCCTCGATCGCTTTCGTGATTTGTTCGATATCATTGCCATCTTCAACTCGCAAATAGTGCCAGTTAGCAGATTCCGCCCTCTTCTGCATGTTTTCCCCGAAAGAAAGATTGAGGTCGCCGTCTAAGGAAATATCGTTGGAATCGTACAATACAACGAGTTTATCGAGCTTCATATGTCCAGCCATAGACATCGCCTCGTAAGAAATTCCTTCCATTAAGCAGCCGTCTCCGACAAGTGCATACGTGTAATGATCAACAACCGGGTAACCGTTTTGATTAAATTTTGATGCTAGGTGAGCTTCGGCCATTGCCATACCTACAGCCATCGCAAGTCCTTGTCCCAGTGGCCCTGTTGTTGCATCAACGCCATCTGTATGGCCATATTCAGGATGTCCAGGCGTTTTGCTGTTCAGCTTACGGAACTGCTTCAAGTCCTCGAGTGATACATTATAGCCGGATAAATGCAGCAGGCTGTAAAGCAAAGCCGAGCCATGACCCGCGGATAAAACAAAACGGTCACGGTTGAACCATTTTGAATGGCTAGGGTTGTGATTAAGATGGTTGCCCCAAAGTGAGTACGCCATAGGCGCAGCTCCCATTGGAAGCCCCGGATGTCCGGAATTTGCAGCGTTTATAGCATCGATAGACAGTGTACGGATTGTATCAATAGATAGTTGTTCAATTGTTTTTGTATTAAGCATATTGTTCTCCTTTTATGGTTTCGATTTCTTGTTCGGTCTTCTCATCGAACCACCAATGGAAGCCGTCTTGTGCAAGCAGCATATCAGACTCAACCGGTCCGTATGTGCCAGCTGCATAACGATGCAGCGGAACTAAGTTTTCTTCATAAGCTTCCAAAATGGGTTGAACCCATTTCCATGACAATTCGACTTCGTCCCAATGCGCGAAAAATGTAGAGTCGCCGTGCAAAGCATCGTGAATCAAATTCTCATAAGCTTCAGGCACATTGTCTCTTGTCGCATGAAAATCGATATTCATGGGCTTGAATTCGCCCTTGTGCTGAGGGTCCCTCGTATTTAATTGCAATCTGATGCTCTCGTCAGGACTGATCTCAAATACAAGCAAATTAGGCATCTTACTATCATCGTTTGTAGCAGCCTGCTTGATTGGTTCTTTGAACTCGATCACAATTCTAGTCGATTTGTCCTTCATTCTTTTGCCTGTACGGATATAGAAAGGAACGCCTCGCCAGAAGTAATCGTCGATTTGCAGTTTAGCTGCAATAAAGGTGTCGTTCATGGAGTTTGCAGCAATGTTTGGTTCGGAGGTATAACCGACCACCGATTTCCCTTGAATCGCTCCTTCTCCATATTGTCCCCTTACAACTTGGGTGTTGACATCTGCTTTTTGCAGCAGCTCCAATGATTCCATGACCAGCTTCTTTTTGAAACGGACATTTTCTGAGGTGCTGTTGTTCGGAAGATGAATGGTCAACATCATGAGCAATTGAAGCATATGGTTCTGGAACATGTCTCTGATTGCACCAACATGATCATAATAGCCAGCTCTTTCTTCCACGCCTACAATTTCGTTTGCCGTAATTTGAACGTTGGCAATGTAGCGTTTGTCCCAAAGTGCTTGAAGGACTGGATTGCTTTGCTGCAGAACCTCAAGCTTCTGAACCATCGGCTTGCCAAGATAATGATCAATGCGGAAAACTTCTTCTTCTTCAAACGATTTGCTCAGGTTTTCATTCAATTCCCGAGCAGACTGCAAATCATGACCAAATGGCTTCTCTATTACAAGCCGCTTCCAACCATTTGCAGAACCAAGACCGCTCTCGTGAATGTTAGCTGCAATCGGTTCAAAAAATTCAGGTCCAACCGACAAGTAAAACAAGCGATTTGGGGCGATGCGCAGCTCTTCTTCCCGTTGCTCAATAAGATGAAGAAGCTTATGGTAATCTTCTTTGCGGCCAACATCCAATACACTATAGCGGAAAGCACGCAAAAAATTTTGAATCAATTCGGGATCATTTGCTTCACGCCTGGAAAACATACGAAGAGATTGTTCGACATTGTCTTGAAAGGTTTTATCGGATAGCTCTCTTCTTCCGAGGCCGACCACGGAGAAGAACTCCGGCAGCTTCTGATCAATAAATAAATTATACAAAGCAGGGTAAATTTTTCTTTTTGCTAAATCCCCTGTCGCTCCAAACAAAACAAATGTGGTAGCCTCCATGTTCTTACTCCTTCCAGCAGTGCTTTGTAGTTAGTACTGGTTTCTATTTCCTAATTCCACTATAATACGAATATGACCTATACAAGTAATTCATATTTTTCACAGGAGCTATAGATACTGTCTATGATCAATTATGAGCTATACAAAGTTTTTTACTGGACGGCGAAGAAGGGAAGCTTATCCCAAGCCGCAAAATCGTTATATATCACCCAGCCGAGCGTTAGCCATGCCATCAAGCAGCTGGAAGACAGCTTAGGCATCATTTTGTTTTACCGGAATTCAAAGGGTGTTGCTCTGACGCAAGAAGGTGAAATCCTTTATTCCTATATTGAGAAATCTCAAATTCTCATCTCGCTAGCCGAAGAAAAGATGGCGGCGCTTAAAAATTTGGACAGCGGTGAGCTGCGGATCGGTGGAAGTGATTCGTTATTCAAGCATTATTTGCTGCCTTATTTGGAAACTTATCACGAAAAATATCCCGGTATCAAGCTGCATCTGAATCATGGAACGACACCAGAAACCATCGCTTTTCTGAAGGAAGGCAAAATCGATTTGGGCGTCGTTCGTATGCCCATCGTCGATTCGCAGCTAGAGGTTATGAAGGGCATTCAGCTGCAGGATTGTTTTGTAGCAGGAGCAAGATATGCTGAGCTTAAGGACAAGGTGCTTTCTCTAGAAGTGCTGCTCCAGTATCCAATTATCCTGTTCTCTCGAAACAGTCGTGTACGAATGGCGATTACCGAATTATTCCAAAATTATGGGTATCAAATCAAGCCTGAAATTGAAGTAGGAAGCGTTGATTTGCTCATCGAATTCGCGCGGAAAGGCCTCGGTATTTCTTATGTGACTAAAGAATTTATTGCCAAAGAATTGGAAGAAGGCTCTCTCTTTGAGATTCAGTTGGATATTCAGATGCCTCCTTCCCAAGTAGGCTTTATGATCATGCACAATATGCCATTATCCAATGCGGCAAGCAAGTTTTTGGAGTTAGTTAAATAGCAGATTATGGAAAAAGGTCAAGTGCGGTGAGTACACACCATGCTTGACCTTTTTTCTATCTGTGTTCATGCATCCAATTTCATACCAGCGTTTTAAATACTTTGTGTAAGAATATTGAATGATTGCTAAACTTACAGGTATTTCCCATACCTAAATTACTTAAGCTTCGATAGACCAACAATCCAGTCCGCCAACTCCTTCGTTTGTGCGAGGAGAGCGATAGGATCACGATACCATGAACGTTCTTCATTCCAAAGGAAAATTCGTTCTTCACGTACCGCTTCCAGAGAACCCCATATCGGATCTTTTTTGAGCTCTTCCAGCGATGACTCGGTCGTGAGGACGATGTAGTCCCCTGCATACTCCGGCAGTTTCTCTATTGATATTTTCGAGTAAGTATTAGCTAATATATTTTCAGGGATTGCAGTTGGAGCAGCAAGGCCCAGCATCTGATAAATATTTCTGCCTCCACGACCTGATTTGGGGCCAAATGCGAAAACTTGTCCATCATACTCCTGGAATACAGAAAATGTAGAACCTTCTGGTAAAAGCCCTGCGATTTTCTCCTTCGCTTCAGCTGTATGGAGATCATATTGTTTCAACCATTCAGCCGCCTCATCTTCTTTGCCTAATACTTCTCCAAAATAGGTCAATTCTTCATGAACACTATTGAAGGTATTAGAGGCGATAGACACCGTCGGTGCAATCTCACTATATTTCTCATAAACCTCTGGCTTGGTCGTATGTGTAATAATAATATCCGGTTCTATAGAAAGGAGCTTCTCTATGGAATCACCGACATCTTCCACACCTTCCAAATGACCCTGTAAATACGGGCTATTCAACAGCACATTATTGGAACCGATCGGTTCAACACCAAGAGCAATTACGGTGCCCAAATAGTCAATAGAAGCAACTCGCTTCGGATTAATTGGAATTTCCACATCACCAAAATGGGTAGATACTATTTTTGTTTCATTTAACTGCGCAGCAGTTGAAGAACTATTGGCAGACTGATTGTCTGATGTTTTCTCTGTTCCTGTCGTATTGCCCGAACTCGCGATTCTCGGGGTATTAGTTGCTGCTGAGCATGCACTAACCATAATAGCAAAACAGAGCCATAATGTGGACAGCATTACCGTTTTGGAGCCTTTGTTCATTGTGTAATCCTCTTCTCCTATGAATTGAGAATGTTTTTCATTCTCATTATAAATATAGTTTTGAGAGGTTTGATTAACAATGGAGTTTTTTAACGCTTTTTTTGTATGATTAGAACCCTGACCTTGATCGGACAGATGTTTATTTCGAAATTTACCAGGTGCAATACCTGCATATTTTTTGAAAATACGATTGAAATAGAACAAATCTGAATATCCCACATTCAGTGCGATCTCTTGTAAAGTAGCATCTGTCGTAAGCAATAAAAATTGCGCTTTCTCTATTCTCAATTTAATGACATATTCAATCGGACTGAATCCTGTCTGCTCTTTAAATTTGCGCGTAAGATACTGTGGACTATAATTGAGCTCCAAAGATAATGATTCCATTGATTTCGGCTCTTGATATCTATCGGATAAAAAGCGCAATACTTGCTCTGCTAGATTATTTTGACTGATTGCCTCAGAGCTTTGCAGCATTTGACGAAACAGCCTATGTACGAATTGATAAAATACCCCTCTAACCTGCAGCATGTCCAGCTTGTTTGCTTGAATCCAATCCCTATGCATCATTTGTATAAATTCCAAGAGTGCCAACCCGTCATATGGAGTATAGCTGTATGCCTTCTCGAATGGATTATCACTTTGCATCAGTAATTTAAAATCATATAGACAGTTTTGCGGCAATACAGCCTTATAAAGAATCAGATAGTATTCAATTGCCGTTTCTGCTTCGATCTCCAAGCAAGCTCCTTTCCCACCATGCAGCACATAAAACCTGTCGGCAAAATGGACATCTCCGTCCAGCCAAAGCCGACCTCTGCCGCGAACAATATAAACAAAGGTGCTGGTGGGCAATGTATACTTTTTCAAGCATTTTCCTTGCTCCAACGTGTTTTGTCTAACATCTAAAACCCTTACAATTGCCTGATCCCATAATTGGATATGGTCATTAATGTTCATTTGCTTCGATTCAAATCCTCTCTCTGCTCTCGCAGCGATCAAAGTGTATTACTCTTTGCTTTTTAGCAATAAACACTTATATAAGTGCATTTATTGAGAATTGTTCTCATTGTTATTGTATAGGAAAATAATAGAACTTTCAATTTGCAATCATGAACACAGTTGTAGATCAAACAAGTAATAAGCCTATTGCATGCAACCGTCGACCTCTATTTGGCATTCTGGCGGAGTTACAGCAAGTATGTTGTAGCTGCGAAAAGCAAAAAACCACCTCCAAGGATGGTTTCTAATACATAGTATTAATATCGATATTTTAAGATTAGCGTGATTCGAGAGAAAGCGATTCTGCATGAAGAGACGGTTTCTTTTGTAACGAGCGTTTCGCAAAAAGAGTAAAAAGAATCAAGGAAATCGCGACGGACAAAGCACTGACGATGAACAACACCTTATAGCTTGCATACTGAGAGACAGAGCCTAATATGATCGCACCTAACCCAATACCAAGGTCATTAGCAGTCGAGATAGAGGCGTTCGCTACGCCTATACGGTTCGGGTGGGCCAAACGGATCGTAGCCGCTTGAAGAGCTGGCTGCGCGGAACCGAAGCCAATACCATATAAAATCGCCGATAGTAGTACGCCCATCAATCCGCTCGAGAGGCTCAACACAATCAATGCACCAAACGTAATTACAAGTGCCGGTACAATGACAAAAATTTCTCCGTACCGATCAGATAGTTTTCCCGAAATAGGACGGCTTAGGGCAAGCGTTGCAGCAAATGCTAGAAAAAACGAGCCGGAATTAACCTGAATCGACTCAGCGAATAGCGGAACAAAGGTTGTAATGCCGCCATAAGCAATAAAGAGAAAAAAGACCGAGGCCGCAACGGGCAAAACCGAATTTTCGAATAATTCAATTTTTCTTGTGCCAGCTTTTGGCTGGAAAGGCATTTTTGCACCTAACATCAGGAGCAGTGCTCCTGCAGAGAGGAGCACAGCGATTAAAAACAAATCGCTGTATGATCGATTCTGAGCAACCCATATGCCGAACATTGGGCCGATTGCCATAGCCAGTGTCATGGATGTGCTAAACCACCCCATTCCCTCGCCGCGGCGGGTGGACGGGATCATATCTGTAATCGCCGTCATCGTAGCGGTTGTAGATAGCGCCCAGCTCATGCCATGCAATATTCTGAGCCCCAGCAAAACAGCAATTCCCCCGACCCAGTTATACAAATACATTGCTAGGATGAAGAGAATCAGGCCCCAAATGATAAACGGACGCCTGCCGAACCGGTCTAGCAGCCCGCCAACAAGCGGCCGTAAAATAACAGCAGACAACATAAAAGCACCCATCGCTAGACCCACCTGCGATTCATTGCCTCCCAGTTGTTTAATGAACAGCGGTAGCGTTGGATACAGCATATAAAATGCGTTAAATAAGAACAGGTTACCTATAGTCATGAGAATAAACGACTTCGTCCATAGACGTTCGATATTTCATTCCTCCTCAAGTGCAAAATGTATTGATTTCTACTAATGAACAATAATCAGGAAATACAGATGATATAAAGAAGCTTAATCCTTGGAGTGAACTCTAAGTCAATACATAAATTTCTCTTGCTTCGGAGCAAAATGTATGGCCAATTTCAATGACGTAATAATAATCATTGATTCATTAATGAACACTTGTCTATAATTATAAGCAGATGCATAACATCTGCAATTGTTAACTGAACGCGATTTGTTAATTAATGAACAACTTCTGTATATTTGTTAATTATTTACGAAAGCTTGGTGACCTGAAATTGGCTAAAGTGGATCGAAGAATACAAAAAACGCAGGATGCGTTAAAAAAAGCGGTTATAGATCTGATGTCAGAAAAAAATTTTGATGATATTACAATTCAGGATCTTTCCGACAGGGCGAATGTGAGCCGCGGAACCATCTATCTTCATTATTTAGATAAATATGATCTGCTGGATAAACTCATTGAAGAACATATTGACGTGCTAAGGGTAACGTGCAGAGCGGCTGCGGAATTGGATTTTACCGAATCGACTCTAATCTGGACTGAATATTTTGAACGTCATTATTCATTCTTTTCCATGATGTTAGCGAGTAAAGGCGCTCCTTACTTTCACGGTCGATTTCTTGCATTTCTTATCGAAGAATTTAAGAATGAAATCGATATAACGAAAGGAAAAAATGAGGGGTTAAATGAAGATCTTCTCGTGAGGTTTGTCGCTTCTTCTTTTGTAGGAGTAGTGGAATGGTGGTTCATGAATGAAATGCCTGTCCCCCATCATGTCTTAGCAGAACAACTGGGGACATTGCTGGAGAGGAATGTATAATCGTTATAAACGAACGGCATACATCATCTTGCCAAGTTCGTCAGTACAATAACTTTAGTGCTCTCTAATATCTACTAAATAAGGCTTGCGTATTAAATTAAATTTATAAACGAAAAAATATTCATTATCTGCCTTTACTAGATTCCAAGTTGTTAATGGAACTTTAATTTTATCCGTACGAGTTTGGTCAGCATATATAATACTTATAAAATGATTCCCGCCTTTACTCTCCTTGCTTTCAATCGTACCAACTGTGATACGAGTAGTCTCTATCGGCTTATAGATCCAAAATATGATAAAAACGATAGAAACAATCAAAACAACAATATACTTGTTTCTCATCAATTTAAGCATTATTGCAGACCGCCCTTTCTTGTCTAATCGTTTTTTTGTTTGTAGAAGTTAATTATGGAAGTAATTTCTCTTATTTCAATTTTGTTACAAATAATAAAACTAATTAATACTATAGTCAATCATCTTTTCTAAGTAGACGCTTCACTTCCTATCAATAAAATAGCCACCGCAATGGGTGGCTAGTACAATTATTTAAAATGACCCTTCGGCTTTTTGCCGCTCCATCTTTCGTCAACCTTTTCGAAGGCTGATTGGTATCTCGCATCCACACTAATTCGGTATTGATTGGTTGTATTCTCCAGTGAGCAATGCATTAAAAACATGCCGAAAATGAGTACATCGCCTGCCTGAAACTGAGTTGTCGCCCACTGACCACCGAACTTCTCCGTAATAACAAGCGGATCATCCGTGTAATGTCCCAAACCATCACGATCCGAATCTTTGGATCCATACGATTGCTTCAGCGTTTCAAATCGATGAGAGCCGAGGCAAATCGCCAGTCCCCCCATTTCATACGAAACGTCTCCAAGAGGAGACCATACGGTATAGACATTCGGGGTACCTCTTCCCATGTAAACAATGTCGTAGTGCGCTCCTGTAAAATCACCTTTGCCTACCGCACGAAGCCACTTGTAGTGATAGGTCAGTGATTGCTCACCGAGAAATTCATCGAAGAAACGCATGATGTGCTCCCCATTCAAAACATTAAGCAGTGCAGGAAGATCCTCGTTCGTTCCTCCAAAAAAAATCGTTTTGCTTCCGTCTGCCATGATGCCATCTTCTAATTGCGTATCCCGATCTAGCTTTCCCATCTGTTTCATCTTTTCCAAAATATTTGTTCGAGCCTGCATCACCTTATCGCGATCATGAAACCCGCGGATCAGTAAATAACCGTCTTCCTCCATCCGATCACGCAGCGCCTGAACATCATGAAAAATATCATTAGAGCTTCTGAGCTCTGTAAGCTCTTTTCCATCCATCTCCAACTCACGGCTTCCAACTTTTAGCTTCATTTCAATTACACTCCTCTACTCGGTATTTGTTCTAAGTGTAGAGGAAAATCTTCTATGCATCCATGGATACATGTATTCACATCATGTATAATTGTACATATTATACATAGAATTTACGGAAATTAGTAAAATTAAATGTATATTAGAACAATGGCATGGAGTTGATTAATATGACTTACATGAATATTCCTTATATACTTGGAAAAGAACCCATCAGCTTCCCTCAATTTAATTCGATTTGGAAAGTGCAGGCTGACGATGCCTACAACATTTTAACCAGTGAAGGATTCGTCGTTCCCGGTCTTTTTATTACTTATGAAGGTAAGGGCATCCTATCCCAAGGGAATGACCGCTATGAGCTGCATTCAGGCACTTTCTTTTTCGTTCAGGAGGGAATTCCCACCGAATACAAGTGTCAGGATAATAACTGGAAATTTTATTATCTTGATTTCAATTCCCTGGATGCCATTCGAAATCTGCAGCTCCCTGTAAGCAAGGTCGAAACAACCGGAAAAGCTGCAGAGGCAGTACTGCTGTGCGAGCGTATCATTGATACTTTGATTGCAGAATCCTTCGGCTACGCTTATTCTTCGAATATCTTCTTGCAACAATTATTGGTACTCTTTGCTAGAGAACTTGAGTCAGGGCAGACCTCGCGCCAAACCGAACTCAACAATATATTAATCTATATCCATCGGAATATGGATAAAGGTATTCGGGTCGAAGAACTCATCGAACGCAGCGGCTTGTCGCGAACGTCCTTTTTTTCGCGCTTCCGCGCATTAACAGGCCAATCCCCCAGCGAATACATGCAAAATTTAAAGCTAGAATCGGCCAAAGTATCGCTGGAGACAACAAGCCTGTCAGTGAAGGAAATTTCATCCCAGCTGCAATTTTATGACGAGTTTCACTTCTCTAAACTGTTTAAACGAAAGTATGGTCAGTCTCCAAGCAATTGGCGGTCTTCCAGAGGAACATGAATCCTAGCTGAATGATGAATCGTTTTTTGTCCGTTCCGCTTTTACATGTTTCAGCTGGGCGACGATAATGACACTAATGATTGCCAGAAGGAACCATGAGCTAATCTTACTGAAACTGACCAGCTGCCAGGTTTGATTCTGATCAGGATATTTCCAAGCATTAAAAAACGTGGCTATATTTTCAGCTAACCAAATAAAAAAACCTACAATAATAAATGAAAGGGTTAAAGGCATTCGATAAGTTATAGCTCTTACCCGAAATATGATCCATGTTTTCCAGAATACAATAAATACAAGCGCCGTCAGCCACCAGCGAAAATCAGGAATAAAATGATGTGTGAAAAAGTTGAAATAGATGGCTCCTCCAAGCAGCGCCGATGACGTAAGTCCAGGCCAGCCCGTCATGTCAATGCGTAGTCTCCGCCAAACCTGACACATAAAGCTTGCAACACTTGCATACATAAATCCGCTATAGAGCGGAACACCTAGCAACTTTGTATACCCTAACTCCGGGTATGACCAAGAGCCCATCCTTACCTTATAGATCTCAAGCAGTAAACCAATGATATGAAATATACAGATTACTTTGATTTCATCACGTGTCTCTAATCCGCTGATATACATGAGGTATTGCACGCCAAGCAGTACAAGTAGAATGGCATCATAACGATGAATGAAAGGTATTTCTACGATGTTAGAAAGAGCTAATGTTCCAAAAATCGCAACAGGAAATATGCAGCTCATCGCCTGATGGTAGCCAAAATGCAGTAGCTGTAACATTGATTTCAATTTATTTCTCTCCTCACCATGACCAAAGGATAACATTTCACGACAGTGTCAACGTTCTACAAATGTCCTACGAGCTAGAGCTCCCGCCATGTTAAATAAAAAAACAATTTCCTTTTCTGATCAGGAAATTGTTTTTTATTTTATTTTATTTTATTTTTCTATGAATTATGTTTATTTTTTTTGATCATAGTAATGACAGCCATCAACAATAATATAATAATTCCACTTAAAAATAATAGATAACTTAATGGAATTAAAAAGAACAATGGTTCTATTAGTGTACCATCTGGAGCGACTTCGGATTTCCCCATCATTCCGGTAACTAGACAAATGATTCCCAAAAAAATTGGGATAGAAACTAATTTTAACCACGCTGATAATCCTTTCTGTCTCACAAAAATCCTCCTCTTAGCTATCTACGAAAATAATATCGTCAATATCCATGTAAGTCAACATAAAACTATCGTAAAACAATAAATATTTGTTGTTTTAATCTTTTTCTATGCTCTACACTTTCCTATTTATAAGCTCTCGCTCAAATCGTTTAGCTCAACGCCACAAATCCGTAACAACTTGCTCATTGTGCATCATTGCCCATTGGGCAATAATATAAGTAGGGAATATTTTTGAAAAAGCTTCCATTCTATTTGAAAAGGGGTGAACGCTTAAGCGTTACATGATGAACAAACAAAGCCTACGCGATATCAAAAGAGAAGCAACCGCAAATGCGCTTGCCGATGCAGCTTTCGCTCTTGCTCTGGAAAGGGGAATGGATGGTTTTGTCGTCGAAGATGTCGTGCAACGCGCCGGTTACTCCAGAAGAACGTTTGCCAACCACTACTCCTGTAAAGAGGAAGCGATAGCTTCAGCAGCTCTCATCTTTAAAGGCGCCGACGAAATTGGGAATTGGATCAAAAGCTTAAACGAGGACATGTCCCCACTCGACATTCTTCACCAGTTGATGAAGCTGCATCTGACAGGAGAACATATTGGAAAACTGCGGCAGCTTGTATCATTTTCGAGGCAACACCCTACGCTTGAGCCTTACATCTTAAGCGGACTGCGCCGTTTGCAAATTATGGCTCAGGAAACTTTAGATGAGTTTTCCCATGAACGATATCCCGATGGGTATACCCACCTCCTCGCCGGAGCTGTTTATGGAGCCATGCTCCCCATACTGGATGGCAGCCTGAGTGTGCTGTTACCAGGTCAATCCGTCGCCGAGACCCCAGAGGCCGTAACGTTCGATCAATATTTAGACACCATGTTTGGTTACTTGCGAAACGGATTTTAGTACACGACCTCACGTTATTTCTACATGCAAAGGAGAATCATTAACAGATGTCAACTTTTCTGTACAGATTGGGTAAGTCAGCCTATACCAAGCCGTGGTATTTCATTATTAGCTGGATCGCAATTCTCGGAGTTGTACTCGCTATACTCGGAGTCAATGGAATCCATGTAACCTCCGATATGAAAATTGAGGGAACGGAATCGCAGAAGGTATTGGATCAGTTGTCAGCGGAACTGCCAGAAGCTTCAGGCGGACAAGCCAGCATCGTATTTACGGCTCCCAAAGACGAACGACTAGATACACCAGAGCGTTTGAGCGCCATTACTAAAGCTGTTAATGATGTTTATAACCTTGAATATGTTATTAATGCTGCTGAATTGGCTGCTAAAGCCGGCGCTTCAGCTTCAGAAAACGCTCAAGGGAGTGCACCACAACAAGGGGACGGAACAGCGCAAGCAACCACAGGTGAATTACCTCCCTTCGGCCCTCTAATGGTCAACGGTGTTCCGGTACCTGGCGTGATGCTTGCCTCTGACGGCAGCGTTGCCCTGTTCCAATTCCAATTCACCGTTCAGCAAATGTCACTTCCTGAATCGGTACCCGATTCCGTCATCGATGCCGCCATGTCTGTTGAACAAACGGGTATTCAAGCATTGCCAAGCGACTCGCTGTCAACTAAACCTTCCATTGGTTCGACAGAAGCTATCGGTATTGCCGTAGCTGCCGTTGTGCTATTCATGACACTTGGTTCGGTTGTTGCTGCTGGCTTGCCGCTTCTAACTGCCTTAATGGGAGTAGGAATTAGCGTAGGAGGAGCATACGCCTTCTCAAAATTCATCCATATGACTGATCTCACTCCTGTTCTAGCGCTTATGGTTGGGCTTGCCGTCGGAATTGACTACTCGCTGTTTATCGTAAATCGTCAACGCCGCATGATTCTTGATCAGGGATTAAGTGCGCGGGAAGCAGCCAGCAGAGCAGTCGGCACAGCCGGAAGTGCAGTGTTTTTCGCTGGCTTGACCGTTATTATTGCTTTGTGCGGCATGCTTGTCATCGGAATTGGCTTCTTGTCTGCCATGGCGCTTGTTGCTGCTTTGGCTGTCCTCGTCAATGTTCTGGTTGCTTTAACTCTGCTGCCGGCACTGCTAGGTCTGCTGGGTGAACGCATCTGCTCAGCAAAAGCGCGTACGAAGAGCAGCACCCAAACGAAGAAAACTGCTCAAGGGTTCGCACACCGCTGGGTAACAGCAATAGCGAAAGGCCGCTGGCTAATTATTGTTGCTGTTATTGTTATTCTTGGCGCAGCAGCACTACCAGTCGCAAAAATGGAAATGGGCATCCCATCAGGAGCCACGGCTAACTTAGATACACCATCAAGGCAGAGCTACGACGCCATTTCAAACGGTTTTGGCGAAGGCTTCAATGGCCCGTTGCTCCTAGTAGCAAAACCAAAAGGCGCATCGGACAAAGTGACGCCGGAATTGCTGAATGGTCTAGTTCAAGATCTAGGGAAGCATGAAAATGTTTCGCTTGTGACACCTATGGGCGTAAACAAAACCGGAGATATGGCGATTATTAGCCTCATCCCAAAAACAGGTCCAACGGATGCAGAAACCAAAAACCTAGTTCGTGAGATTCGAGCTTCTGATTCCAGCATGGCGCTAACGTATGATGTCACGGTTGGCGTAACTGGGTTCACAGCAATTAACATCGATATGTCATCGAAGCTGGCTGAGGTGTTCCCTCTCTACGTCGGCATTATCGTTATCCTATCGCTTATTATTCTGCTGCTCGTGTTTCGCTCAATCATCGTTCCACTCAAAGCTACGGTTGGATTCCTTCTCAGTGTGCTCGCCACATTCGGGATTACTACGGCCGTATACCAATGGGGATGGCTTCACTCCCTCTTCGGCTTTGATACCGGCGGTCCGCTGCTCAGCTTTATGCCGATTATGGTTACGGGCATTCTTTACGGTCTTGCGATGGATTATCAAGTGTTCCTCGTCAGCTCCATGCGCGAGTCTTACGTACATGGTCATCACGGAACAGAGAGTGTCGTTCACGGCTACAATCAGGCCAGCCGTGTAGTAGTAGCCGCTGCCGTGATAATGGTGTCCGTGTTCGCAGGCTTTATTTTCGCGCATGATATTATGATTAAGCAGATCGGTTTTGCACTCGCAATCGGCATTCTTATTGACGCCTTTTTCGTCCGCATGGCGCTTGTCCCAGCTGTCATGGCTGTCTTCGGCGACAAAGCTTGGTGGCTGCCGAAATGGCTAGACCGCATGCTGCCGAACCTGGATGTCGAAGGTGATAAGCTTCTAGCTGAACTGAAGAGCCAGGAGAGCGCTGCTACCATTAAGGCGAAACCTCGTCGAGCATATTGATTCAATTTTCGCTATATTGATTTACAAAAAAGGCAAACCAGATCATCTGGTTTGCCTTTTTTCGCATATGATCCCAAAGTCATGCATCAGGAATTGTAGAAGAATTATTGATCCAATTAGATTGACAAAATTATGATTGAGGATTCGTTGGGGTATACTATCGTGTATTGAGATTAAAATTCACTGTTTTGTATATTTTACAACATATTCTGAAATATTTTTTCTCATTTGCATTCACTTCCATTGCTTTGTATAAAGTTATTAGTGTATTATTTGTCCTTAGAATACAAAAAAATAGAACCGTAGAGGACGTGTTTACATGCAAGCAAAAATTACACTTCAAGAAGGTCAACGACTAATTACGAACAAAGATTTTGAAGTTGCGATTGCTCAAAAAGCAATAATCAAACCCATGCAAAACGGCATGCAGATTCGCCCAGCATCAACCATAACAGGATATAACGACGATTCTGTTCGCATGTCAGATGGAAGCATTATTCACAGAACAGCAAATTCATTTTTCGTCTAAAAACAATGTCTACAAGGCCGATGTAAAAATCGGTTTTTTTATTTTTTTATATGACCCTTAACATTAAGGTAAACAACAGAATGTGAGCATGGAACAAAAAAAGCAAGGAAACTTCCCCTGCTTTTTTTACTTTATTTAATTGATTTATAATACTCCGCAAACACGTCAGCGAAAGCCTCTGCTGTTTGAAGATTTTCTTCCAGTGTATTATTTACTCCCCCAAATTCCAGAAGCAGGCTTCCATTAGAGACGGACTGGTTGTACTCGGCATTCCCCTGGTGGGCGCTTTTCATAAGAACTCCCCTCGATATGCCAGGATACTTCTTGTTCAATAGAGCGTTTAACGCTTCGGCGAACTTTTTGTTTTCCTTATGCGCGGGATTAGCATCACCAATGACGAACATAATGCGCGCATACGTTTTACCATTAATGACAACCGTTGTTTTGCTCCGCGGAACATCTGCATCACGGTGAATATCGAAGAAATAGGATAGTGAAGTATTAGCCTTCATCGCCTTGTCGACTGCTTTACGCGATTCAACGTAGGCTTTTGTGTAGCTTAATTTCTGTTCATTCAGTCTTTCAGTAAAGTCGGTCTGTTCCACAATGGAGGATATCCCTTTTTTCTGAAGACTCTCAGCAAGCTTCTTGCCTACAAGCGTAATGTTCACTTTGGCATCGTCGACGGAGGTCCCTTTTGAATTGCCTAATACATTTCTCCAGGACTCCCTATTATGCGTATGATAGATATACACTTTACTGCCGCTTTGTTTGTTAGTCCCCGTATTCACAACCCAATTAGCAACGTAAGCGGTTCCTCCACTAGGCAGCGATACTTTATACCAATCTCCTTCTAATCCGACGACAGGAAAGGTTTCACCAGCTCTCGCCTTTGCAACAATCTCATAATCTAAACCAGGACCTTTGCGCAAATTAGTAGTATCTACTATATTTACTATAGCTTCCTTATCTTGACCACCACTCGGCTTGTTGGCATTTTCCTGGTTTTGTCCATTATTTGAAGTAGGTTGGCTGCCACTGCTCTCAACCGTCTCCACTACCCAATTTGCAACATAAGCCGTGTTACCGCTGGAAAGAGTTACTTTGTACCATTCCCCTTTCGATCCAACGATTGGATAAGATGTGCCAGCCTTCGCTTTGGCAACAATCTCATATTCTAGCCCCGGTCCTTTGCGCAAATTGGTAGTATCCACAATTTTAGCGATTGTTTCTTTCTTTTGAACGGTTTGAGCGTACTGCTGTACTCCCTGGCTTAGCTTTTTTCCTGCCGACAAGGTCTGAATTGATGCATAGGCAGAATCCGATCCCCCTGCTAATAATGTAAGAATGATCGTTCCACCCAATAGTTGATTTCTTAATCTCAAAGCTAACTTTCCTCCATTTCAAATACTTATTCTACGAATTTCGACAGCAATGGAGGAAAATCCTTCTAAACTATATTCTAGAACGCGAAAATGAGCGTAAATTCCTAGTAGAGTCATTCAAAAGACATGACAAAAAACACCCCTAAAGGTGTTTTTTACTCTTGATGAGCATTATGGAGAACCTTACTCAGAACCTGTGGCTTTCTTGGGTATTCATGAATGTTTTTCTAGTTATTTTAACTTGTTATATTCCTCATCGGTTACGGATTTAAACCATTGAGCAGGGCCCATAGTAGTATCAAGATCAATGGCAAGATGAACAAACCAACTATCTGCTGCAGCACCATGCCAGTGTTTAATATTCGGGGGTATCTCCACGACATCGCCAGCTTGTAATTCCTGTGCTCGTTTTCCTTCTTCCTGAAACCAGCCTCTTCCACCCGTAACCAACAAAATCTGTCCGCTAGGATGGCGCAAGATGCTTGTTATTGTG
Organism: Paenibacillus sp. FSL K6-3182; assembly: GCF_037976325.1. Taxonomy (NCBI): domain Bacteria; kingdom Bacillati; phylum Bacillota; class Bacilli; order Caryophanales; family Paenibacillaceae; genus Paenibacillus; species Paenibacillus sp. FSL K6-3182. The sequence goes on from NZ_CP150265.1 coordinate 4,155,524, forward strand.
CAATTATGATTAAGGAAGTTTGGTGATGATAATAATGCCAGTCATGGATAGAAGAGTTCTCAAGTCTCAAGAAGCAATTAAAACTGCTTTTATTGAACTGATGTCTGAAAAAAACTTTAATGAAATTACGATTCAAGATATTTCCGACAAAGCAAATGTAGGTCGAAGAACAATATACCATCATTATTTAGATAAGTTTGATCTACTGGACAAACTGATTGAAGAACATATAAACGAACTAAGGAAAATCTGCAAGGCATCATCAGAATTAGATTTCGTGGCAGCAAATTTAATTATGTTCGACTATTTCGAACGTAATTTTTCTTTCTTTTCGACCATGTTAGCAAGCAGCGGTGCCTCAACATTCCGAACTCGACTCCTTGAATTACTCATTGAAGAATTAGAAAATGACGTAGATATAACTCAAGGAATAAATAAAGGTTTGAATAAAGATATTATTCTTAATTTTTTTGGTACTGCTATCGTTGGAATAATGGAATCGTATATTACGAATGGAATACCTGAATCGCCGAAAGTTATGGCAGAACAATTGGGGATATTATTAGAGAGGAATTTATAAAAGAAAAGAATGCACTGCCGTTAATATTACTAAATAATGAAATAAGCAAGCTACCGTAGAGCCTGCTCATTAATGTACATCATTTAACTAGACTTCACCGTTAGCGTAATCGACCTATCTCAAAAGCTTTTTCTATTGTAGATTTGTAATTATCCCATTCAAAGTGGAAAGGCCCGATATTTAGCAATAGATTATTATGTTCTAAATAAAAATTACTCCATTCAACAATATCTGCTTCTTTATCTATAGCTACAGAAATATAACCACAGTCCAAATCACCACATTGAGGACAAATCATTATGGGATACCTATGATACTTATAATCAAAGGGATATTTAAATAAATAGTAATCAGTTATAAGCTTTTGTTGGTCAGCATTCCCATAGCCAAAAGCAGGTACTAAGTCATATTCTTTTAGCCTTTGATACAAGGACACTGAATCAATGACCAAGTCAGCAAACACTGTGTTGTTCTCTTGTTTTAAACCTACTTCACCGTATCTGCTCGTTAATCTTGTCTCTAGAAAATTTGTTCTAGTCATGACTCCTCCATTATAAACGTTAAAGTACTTATTAATTGGTTGAGCAAACGGCAACCATCATGTCAGCCGCCGTTTTTAAGCAATCGTTATCCATTAAATAAATACCTATTTTTTTAACTGTGACACTATTGTTTTCAGCTCAATTAAGTCATCAATAACTATATCTGCCTGAGAGAGTTCGTCTTCTTGTGCAAAATCAAAGTTGCATCCAATAGCGACTAAACCATTATCTTTGGCTGCATTTATATCCGATAGACGATCTCCTACTACAGCTGCGTTGGTAATACCGTATTTTTCAATAATGCTTTTAACTAAATCTGATTTATTTAGCGATTCAATTTGTTGAATACTAAACGTTTCTGTTATCCAATTATCCAAATGATAATAACTCACGATTGCTTTTAAATAATCCGTTAGACCATTGCTAGCTATGTATATTGAAAAACCATTGTCTTTTAGATAACTAAAAACTTCTTTTACATTAGGATATAAAGCACCATTCCCGCTTCTAATGTTTTCAATTAATCGTTCTAGAAAGTATGCATCCGTTTGTTCTCTTATTTCTTTGGAATGATTGGGCAACAGAGTTTCCCAAACCTTTGGTAAAGGGATACCCATAATTTCGCGGTATTTATCAATAGGTGTTGCTGTATCCCATTCATTTATTGCTCTTAACTGATTAAACGCATCTTCAAGTGATATTTCTAATATTTTATTTGTTTGAAATAGTGTTCCGTCCATATCAAAGATAAGTGATAGTGACATTTCTTCCTCTCCCTTTATAAAATACATGATCATTCCCACTTTAACACAAATCATTGAGGTTAACTGCTCAAAAACAGTACGAGGCTGCCGATTCATACCGGCAGCCTCGTTCATTTCATGCTATAGTTACCCATTAATTCTTTCTTTCCATTAATGAATATTCAATAATCTGATCCAACAGTTGACTGAATGAAATTCCCGCAGCTTTGGCGCTTTTGGGCAGAAGGCTATTTTTCGTCAAACCAGGTAATGTGTTCACTTCCATTACATAAGGAATTCCATCTTTAATAATCATGTCGATTCGGGCGTAAACGCTGCATTTTAATGTCTTGTAACAGCCGAGTGCAGAAGCACGAACCCGTTCAAAAATCTCAGGAGGCAGCTGGATCACTTGTTCATCGGCTCCACCGTCATCATACTTGGAAGAATAATCAAAAAATTCAGATTGAGACCGAATAGCGATGATGGGAAGAAGTTTACCGTTTAAAATGGAGCAGGTTATTTCCTCACCTTCGATATATTGCTCGATCAATACTTCATTATCCCATCGAAAGGTTTCTAGTACCTCATCAACCAACGTTTCTTTGTTCTTTAATATTTTGACTCCTAAACTCGATCCGCCTGAATTTGGCTTCACTATAACCGGATACCCCAGACGTTCGACATCTTCAATACTTAATTCATCTGCACCATTCAAATGTATCCAGTCAGGAGTATGGATGCCTTCATTACGAAAAAGCTTTTTGGAAATATTTTTATCCATGCTCAAGCTGCTCGATAAAACACCGCAGCCGGTATAAGGAACGCCAAGTGTTTCAAGCGCTCCTTGAATCGTTCCATCTTCACCAAACTTCCCATGAAGCGCAAGCAGAGCTACATCAATATTTTTCACTTTTTCAATGAGTTCATCTTTTCGATTGATTTCAATCGGATACAACTCATATTTTTCTCTATCCAAATTAGCAATCATTTCGCGTCCAGTCATAAGGGATACTTCTTTTTCTGATGAAATACCCCCCATTATCACTCCAACTCTCATGGCTGTCTCTCCTTCATCATTTGTTTAGCCGTATCACCTATAATTTGAATCCCTTTTATGATGTCCTCATCTGCTACTCGTGAGAAACCAAGCCGCATCGTATGATGACCTTTATTATCTGTAAAAAAAAAGTTGCCCGGAGTAAATATGACTCCTTTGTGGCGACAGTATTCTAATAAGTCATTGGTATCAAAGTTGTCTTCGAATTCAATAAAAACATGAAGCCCTCCGTCGCCTGAAAGGCGTTTTAACGGAATAAACGCTTTACAGCACCGAATGACTAATTCACATTTTCGTTTATATTCAGATTTGGCTTTCTTCAAATATTTCTCGAAGTTGCCATTATGAAGATATTGATAAAGCAAGGATTGATCTAACGTGGAGGTGTGAATGCTTCGCGCACGCTTTACACTTTCCAGATAATAAATGAGCTCTTTCTCAGCCAAGACCCATCCAACCCGGAGGCCGGGGAAAAGGATTTTCGAAAAACTGCCTAGATAGATGACACTATTTCCATTTCCGTTACATGCAAGTAAAGGGGCAATGTGGTCTCCTGAAAACCTTAGTTCCTCGTTGAACCCATCTTCAATAAGCGGGACTTGATATTTATGGAGCAGCTTGATGACTTCCATTCGTTTATGGGGAGACATCACAATACCCGTTGGATTATGATAAGAAGGTACAAGATAGGTTAAATCAAACAATCGTTCTGACAATGCTCTCTCCAGCTCCACAAGATTAATCCCGTCTTGCTCCATTTCGATACCCTCAATATCAAATCCATGCATCTTAAACAGTTTAATTGCCGCATGATGGGTAGGGTTCTCGCAAAGAACACGGCCATGTTTCTTAATCAAAGCCGATAAAATGAGGTCTAACCCTTCTGTAAAACCGTTCGTAATCAGAATATCCTTACCCTCTAGATTTACCCCTTTATTCTCCATATATCGAAGTAAATATTCCATTAAAGGCTTGTAGCCTTGTGCATATCCATAGTTTAAGATGATTTCACCCTCTATGGACATCCGATCTAAAAAAGCTCGTTTGACATTATCGAGATCAAACAGTTTCCCATCCGGTGCGATACTTGTAAAATTGATTTCTCCTGTGCTCGAACGTATCCCGTGCTTGCTAAGATCCATTTCTTCAGCAATCTTCGCTTGCTTGCTAATATTTTGCTTCCAATCAAGCTGCCATGAAGGGTCAGTTGCTGACTCACCTAATTTTTGAGCAACAAAGCTCCCTTTTCCTTTATCTACATACACAAAACCTTCGTCTTTCAAATCTGCGTATGCACTAACTACCGTATTTCTACTGACATTCAGCATAGAACTGAGTTCGCGCGTGGACGGTAGCTTCTGATTCGCTTGCAATACTCCTAAAGTAATTAAGCTTTTCATGTATTCTTTTACTTGGGTATAGGCAGGGCTGTCATCCGTCAAATTGAATTCAGTAAACATCCAATCCCCCCTAGAAATATAATGACATACATTTATCGATAAAATAAGATCCACGATGTCTGATTTTCAGCCTACCTGTGGATATGTAACACACTTGGGCGAATATATAACCCATTAGAAATATCAACAATCGCGCTCAAATGACAGGGACGATACTTCCCCATAACGCAACGTTCATTTTAATCTCCTTTAATAAGCTTCCATACCTTTTTTGAATAAACTAACCAAACCTTGTAATCCCTAATTTCTTTTCTAAAATCGTATACGCTGTCCATATCAATGTCATGACCAATAAAGGTTACCGGTATTCTTAATTCAGCTTTACTTTTTTGAATTTTTGACAAGTCAATCAATAATCCATCTCTTGTCCATTCTAAAAGAAGCGATGATATGTCCTTTGGAATATCCTGAACTTTTCTACCGGCTAGCTTATGAAGCTTAAAAGTAATCACTTTAGCTAAAAGAACTTCATAGTCATATAAGTCGCTAACATAAAGCTTGTTAAACCAGCCATCATCATGTGCAAAATAAGCAAACCTCAGCTTTGGTAAATGATGCAATGGCTCACCCATATGGCCAAAAAACAATAATTCAGCGATTTGATTGTTGCTTAAAGCATTTAAATCCTCTTCTTTGGAGAAATCTACCCAACAAAAATCTCCATAGTGGTACACGTTTTCTTCAATTAATTCATCCAATCCTTGCTGCAAAACATAATGAAGTCTAGAATGCCGATTCGTCTGTACGTTATGAAAATCATGTTTAAGAAGTATAAGGTTCTCCGGCCTATGATGTACACAGTTCATAAATTCATGAAATTCGATTCCATAGGAGCAAAAATAATTTTTTTCATGCTCGCCGCTCACATATATTAAATCCCTAATATGCTTACTTTTCTTCATTAAACATTCCCCTCAAAAGGAAAGATTGGTTCCTATTTCTATAGTACTACATCCTGCATAGGGCGTTATGCAAAACAACGCAAAAACCCCGACCTCTTTTAGGTCGGGGTTTTCACATAACTTATTTTTACTCCTATGCCAATACTATGAACTTGAAAATATAATATCTCTTTATTTACTAGCCAAAAACTCATCCAACTGGCGTTGAATCTCAGCTACGTAATCATCAATCCCTGCTGCTTTTAGCTTCTTAATCGCTTTCGGATATTCCGTTTCAAAATCGACAAAGCCTGAACGTATAGCTGCTAAGTCCTTGCCTGCTACTTCTTTTAGCGCAGTCTCAATCAATTTTACTTTCTCATTATTAAATCGGAAGCCGAGTGAAGCGGAAGTTACTGCCTCGTCATCCCACGTCTTATAATGATCAATTGATTCTTGTGCTACGTCTGGTCCAAACAATTGATAATTCTGGTTTCTAAACATCCATTCATAGAAAAACTCATTTGCAGTCAGCTTTTTGATTCTTCCATCTACAATCTCATAATCTTTGCCTTCAACGCCATAGAGCGCTAATTGATAATTTTCTTTGGATTTATAAATCCAGTTCACGAATTTTATCGCACCCTCTGGATTAGGAGCCGTTACCGGAACGCCAAGAACTTCTCCTCCTGTTGCAGTAATATAACGAGGTTTCTCAGGTGCCAGAAGATAAGTTTTCACTCTAGCATCAGGTGCATTTGCTTTTATTGCATCTATAATTTCCATTTCTTTGCCTAACGAGCCTTCAACCCATAAGTATAGACCTGTCTGCATGCGAGAATCCCGTTCATTGTATTTGATAGTCAGATCCTCTGAATAAAGCCCTGCATCATACATACTGCGGTTAAATTTCGCTACTTTTTGGAAAGCTTCTGATTCATAATAGCTATGTGCTTTTTTGCTGTCTTCGCCAAATACGATTAAATCTTCTACTGCAATAAAGTTATACTGCTCTTCTGTAAAATATCTGGTGAGAGGTTTAAAGACAATATCAGCTGGCCCTTTCATTTCCGGAAACTGTTTTTTCGCTTTGGTAGCAAAATCTTTTAAATCTTCAGCTGTTTTTATTTCGTTCATACCAACAGCCTCTAGTATATCCTGACGAACAGCTACCAGTTGATACATGGCTGATGACGGAGCATACGCCGATGGAATACCATGAATTTTGCCGTCAATTACCGCACCCTGAAACTGTTCCATCGGCAGCACTTTGAGCATATCCTGGCCATATTGCTTAATTAGATCATCCAATGGCATGCTTTGCTTCTTATTCACAATGGTAGAAAGGTCGGGAAGGCCATCCCAATAAAGATCAATCGGTTCATTTGCAGCGAGCATAATATCTTTTTGCTCCCAGTACTGAGCCCATGGCACAAAAATAACTTTCAACTTTAATCCGAGATCGGCTGCCATTTTCTCTGAAAATTCATTTCCAAGAAATTCAGTCATACGATCACTTTCGTCCCCCGGGTACAAGATGGTGAGTGTTTCGAGCTTCCCCTTTCCTCCAACCTCTTCCTTGTTGCTACACGCTGCTAGTATTGAAGTAGAAACTAGCATTAAAACCAAAAAGATAAGCATTTTACTGGATTTCATTGATAACCCTCCCTATTTAATGGTTAATGTATGTTAGGCCTAGATAGGCTACAAACCATATATCGTTTATTCCTTTACTGCGCCCGCCATAATGCCATGAACGAAATACTTTTGTATAAAGGGAAATAGGAAAATAATAGGACCAATTGTGATAACGGTAATTGCCATCTTTACTGTTTCTGCAGGCAGCGTTATGTTGCCGGAAGCCCCAGAGGGAATACGGCCGGAGCTGATCGCATTTACATTGGATAGAATGTTGTAGAGATAATATTGCAGCGGAAATAGATCCTTATCGTTGATGAAGATGAGTGCATTCCACCAATCATTCCAATAATTCAGCGCATACATTAATCCCACTGTGAGCAGAGCAGTCTTGCTTAAAGGAAGAGCTACTTTCAAATAAATGGTAAAATAATTAGCTCCATCCATCTCCGCCGCTTCATATAAAGACGGTGAAATGCTAGAAAAATACGTTCGCAGCAAAAACATATTCCATACGCTAAAAATAGAAGGAAGGATTAACGCTAAAATACTATTTTTCAAACCGTAATAATTCACGCTAACCATATACCACGGAATCAAGCCGGCCGAGAAAATAATCGTAAAGTTGCTAATGAATGCGATAATATTGCGATATCTCAGCTTTTTTACGGATATCGAGAATGCAATCATACTTGTAATCAGCAATGCGCTTACCGTACCAATTACAGTTACAAAGATGGTTACGCCATAAGATTTCAATATCTTCATGCCACTATTCACATAGATATATTTATACGTATCCAAACTTGGACTCAGCGGGATAATGGAATAACCATTTTTGACAATGGCCTGCTCAGATGAGAAGGAAACACTTAAGGTCAATACAAGCGGGTATAAACATACGAGTGCAAATAAGCCAATAAAACAGTACGCCAAGCTCTTTACGAGTCTATCCCCAAGCAATCGATTAGTTTCCATTATTAAAATAGACCCTCTCCATCGTTTATTTTCTTAGCCGATTTGTTAGCTGCAGAGATTAGAATTAATCCCATTAGAGACTGAAATAATCCGATTGCAGTCGAATAAGAAAAGCCCAACGTACGCATAGACTGGTAAACATAGGTATCAATTACGGTAACCTCGTCAATGAGTACAGGGTTATTACCGACAATGCCGTATATCATACCAAAGTCGCCATAAAAGATCCGTCCAACACTTAGTAATGTCAAGACAATGATCGTTGGTTTTAGCATAGGAATCGTTAAGAAAACAATGCGCTGCAGCTTATTCGCGCCATCTACTTTCGCTGCTTCATACAAGCTCCCATCAAAGTTAGCCATTGCAGCCATGTAAAGAATAGAGCTATACCCGCTCCACTTCCAAACACTCGATAGAATAATGATCCATTTCCAATACTTCGGTTCTGAATACCATCTAATCGGATCTGCCCCAAAAAATTCCAAAATATTGTTGGCAACACCTACATCCGTTGAGAAGATCCCGTACAGAATAGCGCCCACTACAACCCACGATATAAAATAGGGAAAAAACATCATGCTTTGAGCAATCCGTTTAAACGATTTATTCCGTATCTCGTTTAAAAAAACAGCGATACTGACTGGAACAATAATGCCTAAAATGAGGCTGAAAAAGTTGATGTATAAGGTGTTATAGGTAACCTTCCAGCCCATGCTATTTTTAGAGAAAAAGTAAGTGAAGTTATCAAGACCAACAAATTTACTGCCAAATATGCCGTCAACTACATTAAAGTCGGTAAATGCCATCCATATTCCTGCAAAAGGGATGTAGCTGAACATGATTAATACAACAAGCGCAGGCACGCACATGAGATACAATATTCTGTTTTTCTTTATCTCATATAAGAAACCTTTCACAACTGAACTCATTACATCACTACCTTTGCATCGTTATCGAGCGGCTATCGCGTAATGTTTCTTGCAGCTCTTCCTTTAAATGATCGATATCAATTACCGTACCTGTAACCCTTGCTCTCTCAGCTGCATAGGCCATAATGTGACTTTCTACTGATCTATCAATGGAAGATCTGCTGTTGCTGTCCTCATTTACTAAATTGTCCAAGAAATCAATCATCAGTCCTGTATCCCCGCCATTATGTCCGCCATTCATGGCAGCTGGCCGGATCACGGTGTGCTCATATTGTTCAGACATATTGGATGTGAACCGCGTTACTTCAATGATATTTAAGCTGTCATCACCTCTAATTTCTCCATGCTCGCACATAATTTTAAGCGTACGATACATCTTATTGGTAAAACCACTTAAATTAAAGGTGACCGTTACGCCGTTTTTGAACTCAATAATGGATGCTTGATGGTCACAAACATTATTATCAGACCGATAAACACAGCGTCCATAAGGGCTTGTTTCCAAAGCTTTCAATAATCCCTCTTCGGTCTGATCCACCGAAATCGTTGTAGCCGGCCATTGGCCTCTGATTGGAAGATAAGCCTTTCTGGCATCGAAGCGGCAATCTGCGGCAACTTTACAGTCTAGGCATCGATCAGCGCTATTAGCTGGTGCATTCTCTTCTTTAAAATAAGTCAGGTCTCCATAGGAAGAAATCCGCTTCGCATCACTGTCCACAAGCCATGCCAATATATCCATATCATGACAGGATTTCTGCATAATAATTGGGCTCGCTAGGTCGCTGTTTCTCCAATTCCCCCTTACAAAAGAATGAGCCATATGATAATTTCCGACGTTTTCATTATGCTGAATGGTTATGATCTTTCCCAACTCATTGCTATCAATAATTTTTTTTATTTCTGCGAAAAAATTTGTATATCGGAGCACATGACAAACGATAACTTTGCGACCTTTTTCATTCGCTTTTTGTTGTATTCTTAAACATTCCTCCGGACTTGGCGAAATTGGTTTTTCCAACAGAATGTCATAACCAAGATCAAGCGCTTCCATCGTTTGCGTATAATGGTCTCTGTCCATCGAAGAAATAATAAGAGCGTCGCAAATTTTTCCCAATCGATAAAATTCATCTACAGATTGAAATTGTTTCTCCAGAGGGATGCCGAACTGATCGGCTGCTACCTTTCTTCTATTGTCATTTGGTTCAACTACCGCAACAATTTCTACTGTTTTGCTTGCGTATTCTGAATAAATCATGCCTCTTTGCCCTGCTCCGATTAATGCAAGTTTCAAATCAACTACCTCCAGCGTATGAGTTTTTATCCAAGATGCACTCTATTTCTATTCCGGCAATTTAGGATCTTCCAATGGATAATATCCTTCGGGATAATAGGTATCCCATATATTCAAAAGAGGATCTTCACTTGTGATTTCAACGTTCACAGTACCTGCCTCGTAATAACCGTCCTGCACGTTGCTTTGTATATTCAGATTGATGAATGTTCGGTCTTCGAAAAACAAGCCAAAGCTTAATGTATAATTTCCCGGCGGCATATCCGGCAATTGTATAATCTCGTTATGGACAAGATCCCCCGTTAACCATGACTCCGTTGCAGCATGGATGGGAATTTCATACGATACCTCCCCTTGCACTAATTTCACCCACAAACGAAATTCACGGTAATTTCTTGAAGTCCCTGTGTTAACAAACCAGAACCGAAGCGGTAAGCTGCCCCCACTAGAAACGTTCTCTGGATATGTCAATCTTCGTAGAGTAAGGTCATATCCAAGCTCTATTTCCAAATTAGAAAGGCTTGCATGCCATCGATGCGCCTCACGCCTACTATTAGGACCGCATACATTATCGGTAAAATGCAGGACGACCGGATAACTCTTCCATACCTGCTGCAGCTTCTGTTTGGCAAATGCTTCACAGCATGTTATCCAGTTATCTTCACTGCAATTTACGATCAACCCAAACCCACGGCCATGTTCCCTTAAGTATTGAATTAGTTTTGCATTGTGCAGATCAGCAAGAAGCGTCGTGGCTTCAAGTGAATCCGTATAGGCATTCCATTCTTCCTTACCGTCAGCGAGTGTCGATATAACAACTCCTTCGACTCGACTATCTGAATCTATATAACTCCCAACTTTTCTTATAAAAGCCGCAAAACATTCAACTTCATGACCTTTCACCCATATAGGTAAGTCCGGTTTGATCATAAGTATTGGATTTGTTGCTGTGTTAAGTGCTGCCTTCACCTGTTCGAGTTTGTATTCCCCTCTAGTAGGTTCTAGTTCATTCCATGAATAAGAAACATATTGAAAAACACCATTTCTTGATTGAGCGTCATTACTCGGTAATGGATAAGGCCGAAATTTTACGGTTTTATACTTCTCGTAGTTTTCAAGCGAATATTTCCCCATCCCATTACCTCCTCTGTAAATGGCAATCAACGGTATTAAAGAATTGATCAATATCCGCATCTGAAATATAGGGCATATTTCCAATCTGTTCGATTTCTTCCTTCAAAACAATCATACTTAATGTGTTAAATCGCGCTCCCGTCTTCATATAAGCTGCAGCAGCTCTTTGCAACGAGGTTTTGTATTGGACATCGTTCTGGACAGGATCTGCCTCCCGATCGCCAAAGGCTTCATAACGCAGCATGCTGTCCCCTTCAAATGTGGGATAATTATAAAACTGCCTTTGAACCAATACGATATTGCTTTTTTCATTGTCCAATATCAGTGATAATCTCGTATCATATAGCCAGCTTGCGCTCCAGAAGCCTTTTATAGCTAACTCCGGAAAATAGTTAGCATATAATTCAATTGCGAGTGACATCGAATGTTTCAGCCTTTCGGGTGTATAGCCAGGTCCAGATGGAATATGCAGCGCTAATAGGGTATCTCCTCTCTGAAGAACCGGTTCCCATTCCTTCTTTGCTATAGAAGTTGGTTCTCTTTCAACGTAGCCCATTGGATTTATCCGATTAGCGATAATGTGATCAGCATTTTCCTCCCATTTCGATGTGAAATATCCCCCAGGATCAAATACACCATTGATTCCATTCCTTTGCCCATCGCTGCGAAACTCTTCTCCCGCATGTCGAAGTGCAATAACCTCTTGCGTGTGAACATGACGATGCATAGTAAAAGGATCTTCAAATCGATAAGGTATAAAGAGAAATCGATCTAATCGAAATATTGAACAAGTATAAAAATTCAAATCCCACGGAAAGTCACGGACTTTAGAATCACCATATGCCACTAATTTTTCCAACTGAGCTTTAAGTGGCTGATGAGGGATATTCTCGTAATATGGTTTAGGAATTCCGCGCTTTTCCACTATTTCCATAGAAGGGACAACACAAGCAAGCAGCAAAAGAAAGGAATATAAATCACCATATTGCTTCATACATCCCGGAGTCATATTCGTATAAAAATCTTCATCACAGCGATTGCGCAACGAGCACATGTCATCTACTAAAAAGGCCGTGAATAGAAATAATATTTCATCCTTTTCTATCGCTTCAATTCCCCCAACCAGCCACTGTTTGGTATGCTCGGGAAGTTGATATTGCTCAAAAATTTCAATTAAAAACTTACGTGGAATGAGTATAGTCTTGTTACTCGGTTCGTAGCTTTTATATTTGTCTTCTAAACCTTCTGGAAGATAATCAAAATTGCAGTACGCAGCAGCCGTTTTAAAATCCAACCGTATCGACATTCGTTACTGATCCCCTTTTATTAAAAGTTTTCCCATCTCGTAATAGCCGTCCGTATTTCCTTCAATCGCCAGCTTAACATTTCCAATCTCTTGCACACCTGTTTCTATGCCAATTTCTAAACGATACTCTCCTGCTGGCACATCGCTCGGAATCGAAAAACTCTCTTCCCAAGCAATATCTTCGTCCGGCAGCCATTCTCTTATATCTTCTCTGCTATAAAGTGTATATGTCTGATTATTGCTTGTTAGCTTCAATACAAGCGGATAGCGATTATAAATAGGTGCGACCCCAACATTAGCCCACAAAGCAGCAACATCTAGATTCCCGCCTGACTCAACTTCAGCATCATAAGTGAACTTTCTTAATTCAAAGCGGTAGCCCATCTTGTTTAGCCACTGCTTCACATGATCTTTCCACGGCTCCGGTACGATTGTCCCTTTGTTGTTGAATGAAGAAATATGCCATTTGAGCGTTTCTTGAATAATGTAATCAATATCCCAGCCCTGAATATACCAGTCATTCATATGCCAGCATGCTTCAAATAAAATCGGAGCTTTCTCCCATGCATTTTCCATTTTAAAGTTCTGTATATTCTGAGGGTAAAAGTCGGTCATATGAGACCATCGTTTGCCATGAAAACCGCCCATATCGCCTAGACAATCGACACGAAAGCCTACTTTGGCTTTACGATCCGTTATGATCTTCATTGAAAGTGGATCATGTAAAAGCGCTTGCAAAGGTGTTATTTTAAAACCATCCAAATAAGCATCTGTAATACGTTGAATGGCCTCTGGCTCTAAAAATTCCGTGCCTCCGCCTTCCCCCCATGCTCCTACAATCGTCAAATCTATAGAGCTTATAACGGGATGCCCGTCATACTTCTTTGCAAAAGCTTTTATAAAATCAGACCAATACTCCACATACCTCGTTGTCTCAGGATCTACTCTCCAAAAAGGAAAATCGGGCTCCTCCGGACTTTCCGCTCGAAACCATTCCGGTATATCATCTTCTTCACTTAGTGCATATGGCGAACAACGTACCACCGCAGTACATCCCATGGATTTGGCATACTCTAGCTTTTCCTCAAGCACTTCCCACCTGAAAACACCTTTTGCAATTTCTATATCCCTCCAGCGAGCACTGCAGAAATAGACTTTGCTATCCGGATGATTGTATGTCCTGCTGTCTTGCGTAAATTTATATTTCTCTTTCTTTTCCCCTCTATTGTCAAACACATCACCGATGTCATCCATTAAACCAGGTGCTGAAGTAAAACCAATGCCAGGATTGCTTAGTAAGCTATCCACGATTACCGGGTACACGGTCATCGCTTTATTCATGTCTCATCATCTCCTCACTAGGTATTCTCTTTAAATAAACAACATTTGCTTTTTTGTTACGTTGTGTGTTACGTTATATATGTGGTTTGTTTAGTAATCTTATGGTGCAATTATAACATTTCTAACCAATCCTGCAAGAGGAAATTACATCGTTCTCAAATAAAATTTAATGTGAGACTACGCATCATTCGTATGTTACTATATAGTTTAGTAGGCATACATACAGACAAATCGGTATGAACGTAATTTTCACGCAACAAAACATAAAGCGCTAATGACGAATCACAACGTAACATAACGATCATTAGCATTTTCAAAAGGAGACTATGCATAGCTATGAGTACGATTAGGGATGTTGCAAAATTAGCGAATGTGTCCACGGCTACCGTATCTAGAGTTTTAAATAATGATACGAAGTATAAAATCACAGATGAAACACGAGAAAGAGTCTGGCAGGCCGTTACACAGCTTAACTATAAAATTACTGATAGCCCCAAGCATCAAGCAGCAACGAAGGATCATTCGGCAAACAAAGCTCAAGTCAAAATAGGGTGCGTATTAAGTGTGACAAAAAACAAGTATAACGATCCTTATTTCATGTCTATATTATCCGGTGTAGAAAAGAGATTGCTTCAATCAGGTTATAATATTGCCTTTATTCGAACAGGTCCTGAATTAGATGATAAGAAGATATTGTTTAACACGTTTAGTGAATCGATTACAGGCCTTATCCTAATGGAATCCTTAAATAGCGAAACATATGAATATGTTCGCAAGCAGGTACCTCATATTGTTGGTATCGATACAGAACGCTGGGATATTGATAATGTAGGTTATGACCATTACAATGTTGCTTCTCTAGCCGTTAGCCATCTTATTGAAAAAGGACATACGAATATTGGCTATATAGGTGGAAGCGGTTTAAAAAGCAATTTAAAAGAGAGCCGGCGCTATCAAGGGTACTATTCCACCATGCATGCCGCTGGAATGAGTGTTAATCCCGAATGGCTTATTGATTGCATGTGGGATGAGGTTGTCTGTATCGATAAAGTCAATCATTTATGCCAAACAAACAACTTGCCTACAGCCTTCTTTGCAGCCAGTGATTTGATGGCTATGGCAACCCTTAACAGCTTATATAACAACGGGATCTCTGTGCCTGATGAAGTGGCTGTTATCGGCCTATCCAACATTGAAGTATCCAAATACTCCAATCCTCCTCTATCAACCATTGATGTGCCGACCGAGGAAATTGGGATGGTCGCCGTTGACTTATTATTAGAACGAATGAATGGGAATAGCTTGCTGCCGAAGAAGGTTATTTTACCTACACATTTGGTCGTTCGCAGCTCTACTTAAGCATTTCACATTAGAAAGACCAAAAGCAGCCCCTCCTCTAACGAGGAAGAGCTGCTTTTTGGCGTTTTCACAATTGCTGCATCAATACTAAAAAAGTCTAATTCGATACAAATCAATATGGCTGTATTTATTTAAATGCTTATTAATTGGACGGAATGATGCGAATATCCTTATCCAAATTGGCAAGCATCATATAATTGTGATTGAAAGTAAAGATACGTTTTACCTGATAATAGGACATCGTCACAGCGGTTAATGCTTCGCTGAGAGAGAATCGGAGCTCAGGCCTGTCGATAAGCAATCTACGTGATTCCCCCTCAAACTCAGGGCCGCTGGAGATGACCGCCAGCTTGCCTTTACTGACTGCCTTATCAATCGCATTAAGAAAATATTCTGCCTGCTGATAGCTGTATTCATTGCGAAGCCATTCGTGAAGATCAAATAAAATAGAGTTGGTTGTTACATAATTACGTTCAAGATCATGCAAATCCAAAAACAGGGAACGAGCTTTCACATAATGAGGGTCCTCTGGGTTCATCAATGCAGCAAAAGCTGTTTCATCCAAAAATATTGTATCTTGTACATTTAAGTGGTTATCCATCTGTCAGCACTCCTTAATCCTCTAATTTGCAAATACCATCCAAATACAAAAGCGGGTTATCTTCCTTCTGGCCCGTCGTGATCGGAGCTATTTCGTATGGAGCGCTTGCCAAGTATTGGACTAAGATTCCATCGATAATCGCTTGCACGGTCGTATGCTGCTTATCGGCGATTGCTTTCAGCTCAACATAATGTTGTGGATTGAGTTCTATAATAGCTTTTTCTTCTTCTTCACTTCTTGAAGAAATAAGCTCGGAAGCGGTAGACTTCGCTTTTTCGAATTGATTTTGAATGAAGCGTTTGTAATTATTCACCATCGTTATTCACTCCTTATGTATTGCTTTTATAAGGTTTCGTCGCGTTTTATTGAATTCAGGGGGGCGTGTAAATGAGAAAATCTTAACAAGATTATCCTATTCATGCTGTGCTAGAATAAACGCTCAATGCCATCCAATCATTACCTATCATTCACATCAGGAGGGATTTATTCATCATGAACAGATTTTTGACTCTATTTGTCCTACTTGTACTAGTTACCGCAGCCGTATCAAATCACAAAGTTGAGGCTTCACCCGTGTTGAAACTTGGCAGCAAGGGACAGGACATTACAGATCTGCAGTTTCGGCTTCAAACAATGGGTTATTACCATTTGCCCATCGATAACAGTTTTGGAAAGGCTACCCGCACTGCGGTTCAATCCTTTCAAAAAAAGAGCGGTCTCCAGGGTGACGGCGTTGTAGGTCCAAAAACTTGGGCGAAGCTCAAAAAATTATCGGTCAACAAAAAAGAACTTTCCATGCTCGCACGTGTCATCTATGCCGAGGCTAGAGGAGAAGAGTATAAAGGCCAAGTGGCGGTTGGGGCGGTTGTCATGAATCGGCTTCAGTCTTCAAAATTCCCGAACACAGTAAAAGAAGTCATTATGGAGCCCAATGCGTTCTCTGCCGTAAAAGACGGACAGTACTGGCTTATTCCGAACCAAACCGCATTCAAAGCCGCTAAAGCTGCTGTAAAAGGGAATGATCCTACTGGCAATGCGTTGTTCTTCTTTAATCCGATAATTACCAATTCGGCTTGGTTCAAGACGCGTACAGCCACTAAGAAAATAGGCAGTCATCAGTTTACACTTTAAGATTTGCCGATATTGAAGAATGTCTATCGAGAACAGGAGAATATAGGGATGCGCATGGATACGAAGGAAAGGCATCAGGCTAGGGTTGAATTGGTCATTGATATTATTAAAGGAATATTTGAAAAAGAGACGATTTCGGAAGCTCTCAAACAGAAATTAAATCAAATGAGTTATGATGATTTAGGGGATTTTGTATTAGATATTGCCAAAAACCGATCTCTTGATAAAATTGAATAGTGTAAGGTAGAGCTATATCAACAAAAAGAGCAAACGCTGCAGCAGCGTTTGCTCTTTTTATCTTTACAGCGCACAAAAAATGATACCTGTAGTTCTCCCCTTATTTAGACAGAGAATTGTCACCATACCATTTCCTAAGCAAATTAATATGAGCTTGATGATAGCGGCTATGGTCAGCCATATGCCACAAGCCCCAACGTATCGTTGCACGCTTTTCATTTTCATGTCCAAAAGTAACAACTTTGTCTAATTCAGCATCTGTTAATTGTGCACATGAATCATTTAACATTTTTAATACATCATCATATTTGGTCATTATTGTATTCAAAGATATCCCTTTGACCATAGGAAGCCTATTATTTTCATCTATCATGGGGCCATATAATTCCTTTAATGACTGTGGAAGTGGTTGCCCCATTAATCTATAAACCCAATTTAGATCAACACACATGAGATGTTTAATTAGCTGAGCAGTACTATTAAAATTGTGATCAGGTCCCTTGTAATCTACTTCTCCTTGTGACATGCCGCGTGTAATTAATTGCAGCCGTTGGTTATTCTCTTTTACAGCGGAAAATAACATTCCCACAATAGGTGTCATATTGGCTTCACCCTTTAAATCGTAAAGCATTCTAGTTCATCCTCCCTAGCTTAATAAGAACTGCGAACGGTTTAATGTGAAAATTAACATTGCCCATAAGCATAGAGTATAATAAAACTACTAAACAACTATGAAAACTAATAAGGCTCATCATCATGAACATCCGGCATTATACCTGACATTTCGGATAACGTACACGTTAGTCATAGCGAGAGGAGATTGTATGCTACAAATTAAGAGAGTTCTCAGAAGCAAATGGCTATTATGGACGACCGGCATTGTTTTAATTATAATTATTGCTTTCTCTACGGTGTCCTTTCTGCTGGTGAACTCCGTTTCAGCTGCTTTTGAGACGGGCAGCGTGGAAGAGAAATATGCTTCATCTGGAGAATACGATGTAGAGACAAGCGAGATCTTAGACGAACATGGTGAAAAGCTGTATAAAGTCTACTCCCCAAAATCACATGATTCGATGCATCCTCTCATTGCTTGGGGCAACGGAACAGGAGCACTGCCTGAGCAATACGATGAACTTTTTAACCATTTAGCTAGTTGGGGATTTATAGTTATTGATACTTTTAGTACAACCACTGGAACAGGAAAAGAAATTGTTGCCTCTATTGATTATATGTTAACACAAAACGATATGCCCGGCAGCCCGTTCTATCAACGAATTCAAAAAGATCAAATAGGCGCTGCAGGTCATTCTCAAGGCTCCACAGGTGTAATAAACGCCCACACCAACTTTGAACATGGCGCTCTCATCAAGACGGTTGTCTCAATTGCGCTCCCGAAGCTGAAATATTGCGATCCAGAGGATGTTTACGACACATCCGCAATAAAGGTACCTTTTTTTGTAATGAGTGGAACGCGTGATTTTATTATCTCTCCTTCATCCTCCAACAAAGTAGAGATTAGTAAGGCAAATCCACATATTCCAGCAATGATGGCGATGGCAAAAGGGGCGGCACATACGGCGATTGAACAAGATGGCGGACAACATAGAGGATATCTGACCGCATGGATGAAATATCGGTTAATGGACGATTCACAGGCTATGACCGCCTTTATGAGCAAAGACGCTGAAATTTTAACGAACCAACGCTGGAAAGATGTTTATTCAGCAAACATGCAGCAATAATAGCTGTCATAGTGTATACGCGTTCAAACACCGTTCAAATAAAAAGGCTGCCTCAAATCGTAGTTAAACCTACTTGACTTGAGCGCAGCCTTTTTCTATTTATATGGGGACGTTTACTTAAGAAATAATTATGAACGGATCGCTTGAATATATACAGATTCTCCGTTAAATGAGGTAAGTCTGCCAGGTTCATCAGTTTGGATAGAGAAAAAATCTTTCATCTCCTTTGGGGTTTGCAGCATTTTTGTCTCAAGTAAAGCCTGCTCCGCTTCTGGAAGATCAGACCGTTCACACCAATCTTGGAATTTAAACGGTTTGGGAAAACAAACCATTATTTCAAGGCGAAACCCGCTATTCTCCAGCAGGTTAATCCATTCAGACTTTTTCCAGGCACGAACATGGCTAGGGTCCCTTTTCTTTTCAACCTGATTGTAAAATTCATCAAACGCATCATTCTCAGGAGCAACATTGTCAATTAGAAGCAGCTTGCCGCCCGGCTTAATGACGCGGAATGCTTCTGAAGCGAAAGCAGGCACATTTGGAAAATGATGCGCTGCAATACGGCAAGCTACCAAGTCAAAGGAAGCATCGGCAAATGGAAGCAGCTCGGCATCCCCCTGTACGAAGTCGACGTTAGAATGTCCATTACCATGAATAAATTCCGCTGCCTTCTCTAACATCTGTTCTGTCAGATCATAAGCAATCACATGGCGGACGAGCGGTGCAAGCGCATTGGCCACATGCCCGCCTCCTGTTGCAACGTCAAGTACCTCCATCTCCTTGTTGGCTTGGGATGACGAAACAAGAAAAGCCAAATCTTCGCCTTTGGCATGGCGGCTGCTTGTTACATATTTTGCAGCATTTTTTCCAAATTGCTTCTGTACTTGATCTTTTATTGATTCTCCCATTGCTGCTCCTCCTCTTATAAAAAGAGTATTTTGTTTCATTCTACGAAACACCATTTCATTATGTGAAACTACTATCAATTTATCATAAGTTCCTGAGGTTGTAAATGCTGCTTTTTCCGTCCAAAAAGCAGCTCTGTTTTCTGCCAGATGCTCGTAGAAAAACAAATGCCAACCAAGAACATCTGGTTGGCATTGGCATTTTTTTCCTTTATAATCCCGAATTTGACTTCTACAATCTACATACTAGAGCGCCTATACGAGTTAAGTCCGCTTCTTATTTCTGTTTCTAACGAGAAAGATCACCAAAATGGCTAATAGAGAAATAATAATCACATTTCTCACTAAACCCGAGTAATCAGTATTCTCTCCTTTGAATTTACCATCCCTGTTTGCTTTTATAAACTTCCCATCTTTATGTTGAACTGCGATCGCTTCATCTGTACTAATACCTTTAATTGAATAATATTTAGTCCCCTTCTTATATGAGTTAGAGTAATTGCCAGTATAGGTTTCCATATCTGAATATACAGTGACATGCCCAATCTTTTTATGTATCTCTGTTACATACTCATCACTTATTACATAAACATAACCATGCCAAACAACAAATTCATTTGCCCATGAAGTTGCTGATAAATTGCCTGGAAATAATAATGAAGTGATCAAAATAAAGAAAATTAAATGCTTTCTCCTCATACAATACCTCCCTTTTTAAAAATCAATCGTTTCAAACTGCTGACTTTAATTTCACGGCTGTCCTCCAAAAAGAGCAGCAATTAAGTATCCAATAAACATAAAAATAAAAACACTGATGGTCATTAGTACATTGGTGATCATTCCCCATTTACTTCTTCCAAGAAGCCCAAATAAAAATCCTAAAGGATTTATTAGAAAGGTGAGCAACCACAATTTATACATATGCTCAAATAAAATATCAGTCAACCAAGCTGACAGTCCTAAGAGTACACAGATAAATGATAAGACAATCCAATTTTTCTTTTTGATAATCGCTCCCTCCAATACTCCTATTACGAATAAATTGACAACAAAGTTGTTTTGTACCATATTATACCTTATGTTAGACAATTACTTCCTCCTATTTCTAAATCCCGTTGAAACATGAAAAAAAGCGTAAGCACATTCGTGCCTACGCTATTGCTCATGTCATTTATTTTAGTTTATTAAACACTGGTTTTCCAATTAGTAAATATATTTCACTTCAGTTTTGTTAGCCCTGAATATCCCGAGTGCGAATAAGCTAATTTTCATGTTATGTTTTATACTAGCGCCAAAAAGTCGAACAGTCTGCCTTATCCAAAATATTAAACTCGATTATTTTCTCAAGTAATAAGAAATCGACCGGACTAGCCCACGGGATACGTATCAACTCCTTGGTGTTGTCATAACCTGATTGCACAATCTCCTCAGAAAAATGATTAATGCCTGCTTTTTCAGGGGCAACAGCCATATGTTGTTTGGCTACGCTAAAGCCAATAATAAATGTGTCGTGATCGGTAAACATAGGCTGCTTCCAGGCGATTTTTGGCTTTAAATTTGGAAATTTCTTAGTTACCCAAGTTAATACTTCTTCCGTTCGACTCCGATGTTGTGGATTTACGATAGTTGCTAAATATTCTTCAAAAACTTCCATGTTGTGCCCTCCTAAAAATAATAAGTTATCTTTCAGAGAAGTCTTTCAATCCCATTAATCGATAAAACTCCTCATTGAACCACTCAGACTTGTTGAACAAGAAACAGTCTATCTCTTACATTCTGTTCCTTGATACGGTCGATTTCTTTCCCTTTACTTAGAAAAATGGCCAGTTGCTTTTAGATTCCATAATGATTAATTAATTGATTTTATTATGTTTATTCTTCTACAATTGTATATATATAATCGGAAAATATTTTTCTGAGGTCTTTATTTCGTATATTTTCCATACTTGAAATATTCGCGAAGAAGTTAAACTATCCTGCACATTCGTTTTATGCAGTCTTCAGAACTCCATTACCGGGCTTTGTCCAACTGTAGGGTTTAAAGCAATCGGATATTATCATAATTCTGTCATGTTCTCTCTATAAATGCTTAAAGAGGATGCAATTTTGCATCCTCCCTGTTGACCTTCAATATTTTAAACCTTATTTCTCAAGAAAACCTGTAGAAGGGTTCGTTATGAAGAAACCTTCTTCCGGCACATAAAAATATTGAATCCAAACCCCATCTAATAGCGGTTCACGTTTATCTAATACAATTTCAATGTCTTTGTCTGTTTTTACAATTTCATCATGTTCAGTAGGTGTATCCAGCTTTATATCATAATGACCATGATCTCCATGATTCTGAGTTATAAAAACACGAATCATCTTCCCCTCCGATTCATTACTGCTCAACATCTTTTTTAAAACGGTTGCTGCATTTCGATTAATTTTGCATTTCATGCTTTATGTCCTCTATTCTTTTTTGACTTACTGTAATAATATTAGTTACAGAATGGGATGTCAAGTTTTGAGTAAGTGAAAATAAAAAGAGAGCAATGCCATCATTACAAATGGGATTGCTCTCTTTCTATTGTAGCGTTTTAATCCTCGTTATATATCTTATCGTGGCTTCGGCATTAGCCAAGCGTGATCCGGATCGTTATAAAACTTCCAAATACGAACTGGCCCCGCCATTACGTTCAAATAATATACATCATAACCTGGAGGAGCAGATACAGGATGGTAGCCCTTAGGTACAAGCACAACTTCACCGTGGCCTACAGTCAACGTCTCGTCCAGTGAACGGTCATCGGTATAGACACGCTGTACTGCAAATCCTTGCTCTGGCTGCACTTGATAATAATAGGTTTCTTCCAGAAGTGATTCCTCAGGCAAAAAATCACGGTCATGCTTATGCGGAGGAAAACTGGACCAATGACCGGCAGGCGTAAACACTTCTACGACGAGCAGACTGTCCGCATCTGCGGTTTCTGGCAAAATATTATGAACGAGCCGCTGCGTACTGCCCTCGCCACGATTTTCAACCCCAACATGACCAGGTTCGATCAATCTTGCTGCGTGCGTACCGCTGCCTGGAGCCCAGCATACAGCAATTTGCAGGTCTGTTAATGCGGTAATCATGAACTTATCTTCAGATGGAACATACACGGAATAAGGAGGAATTTTCTCAAAAACATTCATCCGGCGGCCGATGCTCTTCCATTCTGACTTCACTGTGGCAACGTCAGCCTTTCCACTAAGCAGAACAACGCAAGCTTCCCGCTCCTCTGTCAGACGGCTAAGTGATTGTCCGGCTTCTAGCGTAAATACTTCAAAACCAACATATTCCCAACCTGCAGATTCTGGAGTAATCCGAAGCGTATTACCTTCCTGATCCGGAGTTTGGTTCGGTTTTACAATCAGTTCACACATTTTCAAATGCCTCCCTTCGGGTATTTTGATCCATTGCCCAAACATTTTAACAGGAGGGTCAGAATCAACCGATCCTCCTGCTAACGAGCCGCTTACCAGCGGGAAGTGACCATTTTCTTCCTCGTAAAAAACTCAACACCGTCTGAACCGTTAGCATGCAAGTCACCGTAGAATGATTTCTTCCAGCCAGAGAAAGGGAAAAATGCCATTGGGGCAGGTACGCCCAAATTCACACCCAGCATACCAGCGTCGATCGTTTCACGGAATTGACGAACATGACTGCCATTTTGAGTGAAAATGCACGCTCCGTTTGCTAGTTCTGAACGATTGGCAAGTTCAATCGCCTCTTCCAGCGTATCCACGCGGACAATCGACAGCACGGGAGCAAATATTTCGTCCTTCCAAATTTTCATCTCACTCGTCACATGATCAAAAATTGTTGGGCCGACGAAATACCCTTCGCCATTTGATGCCGCATCCGTACGTCCATCACGGAGCAGTACCGCACCCTCTTCTGTACCTGTCGCAATATAGCCCAGCGTACGTTCCTTGTGCGGACCGCGGATAACCGGCCCTAGAAAAACGTTTTTATCTATGCCATTACCAATGATTAGCTTATCAGCAGCCGCGACCAATTTATCAATCAATGTTTCGGACGTTTTCCCAACGGAAACGACGACAGCGCATGCCATGCAGCGCTCGCCCGCAGAGCCAAATGCTGCGTTGATGATTTGAGTCACCGCTCCGTCCATGTCGGCATCCGGCATGACAATGGTATGGTTCTTGGCGCCGGCAAGCGCCTGAACCCGTTTCCCTTGCGCTGTTGCGCTCTTATACACATATTCCGCGACAGGCTGGGAGCCAACAAACGAAATCGCAATGACGTCCGGGTGCTCAATCAGACCATTTACGACATCGTGTGATCCATGTACAAGATTCAGCACGCCATCCGGCAAACCCGCTTCCTTAAACAGATCCACCAGACGATTCGCAAGCAGCGGCGTCCGCTCGGAGGGCTTCAGGACAAACGTATTGCCGCAAGCAATTGCAAGAGGGAACATCCAGCAGGGTACCATCATTGGGAAGTTAAACGGTGTAATTCCGCCCACAACCCCAATCGGATACCGGAACATGCCAGACTCCACATTTGTAGCGATGTCTGGAAGCTGTTTTCCCATCATGAGCGTTGGCGCCCCGGCAGCGAATTCAACACATTCAATGCCGCGCATGACTTCCCCGTGAGCATCTTGATAGTTTTTTCCGTTCTCCAAGGTAATGATCTGCGCAAGCTCTTCCCAATGTTCAACTAGCAGCTGTTGGTATTTGAAAAGAATTCGAGCACGGCGCGGTACCGGCGTTTTACTCCATGTTTTAAACGCTTCTTTCGCATTTCTGACAGCTTGATCAACTTCATCCTTAGACGACAGTGGAACGTAAGCCAAAATTTCTTCGGTTGCTGGATTGAATACGGGTTCCGTCTTGCCTGAAGTCGAGGCGATCCATTCGCCTCCAATAAAATTCGATAAAGGTATAAGTGCTTGCATTTGGGTCATCATTGTCGTTCTCCTCTCCAATTACACTTGTTTGGAAGAAAGCATATATTGTTCAATCTGCCCCACTGTCGGCATGGCGTCCGAGCAGCTATGACTGGAAATAACAATGGAAGCTGACGCGCTGCCAAATGTCATACTGCGGCTGATATCCCATCCTTGCATAAGTCCATAGATGAAACCAGCTGCATACGAGTCGCCGGCTCCGAATGTCTTGATAACTTTAGCCGGGAAAATAGAACCCCTCTGTGAGCTGCCGTTTTTGCCATAAGCAATCGATCCTTCTTTGCCATGCTTGATGACGACGATTTCAGCGTGGTAACTGAACCATTGCGCCGCAGTTACTTCGTCACTGCGTTCGGTGTTGCCGTCGAACCGCTCCAGCATATCGAATTCCTCGCGCGTACCAATAATAATATCGCTTTTCTCCGCTGCCAAATGATAATAAATGGCCGTTTCCTCGGGAGATGCCCACGAATATGGCCGATAATCGATATCGAATATCACCTTCGTTCCGTGTTTACGTGCGTAACGAAGTGCAAGAAGCACCGCCTCGCGGGATGGACTCTGTGCCAGCGCCGTACCGGATACGAGCAGCACTTTGCTTCGCTTGATCAACGATTCGTCAACTTCTTCAGGCGCAAGCAACAAATCTGCCACATTGCTGCGGTACATCAGTATGCTGCAATCCTCTGGGCTTTTGATTTCTGTAAAAGCAAGTCCGGTAACCGCTCCGGTCCGATCCGTTGTGACACCTGAAGTATCTATGCCGTTATTACGCAGGTATTGATCAATGAATCGGCCCATCTGATCATCAGCAACCTTGCCGATAAACGCTGTTTTCATGCCTA
Organism: Paenibacillus sp. FSL K6-3182; assembly: GCF_037976325.1. NCBI lineage: Bacteria > Bacillati > Bacillota > Bacilli > Caryophanales > Paenibacillaceae > Paenibacillus > Paenibacillus sp. FSL K6-3182. Next base: position 4,181,197 of record NZ_CP150265.1, read on the forward strand.
ATCGCGACATACCGATGCAGATGTTGGCGGGTGAACCTCCCACATATTTGGTGAAAGTCATCGTTTCTTCCATAGGACGATTGATTTCATTGGCATTCAAATCAATACATAGGCGGCCGATTGCTACAAAATCCAAATCCTTATCGCCCGCAAAAGTAATCGTATCCATCATATCCCTTCTTTCCAATTAATAAGGGCGCGCCGCACTGATGTTTTGCTGCATCTGCTCATGCGCTTTCCTCACTTTGTCGCTCACAGACACCTCAGGTACGCCGACATTCCACCATGAGTCATAACCATCCGTATTCGTTCCCGGAAGCACCTTAATTTCCACCAGCACAGGTCCTTGTTCCGCTTTCGCGTCGTGCAGCGCCTGCTCCAGTTCCTTCGCTGAGGTAGCTTTATATGAGGCAGCACCTAAGCCGCGGGCAAGCAAAGAGAAATCAATCGGCATAAACGGTCCATCTAACCTTCCCGTCTCTTTGGATCGGAATCGGAATTCATTGCCAAAGCCGTCGCTGCCGTGACCGCGCTGCAAGTTATGAATGCATTGAAACCCGTTGTTATCGAATAGTAAAATGGTCAGCTTCACGCCCTCTTGTATTGCCGTAATCAGCTCAGAGTGCAGCATGAGGTAGCTCCCATCACCAACTAACGCATACACTTCACGATCCGGTTCCGCAAGCGCGACGCCAAAAGCACCGCTTATCTCATACCCCATGCAGGAAAAACCATATTCCAAATGATAAGTGTTCGGTTCAGTTACACGCCAGACACGGTGCAGATCGCCCGGAAGGCTTCCAGCGGCGCCAACGACAACATCCTTCGATTCGATGAATCCATTAATGATACCGAGTGCTCTAGTCTGGGTTAACCCATCGGGGCTCTCCAAAGCGTAGAGACGATCAACTTCACTGTCCCACTCCGCTTTCAACTCATGGATATAACAGTCAGCATAGCTGGATCTGAATCTGCGATTCGTTAATTCCATCTGCAGTGCGACAATCGCCAACTTTGCGTCTGCTGTGATCGAATCCGCTTCCATCTTAACCGCATCAAATGAACTAACATTCAAGTTCAGGAATGCGGCATCGGAGTTGCGAAAAGCGGATTTGGATGCCGTCGTGAAATCAGAAAATCGTGTACCGACTCCGATGATCAAGTCTGCTTCTGCAGCTATCCGATTCGCCGCCAGTGTGCCGGTTGTACCAACTCCGCCCAGGCCAAGCGGATGATTCCACGGCACCGCGCTTTTGCCCGACTGCGTCTCAGCTATCGGAATGCCGAATGCTTCTGCAAATGCGAGAAGCTCTTTCGTCGCATCCGCGTAGTGAACGCCTCCCCCTGCGATGATCAAAGGTTTCTTCTTGCGCATCATCAAATCTGCGGCACGTAAAATGGCATCCTGCTCCGCTGGACGGCGCTGTAGGAAATGGATACGCTTTTCAAAAAAGCGTACTGGATAATCATAAGCCTCTGTTTGAACGTCCTGCGGCAGCGCTAACGTAACCGCTCCGGCGTCAACTGGATCAGTCAGCACACGCATCGCCTGTAGAAGCGACGACATCAGCTGTTCCGGGCGGGCGATGCGATCCCAAAACTTGCTGACTGCCTTGAACGGATCGTTTGCAGATATGGAGTAGTCACTCGGAACCTCCAATTGCTGCAGTACGGGGTCAGGCTGACGGGAAGCAAAGTTATCGCCTGGCAGAAGCAGCACAGGTATGCGGTTAACCGTTGCGGTTGCGGCGCCAGTCATCATATTAAGTGCTCCTGGGCCGATTGAAGTCGTACAAGCAAAGATCTGACGGCGGTTCTTCTGTTTAGCGTAAGCTGTAGCCGCGTGAACCATACCTTGTTCGTTCTTGCCCTGCACGAACAATAAATCGGTAGTTTCTCGCTCAAGAGCTTCGCCGATGCCTGTGACGTTACCATGTCCGAAGATGCCCATAACACCACGAACGAACTTTATCTCTTCTCCGTCTACAGACAAATACTGTTGATCCAGAAATCGCAGCAAAGCCTGCGCCATAGTCAAGCGAATCGTTTTCATTAGCAAAACCTCGATTCATTATAGATTGGATAAGGAAAAGCCCGCTGTTCCGGTTATTCAGATGCGGGCTTCAAGGTTAAACGAGCGTTTTTTCCAATTTCAATAAGTATTCCAGGCTAGCAGCCAGACTGTCCAACGGACTTCCTGTGCAGTAATCCTGCTCTACCGCAAACCACTCAACGCCGCTTCGCAATCCCCATTGCAGGATTGGAGAAAAATCAATAACTCCTGATCCGATTTCAGCAAAAGTTTGTCTGCTGTCTGCAGTCATATCCTTCAAATGAAGAATCGGCATACGATTCGCATAGTTCTGGATGAAAGACAAAGGATCTTGGCCAGCTTTACGAACCCAGTACGTATCAATCTCAGCGTAAATGGCCGGATCATCAAGCAAGTACTCCAGTGCAAATTTACCATCTATGGATGTATGAAATTCAAAATCATGATTATGATAGCCAACGCGATATTTTGTGCCTTTAACTTTAGCAGCCACTTCAAGCAAGTCTTTCTTCACGCTTGCATACCCTTCTGGATTTTGCAGCCCATCCGGCAGGGAGTGACAGATAAAGTCTTTCGTATCGAATAAGCGAGCCTCTTCCAGCACAGCATCTAAATCAAACTTCATTCGTTCGAGTCCTACATGCATGCCAGCGGTACGTAATCCGAGTTCCTTCATCACCGCAGCAATTTCTCGTGCTTCATATCCGTGCAGCCCGTCGATTTGAACGGCCGCCCAGCCCATTTCACTCAATTGCTTCAGCACCGCTGGAAAATCCTTCTTTACTTCGTTTCTTAAAGTATAGAGCTGAGCCGCCAATTGGTGTTTGATCATCCCGCAATCTCCTCCTTTTTCAAATCCAGCCATTCGACTTCCCCAGCAGTTAATGGTAGATTCATAGCCATAACCGAATCATGAAGCTCATCAAGATTTCGAGGTCCGATGATCGCGCATGTTGGGAAAGGTTGATGAAGAACATAAGATAAAGAGATTTGAATCGGTGTTACCTGTTTCAGCTCCGCTAGCTTCACCGCTCGTCGGTATCGCTCCCAGTTTTTGTCGTTGTAATACACTCTCACCATTTCCGAATCAGAGAGATTGTCTGGCGTAAAATGGCCTGAGAAAAATCCGCCTGCCTGCGAAGACCATGACAATAGCGGCAGCTGGTTACGCTCATGCCAATTGCAGGTTTCCTCATCAGCAGACACACAGCCCTCCCACCTCGGCTCTTTCGCTTTGGCAAGACTCAGGTTCGTACTGCTAAACGTAAAACCTACTAGCTGATGCGCCGACGCGTATTCATTCGCTTCCTGTATGCGCTGATGCGACCAATTCGATGCGCCAATCGCACGAATCTTCTTCTGCTCAAGCTGCTCATTCAGCTCTTCCATGATCGGCCCAACCTCGACGGTCGGATCATCTCTATGAAGCGCGTATAGATCGATATAATCTGTTCCCAGCCTCTCCAAGCTTTCGTCCAGATCCTTTCGGATGGCTTGTGGATTCACCCGTGGGCCTGGACTCCCATCATCGTGGTGAGCGCCTTTGTTCATAATGACTACTTTTTCCCTAATCTTCTTCTCCGCCAGCCATTGTCCCAAAATCTTCTCTTTCCCTCTGTACTGATGGGCAGTATCAAACATATTGCCGCCTGCTTCAATGTAAGCATCAAGCATCAACCGTTTTGCATCGTCCAATACTCTCAGGTCTCCCGTTCCCATAATCAACCGGGACATCGGCTTGTTCACACCTTGCATCTCCATCATTTCCATATGAACACTCCTTTCATGCTGCAGTTATTCTGTTCTTCCTCTTTCAATAGAGGCATCAATCGAAGTTCGATAATGTCTCCAACAAAACGTCTTTAATAGCTCATCTATTTTGTTCAACAATCTGTATGGTAGCGATACCAGAAATGAACGAACTGATTTTCTGGAATCGCTACCATACGGTAATTGAAGTCAGTATAATAGATTCTCCCCCGTTTTACAATAGCCTCTAAAAATTACTTTCCTCAACTAAACTAAAAATATTGAAAACCCTTTCATTTAACATGAAGTACCTTGCATATTCAGTCATTGCAAAAAAGGAAAAGCCGCCCTGTTGAGCTCGAGCGGCACTACCCCATTCATTATTTATTGATCATGTTATACACGATTACAGCCGATTCTGCTCTTGATAGTGGAGCCAGCGGAAGAATGGAATTCCCATTTCCTTTGACAATTCCATTTTCAATCAACGCCGTCAAGCTTTCCATCGCATAGCTCGCAACTTTTGCTTTGTCGTTAAAACGATCCAGCCCAGCTGACGTGCCTTCGTTCAGCTTCATACCGGCAGCCTTCATCGCTTCATGCAGTAGAACGAATGCGTCCTGTCTCGTAATCGGTTGAAGCGGATTAAATTTATTGTCTCCGCTGCCTTTAGTAATACCAAGCTTTTTGGCGATCATCACTTCATTATAATAATAGGAAGATAAACTGACGTCGTCGAAATTCGTATCGATTGGAGCTGTTAATTCAAGCGCCTTAACAAGCAGGACGATAAAGTCCGCCCTTGTTATTGTAGCTGACGGATTGTATTTTGTTACAGACGTGCCATTAATAATCCCTTTGGTTGCCAGCACTTCGATTTGCTTTTTAGCCCATTTCACGTTATCGAGATCATCGAATGTTTTATGAACAAACATGATCGCATACTTGCTGAAATGAGTTGTAGTAAAAGTAACCGTTTTGGTGGATGGCTCATATCTGCTGTTCGATACAGTGCTCGCTTTACCAATGTTATTAATGTACCCTGCTACAATATGCTCCGAATCGGCTAACTCTGCATCTGATGGTGTATACGGAACTGAAATTTTCACTCGAGCCTGTGGATTGCTCCAAGCAACCTTAGCTCCATCGATATACACATCAATCTCAATAATTGGCCTATCGCCAATCTGTTCCTGTAAAGCTGGATCAAGCGATGTTTTTTCTACGCTCGCAATAACTAGCGCAACCGTCTTCGCTCCGGTCAAATCCTGTCCGTTTAGCATATTGGCAGGTACCGTTATTGTTCCAATTGCAGTCTTTATCTCGATTAAATGCGTCGCTAGATCAGAATGAAGTGCTGCTTTCGGAAGCTCAACGACATACGCTTTTGCTTTATCCGCTTTCTGCACCTCGACTTTAACCGTTTTCACACCATCGTCATCAGCAGAAGATGTGCTAAGCGCTTTGTTCCAGTCTCGCTCTTCTACCACGGCCTTTGCTTCTCCCGTTCTAGCATCAACTTTAGGCACTAAATTAATTGAACCTTTGTCGTTTGTCACGTCGGGAGTGACGACATCAACGACATCATTTTTTGCAAAACGAAATCTGCTGCTGAAATCAAATGGAATGTTGTACATATCTCCGGGACCAATCAGAAATTTCGTGTCCAGGTATGAACGCTCCCCTACCGGAATGCTATCAACATATGGCGAGAACGTCTTCACACGAATCTCCTTTGACTTTTCATCAAATTCAAAAAAAGATGTCCAACCGTTGCCGCCAGCGATATCCGATTGATAATCAGTTAACACCTGCAAGACTTCATTTCCATTAGCCTTCTTCTTCACATTCAGACCAGCACCGCTAATATGTCCGCCTACCATCATGAATACTTGATCATAATTCTCGACAAGGTCTCTCCAGAATAAGCTGCCCTGACCGCCTTCGCTTACTTGGCCGTTGCCATCGATCGTCATAATATTATGCGAGAAGATGACGGTTGGCATTTTCGGGTTCTCATTAAGCACCGTTTTTGCCCATTCTCTTTCTTTCGTATTACTCGAATTGTTCCCCACTGAGTCTACCGCAAGGAACATATACTTGTAGCTGCCGGCTGTAATGATCGAGTAGGTGCTTAATCCTGATGGCGAAGCGCCCTTGAAATGTTCTGTCCCTGCAAATCTATTGGGACCCATCGTGTCCAGATAGCCAGAGCCATTCAAATCGTGGTTGCCGCGAGTAACAATATAAGGCACATTAGCTTTATCTAAAATCTTATAGGCCTTATCGGCAGAAGCCCATTCTTTGGCTGCGCTGCTTTGGGTCGTGTCGCCAACATTTACGGTCATAGCGATATTCTTGCTAACATAATTGTCTGCAATAAACTGAAGCTGCTTCTCAAGAATATCCGGTTTGGATTGCACCACATACTGAGGATCTGGAATGATCGCAAACGTATACGTATCTTGTGCAAACATCGGAAGATCATTGTTCGTCCCGTAATCTACCTTATAATTGAACTCCGTTTTAATGAATTGATCCTTCTCCAATGCTTTACTGGATACTCGGATATGTTTGATTTCCCCTAAAAAGAGACTGTTCGGTGCCCTATCCCACTCATAAGCTCCGACATTCCACCCCATGCCCGCTTCGGCTGCGATTCCATTTATGATTTCGTCCGTCTCAGGATTGCGAATGGATTCTATACCATTTAGGAATAAGCGTGTCTTTGAGCCATCATTCACGATTGCAACATGCGTGTACTCATCTGACTGTGCCCAAGCTTTAATAGCTGAAAGTGAGTTCGACCAGTTCGACTGGAGCTCGTTCGAGCTCGAGTTCCCATGTGTACTTGCCCATTGAACTTCGCGAATGCTTGAAATCGATAACGTTGATAGCGGCTCCTGTTCCCCTGGATCAAACGTGTTATTGCCTTGACGGGTCAAAATTCCCATCCAGTTATTAATACTGGAGCCAAGCTTAAACTCTGCCTCAATCGTAAAACCTTTATCGAAAGTTTCCCTATTAATTGGTGCGCCTTCTACTGTCGTCAAATATTGGCCATCTTTTTTATCATTTGCAAAATCAAGAGCACCGTCGTCAGTAAATGACAGCCTGTTGCCTCCCGGAGCTCCAACAACGGCCATTTTAAGATCATTGCCCTTGCCGCTTCTATCTTTAATAAACAAATTGCCTGCTTCGATAGATGTTCCGGGCTGCACATTTGCTTCGGAAAATACCCAATCTGCAATTACGGAATCATTAGGATTTTCAGGATCAGTACCAGGTATTTCACCTAAAGTCAGTTCAACAGGCTCTGCTGCATCTTGTTCGTTGTACAACTCAAATTCGCTGATCGCATATTTATGATCGGTATTTAAATTCGCTGCCCATAGCAGCAAATAAATGCCTTTCAACCCCTTGTAACCTTCACCGTAATATTCCTTATAATTGGGAAGATCAATGGTTACACTTTCGTAAATGTCTTGACTGTCTGTCTGCCATGTCGGTTTATAGGCTTTAGCATTAAGCTCCTGCCATGTGGTGCCATTTACAGAAGTTTCAGTATCGATGACGGTTATACCTTGCTGCTGTGCTTTATTGACGACAAGAACTAGTTTATTAAAATCTTGAAGATTATCGTCGTCCCATTGCAGCATAATCCGATGCGCAGGATTAAACTCACCTTTTGGGTTCAGGTTTGTAATAGCAGCACTTTGGAAATACGTCTCCTCATCCCCGTCAGCAAACTTGAGCGGCGAATGCTCACTTGAGTTATCGTAATCGTTTCTAATTAAGTTAGCTGGCTCTCCATCTTTATTCAAATATGTCGCACTTACAACCGTAGCTTCAAGCGCTACATTTTTGTTTCGTTTTACCGTTAGCGTATAGGTTTTTGTTGTCATGCCATCCGCTGCTTTGGTAACGAATACGATCTTACTATTGCCCATCGGCAGCTTCGCTGTAATCTTCTGTCCGCTGATGACAGGAATATCGTTAACTGTCATCGTGCCTTTTTTATTTTTCAGCCGTGGCTGAATCGTAATTGCATCTACTTTTGTATTAACCCTTGTTGTATAATCGTATATTTCGCTATTAAAGACAATGTTCTCTTTTCCTCCACTAATCACTAACTCCGACAATGACGCTTCGCTGTTTGCGTCCAACACCGTTATTGTACTTCTAGCAACAAATCGTCCATCCAATGTTCTTGCCGAAATCTCAGCCGAGCCCGGTAATTTCGCAAATACCTTACCGCTCTGATCCACGGCAGCTACATCAGCGTTGCTGCTGAACCATTCATATGCTTTGTTCGTTGCATTGCTTGGTAAGATCTCAGCAGTCAACTTCATTGTTTCATTCGTATAGAGCGTTCCGGTTGAGGGGGAAACCTTAATGCCAGTTACAGGAACAACGTCACTAGTAACCGTGATGCTAGTGGTTGCCTTTTTGTTGCCATCAACACTAATTGCCGTAATAACTGCTTTCCCTCCAGCTATCGCAGTTACTTTTCCATTGCTGTCTACGGTCGCGATCTGCTCATTCGATGTGTACCAATCTACACTCTTCTCGGTCGCTCCTGCTGGTAAAACAACCGCTTCTATTGCTTCCGTATCTCCTGCATCCATTGTAAGTGTCTCTGGAAGACTTATAGCATTCGCAGCAATGTACTCAAGGTTTACTTTTGTTTTATCCAATTGGAACAAATCCGCTACGCCCCCGTTAAGGACGACTTCTAGTTGATAGAGGTTTCCACCAATTGGCGTCAATTCAACAGGTTCCAGATCTCCTGTAAGTCTACTTACTTTCTTAATCGCATCCTTATTGTATTTTGCTAGATTTAATTGCACCATAATCGTCTGTTCCGTCTCAGCACCCTCTCCGTGCTGCTCCACCGTTTTACCGTTCCCTGAGGTCAGTCCGTTCATGACCATAAAATATTCCATGTCTGTGGAGTTGAAAAACGACTCTGTATCTGGCAGAGGTTCAAAAAAACCAAGCATTACATCGCCATTAAGTCCTCCTTGAACGCTGGAGTTTTTCGAAACTACACTTCTTAAATAAGGATGCTTTAGCTGAGTATTCTTATCGAATCTTGGTGTTTCTCTAGGCGTTAGGTTTTTAACGATTCTTCCGTTTGAATCCTTATGTTGCCCCGGCAAAATAGAGACATCTGTGCTATTGAGCCGTATGAGATGCGGTCCAAGGTTTTTTATTTGCCTTGCCATTTCGGCATATTGCTCATATTGCTTTGTAGGTTTACCATCCTTGTCAAAAAATAAGAATGTGTTGCTGTCATACTCCCAACGGAACATGCTGAGCCATTTGCCGCCCATCGTCAATGTGGCGAACGGAACGCCGTATATTTGAGATTCAGTAATAATATATGGACCTACATCCGCAGGAATCTCACCTGTCTTGAAGCCAAGCAAATATTGCCCGAAAGCGATCGGACTTTGCCCTGTACCGTCATAGCCCTTCAGTGCAATCGTTCTTTGGTCATTAATGTTATTGACGATTGTTGTAAATAGATTGTTGTCCGAGCCTCTTGTTGAGAATAAATAATCATCGAAAGTGAGCAGGTCAGGTTTGGCCGTACGAATGTACGTTTCATAGTCGTCCCTTTGCCATTGACGCGATTGTTGGTTGCTGTGAGCGAGGACATCCGGATAAAGTTCGTGGCTAAGCTTGAACCAATCCGTAAAGGTTTTCAAGATCTCATTGCTGTAGTTTTCTTCATCTCCAAAAGATATCGTAATCAGCTTATCTACATTAGCTTTTTGCGCATCACTCAGAAAGCCCATCATATCTTTTTCTTTCGGACCGCCTCCCAATCCATCTCCGAATGCCCCTTTTACAAACGACCATTGTGCTTCTGGCACCTGGTTATGGAACGTTTGGTTATAGCCCGGATATTCGTAATAGGTAGCCGTAGTAAAATGACTGTTTTTCCATTCCTCTGCACTTGCATATTTCCGACCTGATTGATCCGTTGTCATCCACGTCTGCATTTGCAGCCCTTTATCAATCAAAACTCTGCTCGCGCGAGATAACGTTTTTGGTGGAATAACAGTTACTGCCCGCACTTTAGTAACCGAATCTCCTGCTTGGTTAGATACCGTATAGTTCACTTTGTAGATGCCGCCTTTACTCGTATCGACAAGACCAGTCGTTTGAATATCGGCCGTAATATCTCCGTCCTTTGAATCGGATGCCTGTGCACCACTCTCCACATAGGTATCGTTCAAGGATAAACTTATTTCCGAATTACCGTTTAACGAAATAATAGGCCAGTTAAAACCCGGAACCTGTTTCATTTCCTCATCTGTCAGAGCCTTGTCATAAATCTTGAATTCGTCGATGTAACCCGGCCAAGCGTTTGTCACTTCCGGTTCTCGGTCAGCTCCAATCCGAAAATCACTATTATTCGATACTAATAACGTATCGTCCGAAGCCGTTTCTAACGCACCGTTGACATAAAGCTTAACCTGGTCACCCTCTCTGCTAAGGGCAACATGGTACCACTTTTTAGGCTCAATTAATGTTGCTCCGATCGTCGTTTTTCCGCCTAGAGAGGATTGTAATCTACCATCCGCTCTGCGTGATAGCAGCGTTTCTCCGCCCTCACCTTGCTGCTGAACAATGACAACGTCTCTGTTTGTATAGGTTGAATTGAAATTGACAAGCAAGCTCATGGAGAAATCACTGCCTGTATTTATCAAATTCTGATTTGGTACAGTGGCGTAACTAAGATAACCATTTAACAATAAGGCTTTACCTACCTTGCCGCTTCCTATTGCAGCATCGGTAAGGATAGCATTATTCCGCTTCAACGTGTCCGGAGATATGCCATCCATCGACACTTCGTCAAATTTCCATTCACCAACTAAACCAGAAACCGTAGTAGGTTGACTGCTATCATCAGCATAAGCAATAGCATGAGGAAAACCGACACTGATACAGCTAATCCACAAACTCATAACCAAAATCATGCTAACCAATCTCTTATTTCTCATAAGCAACATAAATAACCTCCTACATGAATTTGATAAAATATTCTATACAACGCTCACCTCTTGTTGTTTTATGTTATATATGTATTTGTTTGCGTTTACAAAAAAATAAATAAAGAGGAGCATTTCACTCCTTTTTATCTCGACATCACAAACGAAGCCAACATTCTCGCGCCGAAGCCGGTCGCACCGATAGCCTGCTGGCCACTCGCGGAGGATGAATCTTTTGGACCATTCATGTCGATATGTGCCCATTTCAATGAAGGATGGACAAACTTGCGTAAGAACAGTGCCGCTGAAATCGCACCTCCGCCATCACCGCTGCTAATGTTGCAGACATCGGCATATGTGCTATCCAAATACGATTCGTATTCATCTACCAATGGGAGCTGCCATACTTTCTCGCCAAACGGCTCACCTGCATGTTTACACAACCCCACCAACTCGTCGTCGCCGAGGATACCTGCAATCTTCGTTCCTAGTGCGCCGACGACAGCGTAAGTTAACGTCGCCATATCGATCGCTTCCACTGCCCCTATTCGATGAGCATGAATCAACGCATCAGCGAGTATGAGTCGGCCTTCCGAATCGGTATTGCCTACTTGAACGGTTAGGCCATTCGCATATCGGATTACATCACTCGGTAGTAAGCTATTCCCTGATATAACATTCTCTGCAGTCGGCACCAACACCGCTATGTTGGCGGACGCACCGCTCTTAACGACGATATCCAGCGCTCCAAGCACACCTGCCGCACCGGCCATATCCATTCTCATACTGCTAATATCGTAATCTTTTTTAAGGCTGATTCCCCCGGTGTCGAACGTAATTCCTTTGCCAATTAGAGCTGTAAACGGCTTTGACGCATCCGTACAATATCGAAGCTCGATAAATGCAGGTGCATATGCGCTTCCTTTACCAACCGCTATTACGCCGGCAAAACCTTGCCTCTTGAGCTCCTCGCCAGTATAGACATTAATCTCCACACCAGTTCCGGAAAAACGCTCCATCACTTTGTCCGTTAGTACTGACGGGCGCAAATAGTTGGCTGGTTCATTCGCAAGATCGCGCGCCCAGATCGTCCCATCCGCATGAATTTCCCCTTGGCGAATAGCCTTTTGGATCTGCAAGCTCGAATGTCCATCGAAAGAAAGGATCGGGATTTCCAGCTTATCTGACTTCGTCTTATATTTATCGAAGGAATATGTACCCAGTTTCCAACCTTCCACCCATGCCGAGATAGCTTCTGCTTCTTGATCGGATGCTATATTGGCATCCCACAGCGCTTGAAAAGAAACATGCACAATGCCACATTTCTCTTTGGCTGCTGCTCTTCCCGTGTTGCCGGCTGCTTCCCTAATCCGAACAGGGTGAATTAGCGAGGCGTCACCCATACCTACGATAACAACATCCGGTTGTCCTAGACGACCATAAAACCACGTTATTGCATCTTTGGCGCCCATATGCGGTCTCAATACTGACACATCGAACAGATGCCGGACTCGCGGCAGATCCAGAATCCGTTCTACATTTTGTTCATAAACCGGATAAATTAAGGTTTGTGTAGTCTTTTCTGCTTGCTGATCGATACTCACCGGACAACCCTCCTATTGTTCAAATTCAATACATAGGCTCGCGACGCCAAAAGCCATAACCTCAAAACCTATTTGTGATTCATTAATGAAAACATCCCCCTCAACTACTGGACGTTCTGACGTATCGACAAAATAAGCTTTGCTCACCTTGCGGCATAACTCCAGCTTTACCATTGATGTGTTTCCTTCTGTTTCATACACGCGAATAATCCATCGATTAACAGCTTGAGTGTCCTCAGGCATCTTGATCGCAGAGATTGCAATCGTTCCTTCAATTAATTGCAAGAAGCTTTGTGTTGTCGGCCAATCTCCATTACTCGCAGCCGCTGAGATGTATTGGAGCGGAAGATGGTAATGGGAGGATTGTTCAATCAAATGCTGGTTTTTAGAAGCATCAACTACACAAATACTTAAACGAATGCGATGAACCCCTGTATTCGGATAAGCATCAGGGCCATAAGAGCCCCGCAGCAGTGTGACGGAAAGTGCTCGATCCGTACCTCGGAATCCATATTTACAATCCGATAGAAGCATAATTGCTCTACCTTTCTCATGGTTCGAAGGAACCCCGAGTGCCCAACTGTTCGCAGGTACGTCTAAGTCGAGTGAAGGACGTTCAATCGTACCGAAAGCCATATTGTATCGATAGGAATCGCATTCATAACCAAAAGGCGCATAAAACTGTAACTGTGGTGTAAATTCCTTTTCATTGCCGTACTCATGCCAATCACATTCCACATTGTAATCGAGCCTGCTGCTGCCCTGATCCAGAGATACCGTAACTTGCAATTTCGATCTTCGAAACGGGACGCTGAACGTAATGGATTGCCTCAGCAGCTTGCTGCCTAATTCACTGCTTTCGATTTTGATGCCTTCAGTGAGCTCTTCAATTTTGCGGTATCGGCCTACCAGCCATGCATTGCCACCTCCTTGAAAAGTATCCTCCTCGATGAATCGGAATACGCCTGCGGGTCGGCTGCTATCGATGAGCTGCTGTCCATTCTCTTTATTGATTAATGAAATAATCGTAAGCTTTCGCACATCGAGGACTGCCTTTAACAGCTCGTTCTCCAACACAAACGTATACAGTTCCACAGGTGGAAGGTTTTGACCCGTGAGATAGAAGTCATTTGCCGTAAGGGCTGCCATATCACCTGCTTTTTCCGTCATAATATAGGTGCTGTATCCCAATGCTGGAACTTTTACAGGCAGTAATACACGCAAGAAAAAGTGCCCCCAATGCTCGGCAAATCCACGATCCACAAATTGAAATTCAAGTGGATTTCCCTCGTCGTCTTTCAAACCGATGCTTTGGATATTTCCATCCCAATCCCAAATCGTAATCTCGGCTAATTCTTTACGTGCGGTTGGAGCACTGTTGAACACATTAAATATCCGTGTTTTCCCGCGTCCGCGGTCACTTTCGCCTGTTCGAAATTGATGCTTTATGCTGACACCAACTCCAGCGCCTGCTCCTTCGGAAAAGCTTTCTTTCAGGTCCTCGCCCTCAACAAGAAAACGTGAAGTATCGATGCGCGCAGCAAGACTACGCAAAGCAGCGCTTCGTTTGCTATTAGCCATGGCGGATATTTCTTGGAACGCTCCAAGTGCATGATCACGCGTTTCTGGAATGCCTGTTCCCGGCAAAATATCATGGAATTGATTAAATAAAGTTTTTCTCCAAGCTTCTTCTAATTGCTTGCCATAATACTTGGACGAAGTCCACAACGCGGACACACTAGACAATGCTTCCGCTTCATACAGCAGGTTTTCCGAAACTCGATTCGCTTGTTTCAAACGTGCTTCCGAGCTGTAGCACCCTGTAAAAATAAAGTTCAGCTCGTTTTGTACAATCGGGAGTTGATCGGCTATTTGCTCTGTTAGCGCGAAGTATTCTGCATACTTTCCGAAGCGAATGGTCGGAAAAATCGGCCATTCCTTCATATCAAGTATGCGCTCTATGTCACGCCGCGTCGGACCGCCGCCATGATCACCTACCCCATATACCTTCATCATCGTATTCAAGCCTGTTTTCTGGCAAAACTCCGGCACCGTAAGCACCATTTCACCTTCAATGCGGGAATCGTACCAATGCGGCTCTTTATATGCGATAACCGATCTCCCGGAGGGCGCCATCCAGCGATAGAGGTGATGTCCCTCATTGTTATGACCACGGCAATAGTAATAATATTTGATGCCCGCGTGATGCAATGTTTCCGGCACATTAAGCGCATGACCGAAAGTGTCCGGCTCAAAATCGATTTGCAAATCATCCAACTGCAATCCGAACAAATGTGTAAGATAGTTTTTGGCATATAAGAACTGCCGAGTCATACTTTCACCGTTTGGCATGTTCTTATCCGCTTCAACCCAAGTTGATGCCGTTACTTCCCATCGTCCTTCTTGTACACGGACTTTTATTTCTTCTAGCATTTCAGGATCATAGGTTTCAACAATATGATAGGCAGCTGCTTGAGAATGGGAAAAGCGGAAATCAGGATACTCCTGCAGCAGATCCAGCATTGTCCGGAACGTATTAAGAGTCGCAGATACCGTCTCATCCCAGCCCCAAAGAAAATTCATATCCAAGTGGGCATGAGCAGCACAAATCAAATGGTACGACTTCGCTGCTGCTGCCATTTCAGACAACCGCTGCTCTGCACTGCGAACCGTTTGCTCCCCGATGATGCCTTCTTGATCTAATGTATTCAGCAGATCAATAACAACGGGATCGATCAGATCATCATACTGACCTCCCATCACCTTTGAAACCCGATTAGCATATTCCAATTCCGCAACGATGCGTTTGCCCCATTGCCCTTCCGACACACGAGTTTTCAGCTTTACGAGATTTGCGTTCAGTTTCTCGACTTGTATGATGTCCACTCTCCTAAAACCCGCTTATAGTCTCATACATAAACCATCACTATGAATCATTAGATTCATAGTGTGGTTTCCAGCGTTTCTTTTGTTTCCCCAATTCGATCTGCAATAAATTTCTCTAGCAGCTGTATGTTTGTCGTCCCTGTATTTCCACCATATTCACTTACAGATAGTGCGCCGCAAGCATTTCCATATATCAAACATTCCTCTGGATTTTTCCCTGCCAAATATCCATAAATATAACCGGCATTAAAAGAATCACCCGCTCCAGTCGTGTCAACAACTCGGACGGAGAAGCTCGAACGATAGGACTGCTGTCCGCCTACCGATGTCACCGCACCCTTCGAACCCAATTTGAGCACGATATGGCTGCTGTGTTTAGAAAGAACTTCAAGGCTTTCCTCTACCGTAGTACAACCGGTATAGTGTATAGCTTCGGTTTCGTTCATGAAAAAAACGTCGATATGCTTCATTAATTCAAAAATGCCAGGATACCATTCCCCAGTGTCATCCCACCCCATATCAATAGAGGTCGTTACGCCTAGTGCTTTAAGTTTTTTTACGGTTTCCAAAAATTCAGCATGATTGCGGCTTCCCTTATAACAAGTCAAATGAACATGACGTCCTAATAAAACACTATTCATGTCAAGCTGCTGCAAGCTTAGCTCGGCGTTTGAACCAGCATACGTAATAAATGAACGATCATTTTCCGGATTAATTGCAATGGAAATGCCTGTATTGCTGCTGCTCTTTTTAATATATCTGGTATCGATTCCATACCGAGAAAATTGATCTTTTATAAGCTGACCAAATCCGTCGTCACCTAGAACCCCGTTAAAGGCAACCTTCAAACCTAGCTTGGCTGTCGCCAAACTAAACAAAGCTGCCCCTCCGCCGACGTGGATGGTCATATTTTGAACAAATACCTCTTGTCCGGGTGCTGGCAGCTCGTTGCAGCCCTCAACAACTAAATCAATATTCGCGTCTCCAATCACGATGACATCGTAATTTTTCAATGGTGCCTCATCTCCATCTATTTCCGATATGCACTGAAGTGCTGTGCTCTCTAATCCTTATGAATCTCTTCTTATACAGCTTTCACGGACAACTAGTTTATGCTCCAAGATGATATCCTCGGTTGACGTTTCCTTATTCGTAATCTGTTTCAACAGCGCTGCCATCGTCACTTTGCCCATGTCTTGAATAGGCTGCTCCATTGAGGTTAACCTCGGACGGGCAAGCTCGGTCAGTTGACTTCCGTCAAAGCCCATAATGGAAATATCCTCTGGAACTCGAAGGTTATGATCCCAAATGCAGTTCATTGCTCCAACAGCCATATCATCACTTACGGCAAATACAGCCGTAGGCGTTTGTTTATTGCGAAGAATATCCTTCATTTGCTCGTATCCACTTTTCACTTTATAATCACCGAACCGAATATTTTCATATATGATTTTAATGGAATGGTCTGACAATGCATTTCGATATCCACTATACCGGTTTTGTCCCGATGTAATATCACGCATGTCGCCGCCGATAAACCCGATTTCCTCATGGCCAAGCTCAATCAAATATTTTGTCGCATCGTAAGCAGCTTTGTAGTCATCAATAATTACAGAAGCGAACTCCTGGTCCATCGGTTTAACACTAGAAAAAATAACGGGAATGTTCATCTTATGAATCAAAGCACGGATTTCCTCATTAATTTTCTCATGCATAATAATGATGCCTTCTACCCGCATTTCCTGAAACACATTGATATACTTTAATTCTTTATCTATATCCTCGATGATATTGCATACCAAAAGGTTATAATCATTAGTGCTAGCCGCTTCTTCGATGCTGCTTAAAATTGTCGAATAGAAGCTTGAGGTAAGGTCTGGCACAATTACCCCAATGAGATTCGTTTTGTTACGTACCAAGCTTCGGGCGATATGGCTCGGAGCGTATCCCAATTGATCGATGGCTTGATTCACCTTTTCCTTGAGATCGTCTTTCACATACCTCTCGCCATTTAGCACTCTGGACACAGTCGTAACTGAAACTCCTGCTACCCGGGCCACATCTTTGATTTTTGGTTGCACATTATTCACCCTTCGTGGAAGTATATTTCGTTCATATATTAGAATTATATAAGATATACTTCGACTTCGACAAACTTTCTCATCATTTATTCTTTAGTATCATTCAGCCTCGAGACTAATCCTCATCAGCTTAGTTCAATTTCGCTATTTCTATCCGTGTATCGAACTCCCGTTTTCCTTCGAATAACGTAATGATTCTTGCTCCACGCTCAAGCTCTCCGTATGTGTTGAACCCCGTGACACGTCCATAACACAATCGGATGCCATGAAGCTCTCCTACGTAATCATTATCATGATCATGTCCGGCAAAAGTCCCCATGACATCACCCTGCTCCAGCATTGCCGTGAATAAACCGCTGTTCAACTTCGGACAGCAGACCTCCTCACCTTTATTCCCAATACTTTTGCCTTCCTGCCAGACTTGCTCATATTCTGGTATTGGAATATGGAAAAAAGCGAGTCCAGGCAATGCGCTGCCATTCTTCTGAGTAAGCTTATTCGATTCGCTGCAGTACCAGTGAACCTGATCTGGATGTATCCATTCATATCCACCAACGGATTCTGGTGCTGAATCTCCGGAATCAAAAAAGTACAGAACAGCCGTATCTTCTTCACTCGCAGAACCCGCAACAGTAAGTGCATAATTCCCAACTCCATGGATGTCCTTAGGACCATCCTCAGATAAGTTATTACTATGTTCCTTTAAAACTTCATTCAATCGTTGACGTGTAATACCTTTCTCTGAGTCGTGATTGCCATAAATGACAGCGAACGGAATGCCAGACTGGACAACATCCGCAATCGCACGGCGAAATGCTGCTTCTTGATCCTCTGTATCATAGCTGGATATGACATCCCCAGTAAGGACGATCAAATCGGGCTTCTGCGACGCAATCAGCTGCTGAATAACAGCTAACGTTTGAACATCCTTTTCAGGTTCAATTCCATTCTTGATATGCATATCAGTAAATTGAATGATCTTAAATGTCCCGTCTGATCGGAATCTTAACTTGTTGTGCTCCACCATAACTCCTCCTCGACCTAAAACCTTCTTAATCTTCAATAAATAATGGCTGAGAAAAAGCAGAATACCCGCCTTCCAAATAAACGGCTATACGGACGTATTTTTCGTCTCCTTTACACTCATATTCAGCTTGCTTGATTCGTCCTGTTGTTTCTTTAAGCACCTGTCCGTCTTTGCCGAAAAACGTGACGTATTTGTACATTTTATCAAGCAAATCATTTGAGCGAAGATCAACAACAACCTTGTTGCCTTCTACTCTGATCGCATCAAACCCATACCCCGTTGATACATAAAAGTTGCCTTCTTTGATCGCATCTATGATAGCATCGTTCGTATTTGCCTTAGCTCTGACCACGTTCCAAGCGCGCTTTTCTTGTCCATATACATGCGAGTCGTCATTTCCGAAACCCCACACTTTACGACCGGCGGATAGAAGAGCATCCCACTTGTCGAACGCGATATCGTACTCCGGATTGCCGTCCCCGTTATAGACTTCAACCCCAAGATAACGTTCCATCTTAAACATATCTTCTAGTTCCCAATAATTCGAGAAATACCGATTCGGATGCACGAGCACTGCAAATCCATCGTTCGTCGTTGTTAGATCCACAAAGCGTTGATAGTTCTCAATCGTAAATGCATTGCTGTAGTTTTCCATAATCATTTGCGGCGGTTTCACGAGCAGCATATGTGTTTGCCGACTGCTGACTTCTATAGCTTCGAAAACATTCGGTATCTCTCTTTTGCCTTCGTGTTTCGTAATTTTATCGTGGTCAGAAATACCGAGAAAATCGTAACCACCGTACATTTTGTAAACCGTTTCGAGCGAAAACCAACCATCGCTGTTCGTCGTGTGGTTATGAAAGCTTCCTTTAAACCAAATCCCCGACTCTACGTATGGATTCACTATTTTCATTTTTCCCCCGTCCTCTCCTAGGCTGATTTACTCTTTGATCGATCCGATCATAATACCCTTGGTAAAATAGCGCTGCACAAATGGATAGATAAGAATAATCGGCGTGACGACGATAATGATCGTTGCCATTTTAAGCGAGTTTCCTGTAACCTGCATTTTTTCGATCAAATCGTATCTAAGTCCGGCAGCCTGATTGAGCGTATCCCGCATCGCTTCCGCACTCATCAGCATTTCTTGTAAAAGCGTGGACAGCGGACGCAAGGACGATTTTCGAATATAAAATGCACCAGTGAACCAATCGTTCCAATGGCCAACGGCGTTAAACAAGCCAATAACCGCTATAACCGGCCGACTGAGCGGCATAATGACGCGCATGAAGATCGAAAAGTCGTTATACCCATCAATTCGCGCCGATTCTTCCAAGCTCGGATGAATTTGTTGGAAAAATGTTCGCATAATGATTATGTTCCATACGCTATATAAGCTTGGAATGACGTAAACCCAAATATTATTCGTCAAATGAATGGACTTAAGCAGCATGTAATAGGGAATAATTCCCCCTCCAAACAACATGGTGAAGAAAATGATCATCATGATGTACTTCCCGCCAGGCAACGTTTTACTCTTTAATGCATAAGCTGCTGCTGCAGTCAGAAAAACACTTGAGATCGTACCTATTACCGTTCGGAACACTGAAATCCCAAAAGCAGTTGTAATATTGGACGTTTCAAACGCCTTTTGGAAGTTTTCCAAGGACCAAATCCTCGGCCAGAAGTAAATGCCGCCTCTTTCCGCGTCTTTACCGGGATTAAAAGCAAGTGCAAAAATATTAAAAAAAGGTAGAATGATCGATAAACACAGCGCGATTAGAAGCAAGTAGTTAATGACTCTGAAAATTCTTTCACCCGTGCTGAGCTTATAAAATTCGTTTCCCACTTTCTCCCTCCTCCGTTGAAGGAAAGGCGTTTTTACCCAGCTGCGGATAAAATCGCCATACCTCTTCCACTAATTTTCTGCTTCTAAATGTTGAAACTAATCTCTAATCGTTCAGGTTTACGTCCGTTTTTGGATCGGCATCTTTTTCTGCGAGAAGCTTCAAATAATCGTCCAATCCTGCTGATTTCAATTGTTTCAAGTTGCTTTCCAACATTTTCTTAGCTTCATCAATACTTTTGCCGTAATAAGCACGGATCAAAGTTTCATTGTAAGCGTCCAAAGCCGCTTTAAGTTCTGAAGATCTGTCGAATTCACCGAGGAACGCGGTAGGTACGTAGCTGTCAACGATCTTCGCATTTTTGTACTTTTCCTCAAAGTTCCAATATTCGATTAGTTTTAGAGCACCGTTATTGTCTTCTTTTTTCAATTTGTCGCCATATTGCATTTCCCCGAAATCAGCCAAGTTATCGGTGTCCGTGCCGCCTAGAATATCGCCCCATGAGTTGCCGACGCCTTGGAAGCCGAGCTTTTTCGCTTCGTTCGGATCTGTTGCTTTCAGATCCAACACTTCTTGTTTCACAAGTGGAAAACCGTCTGCGCCGAGCGTATAATCGCGCCCCTCCAAACCGTATTTCCAAATAAGTTTTCCTTCCTTACTAGCTAAGTAGTCCGCAAATTTAACGATATCTTGCGGGTTTTTCGTAGTAGTCGGGATCGCCCAAGCGCTGTAGCCGGACTTAAAGCTAACCTGCATTTGGTAAGGACCGTCAACGTTGTTAATAGGTCCGAGCGGTAGGTAATGCATATCTTGGTTGAACTCTTGATAGTTGTGGGCATCACCGATAATCGCCCATGAGCCATTCAAAGCGCCCTCTGTTGCGCGGCTTTCGTCAATCGTAAAGTACTCGGGATGAATAAGTTTTTCTTTAAGCAGCTTTTGGAAATACTCTACTTTTTTCATCGGATATTCGGTTTCTGCTTCATGAAGGATTTGACCGTCTTTCGATTTTTTGATGCGTTGGTCGTCTTCACCCCACTGCAGATCCTTGAAAGCAGCTGAAACATCTTTACCACCCCAGAAAGATGGACCGATTGGAATCACTGGACTGCCATTGTTGTCTTTGAAGTTACCGGCTTTAATTTTCTTAGCTAGCTCATACACTTCATCCGACGTCTTGATTGTGCGTGGGTCGATTCCTAGTGAGTCAGCAATATCTTTACGGATATAAGCGCCGCCTACGTATTTGTTAGATAGATAACCGCCTTGTCGATTGATATTCATATGAACGAAGTAAGAAGAGCCGTTAAACTCAGGACGGAACATAACGCCGTATTTCGTATCAAGCGGCAAATAGTCATCTTGCAAATATTTGCTGTACACTTTCGTATCTTTCATAAGCGGAGTCAAATCAGTGAACATACCTTCACGTGCCGCTTTCAAGACAACGGGCATTTCCGGTCTACCACTGTTATTGAGGTAGAAAGCAACGAAATCCGGCAAGTCGTTTGCAGCGATGCCTGCAATCAAGCCATCGATGGATTTTTCGGCTTTCATGATTTCAATTTCAAAGTCGATCCCCGTTTGCTCCTTTATCTTCGCTTTAATTTCCGGGTTCATATCTTCTGTGTAATCGTCGGTCCCCATGAATACAAGACCTTTGATTTTACGATCAGCAATCCATGTAGCCGGTTTCCCTTCCGTTGTAGGTGAAACCCCATCTGTGCCACCAGGAGCAGGCGTTTCAGTATTGTTCTTGTTGCCATTCGAGCAGCCGGCGATCAGCATCGCTGTCACCAAAGGTATTGCGAAATACTTTGCCCATTTCTTACTCATGCGATTGTTCCCCTTTTCTAAAATGATTTTATGAAACACGCCAGAAGACGTCTCCCACCAAGTGGATGGTCATGCAAACCTTTTCGCATAGCAACTATGGTAACGTTATCAGAATAAAGCTACCATAAGGATGTTTCAGAAACCTTTCGGGAAACACGGTTCGCGAATACAACCAAGATCAATCCAATTAATCCTTGCAGCATGCCAACGGCTGTCGCGTATCCGTACTGCCCGCCTTGCAAGCCAACTCGGATAATGTAAGTATCCAAAATATCAGAGAGCGGTGCATTACCCGGTGTTTTGAGCAAATAAATCTGGTCGAACCCGGCGGATAATATACTGCCCAGAGACAATATAAAGAGGATTACAATTGTCGGTGTGATGGACGGCAGCGTAATATTCCAAACCTCTCGGAATTTGCTTGCCCCATCAATTTTAGCCGCTTCGTACATTTCGGGATTAATTCCTGAGATCGCTGCGACATAGATGATCGAATCCCAACCAATAGACTTCCATACATGGCTTCCGAACATAATCTGGTAGAAGTAGTCCGAGTCCATCATAAAGAATGTACTTCCGTCGCCGCCCATATTCGTTATTACCTGATTCAATAAGCCAGTATCAGGAGCGAGTATACGTTGGACTAAACCGATGACGACAACCCACGAGAGGAAATGCGGCAAATACAGTAAGCTCTGAGAAACATTTTTGAACCATTTTGAGCGAACTTCATTAAACATGAGTGCAAGAATAATCGGAAACGGCAAGTATAGAAACAATTTCATACAACTTATGATGAGTGTGTTTTTAATCAACTCTCCGCTTTGATAGGAATTAAAAAATTGCTTGAAATAATCCAGGCCAACCCATGGGCTTCCTAAGATGCCCTCATTGAACTTGTATTCCTTGAAGGCTAACAACAAGCCAGCCATCGGAATATAGTTGAAAATGATGAAGAAGACAACACATGGCAACAACATGAAATATAAATATTTGTGAGCCAACATTTTTTTCCATAAAACGATACCACTTTTTTTTCGCTTCATGGGTACGGTCATTTGCTTCATAAGTTGAAAGTCACCTTCTTTCTGATTACTGTCTGGAAGCGATACCATATAAAACTTCAATTACATAAATTTTAAACAATCACCCTCTTATCCGAATCATAATTTTGCATCCTAAGCCGATTGTATTAACAAAAACTTGTTTCTTAAACCATTATTTGTTATCTATAGGTAAATATTTTGTTAAGATTCATTCACTCATTGGTAGCAAGAGCTGCAACAAAATTCACCTTCTTCCATGTTGGCTATGAGCGTCTTAATCTGAAACTGCTTTTTCTGGAAGCGATACCATGATGAATAAAATAAAGTGCGCTTCTTGAAGTAAGCGCTTTCTATGAACGGATTATACCAAACTTTTTTTCAATTGGCTACAGTTAATTTCATTCTTTTTTAAGTGCGATTAGATCCATGGGTTCACGTGTAGTAATGGCGTCAACTTGCATCCTCAAAAACCATTCCATTGCTGACCGAAAGTTCACTGTATAAACCCATACCTTCAAACCTAAAGCGTGCGCTCGAATTACGATAGGCGGAAGGCAAGTAAAACCATTCATATTGAGCCCTGCGTATCCACCTTGCTTAGCATCCCTGCATACGGCCTCTGCAAAGTCGCCATATCGCTCCATTTGTTCCAAAGTCAAATCGTCCGGCGTATTCAGCATGACTTGAATATCCGGATATCTTACCGTAATGTTATCGGAACATCCCGTAATGAAAACCTGTTTTTGCGCTTCAAACTTGTGAATAAGTCTAATCACCGGATCAATAGCATCTACCGTCTTTATATCCAAATTCAATTTGATACCTAGCGATGCCGAAAGCTGAAGCACTTGTTCCAATGTCGCAATTTCATGATTTCTGTAAATCGGATCGAGCAGCGGCCGTATATCCGGATTATTCAACTGTTCGAAGGTGTGTGAGTGAAGATAAGGTGAATCATCATGCAGAAGGATAGCAATACCATCTTGAGTTATGCGCACATCGACTTCTACGATATCTGCGCCGATATTAACGCCTTCTCTAAATGATGCCATTGTATTATCTGGATAAACACCACATCCCGTATGGGCTGCTATCATCGTGTTATGCATGCCATGTCTCCTTTTTCTAAAATTAAAATGATTCCGCTTTCAATTTAAGCTGAGACGCCTTCCGTTTCCAAGCTTAGTACCCCATCCATATGAGCTAACGCTGCGATAGATACCTCATAGTTTTTTATTTTCTTTAATTTCAACTGAATGCGAATCGTTAAATGCCGATCACTTAGCCGCTCTTCCTCATCGTCGTTGTTTATCGTGAGCTTGCTGATTTGCAGTCCACTTTGATTCAAGTGCATCAAAACAAGATTAAGACCAGCCGATGTTTTATCCATTTTTATTAACAACTCGCGTACTTTTTTCGTTCGGGAGAAAAGTTTCTCAACCTTGTTCAATAAAAACAAACTTACCACCACCAAAAAGGTCGCTATGACAGCGCCGTAGTAAAATCCTGCACCCGCAGAAAGTCCAATTGCTGCCGATACCCACAATGAGGCTGCCGTAGTCAATCCGGAAACACCAAACCCATTTCGCATAATGGTACCCGCGCCGAGAAAGCCGACGCCACTGATTACTTGTGCTGCCAACCGAGCTGGATCTAAACGAACATTCGGTTCTGCGGCGAAATCAGAAAATCCGTACATGGATAACAATACAATGACAGCCGAACCAAGACAAACCAAAATGTGCGTCCGGAAACCCGCGGAATGTCCGCCAAGCTCACGTTCTAGACCAATCAAACCGCCAAGTACTAAAGCCAATAATAGTCTTAGCGTCATCTCAAACAAACTAATTTGCCAAACAGTCGGATCATATTGGAGATCCATCGTGTTCCACTTCACCTCCTATGCGCTGGTATCGATATTAGTTTTGAATAACCACTCATCATTTAAGTAACTGGATAAATGGTATTATTTACACTACAAGATTTCCATCTTTTTCTCAACAGATTTTTCTCAAGCTTACCGAGGCGTTTAATAAGTACCCTAAAATAACTTAATGACGAATCATCAATCTACTACTTGTTTTTTTTCATATCTCTAACTGTCAGCAAATGTAACACCACCCTTCAAATTGGGCCAGTCTTCTATTACAACTGATGATTTCCTAGCGAGCCATATAAAAAAAGAATGGATTTGGGCTGTTTCCCGTCCATCCACTCTTTTATTGTTCGTATACTATACCTGCAGAGTAGCAGTAATTGGATAATGATCTGATGGGTATTTGCCATCGTACTTGCCCTTGTCGACATTCGCTGACACGATACGAATATTCGGCGTAACGAATATATAATCGATCGGTTCACCTTCTTCGCCGCCCTCAAAACCATGATAAGTGCAGCCTGGATGTACATCAGGATAGGTGTATGTATGACGCAGCCCTGCTTGGATCAGAGTTTGAATCGTTTTGGTTTCCGGTTCACAATTGAAATCACCTGTTAGAATCGCCGATGCTCCACTGGTAATATTCATCTTATCCAAGATGAGCATAGCTCCTTTTATCCTTGCTTCCTCGCTTATGTGGTCCAGATGTGTATTCAGAATCAGATATTCCTGCCCATCGATTTGCTTCAGCCTCACCCAAGTGCAAATGCGCGGACAAGCGGTGTTCCAGCTTTGAAAGCCAAGCTGCTCTGGCCGTTCAGACAATCCGAATGTACCGCTTTCGACTGGCTTCAGCCTATCTTTCTGGAAGAAAATCGCGCAAAACTCACCCTCTTCGCCGCCGAGCCTGCCCTCCCCGATCCATTCATATTCGGGAAGCAGCGCATTCAAGCTCTCCAGCATGGGCAAGCTTCCTTCTTGCGTGCATACAACGGCAGCACCAGACGCTTTAATCGCTTCTGCAGCCGCTTCGACACGGTTAGGCCAAGCATTTTCCCCATCCTCCGCAACATGGATACGAAGATTAAATGACATAATTGATATTTCCATAATGATCCCTCCTATCATGAATGTAAGATAAGCATATGGCGAGTTGACGGGATAATCAACCCATAGACAATGTAGCATCATGTCCATAATAAACTCATTTCCCAAAAGCAATGCGCAATAAAGCTTTAATGACGTCGCTTTACAGGTTTATCTTTTTACTAATATAGAGCCATTTATTATAGTCTTTCTTTATTTGTTCTTGTGTTTTCCCAAGTATACTGCTTCTATTGTAGGGTCTATTTAATTCTAATATTTTTAGTGCGTCATTCAATGAATAGTCATTACTATAATGTGGACCACTTATAATGGGATAAATTTTCGAGAGTAATTCGTCAGCATATTGCCTTAATATTTCCGCTGCTGAACCATACCTATTTTCTTGAATGCCTGATTCCATCATTAAATGCCATAGCTGTTCAAAGTCGCATTCAGGCAATCTAACAAACCCCGTCTCATTTCCCCAACCGAAATCATATAGATCTCGTTGAACCCATAAACAATTATCCTTTGGACAAATATAGAAGCCGTTTTCAGCACTCCTTTTTAATCCAAACTCTTCAGGTGTTGATTTATCGAATCTAAAACTCATCAAAAAATATCGCTGTAGAGGGTCTACTTTCACTATGTTTTTCCTCCGTTTAACAGCATTTTTTTAAACAAATCGTGCTTTCTTTCAGCTTAATCTTATTCTCAATCCAATTAATAATATATTGCTATTAAAGGACTAGGAATGCAAGATAGCTATTGAAATAAATATGCTGGCGGCTTTTTTAGGCTGTACATAAGCTGGAATGGCTCAGCTTAGAATAACTCCTTAAAAAACAGAATTGACAAAAAACTTCTTCCGGAATAGAATAAACACATAGTTAATGTTAAGTAATCTAACACAAACTTCTCTTGTATAAGCTCATAAATTGGTGTGAGCGTCTCGACCAGGCAACCGTAAATTGCCCCAGGCTACAAGAGGCCGTTAGTGAAGATACTCTAATTTTTTCATTTCAGAAAAATTAGATCTATTTCACTACGCGCCTCTTAAGCCTGGGGTTTTATTGCGTTCAGCCTAATCATTCATTCTAAAGGAGCGATTGTGTATGAATAAGCCAAACTCGCATGTTGAATCCGCATTGCAATACCCTCGTGATTGTACATTTACTTTAAATGATTGGAATGTACTTTCTCAGTTCTGGTATCCTGTGGCCATAGCTGAAGAAGTAACAGATAAACCAGTTGCTGTGAAGCTGCTTGATGTAAAGCTCGTTTGTTACCGCAGCAGCCACGGCAAAGTCGTGATTGCTCGTGATCTCTGCTTTCACCGTGGAGCACCTCTGAGCAAGGGTTGGATTGAAAACGATGAAATCGTCTGTCCTTACCATGGATTTCGATATAACTGCGAAGGGGTGTGCACTGCTGTTCCAGCCCATTCTGACTCCAAAATATCGCCTAAACTAAAATTAATCATGTATCCGGTTATTGAGAGGTATGGGCTGATCTGGACATCTTTAGCCGCTGTAGACGAACAAATTCCTCCGTTCTCTGAGTGGGACGAACCGGATTTTATTAATATATTACCTCCAAGCTTTGATATTGCCGGTTCGGCAGGACGCCAAATGGAAGGATTTTTAGATGTTTCTCATTTTGCATACGTGCATACGGAGACGTTCGGAGACCGCAATAACACAGAAGTTCCACAATACAAAGTAACGCGCGACGGGAATCAGCTTCAGGCGGACTATTGGAGCACCGTCAGCAATTACGGTAAAGGTCAGGAAAACCCCGCTCCTGACGGATTCATGTGGCTTCGCGCGTTTCGTGTATTTGCACCTTTCGCGGCCTCACTAACTGTACATTTCCCAAATGACGGCAAGCTCATGATTTTGAACTGCGCATCTCCAGTCTCAGCACGTTACACTCGTTTATTTTGTCCAATCTCACGGAATTTTGATAAAGAGCTTCCGATTGAAGATACGATTAAATTTAATTTGCAAGTTTTTCAGGAAGATCGAGAAATGGTTGAATCCCAAACACCAGAAGATCTACCCCTCGATTTGATGGCCGAAGCCCATATTCCAGCTGATCGTACTTCAATTGCCTATAGACAGTTGCTTACACAGCTTGGCCTTGGAAGAACCTACACATCTTAAGATTTATGATTATAGCTGATTTTTAAACAAATCCTTGAAAAGTAAGATCACCAAGTTACCAACAAAGGGGCTGTCTCATAAGCATCGATCGTTGTACGATTGTGATGTGCGTGAACCGATAATGGAGAGTAAATAAGTGCAAAAGTGCACCTGTTTTTAACAAACAAAATTGAAATGATGCAAATAGGTGTACAAATACCTCTAATTGAGCAGATTTGAAGAAGATTTGGTTAAATAAGTGCATTTCTGCGCCTAGATGAAGCTGCTGCAGGCGCTGCCGCTAAAGTCTTCGCATGACAGGGGAACATCTCCGTTTTCAAATGAAAGGACCTCAAATTCCACTGTATAGTGGAGCTTGAGGTCCTTTTTCTCGAAGAAAATAAGTTCTAAGCAGTGCTCAAAAAATCGCAAAATGACTTTTGAGACAGCCCCTTTTGTAGTTACTCTGTAGTTCAACTATATTTTCCATACCTGCAGTTAATCAACGGTTAATAATTGCTCGATAAAACCGCCAATTTCCAGCTTTCTGTCCACAAAATGAATTTCCAAAATCCAATCGCGAGGCTTACCATTCGAATCCGGATCTCTCATTGGAATATGATTACCTTGATGAATATAGTTTTCAACGGATTCTCCCTGTATTACTTCATGAGGGAATTCACCTATAAGGTGACCTGCATGCGGACCTCCAAACTCCCATCCGTATTTTAAAGCTAGATGACTCACATAGGTATAAAGTTCACTACCTGTAATCGCAGATTGAGACTGAAAATAGGCCTTCCCTTCATCCCAGGCCTCAACAATATCATTTTTCAGTTTTATTTTTGCAGGATCATCTCCTAGGATGAAAGTTCTTCCGAAATCAGCTTCCCAATCTTCAAAAATTGGGCCGAAATCCAGAAATATAATATCATCTTTGGAAACAATCAGATCAGGCGGGTTTTCTCTATATGGGAACAACGTGTTTTTGCCAGCTCGCACGATTCGTTTATGCCAATATTTCTTAATACCAAACATCTGGAATGCCAATTGATAGATTTCACGATTTATTTGCTTTTCAGTCACATCAGGACGAATAATTCCTTGATCTTCGATCGCCTTGAATAGTTGTTCCGCCTTGCTTTCAGCCTCTCTTAGCGACGCATGCCGTATACTAATAGATAGATCCATTTCTCATTCTCCTCTCTATTCTATAAACCTCCTGAAGAAAGAGTACTTACCATATCTTCTCAAAATAATTCTAGCGTTTTATTGCATCAATTCCAAATGAAATTAGAATCAAGCATTCAAATCGTAAACAACTTAAAAAATAGTCGGTACCATTCCCCCATCCATACGAATTGGAGAACCTTTAAATGCGGATGCATAAGGACTGCATACAAATGCAGCTAATCTACCTATTTCAATAGGCTTGATAAATCGCTGTATTTCAGATTGAGGCAGGTTTGTAGTCATAAAATTTTTCTCTTTTTCTGAAAAACTCATATCTTCATTTGAGTATATGCCCTCAATGATTTGATGCACATTTTCAGAGAGAGTTGGTCCTGGCAGGATCGTATTGACTGTAACTTCTGTTCCAACTGTTAATTTGGATAAGCTTTTGGACAATGATAATAGCATTGATTTTGTCATACAATACTGAGGCATTTGTCCTGAAGGCATTATTGCTTCTTCACTCGCAATAAAGATAATGCGGCCATAATCATTTTTCAACATTTTAGGTAAATAATATTTAGATAATCCATTTGCCGCAAGTACGTTCGTGCGGAAGTATTTTTCCCATATCTCATCGTCAACATCTTCATATTTCATCATTTCATAGATGCCCATACTATTTACTAATATATCAATATTGGGGTATTTTTCGAATAAAGCTTCTCTTTGTGAAATATCCACAATATCGGCTGTAGCATTTTGAGGTGAGGTAGCCGGGAAATCTGATTTGATTTCATTTACAGTTCGTTCCACCTCTTCGTAATTTCGACCATTAATGAGTACATGGACACCTTCTTTAGCAAGTTCAATAGCAATTGCTTTACCTATACCCTTCGTTGATCCTGTAACTAAAGCTGTTTTATTTTTTAATCCCATATCCATATTAAATTTCTCCCTTTTCATTTACTTATTCATTCACGACAAGCTGATTAATAGTCATGATTAAAACAGTCTTGTAATGAGGATAGTGATAATATTACCTTGTCTGAATGGGTTAGTAACTAGCATATCGCGCCAATGTACTCGTTTAACACGCCAAATAAAAAAACGCAATAAACACTAGCTCTCTATAAATTTATATGGTTGGGAATTCTATATAATCGGCAATTCTAGCCGTCCTTCGGCTAATGGGTTTGTACCAAATATTCCGTACGCCAATTTGTAGGAGTCTCACCTTCCCAAAGACGGAAGGCGCGGTAGAATGAATTTTGGTCTTCATATCCAATTAAAAAAGCGATTTCCTTAATATCAAGCGAGGGATTTGCCAAGTACTCTAGTGCCTGCTCATGTCTAGCTTTTGTTAAAACATGCTTGAAACTCGTATTTTCGTCGGTAAGCCGGCGTTGCAAGGTACGATCGCTCATACCGAGTTCCTTCGCGACAACCTGAATATCGGGGCGCCCACCTGTAAGGCTGCGTTTTAGAATCCATTTGACCATTTCAGTTATAGAGCGGCTGCTTTGCTGTTCATTGAGCGATCGGTCTAAAACAGGAGTCAGAATCTCCAGTAACTCTTCGTTGTACGTGACAAAAGGACGATCCAGATCGCTTCGATGCAGCGTCAAACGGTTATAGTTTGCATCCATTCTGATTGGGCAGCCAAAATAAGCTTCAAGAGCTTGTACATCGCCCATTGATTGTGAAAATTCGACAACACGCGCTGTCAAGGGTTGACCTGTTCCCCGACGCCCTAGCTCCAATAGAAATGCCAATGTGATACCCACCAGTAGCGGCGGACCTGCTTGCTCCGTATGCAGCCATTCCAGTTCGATTGTACAATACTCTCCTTCCTCAATAATACGCAGGCTTTCGGGTGGGCACATTTGTTTGTACCGAGACATTCGGTTTAAAGCGTCACGATAGTCACGAGCATAGTAAGTAGCTAAGACAGTCGGTGGATATTGCGCTGTTTCATATATGGTCGCAAGCTTGATAATTCCTTCCGCAGTGTCGCCAATGAGATCGGAATAAGCCTGCCAGATCGCGAAATAATGAGCGGTGGTAACTACTGATTCAGTAATAATGGTGAGCGGCAATCCTGCTTTACGAGCTACGTCATGAGGGGCAATTCCTAATTGACGTAATCCTATCCAAAATCCTGCCGGGATTTTAATACGGTCAGCGGTATGAGACTTCAACCATAAGGACCTCCTCTATCTATTTATATATATTCATTAATATTGGTTGTGATTTGATGCCTGCCTTTTGCCAAATACAGCGAATCTTAGGTACTCATAAGAATAGTCTTAAGTTCGGTATGGTGTCAAAATTAACGTAATAAGCTGCACTAAATTGCCCATTAGTTTAACAAGAAAACAGCCATAATAACCAGAAGCCATCTTAATGAGTTGGTTAGTCAATTTATCTTAAACCTAGATATTTCCATAATCATGTTTCACTTATCTATTCTCATCTCAATCCAACAAACAAGCAATGTTAACTTAATTTAACATAATCGGACGAGGACAAATTTATAAACCATTCACTTCTTTGAAATTGATATGATTTCCACAATCCTTTTCAGAATTTGCATAATGAAACTTTAACTGTGAAATCATAATCAACGTGTTCAGGTTGTTTAGAAACGATAAAGGAGTGATTGTTTTGTACTATTACAAAGAAGAACTAATCAACGTAATTAAACCAGATAAACCAGATCCAGCAGCTGCAAAAGTTCTTCAGGAAGCGTTAGGCGGCCAATTCGGTGAAATGCGAACCATGATGCAATATTTTTTCCAAAGCTCTAATTTCAGAGGAAAAGACAAACAATTTCGCGATCTACTGAGAGGGGTGTTTTTAGAAGAAATTGCTCATGTCGAGCTTGTTCAAAGTACGATCAATCAACTACTTAATGAATCTGGTTTAAATAATCCCGGAGATGCTGGGGTTGATAAAGCTCCGATTGACGAGGCGGTTAAACACGGAAACCCCCACCACTATATTATGGGAGCTAAAAGTTCTTTACCTATAGATGCGGGAGGAAATCCATGGAATGCATCGTGGGTTTATAGTCATGGCAATCTTGTTGCAGACATGTTAAACAATGTCGTACTTGAGTCTACTGGTGTTCTGCAAAAAACACGGATTTATGAGATGAGCTCTAATCAAACATTCAGAGAAACGTTAGGATTTCTTATTGTCCGTGATAATGCGCATCAGAACGCTTTTGCCAAAGCACTTGAAACACTGGGCGTTGATTGGGGTAAAGTGTTCCCAGTACCGAACTATGATATCAACAAATATCCTGAGTGCAGAAAGTTCGTAGATATGGGCTATCACAATATGCAATTTAATTTCCGCTTAGATGAAACATTAATTTCTAATATTTTTCAAGGTGAAAGCCCAAGCAGGAATAGTGGTACTTTATCAGTAACTCCTCCTCCTCAGGGGTTTCCAGTTCCAGAGCTTCCTGATATGCCAAATGAGCATAGCCCCGGAGTTGCAGATTTACTTAGATAATTAGTAAACGTTACAACGGTTTTGGCGAAAGGTTAACCCACATATTACAATTAGCACTTTCTCGACTCTTGAGGCTTATCAGAAAAGTATCCTAACTGTTAATTGATGCGTTTATTGCAAATAAAACATGATGAGCAAAGTTTGAAACAGCTTTAATCAAAAAAACCACATGGAGTTGTTGCCTTCCATGTGGTCAATTATGTAATAGTCTTACTCTTTAACTATATTTCTATATACTTCTGTGAATACGAAATAAATAGTTTTACTGCGCCTCTTGGTTCATATACTCACGTGAGATTCTGTGACCTATACTCTAATAAAACGAAAACCAAGTATAAGGTAGCTGGACCATTTTTATAAATTTCTCTCTTTTATATCGGTTACTATCACTAACGCTTCGTACACGACAGGTTCAAGGGCGTGGCTATCGAAGCTGGTTATATACGTTCCGCCATTCGAAATAATTCGCTCTAGGCGCTCGCTTGCCTCTTCAAGTGATAAAGTCGGTGCGGACTTGCTTGCGAATGCGTCGGGCATATAGGTTTTAAAGACGATTACACCAATAATGAACACGCTTAGAATAATAGCGATTATATCACGTTTTAAGTCCGTAATCATGGAAACCTACCTCCTACAAGTCCGGAACGCTTCCGCATCTCACATATATATATCGCAGGAAATTCCGACTTTTCATGTAATAATCAAGACTTTACTTTCCTCTTTTTGTTATCTGTGCAATCGTTGATCTTCATATTCATAAACTACTTAAATTGCTTACCTGTAAATTTAAATCCATTACTTCCTGTCTTATTTTTTCAAGTTTATTGTACTGCTCTTCGAATTTTGGATCAGTGATTTCTAAGGAAAATGCATCCTTTTCTGCTTTCTTTAATTCCTTATCTTTCTGATCAATGATCAATAGCTTTCAATAAAAAATCCATATTTAGTTTGGTCACATTTCATTTCTCCTTTAATAAACTCAAATTATAACTAAACAAATTTATATCATCTACTTCATTCGTTTGGAAATTGGATGATCTTCTTTCATATCTAATAAATCCCAAAGGTTCCCATACAAGTCCTTAAATACTGCTACCGTACCATATGATTGTTCTACTGGATCTCTAACAAATTCCACTCCTCTTGAAATCATTTCATTATAATCTCTCCAAAAATCATCTGTGTTTAAAAACAGAAAAACTCTACCGCCAGACTGGTTACCTACAAAGAGCTCTTGTTCAGGCTTTGATGCTCTTGCAAGTAATATTGTGGTACCCACTGAACCAGGCGGAGATACCACTACCCATCGTTTATCTTGCTCTTGCTGATATGTGTCTTCAACTAAAGTGAAATTTAACTTCTTTGTATAAAATTCAATTGCCTCGTCATAATCTCTTACAACAAGTGCGATATGTATTATAGATTGAATCATATCCCAAACTCCCCTACATTTCATAATTTCTTACTAATTTTATTTTTTTCAAATACAATGCTTGACCTAAGTGCTCTCCAAAAATCATTCTGATTATTGCCCTTTTTCAAAACCGATGATAGTAGTTATTATAACATACTCATGTAATCTGCCCGTTAGTTCAAAAAAAGCAGACTATCCTTTTAGCCAACAATAGAGGTTTTAAAATATCAAACGATCACGACAGGTACATTTACTTTAAGTATTATTTTAGTAATTCAACTATTCGCTCGTAGTCGTAGATGTTATGTGTCTTAAACGCTAACTTATGATTATTATTTCCTTCAACAAAACTAAAAATAATATAGTCATTATTTCTTACATAATTAGAAGAAAGATTGCTCTTAGTTATTACCTTAACAAGCTGAGCATCCGTATCCGTTTGAAACATAGATTTTTTCATTATTCTGAGGTTTGATTTTGTTATCCAAAATTCACCTTTAACCCGTTCATTATCAATAAGAATCGTCAAGTCTTTAATTTTTGTTTCAGATTCTTCTGTCTCAATTTCACCAATGTTTGGGAATGCAATGGCATCGTTAACTACACTTTCCTCATGCTTACTGGATGATACGGACTGGATTGACTGGGTTTCGCCACTGTTTTTATCTAGCAATTTTTGCAATAGATTCACAATTTCGGCCAATCCAATAAAAAGAAATCCTGAAATAATAGCTGAAATCCACCAGTACAATGCAATTACGACCTGGAAATCGCCATATTCATCTGTAGATAAAGCAAATCCTAAAATAAAGCCAATGGCAATTAAAAGTATTCCTATAGCCAACAGGCAGGTTGAGATGGTATTTCTCATCATTTTCGACCCCTTATGTGTATTGGGAATAAGTTCCATAGTGAAAACATATCAAAATTCCCTAAGATATACTAGAAATTTCATTTCACATTCCAATAGCTAAACCTTCATTGGACTTATTTATTATAAAAAATGAGTTAATTGCTACACTAGCACTCAATAAAAAAAGCCACCTGAAAGGGTGGCTTAAACTTAAAGAGTTTACAAAAGTATAGATAGGAGTCGATAGTACGGTCCCGCTCCATTCTCCAACCTCGGTCACCTTATGCGGCTCCACTAGTTAGGAGTCCTATTATGAAGTCCCATGTGGTTCTGAGTCGAACATACAGGAAGTACCGATAAAGGTATGGTGCAGCGCATTGTCGAGGGCTTCGACTTTCATACCGAGTGGTGAGAGCATGCGAATAAGGCCTTCTCCGAACAAATCCATGCTTTTGGCTATTTGGCCTCCAATTATGAGACGGTCAGCCTTAAAATCTATTAGGAAAGGCAGTAAGAATTGTCCCAATTCATCCCCGAATGCCCTGAACAGCTCGCTCATGCGATTCTCGCCCTTCCGGGCAACCTCCGCAAGATCCTTCACATCCATGCCATCATGCTGACAGCCGGCATCCCGGAATAACTTAAGAATTCCTCTCCGCGAGAAGCATTCATCCGCAGCCACGCCTTGATGAGGCAAGTTATATAAATAGCCATCTTGCGGTACGTGTTCACCTTCGGTGACAAGAGTTCTGCAATCAATAAAAGCTGAACCAATACCCGTCCCAAGCGTAATAGTCAGTATTCGCTCATTTGGATAGAGTTTGCCGGTTCCCAAACCAAACAATCTGCCATCATTCTGGAACCGGATGTCCAAGAAATCTGTATTCTCCCCAAAGCCGTTTGCAAGCAATGCTTGCATGAGCTTTTCTTTCACGTTTACACCGTATAGCGATTCGAATTTATCCAGCTCACGAATCCAGCTCACGCCGTTTTCATAATCAAACGGTCCAGGAAAGGACATGCCGATGCCGATGGCTTCGGGTGAGAATGAATGCGGAAACCGCTTATATTTTTCAAGCAAGTCTAATAGGATAGCTGCCAATCCGCCAATGATGACTTCTTCCGATCCCTTGGCATTTGCAGCATAATGAGAGATCGTGCCTTCCATTACTTCCCCGCGTTCTACAACGCATCCCTTGACATAAGTTCCACCCACATCCAAAGCAAATATGAGATCAGCGTTCAATCAGGCTCACGTTCCATTCCGGAGATACTCCCGCTTTAATCAGTTTGCATGGCGTTTCCGTCAGGTTTACGATTTTGTATGCACCGAATACGGAAGGTAGAATATAAGATTCCGCGTAATTCAAATCGACGAATATTGATTCATCCGCAATGGATACAATACGTACGCTATTTCCCTCCACGAGATTGTACATGACAAACTCGCCGTCCGTCTGGTCTAGCCATTCCGTCTGCAGATGGATCCGCCTTACGTAAAACAGTAGATCGTCTCGTTGACCGAGCAAATACTCTTCGTTGCCGCCTTGGATCTGCAGCAGCTGCGGCTCGGGGATGAGGTTTTGCTTAACCCACGATGTCGTTTTGTCGTAATCGATATTACGGAAGCCGTGATCCGCGTTGATCGGACGTGGTTTGCCATCTAGATCCTTACGCAAATAATCGTATAGCTTGAACGTAAACCACCAAGTCGTAGATGAGACTTCAAGCACAAGATTATCGATCCCTGAAGCATGAACGGTTCCCGGAGGAATGAGGAACAAATCCCCTTTGTTCGAATCGAATTCGTTGACATATTCAGTGAATTCCATCGGTACGCCTGTTTCCTGTGCCTGCAAGACGGCGTTTTGGAAATTCTCTCTCTCCGTTCCTTCCGTAAGCCCGAGGTAAACCTTGGCATCCTTTTTCTGTTCCATAATGTAATAAGATTCCTGCTGTGTCATAAACTCGTTGAAATGTTCACGCACGTAGTCCTGCTTCGGATGCACTTGGCAAGATAATTTGTCCCCGTTCATCGTATCAAGGTAATCGAACCGCACCGGAAAATAATCGCCGAACAACGACACCGGACGTTCGCCCATGATGGCTTTATATTCAAGGGCCATCACGATCAGGAACGGTACTTCGATCACGTCGCCTCCATATCCAATTAGAATAGAATTCTCTGGTGCGATCGGCTCGAAGCTCCATGCACAGTTCACCCACTCCTTAGGAAGGTCAGCCATGTCTTTCAAATATTGTCCACCCCAAATACCAGGGGCGAAAAACGGCTTAACGCGAAGCGGATTTTGGGCCACGCTCCGGATCATGCCTTCCAAGTCAGAGATGGTCAAGAATACAGGCTCTTCCGGCTTGTTCATGTCCAAGTAGAGATCGATGTTCTGGAAAATACGTTTACGGTACGTTTCCAGTATCGGCCATTCCACGAAATAACTAATTTTATACTTTTCAACGGAATCGCGGTTCCATGACATTCCGAAATTGAGCAGTTGCTTTTTATGCTGGATTTGCTGATATTCCCTAGAAACATCCAGAAATAAGACAGTGCCGATCCGCTCTCCCGCAAGCCAATAAGCGCCTGGGCCGAACACGATAATCGCCGTTCTCCCATTTTGTTCTTTCAATCGGGTCGCGAGCGTTTCTCTTGCGTCCAATACGAAATAAGCCTCGATTTCATCCTCAGTCACGTAACCGAACGCTCTATTTTCCGTAATGTTGCGGTCGAATTCCTCACGCAGCGTCTCACCGGATTTCAAGTAACCTGCCGTGCTTTGAACGTTCAAGCTCCAACCTTGCTTCTCGATCGCGGAAGCAGCATGCCGAATGAATGACTGAAAGTCAGCGCCGTGCGTGCCGTCCACGATAATAAGCGTGGGCGTGCCCGTCTTCTCGTCCAAGCTCGCCTTTAATAGCTCCGTTAAAGCTTCATAACCTTTTGAAATTGGCTGTTCCAAGAATGGCTGCCTGACTGGGTTTATAGGATATTTATTAAACATGGATCATACCTCCTTCAATAATCGCCGTCATATGTTTGATAAAAAGGGCTGTACGTTTAAATGAATTGACTATCGCTCTAAATAATGCCTTGTTGCAAAGCTTTCCACACCAAATGGGCAAACTGACTGTTTGACCAAGCAAACCAATCCCTCGTGAAATTGGTAGGATCATCTTTGTGGAAGCCTTCATGCATAAAGCCGGTGTCAGCATCCGTCGACTCCATGATATCGATCATTTCCCTGATTTCATCCGGGTCCACGGCGGTCAAACCTTGCATAGAATAAGCGAGATGCCACACGAAGTCCGGCGGTGTATGAGGGCTGCCAATACCGCTAAGGCTCTCGCCTTTGTAATAGTAAGGATTATCTTCGCTCAAAATGAAAGCTCGCGTGTTCAAATAGATAGGATCGTTTGCATCCGCGAAGCCGATATAAGGCGCCGATATCAGACTTGGCGTACCTGCGTCATCCATTAGGACGTGATTGCCGAAGCCGTCTGTCTCGAATGCGTACATGCGTCCGTACTTCGGATGTTCCACGATGCCGTACAATTCAATAGCATGCCGGATTTCTTCTTCCATTACAGCCATGCGAGCCGCAAGCTTCTCATCTCGGTATACGTAACGGACGATTTCGCCCATGTCGCGAAGTGTTACAGCGGCGAACATATTAGACGGAATGTTGAAATGGAAATCGCAAGCATCGTCGCTTGGACGGAATCCTGACCAGATCATGCCAGTCTCGTTGACCAGCATGCCGCGCCCTTGCCTCCGCAGTGTATCGATCATGATTCCATTATGACGCTGGAATCTATACGTTGAGAGCTCAGCATGCTGCTGCTCGATCTGCCAGACGTCCAGCATCGCCAGCAAAGAAGCTTTGAATTGCTCATTGAATATGCCCGTCCGGCCCGTTTCCTTCCAATAATGATAGGCTAGACGGAAAGAGAAGCACATGGAATCGAGTTCGAATTTACGTTCCCACACCCAAGGCGAACTTTCCGTTTCGTCTCCGGAGTTCCAATGCCAGTCATTGGCGGTTTCGTTAAAAGCGTTAGCATAAGGATCAATGCTAATATAGAACATATGGCGATTAATGACTCCCTCCAAAATACGCTGCAGCTCGGGGTCTTCCTTGGCAAACGGGACATAATGCATCACTTGCTCCACGGAATCCCGCAACCACATAGCGGGGATGTCTCCTGTTAGGACAAAGGTAGTCCCGTCCTCCAGCAGCTTTGTTGTCGTCTCCAGCGTATTTGGGAAGCAGTTCTGAAATAATCGGTTAAGCTTCGGCCGATGAGCGAGCAGCTTGTCGGCTTCCTCCATCGCCTTTATGATGGAAGGCGGCAGCTTTAGCTCGGGGATATCAATTTGCGGCAAACGATGGTTTTTCATAGTGTTGTTTCATCCTCTCTCCATACTTATTCGGGCGGAAGTACATACAAGTCAGCCCCAAGGAGCGACTCTGCGTGGCCGCCTACTTGGATACGGAACTGACCCGGTTCGACGATGCGGCGATAGTCCCTTCCTACGTATTGCAATTGTTCCTTTGCGATCGTAAACTGGACGGTCGTCGATTCGCCAGGCTCCAATTGAATTTTCAGGAAGCCTTTCAATTCCAAAGCTGGCCTCGTTACGGAACTGACAACATCAGTTACATAAAGCTGTACGACCTCCTGTCCCGCCATTCCGCCGATATTCGTGACATCAACGCTTACGGTGCAGCTCTCATCCGGCTTTATATTAGATTTGCTTAGCGTGATGCCGTCATACTGGAAAGACGTGTAGCTAAGGCCATAACCGAATGGATATCTAGGTTCTAAGTCTGTCTCCACATATCGCTTGCCTTTGGTCCGCTTCGTATTGTAATAAATCGGAAGTTGTCCCGAATGCTTAGGAATCGATATTGTGAGCCTGCCGGACGGGTTGTAATCGCCGAATAGTACGTCCGCGATTGCATTCCCGCCTTCCTGTCCAGGATACCAAGCCTCTAGAATCGCATCGGCGTGTTCGTCGATCCACGGTTCCACGATCGGCCGTCCGTTGATAAAAACGACGATAAGCGGTTTGTCTGTCTTGTGAAGCTCTTTCAGCAATTCCAATTGAACGCCTGACAAACTCAGTTCCGCTCTGTCAAATCCTTCTCCGCAATCCATATCGCTTAAGCTTGACTGATCGGTAATAATCGCAGCACCCGTCTTCAAATCTATCGTTCCTTCGCCGAAGTCCCTTGCGCTGGAACCGCCAACTACGGCTATGATCGCATCTGCAGCCTGCGCGATTTGGAGTGCGTGCTCGAATCCTTCCTTCGACGGATCTTTAATGCGGCAGCCCGGCGCATACATGACCTCGCTTTGGCCAACGCATTTTCGCTGAATGCCGTCCAGTACCGTCACAATACCGGAGCGCTCCTGCGGCGATGTATAATCACCCAATTGATTATAAATATTGTTCGCGTTAGGTCCGATGACCGCGATTTTGCTCAAGTTTGTTGACAACGGCAGCACCTGATTGTGGTTCTTGAGCAGGATTATGCTTTCTTGCGCCATCCGTCCCGCCAACTTGATGTGGCTTTCTTGGCCGATAATTTCCGAGGCCCTGTCTGGGTTCGCGTATGGTCGCTCGAACAAGCCTAACTCAAATTTCTGGTGAAGAATGCGGCGCACAGCAAGATCAATATCCTCTATAGAGACCTTTTGATTCCTTACGGCATGCAGCAAATGCTTGCCGAAGCTGTCGCCAGACATTTCCATATCGACACCCGCAAGCAGCGCCGCGCATGCTGCATCCTCTTCTCTTTCTACTACTTGGTGGCCGCCGCAAAGCATATTGATCGCTCCGCAATCGGTAATGACGAATCCCTCGAATCCCCACTTTTCTCTCAAAGTTTGGGTAAGCAGCTCATAATTCGACGTGCATGGCACGCCATCGATTTCGTTGTATGCCGTCATGATCGACAGCGCACCGGCCTGCACCGCTCGCTCGAATGGCAACAAATCCTTTTCGAGAAGCTCCCTCGCGCCGATTCGAGCGGGCGCCGCATTGCGTCCTCCTTCGGAGCTGCCGTAGCCGGCGAAATGCTTGAGTGTTGCGATAACGGTATCACCCGAAGCGATGGACTCCCCTTGCAAGCCTTCGACTGCCGCTACCGCCATCTCTCCGATAAGATACGGATCCTCGCCGAATGTCTCTTCCGTCCGTCCCCATCTAGAATCGCGGACGACGTCGAGGACAGGGGAATATGTGACCGTTCCCCCTTGTACCCTCGTCTCTGCTGCAATCGCGCGGCATACTTCTAGATACAGCGGCGTATTCCAGCTGCTGCCCATCGCAAGCGGCACTGGGAATACCGTTGCACCGATGGCCATATGCCCATGGGAGCATTCCTCCCCGAACAAGATTGGAATACCAAGCCTCGTATGCTCAATCGCGTATTTTTGAATCAGATTGATAACTTCCGCCCCTTCGCGGGGCGATAATCCCGACTCCAGTGTTACACCGGTCCAAGGATCAGCTCGCAAAACGCCGTAGAGTGAGCCAACGCTCCCCCTCTCGATATAGGAACGGAATGTTTCCGTCAGCTCTATGCCGTCTTCCGTTCGTTCGTATGCCTGCCAGCCAAAGGGTTGGATAAGCTGGCCGATTTTTTCCTCTAGCGTCATGCGTTCCAGCAGATCATGAACCCGCTTTTCCGTCGATATTGAAGCATCTAAATACTTTTTCACTTTCATCATTTCGATCTCCATGCCAAGATACCAGCATTCATGCTGCGGCAAGTGGTCATCGCTGATTCCGGCTTATTAAGCGCTTCGCCCCATGCGACAAAATATCGGAATTCATAGAAGCCGCCCAGCGTTGCCGTAAAGTTAGTTTCCCAATAATTGTTCATTGCCCATGAATAGAGATGACCTGGATCATGCTCCAGCTTCTCGTCCCCGTTCAGTAATCGGAAGCCGTGTTCAAGCTTTCCTAGTTGAATAAGCGGTGTATCCGGCATGGCTATTGACACGCCACCTTGACTTCCCACGTAAGCGACGCCTTCCCCGATGCAATAATAATCGGCTAGACTTCCCGGCAATTGATCCTTGCGCGGACGAGCTAGAGAATCCATTTTATCCATCCACAGCTCCTGCTCGCCATCCATAATATGGCCCCCAAAAGGCAAGGAAATATACAGATTCTCCGGATCCCATACGCTGTCCTTATGCATACGTACGGCCACATCCACGCGAGGTCTGTCTGTATATGCCGTAACGAGCAATGAATAATGCGAGCATCCCGCCACCTCGAACGTCAACTGAACTGTACCGTACACATCACCCTGCGCAATTACTTCCGCACTCGTCAGTACCCCTGTCGAGACAATCGCATCGGCTCCTTTACGGTTGCGGCCCATCATGCGTCTAACTTCATACATATCCTTAACGCTGGAAGCACGGGTTATGTCATATACCGGCGAGAAGGCATGGTGATTGCGGTCAGAGCGCAGCATTTCCTCCCCAGTACGCTTGTCGATCCAGGATGTAATCCCTTCGCCCTTCTTCCATTCCATCCGGACAAATGGCGTCTCCAAATAAGTCGAGGTGAAGTGAAAAGTTTTCTCTACATGCGATACGTCGATATCCATCATTCTGTCTGAACCTACGTAATCCGTAGTGTATGCTGTCTTTGCTTGACCATTGTGGACAGGATGAATCATCAATATTTTCTCTTCTCCGGCTTGAAGTGTCACTGGTATGCTAACGATGACACCCCTCGGCGCAACTCTTAGCTGAGCAGGATATACCTCTCCACTTCCTTCGACACGTGCTTCGAATCCGTCCTTGATCAGGTCATAGTGCCAACCTTCCATAATCAGATGGGCAACGTCTTCTTGTGCAAAAGGATTAGGATTGTGCAGCTTGAACCGCATCGGCCGGTCTGGTGCAAGCAGCGCATCCCCTTTATGTTCCAAAATATCATACAATGCGCGATGTACGAGCGTGCTCGCATTGGCGGCAAACGCCTCCTTGCGGACACCCAGCTCCTGCACGAAGGGATTCCAAGGCTCTGTCACAGAGGAATGGTAGCCCCAAGTATGCTCGGCGAACAATGTCAGCTCGTATTCCATCGCTCTCATCGCCTCAGCAGTTACAATCTCTCCGTTTGGATCAAGCTGCTTCACTTTCCGATGGACACGCTGCGCCTCTCGGAATACTTGCACATGCTTCGGCGTTGAACCAACGCCATCCGTCCACC
Source organism: Paenibacillus sp. FSL K6-3182 (assembly GCF_037976325.1). Lineage (NCBI taxonomy): Bacteria > Bacillati > Bacillota > Bacilli > Caryophanales > Paenibacillaceae > Paenibacillus > Paenibacillus sp. FSL K6-3182. The sequence continues at coordinate 4,224,658 of NZ_CP150265.1, forward strand.
AATCTGGCCAATCGCCCCGGAATACAGGAATATCGTCGGGATGCTGTTCTGCATGACCACGTACCGCGTCAAAAAATTCATCCAACGTACACGGTACGATTTTGATTTTTTCGCTATGTTTGCTGTTCCACTGGTTCACGAAATCCATAAGCTGGGCATTCGGAGAGCTGTTGTCCGTCGGCAGCCCAGACATCATGACAGGTGCGAATGGGAACGGATACCCGTCCGCACGCAACCGTTCCAAATACCTCGGAATACGCGCTTCCGCAATCTCGAACGTGATGCCCTTGGACGTATCGAATTCATCCTTAATGGTATAAGAGCCTCCGATACCTGGAATTAATCCCAAATCGTTGCCGAAGACGTAATGCTCTCCGTTCCATGTCAGGAGCCTTTCGCCATTTGGCATCTCCCACCAGAAAGGCTGCTGCTTCTTCCATAGTGGATACATCGAATGATGAGTATGGATGCAGGTGATCAAGTTTTGAATACCCGCATTGAGCAGCACCTCGCCATACCCCCAGCTAAAGCCCGTAATATCGGCTGTCATGGCAGACTTCACCGGCATTCCAATCGATTCTCCGTAAGTGCGAACACGGCCGATCATTGCTTCAAGCAGATCTTTGCCGACAAGCTCGCTCATATTAAGATAAGTGCCTGAAAGCCCGATATCTCCGCGTCTTACCGCTTCAGCAAACTCCAACTTTTCCTGCTCAGTAGCCTTTTCGAGGAACGCCTCAATTGGCCAAAACGTTTCGCAGACCCATTTAAATCCATTCCATTCAGGGCGACGTCCATCCTGAATTTCGCGAAAAATATGAAGCGCCTGCCGTATAAAATCGACGTGATATTGTTTTATCTTCTCTTGTCGCTCCGTGTACCCCACATCGGTATGCGAGTGATGAATCGCGTAAATTGTCCAAGGTTTAGTTCCAGTCTCCATTAGCAATCGCTCCTTTAATTATTCTTTTACCCCGCCCAAAACCATACCTTTCACGAAATACTTCTGCAGGAATGGATAAAAAGCAAGAATCGGCAGCGCACCTACGAAAATTTGCGCGGCTTTTACTGTTCGGTCCGACACGGAAGCTAAATTCGCCAGCTGCTCCGCGGACATGTTGGTCAAGCTCGATTGAACGATGACGGTTTGCAGGTAACTCGACAGAGGATAGTTATGCTGCGAATTCATGACCACAAGTCCGTCAAACCATGAATTCCAATGCATAACGATCGTGAACAGCATAATCGTGGCGATGGAAGGCATCGACAGCGGCACAAATATACGCCATAACGTAGTCCAGTGTGTCGCGCCGTCGACAAATGCCGCTTCTTCCAGTTCTTTGGGCAGCCCTCTAAAAAAATTCAATAATAAAATGACATTAAATACAGGAACAGCCCCAGGAATAACTAATGCCCATATGGAATCGAGCAGCCCGGTCGCGCGAATCGTCATATACCAAGGAATCAATCCCCCGCTGAACAAAATCGTAAAGACGAAGAACCACGCGTAACCCGTCCTGAATTTCAGCTCCTTACCGGTTTTGGACAGCGGATAAGCAATAAGAATGGTTAAAACCATGCTAATGACTGTGCCTAGAACAACCCTCTCCACCGTAATCCATAACGAAGTAAGAAACTCACTCTTGGATAACACGAATTCATAGGCTTTGAACGTCATTTCCTGAGGCCATAGCTTTACGATCCCAGCGCTTGCCGCTACATTTGAGCTTAGGGATACCGCCAAAATATGAATAAGTGGTATCAGACAAGATAATGCGATTCCAATAAGAAAGACATAATTGAGTGTGTGAAATAAGCTTCGTCCAAATGATTTTCCTTCTACCAAATCGGTTCTCTCCTTTCCTAAAAGATGCGGTAATCAGCAATTTTGTATGCCAGCCAATACGAGATAGATACAAGGGCAAAAGAGATAATTGATTTGAACAAGCCAAGTGCGGTAGCCACACCGTACTGCATATCCATTAACCCAATTCGATAAATTAGCGTATCCAGAATATCTCCACTCTCATAAACTAGCGGACTATATAAATTAAATACTTGGTCAAACCCTGCATTTAATACATTTCCTAAACTTAATGTCGCCATCAAAATGATAACCGGCATCATACCTGGAAGGGTAATATTCCATGTTTGCTTCCATCTGCCCGCGCCATCGATCATGGCTGCTTCGTACAAACTGGGATTAATCGTTGTCAGTGCCGCTAAATAAACAATCGTACTGAATCCGAATTCCTTCCAAATATCCGAAACGATCAAGGTTATCGGAAACCAAGTATTATCTCCTAGAAAAAAAATAGGTTTAATTGAGAAGATACCTAAAAACTGATTCAGCAGTCCGTTGGACGGTGACAAAATATCGATGAATACGCCGCCCAGAATAACCCATGATAAAAAGTGAGGAAGATAAATTAGCGTTTGAACCCATCTCTTCACATACATTTTGCCAACTTCGTTTAGCAAAATAGCGATCGTAATCGGCACAAGAAGCCCAAACACCATCTTGAGAACAGCGATATAAACCGTATTCCAGAGAACCTGCCCGAAATCGGGCATTTGAAACAAATATTCGAAATTTCTAAATTCTACCCATTTGGAATCGAACAAACCTTTTGACGGAATATACTTTTGGAACGCCATCAATACCCCGACCATCGGAAAGTAGCAATAGATCAATACGATCACGATGCCCGGTATTAACATCAAGTGCAACGGAAGCTGCCTGAGTCCCTTTTTTGTGTGCAAGATGTCCACTTCCTTATTTCGAATCTCAATTTGTCTGTATAGAAGAAAAGGGGCAAGCCATAAGCATCTTACCCCTCACACTTGGATTATTGTTGTGAAACGTTCCATTCATTGACTTCTTGTGTAATTTGATCGCCGCCGAGCGCTTTCCAATCCTCGACGAACTTGTCGAATTGGTCGATCGAAGCAGCGCCGTAAACGATTTTCGTGAAGATTTCAGTCTCCATCTTCTCTAATGTAGCTTTTTTCTCACCCATCGTATCGGTAGGAGCTCCGCCGTATCCTTCAGCGATCACTTTACCTTCATCCGACAGTTTCTTCAGCACCATCATCGCTCCTTCTGGACCGTTCTGGTACATTTCACCGTAGAAATTCAAGTCTCCGCCTTCAAATGCCTTGATTTTGTCGTAGGTTGATTTCTCTTCCGGGTTCAGCTTGGATGGATCCCCGATCTTGATCGCTTCCGCTACGTTCACCGAACGGTTGATATCTTTGTCCGGCGCAAACAAATCCACCATTGAATATTTGGCAACCGTTATACCGCTGCCGTCTACTCCATATTTCAAATAATCTGCAGTTTCTCCATACAGCTTCTCCATGAAGAGATTTGCCATCTTGACCGCAATTTCCGGATGTTTCATATCCTTCTTAACTACATAGTAGAACGATGCGCCAAACGGCATTTGCACGGTGGCATTACCGCCATCGACGGACGGGATCGGAAACGCTCTCCACTCTGCAGCACCGTTTTTCTTTTTGTTATCTTGAAGCGGCCATTGTGAAGCCCAGCTTGGTCCAAACATCATCCCAATACGGTCGCCGACCAGCGACTCCGCAACTTTCGAGCCGTCCTTTACGCCAAATTCCTTATCCAGTTCGCCGTTCTTGTACAGTTCTGCCAGCTTGATTAGCGCTGATTTGACTTCTGGCTGGATGCTTCCGTAGACTAAGTTGCCTGATGCATCTTTTTTCCAGATCCGAGGATATGCGCCGTAAGCATTTAGGAATCCATTCAGGGAAGGATAGCCGTTAATGATATCTTTGCTTAGCGCGATGCCGAATGTATCCGCTTTGCCGTTGCCGTCAGGATCTTTGGTCGTGAAGGCATTCGAAATTTGCAATACTTCTTCCCATGTTTTCGGCTCGGAAAGACCCAGCTTCGTCAACCAGTCCGTACGCAGCCATAGCAACGGTGTTTGCGCGCCGATCATCGGCTCCGTCTTTGGAATTGCAAATAATTTGCCGTCGAAAGTAACGGATTGCAAAGCCTGCTTGTCCTGCTCGAAAACGCTTTTTACAGCTGGAGTTGCATATTTCTCATAAACTGATGTCAGATCTTCCAACATATCCGATTCGACCAATTGCTTTAATTGAGAGGAGTTAACCATCATGAGATCGGGTATTTCTCCGGAAGCGATGGAGAGGTTCAGCTTCTGGAAATATTGTGCGTCCGTACCTTTTACAATCCAATCGTATTTTAGATTAATACCCATTTCTTTATAGAGATCTTCCCAGGCATTTTTCGACTCCGATTGACCTTCTGGATACACCACGTCTTGCGTGATAAATTTCGCCGCTGTTACATCAATGGGAGGATCATATTTGCCAAGCGGCTCAATAACGGCTTCTCCTGTCCCTTGATTTCCAGAATTAGCACTCCCGCTTTGTTCGATGCCGTCGTCTTTGCTGCCACAGCCTGCCAGGACAACGGAACATACCAAGATGTTTGCGAGAATGATACTCAAATGACCTTTTCTCTTCATCATGAACACCCTTTTCTAGTTAGTTTTCTTTGCTACGGCTTCATTATAAAAGTAAAGCGAGTACGCTAACTAGTTTCCATTCGTGACATTTGTATCTTTTATTTACACGTTTGAATCCCTCTTCAGTTCACGGTATTCCTGCGGCGTCAGATGCGTCGCTTTTTTGAAAAAACGATGGAAATACTGCGAAGACAAGAAACCGAGCTCGGATGCAATCTCGTGCACCTTGTAACCATCTTGCTCCAGCATACGCTTCGCTTTCTCCAGCCTAATTTCGTTGATATAACTGGACAAACCTTTACCCGTCAGTTTTTTGTACAACCTGGAGAGATAGGAAGGGTTATGCCCCACCACCTCACCAATTCTCGACAGCGACAAATCTCCAGACAGATGGCTCGCCACGTAATGCTGGATTTTCTGAATGAGCTCATGCTCCTGAACGACCATGCCGGCATGCTGCCATTCAAATATATTCTTGGCATAAGAAGTGAATTCTTCGCAAATTTGATGCCAGGAACGGTATCTTTCGAACTGCGTAAACCGTCCCAAATCCTGATCGGTGTGAGCGTCATTACTCGAATGCAGCAAGCCATGAGGCAGGAATACTGCGACAAGCAAATAGTATAGCTCCATCTGCACAGCGCTTGGGAAAGCTCCTGACAGCGACGCGAAAGCAAGCAGCTCCTCCAGCGTTTCAATTGTTTCATCCTCTTGTCCGTTCTCCATGCAGGACTTCAAATAGGAAATTTTATTAAAATGAACCGAGGTAAGACGCATCTCTGCGCTACTGTTATTAGTTTGGGGCATGAATTCAGGCTCCAGTAAAATCAGCTCGCTTCCGAATCCAAGACCGCTATGGAAAAGCAGATTAAGCCGCTCGAACTTGTGCGGAACGTCATACCATTCCGAGAAGCTGTTCGCAAGCGCCAGAGACAGAGGCAGCTTTAGCAAATTAAGCGATGTCAATTGAATTTGTTCCAACATTTCGCGAACGAACAGGAATGTTCTTTTGAAAGCGCCTTGATCAGATGGAGCTTCGGAAGGCTGGATAAACCAAACCATTTTGTTTTTGTCATAACTCATAGAGATTACTTTCGTGAGTGGAGATAATAATTCGTTCGTCATATTGTCCAGAGCAAATTGGAACAGAGTTTTGTCCATCAAGCTTTCCCGTTGTCCCCAATCATCGATGCGCACAATCATGAGCAAGCAAGGAACACCAGCATCCAGAGGAATCTGCAGATCTTCGAATTTGTCGCGTAGCGAATGCAGCGACCTGTCATCACCTTGTATCAGCTCGTTCAAATACTGCTTCTGAATATAGGGCAACGCGACCTTCCTTTGCTGGCTTGCCTCAATGAGCTGCATATCCACTAATTGCTCTTGATCAAGCTGCTTGGCAACAGCGAGAATGCATTCCACAATTTTGGCATTGCCTTCCGTCTTTAGAATGTAGTCCGCGCTGCCTTGCCGAATCGCTTGCTGAATATAAGTAAAGTCGCTGTGACCGGTCAAGAAGATCACTTTGCACCTAGGCCACTGCTTCACAATCTCGCCCTGAAGCTCCAGACCATTCATGCCTGGCATCCGAATATCCGACAACACAATGTCTATTTTCACTCTTCCGAGCCACATCAACGCCTCCTGCGACGTACCCGCCGAATAGATTTCCAATTCGGGTTCCGTCAATCGGCTGCATAACTTCGTAAGCCCCTGCAGAATCAAAGGCTCATCATCTACGATTAATAAGCGGTACATCTTACTCCTCCTTTGTCTTAACAGGTATTATCATCGCAACGCCCAAGCCGCCTAGCTCGCTTCGGAAAACGTATAGACCAGCCGATAGGCCAAATTTGATCTGCAGCCGCCTATGCACATTGACGACTCCCGTCGTTTCAAGTTCCGATGCATCCTGAAGCTTGAACTTGAGCCGCATAAGCTCGTCTTCCGTAAGCGCGGTGCCATTATCTTCAAAATAGATACAAAGGAAGTTGTCCCGCAATTCATTCGTTATTCGCAAATGACCATCTGATATTCTGGACTCCAGTCCATGCTGGTAGGCATTTTCAATGATAGGCTGCACGATGAGACGCGGTACCAGCAATTCCTCCCACCAAGGGGGAATCGGTTCCACCGAAACATTAATCCTGCTGCCGAACCGCATCATCTGGATATTCAAATACGCTTCAGCATGCTTCATTTCTTGCTCTAGTGACAGCTCTGACTTTGCATCTCTCGTAATAAACTGAAAGTAGTTGCCAAGATAGTGTACGAACTTCCTTGCATTATCCAAATCCTCGAATTCGATCAGCTGATGCAAAATAAAAAAGCTATTGTAAAGGAAATGCGGGTTGATCTGCGACTGCAGCTGTCTTAATTCAGACTGCTGACTCCTAATTTGCTGCTCGTATACTTCTTGTATCAAGGATTGCAGCTTAGCTACCATCTTATTGAACTGTTCTGACAGGTCCGAAAATTCGTCATTACTCCTCTGTGAGACCCGAACCGCTAGCTGGCCTTGCTCCACTTTTCGGAAGGCCTTTAACAGGTTGCGGACGGGATTCCGAATCGCTTTGAAAATCCAATACGAGAACAGCGCCATCACAATGATGGACAAAGCGAACAAGATCCAGAACAACGCATTATATTTGTCAAAATCGCGCATAATGACGTCTTCCGGCGTGTATATTCCTAGCGAAAAATCATATCCTGACGATTGCCGGAGCGAAACCAAATATTTCTTCCCTTGGTTCTCAAATATGACGCTTTCAACTTCACCGCCTGACTGCCGAGATAATAATTTTTCGATTTCATCGGAAGTATTGGGCACCGCGTGATTAGTAATAACACGACCCTCCTGCTTGAAATAGAGGTAAGCTCCTCCTTGATCGGACATACTGCTTAAATCGTCCATGATCATCCGCTGATTGATCTCGATCTCGATCAAGAAGACGGGAGCCCTGTTTTTGATCACGCTTTCCGGGTAATAGGAGCCCATAAGCAACTTGTCGCCATGCCATACTAATGGAGATAATTGCTGCTGCATCTTGAATCGAATCGTTTCCAGTTCTTTGATCGAGACACCCTCAATGTAGCTTCCGGACTTTATTTGCTTGTCAATCAACGGGATGTAGAGAGTTGCACTCGCAATATAAGAGCTGGAGTCCTGCAGAAGAGCCACCTTTCTCTCTAACCGCAAAATCGCTTCACGCAGCTCGTTTTCCGTCAAGGCCGGAGCTACCGTACTTAAAGCCATAAGATCCTCGTCCACCAGTAAGGAACGTTTGAAATTTTCGATATTAACGATTTCATTCGTCAGTGATGACAAATAAAATTTCACATTGGTTTGCATGGATTGCAGAATTTGATCCCGCAAACTGCTGGCCACCTGCTTGTTCAAATAAATGCCCAACATGTACACAGGTAAAATCGCGATCAAGAAGCCCAGGAGCAGCTTAGGAAAAATCGTAAATCTTCTCTTTTGAAACCACATTTCATTTCCTCCTGCCAAGCCTTTGCATCGATATCCATGATGTACTTACCATTCTCAGAAAAAAATCAATTGTTTGAACCCGCAGAAGCGTTCCAACATTGGAAAAACCCGACCTCAAAGGGTCAGGTTTTCATTAAATATATGGGTGAGCTTTACCAATCTATTCGGTAACTTGTTTTACCGTAATATTCTTGACTTCGTCATGTTCCCTTTATAGCCTTCCAGCGTAATACCGATTACAGATCCCTCTACCGGAATAGATAATCCATTCAAATCATGATATCCCCGAATGAAATAATCGGTTGTTGCACCATCATACTTTTTTGTAGGTTTAACCGCTACTCCATTAACGGTAATGTACGTATGCCACCAGTCTTTCGAGGAAGGTACATCGATCCAAAGCTTATTGCCATTAATATAGTAGCTTCCATCAAATGATTCGGAATAAATATCTTTCATTTTGCCTGCATAACTGACGGTATCTATAACATTCTCTCTCTTATCCAATGTGGATATTCTTAACAGGTAACGATCATCATCTTTCACTGGTACTTCGAATTTCCCTGAAGCCAGTTTTATATCCAAGGTCTTGGTATAAGTATCTTTTCTGCCATCCGTAAAGCTCAAGTCGAAACGAACTTTGCTGCCGCGGTTCTCCTTGCCCCAGCTGATATCGAATCCTTCGGCTGTTTCATTGACTGACACTTTCGAAAGATAATCTTTACTTTCAAGTTCAATAATGGCTGGTTTGCTCTCGCTTTGATCGGCTCCAACAGCAGTCAATTTAAGAGCCACGACATGTTTATCTAAGTTTTTCACATAGAAGTTGTCGCCATAAACTCCGCCTAAAAATTCCTCTTTTCCATTATTCAGCTTTGCATAGAGATTGTATTGCTTCACCTTACTATAATCAGTACGATTCCACACGACATCGATTTCATTAGTATGATATCGATCTTTGACTGCAAAACCCGTAGGCGTGCTAGGCGTGTAGTTTCTCCCATCTGTGAGTTTAAGCTCCCCGATGTTGACTTGATAGCCGTTGATGGATTTCCCCTTCGGATCAAATGCTTGACCCAGGGCAGCGATTTCACGATTCGCATACGAACTTAATACCACATGCGCTCACGTTCAGCGATCATCCACTGTTGATCGTCATCACCTCGAAGGTTCTTGCTCGGATCACCCAAGTTCTCATCCAGGGCATGTTGAACAAAGTTTCCTCCTAGTGACGCAATCGCAGTAAGCGGGTTCCCTGTCTCTGGATCAAGAATGACATCCATATTGCGAGTGGAGTTGTGAGTTCCTCCGAAGTTCCCCATACCTGCCTCGATCCCTGAGAAAACTGTTTTTAGAGGATCAATGCCTCTTCTCTTCGCTTCTTCGACGCTTTTCTTAATATAGACTTGATTCGTGCTATCACCATTATTCCATCCATCCGGAGAGTTCCAGTTATAGTTCATAAAGATGGAGTTGTTAATGAATTCGGGATTAATAGACGTATCTTGGTTAATGAAATACCCATCGAAGCCGAAGTATTCCTTCATCTCAATCAGCTTCTCTGCTACAGGGAAACTTCCGTCTTCCCTTTGCTTAAGCAAAAGATCATACGGTTGCCCTCCGCGCGGGATAAAGATACAACCTACCGATTTCACGCCATTTTTGTGCGCCGCATTCGTATAAGCTGGGTTAGGGAGATCTACGATGCCGAACTCAAATGCTCGTCTTTCCCAAGATTCGGTAGGATCATATAAGCTGGAAGGTACATCCTCTGTTGCTGTTCCATGCCAACCGCCATAATAGTCTGTATATTGCCAGAAGTTAAATAAATAGTTCGAAAACTCGTTATTATAAGGCGTTGCGCCAAGGAAATAGAAGTCATAATCCCCAATTAGGTTAAAAAACTCAGTCTCTGGGCTCAGCTTAGGATTCGCTTGGGTCGCAGAAAACGCCTAATTCCTCTGTTGCAAGGGCACAAAAGCTCTTAATCACTCAGCATTCGGATCAGTCGCTGGAGACCATTGCTCGATATCGACAGCTCGATATCCATGGGTCATCGGTTAATTCTTGCCATATGCTGCATCGCCTGTAGGCGGCATGGAGTCTCCTGCTAATACATTATAGGGGAACGCTAAAAGCGACATCGTTACTGTTGTTATAAGTGCTTTTCTTCTTATTTTCACCGATCTTTCCTCCTAATTGTTAATTAACCCTTAGAGATTCCTTAAGACAAATGGGGCTGGTATGACGGACAGACAGATCCTGTATTCACAAGTTTTATTGTTTCATTTTACAAAAAGTAATCGTTTCAAGTCTTTGAAAGATAAAGTCTTATTTTTGCACATTTCGGACAACTAGTTGATATTCACTTAGCTAATTATTTTCCCCCTTCGCAATTGTCTCTTCTCGATCTTGCACCTTGATTATAATAGAGCTTGTCGTCCCCCTTCTATTCGCCGTTGTTTACATTCGACTATCATCTGTTGACCTTCCAATCTGATCCCGGTATTCCAGCGGGGTTGCATTCATTGCTTTACGAAAAAAACGGTAAAATGATTGCTCGGACAAGAAACCGACTGCTTTGGATATTTCGTTGATTTTCAACCTATTTTCCCCCAGCAACTCCTTTGTCTTCGTACCTATTGACCGTTTTCCAGAAGCGTTTGCATCAACGTCATTTTCTTCATTTGTTTGCGCAGCTCTCTTACGTCTAAATCCGCGGCCAGTTCGTGTGATTCCTGTTCAAGCAGCAGTAATTCTTGTCCAAGTCCCAGCCCGCGATTCATCAACAAGCGCAAATGCTCAAACTGATCGGATAGCTCTTTCCATTCCCGGTATGTCGTACCCACGGGAAATGATAGTTTTATATTGAGCAGCTTCTTGCACGCGTTCTGGATCATCTCTGCTGCGCCTTTAACAAACGCCAAAGCCCACTCTCTCGTCACCGTCACTCTGCTGGAGAAGAATCCTTCCTGTTTCGGTTGAATCAACCAAGCAATCTTCGTCTTCTCTTCGAATTCAAAGGATACTTGAGGGATAGAAGTAGACATATACTCTTCCGCAATATTTTGTATTGCAAATGAATACAGCGATTTGTCGAAGGCGCTTGTACCCTCACACCATTCGTCAATCCGGCCGAGGAGTAGAAAAGCTGGAGCTTCGGCATTCAAAAACTCGGCCATTGGACAGCATGGTTGAAGAGATTCGAGAACTCTGCACTGAGCATAAATTCCGTTACGGATACCAAAAGATTACAGCACTGCTTCGAAAAAAGTACAAGATTAATCACAAGCGCGTACAACGAATCATGCAATGTGAGCAGCTTCAATGTCGAGTCAGAGTCAAGAAACGAAAGCATACAGGGCAGCCTGCTTATGTAGCTGAGTACCTATTAAAGCGGCCATTTCAAGCTGAAGCACCGATGCATAAACTCGTCACGGATATTACGTATTTACCATTCGGTGGAAAAATGATGTACCTATCGAGTATCCTCGACTTATATAACGGAGAGATCGTAGCTAGCAGTCTATCCGATAGCAAGATACGGACTTTGTCCTGGATACACTTAATCAGCTCCTAATACTCGTCTCTCAGACACTTCATTTGATCCGAACGCAGACCCGAGTTATGGAGAGCCTTCCAGGTCTTTAGGAGACTACATTGATGTTGCATTCTCATATCCTGACAGACAGATTACGGTATGGACAGGAATGATCAGCAATATACAAAATATTATTTCAAACCTTTAGCTTAATCAGCTTCTTCCGTTAGCTCGTAAAAGTGTTACCCGAAAAAAAGTTCTTCGTATCAGCCGATTTATCTTCCACTAGGAGAGGCATACTTCATGTCGCTCCTTTTTCTGTTGATCTAGACAAGAAAATATACGCGGAACTAGTTCAGTTAACTTGCTATGGGCATATATAACCTCTTGACCAAAATTAGATGAAATATTAGCTGTCAAATTGGCTATAACCTAGGGTATGAATACATATTCCAATCCCTTTTTTATGCATATGATGAATCAAAACGTCATAGTGGGGAGTTGTGTTATGAAAGCTTTGGTTACAGGAGGTGCAGGTTTTATTGGTTCCCATCTTACAGATATGCTTATCTATAATGGCGCTGAGGTACACATTATCGACAATCTTACAACTGGATCAATAAAAAATGTAAATCCTGCAGCAACATTGCATATTGAAGATATAAACAGCGATTTATCTTCTCAAATCATTCAAACAGTTAAGCCGGATGTTGTGTTTCATATGGCAGCTCAGGTTGATGTTCAACGGTCGATAGCCGACCCTGCATTCGATGCTAACGTAAATATCGTTGGTACCGTGCGGCTTATTCATGCTTGCAAGCAAGCTAGCGTCGGAAAAATCATATTCTCCTCTACTTCGGCCGTATATGGTGTCTCAAAAAAAGAACGTGCATCGGAGGATGCATTACCTTCTCCGATTTCCTATTATGGTTTATCCAAACATGCAAGCGAGTGCTATATTCGATTGTTTCATGAATTGAACGGCATTAACTACACGATATTACGTTATAGCAACGTATATGGTCCTCGTCAAACTGCAAAAGGTGAAGGTGGCGTTATTGCCATATTTATGAGCAACCTGCATAAAGGGCTTCCGCTTTTTGTGCATGGCAGCGGCAATCAGAATCGCGATTTTATTTTTGTGCAAGATGTTGTAAGAGCAAATATAGCTGCGAGCCGTCAAGGGAATCAAGAAACGATCAACATAAGTACAGCCTTGCCTACTTCGATTAATAACTTAGTGCATAGGTTAAATATGATTCACGGCTCAGCCATAGATGTTGCACATGGCCCAGAGCGGCCAGGTGATATTATGGACAGCTGTCTCGATAATTTGAAAGCTGAACAAATATTGGGTTGGCGGCCGAAAGTTAGCTTAATCGAAGGATTAACACAAACTTATGAGTATTACCGTAAATAATAGGCTAAAGCGGCGATCGTTTCTCGGCATTCAGCCTGAGAGCGATCGCCTATTTTTTATTCATTTCATGGCAACAAGAACCGTTGTAAAACCATCATCACGGCCTATAATAAGCTCATACGTCTCATTATCTTGTGTACATACCTGTTGGATACGAAAGCCACAATCCGTCAACAAGCTGGACAATTCATTAGGTTGATAATGGCGATAGTGATGAGGATTCACACCACCTAGGAAGTACGGATTGTTCAAATGCGGAATAACCTTTTCATTTGGTGCTGAGATAAGAAGAATGCCGTTTACATTAAGAGAATCATAAAGCTTCTGGACGAATGACCGATCATCCTTCATATGCTCGACGGTTTCGAAGCAGGTAATAACATCGAACTTTTGGATAGGAAGTTCTTCTTGAAACAATCCAGATAAGTCGCTTTTCACATAAACGGTTTTGTCGCAGTAGAAATGATCAATCGCCCAATTTAATGCATGATCCGATCGATCCACACCGACAGTCAGTGTGCAAGCAGAGTTTGTAGCCAAGTAATGAGTGCCATACCCTGAGCCGCAAGCCGCATCCAATATATAATCTCCACGACGAATGTAGTTCAATGCAAAATGATATCGATAATGATGATCCATCATGACATCGTGGAAGGACGTCGCGTACATTCGTTCCATCTTCGTAATTTCGTCATCCATTCTCTTTCCTCCAATAACCAAAAAAATCAAACCTTTAAACGGGTACATCTATCCGTGTCCGCAATGTGAATCTATGAATCTACTATAATGTAATATTCAATTGAACAGGAAAGGAGCTGCGTAAATGGCTCAATTGATTGATTTTGCATCACAAGAAGTTTCTATCGGACAAATGTCGCTTCCTCTTAATTTGCCAGCTGGCACAGAAGTTTTGCTGACCTCTATCTTTCTTAATATCGCTAATGCAAATGTGGAAGTGGAACTGTCTGCTACCGTCGGCTGGGAGGCTCAACTATCACTGCTGCCCCTTGTTCCTGAGGTCATCTTCCGTATCCGCCGCGGTGGATTCACACCCGCTAGCACGCTCATCTTTCAGACTACAGATTCCGTTTTTCTCGGAGCTGGCAACTTGATACCAGTACTGACTTCTGACTTGACTACATCCCTTCAGCGTTCCGACTCTCCTGATACCCCAGCAATTGCAGGAACCTATCAACAGTATTTTTTAACCGCGCAACTGAGCGGCACGGGTGGGGCGACAATTATTGGACCCGTTACATTATTAGGATCAATTATCGGGTAATTTACGATTAAAAAGGAGTTGAGAGTATGGCATTTTTAGTTGATTTTGCGTCACAAGAAGTGAAGCAAAACACACAGTCATTACCATTATTGCTGGCTGCCGGTACTGAAACGTTATTAACATCCGTATTTCTTAATGTCACGAGCACAAGCAATAAATTAGTATTACAAGCTACGGTCGGTTGGCAAGCTGAATTACTTTTGCTTCCGATTGTACCCAAACTCACATTCCGCATCCGACGCGGGGGGTCTACGGTGGCATTCCCTGAGGTCTATCAAACAACAGATTCGGAATTTTTAGGAACAGGCGGGTTGATCTCGAACATCATAACAACAACTTTAAATCACGTAGAATCGCCTGATCAAAGCCTTGTCGGTTCGTTTCAACAATACTTTTTGACTGTGCAAAGCAATGGACTCGGAACGATTACGGTTGTTGGTCCGGTTACGTTAATGGGTACAACGATTGGCTTTTAAATATCCCAATTCATGCTTTTTTCAATAGGAAAGGAGGTGAAAGCTATGGCTGTAATCATTAATGACTACCAGTTTCAAGAAGTTCCCGTTGGATCAGGGTCTCTCCCCCTTTCTATTTCTCCCGGTTCGGAAGTGCTGCTGACATCTATCTTTCTTCAAGTTACTAGTGTAAACAACCGGATTGAGTTAAAAGCAACCATCGGCTGGGAGGCGCAATTACTCGTTCTGAATATCGTACCGAAGCTTCTCTTCCGCATTCGACGCGGCGGAACGAGTGCCCCCGCGACGGTAGTCTTCCAAACGACTGATTCCGTATTTTTAGGAACCGCAAGTGAAGGTCCATGGGTACCGCTCGATTTCACGACTTCTTTCCAACACACCGAGACGGCTATTCCTGCTATCGTTGGCACATTCCAGCAATACGCATTAACTGTTGAACATATCGGTCAAAACGTTGCTACGATTACTGG
Source organism: Paenibacillus sp. FSL K6-3182 (assembly GCF_037976325.1). Lineage (NCBI taxonomy): Bacteria > Bacillati > Bacillota > Bacilli > Caryophanales > Paenibacillaceae > Paenibacillus > Paenibacillus sp. FSL K6-3182. The sequence continues at coordinate 4,239,866 of NZ_CP150265.1, forward strand.
TCCAGTTCATTTGGACGGTACCGTTCTTCTATAACACAATAGTCCGATACCTTTACCGTTTCTATACTAAGCAGTATGGCGAATTGATTTCCGTTAGGCTGGAAATCAATTCGCTCTTTGTTTAGATATCCTCGAAGATGTTCTGTGATCCCGTCCGTGTGTCCATCCAGACAATGAGTGCTGCGCCAGTTGCTTTTACAATTAGGTCGTTATAATCACCAATCGATGGTGTTGGAGTGCCTAATGACGGGTCCGCATTCGGATCGAAGGAGACGCTTGTCACACGAAGATTAGGCGCAAACGACGAACCGGCATTGTTTGATTCAGCTAAAAACACATCGATTAACGAGTTGCTTACACGGTTCGTATAGTACATCACCTTCACCCCGCCATTATCACGCGATACCGTTAAATTGGGCAAAATATTTTGCGATCCTGCCGGGCTATCATCTACTTGAATTGGCGTTGACCATGAAACGCCTTTGTCAGTCGACCGCGAGAGAAATATATGTGCAGAACCTGTACGGTTGTCTTGCCAAGCAGCATAGACGATGCCTTCTCCGTTAAATGGCGAGATATCTACGGCTAAATAAGCAATCGTCAAGACGCGAAAACCAAAGGTTGGTACAGGAAGAGGGGTTGGAACTAACGAGACTGTCGATATGGTAATAATAGGACCATAAGTCACTCCCCCATCATCTGATCTGCGCATAAGAAATTGCGGCGTTCCTGGACCATATTGCATCCATCCGACATAAATTTCGCCTGCGGGACCAATTGCGATACTCGATCCAAAATTCGAAACATCTTGAACTTGATTTGTTAACAGAAAGGGAGTAGACCAGGTTAACCCTTGGTCTAGTGATCGCGAAATCAATGTTTCAGAGCTTTGGAAATTGTTGAAATAACGTGTAAACGCAACATATGCTTGACCAAGATACGGACTGCCATTCGACGTATCTATGCGTATTGACGGCTTGTCGTTATATACCGCGGTGCCAAACCCCTGGTTTACAATGATTGGGGCTGAAAAGGAGGCGCCATTGTTCGTCGAGCGGTACACGATAATGGACGAGTCCCTTACAGGGTTTACATTCAAAGCTGTCGCTGCAACAAGAAACAGATTAGGATAACCGTACGCTGCTACACCATCACCTGATGCCGCAAACCCCGCTGGAGGGGGATTCAGCATCTCGGTGTATGATGCACCGCCATTGACTGACCGGTAGATCGTCGTCATATTATTCCCCGACCGCAGATCATTTGTTGTTACGATGACAGTAGATTGATCCAGTGAATTAAGAGCGATGGAAGGTTCTTGTTGAGGACCTGATGGAGTGATTTGTATATTGGCCATGTGATCTTTCCTTTCAGATAGTTTTTTATTTTCCTTGATATAGAACGGAACCAACAATATGATCATCAACAATTGAAAAGGATTGCGGAATGTACATATTGTACATTTCTCTTAATGAAGAGCTTATCCATGCCCCATGTCTTCCATCATGTTTCGGAGGATGTGTTACTTTTCGTATACGCTGTTTATTCAAGAGCTGTTCATAAAGATGTGTGGTTAGCTGCTCCATGGTCGTTAGTGACCATCGTTTCACGCCCCATTTGTAACCATTAGCTGCAAGCTTATTGCGAAGCTTATGATCATCCAGCAGTGCATTCAAGCAGTGTGACAATTCGTCACTGTCCCCAGCTTTTGCAACCAATCCCGTATGATTGTGTTTCACCATTTCCGGAATACCGCCAGCATTGGAAACAACGAGTGGCTTATGTGCAATCTGCGCTTCCATGACAGTAAACGGATGATTGTCATTTAAGCTTGCGAGCACGACGATATCAGACTGCTTAATCAATGACGGAACGTCATTTCTGCTGCCCGTAAAAATGACGTGACTAGCTAAGCCCAAGCGGTTTGCTTTCGACTCTAACTCTGACCGAAGATTCCCATCACCAACGAGTAGACATATCCAATCATTTCTTATTTGTTTGAGAGTATACAGAGCATCTAGTAAACAGCTGTGCCCTTTTACTTTGTCAAATCGCGCAGGACAGATGATGACATTCGCTGCATCCGGTATCGTAAAGGTAGAGCGTTCATTCATCCGTTGCAAATATAGCTCCACGTTCATCCCATATGGGATAACCTCCATATGCTGAGAAGGCACCATATAACCAACGAGCGTATCATGCAGCCATTTCGTCGGAACAATGGTCAAATCGCTTGAGGTTGCGCCATAATACTCCCGAGCACATGCATACTTCCAAATCGTATCGGACGGCAATTTCCCTTCGAGCGATACCCAGTAGTCAGTTGAGAGGCATCCATGGATTGTACTTATTAATGGTATCTCTTCCGGTTTAATTTGCCATAGTGCTCGGGATGAAATGACATCCTGAGTATGAATCAAATCATATTTTCCAAGTCCAAAATAAGATGCTGCAAGGGCATAAGAGCAGAACTCAATTTCCTGTTCTACAATCCATGGATCAATTAGCGACTGGTATGGAGCGTAGATCGCTCGTATTTCGCCTTCGACGAGCCGTTTAAATCTCTCTTTCTCTACCCGCTCACCAGTATTAGCCATATAATAGCTATTTTCATCCGGATGCCTAGCGAACACATCCACCTCATGACCTAGTCGTTCCAAGCTTGCTTTTAAATCTTGAATATAGACCCAAACCCCTCCAACATGGGGGATCAGCCAGTACGTTGCAAGTAAAATTTTCAATTTACTTCACCTCGTTTGACTTGAAGCGCCTTTTCGTACAGCTGTAAAGTTCGATCGCACATCGTATCCAACGACCATTTTTTGAGTCCATAAGATCTGGCTTTATTGGCCAGACGTTTTCGAAGAGAGTCATCATTGAATAGTTTATGAATTTGGCTGCATAACAAATCTGCTCGACCGGCCGGCACTAATAAACCGTTCTCTCCATGAGTAATCATTTCTGGAATACCTCCTACTGCTGAAGCAATGATCGGTTTCCCCATTGCTTGCGATTCCATGACCACGAACGGAAAATTATCATGAATGCTTGGCACTACAACGTAATCCGCTTCCTTCAATAGAGCTGCCATATCGTTCCGATGTCCAAGAAACTTGACATGGCCCTCCAGATTATACTGGTTCATCACTTGTTCAAGACTATCCCGCAGCGGTCCGTCTCCGATCAACCAACATATCCAATCCGAACGGTTCTTTAACAGCAATGAAAGTGCATGGAATAAAACATCATGGCCTTTCACCTGATCTAGACGCGCGGGACAGACCAACAGCTTCACCCCTTCTGGTTTAGTCGTTATTATTCCATTAGTAGATTTATGGAGGAAAGATAACGTATCGAATCCATATGGAATAACATCCATTTGTATATCATTCATGAGCCCAGTTGATTCATATTGTTGTTTAAGCCATTTGGAAGGGTAAATATTCCAATCACCAACCATGCTTCCATAATGATCGAGCGCATTTCCCCATTGTTCAGATAGGGTATCATTAGAAATATAACCTTGAAGCCTCCATTCGGCTTCTAGTTTCCCGTGAAGGGTTACAATAAGAGGTGTAGTTCGCGGCTTAACTTCAGATACTCCAATCGCAGAGATCACATCTTGCGCATGAATCAGGTCATATTCCTTTAAGGAAAATTCGGATAATGCTTGACGGAAAGCGATTCGTTCCCCGTCCATTGCTGCCAACCAAGAATTATAATTCAATGATTTCTCATTGAACCGAAGACCCATATACTGCATGATCGGAGTTAATACAGCTTGCTTATCAATCGACTTACCTTTATCGACAACGTGGTAATTCTGCCCAGTTTCGTTATGAGAGAGGATATCGACCTCATGCCCCCTATCTTCAAGTCCTTTCCTGAGTGCCAATACATAAGTGGATACTCCACCTGTATATGGAACACACCAATATGAAACAAGTGCAATTTTCATCCGTCACCCCTCTTTCAGCCAAAAGGAACAAAAATCATATATGATTTCGATACCAGTCTATTGTTCTCATAAGTCCTTCTTCCAACTTCACGGAAGGCCTATAGCCAAGCAAAGTTTGTGATCTTGTTAAGTCCGGCTCTCGTGCCGGTATATCCTCATAACCCGCGCCATAAGCTTCATCATACGTTTTGGACACGATAGAAGATTTCGAATTGCTAAGAGAAACAATCAAGTTTGCAAGTTCCCTAATCGAGATAGAGCGGTTCGTACCGATATTGAATGCAAGTCCGTTAGCTTCCGGCTTGAGTGCTGCTAAAGTACCAGAGATCGTATCATCTACATAAGTGAAACAACGTTTTTGACACCCATCTCCATAAACCTCAAGTAGCTCTCCCTTCAAGGCTGCCTTAATGAATTGTGCTACAACACCGCCATATTGCGAATTTGTTTGCCTAGGTCCGTATGCGTTGAAATACCGAAGCACGTTAACTGGCAGTCCCTTTTTGGCATAAGCAAAGCACATATGCTCATCCAGCGATTTCGCCGTTGCATAGCACCAACGATGAACAGATGGAGCACCATAGATACGTCCGGACATTTCGTGAAAAGGCAGCTCCTCATTTTTTCCATATATTTCGGATGTTGAAGCAAAAATGACTTTGACATGACGCGGATATGCTAATTCAAGTACATTGCGTGTACCGTCAATGTTGCCTTCTATAACTTTAATGGGATCATCTACCGTATTTTTAACGCCTAGAACAGCCGCTAAGTGGTAAACAACATCAGCTTTGGCAATCAATTTCTTCATCACCACTCGATCCATTACTGAGCCTTGGATAAGTGTGTGACGTTTATGGTTTTGGAGATGAGATAAAAATTCCGGCCGCCCATTCGAGAAATCATCTATTGTCCAAACGGTGTGGCCTTCCTCCAGCAAACGCTCAACTAAATGTGAGCCGATAAAACCTGCGCCACCAGTTACTACTATTTTCATTGAAATCCCCCCTCTTTTAAAGTAAGATGACGTTTTTACGGTCTGCGACTTTGCTTGTAGCATTGCGTGTATCTATGACAACAGGTGTGTGTTTCACAAATAGCTCGTAAGGAATATTCGAATGATCAGTTAAAATTAACGTACAATCAATATTTCTCATATTTCGTGCCGTAAGCGGGACTGCATGAAGCACAGTTTCGCCAATTTTCAGTTCATTTACATACGGGTCAAAATAATCTACCTTAACTCCGGATTCTAGCAGTTGCTCTATAATGTGCAGCGCGATGGACTCTCGCAGATCATTTACATCTTTCTTATACGTAACCCCGATGACAAGTACATTGCATTCCTTTAGCTCTTTAGGACGCAAAGTCTTTGCAACCCGTTCTACTATTAAACTAGGCATATCCTCATTTACCTGACGGCAAAGCTCAATAAAAGGCAGATCAATATGGTGTTCCCTCGACTTCCACAACAAATATAATGGGTCAACCGGTATACAATGTCCGCCAACGCCAGGACCTGGATAATATTTCGTAAAACCATATGGCTTTGTACCTGCTGCCTCGATCACTTCCCATAGGCTTATATCCAGCTCCTCGCATATCTTCAACAGACTGTTCATAAAGGAGATATTCAAATAACGCTGACTGTTCTCGAGCAGCTTCGTCATTTCGGCAACTCGCGGTGAAGACACGACGACCATGCGTTTAAACACTGCTTCATATACTTCCTTGGCATACGATGTGCATGATGGCGTTACGCCTCCGATAACTTTGGGGATATGCTCCAATTCCCATTTCGAACCGGGATCAATTCGTTCTGGTGAATATGCGAGCGAAATTTCTCTGCCTACTAGGAGACCAGTGGACTCCAAAATCGGCTTAAGCAGCTCCTCACAAGTTCCCGGGTACGTAGAACTTTCCAATACAATGAGTTGACCTCTTCGCAAATGTGGAAGCAAATTTTGTGCAGCTCCAATCACATATTTCAAATCAGGTTGATCATGATCATCTAGCGGCGTAGGCACACAAATGATTATGACATCGACTTTCTCGATGACATTGAAGGTAGTCCCAACATGAAAACTATTTTTACTGAAAAGATTTCGAATCTCGTTTTTCTTATAGTCAGACAAATAGGATTGACGCTTGTTTAACATATTGATTTTTCGTTCATCAGTATCAATGCCATAAACCGTATTTCCTTTCTCAAGAAACAACTCAGCCAATGGCAATCCAACGTACCCTAGCCCAATAATACCAATTTTATAATTAGTAGCATGCTCTTTCACTCTTTCAACTCCTTTGACTAATCTTCTAGCATCATACGAAAATTAATCAAAATCGCATTAGATAAAAGTCTATATTTTACAGAAATAGTAGAATGTCACGAAATTTATAAGGTTTTGAGGATATTGAATTATACCGACTAGATGCAATTGTTGATTGACAATCGCCTGTAATGATACGAGAGAAAAATAGGTGGATGTACGTTAACATTATTGTAATAGACTCATATGATAGTGGAATGACAGACAAATTGACCGGAGGGGAACAAATGCGAATACTAATCGCCTGCAGCTGGTCTCTACCTCATGCAGGTGGCGTAAATACGTATGTCAATCAGTTGTCAAAAGGATTACAGCTCGCAGGGCATCATGTAGATATATTCTCCCCGACGCCGGATGGACAGGGATTCCATGTCCCAGGAAAAAGCTTATTCATTGATAAAAGCAAACTAACATCTCTTATTGCCGATCAGACTAGTCTCTATATGAATCACTATTTGCCCGGAACTGATCCATGGATAACTAGCACCGAAATTGAGCGGTATTGTATTGAAGCAGCTGCCTTGTACTTCGACTTATCCGATTATGACATTATCCATGCACAGGACATTGTTAGCGCACATGCGTTGTCACGTGTTAAATCTCCTAAAACTCCTTTAGTAACGACAATTCATGGCTGTCTCACCAAAGAGTGGCTTGTTAAGTTGAAAGAATTGGGGTTACTGGAACAAGACACAAATACCCCGCTTTGGCACTATTCGGCCATACGTGAAAATTTGGGTGCAACCGTCAGTGATGTAACAATCTCGCCCTCGCAGTGGTTAAAAGATGTTTTAGTAAATGAATTTTCTGTTCCAGAACATAGTATTACAGTCAGCCATTATGGTTTTGACATTGACGAGTTTCTTCAAAACATGAATCGAGAATCAAATGTTACAAGACCTGCTGAGAAGAAAGTATTTATGTGCCCTGCACGCTTTGATGTTGTAAAAGGTCAAATTCATCTCATCTATGCACTAGCCAAACTAAAAGAAGAACGTACGGATTGGATTTGTTGGTTCGTAGGAGATGGTTTTCTTCGTGAAGAAATAACGCAAACTGCCAATAATCTCGGTCTTACTGATCACGTTATCTTTATGGGAAACCGCGAGGATGTTCCTGAATTGCTTCGACAAGCTGATTTTGTCGTCCTGCCCAGCATGCAGGATAACCAGCCATTTGCCATTATCGAAGCACAAATTGCAGGCAAGCCAGTCATCTCTTCAGACGCTGGTGGTATTCCAGAAATGGTAACCCACTCATCGACTGGACTTGTATTTCATGCTGGAGATAGAGATCAGCTGTTTCATTGCTTAAGATCAGCCTTAGATGAAGATGATTCAACATCACTGATTGAGCTGGCAAATCATGCAAAGAGATGGGGAGAGGAACATTGGTCATTGCATGCGATGACTGAACGTGTCATCGATTTGTATAATCTCGCGAAAAGCAAGCATCCAGAAATCGATAACGAAATTAGTTTGCAACCTATACAACCTACACAAATTATACAACCTATACAACCTATACAACCTGTTCAACGGAAGAAAAAGAAAGGAAGAAGTAAATGGCGCATCTTACGAAGAAGAAGATATCTAATCGCATTAAAAATAAGAAAACGAAAAAACAGAAAAAGAAGACTCGCAAAAAGAAGATAATTAAACGAATGCTTAAAAAAGCAAGTCGAAGATCAATACTTTTTAACCTGAGAAGACCAGAATTGCTAACTGCTCATAATTTACAGCAGATGATCGATTCCAAATTCTCATCAGCCCATGATATTGAACAAAAAAACATCTGGAATCGTATTCTTCAATTAATGCCTATTGGATACACAATTCCCGATATGAGCATTGTGCAACCGCTTATGAATAAGCGTATAAATTAAGATTCTATATATAAGTAATTTCTTATTAGAATTAAGAATAGTTGCTGATAGATCGTATGAGCAGGCTGCCCTTTAGCTTAATAGAAACAAGGAGCAGCTACCGTAGTAGCTGCTCCTTGCTCTATTTAACCCGTGTAGTTTGGTAACCATGCAGCTCATTATACAGCACCCCGGCATGGTAACCGTCGCAAACGGCATGGTGGAATTGTCCTGATAATGGCAACAGTATTTTTTCGTCATGCTGAAAATATTTCCCCATTGTAAAGATGGGTAATAAATAGGTTCCCTCATTATAGATGTTCAGGTTAAAGCCAGTGAAGCTAACCCAAGGAATGCTGGAAATGGGGAAAGTGCCCGGTGGGTTGTTTGTTTTAGCGGCAAATTGTTTAACATTTCCGTACTTTTTTATGTCATCAAGATAACGACTGTAGAGATAGCCACAGGATGACACCACCTTTTGCTGAATACATTTAATTGTTAACCTTATGTTTTTATTTTGGTTAACAATAGAATGTAGCTAGTTTAGTAGACATAATTTTTCCTGTAAAGATCATCACTCCAGAAATTTTTAGAATCCAATTCAAACGTTTATACCGGATAAATACGATGCAAAAGTAAATTAGCTTTGTTCGAACGGTGGATTAAGAGTAAAAAAACTAGGATAGAAACCTACTAAGACAATAAAAAAACCACTTTAGAAAGTGGTTTGAGATCATGTTTAATTTTGTTTTACTAATTGATTTTCTGACCAACACGGCCGGCACTGAGCACTCTATAATTATCGAGCAAGCAGAGTCAACACATCATAATTGTCCATTAGTTCCTAATTCTATCCAGAATGTTGTTAACCTCATCCATCCCGTGACAATAGCGCAAGGTTCCGTTTTCTTCCGCTTTATAACATGATCACTCCGCTTTTAATCATTACGCTCATCGAAAAAGTCTAGTCCGGATTCCCTGAGCTAACTTCTACTTCATGATCGCCGGCAATCGCTTTAACCTCATGAGCAGTCACGGTGCGTTATGTAAATTATTGGGGGTCATTATAAAAAAGTCAAAAGGTTTTTCTGATTTCGAAGCAATTTTTAATGAAAATCATGTTATTCCTATAAAATGGGGAGAAATGCAGAGGTAAATGGAACCAAAAAAAGGGATACAGTTCCCTTGCTGCGTATAAAAAGAACACGCGGCAAATGAACTACCTCCCTAATTTCGAATCATACCAGCAGTGATAACTCATACATATTTATTTCCGAACGAAAAACTCTCCTGTTAGCGGAACGTCGCCCGAGTTTGGTCCGACCATTACCTCAAATTTACCCGGTTCCACAACCCAATCATGGCTTCTAGTAAGTGTACGGAGTTGTCTGTATCCCAGTGTAAGCGTGATGCGCTTTGTTTCGCCTATTTCAAGATGAATTCGCTTAAACCCTGCAAGCTCCTTGACTGGTCTGACCGTACTGCTGAATTCATCCCTAATATAAAGCTGAGCAACTTCCTCACCTGCGACATTTCCCGTATTAGTTACGTTAAACGATACATCTACTGTTCCATCCGGAGCAATTTCCCTTGTTGAAATGTCAAGATCCGAATACGCAAATGTTGTGTAACTCAGACCAAACCCGAATGGGTACAGTGGGAGCCAGTCCATTTCAACATATTTATGTCCATAGAATGGTGTGCGGTTATAGTATACAGGTAGCTGACCAACCGATCTTGGGAAAGACATCGGAATACGACCAGCAGGATTGACATCTCCGAAAATAACCTCTGCAATAGCATTTCCGCCCTGCTCGCCAACAAACCATGCCTCTATAATCGCGTGCAGATGCTCTGCCTCCCATGTGATCGACATCGGACGTCCGTTTTGGAGGACAAGAACAACAGGCGTTCCTGTTTCATAAATTCTCTTGACGAGTTCAAGTTGTCTGCCCGGAAGATTAAGGTCCGCTCTGTCCAGGTTCTCTCCACTAGTCTGATCGTTGTCACCCACCGCTACAATAACAACATCCGCCTCTTGTGCTGCTTTAACCGCAGCGTCCATATAATCGTTGCCGAGGCTGTAACCGAGGATTACCCTTACCCCACGTGAATCATTGAGATACTCAACCTTAACATCGTACTCTTCGCCTTCGACAAATTTGAACGCAACCATCTGATTGGAGTCAAGGTCGCCCCAACCGTCAACAAGCAGCGTGCCGTCGATCCACAAACGCATGCTGTCCATGCTGCTGAGTCCAATGTAACCATCCACTGTATCGCACGGTTTAATTTTGCCTGTCCAACGAACGGTGAAGTTATCTGCGTTTACACCGTCAGCAGGTTTTGTGTAAATCCAGTTGAAGTTTATCTGTTTGTCATTTCGCACACAAACAGGATTTCCCTCAAAAGAAAGAGAATTGTAGTACTCACCTACAAGTCCGTCGTTGCCATCATTGTCCTTGAGCCATTTGCCCGGTATAGTCATTAAGTCGGACTCCAGAATTTCGCAGCCCTTGGCGTAGATAACTTCGGTCTTTTCCGAAACGATGTTTTGGATGCCTTTCAAAAGCGTAACCGCATGCTCAGGCACAACTGGGCTGCTGTAATCTCCGTAACGGGGAATATCCGCGCTTGGTCCAATCACTGCAATCTTGCCAATGTCTCTTTTGAGAGGAAGCGTATTTTTGCTGTTTTTCAACAGGCAGATCGACTTTCTTGCAACTTCGAGAGCCGTCTGTACGTGCTCCTCACTGTGCACAACTTTCGAAGAAAGTTCGATATCTGTATATGGATTTTCAAAGATTCCAACTGTAAATTTAACTGTAAGTACACGTCCAGCAGCTGTGTCTACTACTTTCTCGTCCACCTCACCTGATTTTACAAGGTCAATAATGCTGTCCTGGTATATATCATGCGGAAAGTCGTAAAGCTGCATGTCAACACCGGCTTCAAGACCCATTTTGATAGCTTCCCGATTGTTTTCAGCAACAAAGTGCATGGTATGCAGCATGGAGACAGCCGTCATATCCGCTCGTACGAAGCCCTTCATGCCCCACTTATCGCGAAGTACACCAGTAAGCAGCGAATGGTCGCTAGCTACAGGAGTGCCGTCAATAGAGTTATAGGAACACATTGTGTTCATTGCACCCGCTTGAAAAGCAGCCTCAAATACAGGCAGACAGTAAAATGCATTATCATGATGCCCCATCATGGCCGGAGCACAATTGTGTCCTCCCCTAGGAGCACCGTATCCTGTAAAGTGTTTGGGTTCCGACACTACGGCATCGGGTCTTGTAAGGTCATCCGTTTGAAGCCCTCTTACCATGTTCTCCGCGAACATAGACCCTAGATAAGGATCCTCTCCGTATCCTTCTTCCACTCGTCCCCATCGGATTTCCCTAGCTAGATCGAGAACAGGTGCCCAAACCTCATGTATACCAAAGCTGCGCGCTTCGGAAGCGATGACTCTCGCTTGTTTATATCCGAGTTCTGGCTCAAATGTTGATGCGAGTGCGACCTGCTGAGGGAGCACTGTACAGCCTTTCCACCCAAAACCGTGAAGTCCCTCTTCACTAAAGAGTACCGGAATCCCCCATCTTGAATTTTGGATGATATACTCCTGAATTTTATTAGCAGTCTCCGCTTTGGAATTTCGGTTTTGGATGCATCCGATTCCAATTCCAGCAGATACCTTTTCCATTTTTTCGTAGTTAAGCAAATCTGCATTTAAGCCTTCTACTGAATCGGAAATTTCATTTCCAGAATAAATATCAAGCTGTCTTACCTTTTCTTCAAGTGACATTCTCGATATAAGGTCAGCAACTCTTTCTTCAATAGGCAAGCTTGCATTCATATAAGGGTAATGTTGTAAGTCTTTTCTTGTGCTCATTGTTTTCTCCTTTTAGCTCTCTGAGTGCTTGATTCTTTCATTTGTTGGCTAAAGTATCTGTCAAACTTCAAGTGAACAAGATCACAAGCCTGAATGGCCATATTGCCCAGCCTGGAATAAGATCATAGCTGTATACCGAATTTCATAATTAAGGTTTTTTTCGTTGTCCTGAAGTTGAAACAACTTCTCCAGACTCTAAACTATCAGTCTATTAGTAAAAGCATATTCTTAGATGATAAACTCCCAAACCATATTAGTATTTGAACTAACAAGACTTAATTTTGCACTATGTGGACATGAATGGATAATCGGAGATACGGAAGCAATAGTGAATCATTAGAGTTTCGGAAATCGGCGTACTCAGAAAAAACAACCGTTCCCCTATTATGTATAGGAAAACGGTCGCCGCTTATTTTACTACTTCTTCCCCTGTCGTCACTCGGACGCTAACTAGAGGTTTCGGAGCGCCTTCGAACTTGCAACTAAAAGATCGAGGTTGTCCACTAGGCGCCAGCTTGTCTGGCAGCTTCCCACTTGCGTACGGATGTAAATACCGACTCGATGTTGCCGTTTCGCCTAAGCACCTGCATATCGGCAACTAAAGCAAAACCAGCGTTAAAACCTGCCGCTTTCGATAATACCCACTCTATTTCATCAGGTGACGTTGCTTCGAACTGATCGGAAGCCGAACGAACAAGAAACCATCCAAGCATTGACGGAATGAAGTTACGAGCAAAAAACCGTTGGTTGGTGCGCCGCCATTCAAGCTGCCCTTCACGTGTTGCTGCACCCCAAGGCTCACCCCAATTGAACCGTGTGAATACATGCCACAAATAGTTCGGAACGACAATGCTAGCATCATTTATGATCTCTGATGACAATAGTCGGATCGTATATGCGAATCAAAGTGCAAAGTTGATGGCCTTCGACTTCAAGGAAATTATGAAATTGGCTGCTATGCAACAGGACTTGACGGGTACGGGGTGAATCGTTTTGTGAAAATGTGTTATGACGGCTGGGGAGAAGAAGTTATAAATTGATCATAGAAAAACTGCCCCCTAATTGTTAGATGGTGTCTAACAATTGGGGGGCAGTGGAGAGAAACTATGATATACAGTTGTGTGTATTTAGCGAATTTGAGTACCGACTTGCATCTGCGCATCTTTCAGAACAGTATCCACATCTTTCCCGCCAAAATAAGCTTGCAGTGCAACAACAATAATATCCTCTATGGCGTAAGTGTTCATGCCGTAGTTGACGGTGGGGATCTTAGCGGTCCATGTTGCAAAATCAGATACGATTTTTTGGCCTTGAAAATATTCGTCTTCCGCAGAGTAAGCTTCTCCACTTGCCGCAGCCTTCAGGGTACCGATGACTCCAATCTTAGTATTTAGAGACTGATAGAGTTCAGCATCGGAGGCAAACGTCTTTTCGAGAAACTCGGCAGCAGCTTCTTTTCCCTCCACATTCATTACATACCAAGAGCTGCCGCCAAGGCTTGATGCATGGACGGAGCCTTTTGCTACTGCAAGCTTAGGAAGCGGAGCTACTGCCCATTTTTGTGACTGAGAAGCTTCTGCTTTAATTGAAGGAGTAATCCAGTTACCGGTAGGTACGCTGGCGACTTCACCATGATTGAATGCACCAACAAATTGGCTCCAATCCGATATCACCTTCACAATGCCGGAATCCAGCATTTCTTTATACAATTCAATCGCCTCTTTTAAAGCGGCGTTGTCTGCAATGAACGGAGTCTTGCCATCCTCAGCCGTATACCATTGCCCAGCAGATTGCATCATCATGCGAATAAGTCCAAGATCGTTAGGGTCAAGGGTGAGCATACTTTTGCCGGTCTTCTCTTTTACAGCTTTGCCGATCTCGATATACTGCTTCCAGTCGATTTCTTCCATGTCAGCTAAGCTATAGCCCGCTTGCTCCAAATAATCTGTCCGTACATACATTCCGGTGACACCTGAATCAAACGGTACGCCGTATTGCTTACCATCAACACTGGTCGGATCAATCTTATAATCAGCGAAATTTTCGACTTTTACAGCGTCTGTCAATTCATAAAACGAATCCGGATACGCTTGCAAAAAGCTCTGTGCTCGATAATCCTCGATCAATACGATGTTAGGTAAACCTTTCGTTGAACCTGAATTCAACACGGTGTTCAGCTTTTGAACGATATCAGCCTGCGCGTTTTCCACGATGTTGATCAAGACATCCGAATGAACTTGTGAATATGCTTCTTTTGCTACACCCATGGCGGCAATGTTAAACGCCGGGTCCCACGCCCAAACAGTAATCTCTTTCGGATTGGATGTGCCTCCATCGCCCGAGCTTGTTAGACTGCCTTTCGTTCCACCAGACGAACATGCCATCAAGAGAATAACGCTAGTAAGCAGAACGAAAACTAATTTTTTCAATTAATAATCCCCCTTGTAAAATAAAAAAAGATGAAAACGTTTTCCAATAACGCATCCATCTTAACACTTTGTGTACATATTCTTTTGTATTATCTTTGTTAGCTTTTGTGCTATTATTGGATCGTTTATTTACTTTTCATGACGTCTCTAGCACATTCTTTAGTTGTTTTGCACATTCTTTATTTATTAATTAATGGAATGTTAATTTTGATTTTAGTACCTTCTCCCCGTTTGCTTGTTATGTTAATCCCATAATTCTCCCCATACATTAATTTAATTCTGTCGTCTACATTACGTATGCCGATGCCGGAGAAAAATTGGCGTTTCCTCTTCGGCGTACGTATCTTCTCCACTTTCAGCTGCTTTTGCTCTATATCCATACCGTCTCCGTTATCCACAACCTCGCATACTAGTTGGTCCTCCTGCACGGCTATCATGATCAAAATACTTCCTTGTTCTTTAATGTTGAATCCGTGAAAGAAAGCATTTTCGATAAAAGGCTGGAGAATGAGCTTCGGTATGTGGTAATCCAAGCTGTCCGGCTCCACAAAATAATTCACGCGTATCTTCTCACTGTACCGCACATGATTGATATAGACATAATGCTTCATTGTCTCCAGTTCCTGACAAACAGGAATAGTGGACTCTACATCACTAACTGTATTTTGCAGTAGAGAGATAAGTGCATTAATTGTACCTGCTGCTTTTTCCTTATTACCCTGCAGCACCAAAAACTTTATTGATGCCAGCGTATTGTATAGAAAGTGCGGATTGATTTGCATTTGTAGTGCGGCCAGCTCTGCGTTACGCACTTGCTTTTGGGTTTCCAACAGTCGATCTACATAATCATGCAGTGCATCAAGCATATAATTAAAAGCGTTGCCCAGCTCTTTAACTTCATAACTGCTAGTAGCGATATCGATATGATTATCGAATCCACTCGTTGGAATATGTGACATTTGTTTAACGAGTACACGCAGGGACTTCGTCATTTTTCGGGTAATTAAAAATACGATAATAAGGGAAATCGCCACGATGACCATAATGGTCAACGTCACCGCTTCTGCATTCACCATCTGTCCGGTCACGGCTTTCTTGTCAATTAGATTTACCAGATAAAAATCAAACTCCGGCAAATATTCAGAAAACACAATTCGTTCATTACCCATGACGTAGGCGGATCCTTCATCTTCTTCTCCGAGCTGCTGAGCTGCTACTTCTGTATATAACGGCTTGTCCATCAGCCCAATCCGCTCGCTCCGATTGCTGGACACAATCAATCCGTTTTTATTTATCAACAACACGTCATTGCCTTCACTCGTAAAGTTAGCATAAAAAGATCTGAAATTGCGATCACGAATTGCGACATACAAGGTGCCGTAAAAACTACTTGTCTGTTGATCAAATAAAGCTTTGGAAGCCACAAGCACTTGCTCTTTCGCTATGCCTTTGTTATCACCAGCTGGATAGAGCTGGTACAAGATTTGCGCAGATTGGTCATTTGTTGCTTTCGTAACGGTGTGATTTTTCATTTCCTCGGCGAAAGTGGACCAATAATAAGCATCTGTTGAATAACTCCGACCATTCACGCCTATGATCATAATCCCAACGTCATAAGCGCTAAAGTTGGACCGAATCGCCTTCATGCCTTCTGTCATATGGTATGTTTCGGTGGCAAGTGATACTGCATCCGTCTCTTCGCCAGATAAATAGTTTCGGATAGAGGCATTTTGAGCTATCATCGCTGCTCCAGTAGCTACCGTGTAGTTGTAAGACTCAAGGTTGGTCTTCATCTGGTTCAGTAACTTGCTGTTAGTAATGCTGAACGTTTGAAAAAATAATTTCTCCGACATGCTGATCGTTATAGCTAGGGTTATTAGCGATACGGTAACGATGCTAATGAGCGTGACGAGAAACAACTTGAGGAACAAGCCCTGCTTTTTCAGCTTTAATGCAGCCTTTCTTATCATGACTCCTTTATCTCCTCCGAGAATTGTTTCCGATACTGGCTTGGCGATATGCCGGTATGCTTTTTAAACACCTTTGTAAAATAACTCTGGTCCGAATAGCCTACATTTGCACTGATTTCGGATATCGATTCTCCTGTCGTCAAGAGAAGCTCCATCGCTTTTTCCAACCGGACTTTGTTCAGGTATTCACTGAAACCTTCCTCATTATGAGTAGCAAAAAAGCTTGAAAGATACGAAGCATTGAAATGAAACTGCCTCGCCACTCCGGTCAGCGTGATCGGATCAGCGTAATGCTCATGAATATATTCAAGTAGATTAGATATATTTGGATTAAATAATGAGTTCGCCTTGAGAATCACATGTTCTGCCTCATGTATGAATGCTTCAGCAATAGCAATTGCTTCTTTGGCATACCTTGCTTCATCAATTTTTCGGAAGTAGTCGTATTTAGCGTCTTCTCCCCCAGGGGTTTCATACTTCATTTTCCCAAGTGTTGTCGTCACGTTAAATATGAAGTTACCCAAAAACGATTTGAATTCAAAAATTTCGGTGCGATAGTCCTTCGACCACAGATGCACAAATTCCAGAAAGCTCGTAAACGCCTTCTGGAATTGCTTGCGTCGCAACTGTTCCGATAATTCGCCCATGTCATATTCTTGATACGCATCCGAGAGTCCCGGTAAATGATCATTTTCAATCAGGCTTCGTGTCGGCAGGTAAAAACTATATCTTGTAAGCTTCAAGTAATTGTTCCGATAAATCTCACCAAGGCGGTTAAAATCTTCGAAGCTTTGACTAAGTACGAATTGGGTACCGCTCTTAATCTCTGTCATTTCTGGGACGAGGCACCTGAGCTCCATGACCATTTCGACCCATTGCTCTGGATTCACATTGATTAAGAAAAGAATAGAATCGTTGTCAAACTTCAGCTGCATATAGGCTGCTTTGTCCTTGCTGAGCTTACGCAGCCCTCTATCTATTTGGCTTGCGAAAGTCACCTTATCATCAGAATCTTTAATATGGTGCATGTCCGTACCGAAAAATGCAAAACGCCTGTATGGAAACTTCGAATGCACCAACCCAGGATCTTGCGAAGCCTCGTAACCGCTCATTAGCTTCTCGATTATTCGTGTAAGCTGTTTTTCCTCCATATCAATTCCTTGATCACCCATCTGCGTCCCAACCATTTTGGCTGTTGTTTTATTTAAGATCGATAACAGGTATTCGGCTTCCAACTTCGGCTTTAGGATATAATCCGCCACTCCGCTCTGAAAGGTGGAGCGAACGTAGCCGTATTCACTGAAGCTGCTTAGGACGATCACCTCAATTTGAGGGTACTTCTCCTTCACCCGCTTAACAAATTCCTCACCGTCCATAACTGGCATTACGATGTCTGTTAGAATGACATGAGGGTTGACCTCATCAACCAAATCCAAAGCTTCAAGACCATTCGAAGCCTCAGCGACGATTCGGTATCCCTCTTGTTCCCAATCTAGAAGGTGCTTGACTCCTTGCCTAACAAGCATCTCGTCATCAACAATCATAATCTTATATATTGGTTTCATTTCTGCCCCCTTGCAGCTTTTCAACCTATAATTATTACACTACGACATGATTTCAATCTAAAAAACCCTGAAAATTACCAGGGTATACAGAACATATTTTTAAATATATCTTAAGAAAATTAGACGACTCCTAGAGAAGACCATACGGTATCGATTCATTTTTGGTCTTTCAATCAAATACACTCCTCTACTCTTGGTAATTGTTATAAGTGTAGAGGAATTTCACAAATTCATCCATGTATGCATGTATTCAGATCATGTATAATTGTACACTTCAATCGTGATATTTAATGAAAAAATGGTAATTTAATGTATATAAGTACGATTTTTAGGAGTGTCATGAGTTGTAGACTTGCCAATCTTAATCTTTCAAGAGGTTATTGCCAAACACAGCAACATTTTCTTCGATGCTATTTTTAATATCGCTTGCAATCAGTGTTATGCGATCGTAATTTGAGCTCTATCTTCTCATATGTTTGGTTAAAAACACGTAGTCAGCTCACATGATGAGCTGACTACGTGTCATTCTTTATTGATTACGAATTAATCAGCTTAACAAAGCTCAATGCTCGCTTCAGCATGACTGCTGTCTGAGCACGGCTTGCTGTATCTTTAGGCGCAATCGTGGTTTCCGATTTGCCATTCATAATACCTGCATTTATTACGGCTTGAACCGCTTCACGGGCAAAGCCCGATAGCTGGTCTTGATCAGCAAATGCAGCTAACGAAATGCTTGATGAATTCGATCCAGCGCTTGTATCTCCTTGAACGAGCTGAACAGCTTTCATAATCATAACTGCCATTTGCTCTCTAGTGATGAATGCTTCAGGATTGAACTTGTTGTTGCCTACTCCTTGTACTAACCCGTGCTGAACCGCAGTACTTACATCTGCGGCATACCATTTAGCAGCTGCTACATCGTCAAATACCTGCTCTGCACCATTATTATTCAAGCCCAAGCTTCTTACTAGCAGCGATGCGAATTCTGCACGAGTCACTTTCCCTTCCGGATCATAAACTTGATTCGTTTTCCCATTCACGATCAGCTTAGAAGCGAGTGTTTCTACATCCTTCTGTGCCCAGTGTCCGCGCATATCTTCGAATGTTTTACTGCCTTCAATGAAGACATACATGCCATTCGAGTAATGCTTGATCGTAGCTACAGTCTTGCCATCCATAACGGTAAACACCGCTGGTACAAATCGAATGGCTCCCGTTTCAGGATCATATGATACGACCGTTGCTTCATTGAAATTGCGAATTACTTTGTCTACGGTTAAAGTACGCTCAATAGAACCGGTGGAATGATTATCGTATTCCGCATCTTTCGTTTTCAGCGTTGCTTTATAGTCGATAATATCGCTTATACGCTTCATTCCATTGCCGGATAGGGCTGCATCCAATTGCTGCAACTTATCTTCGTTCGCTTTCACCATGCTTACAATTAACACAGCATTGGCATCTACTTTCCCTTTCATATCCTTGCTGTTTAATATAGACACCGGCCATTCGTAGCTTCCAAACTTGCTGCGAATCGAAAGAATCGAATCTGGCTTGTTCGCGGCTAATCCACTCAAAGCGTCCAATGGAATCCTCACTTCATATCGTGTGTGGTTTCCAGGAACATCAATCGTTAGAATGGAACCGGCTTGTACAACCTTTAAAAACTCCGCTGCCTTTTTGGCAAGTTGATTGCGATCAAGCGAAGCCGTCAAGCTATTTAGTGCGGAATCAATCGATAGCTCAGATTTCTTCGGCTCGTATAAAGCTGGGTTTTCAAGGTCTGGATCTGTAATACCAACACCGCTACCACCGTTGTTTCCTCCGTCGGAAGTTTGATTAGTAATTTCAATCGCTTTTTCACCTCGAACCCCAGATCCGTCCGTTGCAGCTGCGACTACTTTTACAGCGCCGTCCTTCACGGCAGTCAACAATCCGTTTTGATCGATCGTTGCTTTGTCCGTTGCCGTTACGCCATCTGACTCATAGACAGTCCAAGTTACCTTCTTAATGGAAGCGTTCGTTGGCAATAGCTCTGCCGTCAACTTCAGGCTGCCGCCCTTCACTTCTATTGCCGCTTTGCCACTTTCGCTAGTCAGGCTGATCGATTCTACCAACACATTCGTAGATTCTGACTCCCACTTCGCATATAAGGTGATATCTTGTTCTGCTACTCTATCTGTTGCGAAATTCCATTGTTCCTTCAATGCTTCATCCTTGTACCAACCGATGAAAATATAACCTTCCTTGTTCGGTGCTGCTGGTTCTGCAATCGGTGAATCTGGTTTTGCTTCGATGCTAGCTACACTACTACCACCATTACTATTGAATGTTACTGTGTACTTTTCTATTTGCGCTTCCCCAAATTGTGAGTAATCCCATTCCGATTGCCAATTCATTGAAATGCGTTTATTCTCAGTGTCCAAGTGTAATGGGGACCAAATATATCTGGAGTCACTCAAGTTTCCAGGATTCCAACGATCCGCCATAAAGATAAATTTATCTCTTACAATATTTCCATTTTTATCTCTGTATGGAAGTACAAAAGTACTTTGACTCTCATGAGTCGTACCTTTGTAGTCATCCCAGAATGGATCGCCTTTATCTTCCCACCACCACGTTAATGGATGACCTGTAATATGATATTTAGCAGGATTTGGGTTCCAGCCTGTTAAACCAGATGTTATAGAATAATACGTATCATCTTGTTTAAATAATGTTGGAGCTTCTCTACCATTGCTATGAGCTTTCGCCCAAATCGCATTTCCATGTTCCTCACGAGCTGGTTGTGTATAAGTATCATCCAGTTTTAGAACGATGGTTGTCCCATTTCCTTCGGATGAATAGACCAAATATGCTGTTTTATCCTTATCATCATCTACATAAAGGGTCATATCGCGGAGCATACCATCTCCTTCACCCCTTTTGTCAGGATCCCATCCATCATTTGGCATTCTCTCGATATCAAGCACTTTAAACGGACCTATAGGAGATTTACTTACAGCTACACCACCTGATGCTGTCCAATATTTACCCGACATTGGACCATCATGATGCCACCACATTACATAATTATCATATTTCTCGTTGTAAACAACTTTTGGCCGTTCCACAACTTTATCCCAATTGAACAGCCCGTATAATCTTTGTTTCTCTTCGATAGAAGTATCTTTATAAAGTGCATTCAAATCGGCAATTTGTTCCCGTGTATTATGTTTTTTAAGTGTTTGAACTGGTGATTTCATGTTAACAGCGAAATTATAAAAACGTTTTTCCACTCCATTTTCCGGAATGAAATTCCAATCATCAAGCTTCCCATAATTTTGTTCTTGTCGCCAAGATTCGAATCCTACTCCCGATTCCTTATACAATTCATCATCTTCATGAATATACATTGGAATGTTAGAAGCATCCGTCAATCCATCGTAAGTTCTATCACCAAGAGACGGATTATTAAATACCGGCAATACAACACCTTCATTTTTCCAATTATAAAGGTCAGTAGATGAGTAAGCATGTACACCAGTCATCGGAACATAACCAGCACCCATGTTCGATTCCGTTTTATCTTCTCCGTACCAATAGTATTTTTTAGTCTTTTCGTCATATATAATACCTCCGCCATGCGCCTGAATTGGCACACCGTCAGTATCTAGCCACACTTCACCATTTTTGATGGAGCTTACATGACCAAGATTAGAATAGAAATTATAATATTCATTAAGCCAGTAATTATAATGTTCTAGTGATTCTAACGTTAGATGCTCTGTATCTTCGAGTTCATTTAAATAATTGTCCATAATATTTCTTACATATGGAACCATATCTTCGTAAAGAGTGACCAACTTTTCCTTAGCAATTTGAACTATACTCGTATCAATGTCCGCAACATACTTTTGATAAACAGCCAAATCACCAATCGATAAAGTAGAGCTGTTGCCGCCAGTTTTGATAACTTGAATAGCTACGTAACGTGCATTTTTTGAGGTGAAGGTTGCGAATTGATCATAATCTTTTCCTGTATCAAGACCGCCGACGGCTGCCAACTCAAAATGTTGATCCAATTCACTTTGTGTTCCTGTTAATTCAACGTTTGACAAATCTTTATCGCTTGTATAAATTTTGAATTGTCTAATACGACCGTTTTCTTTATCTTTACCTTGTCTCGGTGTGTAGAGGATTTGACTTATATCTTTTCTACTTTTATTCAAGTCAAGAACGATATAGTCGCCTGCTTGGTATTTGCGGCCCCAATCTTCCCAATTCGTTTCATAAAATGTATCTCGATTACCATCTAACATGCTTTCTACAGGTGTGCTCCAGTGTGCTTCTGGGGCGTATTTTACTGTGATCCCTTCAACTAAGAAACTATCTCTCTGCAAATTAACCATTTCATCATTAATTTGATTAGTCGTACGATTCATTTCTTCTTGCGTGGATGAATCCGATTTCATTAATGCATTGCCTGCATCAACATACTGTTTCAAAAGCTCTAATAGATTTTCATCTTTATTCGAAGTTGCAATAAATTGTTCAGCATCCGTTATTGCTTTAGCAAGTTGCTCTGAATTTAGTTTAAAATTTGAATCCCTGTACAAATTGATTTCAGCAGCAGATGCAAACTGTGTGCCAACATCACTTTGCGATGCTAGTGCTTTGAATTTAACATGAGTCGCATCGACGGGAGTAAAGGTTGCTGTTTTTATTGCTTTGTTAGCATCCCATGTTCCTTCTGCAATTTTGTTAAAATTCACACCGTCAATACTTGCTTCAATTTCAAACTTAGTAACTGTACCATTCGTATCTGTGTCTTGTCTTGGTGTATATTCCAGTTTGTTAATGCCTTTGTACAGTTTGCCTAATTCATAAGTAATAGAGTGCGGTGGTTCTTGATAGCCATCGCCCCATGGCGTATGCCATTTTGTATTTACATCACCGTCTATGGTAAGCTCCGGACCTTCTCCAGATTGTGCGCTGCTCGCCGAAGCTCTCATCAACTGTTGTGGTATAACACCTATAACACCATCAGACAACATTGCCTTGAATTTGAGGCTGATTTCAACAATTGCATCAGATATTTGTTCATTGCTGCCAGATTGAAGCGCATCGTCAGCTTTTGTAATTAGCGCTTCCAACTCTTCAATATCCGGGTTATCTTCATTCAAGGTTGCTTTATGTTGTTCAATACTTACCTTTAAATCATTTAATATCTGTGTAACGTCTGCTTCTTGGCCTTCAACGTACTGTGTATTTTTGATTACAAAAGTTGTAATTGATTTTCCTTCCACATTTGCATAAAGCTTAGTTCCTAAAACCTCTAATTTACCTTCCTGTAAATCTTTTTCTGAAGTTGTCACATAAGTGGATACTTCACTTCCCGGCTTTGCAAACTTGGAAAGATCAAATGACAATTGTCTGCTGACTTGATCCGGGTTGCGATAAACGATAACCGTTTCCCCCGTCCCTTCGTTATAAGCCGTTAGTGTCTTTCCATCACCGTCGCTATTCTCAAAAAATTTCGAGCCTTGCGGAATGAATTTACTAAATTGCGCCATCGCATAATATTTTTTTGTATACCACCATTGTTCAGTATCAAAATCAGCATGAATCAGACCCCAGTTCATATTCTCTTTGTCTGGTTGCATATTTTGTTCGCTTTCAATAGCTTGCCAAATTACCCATGCCTGCGGTTCAAACCATTTAATATCCACCATAATTTGATCAGCCAGCGCTAATGCCGGTTCGATATCATCATGATTATGAGCAATACCGCTTGGTCCTAAATCAACTTCTGACATCCATAGCTTTTTATTTTCCTTTTCGGCAAGCTGACGAACCTCATATCTTTTTGAACCTCCATAAGCATGAACATTCATTTGAGATATGCTGTTTTTTGCATCGTCGTTATAATGGCTCCAATTTTCCAGGAAAGTATCAATTACGGATTCTTCCATTGCTGAAACGCCAACATTATTCAATCCTTTTTCATTCAGCTTTTGCCGAGCTTCCCAAATAATCCATGACTGCGCCCAAGGATCCCAATGCGAGCCTTCCTGACGATTGAATGCACCCCAATAATTTGTATTGGGCTCGTTAATTGGCGAAAGAGTATCGAACTCTATTCCAAAATCATCTTTATAATGTTTGACTACCTCTGCTAAATATGCCGCGAAATCATCATAATAATCTTCTTTTAAGTTATTCTCCCAAGCATTATGATTACCAGCAGTACAACCACTGTGGGTCATATAGTATGGTGCAGAATTGGAAAACGCTTCCATAATTAGTTCTGGTTTACGTTTCAATGCTTCCTGCAACCACCAACGCTGTTTTTCATCGCGGTTAATATCAAAATGACCCTCTTCTGTTGAAAAGCCTTGAATATCAGCGCCTTCACGCATATGATTGTGAGTCGGATCATCGCCACCGCCAATGTTGTAGCGGGCAATATTATAATTAAGTCCCTCTTTGCCATATAATGCATCCACCAAATCATTTTTCGCCTGCTCGTTTTCCCAGCCGCCAGTAGCATTAGCAAACCATATTAATGAAGTTCCCCAACCATCCCATACTTTCTTCATCTTGTGTGGACTTAACTTAATTTCAGTTGCACTTGGTGCTGCCGAGACAGCATTCGGCAAGCCAACGAACATCGATCCTACTAGCGAAAATGCCAAGTATGACAACATCATTTTTTTTACGCGTTTTTTAATACCCAATTTCAACCCTCCCCAAAATAGTAACATCCTAAAGCAACACTTTTTTTATAAATCCTCTGTTACCTAAAGGAATGTATGCCTTTAATAGCCATGGCAATCGCCAAGGCTGCATTTGATAAACATCCCTTTGAATCATCGTGTACTTGCCAATAAGCAATACATTCATCACCTCCTTTTAATACGTTGAATGTATAAACTATTTTTTTGCCATATATTTTCGAATATCAAAAGCTACGGCTGCAACTATAATGAGTCCCTTAATAATTAATTGATAATAGGGACTAACACCGATATACGTTAATCCGTAGTTAATAACGCCAAAGATTAATACGCCTGCTGCTACGCCTTGGATTTTGCCCACCCCGCCAGCAGTTGACACCCCGCCAACTACGCATGCCGCAATGGCATCTAATTCATACATGTTTCCGTAGTTATTCGTAGCTCCTCCCGTTCGGGCTGCTTCAAGCACACCAGCAAGACCATACAACGCTCCCGAAATGGCATAAATATAAATAAGATTTCGAGCGACATTAATGCCGGAAACATGTGCCGCATGGACGTTTCCTCCAATTGCATACATGTTTTTTCCCAGACGAGTCTTATTAAATACGACCCAACAGATAAGTGCTACAGCGAGCGCAATAAGCACAATATACGGGATCGTATAGCCGCCTCCAAGATCGATATATCCCGAACCCCACACTTTAAAATCATCTCGAAGACCGCCAATCGGCTGCGATTGATTCGGCTTCATATCGAAGTAAAGGCTATTGATACCGTAGATTCCTACCATTGTTCCTAGCGTAGCAATAAAGGGTGGAACATGAAGCTTTGCTACGATAAAACCGTTTATTAATCCAACAAGCAAACCAACTGCAATGCCTATTAAAATCGGAGCTATTACCCAAAGCTGCGGCAAGTCCGGGTAAAATCGGTTGGCATACGTATCTATTTGCAGCATCGATGCCGAAATAACTGCCGTTAGTCCAACAACTCGTCCAGATGACAAATCTGTACCGCCTGTAATAAGAATAAATGCCGCACCAATTGCAATAATTAGCTTAGTCGAAGACTGCTGCAATATATCTCTAAGCGTAGAAAAGGCTAGAAAGTTAGGATCTGCCACCGCGATGCCAATTACAATCAAAATCAACACCACGAAAATCGCTCTTTGCATTAAATAGTCTTTCACTTTAAACAGTAATTGCGTGTTCATTACGTTTACCCCCTGATACGACCGAACGTTGCTGCGCAGCTAGGCGCATAATTTCTTGCTCTGTTACTGACTTGCCCTCCACAATGCCTGTCAATTTGCCTTCGCTCATAACCATAATTCTGTCAGACATCCCAAGCAGCTCAGGCATTTCCGAGGAGATCATAATAATGCTTTTCCCTTGCTTCGCAAGCTCGGTAATAATCGTATAAATTTCAAATTTAGCGCCAACATCAATACCACGAGTAGGCTCATCAAGCAGCAATATATCTGGTTCTGTAAGCAGCCATCTTGCCAAGAGTACTTTCTGCTGATTTCCTCCTGATAAATAACGAATTTGTTGATGAACAGACGGTGTCTTTGTTCCAAACTTTTCAACATTATCCGCTGCGTCAACTCGTCCTTTTCTTTCATTCAACAGCCCAAATTTATTCTGGTAACGAGACAAATTCGCGATAATCGTGTTCTCATAAACCGATAACACTGGAAAAATTCCTGTTACTCGCCTTTCTTCGGTTAGAAGTGCAATCTTATTCTTTTTCGCTTCAGATGGTGTTTTTAAATTCACTGGCTTCCCGTTTATGGAGATTTTGCCGGAAACAACGCTCCGAAGCCCAAACAAGGCTTCAATAAGCTCTGTTCGTTGAGCGCCAACCAAGCCGCCTAGGCCGAGAATTTCCCCTTTCCTCAGCTCAAAGCTAATATCCTGAAACGACTTGGGATTTGGCGACGATAGACCTTCTACCTTCATCATTGTGCCGCCAGGCATATTCTTTCGTGCAGGAAAGCGTTCTTTCAAATCACGACCGACCATTCTCGTAATAATGAGGTCTGTCGTTAGTTCACTTGAAGGCCAAGTTCCAACATAATGACCATCTCGCATGATCGTCACTTCATCAGAGATGCGCAAGATTTCTTCCATTTTGTGAGAGATATAAATAATAGATACGCCGCGCTTTCGCAAACTATTGATAATGTTGAATAGCTGTTCAACTTCATTGCCAGTCAAAGAGGAAGTTGGCTCATCCATTACAATAAGCTTTGAATGAAAAGAAACCGCTTTCGCAATTTCCAGCGTTTGAATTTTTGAAACAGACAGCGTCCCCGTGCGCACTCGAGGATCTATATCCACCTCAAGATCTTTGAATAAATGCAATGTGTCCTCGTACATTTTCTTTTCATGAATAAACTTAACCGGACCAAAACCTAATTCCGGAAACCGACCAAGCCAAATATTTTCCATTACATTACGATGCGGTACCGGATGAAGCTCTTGATGAATCATGGAAATTCCATTTTTCAGTGCCTCTTTAGAGTTATGAATCGTTGTTTTATGACCATTTATAAAAATCTCACCTTCATCGGGTCTATATATGCCGAACAAGCACTTCATTAGCGTTGATTTCCCAGCCCCGTTTTCACCCATAAGGGCATGTACAGTTCCTGGTTTCACCTTTATTGTTGCGTTGCTGAGCGCTTGTACCCCTGGAAAGCCCTTCGAAATTCCTCGCATTTCCAGAACATAATGCTGCTCCATATCATATCCTCCCATCAAAAACCAATAAATAAGTTAGGAGGAAACAGCGGGATACCGCTGCCCCTCATCTTTATTTCATTATTCCGCGTCTGCAATGTTCGCATTTGTGATTTTCTTGTAAGCGATCCATACATATTTATCATCTGTGATTTCAAAACCAATATTTTCTTTTGTTGGCGTCTCGCCTTTGGAAAGCGCTGTAGCAATCGCAACAGATGCTGCTCCTTGGTTTTTCGCGTCATTCAGCACCGTACCCAGCATGGTTCCGTCCTTCAAGGCTTGAATAGCCGGAGCCGTTGCATCTACACCAACAACCGGAATGTACTTATCACCTTTGAAGTAACCCGATGCTTTCAACGCTTCAATCGCGCCAAGCGCCATATCATCATTATTAGAAAGAACTGCTTCGATTTTATCTCCATTTGATGCTAGAAATGCTTGCATTTTTTCTTGCCCTTTGACTCGGTCCCACATCGCTGTATCTTTAGCAAGCTCTTCAACCTCTATGCCTGCGTCCTCAATAGCCTCAACAGAATACTTTGTACGAAGCTCCGCGTCTTGATGCCCTGGCTCACCAGTTAACATCACGTATTGCAGCTTGCCGTCACCGTTCTTATCCGCGCTTGGGTTTGCTTTCCAATAATCACTAATTAATTGCCCCGAAATCGTTCCTGAATCCTCTGCTCTAGCACCGACGTAGTACACCTTATCCCATTTTTCCATATCCTCCGCAATCGGCTCGCGATTCAAGAATACGACTGGCATATTAGCTTCTTTCGCTTTATCGATAATGACGCCTGCAGCTGTACGATCAACTGGATTAATAATAAGCGCATCGTATTTTTTCGAAATAAATAGATCCACCTTCTCATTTTGCGTTGGTTGCGAGTTTTGGCTGTCCACAACATCTAATTTCGCTCCGTTCTTCGCTGACTCCAGCATTGCATTGCGCACACCCGTCATAAAGGTATCATCAAATTTGTAAATAGCTGCTCCGATCTGTATGCTTTCCTTTTTTTCTCCTTCTGTATTTCCTCCATCGTTGCTGCATGCTGCGGCCGTCAACATCATACCTGTCAGTAACGCAAGAACCCATTTCTTTTTCATCCAAAATTCCCCCAAATTCATTTTTTAACTTCTCGACCTATTATGTAGAAGAATGATTGTTATTCGAACCCACAATTCTCACGTCTTGTCTGAAAATTCTAATCTATTGTTATAAAACTGATATGGTGTGTAACGATGAATCACTCATATTTCACTAGGGATTCTGTAATTCTACTCCGATACTCCGTTAGCGAAATCCCAACATGCTTCTTAAAGCAAAAACCCAAATATTTAGGATCGGTTATCCCGACGCGATCTGCAATCTCAGAAGCTTTAAGCTCTGTAAGACGCAGCATTTGCTTAACAGCCTCTATCCGGATGTGCATGACATATTGTCCATAGGTTAGTTTTACTTCTTTTTTAAATACACGACTGAAATAACCTGTACTAATGTGAAGGAATGAGCATACCTCTTGAATGGACAAAGCTGGATTCATAAAATGATCTTTCGTATACTGAATGGCTTCTTCGACAATATCTTTATATACATGCTTCCGCTGGCTGGAAATCTTCCTCATCATTTCAATGCATATATCAAAAACCCAACGTTTTGCCTCCCTTAAACCCGGCAATCTATACATTTCTGCATGCAGTTGAATACTTGTACCTAACAGTCCGTCAAGATCAATATCAGCCTCTTTCGCTGTACGCAATATTAACGTCAATACTTCAAATAAATAGATTTGAATGTCCTGCAAAGCAAATTTACTTTCAAACAGTTCATCGAATATCGTATCAACTGCTTCAGAAATCTCTTCGGCCGTCCCCATCTTCAAACTGTTCCTTAAAGCTTGCCCCTTCAGTTCGTCGAATCGAAGTTGCTCACTCTCATCATCTTCAATATTGTGAAAATAGATAACCTTCTTGGACCCCATAACAAGACGATAGTCTAGTGCAATAAGCGTTTCTTGGTAAGAATGATGTACATCGGCAATATCTAAAACACGCGAGCCAACACCAATCGTGACATTCAGCTTCAGATCTTGTACAATCTGCTCAAGAACATCCGACAGTGCTGCTTGCATAATCGAAAACCAATGCTCCTTGTGCTGTCCATTATCGATGGCCAGCAAAGCAATGCTTTCTTGATAAATAAACACTTTCCCAAGCGAATTGATGTCCCATACTTCTCGCGTTCTATTCAAAACAGCTTGAATCATACAATCCACACCACGCGACTGTCTTAACAAGGAAGAGGAGTATTCTTTTGCTTCTTCCGTAGGATAAAGAGCGATGAGCGCTACAACATACTGAGAGCCGCGCAGCTGAATATCATAATTCATTGATTTTTCTTCAATTTGCTGGCTTGTTAGTTTTCTCGTAAGCAGCGATGCTAGAAATGATTCCTGAAGCACAGGCATACTTGTTCGATAATGATCTTGCAAAATTCGAAAGTATTCAGAATGCTCTACATTCTTCTTCATTTCTTTTGCTATGTCTGACTCTTCATCCACAAGAAGCATATTATTCAAACGAATCCCCTCCAATTTAAACAAGATGCGTCATGAATTTTTTACAATTTCATCATATCACCCTATAAAATCGGGCCTTATGACAAACTTTATACATTTTTGTCCTTTTCATTGCCTATCCGAAAATGCTTACATTTTGTGTTGGTATTATTTTTAGATTTTGTTTTTTTATTGGTTATCAGCTATGCTCAGCTATCCAATGAGCAGTATTTGGCCCGGATGGATTTATTGAAAAATAAATAATGAATTTGGGTTTAAAGCTAGAGCTCATAAAAAAGCAGCCCCGTCTATAACATGGAATACCATGCTCTAGACGGGGCTGCTTTTATTAAGCTTTGTGATTTTACTTATTTACTCATTTGCCAATGCTTGAATCAATAGAAGTTCATAACTGGCAGCAACGCCTCCCTCTATACTGAACTTCCCCTCGTATTCCTTATACATGTTGGCAAACAGTCGTCGCGAATTGAGACCAGGCATCGTATTAGCCTCTAAAGTGCTAGCTCCCATCGCTTTTACCGAGTGAAGAAAGTCTCTTGCTGAAGCATACTCTTCCATCTGAATGAAGCTTTCAGATTGAATACTATAAAAACCAGATTGCTTGAGCAAGCTGCTCCATTCATTTGTTGATAGAAACCAAAGTCCGTGCCTCTGCGGCTCGACTGCACTCGCTCGATAAACTTCGTTAAAAGCATAATGCATCTCGCAAAATGTAGCTGGTCCGAATGTCGTGAATATGAGCAAGCCTCCAGGACGAAGCATACGCCGAAGATGACCTAGTGTTTGCCTTGGATTGCTCAGCCATTGAAAACAGGCGTTGGAGACGATGAGATCATAAGAGGATTCCTGAGCGTCTTCTGCCCATACTTCAACATCCGCTTGAATAAAGCTTATACGATCTAAAGTATTTTTTATGATGCCATCACGTTTCGCTTCATTTGATAAGACACGTTGTTCAGCCAGCTTGATCATAGCGGGAGCTATATCGAGTGCTGTGATACTTGCACTCGGCCATTCATTAACTAGAATCTCAGTCAATGTCCCCGTGCCGCAGCCAATCTCAAGAATGTTGGGAATGGCTATGTTGCGCTTGTTCTTCCACTCTATGAATGTTTTCGCAAGTTGATCTGACATCATGCGCTGAACATGAGCATGAGCGTCATACGAATTTGCACTACGGTTAAATTGACGTCGGATATCATTTATCCTACTGCTCATGCCACCATCTCCTCAGCTCATTAGCTATTTGGTCTTCCCTTCCTAGGAAAGAGGCATGCCCGCAGGATGGCATCGTGAATAACTTTGCTTTTGGCAACTGGGTCATAAGCTCCGCTGCAGCGCCGTAAGGACAAATACGATCATCAGTCCCGTGCACAATAATTACCGGGCAAGAGATGCTCTTCAGTTGAGACAAACAATCCTCGCTTCGCAAAATTTGAAGTCCTGCGATTAACGCTGGGGTTGTCCAGCTGCCAATCGAGGGAAGTCTTTTGCGTAATTCGGCTTCCCCTTCTGCATCCGAAAACATAAGTTCTCGGAATCTTGATTCAACCCCTTGTCGGTCCTGTTTGAGCCCTGTAATCATCTTCCTAACATATATATCTGCAAAGCCAACACTAGACTCACCTTTTGTTCGAGTAAATCGAGCAGTTGCTCCGAACAACACAAGACCATCAGCGAATCCTTTGGTCGCGAGTCTCAGTGCAAGTAAACCGCCAAGAGACCAACCTCCGATTAACAACGGGCTATGGCAAGCCATCGCCTCGTCTACTGCCATCTCAGTCAGGAGCAGCATTTTCTCTGGAGAATCGGCATCACTGTAATCAACAGAAACATGATGAAAATCCGGAAGAAACTCACGTATCCGATCGAAAACCGTATCTGGCATACTCCATCCGCATAACCATATAATAGTGCCGCTTGTTTGTCTCTTAAGTTTCACTGATTCGCTATCCAATGTAATCATGGACTTAGCACTCCTAGTCGAAGTCCGATTGAATGAATGCGTGCGGCTGCATTTAACAATTCCTTATCTGTATGAACTGCTGACAAGGAAAAGCGAATACGCGCTGTTCCATCAGGTACAGTAGGTGGACGGATGGCAACCGCTGTGATTCCCTCTTCTTCAAGAGCTTCGCTGAAGCGTAAAGCCATATCGTTAGAGCCTACGATTAAGGGTACAATTTGGGATTTTCCGGAACCGATGTTAAATCCCGCATCACTAAGGAAGGAACGAAATAATGTGCTTGCTGCATAAAGCCTTTCTCGACGCCAGTGTTCCTCTTTTACCAAAACTAACGCCTTTGAAATACCAGCAACGATTGAAGGAGGCAGCGCTGTTGAATATAGGAGTGGTCTAGCCTTATTTACCTGCCATTGTATTAGCAAGCGGCTGCCACAAATATAAGCGCCATAAATACCGAACGATTTACTGAATGTTCCCATATGAATATCAATGTCATTCTGCAATCCGAGTTCATGGCACAATCCTTCGCCTCGCCCTCCGTAGATCCCCCCACTATGTGCCTCATCCACCATAAGCATCGCTCCGTACTCCTGTTTGAGCGCAACAAGTTCACGCAATGGTGCCATGTCGCCATCCATAGAGAAAATAGCGTCTGTAACGATCAGCTTACGCCGTTTATCACGATACTTATTTAATAGCGTTCGTAAATGTTCCATGTCGTTATGGCGATACCGGGCGTGCTCCGCATGGCTGAGTACAATGCCATCCACTATACTCGCGTGGTTCAACTGATCGCTAAAAACAACATCTCCTCGCCCTACAAGTGCACTAATAACTCCAGAATTAGCCATATAACCATTTGCAAAAACTAACGATGCTTCACAGTTTTGCCAATCCGCTAGTTCTTCTTCTAGACAACCATAAGGTAATCGGTTGCCCGTCACATGGCGTGAAGAACTTGAACCAGCTCCTTCAGTGAGCAAGGTCTCACGCATCACTTCAAGTATGGCAGGATGCTGGGCGAGTCCAAGATAGTCATTAGAGGACAAATTGAGCAATGTTCGTTCTCCGCGCATCGTATAACCAGGTGATCCGAATACAGAGCTAGTTATACGCAAAGAACGCTCCCTCGAAGCATCAGCCAATAATTCTAGTTCTTCTTCCATCCATTTCATAGTCGGTACCGCCTTAAAGGGCATTTAATTCAATCTCAAAGCCCAAATCCTCAATAATTTGATGATCAGCTGATATGTCTTGGCCTGCTGTCGTTAAATAATCCCCCACAAAAAGTGAATTCGCGGCGAAAAGAGATAAAGGCTGCAGCGTACGAAGGTTGACCTCTCGGCCACCTGCCACACGGATTTCTTTAGAAGGACAAATGAAACGAAACAGTGCTAGTACCTTCAACGCTTTCATCGATGGCGTGCGACCTGCGTGTTCTAGTGGTGTTCCCGGTATTGCATTCAGAAAATTGATCGGAATTGAATCCGCATCTAGTTCGCGCAGCGCATAAGCCATTTCGACAATTTCCTGGTTTGTCTCTCCCATGCCGATGATGACGCCAGAGCAAGGGGACATGCCGTATGTCTTTACTTTTTCCACCGTTTCAACGCGTTGATCATAAGTATGGGTCGTCGTGATGGAAGGGTAGTTGGCTTTACTGGTGTTCAAGTTGTGGTTGTATCGATGTACGCCTGCTTCAGCAAGTCGCCTAGCTTGATCATCCCCAAGAATACCCAAACATGCGCAAATCTTTAGAGGCATCGATTGACGAATTTCTTTTACTGCAGCCACCACTTGGTCTAGCTCCCTGTTTGTTGGGCCTTTCCCGGACGCAACAATACAATAGGTTCCGGCTTTACGCGCCATCGCTTCACGTGCGCCTGTAAGCAATGTGTCTTTATCAAGCAGAGAGTATTTTTTAACTGGGGCCGTCGAAACAAGCGATTGCGAGCAATAGCCGCAATCCTCGGGGCAAAGGCCGCTTTTGGCGTTGATGATCATATTCAGCTTCACTTTTTTACCGTAAAAATGTTTTCTAATCGTAAACGCTGCTTGCATGAGCAGCAGCAGCTCATCATCGTCGGCTTCAAGCACTGCGAGCCCCTCTTCTAACGTTAAACATTCTCCTTGCAATGTTTTTCGGGCAAGCAATTGCCACTCCGTCTCTACTTTAATTGTTTTCATCTCTATCATCCTCCCATAGATTTAACTGCAAATGCCTCTCTAATAGGCGCGAAATGTATGAATTCTTGTAAGGTATGTATAAGCATCTGTGGAGTCTCTTCGGTACGCAAACGAGGAAACCGTCCGAGAACCTTAAGGCCGCTGTACTGTTCAATTAGTTGAGCATTCGTAGCAACACTTGGATCGTCATCTGTTTCCGTTAATTCCCCATCGTTCAGGATGACGCCAACAATAGGAATCCCTCGATGTTGAAGGAAAGAAGCGGTCAGAAGTGTATGGTTAATTGTCCCAATACTGGAACGAGCTACAATTAGAGCAGGAATCCGAAGCTCCGCTATGAAGTCCACCATGAGGGTGTCATCGGTCAATGGCACAGCGACGCCACCAGCCCCTTCGACCAGCAGTGCTTCATAATCTTTTGTGAGCGGTAAACCAGCTGTAATTAGCTCTTTCAGTGTAAGAATCACACCAGCCTGCTTAGCTGCGAGCATTGGCGTAAGCGGAGCTTCGAATGTAAATGGCGCGACTGCCTCAGGCCGTTCGTTAATTCCCGTGCTTCTTATCAGCCGCTCAGCATCGGTTAGTCCGCAGCCAATACGAGCACCGGTTTGAATCGGCTTCCAGACACCCACATTCATTCCTTCAGCACGGAGCATAGCGGTTATGGCTGCCGTTATAACCGTCTTCCCGACGGCTGTATCTGTTCCTGTCACAAATAATCCGCGTATCAAATCATAGTTATAAACGTTCAAAATACTCACACCCCTTCGGTGACGTGAAGTATCGATTCCATCAAAATATTTGTCATGGCATCCAGTTCAGCAACATTACTCGAGAGCGGAGGAATAAAGACGATCACATTGCCGAGCGGCCTTGTTAGCATTCCAAGCTCTCTTGCCCGCAAGGTTGTGCGAACTCCAATTCGATCTGCCCAGTCATATGGCTCTCGTGAAACCTTATCGCGAACGAGCTCTATTCCGATCATTAGTCCCTTTTGCCGGATTTCACCGACATGCTGGTAATCCTTTAGCGCTGCGAGCTTTTGCTGGACAAATGACGCCTTTGCTCTTACTCCTTCGATCATATTGCGCTCTTCAAATAGCTTTAAGCTTGCCAAAGCAACGGCACAGCCAAGCGGGTTACCGGTATAGGAATGACCGTGGAAAAATGTTTTCTGCTCTTCGTAATCAGCATAAAACGCTTCATACACCTCGTCAGTTGCAAGTGTCGCTGCTACAGGCAAATACCCACCGGTCAACCCTTTGCCAATCACCATCAAATCAGGTGAAACATCTTCGAGATTACAAGCGAACATCGCGCCTGTCCGACCGAAACCAGTCGCCACCTCGTCAGCGATGAGCAGTACGCCATACTCACGGCACAGCGCAGCCATCTGGCGTAAACAGCCTGAAGGCATAACGATAATGCCCCCAGCCCCTTGCACAATCGGCTCCACGATAAGAGCCGCAATTTCATCCGACTTTGTCTCAAGCAAATGACGCAGTTCCACTAACGTATCTTCCATTGCCTGCGTCTCACCGCCTGCATGACGATATGCATAGGGATATGGGATAGTGTAAGAAGAAAACAACATGGGGCGAAAAGTGTCATGATACAGAGGAATGGCACCGACGCTTACCGCGCCAATTGTATCGCCATGGTACGCTTGGTTCATCGTTACAAACTTCGTCTTACCTCGTATCCCCTTGTTATGCCAGTATTGAAACGCCATTTTGATCGCGATCTCGACACCGGTTGCTCCTGAATCGGAGTAAAACACTTTGTTTAGTCCTTCCGGAGTAATTTCCACCAATTTTTCTGCAAGCTCAATTGCCGGAACATTAGCCATACCGAGAAGGGTGGAATGGGCCACTCGCCCTAACTGTTCTCTAATCGCCTGATTTAGCTCCGGCACGTTGTGTCCATGTACGTTAAGCCAGACGGATGAGAAACCGTCATAATATGCGCGTCCTTGGACGTCATAAAGCATGATGCCTTCTCCGCGTTCAATAATGAGTGGATCAGCGTTATTGTAATCTTTCATTTGAGTAAAAGGATGCCATAGGTGGTTCTTATTCATGGCAGCAAGCCGTTCGAAATTTGTTATCACAAATGATCACCATCCAATATTTTTAATTGTTAACCTAAAATAATAAATTAAGGTTAACAATCGGATTTTGCTATTCTAGCAGACCTGCACTCCTCTGTAAAGAGAATTCAAAATGAAAGATTGAAGATTAACACCGCGAGGTAGCAACCAAAAAACATATGAATAATAACAAAATATAGAAATATTCATTTGTTCAGATACTCGAAAAAATACTAAAATAGAAACAACAAAAACCCTTCTGTTTGGATCACAAAAGGGTCGATTTTTCAAATTATGAAATATGATTTACTATTTTTCTAGCTTGCACATGTGTGTGAATAATAAATATTTTCAAGCCCTGCTATCGTTGTCGAACAGACATTTTCCCTCGATCATAAGCAACAATGATCATCGTAGCGCCTAAGCCAGCACAGATCATATACATCATAGAGTATGATGTGAAATCAGCTATTGGCCCCATAATAACGCCACCCAGTGAAATTCCTAAATCAGCCATAGCAATAAAAAGACCGATTAACACATTGCGGCTCTTCTGCGGCAAAACAAATGTTAAATAGGTTGTTAATGTAGGGTAGATGAGAGCTTGAGCCGTTCCCATTAAAATGGAACCCGCATAGAAGAAAACAGCTCCTCCCGTTACAGAAAAGCTCACGCTTTGCGCCGCCAATGTCAAAAGGAGCATATTCCCCATCATAAACGATGAATGCCATTTACCGTCCGAAGGAATCTTTTTTCTTAAAGCAAAACGGGCCAAAACAACGGTACACGCTTGAAGCATAAGATAGATTCCAGCATTGCCGTTTTTTAATTCCGAAGCGTATAAAGGAATAAAGGTGGTAACTGCTCCAAATACCATTGAAGCTACCAACATCAACATGCTGCACTTAAACAAGGATGGGTTAGCTACTAACTGACCGAAGGATTTAAACATACTTTCTGACTGCCCGGTCTGATTTGCAGCAGTCTGGTCGCTTCCTTGATCCATTTTGGTACCATAACCGAACACCCCCGTAAAGATCGCAATCGCAATCATGACCATCGTAAAATAATTCATATCCCCCGTTTGCCAAATACCCAAAGCCAGAACAGGGCCAAGGATACCCGGCATATACGTAAATAAAGAATAAAGTGAAATGCCTTGGGAGCGATCCTTCTCTGGCAGTGAATCAATGATGCCGATCTGCAATGCCATTGAGAAAAAAGCGGTAGAAACTCCTTGTAAAATACGGGCAATTAAATAACCCTCTAAACCCGTAATCGTATAGAGGATTAAAGCAAAACCATTGACGATAAGAATAATGCGTAGCACTTTTATCGGTCCGTGCATTTGAATAATTCGGCCTGCCCACGGTCGAAAGAACATGGTTGTGAACAAATACGCCCCCATGATTAAACCGATCGTTGTGTTGCTGGCTCCGAGTGACTCTCCACGCAAAGGTATAATGACATTTAATATGGAATTGCCGCTGAAATAAAGAAGAGCCAGCATATACAATCGTATAAAAGGCCAAGATAATGCTCCACTCACAACTTCCCTTCCTCCTAACTTCTGCATGCAAATATCCTATTCTCCAAAACTCATTCAGCTAAAAAGTGATAAGCATCTGCAACAATTTTTTCGCATATTCCGACTTGACGTCTTTTAATTGTTCGATTCTCACTATTTCTTCAACTTGACCATCTCTAAAAATAATGACTCTATCGCAAATATAGGCCGCAACCTGTATATCATGTGTGATAAATACATAACTCATGTTGTACATTTTTTTTAAATCTTTTAATAAATCAAGCACTTGGGTTTGAACAGATACGTCTAATGAGCTGATTGCTTCATCTAACACAATGCATTTTGGTTCTGTGGAGATGGCTCTTGCAATACATACCCTCTGTACCTCTCCGCCCGATAGTTCATGTGGATATTTTGTTCTGTATGATGGATGTAATCCAACTTGATTTAACAGCGTATCAACCATACTATGTTTTTTTTTATACCTTTTTATTGGCTCCATAATGGCTTCTTCGACCGTAAAAAAAGGATTAATGGACGACTTATAGTCTTGAAATACCGCGCTAATGTTACCAAAGCGCACTTTTCTATCCCCTACACTCTTGCCATCAAATAAAACGCTGCCTCGATCAGGCTTTTCAATGCCTAATAACAATCGCCCTAAGGTTGATTTTCCGCTGCCGCTCTCTCCAATAATACCGAGACATTCGCCAGCTCCACATTCAAAACTAATATCATTCAACACTTTTTGTCTCTTTTTCGAAAATAATCCGCCTTTTTCATACGATTTATCCACATGATCAATTTTCAGCATGGTTCAACCCTCCCCCATAATCAGCTTAAAATGATTACTCAGCGCCAATCTAGTAGACAACAAATATTTTGTATATTCATGCACTGGTTCTGAAAAAACAGCTCGGATGCTCCCTTGTTCGACAATCTCTCCATCCTTCATGACCAAAACGTCATCAGCCATTTTTTTTACAACGCCGAGGTCATGAGAAATAAAGATCATCGAGCAGCCCATTCGCTCACGCAATTGCATAAATTGTTCAATTACTTCAAATTGTGAAATGGTATCCAGACCTGTTGTTGGCTCATCTGCGATAATAATGTCAGGCTCCAGTACTAATGCGAGCGCAATCATAACTCGCTGCAGCATGCCCCCAGATAGCTGATGCGGATACTTATTCATCACTTCGATCGGATTGTTCAACATCACGCTTGCCAAAGCTTTTTTCATTTTTTCTACGATTTCGTTCGTACTCCAGCCGAAATGTTCATAAAGGGTTTCCTTCAAATGAATGCCGATCACACACGAAGGGTCGAATGCACTCATCCCATTTTGCATAATCATACATAGCTGCTTTCCCCTTTTATTCCTCATTTCATGTTCAGAAAGCTGATTTAGATGTTCACCTTTGAATACGATATCTCCAGATTGGCGCAGCCAGGCTTTATTCAACCTCATAATCGACCTGCTGGTGACAGACTTGCCGCTCCCGCTTTCCCCTACTATAGCGAGGCAGCTGCCTTGCTTTAACTCGAATGAGCTGTTATGAATGATCACATGATCCGTTTTCATATCCCATACTTTTAAGTTTTTCACCGCTAATACATTCATGGCTTTAATCTGCCACCTCTTTTTCGCGAAGTCTGTTTTTAGTCACGATTCGTTTCTCTTGATGCTTAGCATTAGAGGTCATTAACTGAGGATCCAATGCAACCTGAAGGGCATCTGACAAGAAATTAAATGCCGAAACAATAATAATAATAGCTATGCCTGGGGCTAACATGAGCTCAGGTCTTGTAAACATAACTTCTCGCGCTTCATTCAGCATCATTCCCCATTCCGCGTCAGGCGCTTGAATGCCTAATCCTAGAAACGAAAACCCTGATATTTGTAAAATCATCGAACCGATCGCGCTGCTCGAGATGACTGTTATGTCCGCAAATGTAACCGGAATCATGTGCTTATAAATAATTTTTGCATTGCTGATGCCAGATGCTTTGGAAAATTTGACATAATTAAGTTCGGAATACTGCATCACAGACGTTCTGATTACCCGAGCAAACCATGCCCATTTCATGACAACAAACGCTATCATAATGTTTTCAAGACCTACGCCTAAAATGCCGACTATCGCCAGTGTCATAACATATAGCGGGAAAGAAAGCATGATATCGCAAATTCGCATAATAAAGGCATCTACTTTTCCTCTAAAGTAACCCGCGATAAAGCCTAATAGAGCGCCTATCCCTATCGATATCGCTAATGCAGCCAATACCCACAGGACACTGGGACGAATGCCATAAATTAATCGGGATAGAATACATCTCCCCAAGTGATCGTTCCCGAGCAGGTATTCCCAGGACGAGGACGCATATCTTACGCTCATCTTGATTTCGTTAGGATCATGCGGGGCAAAAAAAGAGGGGAATAATCCGACAATAAGCGTTGCAGCAATAACAATTAAGGATAAGCTGCCTATTTTATCTTCGCTTATGTTTTTTAATCGTTTCATCTAGATCTCCTTCCTCATTTTAGGATTCAAAGCGGCATTTACGATGTCCGAAACGGTATTAAATAATACAAATGCGACTGCCACTATCAGAACATAGGCTTGAATCACAGGGAAATCTCTGCTTAGAATCGATCTTATACTTAAACTCCCTAACCCTGGCCACGCAAAAACATTTTCAACAACGACGGTGCCTCCTAATATAATCGGGATAGCCATACCGAATATCGAAATGGCAACCTGCAAGGAATTTCTTAATATATGCATCGTAATTTTTTTCTCAGACAAGCCAGATGCCCTGCCATATAGAACATAGTCTTCATTTAGATTGCTTATCATCGAGCTTCTGACGTTTCGAAAATAAATCCCTGCATAACTTATCGCAATCACAGTTACCGGCAAAATATAGCTTTTATACGAATCCATTCCGCTCGTAGGCAGCAAATCCAATTTAACGGATATATACCAAATTAAAATAGCTGCAAGCCAGTATGACGGCATGGATGTTAATAAAAATGAGATGCCCCTTACTGATTTGTCTATCATTTTCCCTTCATTTATTGCACTAAGCACCCCCAATAGGATGGACAAAACAATAACAACGATAGATGAAACTAGCGTTAGCTTTAACGTATTCAGTAAAGCTGGACCTACCAATGACCAAATCGGTTTTCCTGTGACATATGAATCTCCAAAGTCTAGTTGCATGCAGGCAACGACCCAATGTAAATAACGAATGATAAATGGCTGGTTCAAGCCAAGTTCTTCTTTCGTCTGAGCAATTAAATCATTTGTTATATTGGGTATGCCTTGCGCTTGCAATACCAATTGGGCCGGATCTTGGGGAGAGAGATTAATGAATACAAACGTTATAAACGAAATAATTAATAGAAGAGGGATTGCTAATAATAGCCTTCTATAGATGTACCTTGCCATATAAAAATCTCCTTTCTACAGAAAATATCAAATGACTCTATCCTTCTTTACTCAAAATAAAAAAGGGAGTAATCCTCCCCTTTAATTTTTCGCGTTCTATTCAAAGCTCATTCGCTCGAATGGCAGCTCAAATTGTGTTTGTTTAAACGAGATATCTTTTATCTCTTTTGGCGCCACGATAGTGACACTGCCATTCGAGATTGGAATAAAGACAGCTTCGTCATGAACGATTGTCATAATATCAGCATATAACGCTTGCCGTGTTGCCTCATCCTTGGATACCATGACCTCATCAATTTTCTTGTAAAGCTCACTTGCTTCCGCAATTCCGCTTGTTGTATGCAAATAAGCATTCTCAGAAGTAAAAGCAGAGATGGTGCTTTGCGGATCATAAGCAAGTCCCCATGTTTGATTGAATAATAAATGATAATCTCCGGTTGATCTTCTTTTGGCGATTGAGGTTGATTCCTCACCGATAATTTCCAATTGAATACCTATCTCCTTCAAAGAGCTTTGAATAAATTCAGCCTGTGTTTTTTGGGAAGAAGAATTGCTGTCATAATATAATTGGATTGCTAATGTTTTATCATCCTTTACTCTAGCAGCAGCGCCTTTCTCCAGTTTCCATCCTGCACCTTCCAATAGCTGCTTCGCTGCTTCCATATCATAGTCTCGTTTCTTCAAATCGACATTCGCATAATTGACGTTAGCTGAAAATAGGGAATGGGCTGCTGATTCAGTCCCATTTAAAATATCCTTACTAATCGTATCTCTATCAATAGAGTGCCAGATGGCTTCACGAACAGCTTTTTCACTTACGGGATGATCGGATTTACTGCTGTTGGCCACGATCATTTTTGTGTTCATCGCTTCACTTCTAACAAGCTGATAATTGCCT
Source organism: Paenibacillus sp. FSL K6-3182 (assembly GCF_037976325.1). Lineage (NCBI taxonomy): Bacteria > Bacillati > Bacillota > Bacilli > Caryophanales > Paenibacillaceae > Paenibacillus > Paenibacillus sp. FSL K6-3182. The sequence continues at coordinate 4,282,048 of NZ_CP150265.1, forward strand.
GTTTCAATTAATTGTTCCATCGCTTCAACATCGATACTGTCTGCACCGCGATCGTCAGTGAATACAAAGTTCACTTCACCCTTTTGCAAAGCTAGGAATGTCGTCTCTCCTGCTGGGAGAACTTTAGAAGTAATTTTTTTAATTTTAGGTGCGCCGCCCCAGTATGCGTCATTTGATTCAAACGAAGCATACTCATCAGTTTTATGGTCCATAAGCTTATATGGTCCTGTTCCGTTGTAGCCATTTACGCCATTTTTCGTTTCTCCATCAATAAAGTTTTTAGGGGAGATGAATACGTAAGGCCTAGTCATGGATAATTCAACTAAGGTTGGATAATAGGATTCAGACAGTGTGAGTTCAACTGTATATTCATCTACCGCTTTAACGCTTACTATTTTTGTCGACAGCTTGATCCAAGTATGCTTTTCTTTATTATGTTGTACCGCTTCAATATTTTGCTTTACAGCCTCTGCGTCAAAAGGTTCACCATCATGGAACTTCACATCTTTCCTCAAATGAAAGGTATATATTTTGCCATCTTCAGAAATTTCCCATGATTCCGCCAGTAAAGGCATGATTCCCTCCTTTGTGTTTTCGACTAAAGATTCGTACACCATTCCTTGTGCTGGCATTGAACCTGCATACAGATGTGGATTCATATCATTAATGTCTTTGGCCGATGCATACACGAGTTCTGTTTTCTTTTCCTTATTTGCTGAATTCGATTTCGCATCTTTGACGTCGCTGCAGCCTGCCAGTACAATTAAAAGCATCAGCATGGATAAAACAACAACAAGCAAATTTCCTTTTTTCAAAATACTTCCTCCTAAAAAATATAAGTTCATTATGGTTTCAACAATTACGCTTTTAAATATTTTCCAATTTCATTACAAATTCTGTTCAAGTCTTCTTCAAAGCTTTGAACAGCAAATGCAGCAGATAACCTAATTTCCTTATGGGATTGAGCAACTTCTTCCAATTTACTCTCATAGGTAAGTATGAATTTATCGATAGTAGGGCAGCTCGAATCTGTATATTTTGCAATTCCCTGAATGATTTTCAGACGATAATAATCCTCCTTTGGCATTCTTGGAATATCCAAATCACCTTCTCTATTAATGAACATCTTTCTGATAGGGACTGCAGAAAAGTCAAAATATTTCCCATCCTTATCAGGTTCAGAAAAAGGATCGATCAATAGCGAGGTATAACGGATATACAACAAATACTCTTGATGAATCGTTTCGAAAATTGGAAAGTTTTCTATATCATGACGTGATAAACTTTCGAGTCTTACCGGATAATTGTCATCCGTCATAAATTTAAGTAAATTTATACCTTTTATATGCAGCTTACTGATAATATTCATAATTTCTTTCCAATGGGCCAACATCTCACGAATAAGTAATGGTGTAATTGGCCCTTCAGGATAAATTTTATAAACATATTTTTTGGTATCCTGATCACCGAATATGGCGCTTAATGAAACCTCATTCATAAAGAGCGGCGGATGAACGTATAACGAAATATTTCTTGTTTCTGCTTCAATCGGCGATTCCATTATGTCTATCGCAATACCTAAATGTTTGTATGCTTTACAGAGTTCTTCAACATTAGGTGATGGGTAATTTGTAGAGCCAATAAATACTTTTTTCTTAACCGCTGTCGTTAGGACATGATTTGTAGGTCTAGCATGCATCCATCTTGTATCGCCAAAGTAGGTGGAAAAACTAATAATCTCCACACTCGGATTAAAATCATTCATATAATGGCGAATTAAGCTATGCGAGCCTAAGGTCGGGGAAATTAATAGCATACACTTTACTTTCCTTAGAACCTTAGGATCGATTAGTTTCAACACTTCGATATAGGCATCCGTTGTGACAGCAAATATAAGGGTATCCCATTCACCTGTAATCGTTTCGTACCCTTTAAATATGTAATCAACAAAACATTCACCCTCCAAAGCACGATGTTTCTCATTCTGAATGCTTACACGTAAACGTTGATTGCTCTGTTCAAGCGCATCATAAAATGACCCAGAACGTACAGATTCTCTCCCTACAATCGCTACAGTGCAATCCCAACATTTTTTTAGCTTCAAAGCTAGTTGAATTGAAGCTGGTCCCGTGCCTAACAGCAAAACATGTTTGAAATCACTCATAAAGGCCTTCCTTCCTATCCAAAAGCAGACTATGCTTTTTGGTACAATGCAATATCAAACAAATGATCTGGACGTCTTACCTGTTCAACCAACTTCCATTTTTGAGCGTTCACCGCTTTCATTGGGAAATTGAATAATGATTTTATTTGTTCTCCATATCTCATTGCCACAACGACATGCTTATTGGTCAATGAATAGAGTTGATCCAATATGTCATATTTATTTTCAACGGTTGAGCTAAAAATGATATGGGTCGCCACTTTCGTAAAATCAAGATTTTCCACCAGCCTATTCTCTAATCGAATATTAAAGCCAATGCTAAATTTCTCTACAACGCTCCTGCCAAGCTCAATAGCTTCATCGTCAATATCTAAACCAACGACCTCCGCTCCAGTGCGCTTCGCAATCAAAATGGGCGTCATCGGAAATGCACCTGAGCCTATTAATAACACTTTTGAATCCGAGGATAGTTGGAAGCTCCCAAATTCTTCTTCGATGCACGATTCTATGTTTTTGAAATAATCGGTTATCTCAGCATTTCCTTCATGAAGCTTTAATGCACGATATTTCTCCATAATCGCAACGCAAAATGCCGATTTTCTTCTCAGATCCACCACAAGTTGAAGGATATCATTGGAATCATGATGTCCAAGTAGATCCCAAGCTTCATGGTTACTTCTGTTTGTTACGAATTTCGAATATTCATCTATTAAATTTTCCATCTCCGAGCTATTGTTAACCGTATGATCATATCGACCTGCTAAACTATCAAATTTATCTGAAAATTCAATCAATTTATTTTGAAAACTCTCCACCTTATTCATTGTTTTCCCCCTGCTATAAAAAATCACTACACTTCTATAAAAGCTTTGCCCTGCGCAACAATTCCAACAGATCCTTCAATTTTAAGACTTGCAAGTACTTCTTTATAACAATCCGCCATTACTTTAATCGTGCCACCGGGTTGTTTTATTTGTGCAACAACTCCCTTCTTATTTTTCCATGCTAGATAAGCACCCAATGAAGCAGTACCTGAACCGCAACCCCTTTCCCAGATCATACTGTCTAGATGCGGAACATAAATCAGCGGAGCTAATTCAGCAGATTGTGATTTATACAATAAAATGCCAACCAAGTTTGCTTTTAAAGTTGATCCAAATAATTTAGCTAATCTTTGCGCTTTATCTCTATTCCATTTATCAAATTGCTCTACTTCTATCACAATATGAGTAAACTCCTGGTAACTCACTAGAATAACATCCAGATCGCAACCGTCATGTTTAATCGTTCTCTTTTCTATCTTGTTAGGAACTGGCATAGCAACTTGACATAAATATTCATTTGCCATTTTTCTTACCTGGCACATGATTAATTTATCTGTTCCTGATACCTCTAATCGTAATTCCGCCAAGGCATCCTGATCTAACCCTTTTTCTGACGCAATAAAAGCTGCCAATGACATGCACGCATTCCCGCAAAACTCACCTCCAGCCATGATCAAATGTGCATCCGCTTCTTTTTTATTCGATTTTTCGATAAAACCTACTTGCTCCGCATTCACGTTGTCATAGGACATCATTTTTGTTGCAATATGCTTATACTCATCAACAGGATGATTCGATTTAACTAAAATCGTCATATTTTGTGTTGGATTAAATTTAATAAAATCTATTTCCTGTTTCATCACAACTACCCTCAACCCTCCGATTTTTTATTGGTATTCCTTTAATGTGTACAGTTTCCCAAGTTATAAAGTGTAATTATTACGATATAACATTGTTTTAAATGTAATGATTACGATTATCACTCACAGGTTTGATTATAGCATGATGTTAAACTGTGTCAATATTGATTTTGGTTTTTTTTGGATTTTCAATACTATTTGACGCTACTAAACAGCGGTTGCGCGGAATTTTGTGTTTTTCAAAAAGAAAAAGCCACCTAATAAGGCGGCTTACAATCAAAAAGAGTGCAAAAGAATATTTTCCATTCCCCACTCCCAGCTTTAAATCCAATAACAAAGGAACAATTCCCTCCCATTAACCTTTTTCTTCTGTCCTCGACTGGATGAAAATGCTCTGATTAACGAGAGCTCCTCCATTGTTCATGCTTTTAAAATTCTCTACTGACTTACTATTGTAAATTGTTTTTTATCCAGCTAAGCAGTGACTCTTCCTTAGGGCCCAACCAAGTAAATTTCTTGCGTGAGCCGCACGTACACGGCTGTTCGAAGCGATGGCAAAACGCGCCCAATCCCCAAGCTCTGCAATCGCCTCGTTTGCGGACCAGCTTATCGTCTTGCCGCCAAAGCCTAGCGCCTCACTGACCGATTTGGCGATGTCCCCGTACGATTCCTCTCCATTTTCGGCAAAGAAATATGATGCGGAAGGTGCTTTTTCAAGTGCCAACACATACAGCTGAACCAAATCCTTGATGTGTACATTGGACCAGCGGTTTACACCTTTACCAAAACTCATGTGCCGCTCCAATCTTGATTACGCTCAGCGTAGGCAAAGAAGTTGATTTAAAGTTCATCGTCGTATTCTCTAACGATTCAATGAGCGGAGCGAGCTGGGAATACAACTCCTTTACCAAGCGGGAATACAGTTCTATAAAATATTGTTGATATCAGTAAAAGTAAGTATAGAGCCGTTTTAATCAAATAAAACAATTACACAGAAGAAAAACCTTCCAGCAATCGCTTAGAAGGTCCTTTTTGTTGCTTTTAGTGAAGCTTTTCGTCATACAAAAAACGGTCCAAAAGCTTTCTTGAAGACAGTTTTTTGCACAGTTTGTTACGTAGCAATATCATGTTGCATGACTTTATTGCAATCTAAAAAGTCTAACCGCTCCACTTTATACAAATCATAGATCTGTTGCGCATTATTTATCGATTTATATATTTGATGGTTTATATCATTTGCTAATTTGGCATACGGTAATTTTTCTATCGCCTTCCTCGATCGAATATTTTGTTTACGGACTTTCAAAAATACCGTTTCGATATTATGCTCAAGGAATAGTTCACTAAAAAAAGATTCCTTCGCTCGTTGGTTATAACCTTTTCCAAAATAAGGAGTTCCAATCCATGTGGCTAAAAAGCCGGTTTTATTAACAATATCATATAGATCAATGGTACCAATGGGATGTCCATTCTCATTTATAATTGTTCTAGATATACATGTCTCCTGTTCTTCTTCAACGATCAACTGTTTGGTTATGAATAAGTATTGTTCATATAATTGGCAATTATAACGAACGTAAGGAAAAACCGCAGGATCCATCATTAAGTCATACAGTGAATGGCATTCCTGCAAATCACGTTTTTTTAACATTAAATCTACCACCTAGTCCTTTTATTTCGCTTATTCTAACCATTAAAGTATATAAAAGAACTTCGATGCTTTAATTAATTCTATATGGTCTTTGTGTAAATTCATCGTAGAAATTACTTACACTTTAACTGCGGCAGAAAATGATGTGAGCTGATCTTATCAGCTTGTCCACCATCCCTCATTTAAAGCGTATCCTATAGCAGATAGGTCTCTAGATGAGCAATAAAAATAGCCACCTCGAAGGGTGGCTCGCACTAAAAAAGTACAAAAGTATAGACTGCTCGACTTATCCCAAACTCCTCATGCAAATCAGATCCTCAAGATCTTCGCCAATAATGTCGATAGCTTTGACGTTATGTACACGATACGATGTCAACCAGGTATAGCAGGAGTAGTCATACTTTCAAGAAACAAGGTCGAATTAATGACTAGCGTTTCTTCAGGCCAAGTTCGCGTCAGAATCCGCCACCCTTGCTTTTTCAACTGTGATTCATCAACCGCTTCGTACATGATTCGCTTCATTCCCTCAGCTGTTCGAACAGCTACTAGAGAATCTGGGGATGTACGTTTAATTTGATTCAGCACCCCAAGCTTATCTCTAACGAGACTAGCTACGAATACTCTACTATAAGAGCTATAATCAAAATCTGATCCATTCTCCAATACAACAGTCACTTTATTCCCTAATCCCATACGCTTGAGCAAAAAACATGATGCATCATAGGCCACAGGATCAATTTCCAAGCAGAGAACCTCAACATCCCCGATAAGATGCAAAATAATAGGACTTAGAGGCATCGGCCCACTTCCAACAAAGACAATCCGAGACTTCACTTTCTGACCATCCGCTCGAGTAATCCGGCGAAGAGTGGACAGCTCCTCACTAACTAAGGCCATATAAATGTTCCAGTAAGACAGCCTTCGAATGTTATCCAAGACGGAATCCTCTGATTTGCTAATGTGAAGAGAATCGCCTAACTCTACTAAAAATTCGGCTTCTGACAACTTATCCTGCAAATTTCGTTGGTTCATTCGAATATATTCGTTGCTTAGAACGGCCTGTACCTCCTCCGGTAAGTAGTGGGAACGTAATTGAAGTGAAAGGCGCCTAATCATGTTCGCAACTAATTGATTAGCAGGAGACAGATCAACTTCTTTTTGAAGAAGTTCATTTACTTCACGGATAAAAGCGATAAAGCCGTCAACCATTTGTATTCTTGTTGTGTTGCTTGTAAGTAAAATAGAACCAGATGAATAAACCTCCATTTACCCATTTCCTCCTTCATTCTCGATCCAATTTCTTACTACAGAATATATTCATATGATTAAGGTTGTATACGAATATAGGAACGTGGATGGAACAAAGTAAGGGGACGCGAATGTTCGCGTCCCCTTTTATCTCTTTCACTAGTCACTCACTCAAATACTTACTAAGAACCAAATGCACTCCTCAAAATGACTTTTATTTCGTATATAAGCTTTTCATCAGTTCACGGTTTTTTTTCCTAAACAAGTCATTGTGCGAGGATACCATTCCATTCGCATTTGCATCCGGATTCACGTATTGCTTCGCTTTATTAACTGCGTTCGCAGCGTCCTGGATCGCCCCCGCAATGAGATGCAGCTTTCCATCATGGTGTAAAATATCGCCTGCTGCATAGATGCCTGGCATCGATGTTTCGCTCATCGGAGATCCAGAAATCCAATGATCATGGAGCACAACACCATCAGTTGCTAGCTTAATCTAAATCGGAAAATCAATACATATGATTATCTAATTTATTTGTGTATGCGGATGGAGACACACCAAATTTTCTTCGACAATAAATGATGTGGCGTAAGAGGTTTTCCTATTTCAAGCAGAACCTTTCGCTGGAATAACTTTAATCACAAAAACCGCCTGAAGGCTGTGACAGCCGGTTCAGACGGTTTGGTTTGTGGAACACGCTTTTTACAGATGCCTACCGAAATATTTCCACATTCTCTTGCAGAAACCCGTCCAGCGTTCGGGGCTGTCTGCCGAGCAAACGCGTGACATCGTCCGTTGGCCTTTCCGGCACCAACGTAGACATCGTCTGAATTTCCACAACGTGGTTTGCGAGCCAAGGTGGCATGCGCCCTTGATCAGTCAGATTGCGAAGCATCACTTGAGGCTCCACGTTTATGTAGCGAATCGTCTTGCCTAGCAAAGCGGATAGCTTATCCGCGATCTGCGGATAGCTGTAGATCTCCGATCCGGTAAGCGTATAAATACGTCCGGCGGCCTCCTGGTTGGTCAGAATTTCTGCTGCAACGTCCGCTATATCCCGGCAATCGATGAAATTGCAAGGCGCATCGCCCATGACGCCGAAGAAAGCACCTTGAGCTGTAATCGTCGGAACATGGCGCAGCAAATTTTGCATGAACGCATAGGGACGCAATACCGTGCTAGTCATACCGGACTCGCTCAAAAACGATTCGATATCGCGATGCCAGCCGGCGACTGCCACGGGCGAGAGCTCCTCGAAGGCTGGACTGGATATTTTGACGATATGCTCGATGCCAGCTTCGGCGGCGAGGCGAATAATCGTCATTTCCATCTCGGCCTGTCTCGGGCTGTTGGATATGGTCAAGAAGAGCTGCTTCACTCCCGCAAACGCGCGACGAAGCGATTCGGGATCGGCGGCATCTGCCCCTGCCACCTCGATCGTGGATTTATCTGCATCTCCGAGCCGGTTGCGCAGCATCTCCGGTTCCCTGCTGAGTGCCCGAGCGGGCACCCCAAGATCGGCCAAACGTTTCAAAAGTTCGCTCCCTATCGTGCCTGTTGCTCCAATAATCGCTATCATCTTCGATCTCCTCCGTTTAACGTATCATTTTTTTCCAACACCTTGCGCCAACGCCATGTTATGATCGTGCTTGCAATCGTGCCGGATAATGGAAAATCGATCCATATGCGATCAAACCAAATCGAATAGTCGCTCAAACGAACTGTATCCGGCACTTTGTTCGTCACCCATGCGGCGTAAAAGCCGAGCGAAGCGCAGATTATCGCGAACATGACAACGACTAGCAAACGAGGCGGTCCAACAACCCATCGTTTGCTTCTCCCCCGTTTACGCAGCCAAAGCCCCAACAGCCATGCGATCAGCGCGGACGTTCCCCCAATTGTGGTTAACGCAGCGATCTGAAGACTCTTGTCGCCTGTGATCAGTCCCCCGATGCCTGCCATGACGGCGGGCGAAACATAGGCCATCAGTACTTCGCGCCATAGCACAAAACCTTTCAATTCGGGACCCTCCGATGCAAGGCTATAAGCAGGATCTGTTTTGTGCGAATGCTTCACATTGTTCATGTTGTCACCCCTTTCTTCCAAGATTTGCTGCAACTGTTTATATCGCCATATAATTAGGCACCTAACTATATGGCGGTAAATATGGGCTAGCATGACTAGCCCGTTTTACCCTTTCTGTATGCTACCATTTTCCTTGGATGCGCCCTGCTCGTCGCTCAATGCTGACATGCCTTGCGTCACCCGGCCTAACAAATCGAGAAATACACTGCGCTCCTCGACCGTAAGCAAGCGGACCATCGCTTCCAGTCTCTCGAAGTGCTCTGAAGCCATGTCGCGAAGCTTGCTCGCTCCATTCTCAGTTAAGATGACTGACTTCTGACGGCCATCCGCCGAACTGGTCCGGCGGGATACGTAACCGTCCCGTTCGAGATTGTCGATAAGCCCCGTCACGGTAGCACGCGTTACGCCTAGATGCTCCGCTAATTGCGAGGGCAGCTCTTCGCCTTGATGATCTTCAAGATCCGCTAATAAACGATACCGGCCTGTGGACAAACCGAATCTGGAAAAATGAATTTCCGCGGCATGTTCAAGCTTGGCTCCAGCGGCCATCAGCCTAGACGCGACAAGTACGGCTTGCGCATCGACGTTCAACCCGTAGCGCTCAATCTGACGTTTCGTTTGGACAAGTGAAGGAACAGCTTGACTATCCATCATTACATTTTTATCGTTCGTCATAAATGTAGTATGGCACCTAATCATTTTTGAGTCAATATTTTTTTTCGCTGTCATCCCAGCTCCTCTCCCCCTCGTGAGTGTCTAGTAACACAAATGGGCGAATGCGCATAGACTAGCGCTGAATATCATGATTCTTTGGGCATTGGAGATGCGAGAATTGAGCAATACAAAAACAACTAAGGATAAAGCACAGCAATTTTCCATGAAAAAACTTTCACCCGTAAGCATTGTAAGAGAGCTTCCTCCCGTCCGCGGTAATTTAAGGACCTCCTCCTCAAATTCTAAGCCCTCCGATAATCAAATGGGCACAATATCGGCTATCGATGCATGCGTAGATCGCGCTTTTCGAATTCCTATATTTTTGAGTACAACAAACTCAGTAAATGACCTGCAAGGACAATTTCTGAATCGTCTTATTACGGAAATTGAAGATGCATTGCTTTTTCCCCGCACATTGCCTGTAAGCGAACAATATCCAGAGAGCATCCTCACGAATATACGACGCTTGGTTTTTTCAAGCTACGGGTTGCTCGCGATCAACTTCCGCAAATTTTTTGTTGAAATTCTTCAATCCAATGTGGGGCAGCCGCCATCGAGCACTCCGTTCTGGGAAGGATCGACTTTCTCTCAAATCGAGCCTGCCATGGCTTTTCAATTCGGAATTCCAATATTATTAGTTAGAGAGAAAGGAACTGACGTCAATAATGGCGTTTGGGCTGGTGGAATCACACCTCTCAACATATTTATTGATTGGGATTCCGACAACCAATCCGTTGACGATTTCTTTAACAGTGTTCAATGGAGAGAGGTCTTTGCAAATTGGACTGCAGAGGTAAGAAAGTAACCCAAGTGTATAGAGCGTGTGCAAGTGATTAAGCCTAAAAAAAAGACAACCTTCATCAAAAAGGTTATCCTTTAAACAGTTAACTATGTTATTCATGTGCTTGTAAACGTCTTTTTAAGATATGTGTAATTCGGGATGTTTGCGGTAGAAATCCGCCCAAAGCTCCAGATTGTCAGTTGTAACCAGAGATGTCGGATAATTTTTTGCGATTAACTCCATATCCTCAATCGTATCAATCGGCCAAGGGCCGGATTCAATGCCGTGCTCCGCAATCATTTCCGCATATTTCGGCGTCATAAATTGTTTATGCACCCCAAGATACGTACAGCGGATCTCCTTCATAAACGGGAAAACGTAAGGCATACTGCCACCGCAAATCATTCCCAATTCAATATTAGGATCAAGTTCTCTAGTACGTGCTATGGAAAAATGGTCGAAGCTGATAATCCGCGATTGGTCCAATGTATTCGTACGGCGAACAACATCCAGCACCGCTTCTTCCAGCCCTGGATACCGGTCTCCAGTTTGCTTTAATTCGATAAGCACAGAAATGTTGCCCTTGAGCAATTTCATCGCTTCCTCCAGCGTCGGGATCGTTTCTATTTCCTTCACACGGAACCTTTTCAATTCCTCCAACGTATAATCCCGGATCAAACCTTGCCCGTCCGTCATACGGTCAATGGCAAAATCGTGCATCAGCACGGGCACGCCGTCCTTAGTCAAATGGACGTCCAGCTCCAAGTGGGTAAAGGACAAGTTAATGGCCGCCTGAAACGAAGATAATGTGTTTTCCGGCAATTTCACCGGATAACCCCTATGCGCTACACCTCTGATTTTCATAGTCTTTTCCTCCACTATTATGAATTTATGAATAGGCATTCGGCTGATAAAGTAAACAGCAGAATCTGCAAGCAAATTCTAGTATTTCTTAACTGTCAGATTCAAATCCGCCGCCGAAGTTAATCCCTTCACCTTCAATCCATCTTTCAGAATAACACCCGCCCCGAGAAAACCGAGCCCCGCCACAATCTGAGCGGCCAGCCTCATAGGGTCCATCATCGTGTTTTGATATTGACCACTTAGAATGCCGACGCTGTGAATGGAAATCAGCGTAATTAAGGAGCAAGCTACGCAGACGTACATATATGTTTTCAAGCCAGCAGGCTTGCTCTTGGTCTCCCTGTCCCAGCCAACGGCTAAACCGACAAGCGCACTTAGGACGATTCGCACATACGCTTCGTAGTATAGTTTGAAATGACGTACGATATCTGACACGGCGCCTGCCAGAGCATCATTCATTGCCTTGCCTCCACTCCAGAGCGATCTTTTTAGTTTGTACCACTAAAACATCATGATTTGATCCCGATCCGCGTTTTGCCCATATGCATTTAATGGCCGATGATACAGAGGTAATTTTTCATATAAAACCTGCGCAGCTCTTACTAATTCTTCATCCTCGATGGCTACAATTCGGGTGCGAACTTCAGACTTATCGATTTCCACGATGCGTATGGAAGGATGACACAAGCCTGCAGCAGTTTGAATAAAGTTCCATTGCCCTTCCTTTACAATGGAGTGTACGTGATTGTGGCCGTTGAAGTAAAAACAGTTTCCTTGTCTTTTTTGTAATATGGCTCGCATATCAATCGTAGGATCAATATGCATCTTCTCATCCAGTGACCCGGTTGTCGTGTTATATAGGGGATGATGGGCAAAAACCAAGATTGGCTTAGATGGAGAAACGAGCATTTGTGCCTCCAACCATTCCAATTGTTCCGGATTAAGATGACCGCTATAATCTTGCGGGTCCATTTCTCTAGTAGAATCAACAAACACGAACAGGGCTTCACTTGTTTCAAATACATCGTTTAATGGTTGATCAATCAAAGATTGAAGTTTTGTTTTAGGTAATTCATATGCATCGTGATTCCCTAGTACTTGTCGAAACGATACACCGGAGCTACAAATATACTGATATACGTTTTCGAATTCTGCCTCCGTTCCCATGTGGGTCAAGTCGCCAAGGGAGATGTGTAAATCCGCCTCGATTTCGAATAGCTTTTGCAAATATTTTTCATAGAAACATTCTTTAGCCCTTAACAGTTCTTCATTTCCTTGCACAAATTTGTTATCAAAAAAATGCAAATCTCCAAATAGCGCCAAACGCATCATTTTATCTCTCTCCTATCTAAATTTGAGTCGATTTCATTATTCGCCAGAAGGCACATCAATTGGCTGATCGATTGGGACCGGAATTCCGAAATCGGGATTACCTTGTTCATCCCATCCGAATTTTTGTGCTCTAGTACTTCTATGCGCACTTCCTGCTCCTGATACTGAAATAGCGTGGTAGATTATCCAATCTTCCTTGCCATCAGGTGACTTAACAAAACTATTATGCCCTGGCCCAAACACTTCGTTTTCCAAGCTCTTTTGGAATACTGGACTTTCGGTTTTTATCCAAGATTTTGGATTCATCAAATTATCCTGTTCAGAGCACGTCAGCAAACCTAGTGAATAGTCATCAGACCAACAAGTGCTAGCCGAGAACACAAGAAAAATCTTCCCGTTATTTTTCAAAATGACAGGGCCCTCATTAATCGCCATACCACCTTGCAATTCCCAAGGGTCCGTTGGTGCACTTAGCAGGACGTTTTCTCCTTCTAATGTCCAAGGATTGATCATTTTTGCCATATAAATTGCAGACCCATACTCCGGAAAATGGCCATATCCTGCATATAGGAAAAAAAGACTGCCCATATGTTCAAATACCGTACCGTCCAAGCCTGCATATTCTGTATTAATAAATCCTTTATCCGTCCAGGTTCCTTCAAAAGGGTCTTCTTCCTCATTCTCAAGGACGAATATTTTACGAGTACTGTCCCCGCCCCCATCATTCGCCGTATAATATACATACCATTTTTTGTTAATATAATGAATTTCTGGAGCCCAAAGATTATTACTGTTAATTCCGGTCTCTTCCGGGATCCAGATTGTTTTTTTGTCACCGTTGGCGATATTCGTAATATTGTCTGATCTCCATAGGTCTAGACGATTCCTTCTTGTAACCATGAAATAATAGCTTCCATCTTCATGTTTATACATCCAAGGATCCGCGCCATGCACTAGTAATGGATTCACAAAAGTTTTGCTCATACGATTCCCCACTCTTCTAAATTATTTGAAGTTCGTTTTTAGTCAACAGGTGAAGATCTATGCTTATAGTAGTAGTCTTGGCCTGTCGATCCATAGACCCGCCGTAACTTTTATTTCCCAACTTCACACTTTTTTGAAGGCAAGCATGGAGTAATGCCTCCATTTCCTATTTTTTAATACCATGCCTAGATATTTGTGTTCATTATACTTAGGATATTTTAAAAGTTATATATTAAATTTAGTACATAATATATAAGTTATAATAAAGAGTATGAGCTGTTGGTCTAATTGAAGAAATCATCGCAGATTTCGCATTTTCAGTGTATACCTCATTAACCGCCATATATTCCGAGAATGCAAAAAAGACAGCTGATAAGGTTGTTTAAATTAGCATTTCGCTTAATAATGCTTTATGAAATAGCCTTTAATTTGGAATACCCTCATTAGATTCGTATTAATATACTTTTCACTATTAACCCTATGATAGCTCCGATAACCTTAGTATCATTCAGGAACAAACATCCAATCACTACATTCTATAAATACATATTATATATGATGGTAAAAACGCTACGAGACGAAGTGAATAATGCACAATAACCTTGGTACGATTCTGGTGTTTTTCATTCTATTAGTGATTATTGCTTGTAGTTGAGGTGTCCTCGGCCGCAATGATAGAAGAGAAGAAATATCTATCCAGAAGGCCCATAGTTTGGGTCTTTTGTGTTCTAAAATTCATATCTAGAGCTTCAATATTCAATCTAGTCACTCATCACCGCAGAGAAAACGTCCAATCCCAAAGCATCATCCGCACATAATCTACATAGCGCTTAAAAATTGGGATGTGATTGTTTAGCAACATAACCTTCCGGTACAAACGTTTGAGTTCTCAAGCAATGCAAAACTGTACGTTCACACACATTGTCCTAGCCTTTTATAAACGGCTAGTATCATACCAGAACAAACATCCAATCACTAAGTTCTATCAGTACATACTCTACATGGAAATCAATACACAGGGAGGCGAATTAAAAAACACGCAATAACCTAGGTACGATTTTTGTGCTTTTCATTTATTGGACATCATCTCTTGTGATTGCAACGTCCACAGTAGCAATGAGAGACACGATGAGAGAACGCGACGAAAAACGTGAAGAAACAATCAGCTTCATCAACAACAACAAAGTCTATTAATTGCGTAACCTACATTCGTTAACTCATATAATATCATTAATGAGCAAGTCCATTCTTTGGGCTCGTTTTATAAAAATTAATGTGAAAGGAGGATTCTAATGAAAAGTAGAAGGAAACTTAAAGTATGGGTCATGACAAATGAATTTCATCCAAATATTGTTGGGGGACTCGGTATTGTCGCAACCAATTTGACTAAAATGCTGAGCAAGCTCGATGTAGAAGTTATGGTGTTATGCTCCAGTGACTCTAAGCAACTTTCGTTTTCAAACCCTAACGGCAGACTGCGAATCGTTAGGATTCCCAAAAACTTACGTTACTATAGTCATCACACTCGAGCGTTCAAAGCTAGTACCGTTCTGCGGGCTGCAGTAGCCATGGGCTCCGGCAAACCAGACCTCATTCATGTTCATAGTACGGATTTCGCTGCAGTTGCTTTGGCAGCAGGAAGCTTGTACCGTATTCCTATTATTTATACATGCCATTCAATGGCTTCAAAAGGAATCACTTCATCATCAGGAAAAAACCAAGCCAAACTGTTTCTCACCGCGAAACGGATCGTCGTTCCGAGCAGGTGGCAAGCAAATGAAATCAAGCGGCTGAATCCACGTAAACAAGGCAGTATAACCGTCATTCCTAACGGTGTGAAAGCCAAGTCGAAGCAAACTAAAGGTTCTCCTACCAAATTGCTCTATGTCGGAAGACTTCTTCCTTCGAAAGGCATTAACCCCTTAATCAAAGCTGTTGCTTTGTTAAACCACAATCACAAGAATGTTAGTTTAACAATCGTCGGAAGCGGCTCAGTGGCTTATCAAAATAGTCTACATGCCCTCGCAAAGCGATATGGCATTGCTGAACGCATTCATTGGATTAAAAAGAAACCGAACGATGCGGTACAGCGGATGTACGCTACTTATGGGGCCGTTGTTGTTCCGAGCAAAAAAGAGTCGTTCTGCCTTGTCGCGCTCGAAGCGATGGCAAACGGTGTACCACTTGTATCCACATTGTCTGGCGGGCTAAAGGAATTTGTGAACACTCGGAATGCCCAAGTTATTCATTCCGTTGATAGCTCCACTATCGCCGATGCAATTGCAGCGCTGTGGAAAAATCCGGAGAAGAAAAAGCAGCGTCTGACCAACGCCCATTCGACTGCCGCTCGTTATAGATGGCCTTCAATCGCTCGCCGCTACAAATCACTATATATGAAACTGAGGAAGGTGAATTCGCCTTGAGTGAGCAACCGATTTCTAGTATCGCAGAACGATTTGGAATAAAGGCAAGCAGAATAAAGAAAATTCGGAAAGGAGTTTATCGGGTTGTAACACCTAGCGGGAAAATATTCAGCTTGAAACGAATGCCAAAGCAGCTTGCGCGTTTGCAGTGGACCGATCGAGTACTGCGACGTGTCCAAAATAGCGGACCACTTCTTGCTTGGCGCAATCCACAAATGCCAGAAGGACGAAGGCTTTATGTAATCTCGCAAAAAGGAGAGCCTTACGTACTTACACCATGGATCTCAGGGAGAGAGCCTTCTCCCCGTTCTTTAAGCGATATGCGAGCATGCGGCGTCGCCTTAGCACAATTTCATTTGGCTGGACGTACCGGACTTAAAGGTAAAATCGCTCATAGCAGGATCGGATCATGGCACTCTACTCTTCGTTATCGGCAACGGAATCTACAAAAAAAGATTACCAAGGCGATTAGAAATGGTTTCAGTCCTCCGATTAACCGCTTTGTACAACAGCACCGCTCGGAAATTTTGCATTATTCGAGCCAAGCGGGAGCGCTGCTGCGAAGCAGCGGATATCGAGCTTATTGCCGTAGTCCACGCCAAAACGGAGTACTATCACACGGCGATGGAGGGCCCAGCAATTTTATTCTAAATAAAAAAGGAACATATCTTATCGACTTCGAAACGCTGCACGTCG
This sequence comes from Paenibacillus sp. FSL K6-3182, assembly GCF_037976325.1. NCBI lineage: Bacteria > Bacillati > Bacillota > Bacilli > Caryophanales > Paenibacillaceae > Paenibacillus > Paenibacillus sp. FSL K6-3182. The sequence continues at coordinate 4,298,675 of NZ_CP150265.1, forward strand.
ATTTGCGCGCCTATGACCTGTTTCGAGTCATCTATAATTCGTGCAAAGATTACAATTGGAATTTCGCGATTGCTAAAGCTATTCTGACAGGTTACCGCAAGGTAGCGAAACTGAGTAAAACCGATTATGAACTTATTCAAGTCTGGTTACGGTTTCCGTACACTACGTACTTGGTGCTATCTCCTTTTGAGAGGTTTCCTTTAACTACAAGCTGGTTGCAATGGGCGCTTGCATCAGAAAGGAAAATCGGCTCGTTCCTGCAAAAACTCGACAATTATGCCGCGAAGCATAGCCAATAAATTTGCGGTAAAATCACTGGTTTGAATATTTCATTTACTCCGGTCTCGACTTTCTAAAAGAAGCTGCTCTTCCTTCGCAGGCAGTAATAATAATAGAGTAGACTCAACAAACGTAATTGCTTCTTTCCCATTCAGGGATTGAACTGTAGAAATATCGGATTCACTTAGATACTTCGTCATCATCAAGTTGGCCATTAAAACAACCACATTATTAATAAGTTTCTTCCACTTCAGTCTCACCCTCAATAACAGCAAGGCATCTCTGGCATTAAAATTACACTAGCCTGCTGGAGAATCAAAAACGATTGATTTTACCATTTTTGAATTTTAGCACTTTAATTAAAAAAATAAACAATGAGATAGCTTAAAAACGAAAATAGCGAGTAAACCAATAAGGTCTACTCGCTATTTTTTTCTAGTTCATTATGATTTGCTAACTCTTAAGTTCATTAACATAAGCTTCTTCCCTCTTATTCATGAAGGTCCAAGTTTGCTGTTTTCTGCCTTGGCTTCCATCTCTAGTGCTTCCCGCTGTTGATCAGTCAAGAACAATGAAATTTGTCGCTTGCATTTCTTAATTCCTTATTTTTGTCCAGCACTCATTCGAGCTCCGCATCGATTCTTTTGGTTTTCAATCATTCTATTATCCATCCACCTTATAAATTAACAATCAAGATCCTAATCCGATGGAACAGATCTATATTCGTTTTAAATTTGTCTCCAGCGATAGATACCTAGACTCATCTTCTTCTGATTGCTATGTCCTCACCTCGCTCTACCAATTATTGATACCTCCTCATGGTCAGCTTCACCCGTTATTGCCCATAGCATACGTTCTTTGATCAAGCCATTGATTTCACAATTTCGTGACTGCTTCCCACGCCATATTCAAATTCATCTAATAGCCCGAAATATCGTGGATGTTTGACCTCCACAAAGGAGACAATCGAAGGGCCTTTTGAAATATCCGAATAAAAAGGTGGACCGTTCTAATACACCTGTGGGAAAGTACCTGATTCAATTGGTGGCTAATATACTCGTTATCTTCAATGAATACTTTAGTGAAAATCTAGGTGACTTAACTAGCGACAACAATAAAAATGAAAAAAAAAAAGACGTTGGAATAAAAATATCAAATACTCTATCATTTTATATAGTTTCTTTCTATGTCTAACGGCAGCTGTTACTTTTATATTATTGCTCTTTACCTCAGCACATGCTCGCCTTCTCCTCCACTGTCATGAGAGAAGCCATTCCTTTATTTTCACTTGTTTCATTTATTCATCCACCTTAACCCTACACCCTTACCCCTTCACTGCACCAATCGTAATCCCCTTGATAAGATACTTTTGGAAAAAGGGATACATCACCATAATCGGCAGAACACCGATCACAGCAATCGCCATCTTCACCGTCGTACTCGGCAAGTTAGCTCCAGCCTCACCTAGCTGAGCACTAAACTTGCTCTCCGTCAGAAACTGGATGTCGGTTAGCATTCGATTCAATATGTTCTGTACGCTGAACAGCCTGGAATCAGTCACGTAGATCATCCCATTAAACCAATCGTTCCAATAAATAATCGTCTGAATCAAACCTACTGTAGCTACAATCGGCATCGATAGCGGCACAATTATTTTCCAGAATATTTTGAATTCTCCTGATCCGTCGATTTGCGCCGCCTCGATAAGTGCCGGCGGGATCGTCGTCATGAAGAATGTCCGCATTAGGAGCACATTAAAGCCATTCATGAGCAAGCCTGGTACGATCAAGGCCATTATGGTGTTTTTAATATCGAAGTATTGGACATAAACCAAGTAGGTTGGTGTAAGTCCACCGTTGAATAGCAGCGTGAAAAATACAAAAAATGCAATTCCGTTACGTAAAGGTACTCCCTGTCTGGACATTGGGTAAGCAAGCATCGAGGTCATCAGCAGACTTGCTGCCGTGCCGAAGACCGTAATAAACACTGTGATCCCATAAGCACGGGCGAGCTGCTCCGAGTGATCCCATAGATAGCTATAAGCGCCCAATCCCAATTGATCCGGAAAGAAGGTATATCCCTGCCGCAGAATTGAGCTCTCATCGGAGATCGATGAGATTACAAGCAGCAGGAACGGCAGCACGCAGGCCACCGCCAGGGCCATCATCGGAAGATGAAGCCATATTCCCTTGTTGATCGTTTTCATGCTTCTACACTCCAGTCCCACGCCTTAGAACAATGCGCTGTCCTTGTTGAATTTGCGCACCGCGTAATTCGATAACAGTACCAGTATAAAGCCGACTACGGACTGATATAGCCCCGCTGCCGAAGACATTCCAATATCGCCTAAATTCATAAGCGCCCTGTATACATAGGTATCGATAACCTGTGTCGTATCATTCAGTGCCCCAGAGCCGAGTGGAACTTGATAAAATAGACCGAAATCAGAATAGAAAATTTTGCCGATGGCAAGCAAGGTCATCATGATGATAATCGGATACAATAATGGTAGAGTAATATAGCGAATTTGCTGCCATTTGGAAGCCCCGTCTAGTTTTGCTGCCTCATAATATTCCGGATCAATCCCGATGATCGCAGCCAGATAGATGACGCATAAGAACCCGGCGCCTTTCCATAAGCTGATAATCGTCAGAATGAATGGCCAATATTGCGATTCGCTATACCATGAAATACCCTCTATCCCCAGACTGGAAAGAATGGTTTTGTTAATAAATCCAGTCTCCATGCTGAGCAGGGAATAGGCCAAATAACTTACGATAACCATCGATATCAAATGGGGCAACAGTAATACACTCTGGTAAAACCGCGACATAAAGCGGCTGCGAATTTCATTCAGTGCAATTGCAATTCCCAGTGCAAAAGCAGTATTTAAGATGATGAAACAAAAATTGTACAATATCGTATTGCGTGTAATGATATACGCATCCTGCGTTTTGAATAAATACTCAAAATTTTTCAGGCCAACCCAGTCACTGCCGAGTAGTCCCTTCGCAAAATTGTAATCCTTGAAAGCGATAATTAGCCCGAACATCGGCAAATAATTGTTGATGAGCAAGTAGACAAGCCCCGGTATCATCATAAGCAGCAGTACGTAGTACTTTCGCACACTGCTCTTCCGGCGGGGCCGATAGGTTTGTTCCATATTACTCCCCGCTTCCCTGGCTGATCGCAGATGAACCAATAATGTTAACTGGACCCAGCAAGCCAGAGGGCTCCTGCTGGACGAACTTGGAGAACCAGTCCTGCTGATTCTTCGCTAGTGTATTGGTCACCTCAATAGTCACTTCATTCTCTCCTTGCTTCCAATAGCAAGCGATATTCCATACATAAGGCGCACACAGCTTCACACCCACATCCTGACCATTGACCCACACCTGTGCAATCTCATAAACCTGCCCCAGATCCAGCCATATCGGGTCAGTTATTTCACCAGTTAATTCACCAGTTACAACACACTCATACTTCATTGTGCCAGAAAATCTCGGCAACAGGTCGCGTGAGCTCATATTACGCAGCTCCTTCATGGTCCCCCAAGGTGTGAACGCTGGATATTCTTTGGCTGTAGAGAGGGAAATGCTCCACTGGACATTCTCAATCAAACGTCTGGATAAAGCACGATCCGCACTGGCATGCAGGCTCAAATCTGTCCCAAGTGGAGCACGCTGCCACTGGCCTATTGGTGCCGGTAGATTCCCCTCTTCTCCATCCGGTACACGAAGCAAAATTAGTGATTCATAAGCGCTCAGTCGCAAATCAAGCTGATACTTTTCTCCTGCCCCTACGTGATCCACCTTGTTAGTGAAGGCATCATAACGAAGCCATACACCAGAGCCTGGGAGCGTAATGCTAGTCTCAATCGGCTGATCTGGATTCTCATTGAACAGCATAAGAACTTCCAATTGATCATGACGGTACTGGTAGGCTCGTAGATAAGGCTGTTTGTCCCTGAGCACCAGCTCATTCATCCCTCGGTCGATAAGCGTCTCTGCCAGAAGCTTCAATGGAGTTATAGTAACTTGAGGGTAAGCCGCCAGCTTCTTCAGCACTTCCTCGCATGGTACAGATTGGCTCGCTCTTACTGGCAATGCATCAATGAAGATAATAGACAAACCAGCTGATGCGAGCTCAGTAAGCTTATCCAGCCATTCTATTGGCAGCGCCTCGGCATAAGGTACGATTAGGCAGCTATAGCGTTCTTTGTGCACCGCTAGCTCCCCATCGATAACTTCCGAAGAAACCAAGATATCGATCGGCAGCACATCGCAGTCGATTTGGCTCTGCATCAACTGCTTCACCGGCTCCTGGAACAGCATGTATTCCCCGGACCATTCAGCCTCAGCGTGATATAGTACAGCAGCACTCGCAATATGCTCCCCGTCATTCAACAAGTGGCATACCCGGTTCGTATAGTCATTAAGCAGTCGGTAATACCTGAACTGCGGATTATACCCTCTGGCATAGAAGTGCGGCGGGCAATCCCAGTCAGGAAACTCTTTCTGAGAAAAAGCATGCGGCACAAAATGATTGACGCCTCTAACCAGCATATGGTCGGTCAGCCACTTCATCAGCTTCAGCCCTTCCGCCCAGCCATAAGCGCCGAAGATTTCGCAAAAGGTTCTTCCTTGCTTCCTAGGGTCGATATGTCCCAGTGAAGTAGCTAGTTTGGTCATCCCGTAATGGAAAAAGACGCTGTCTGTCTTCCCACCCATCCATGAGAAAGACATTTCATCAAACCCGGGTACAATTTGCCATAACACGACATCCAGACCAGACATGTCCTGCCCCTCCAGCGCACGGAAGAAATGCCCTGCTCCGCAGCCCAGTCTGGCGTGTACATTATTGTCCTCCATTAGATGGCCGATATAGGCTACGCCGCGTTCTCGGCACCAGTCTCCAATCCGCCTGCTGAAGTGCTCCGCATACAGCTTGCTCACTACGTTCATGTAGGCGTAGCGCACAGCAAACGTCTGAGTTCCTCCCTCATGCCAGAGCAGAGGCAGATGCTGCCGCAGGTTCTGACCGTATTCTGCTTCCAGCAGCTCCAGCAAATCGGAACGCCACGGCAGAGCCATCTTGGCATCGCCAAGTCCCGAAGCATAATCGTACGATGCTTTGCTGTTATAGAAGCCAGGCTCATCCGAGAAGAAACCTGCGAATGCGACGCCAAAATCATCCTTGTATCGTGCGTAATAGGCTTCGTAGATTGTATCGATCAGAATCTGCGTCGATTCCGGCACGATCGGGTTCAAATAATCTTTGCGGCGATCATCCCCGCCTTCCCTGGTGACGACGAACAAGCAGATCGTCCAGTAGCCTTCCGGCACAGGCCAATAAAGAACCCCGTCTTGCACTGAAGCATCGAGATCTATTGCAATAAACTCCCCATCCAGCTCGCCCGTAACTGGATCACGCCTAGCTGCAGCAGCACCGACAGGTCTTGCTCCATCTAGCACCGACCAGGGGCGCAGCAGGAATGAAGCTTCAGAATCGGGACCGCGTGCATCAATTCGACGCTCTGAGAGGAACTGCCGCTGGTGTTCCAGCGGCGCGTCCTTCACCTTACCTGCTGCGTGTCCTGTCGGAAAGTGATCATCGTCGAAGACCCAAATTTGCATGCCATGCTTCCGGGCTTCATCCATAATGATATCCATATCCTTCCACCACTGTGGACCAAGCATATCAGGGTGGGGACGGGATTCCACACATACGGCATGGATGCCCGCTTCCCGTATACGAGCCAGCTCCTCACGAATGACCGCCTCTTCTTCTCCGCGCTGCCAGAAGAACGGAAGAATATAATTCCGTTCCTCACCATTTAGCAATTCATGAAGTTTACGACTCATTGCACACCTTCGGCTTTCGCCCATTCATCCAGCTGGCTCTGCTTATCCGCAATAACCTTATCGATTCCTGCGGCCTTCAGCTTCTCAATAAATTGCGGCAAAACCTTATCTGGGTCCACAGAGCCTGTTTCCAGGACGAGATAATATTGCGCGATGACGTTGGATACTGCCGCTATTTCTGTTTTGACGGACTCCGGATTCATCGTAAAGCCCATCGCCTTGGATTTAATCGCCTGCTCATTAAAATCCTTCATCTTCTGCCAAATATCCGGGTCTTCACCCTCAAATACATAAGAGAGGAACTGGTTGCCAAACAGCCAGCTCATATTTAAATTGTAGCCGTTCGTCAGCATCGTGACGCCTTCTGGGTATTTGATGACATGATCGGACACTTTGACATAATGCTTGCCTTCAATACCCCAATCCAGTAGATTAACAAGCTCAGCATCCCCATACATCAGATCCAGAAACTTCATAGATGCCACCGGATTCTTAGCTTGACGCGGAATCCCCCACATAATGTTCAGCACATGATCTGTCATGGATACAGGATTAGACAAGGTTGCACTAATCATTTCCTTGCCAATGGATCTGGACTCCTGCGCATCAAATCCCGGTTTCAGCTTAGAGAGATAACCAAAAGCTCTATCAGCCTTCATTAATTCGATTTGACTCGACTTGTTGGTTGCTGAATCTTTCAACGTATAACCCGCTTCATACCAGTTCCTCATCCGTTTCAGGAGCGCTGCATATTCCGGAGACTCGATGCTATTTACAAGCTTCAGACCATTATCGTAGCCTGGTAGCACGCCCATCCCGTTGCTAAGACCATCATGCCAGCTGTAGCTGGTCAGAAAGGAGAAGCCTGCTCCGCTAGGAATTAGTGGCGTAATGTCTGGTTCATTATCTTTAATGATTTTGAGCGCTGCTTCTACATCATCCAGTGTTTTAATCGCACTCGCGTCGATTCCATGCTTATCTGCAAGATCCTTGCGCATTGTAAATCCGTTGGCTGTTGCCAAGTCTCTCACAGGCGTGACGCCGTAAACCTTTCCATCTACCTTACTAGCGTTCAAGTAGTCCGGGTCAAGCGCCTTGCGAATATTTTCCCCATTCTTCTCCAGCAGCTCATCAAGCGGCAACAGCTGTCCTCTGGACACTTGGGAGCTAAATCCAAACGGTGATCCAACGACAATCAGATCCAGCTTCTCATTGCTCGTCAGCATTAAGTTAACCTGCTGGGCATAAGCGCCGTAATTGATTGGCATCAGATTAACCGTTACATTGATTTTTTCCTTTGTTATCTTGTTAATCTCATCCTCTACAGCCTTCATATCCGGTGGCGTGCCGGTAACACTGAGAAATGCGACATTCAATTCATCGATCTTTTGCGATGCTTCCTCACCTGTTGTTCCGGGGCTGTTAACCGGATCTTTCGCCAATCCGCCTGAATTTCCATTCGAACCACATGCTGATATGAGCAGCGATAGACTCACTAGACTTGCGAATAACCATGTCTTCTTGCGCATTTTGTTTTCCCCCTGGCTTGATCATTTGGCTTTCTCTTGCCATTATAGCGGGAAGAGGACCGCATCCTCTGCTTCAGGTTCGACCTTTGACTGACGTCATTTCGACTTTGCAAGGGGGGCACCTCGTTGGTGCTGGCGAAACTCGATTGGGCTTAAGCCTGACTGAGCCTTGAACAACTTTGCAAAATGAGAAAAGTTCGAATAGCCCGTAGCCATCGCCACGGCGCTTACAGGAAGCTCAGAATGAATAAGCAGCTGCCTAGCCAGCTTGATTCTCTCCTGCAAAATATACTCTGGAATCGTACAGCACAGCTCTTTTTTAAATAAGCGGGTCAAATAGTCCGGGTGCAAGTATACGTGGTTCGCTGTCGTTTCTCTGGACAGATTCTGATCCAGATTGGATACAATATAGCGTGTCGCCCTTTCAATCACATCGCTAATCGAGGACGGATGTGTGGTATTCACAGCCTTCATAATCACATGGGCAAGCCAGCGCTCCAGATCGGTAAGCGAGCGGGATGCTGCTTCCGCCAGACGCAGGCTCTCCTCATCACAGAACATCAGATGTGCCTGAACCCCTTGCTGCTGCAGGACTGCATGGGCCATTTGCAAAAAATTCTCTTTCAGCGCACGCAAATAATCGCCATCTATTCCCCTATGATCCCGCAGTCCATGGATGCAAGCTCTCGCTTCTTCCAACAGCCGCTCCTTCACGCCTTGCCTCATCATCGCTGCCCAGCCACTCATATCTGGCAAAGCTGGAGGCGCTGCTGCAAGACGCTTTGCCTCATTCAGAGCAACATAATGGATTCCGGTCACATTATCTCTGTCTAAATTGTGTAATTGAGCCAGCTGAGCAGGGAGTTCATGTCCTTGTACTGGTCGTCCCCCATAGCAATATAATTCACAGTATAAATGTACACGACAAAACTCAACCAAGCGGCTACACATAATGGCAAGTTCGTTCTCTAGCTGTTCCTGTTCCACAGGCATAATCAGCAACCAAGCGTCATTCCCGGCAGGTACAACGACACTGCCTAACGTAAGTCTTCCCAGCATCTCTTTGCCTGCGTTCTTGAGCCCATATTCCAGCAGCTTCCGATCTCTGACCAGGAAGTCCTGCTGCCAACCACGTATGATCATTAACACTGGCAGAACCAAGGAGTCCGCAGGGAGAGATACTTGCCTTGCCGCCGCTTCCTTTGCAAAAATCTCACTCACTGCCGGAATGGTTTCATTCAGAACATCCAGCCAGAAGCGCTCACGATTTATATCCTGCTGCCGAGACCACCAGTTCTTAACCTGCTGCGCATCCGCCAGTTCTTGCTCGCGCTTCACAGCGTCTGCCGCCTTGCACAGTGCGGCTTCCAGCTCTTCCTTGGTCAGCGGCTTCAACAAATAATTGGAGCAGCCCAGACGTACAGCTTCTTGGGCGTAATGAAAATCCGCATGGCAGGTCATCAGCACAGGAACGGTGCGAATTCCCTTCTCCCGCATCCACTTCAGCAGCTCTAGTCCGCTCCGCTGCGGCATTTCAATATCGCATAGCAGAATATGAATCTCCTGTACCTCAAAAATCCGCTCCGCCGCAGTCGGATTGTAAGCGACATAAACGTTGGAAATGCCAAGCTGCAACCAGTCCACCATTTTTTTAACCGCTTTCACAAAATGAATCTCATCATCTATGATCAGCACGTTCAGCAAGTTGTGCCCTCCTCTCCTTCCGGGAATGACTTCATGGGTAAGCGAACTTCGACTCGAGCCCCGCCTGAATGAAGATTAAGAAAGGTAAGGTCCGCTTTTCCGCCATACAATAGCTCCAGTCTGCGCCATGCATTCCAGATGCCATGCCTGCTGCCGTCCTCACGCTCCAAGTTCCTCTTCTCATTTAAGAGCTGCAGCAGCTCTGGGGTAAATCCTTCTCCGGTATCTTCAATAACGAGTAGAATGCGAGGCAGCTGACCATCTGATTCCAGCTTTCCATGAATCGATAGCCGGAATGGCGCTTCCAGCGTAAAGGCGTGCTTGATGGCATTCTCCACAAAGGTTTGAATCACAAGCGGGGGTATAGCGAGGTTCAGCAGATAAGATGGCACCTCAATTTCACTGCTCAGCTGATCTGGAAACCGCAGCTCCTGAATACGTATATAATTGCGCATATGCATCAGTTCATCCCCGAGAGAGACGAGTGACACATGACTACGGAAAATGTAACGGAAATAGTCCGAGAGACAGCGCGACATCTCCTGGATTAATTCATAATTGCGTACAGCAGCCAAACTGTGCAGCATATTAAGGGAATTTAAATAAAAATGAGGATTAATCGTTGTCTGCAGCTGCCTAAGCTCCGCCTGCTGTTTGCTTAATTGTTCCTCATAAACATGGATTTTTAGCTCTCTAATGTGGGAAAGCATTTGGTTAAAATGATCGTTAACGACGCGAAATTCTTCGGTTGAGGCTTTAGATTCTGGAATCCCTTGCATATGCCCTTCACCGATTCGATTCATGGCAGATAGCAGTCTTCTGATCGGAAGCAAAATCATCTTGCGAAGCAGCACCAAACTCAAGGGAATCAGCAATATAGAACCCACAGAGACAAACCTATTCCAGCTCCAGAGATTGAAAAAACCTTTCAAAATATCTTTCTCCGGTATAAGCGCAACCAGTCGGAAACCACCATGCCGGGATCGTTCACCTACCGTCAGATAACGTTCGGGACCACCTGATAAGCTATATCCACCAGAGGCAAAGCTTAAATCAATTTGTTTTTCGCGAACCACTTCAGCATGCAGCATAGGCTCTCCAGCTTCTGTAGAAAATAGCGAAAAACCGCTCTCGCCTAAATTAATCAGGTTAAACGGAATGAGAAGTGTGTCCGCCTTGACCCAGGCGCCAACATAAGTGTTGGGAGCTGCCTGAAGCAAGCGGAGAATATAATAGCTGCCATCGATCTGTCGTACAAGCCAGTCACGCCCCCCAAGCTCAGACTGTGTGGGGGACGCATTCAGCTTACGGGTAACCTCATCGGATACCGCTACTCTTTCCATATAGGATGGGCGTGGACTGAATGCTTCTATGAAGCTTGCATCTAGTGTGCTATAAATAAAAAAGCCGTCCACTGCTCCATTACGGGAGTTTTCGTTCCATAGCTGCTTGGACAGTTGTACCTTTAGCAGTGCCGTCTCGGCTTCTGGCTGCCTTCGGTCCAGCAGCAGCAGGTTCGAGTCAGAAGCCACCATGTTAATTAAGAAGCTGTCGATTTCATCGAGCAGTCCATCAATTTGATTCATATAGAGGGTGATAAAGCTCTGATTGCTCTCAGCGACTTGCTTACGTACTACTTGAGCGGCATAATATTGGTTGAAATTGAGCAGCACAATGAGCGGAACCAAAATGGCGGCTACGCCCACAATGAGTTTGAATCGCATCGTATTTCGAAGCTTGATTCTGCGCTGTGTATTCATTGCTTTTCCCATAGGCTAAGCAGAAAATCCTTATAACGCGCATTCTGCTCCAGCTCTTCTGCCTTGGTTGCGTCACCGTTCTGCCGGCAAATCAAGACAGACTTTTGTAAATAAATGAAGTACAAATGTGTAATCATTCGCGTCCGTTCGATCCAAGCCAGCTTCTCATCATTAGGAATTTCGGCTGCGCGCTCAGTGGCAAAAGCACTCATCGACAAGCGTGTCTCCTCGCTGATCAGCTCCTTGAATGCCTCCAGTTCCGCCGGATTCTTGCCCATACTGGCGTAATACACACTAAAGAGCGAATCATAATAGAGAAGATCTGGCTGGTGCTCTCTTAACCACAAATACTTGTCGAGAATGGCTTCAATAGAAGCACGCGGGGATTTAAAATCGAACTCCACCAGCAAGCGTCCGAACATGCGCTTCAGATTATCTACATACACTTCAGTGGCCAGCTCCTCCTTATCCTTAAAATGATGGTACAAGGTACGTCTGGATGCGCCTGAGCGGGTAGCAACGAGTACCAAATCCGCACCCTCAATCCCCTTCTCGCAAAAGGCGGCCAGCGCCGCCTCTTTAATCATTTCTCTGGTAAGCTGCAGTTGTTTCTCTCTAAGCTTCATCATGTGCTCCCCTATCCTGTAGTGCTAAGCTCTTCAGCAGCACTCGGGCCCGCTTCTGCATCGTTATGCAGGAAGCGTGTGCCTCGAGAGCTGCGTTCTTGCTTGTGAATAATGCTATCCAGCCATGCCACTAATTTCTGCCCTTCCTCCTCAGCCTCATAGAAGGCTTGCATCGGCAGCAGCGTATGCGGAGTCGTGTGATTCTCCTTATCATAGCCGTATTCTGTAAGAAAATAATAAAAATTAGGCAGTTGTTCGTCAAGCTGGCGGGTAGCCGCTCGAAACTGCTGGCTCCATGCCTCCAAACTTTGCGGGTCAATATCGTCTCCTTTGCCATTAAGACGGTTCTGGAATGAGGTGAGAACCTTGTCATTAATCGTACAAGCATGCATGAGCACAGCATGAGCAGGCATGGCCTTCGCATTGTGGCGGAACGCCGCCCCAATCATATCGGTCTCCATCGGAAATGCGAACTGGCGTGTGAAATCAGTATTCCACTGCTTGTTTACAATACTCGGCCATTGCTTGGAAGCAAGGAAGGAGCTGTCAGAGAGATGATAGATTTCTGCATCTGCATAATGGCTCGCAATGTCACTGGCATAGAAGGCTGAACCAAACCCACCAGCACTGGAGCCTGTAATCAGAAGCTTATCCGGTGTGTCGAAATTAGCATACACCCATTGCAGCGCTTCCTCCACATTATTCCTGCCATTATGACGGATATGCCGCACCTTCTTTCCCTTCTCATCGCTGTAAGTAACTGCAGCATTGCCGGTATGGAAGTCAGCTGAGACATAAGGAATGAAGACGACATTCCACTCGGAGAACGGGTTGTCTGGACGTTGATCGAAGATCCCACGATGCATATTAAAGATGTAGAACGGAATTCGGGCGAAATAATAGCCAAATTGCCCGTACTTGAGATAAGAACGCAGGGACAACGGGATCTTCGCTGTCTCTGCATCCCAGCAGGCCCCGCCCCCGCAGAAATAGACCATCAAATTTCGGCTGCTGCCTTTGCGAGAATACAAGCAAAACGTTGAACCATCTGTGGCCATTGTCTGCTTGCTAAGCTTTACCTTGTTCCACTTGCCCGGTTTCGTATCACGGAAGCTATTCATTTGGCTTGGTCTTTTGAAAACCTTACGGCTGACAAAGACAATGGAAAGGACTGCCACTGCAACAATAAAAAAGAATGTTCGCTTCAGCCTTTGCATGCTAATTCCCCTCTTCTCTCATAATTAACAGCCTTCAGTCCTTGTGAATGGACACCGCTCCAGCCTTTATTGCGGTACAGCTCCGGATGCTCTCCAGTAAAAGCTGCCGCTGCATCTGAATCATCGGCCAACCGATAACGCAGCCATGCGGTCAAATAACCTCTATGCATGCCGCCCTGCCCCATGCTCTCTAGATGATGAGCCGCTCTCGTCATCGCCATAACAGCTGCTTGGCCTGATCGAACCGCTGCGTAGGCACTCCGATTGGAGGACTTTGGCGAGATCATAAAGTCATGTGTTCCCGCCATGAAAAATAATGCAGCAGTTTGCGTTTCGATCTTATAAATATCCTTGGATTCACACCACATCTGAGCAGGCAGCGCAATCGTAACCACCGTCTGAAGCGGCTCATCCAGATAATTCTCTGCATTCAGGACCCCTGTCGCGCCTTGGGAATGACCCACTGCACCAATGCGGTCTATCAGCAGCTTGCGATAAAAAGGGCTCGCAGGATTAGCATTCTCCTGCAGGGCATAACGGACCGTATCTGCAACTTCTCGGCCTGTGCCCGTATGACGGCAATAGCTGTCGATTACAACAAAGCCCCACGTCGCCAAATGAAGCAGCAGCGCATCATAATTCTCAGGCTGAGCATCCGACCCATTGCCCCAAACAATAACAGGACAAGCTTCGTCCATCTCCTCCGGGCAATAGATTTTGTATTGCGGATTCCCATCCTCTTCCTTAATTACCACACTTCTACTACGATGCGGCCCTAGTTCGCCATAACACTGCTCCACAGGTTCTGGCTGATAGTGGTAAAGCCACCTTCGTAATTTAAGCGGATACATCATTAGCAGATAGACCGGAATTAAAATCCACTTTACCCAGGAGCGGGAAGCTGGCTTCTCTGATGTTATCATCCGTGCTTGCCATCCTCTCATTTTCATTTCACATTACACCAAGATCACTTACTGCACACCGTGTGTAATGAAAGTATAATAAAGGACACCACCACTGTCAATGCTGGATTTGTGAAGTTGCGTATTGTTATGTCTAGTGACGATAATAGGGCGGAAAAGAGTAGCGTGTTCAGGCTTTTGTGTGGAGGGGAATCCTAATCCTTTAATCGTGGCGTTGTTGAGGGTTCTGGAGAGGATAGGGCTATTGGACCTTCGCCAATAGCACTTTCTTGTACCGTTTCAGTCTCATCGTTCGGTCTTTGTTTCCTATACCGTTGCTTGCTTATAACGCATAAAAGGCCGGAATCACCTTAATGTGACTACCAGCCTTTATGACTCAAGAAGTAAAATTCGTATGATCTATTCTCGTATGCACCTGTATGTCAAATTTCACTTCCGGATAGTACTCCTCCCAATTATCCTTCATTTTACGCCAATATTTTGGCTGCTTACGATGAATCATTTCTCCTATCCCTAGCATATCAACCTTATTTTTCTTGGAAAATTGGATAAACCGATCGATCTCTTGGGTAATGCTTTCATTTAGCGCTCTCTCCCAAGCGGCTACCTCTTTCGAATCGATCTTCGTATCTGCGCATTGTAAACTAGTTAAATTCAGATCCGCATAAATTTCTATTTTGACAATTGCTTTGAGCTGCTGATCCACATTAGGATGTATGACGCTGCGGTTATTAATGTTTTCAAATGTCAGCATCTCCTTCTTTCGCCCGCACCCGATCGTTTCGGAAGAACCATTCATCTGGCCTGAAGCACGAAGGAAACCTTTTGTCTCCTGTACATGCAAGAAACCGACGAGATGATCACCTTTAAAAGCAAAAAGTCCCTTCGTCTGCAACAATTGAAGTTTTTTATCTACCTGGTCACTAACAATCTCTACCGACGGAATGCTTATGTCTTTGTACTGGTTAATTAATTCTTGATAGACATCAATGAAAGTAGTTTTATGGGTTAAGGCCGTCGTGTTCCCTCCCTCGGATAAACCCCTTAGTGCTTGAGAAGATATGGATACGTTTGGCATAGATACTTTTAACGCTTCAAAGGCAGTACCTTCCTTTACGTATACTAAAGTTGAATTCCTAAATTGTCTTAACCGTCGGATATCCTCTAACATCTTATCAATTCCGCTCCTGGCTAGGTCCGCACTAAATATAATGGCCGACGTGTGGCCCCAAAGCAGCGTTCGGTCCGATTTCGATCTCATGAGACGGGCGGCCTCGAATAAGCTTCTACCCTCCGTGGATAAAAAAAACGTTCGCTCCTGCATCCCCTTCGGCTGTTGTCCGCCAGTTGTCAGCCTCGCAATTTCAGCCGTTAATCTAACCGCACCGTTCTCCCCTTTGTCAATGGCAATGGAATGTACAATATGGAGCTCGTTAAGCTCCATACTGCCCTTGCAGCCCGTATTAATAAAACAAACAACAATTACCGCGACAGCAAACCATTTTCTTGCTTTCATCTTTGCTTACCCGAGAATCGCCTGTTTTGAATCGAACGAAACAATCCGGGCCGTTTATTGCTCATGGAATGCGGCCTACGAACGATAATGTCCGTTAATTCTTCGAACTTAAATGGTGAAGCAGGTCCCAAATAAGGTATGCCGAAAGAGCGAAGCGAAGCGAGGTACGTCAAGAGCATAATGATTCCAATCATCACTCCGACATATCCTAGCAAGGAAGCAAGCAGCGTCATTCCGAACTGAAGCATACGAATGACATAGTTAACAGCCGTAGGAGGCAGCGTAAACGTGCAAATTCCGGTTAGAGCAGCGACGATAACCATAATGGGGGATACGATTCCAGCTGCTACGGCTGCTTGCCCCAATATGAGGGCGCCTACGATGCTGACAGCTTGTCCGACCTGCTTCGGCATGCGGATGCCCGCTTCGCGCATAATTTCGAAAGCGATCATCATCATGAAGCTTTCCACCACCGCCGGAAAAGGAACAGGCTCTTTCGCCGATGCTATGCTCTGCAGTAACGTCGTCGGTACCAGCTCATGGTGAAACGTAACCGTAGCTACGTAAAAGGCAGGAAGCAGCATGCCGATCATTGCGCTGAGAAATCGAATTAGGCGCATCACAGAGCCTATATAGTAATTCCAGGCGTAGTCCTCGCTCACTTGGAATGCTTGCAAAAAAACGAACGGCAGAAGCATTACAAAAGGCGTTCCTTGCACAATGACCGCAATTCTGCCGTCAAGCAATGCGCCGATAACTCGATCAGGCCTCTCTGTCGATTCAATTAACGGAAATAAGGTCCCGCGGTTATCGGTAATCCACTCCTCCACGTAGTTGCCTTCCAGTATCGTATCCGCTGGAATTTCGCTGATTCTTAAGTGGACTTCCTTTAAAATTTCCGGATTCGTTATTCCACCAAGTGACAGAATGATGAGGTTTGTTTTACTCAAGTGACCTACCTTGCGGTATTCAACCTTTAAGATGGGAGACGGAAAATGATAACGGATTAAAGCTAGATTATTGGTCAAGGACTCCGTAAATCCGCTTCTTGGACCTTTCACTACCGCTTCAGTTACCGGTTCATCCACGCTTCGCAGTTGAATTCCGAGCGTATTGATGGATATCGCATATTCTTTTTCATCAAAAAGTAGTACCGATAGGCCAGCCGCAAGAGAGTCCGCGGCATCCTCGATGGTGTAGACCTTCTCGTCCATTTGGAAAGCAGTCAGCAGGTTTTCGTCTTCTTTATATCGAATCAGCATAAGATCAAGCTTCCTCGTATCAGTCATTTCATTTAGATAACATACCGTAGCAGACTGGCCCTGACTAAGGGTGGAATGAACCATAACCAGATCATCCGTCGCTTGCATGTATTCCTTTAGCAATCGTTTGTTATCGCAAACGTTGCTCGTGAGCTTTGTTTTGTTGTTACTGTTGTTGCCCACAGCATTCACCTGCTTTTTTTTTCATATTCTCTTTGATCAAAGCAATAAACAGCAGCAAGGCTGGAATGAATAGCTGAAACATAACAAAATACCAAGCCTGGCTGTCATAAAAGGCAGATAGCTCGATTAATCCCCATACTTTGAACTTGGAGACGATAACAAAACCAATGGCCATCGGAATAATGAACATGTGAGGCTTGCGGAGCCGCAGCAATTGTGAAAGACCTTGGTGCGCGGACCAGAAGTATGCCGTTATTTTGATAAACGAGCTCATCACCCAAACAACAACGAGCGCGGCATCAAACCGTTCTATGTTGCTGAACAGCTTTATATTTTGAATGAGACTAATGCTCGGGTAAGTAAAGGTTGCCGTCGTCTTGCCCCCAAACAGCATCGTGCACGATAAGATCGACATCAAAAGCAGAAGCAAAGTAATGCCCACGGCACTCATGGCATAAGCAGTCGTGTGCTTCGTCTTACGAACATGCTGCAGGACCATTGATATAAACATCAAATCACCAAACCATGACATGGAAAGTAAAAGCCCCCTGAGCGGCTGAGCCAGACCGTTTTCCAGTATTGGAAGCAAATATTCGGGGTGATATTGGTTGATCAGCAGCATGTAGATCAACAAAAAGGTGGTTACCGTAACAAAGAATATTATTTCCGAAACACGCGCAAACACTTCAAGGCCATGATAAGCCGCGTACGCACACATGATAGCACCGGCAGACAAATACCAGATCTGCGGAATGAGCGGATTTAAAACGATAATAAAAAACTGGGAAAACTCGCGTAAAACCCAAGACGTTACGTCAATAAAATAGCAGATAAATAAAAAGGCCATAACGCTTCCGATCCAAGAACCAAGCAGATGCGTACAAATGGAAATGATATTTTTATTCGGGTAAAGTTGATTGAGCTTCAAAAAAACGAACAAATTTATGAGCCCCATTATTCCTCCCGCCACTGCCAAGTACCAAGAGTTTCGTTCCGCATAATCGGCAAATGTTGCAGGGGCGTAAAGACTCGAGGTTCCGATCGTTGAAATGACGATTAGGGTCATCATTTGAAAGTTGCTTATTGTAGTGACACGACGTTCCATATTGAACCTCCCTTACCGATTGCTTCATTATGCGCTGTAATTGGTAATTTATTCGTAGCATAATTGGGTTGCGCATAAGGAATAATAGCTCAGAGGTGAGATATCATTGTGAAAGCTTATATCATCGTGTCTACTTTTTCAGCCGTCTGGCTTGTTATGGTGTATGTATTTTTATCTGACTACTATTGGTACCAAAGGATAGCTGCTGGAACATGGGGATTTATACTCGTGAATGCCATTACGCTGGTTCCCGTACTGCTATGTTTCTTTATTGCTGATCGGCTTCAGCCTGTCGAGAAATCGGTAGATTCGCAATAAATTGATTTTATGCGTTCTTCGTTATCAAGTGAGTTTATATTGCACCTCTCTCTTAATACAAATAATGCCAATGAAGATATTAAGAAGTATTCGGGTTCGGGCAGTTCGCTACAGGAATACGGATGTATTATAAATAAAAAAACTGCGATAATCCCACACTTATTTGGGGTTATCGCAGCTTAATCAGTTTCTTATACCTTGGAAAAAACCTCTTTATATTTGTTAACGAACATATTCGAATCCAGTTATACCCCATACCGAATATTGTTAACCTTTGTATTTGTCAATGAAAAGTTTTGAAAGACTCGTTCTCCACCTTTTCCTATTGGCGCTTGCGCTACAAGTCCCACCTTGATTGTCTTATCGACTGGTAAGCTAAAGAATCGCATCATATCAAACTTAACCCCATCCAACGAATAATGGAATGAAAATGAGTTATCAACTCTTGCAACCTGTAACCATACATGATTTCCCTTAATGTTACACCCGTTAGCGTCATCCGAATGATGATTCGTGACAACACTTACTACAGCATGTGTACCAAAATCTGTCTGTTCGAAGCATGCTTTAGCCCACACCTGAAGATCTTGCATAACCATAATGGTCGCCGCATCGTAAGTATCCCTGAAATCATGAGAAACCTGAACACGCATCACAAAATCTCCAGTAACTTCTTTGTAATAAAATGGTGCATTGCAAAGATTTTCCGGTGTAATTCCTGTTTCGGAAACGGGGCCATTATTACAGAAGAAATCACTTTCTGCAGGGGCTTCAATAATCAATTTGTCATTTTCAAAGGTTGCCTTGCTTTCATTAATCCACTTAAAATTGTCAAATATTGAATTTCCCATTTGAGATTCTCCTTTGTTTAGATAAAATATGATGCAAAGTACTAGTTTAAAGTAGCTGATTGCTTAAATACATAGTACCATTTTAAGCTGAGACAACGATATATTAACCTAATCAATCTCATTCAAATTAGAAAACCGACATGTTTGACAGTTAAATTAAACAGTTTTTAATTAACCCAATAATTCACTAGTAAGAGTTAATGATTACATTTGAACATTTTGGAGATGGAAGCAAACGATTCATCGAGGTAGGAAGTCCCAACTGATTTCTGTGTTGATTGTAATAATGAAAATAGCGGCTTATCTCACTTTTTAATTATTTCAAACTCTTACATTTTTATCAATAAAATAATCGTTTATATGCCCGATGATAGACTCCTGAGGAGCTTATATCATTTGAATAGACTGTAGGTGTTTATTTGTATCTGTATACATCAAAGATAAGAGATACTGCTCTTTTGGATCATTCTCTGCACTACCGCTATAAACCAAAACTATACCAGTTACATTAAATTCAATCTTGAGCACCGTTTCCTTATTTTTCGTTTACTTATCTCGTTTAACCACTTTCCGGTTAAAGGTCTTGAAATAACCGCAGTAATAACAAAAAACGCGATAACAAGTCCGATGCCTACCCTACTCCCATGCAGCTCATCGAGGACAAATTGCGGTAAGGTAACGGCTAACATATAAAAGGTCAAGAAGATAAAAAAATGACTTAAACAAATCGTTACAAAATCCCGACTCCATAATCTGCCCACGTTGCCCACTTCTTTCTTTAAAACAAAACAATTCACCTCCCACACTTTGCAGTTTTTCTTAATATAATGATAATCGAGCAACTGCCAAGGCAAAACCACGGTCCAGTTTGCGTTTAATTAGTTCTATTCTAATTGAAAAATAAAACAACAGTTTTATATGCATTGAGCGATCCCCTTCGATTGTTAATTGTTTCAAACTTCTACAAAGGTTGTGTACTGCCATGTGCGGACTTCGCCTCCCTCTGTGATATCCACAATGTCCAACACTCAATGCATTTCTTTGGATACTCAAAATGTGATAGTACTGTTTGCACATTTCAAGAATGGCTAACGGTTGATTCAGCACGCTATCTTTTCATGCCAGGTCAAAATTTTTGGACAGATTTAATTAGATAGTCCAAGTTTTCTTATTTGTTCTTGAAGAAGCTCGGTAAATTTTAGAACTGTTTGCCCCCTATATTTCTCCTTGTGATAAATTAGTCCAACTTGCCGACTAAATGGGGCTTCCTCAATACTCAATGTTCTTATTCCAGGCCTATTCCACTGCTTAATCAAGGTTTCAGAAAGGATGGAGCCCCCTACTCCTGCTTCAATAAGGTTGATAATTGATTCAATAGAATCGGTTTCGATGGCAGGTCGTAAATGAATATTCCTGAGGCTGCAGATGGCATCAATCTGCTGCCGACACTGATAATTCTCCGGAAACAAAACAAGAGAGATGTCCTTAAGATCCTCTAAGCTTACTTGGGTTCTCTCCGCTAGGGGATGTTCAGCATTGACTACTAAATAAAGCATATCGTTGTATAGGGGCTGAGAATCGATTCGTTCATCATGAACAGGAGTAATAGTAAGAGCAAGGTCGATCTCGTTATGAAGCAAGCGTTCCGCAACATTGTCCGCGGTAATGATTCTAACCTGCACTTCTGAATAGGCATCATGAAAATCCGGCAGCAGCCGGCAAACAAGCGAATTTAATTCGCCTGGCAAAACTCCCACGGATAGACGCCCTCGTTTGATTTCTTGCAGTTCCTGAATTTCTTCCCTTACGCTTTCAAGGCTGTGAAATACGGTTTGGCAATGTTTTAGCAAAATAAATCCTGCCCCAGTAATTGCTATCTTCTTTCCTATCCGATCGAATAAAGGTAAACCCAATTCGTCTTCAAGTGCTTTTATCTGGTGGCTAAGTGTAGGCTGCGTGACACCTAACTTCTCGGATGCTCTTGTAAAATGCAGCTCGTGACAAATTTCCATGAAATATTCCAATTGTCGGATTTCCATCCTGTACCCCCAGTTTCCTGAATTCTTTATAAAATCATATTTTAATCAACGATTTAGAGTCATAGTCAGCTTGCATTATAGATAATTTTAGATAAACAAAACAATCCCCGACTGCTGTCCGACGGGGATTGTTAAGAGCAGCCTTTAAAGATTCGCTTTCGCTAAAAAAACTTACTCATGCCATGGCGAATGAAGTACACAATCGCAAAAGTCGATTCGTTTGAATCCCGGAAGCAACCGGGCACATACATCTGCCTTGATATTGCCAAAGGTCGTTTCCGGTTTATGAGCAAACCCCTCAAGAAATGCCGGTAAAATTTTGTTCTTAAATCCATCGCGCGGATAAGCCGATGTTACTTGGTTTCGCATCTCTTCGGTAAGCGCATCAAAGTTTTCTCCCATCACATCATAGCCAACGCCAGAGTAAATCAAAGCGACTTCCGATTCTTTATACTGGGCCACTCCAATGGTTGTATGCAAGGCGATGGCATCCCATACGAGCCGTGCAGATTCTTCCGGTACTCCATAACTTCGTAAAAAGTTACGTGCTGCATTAGCTCCATCGACCTCAAAACGTTTATCTGGACTGCTGTAGTGCTTGGTAAGTCCTAGGTCGTGGAACAAAGCGCTGATATACAGCAGCTCTGAATCATACTTAACTTTATCTCTTTTTCCCATCAGTGCACCAAATAGATACACCCGGTGGGAATGATTCCACAGTAAGTCGTTTCCATACTCTCGAAGTATCTCTGCGGCTGCTTTAGCCAGCGAGCTGTCTGGTATTTGAATATCTGCAACAAAGTTTGACATGAACAGATCCTCCTTATAAGTGAGTTTAATTAGGGTTGTTTACGAAGTTAATTGTATGTTTTCAATAATCATAGATCAATATTATTGTTTCTATCATTATCATAGATATTACGCATGATTTTATCCATAAATACTTGGGGATCGTCATACTCTCAACCCAGATGTGACAACAGGAAAATGGCAGCTATCAGCAGAAAATAAAGTTTTCTTTGAAATAAAAAAAAACATATCCACTTGAAGTGCACTTGATATGTTAGATGTTTACACAAAGCAGTCGCCCCAAGCTATGAACCCGCTTGAGGCGACTGGATTTTATTTATTTGATTAGGGTTGGAACCGCCAAGCTAACAAAATCGGTCAATTCACGGTCAAGCTGATCCAGAACAAACACTTTCACTGGATAGGATATTTGTGCAGAATCTTTGAAATCAAAGAAAGCAGCGAACTCTTTACTAGTATACAATTCATATATCAAAACTGCTTATTCGTCTTTTTCCGTTCCAATTGGCATCATCATACCATTATCCATCCCCATCATTGTAATGCTGCTCGATTCTTCTTCTCCGTCTGCCAAATAAACCTCAGTTCCAAATGCTGGCTCAGCATAAGGGAGGTTTGTGTTTCCGCGGACGAGAATTTGACGGTAATTCCCTGAATGACCTTCGAATCCATCATGGTCCCATGGAACCCAAGAACGTGCATTGCAATAATGGCAAACGAATGAGCGACGGTAGCGATCCTGGGTACGATTCGGATAAGAGCGATGAAGTAGATGCGAATGGAAAAATAAAACATCTCCAGGACTTAGCCGAACGGGTATGGCAGGAGGATAGTATGCGACAACCTTAGATAGCGTATTCACACTATCGTCTAGATGGCTCACATTCTGCACACCATTCAAATCCTCGAATGCATCCACCGCGTGCACATTTCCTCCTCCAACACCATCAGGAGGATATATGGGCTCGTGGTTCGAACCGGGGACAACCCATAAGCAGCCATTTTCTTCATCTGCTTCCTCTAAGGCGATCCACGCTCCGATTAACGTATCCGGATGCGTCTTAATATAGCATGCATCCTGATGCCAGCCTTGACCGCCTTTTCCAGGAGGATTTAAGAAAAGCATGGACTGAAGGGCGTATACATCCGGCCCGACCAATGCCTCTGTAACATCGACTATTCGAGGGTTAAGCATGCCCCTCTCCGCTGCTCCGCTGAAACGAGACATCATGTGAATTCGTGTCGCCTTTGCAAATTCCTCCTTGAGAGGGTCCTTACTATCACGATCTGCCTGATTATCCAGCTGAAGGCTATTAAGCCTTGATTGCTCTGCTAATTCATATAACTCGTCGATGTCTTCTTTTGACAATAAGTTTCTGACAATTAAATAGCCTTCTCTGTGATAGTGGGAATAATCCTTCACGCTTACTAAATAGCGGTTATCCCTCGCACGTGATTTAGGTATATAAAACTTCCCCATAACCAGTTCACTCCCTCGATTTATATGCCTACCCCCTAATTTTAGCGTGATAAGGCAGCACTCTCCATAGTCTAAAACAGGCAAATGATGTGTTTATTTGACCAAGGAATTCACCAAAATATTTCGATTTAAAGGATAAGGCGTGTATGGGTCCAATACGGATACCGTGTGGCGAAATAAGGGATCCTGGCACCTTTTTATGTAATCCGATGCCGTTATTCCACGAACTTTTTTATACATTTTTGAGAAATGGTGTTCATCACCGAAGCCTACCGAATAGGCAATCTGTTTCACTGTGCCGGTGCCCCTCATCATCAATATCTCAGCACGGCGAAACCGTAATTCGAGCAGCATCCGTTTGGGGGACATGCCCGTGGTAGCGACAAACATTCGTGTGAAGTATTCATGTGACCAGCCCGATATCGCTGCGATTTCTTCAATTTTTACGGGATCGCTCAAATGCTCTTCCATATAGGTAATCGCGTGTTGAACAGGAACAGGCAAGGGAATCGCTTCCCCTTCCGCAACTTGTGAGGAAAAGGACGATAGTTCTTCTAGAGAGGCGGAAATCAAAACGGAAAGCCTTCTCCGCCAATATGCAGGCTGCTGATTCGCAATCCAAAGTATTTTCTCCATTAAGCCAGTTACGAGCATATGGCGCCCTGCCAGGAACATATGCCCTTCTCGGAGCAAGGCCACGAATCGTTCGTCCGCATTCCGCAGTGAGGCATAATCAAAATGCACAAACAAATGCCGTACGTTTTTTTCCGGCGCGAACCGGTAGGTATGCCAGTCACCTGGGCGTGTGAATATGAAGCATGGCTCATTAAGAACAAATAAGCTTCCGCCTATCTCATATTCCGTTTGGGTACCATCGGGAAAGTAGACTAATTCAAAATCGTCAATTTGCCTGGGCCCGAGCACAAACCCAGCTTGGATGACAAAGTCTCCTGCGTTATGGACTAACGGCAATTGAAAGGCCTCTTGCTCTTGTTCACTCATATTCATCAACTCCCTCTCTATCTAATATGTACAGTCAAAGGAATTATTTTATTAGTCCCTTCGCTTGAAGATATCATATAAATAGTCTAATGCTAAAAAAGAAAAATACCTACTAGTATACATTCAGTCGATACTCGCTGCTGATCCCCTCCGGACAGTATGTATGGAAAAACGAAGCCATATCTTTCCCTCCACTCAACTTTATCTTCACAAAAAAAATGGACATCTTCGTTCCTAAGAAACGGATGCCCACATATGTTGTGTAACAATATATAAAAATACTAAGAATTATAGGTTCGTCAACGTAATAGATAACGGAGAGAAGAAACTGCATACGGAATACCACAACCTGTATGGCCACGATGAAGCTGAAGCAACTTATAATGCTTATGTGAAGCATAAAAAGCGGACAAGAGGTTTGGCAATTTGTAAAAGAAGTTGAAGATATCAGCCGAAAGTACATTACGATGCGTTATGACGAAGAGCTGAAAAAAGTAAAAGCTGCTAATAACAAATAATTCTATAATACAGGGTTCGCGGACATCGCTGTATGATAAGGAAACGGATGGAGGTCTCTTAGGTCTCAACCCGTTTTTTATGATCGTTTTATCCTTTTATGCCGGACAGTGTTACCCCTTCAATAATATAACGTTGTCCGATCATGTAAACGACCAATACCGGGAGCAGAGCGATTGAAGCACCAGCCATCATCAGCGTCCAGTCCGTCGCATACATGCCGCGGTATAGATTCAGCATCATAGGTACCGTAAATTGCTCCGGGCTGTTGAGAAAGATAAGCGGATAAAAGAAATTGTTCCACATGCCCAGAAAAGTGAATATGCCGAGTGCTGAAAGCGCAGGCTTGACTAGCGGAAGCATGATGCGCGTATAGATCGTAAAGCGATTGGCACCATCCACAATGGCTGCCTCTTCCATTTCCTTCGGGATGCCTCTAAAAAATTGGCGGAGCAGAAAAACGCCAAAGGCATTTAATAAAGCAGCAGGCACGATGATCGACTGATGCGTATCGAGCCAGCCGAAATTTTTCATCATCAAGTACAGCGGGATGATTGTCACTTGTCCGGGCACCATCATCGTTGCCAGAAACAATATGAACAGCGGTTCCCGGAATGGGAACCGGATTTTGGCGAAAGCGTATGCAGCCATTGAGCATGTTATCAGCTGCGCGAATACGACGATGACATTAATATAGAAGCTGTTAAAGTAAGCTCGCCCGAAAGGCAAGGCCGTCAACGAAGTTTTGAAATTGGACCATACGAACGGTTCAGGAATCCATTTAGGCGGAACGACGAATACTTGGGACAAATCTTTTAGCGCACTGAGTATCATCCATAGGAAAGGCAGCCCCATGACGCAGGCCCCAATGATCAGCACGACATGAAGCACCATCGTAGAGGGTTGAAGCTTTTTCGAATTCATGAGTTTTCTCCTTCCCGGTCATCCTTATTCTTCGTAATGAACCCAACGTTTGGATATTTTCATCTGCAGCAAGGTCAGCGTCAAAATCATCGCAAACAGCGTGACAGCGGCCGATGTGCTTGTACCGAAGGTAAAATCAACAAATGCCGAGTCATAAATGTGGTATACAAGTGTATAACTGGCTTTTGCCGGTCCACCCGAGGTCATGACAAAGGATTGATCAAACACCTGGAAAGATCCGATCACGGACATGATGGTGACAAAAAATGTAGTCGATGACAACAAAGGAACCGTAATATGGCGCAGCTGCTGCCATTTGCTGGCGCCGTCAATTTGTGCAGCCTCGTAATATGTCGCGGATATTCCTTGTAATCCGGCAAGGAAAAGCACCATACTGCCTCCAAGTCCCATCCATATGCTAAGCAGCGCAATGGAAGGCATTACGAACCGCGTGTCTGTCAGCCAACGGGGACCTTCAATGCCGAACCAATCTTTTAAGTATAAATTAATCAGCCCGAAATCCGCGTTAAAGAGCCACATGAAAACGACTGCTACCGCTACGGACATCGTAATGTTAGGCATGAAATAAATAAGCCGGTAAAGGATCTTTCCTTTTACTTTATTTAAGCCAATAGCAACAAGCATAGCCAGAATGATGCCGGTCGGTACGGTGAGAACGGTATAATATAGTGTGTTAACAAGCGCGATTCTGAAATCGGGATCTTTAAACTGCCCCACGAAATTGTCTAGTCCGACAAAGGTCCGTTCACCGAAGCCGTCCCAGCTCATTAGACTGATGGCGAAAGCTAATATAAGCGGAATCAACGAAAAGATAACCAAACCGACCATTTGCGGAAAGATGAAAAAATATCCCCAAAGACTGTCCACCGTCTTCGTCCTCATGAAGTGACGTTTCGAATCTGTTTGGTCTATTGACGGAGAGGGCCCATTATTAACGGCCGTTTTCATATCGATGTAAGCCACCTTTCTTCTATTATAGTAAGAAGGAAGGGATTTCCGAATGTTCGAAAGGCCCCTTCCATTTCCTTGTGAAAGGACTGCTGGCTGCTTATTTTTTTCCTTTGTATTCCTCAATCTTCTTGTTCGCCAATTCCTCAATTTCCTTCATTGCTGTATCCAAATCCTCATTTTTCAGCCATAGCGCCTCAAAACGGGAATTAATATCATTACTTAGACCGGGAATACCCGCTTCAAACGGAGTTAATGCATAACCGATTTCCCGAGCATCTAGGAAAAACTGCGCATGCTCGGGAAGGTTCCCTTCAAGCACCACTTCGTCTGCTCCCGATACCGAAGGAACGGCATTGCCGCCTCCTTGAAGACGATAGGTTTGACCTTCCTTATTGACGAATTCCGACAAGAAGGTGTACGCCGCCTCTTTATGCTTGGTAGTCTTGTTCAGTACCATATAGGCTGTAGGAATACCTGCGGGCTCGATTTTATTGCCAGTATTTGTCGGCCAGGTGACGATATCGTACTCGAGGCTATCGTTTTTCTTGAACAGTGGAAGGTACCAGCGCCCTGCGCCGACAAAGCCAACCTGATTGGACATAAACATCGCATCGCCGCCTTGTCCTTTTGGAAGCGTACCGGCAAATGTAATGTTTTTACTCTTGACGTTATCATATAAGAATCGGAAAGCTTCGACCGCTTTCGGATCCGTGTAGCCGATATATTTGCCATTGTCGTCATAAACCTTTCCGCCGTTAGAGGTTACCCAACTGTGTGTGCTGTTCCATGCATTATCAAGTACGTAACCATATTTGCCGCTTTCGCGGATTTTGTCGGTCATTTCCTTAAAAGCGTCCCAGTTCCACTGACCATTTATCTGCAAATCGGCGGGCATTTCAGTAATGCCTGCGTCCTTTAAAACCTTCTTGTTATACCAAAGCACCATCGGGTTATTGTCTACCGTGGCCCCGTATATTTTGCCGTCGCGCTCAGCGGCTCCCCATAGGCCCGGGAAGAAATCCTCTTTCTTAACCGCGCTTCTTGCATCATCCATTAACGGTGTGAGTTCCTCAATGCTGCCGTTTTCAATCAGTTTAACAATAAATGCGTCACCGGCATAAAAAATGTCAGGGGCCGTTCCGCCACTCAATTGCGTTAAGATTTTTTGATCGTACTCCCCCGGGATCGGGATTAACTCCGCTTCAATTTCAGGATGCTTCTTATTAAAATCATTTGTGAAATCTTGAAACCTTGTTAATTCTCCCGGATTTCCCCATGTAGCCCATTTGATTTTTACTTTCCCCTCTTTTGGACTGTTTGTTCCGGCTTCTTCTCCATTAGACACCCCGTTGTTGCCACCACCGCCCGTTCCACAGGCTTGAATCAAAGCAGATACAGCAATAATCATGATGAGTAGAGACCATTTGAGCTTTTTCATTCTCTTTTTCCTCCCTCAAGATATCTAATTTTTATTCAACAATATTTTGTAAGCGCTTTAATTATAGTTTATTGTCAAAGTAGGTTTGAACGGTTTATATTCCGAAAGAGTGTCTTGTTTTCCGCAAATAGCATTATTTTATTTTCGCAACAAACCTTGAAATTCGGCTGGAGATACACCTACGATCTTTTTAAATTGCTTGCTAAAATATTTTACGTCGTTAAAACCAGACTGCTCGGCTACCTCATACACCTTGAGCGATGATCCCTGCAGCAACTCCTTCGCTTTCTTTACACGCAAGGCGATCAGGTGGTCGATGAAGTTCTCTCCTGTCACACGTTTGAACATTTCGCTGAAATAATTCCTGCTTACATTTACCGCATCAGCCACTTCCTGCAAGGAGATCGATTCCCTATAATGACACTTGATATAGTCAGCGGCCTCCATTACGATCCTTTGGTGCAATGTTTTATCCGGCCGCGGAGAGTCTTCACCGCCCACGATTGTTTGGTAGCCATCTTTTACATGTTGAATGACCTCAGTGACATAACACAGCCTGCCGAGCTCCCGGATTTTCCGTATGATGGAAGAATCTGCGTCTTTGAATACGGCAAACAGGCTAAGCAATTCCTCTGCCTCCTGCAGCACTTCCTCTTTCGATCGATATTGCGGTAACCAATGCTTCATGATTTCATTTATCATTTGTTCTGATCTGGAATGAAATCCCATCGTTAACGACACTTTGAGATCGTGTAAGGCTTCCGCAAAAGGATAGGGCCATGCCGAAATGGAATCCGTTTGCTCCTCAGCAGCAAGCAAGCGACACGGTCCGAGGAAGAAACCGACCGCGAGCATTTTCTTCGCCTCCATGGAGGCATTCTGAAGGTCAAGATAATTCTCATAAACGACGCTGAGTCCTATGGATACTTGCAATAGGTGCGACTCGGTATGCTGCGAAAACTGCTCGATAAGCTCATAACACCTGACATGCAGGTTTGGGTGTACAGGAAGAGCAGCCACAAGCAAGTCCGGACGAAGCATGACCGACACAAAGGAACCAAATGTTTGATAGAGTACCTGTTTGAGCACTTCTCCCAGCTCCGTTAGGAGATCATTCCTTTCAGCATCCGTTTTGCCAAATACGTTGATCTCCAAAGCGGCAATACGGTAGCTTTCTTCCGGGCATTCTGTCTTTATTCGTTCGATAGCAGCCAGGTCACCGCACAGCGCCTTGCAGAATGTCTTCTCCAGTTTTTTCAGTTTATTAGCGAGCTGTTGGTCTTCAAACTGCTGAACGATTTGTCTGTTCTCGCTTTCTTCCTGAAGCTTTTTTTTCATTTGATTCAGAACCGTTATGAGTGAATCCGAATTAAGTGTCGGCTTCAAGATGTAATCGCTGGCCCCTAACCGGATTCCTTCCCGTACATATTCGAAATCATTATGACAGCTGAGCAGCAACACCTTGACCCAAGGACATAATTCTTTAGTCTTGCGCGTGAGCTCGAGTCCATCCATCACAGGCATAGCAATGTCGGTGATCAATATATCAATTTCTTGATTCTGAATCCATTTCATTGCGTTTTGCCCGTTTGACGCTTCACCTACCAATGTAAATCCGTGTCTCTCCCAATCAAAAGTGGTACGAAGCCCGATTCGCGCTATCTTCTCGTCATCAACCAATAGCACTCTGTACATAAGTTTCCTCCTTTGAATCAGCAATCGTAATAAGCACCCGGGTCCCTTCGTTTTTGATGCTTGAGATGCTGAGACCGTATGTACTTCCGTAATATAACTGGATGGTCTGATGAACATGATTCAGCCCGATATTGGTCATCCCTTTATTGCTGCGCTCTTTATCGTTCATCTGCAGTTGATGAAGCCTTCCCTCATCTATTCCGATACCGTCGTCGGTTATTTTGACCACGATATTTTTTCCGTTTTGTTCGACTTCGATATCAATTGATCCATCTGCATCCTTTGGAGCGATCCCATGGAAAATGGCGTTCTCGACGATGGGCTGAAGCAGCATTCGGGGAATTTGTATTTTTTTGAGCTCCTCTCGGCAATGGATATTTAAGCTGATTTTGTTATCATAGCGGTATTCCTGAATGATCATATATTTCTGGAGCAGTTCAAGCTCCTCCCCGAGCGGAATAAAAACGCCATTCCGTTCAAGACTGCCTTCTAATATTTGAACCAGCGTAGTGACGGCGTTATCTACATCATTTGTTCGGTTCAATTTAGCCATCCACCTAATTGAGTTCAGCGTATTATAAAGAAAGTGAGGGTTAATTTGATAGCGGAGCGCTCGTACCTCCGCCTTTTTTTTCTCCGATTCCTCCTTGGCGATTCGGGCGATTAACAAATCGATCTGTTTGATCATTTTATTAAAACTGCGGCCCAGCTGCCCAATTTCGTTCCGGCCGACGCTCTTGCTCCGGACGCTCAGGTCGCCGTTCTCCCCTTTACGCATCAATCGGCTCAGATTAACTAACGGATTACCGATTTTACGAGTTACGAAATACCCCATGCCCATTGCAGAAAGGATGCAGCAAAGTGCAATCCACATCGTGAATTTCCGAATACTGGCCGAATCGGCTGTCAGTTCCTCGAGAGGTACGACCCCAACCACATCCCAGCCGTTATATAGGCGTTCAGGAATCACCAGCGTGCTTTTGTTGTCTTTGTTATATTCTGTCGCTTGCGAAGGAAGGATGAGCTTGGACTCTTTTCCATACTGATTGGAATCCGGATGATAGAAATAACGGTTCTCGCTATTGGTGACATAGATGTAACCCGTATCCCCAAATTGAACGCGGTCAAGCTCATCGATCAGAACCTCGCCCATAATTTCAAAGAACATCACGCCGATAATATCGCCGGTTTCCCAGCTTCGTATGGCGCGGCCAAGGCCGAATACAGGAAACCCCATTTCCGTTTTCTTTAAATAAGAGTTTTGAGAGAGTCCGAACCAAACGCTATTACCGTTTGCTTCCAATATCGCTTTATACCAGTCGGAATCCCATTGATCCAGAGACACCAAGGAGTCCGAACTTAATACCGAATTGTTGCGGTTCACATCAAATATATAGATATCGAGGATTTCTGACGAATTGATCATGATGGATGTTAGAATGTCTTGTCCATCTTGAATCTTGAGCGTGGTTTCATACAACTTCTCTTTCGATTGTTCCTTCAAAATATTGTGGATGACCTTACTGTTTAACAGCATCATAGACGAATCATCAAGCTTTTTGAAATAAAGGTTCAGCTTGTCACTCACCTGTGTAATAGTAAGCGAGGCTACCTTACTGACTTGTTCCTCTACGATAGAGGACGATTTATGGTAAGACAAAAAACCCATGACCAGAACGGGAAGCGTCATGCCAATAAAGCAGAACCAAAAGAGTTGGGCTACAATGGAATGAAAATGACGGAAACGCATGGTCGTTCCTCCTTTATATTCAACATTAGTTTGCTGAACTCTATATTACTCAAACTATAACAGCGCTTACAATAGTTCATATTAAAAAAATAGATTATCTTCTACTCTTTCTTTTTTTTTATGAAGGTGCATTTTGCAATAATCAAAGCCCCCGAACCATAAGGTTTTCTGAGCATAATAAAGAGACTTCACCCTGACTTGGAGAAGTTTTCAAGTAACCAACCCGAAAACGAGCCAAGCAAGTGAAGTCACTTGTATATTCTCCAAGAAATCCTATTATTCTTTAACAAACTGCAAGCACCGCTTGAGAACATCGATACATTTACCGGTCTGCATCGCCGTTTGGACGTGGATCTTGGCTCCCGTTACCATTGCAGGCTTCGGCTTGATCGGGAAGCTCCTTCGGTAGCGACGTTAATCCGCATCTTCGCCGAGAAGACAAATCAAGAACTTGCTAAGCGCCTATTTAATGATCTTGTCACACGCTGTATGCAAGAAGCAGTCATCGATGGGAGTCACATGGCTGTCGATAGTACAGCGATTCATAGCTATGAGAAGAAGCAACCGAAACGCAAATTAGAACTGACTGGAAATGCCAACTGGGGTGCGAAGTTCGACTCCTTCCGCAACAAAGCCGAGTGGTTCGGCTACAAGCTTCATCTTGCCGTTGGTACCACAAGAGCGCTACCTATGACGCTATCGATTACACCGGATCATGTTAATGACGGCGATATGGCCCCCGGCTCTGATAAAAGATACCGATACCGAAAACCAATAATAAATATGGCAGTTTTGACGATCTTCTTAACGAACGGGCAATCGCATTTGAAATTGGATTATAACCTCTGGACAAAAGAATAATGACAGAACTCATAATCGAAAAAACTAATTCTCAAAAAAGTTACAGAAATAGATCTCGAATGGGGGGAAATAGCGGTGATTTATTTTATTACGTCCTTGTATAGGAATAATGAGGTTTTTTTCAAAAAAAACGCCCCGAAGGGCGAAGCATGTTCCTCCACTATCGTACCCGTTAGCTTAATAAAATGAGCATGCCAATGTAGTGACTGCTCATACATGTGTGTTTTTCAACTATCGTTACCCGATAATTGAATAGAAACGTGGGTTCAGGCTTAATATCATACGTAATCTGACCCCAGCCATACCAGGTAGATAATGCGAATGTTGCTCTTTCAGAGTCGTTTCAGAGTGTGTACTCCACCACCTACGTCATGGCCTCAAGATGCTGGAAAGCTGAAGGCAGCGACTCTTCTTCGAGGCGCTGGCGGATCAAGGCGGCACACTCTTCGGAACTAAGCACCGAGGTGTCAACCTCCAGATCATAGATTCCAAGCATATGGACAGCCTGCTGCCACAATCTCACCGGCTTTGGCACAGATCCGTCCTCTTCGTAGCCGGAATTCCAAGTAACGATCCTCCGCTGCATAACAACCTCTAATGGGCATCGCACAGCAACAAACAAAACCGGCAGTCCACTTAGAGTCCGGGCACAGCTGGGAAGAATCCCCCGCGGGATCGAATAAGCATCGTGGTGACCGACATCAACTACAACATTCAGTCCCAAGCGGCTGTGCGCAGCAATAGACTCATACATGGCTTGATAAAGGGTCACTATGAGTGGCTCAAGGTCGGGGCGTTCCCCACCTGGCCTAAGCCCAATCCCTGGCCGGTAGCGTTCTGGGGTCATCTGCATGAACCGGTCGACTCCCATGTTCATCCACACACCCTCGAACGTATTCTGAATCACAGTGGCAATACTGGACTTCCCTGACCGCGGAGTCCCGTTTAAAATAATAATCTGTCCGGGCACATCTACCTGTAACATTTGCTTCCCCCTTGATTGTAATGAATAAAAGTTCCTGCTCTCAACCTCAAGACGTTGGAACTCCGGCCACTCTTGGAGGCGCTGGCGGATCAGAGCGGCACACTCTTCAGAACTGAGCACCGAGGTGTCAACCTCCAGGTCATAGTTACCAGGCATATGGACAGCCTGCTGCCATAATCTCACTGGCTTTGGCACAGATCCGTCCTCTTCGTAACCGGAATTCCAGGTAGCGATCCGCCGCTGCATGACAACCTCTAATGGGCATCGTACACCCACAAACAAAACAGGCAATCCACTCAGG
Organism: Paenibacillus sp. FSL K6-3182; assembly: GCF_037976325.1. Classification (NCBI taxonomy): domain Bacteria; kingdom Bacillati; phylum Bacillota; class Bacilli; order Caryophanales; family Paenibacillaceae; genus Paenibacillus; species Paenibacillus sp. FSL K6-3182. Next base: position 4,332,585 of record NZ_CP150265.1, read on the forward strand.
ATCCGGGCACAGCTCGGAAGAATCCCCCGCGGAATCGAATAAGCATCATGATGCCAGACATCCACCACGACATTCAGTCCCAGACGGCTGTGTGCAGCAATGGCTTCATACATGGCTTGATACAGGATCACAATTAGAGGCTCAAGTTCAGGACGTTCCCCACCTGGCCGAAGCGAGATCCCAGGCTGGTAGCGTTCGGGGGTCATTTTCTTGAACTGACTGCCCCCAACGTTCATCCATACACCCTCAAACATATTCTGGATCGCGGTGGCAATGCTTGACTTCCCAGCCCGCGGATTGCCGTTCAGAATGACTATTTGTCCGAGTTTATCTTCTTGTGACATGCGTTTCCCTCCATACAAAGATTTCGTTCATACTGTGAATGTTTTTTTCATCTTTGGAAGTTACAATATAGATTGTAGCAACTATACGGCTAATGGAATAGTCTGTAATTTTAATATAATAAGGCGTAAAATTGAATTAGAACATAATCTTATCTTGTTGTGCTATTCTGCCCGTTCATATTATGATTCAACTAGATAGATCCTTATGCCGCAGCCATTGTCAGATAGGTCACTTAATAAGCAAAAAAAACCACCCCGAAGGGTGGTCCGTACTCATGATGAGCACTATCGGATTTGGATTGGAGTGGAGAGTCCTGTCCTGAACCTTTAGCTTTTTAGTGTTAAACACATTCATGTCTTTCAACTTCAATAACCGATTAATGAAGGATGTATTCGACACTAGGTTACCCTCCAAAAAAAACGAAACCTGTAAAGACGATGAGTCCAATCAAGGTTTGTTGGTCGCAACTTTGGATCTCCACGACCCCCTATGCCTTTACTCCGAGCACCTCTGATTTTCGTTGAAGCAAATCGTATTGTGTAAGCAGATGCTCTTTTTTGGCTAACTTCGTACCGTGCCTGATGCCAACCGAACAGCTTACAGCGGCTTTCCTTTACGGTTGCGATGTTTTATTATCGTGGAATTTAGGGGGGGATGAATGAATCTTGATTTTTGTAGCTGACGACGCGTATCCGGATGAAGCTTTCAGCGGTAGATTCAAACGCTGTGCTCCTCCACCTTCGGCTACGTCTACGCTTCACTGAACCCCTGACCAATTTTGGTCCAGCGAAGAGCTCTCCATCAGAGCTATGATAAATCCTGATACTGAACTTCAATTCTTTGGGTTAGCGTAACAAATCCCTCCATGCTCCCGTGGTGGTTCGTTGCCATGACCAGAATTGTCAAACTTAAGGCATGTACCTTGACACGGTACATACCACGCTCAGTGGACGCCGCTTTTTTTGAACCGCTGGGATTGCCTTGAAGGCATAATAGTCAGTACCGGAATGTTGACATGCTCAGGCTGCTCCAGTGCATAGAGTGCTGCTTCTGCAACATCATCGGGGTGTAACGGCAAAACTTTCGAAGTAAACGCACGAACTTCAGCCAGTTGTATATCGGCAGGTACCGCCAAAACCTCGTACAATTCCTCTTTATGCAAGTCTTGAACCAGCTCATCCAATCGTTCCCGACGGCGTGCCACTAAGGCTACATATGCGCCACGCTTTGCCAGTTTCCTGGAAATCGATACCCCGATGCCACTGCTGGCGCCAGTCACCAAGGCTACTTTTCCTGCTAGACTCTCCTTAGCATTCTAAGATAGCTCCAAATCATCCAGTTTCATTTCGCATCCTCCCGGATCCAACATTATTTTGTTAAAAGCACGCGATGTAAACCCTGGCTGCCTCCAGGTGCCGTTCCTATATATAAATATCCGTTATGACTTACAGCCGTAGTTACACCATATAGTGAGCCTTCTGGATCATGCCAGCTTTCGATAAGCTCTCCCTGCGGACTGAACACAGCAGCAAGCCCATGCTTCGCCGGTGCGCTTGCACCGCTAAGCAGCGATTCTGGCAATTTGGCCATGGTACCGGCCAACCAAGGGCTGCGATGCATCTGATCTACAAAAGAGATGCGATTCGTGAAGATGCCCACCCAGAATTGACCATGCTCATCACGTGTAATATTGTCTGGGAAGCCTGCGAGATTTTCCGCAAAAATATCAGATGTCCCCTTCTTTGTTCCCTTGAGCCAGTATCTAGTCAACTGGTAATGATATGATTCCGCAACAAGCACAAAATCTTCATCCGCAGACAAGGCAACCCCGTTTGCAAAATAGAGGCCTTCCAACAGGACGGTCGTCTGTTTGGTCATTGGATCGTACTTCAGCAAACGTCCATGCGGCTTATTCTCGGCAATTTCTTTAAATGTCACCTTGCCATAGTTCGAGGTATCGGAAAAATAAATTGAGCCGTCCTGGGCAATATCAAGCTCGTTAGCTAAATAGATCGGCTGGCCGTCCACTTGATCAGCCAATACCTCTATGCTCCCGGAAGGGTTTATAGACAGCAGTCCCTTCTGGATATCAGTAACGATCAAATCGCCATTGGCATCGAATTTAAGCCCATTAGGCGTTCCTTTAGTGTCTGCAAATACTTGGGCTTCTTGCGGATTGCCATCTGCATCGAAACCAACCTTGTAAATTTTCCCGTCAGAATCTCCTGTATATAGCGTACCCTCTTTATCAAACGTAATGAATTCCGGAGATTTAGGGGCATCCGTAACAAGCTCAGCTGAGCTGAGTTTATTGTTCTGTTGCCACGGACCAGGTTCCTTAAAAGAGGGACCTGTCGGCGCGATCCATTTTGCTGGTGTGATAGGTGAAGGTACAAGTGAAAAAATGATTATTCCAAGAAGCATCACCGCAAGCAATGATAATACCACTCTTCGAGCTTTACGACTCGGGCGTTTAGGACTATTCAAGCCTTCATTAGATTTAACGGAACGAACTGGTTTATTGGGCATTATAGCGCCTCCTATGTCATGTCAGTGAGATTTAAATTTGGACTACGATTTTACCGAAATATTGCTTTCCTTCAGCCAAGAGCGCGAATGCTTCTCCAATTCGATCCAGAGGGAATACGTGGTCGATGACAGGATGTAAATGATGATGGGCAATCGCTCGATTCATCTTTTCAAAGTGATCACGGTTGCCGACTTGACTGCCGCGAATAGTTGCGGCTTTCTGCAAGATGCCAGTGACATCGTATTCCGGAATGGTCAAGCCCGTTAAGAACCCGACCATACTCAAGGTCCCTCCAACACGTAGCGCATTGATGGATTTTACCATTGTTGCCGCTCCGCCAATATCCAGAACATGATCGACGCCGCAGCCAGTCACCTCTAACACCGCCTTATCCCAATCGGGAACTTCCGAATAATTGATCGTTTCCCATGCGCCAAGAGCTTTTGCTCGTTCCAGCTTGGCGTTGCTGCTCGATGTGATGATGGCCCGCGCTCCAGCCATAAGAGAGAACTGAAGCCCGAAGATGGAAACACCCCCTGTTCCTTGCAGCAGCACGGTATCACCCGCTTTCAAACCACCGTATTCCATTAGCATGCTCCATGCGGTTAAAGCTGCGATCGGCAAGGTGGAAGCCTCCTCCCACGTGAGGTGATCGGGAATAGGAACGACTCCGTTTTCATTCAGAACGACATACTCGGCCGCCACTCCGTTCAACGGACCTCCCAGACTGTCTCTTAACACCTTTGCTCTTGGGCTGCCGGCAATGAATTGCTGTTGAAAATTACCAGCTACTCGGTCTCCAACCTGAAACTTTGTTACTCCTTGGCCAACGGCTATAACTTCTCCCGCTCCGTCTGATATTGGAATGAAGGGAAATTTGATGTCGATCGGCATTAATCCGCTCAGAATCACTAGATCCCGGTAATTAAGAGAAGCTGCCCTCATGCGGATCAGCACCTCCTGAGGACCCGGCGTTGGTATTTCAAGTTCCACCAGGGTTAATTCCTCAAATCCAAATCCGTTTTTCAGTTGTATAGCTTTCATCGTATTGTCCTCCCTGAAAGATCAGATTGATTACCCGAATTCCTATTATTACTGGATCCATTGCGCGGACGAAGCATGCTTCCAACAAGCCGAAGACCTTGCTTTCGTGTAATGAAACGCCCTAACTGCGCCCCGATATAGTTCTGCATACCAGGAACGACATACATTTTCCCTTCCTTTAATGCACGAAGTGCAACCTCTACGACTCTTTCCGGAGTGTCTTTCTTTCCGACGGAGGCTTCTTCCGCTCCTACGACATTAAAGAAACTGGTATCCGTCGAACCGGGACAAAGTGCGAAGAATTTTATGCCGCGATCGCGGTTTTCCCAATATAACGCTTGAGTAAACGACAAGACAAAAGCTTTCGTCGCCCCATATACGGCCATATAGGGAAGCGGCTGAAATCCGGCGGTTGAAGCAACATTGATAACTGTACCTGAGCTTCTGCGCAACATGTCCGGCAAGAACAAGTGGGTCATATCTACAACAGCGGCGACATTGAGCATAACTTCTTCATGTTGACGCTCACCTGACACTTCTTCAAACAAACCATGTGTAGCAAAGCCAGCATTGTTGATCAGCAGTTCAATATCCACTTTCAAAAATCGACATTGCTGAAATATTTCGCTAGGTGCACCCTCCTTCGCAAGATCCATTGTGATAACCTCTGCTTTGATGCCATACTTCTTTCTGAGCTCTGATGCCAGGCTATCAAGCTTGCTCTTCGACCTTGCCACGAGAACCAAATTACTGCCTTGTTTTGCCAGTTGTCTCGCGAATTGCTCTCCAATACCGGAAGAAGCTCCCGTAATAAGTGACCATTTTCCTTGAATTGTCAAGTGTCAACTCTCCTTTTAAATACAATGTTTTATTATAGAAACAATGTTACCAAAACCCCAAAAGTTATCCCCACTTCCCGAGGGAGTAAGGAATCGTTGTGTTATGTTTGGTAACAGTGTTTCTTATTGGTTTCATTGTAACTGCCCTTTTTTAGAAAGTCAATATGAGATTTGGATATCCAACGTCGCATTGACAATCGTCCAACAACTAAATAAAGTTACTGGTAAGAGAGTCAGACACTTTGTTTCCTGATGAAAACACGATAACTGAAGGTGATGATTATGAGCGACCAAGAGATATCTTCCATTGCGAATACACAAAAGTTAAAAACCTACCAAGAAGCTCGCTTGCAAAATATTGATAATCTCCGTAAACTCGTTGTTGATGCTGCGGCTACGCTCTTGCAAGAAGAAGGGCCGGAAGCCGTTACGGTGCGTAAGATAGCACAGAAAATGGATTGCTCGACAAAAATCATCTATAACTTGTTTGTTAATAAAGAGGGTTTAGTTCAGCAATTGTATCTGGACGGCTGTAAGCTTCTTGCTAACGAATTCGAGGGGACGCCACAGTCTACTAAACCGGCGCAGCAGTTGCTGAATTTAGGCGAAACCTTTTGGCAATTTGGGCAGCGCTACTCCAGCTATTATAAGCTGATGTTTGGAGGAGCCTTCGCAGATTTCAAACCGGACGAGGAAAGCATGCATGGCACCATAACAGCCATGAGGCAATTATTGACAGTGATCAGCAATGCACAAGAGCAAGGTCTGATTCACAGTCAGTATGACACGGAAACCTTTATACTTATATTCTGGGCTTCACTCCACGGCGTTATTCATCTTTACATTGGAGGACACTTGGGAGATGTACAATCGGCCCATTCAGTATACAGGCAAACGTTATCTTTAATTGTCAGCTCGTTGTTTCCAAATCATAACGCCTAAACGGGGATCCTAATTCGGTAAAGGTGGGCATCACAACTGAGCCAAGTGCCATTTCGTGAAGAAAAACTATTTCAAAAAGCCTTCCCATATATGTTTCTTCAACGTTCTAGTATTAATATAGCCTCCAACTTTTAAAAAGATGGGGGCTAATAGACGTTTGCCCATTTGAATAGACTCCCAGTAAATAAAATTTATCCTTTTGGAGTTAACACAATTTATAAACAAAAAAAACACCCCGAAGGGTGGTCCATACTCATGATGAGCACTATAGGATTTGTATAGGAGTGGAGAGTCCTGTCCTGAATCTGTAGCTTTGGACTGATATTTACTCTCATAAAGGATTTCATTTTGTCCACCTATTCGGGACAGGAACATACTCATAATAACAATTAGGGTTTTGGAGAAAAAAAACCACATGCAAGTATTTTTCACTTGCATGTGGTTAGTAATGTTACTGTCTTATTGTTTAGTATATGAAGCCCATATGATCTCAAAATCTTCTCTGCTTAACTGAGTAGCTATTATCTCATTGTCATTATCAATCTCTTCTAAGGTAGGTATCACCTGATCTGCCAACAATGTTTTACCAACTTCATTTTCGCTAGAAGCATAGCCCACACTACCATCAAAATATATTTCAACTTTCCTAACTTCATATTCTACGTCATCTATCTCCGAGTAAATAATCTGAGGTACTCTTTCCTCAGCTGTTGTTAATTCAATGTGCATATACCGCATGACAACTCTCCATTCAAACAATTAAATTATCTGACCATTACCATTGTTAACCCCTGAACTGACAACACGCTTACTAATGTCTAAATACGTTTCCGTTAAACAAAAATATCTTGATAATCTATTTAATTCTGATCTCCTATTTAAATAATTGCTGCCTTATTACCACCTCGCAACTTGTGATACACCTCCAAAAAACCTTGATAGACATAAAATCAATCAAGGTTTTTTACTATATTACTTACTTCATCCCAAAGTATGGATCTTCAACATGCCCATCTAGATCAGCAATTGCTTCTTCTATAACACTTCTTATTTCGTTTCTCAGATTTTCATTTAATAAACTTTTCATGTACTTATATGCTTTTGTTAACCCTAATCGACCGATAATTGATGATATAAATTCAACATCATTTATTGACTCCTTATTCCAATTACTTAAGATCCAATTTTCAATTTCATTTTTCAAGTTATTGTCCAGTAACTCATATGCATGCCACTGTCTGTCTGATAATTCTAACAAAGCCTCTAGAGCCTCTTCTACGCTAAAAGCTTGTAATTTTATTTTGGTGACTAATTCTTCAAATAGCTCCTTCAACCGAGATGTAGAGATATAATCGGGTAAAGATTTATAATATTCCAACAAATTTTATTACCCCCCAAAATCAACAGAAATATGAGTAATATTACTTGGATTTTTATAGAATTTACTATCTTGTCCAAGAAGTTTATTTCCAACTTTGATTTGTGCAGTCCAACCGTTTCCCTAATTACTATCTGGAAATTTTAAAGCTGCATTCGAATCTGGAGCATTCCACGTTCATAGGTAGCATAAGAAGAAATCACTTTCTCTCCATGCCTTTTAGGTCACCATAATAGTAAACAATACCCTTTAACTGATGTAATGTTGTTGCCAAATAACTTTGTTCACTGTCAAACTCAAATTGCAATATATTCTCTTCACTCGCTGATTCTTGAAAATACCCTCGAATATTAATCTGACCTAACCCATTAAAACTAAGGTCAAATTTAAAGTTATTTTCTGATTCTAAAAAGGTTACCCCCCCTTTTAAATCAAAATAACATTTATGTAACTGAACGAAAAACTCATAAACCTGACCCGTTGAAAACCATAGCTCAGCATCTTTGACATAATAATTTCTACTATTAATTTCAACTTTTCCCTTAACTTCAAAGCCTCCCAAATAACATAATTGACTATATCACAGGATATATTATATATTCCTGACTCACCATAAGCATCTCGCGTGACAGTTAACTTATACATATATTACTAAGAGTACTATAAAAATAAAGGTGACCCAAGTGTAGTAATTTTACTAGCATCGCTTTAACTAGATATAAACAATGTTTTTCTTCGTCTACAATTTCAAGATAGACAGCTCGTTCTTGACAAACACCAATAAATATGAAAACTTGGAGGTATCCAGATGATCCCCGAAGAAATTCGATCATTAGAGCGTTCAATTGATGAGATAACAGAAATTGCAAAAGGATTTGGATTAGATTTCTATCAAATGCGCTATGAGATTTGTCCTGCATAGATCATTTATACATTCGGTTCTTATGGTATGCCTACAAGATTTAATCATTGAAGATTTGTAAAAACTTTCCACAAAATGGAGCTCCAACACGACTTCGGCTTGAGTAAGATTTACGTGCTTGTAATTAACTCCAACCCCTGCTACGCATTTCTTCTTGAAGGAAATTCTTTAATTCAGAATAAACTCATCGTCGCTCATGTGCTCGCTCACTGTGATTTTTTCAAAAACAACGCTCGCTTTGGTGTAACCAATCGCAATATGGTCAAGAGCATGTCTGCTACAACTGATCGCATTCATCAATATGAAATGGATCATGGCACGGAGGCGGTCGAAAAGTTTATCAATGCGATCCTTGCTATTCAAGAGCATGTCGATCCGACGCTTATTAAGCCTTATCAATTAGATAAGAAACGTTATATCGAAATGGTGCAAAAGGACAGTGAGCGCTCGGAGTGGAATATCCCTTCCTCCTCTTACGATGACTTGTGGAATCTGGACCCGGATCGGACGGCTGCCGCCGCATCAGCCGCTCAATCGCAGGCTACTGACGCCAAGCGATTTTCGCCACGGCCAGAAAAAGATCTCATCTGGTTCATTGAGGAGTACTCCCCTACTCTTGAGGATTGGCAGCGCTACATTCTATCTATGCTTCGCGATGAGATGCTCTACTTCTGGCCTCAAATCGAGACCAAGATTATGAACGAAGGCTGGGCCTCCTACTGGCATCAGCGGATCATACGCGAGCTTGATCTGACTAGCGATGAAACGATTGAGTTCGATAAGCTGATTTTATATTTCTTGACTACTTTCACCTCCCTCTAAGGTAGGATTCAATAGTTTCCATGCTTTCGCTACAACAATTCAATTTAGTTTTATAATTAGAATATCCCCCCTCTCGTGGTCAACTTACCACGAGAGGGGGGATTTTGAAATTTATCAGATTTATGATTATCATATCGTTGAATTTAATATCCGTAGCATAGACTTTCATAAACCAATTTATTTGAGCAATACTGTCATATCTAATGAATTCTTTCAGTACCATCAATATTAAGCACACCACATGTCTTGTACGCTATAACAGCAAAAAACGGCATCTCTGCCGTTTGTGTTTAATGTGTTTGTGAAAAATAGGGGGATAGAACCCCTGACAAGTACTAAATATTAGACTCACTTTACAATAAATCAATCCATATTTTAACAGCAGTTGCTAAAATTAATACAGCTAAAATGGCTTGTAATGCCTTCGTATTCAATGTTTTGCCCACTTTTGCTCCAAGTGGTGCCGCAATAAGACTAGCAACAATCATGATAATTGCTGGCAAGTAATCGACTTGCCCTGTCATTAATTTACCAATACTTCCTCCTATAGAGGAGATAAATGTAATGGCTAAACTCGTAGCAATCGTCATTCGCGTTGGAATTTTAAGCACGACTAACATAATGGGGACAAGTAAAAATCCACCGGCGGCTCCAACAATGCCAGACCCTACACCAACAATTAACGCTAGAACTACTGCTATTGTTTTATTAAATGTTACTTTATCTAATGGAATATCATCGATATGTTTTTTCGGTACAAACATCATGATTGCCGCTAATGTAGCGAGTATCCCATACACAACATTTACAGACTGCTCAGATAGATGCGACGAGCCAAAGCTACCAATAAAACTTCCGAGTAATATTGAGCCACCCATGTAGATAATTAGTGATTTATTGAGAAAACCACCTTTACGATAAGCCCAAACTCCCGCGATCGATGCAAAAAATACTTGTACCGCGCTAATACCTGAAACCTGATGTGCTGTAAAAGATACTATCCCAAATATTGGCGGTATATATAAAAGCATTGGGTACTTAATAATAGAGCCACCAACACCAAGCATTCCTGATACAAAAGAACCGATAAAACCTATTAAAAATATGACAACAATAAATGTGATATCCATACTTTTCCCTTCTTTCTAATAACATGGCGGGCTTCGATGATCGAAACCCGCCTAAAAGAACTACATTACGCTTTTTTTATATAAAATTTAAATACGTCAGCGTCTTCTGATTGTTCTAAAATGGTATGTCCGCCTGCATTTGCCCAAGCTGGAAAATCTGCAAGCGCACCTTTGTCCGTCACATGAATCTCTACTACTTCACCTGAAGCAACGGAATCCATTGCTTTTTTTGTTCGAACGATTGGCATAGGACATGCTAGTCCTTTTGCGTCTATTATTTTGACTACTTTCATAATTAAATAACCCCATTTCGTTTTTTAATCTATTTGGACCAATTAACGTACTGAACAACGGTTTGGACCAATTTCCATTTCGGTTTGTTCCTCATAATTAGGATTGATTTTCCCCATATTAACCTGGCGAATTTGCTGATATGCATTCGGTTGTGGTGGTAAATGATCGGTTACAATACTGCGGAATTCACCTTCATCCTCAATATTCAAACCGTGATTTTCAACGAGTAAATCACCTAATCGTTTCGCAACAGTACCGTTTTCATTCAATTCATCGATGATCATAAAATGTGCGGGTAGTACAATTAAGTCCTCTGCAAGTTCTCTATAACGACGATATAATGTCTCACGAAGATCTCCTACCCAATTATCCGCAAGACCTGCTAAGTCAGGACGACCAATTGAATCGATGAATAGAATATCACCTGTTAATAGATACTTATCGTCTACTACAAATGAAGTTGATCCAATCGTATGACCCGGTGAGTAAAGTGCACCTACTTCAATGTTAGAAGCACCGATTTGAACCATCAATCCGTCCTCAAGAGGTTTATAATCAAACACAACTTCTTCTGCATCCTTCGAAGGCAAGTAGTACGTTGCACCAGTAGCCTCTGCAATAGAACGCCCTCCTGAAATATGATCAGCATGTAGATGAGTATCAAATACGTGTTTTATTTTCACATTTTTCTCTTCTGCGAAGCTGGTGAATACTTCTGTAAATCTTACAGCATCGATAAGTGCTGCCTCCCCCTCTGAGATTACCATATAAGAAAGACAACCTTTCCCTAAACGAACGAATTGATATAATTCACCGTTGCCAGAAAGATCAGCTACTTTTATTGGCTCTAAATAACTACTCCAAGATTTCATGCCACCTTCTAAATAACTAACAGATAGAGTAGCATCGGCTTCACTCAACATGTCAGCCACCATGATCGAGGATCCTTCTTTAGCACAGACAACTAATATATCTTTGTCCGTTGGAATTTGAGGAATTATGCTCTCAACACCATCTAATAATTCGAAATACGGAATATTTAAATAGTCGAATTGATGTCCTTCAATTTTCCAATCTTCATATGCATCTGCATTACGTACATCCAAAATAAATAATGATTGATTTTCAATGACTTTACGAGCAACATCTGATGCTGTCCATTTTATTACTGACATTTCAAATTACCCCCATAGGTATATTTTTGTTATTTTTTTAGTGAGAGAAGAATCCCCTCACTAATTTATCCTATTACTCTAAAAAGTTAATGATGGAGCGGCATCTTTGGCAAATTCAAGGAATGTAACGGCTCCACCTACTTCAATACCATCTACAAAGTTTTCCTTAGTTAGATTCATAACATCCATCGTCATCTGGCAAGCGATGAATGTCACACCTAACTCTTGTGCCATTTCAACCAATTGAGGAATCGCTGGAACATTTGCTTTAGTAAATCCTTCCGCCATAAATTCTTTACCAGCTGGCAAGGAAAGCCCATGCATACCTTGCTTATGAATTAAATTCAACCCTTCAAATGTGAAAAAAATAGCGACTTCTTTTTCAGAAGCTGCTGCTGCTGTTGCGATGTTAAATACTTTATAAGCGTCGAATAGACCACCATTACTCGCGATAATTGCTACTTTGTTTGACATAGTGAACCCTCCATAAGTTATATTGATGTTGTTAAGTTGCCACTCCAACCTGTCATACCTGGTAAGACGTTATACACTTTTTCAAATCCATGGTTTGCAAGCTTTTGTGCTGCGAGATCACTGCGTTTGCCAGTACGGCAAATCACATAAATTTCTTGATTCTTATCTAGCTCATTCATACGTGAATCAAGTTCACCCATAGGAATTGATTTTGCCCCTTCAATATGACCAAATGCATATTCCGCCTCTTCACGTACATCTAGAATAGATCCACCAGTTGCTACACGGGAAACGATCTCTTCATTAGCAATGGTATGTTCATGTGTGTTTTCTACCATGGCATCATTTGAACATTTACGAATGTAATGATATAACACATCCCCATCTTCTGTTGTGCCAATATATTGGTGACCAACTGTTTCTGACCAGGCTGCAAGATCAGCTTTAGATCCTTTATCTGTTGCTTGCACCTCTAAGATCTGACCTTCTTCTAGATCGTTCATTGCCTTTTTCGTTTTGACAATAGGCATTGGACAAGCTAGCCCTTTTGCATCTAACATAAAATCTGCTTTAACTGCCATTCTTAACCCTCCTAATACCCTGTGGCGTATTTTTTAATCCAAAAAAAATTTTATTTTGATTTATCTTCCCAAGCCAACATTCCACCGACCATATTTGTAGCGTCATAGCCGTGATAAGACAGAAATTCTGTAGCTTGCCCACTACGTCCACCCGAACGACATATCATAATATAGGGTGTATTTTTGTTAAGCTCATGTAAACGAAACTCAAGTAAACCTAAAGGAATATTGATAATTCCAGAAATGTGACCTTCTTGTATTTCAGCCACCTCACGAACATCAATTAGATTCAGCTTTTTACTGTTTTCTAAGCTTTTTTTTACTTCTTGAACGGTAATCTCTTTCATTTTCCTCATCCTTTCCACGCATTCATGCCACCACGAACGTTTGTAACGTTACCATACCCTAATCTCTTTAATTGTTTGCAAGCTCGATTGCTACGCATTCCACTTTGGCAAATGACGACGATTTCCTTCCCTGTAGGTAACTTTGACAAGTCAGAACCTAATGGAAAGTTTTTGAACTGAACAATATGACGACCACTGTATTCACCTGGAGTTCGAACATCGATGAATACTTTATCTTTGTCCGTTAACATCATCTTCAACTGCTCCGTTGTAATCCCAATTACACCTTTGGTTGGTAACTTACGCCATATAATAAACAAGATGAGTAAACCAATAACAATGGCTGCCTCCATAGTTCTCCTCCTTAGCCGATAAATAGATTGACATTACCATTTTCTGCATCAGCAAGATAAGCTGCTACCCCCGCATAATGCACACTATCTAGTAGTTCTTCTTTTTGTAAGCCTAATAAATCCATCGTCATCGTACAAGTTATTAGCTTGATATCTTGCTCCTGAGCCATTTCAATAAGTTGTGTTAATGACAACGCATTATGCTTTTTCATAACATGCTTGATCATCTTCGGACCTATACCAAGCATTTGCATTTTGGAAAGGCCTAGCTTTTCAGCACCACGTGGCATCATCTTACCAAACATTTTTTCTAAGAATCCTTTTTTCACTTCAATGGGTGCTTGTTTACGCAATGCATTAATTCCCCAAAAAGTATGGAAAATTGTTACCTCATGATCATAAGCCGCAGCACCATTTGCAATAATATAGGCAGCCATCGCTTTATCATAGTCCCCACTGAATAACACAATTGTCGTTCTTTTCTTTTCCATTTCGCTCTCCTTTACCCATACTAGTATGGGTATTAATATGTTAAAAATATAAAGCCGAGAATTATCGGCTTTTTACGAGTAAATTGACTGCTTCTTGGATAGACTCATTCAATTTGGATTGAACGCCTTTTGCATTTTGCACGCATTCTACTAGATTCTCACTTACAATGACACCAATTGTATGATCTAATCCAGATCTTACTGCTGAAAGTTGTGTAATGACTTCTTTGCAATTTTTTCCTTCATCCATCATACGTAAAATGCCTCTTAATTGACCTTCCATACGTTTGACACGATTTATGACTTTGCTATTGTATGTCATACACACACACTCCCTTCTTTTTTTATATTCGCTATCCTTCTTACATACTCACAATATACCCATACGGGTATAATGTCAACATCATTTTTTAACAAATACATTCATACTGAATGCCTTACTCGCAATACTCGAGATGTTAACACATAGAACTGGTCCATAAGCATCGCCTATCGTAACGACATTATTTGTATATCCAATACGGAGTTGTGTATCGCGCATACTGGTAAAGCAGAGAGTTGAGTGAGCCGTTACGTGACATAAATTTTGAAAGGAGACTGGAAGCGTGCAGTAGGCAGTCATTTATCCTATTGTTAGGAACCGAAATAGGCAGACGCACATATACTTTTTAGCATATACTTTTTAGCAAACTAACGTCTGGAGGAGACAATCTTGTATCAAAGACCTTCTTACTGGGAAAACTCATACTACATCCGGTTCGATTTTATACCTATCTGGAGCACAGGATTTCCGGAAGCTGTACAAATGATAAAGGAAGCTGTACAAGGGGAGCGGAACGACGAGCTGTTCTACGATGAATTGATCAATTTGGCTCCCTCACAGGAGCAGGTGGCTATAATAGAAAGCATCCGTAACGATGAGCGCGGCCACAATAAAATGTTCAGGGAGATGTATCGGGCGTTGACAGGCCATGAGATTACAGGTATCAGTAGTGAGCAATATGAGAGAGTGCAATCCTATACAGAGGGTCTTCAACGCGCCTTGCAGGGAGAACTGGGTGCGGTGGAACGATACCGCAAAATCTGGTTTGGGATGCCCGTAGGCATCTATAAGGATACAGTGTACGGTATCATATTGGATGAGCTTAAGCACGCTGCCAAATACAATTATTTGATTACGCTAAATCACAGGTAGTTATTGACCAAAAGTCAAAGTATCAATATTATTCTACATCAATTGGATGCTGGATTTTATCCTTATATTCATCCACATAAAGTTGGCCGTTGCTGCTTTTAACAGCATAGAATACGTCCTCTAACTTTTTGCCGCGTGACTTCAGTTGGGACAGTAACCATGTTTCCGGGATATGGTTGGAGTTTAAGTTACCACGCAAAAGTTGTCCGTCAATTATAAGCTCTATTGGAAATTGAACGGCCTTACCGGCATTCAACTGCAGATCCTTTAATGTCACGGTTTGTAGTTCCTTTTTCTTTAGAACAGATAGTTTTCCGTTAATCTCAAGGAGGGCATATTCCACTTCTTCTATATTAAAAATCTCTTTCTGGCGAAGCTGTTGGTTTAAAGAATCCAGTGTCATATTATTTTTCTTTAAGTTATCTTCGAGAATGAACCCTCCTTCTATTAGAACGGTGGGTGTTCCTTCTGTCCACATCTTAAAGTTTCTGAATTTCAAAAAAAGCTTAGATAAAGCAAAAGAAGTAATTGTAAAAACGGACAGGGCTATTAATAGGTGGACAACTTGTATTTTTTCGTTAAATGCAAAGTTGGCAGCCATAGCACCCAATATGACAGCCGTCACGAATTCGTGAAAGTTCATATTGGAAAGGGTTTGCTTTCCCAATATTCTTGCAATTAACATGAGGATAACGAATGCAGAAAAACTTCTGATCAAAATAAAGAGATGATCCATGCAAATAACTCCTTGTTTTAAAATTTATAGGTAACAGTTTTAGATTGTCCACTAAACCGGAGTATATACTAAACGCATAAATGCTTTGGATACCGAGACAAGAAATTAATACGATCAATACACAAAATTAAAAGTGTATGAAACGCCTCCGCTAAGCCTTTCGTACGAGACTGCAAGAAATAAGTAAGCTTGCATATCTTTATTAAATATGAACAATCAACAAACGCAAGGTTTTAACAACTATTCGCATTAATGACTTAGCAATTTGGTGAACTGCACACCTTAATGCAATATTTATTCCATAGCATCAATTTCCGTACTTTTTAATAATCATGAGACACCATCACTGATTGAAAAAAATTAACATTTATAATATTACATCTTGAATCAAATAATGTTTCATTCTCAAAGCAAACAATATATTCGGTACTGTTTTTCATTAATAGACTGATTAATAATTGCCTATTGTCCTTGTCAATGTTTATTATTGTATTTTATTCCCTAAATTTACCGAAGGATTTACTGATCCACTCGCTTCACAAATTTCAAAAGCAAGTTAAAGTAGATATATTTGGATTTGGTTCAGCTCTTCATCGATCCAACCCGAAAATGTGGCATGGCATTAAAGATTGGGATAAAACATTCGAAAATGTGAATATCACACACCAACAGGAAGACTAGTTGCTAATATACTTGTTAATTTTAATGAATATTATAGTGATAATCTTAGTGATGTTACTAGTGATAACAAAAAAACAAATGCAGAAAAAGGACGTTGGAATGGTGGACCTGCCCCATTTGGTTTAATAAAGAAAGAAGGTGTTTTTAAAGCTGATGGATTAGGTGCAGAAGCAGTCATACACTCATTTAAAATGGAAAAAGAGGGAAATGACCTTACATTATCTCAAAATGGCTAAAAAGTGCTTCAGTAACCACAAAAACAAATGTCGAATGGACACCACGAAGAGTACGTTATATGTTAACTAATCCAACCTATGCTGCTATGCAAAATTGTAAGGGAGTTTTATATCCACTAATAGGCTATGATGTTTTAGTAAGCTTGGATGATTGTACATATGTTCAGAGTGCGTTGTTTGGTCGAGAAAACTTTTGGAGAGGTAGAGAGCGACAATTATTATCTTCAATCCTACAGTGTCCAATGTGTAGTGGCAAAATGTATTCAAGACAAACAGGAAGCAAGAAAACACGAAGATATGTATGTAGTAATAAAAATGAACATGGAAATTGTAATAGTCCAGTGATTGACCTCCCTTCACTCAATGATGCAGTTCTAAAAAGAATTGTTGATATCAGTAATGGTAGGTACAGTAAATAACAAATATCGAGCAAATTAGTTGACGATATAGATGAGACAACAAATGTTCTTCAACAATTACAATATGAATATAACAGTTTAGAAAAGGCAATTCAGGATGTTTTTGATGATTTCTATATCCATAAAAAACTCAGTGAGCAACATTATAATGATTTAATGAAGCGGTACGAAAACAGGCAAAAAGAAATTAATAAAAAACTTGAAAAAATGCCTATACCAAAAACCAATAATAAATATGGGAATATTGATGACCTTCTTAGTGAACTTGTAATCGCATTTGAACTCGGACTAGATTCACGTGATAAACGTATCATGACAGAACTTATTATAGAAAAAATAATTCCAAACAGAACCACACAAATTCACTTTAGATGGGGTGAAATACAAGAGATTAACTACACAAAATCATCTTACAAAAAATAATGAGGTTCTATTTTTCTAAAAAAAAACCACCCCGAAGGGTGGTCCGTACTCATGATGAGCACTATAGGATTTGGATAGGAGTGGAGAGTCCTGTCCTGAACCTGTAGCTTTTAGAGTAACGTACTTTCTTACCGTGCCTGATGCCAATCGTGCCGCTTTCAACAGCATTCAAAACCACTATTTCTTCATAATAGGAATGCTGCCCGTTAGCTTAATAAAATGAGCAGGCCACCGCAGCGCCTGCTCATCGATGTGTACTATTGAACTAACGTTTCCTTTACTCATCTGCCCCTATGTTAACTGATGCTCCCCGTAGTCTTGCTTGACCGTCAATGTCCAAGGTTTTGATGATCGAACTGTAAGATCTACCCGCATCGATTGCTGCGGAAGCAGCTTTAAGGTGGAAATTATTTTGGCCTTGATTCATAAACCGGGGATCGGCAAATATAGAGTGTACATCATTTCTAGTACTGGTCTTATAAGCCGAAAAACCGACATATTCCTCGTTTTTCCAAATCCAAGTTGCTTTCGAAACGTCACCGGGGGCGTAATAAAGATTGTAGTCTACCACATTTCCAGAGTTTTTCGTGTGTTCGTTATAGATGAAGACATTCGATGATTCCGCAAAGATGATATTATTTGTGATCATATTATTCTTGGTATCATACTGTAGCAGAATTTGACCACTGCCATCATTCAGCGAATTATTTTGATATAGGGTATTGTTGATGATCTTGCAATTCACAGTTGCGCCTCGTTCACTATCGTAGCCGCCCATCGCTATTCCCGTATACCGATTACTGTAGACAATGTTGCTTCGCACGGTAATTTCGCTTGTGGATTTCCCTGCATGTTCACTGGCAATTTCAATGCCAATATCGTTCTTGTAACTGTAATTTCGTTCAATAACACTGTCTTTCCCCCCATCAATATAAATACCACCGGCCGCGTTGCTATTGTTAGGAAGTGATTTACCGTAAGAAGGGTTAAAGTTGGATGAGATATTATATACTCTATTGCCACTGACTAATCCATTTCTCACTTGATCGTAGGACGGATGCGGCGCTACTCCTTCGAAGCCGATGAGATCGATTCCGATATTGTCATTATCATGAATGAGATTGTTCGTCACGGAAAAAGTATCGACATTTCCGTTTAAAACAAGGGATTCGCTTGAACCCAGTACCAGCTTGTAAAGCTCATTACCTTCTATCGCTACATGATGAATGGAGGCGGGTGCATCAGTACCATACACAGCGATACCGTGAGCATCCCGGCCAAGCAGGTCACTGCCGGTTGGTGCAGCGGTATTTTTGATATCATGCACTTTGTTATTCAGAATCTTAATATAGCTTCCTGAGCCGTGGACATATATACCTATAGGCAATTGATCTTTTTTCGTTGTGATAAAATTACGGATTTCAAACCCCTTTATCGTGATATGGCTGGCGTCTTCAATCTCAATAATGCCTTGTTGTCCTGTGACAGAAAGTCCGCTTCCATCAATGACTGCCCTTTCCTTCGGAAAGTTTACGAACGTGATCGAACCACCCCGGGCTGAGCCGGAGCGGGTAATTTTTAGCTTTTGCTTATAGACGCCCCCTCTAACATACACGGTACTGCCCGGTTTTACGACGTCTGCTGCATGCTGGAGAGTTCTCCAAGGAGATTTTTTGGTGCCCGCGTTATCATCGTTGCCTCTGGAGTCTACATAATAGGTGGGAGTGGCTGCTGAAGTAGAGGTGGCACGCAATTGCCCCATCATAATTATTACAGTTGCAACTACCGTACCAAGAATGAATAATTTACTCTTTGTTTGCATTGAGACGGATCTACCTTTCCTGAATGTTTCTTTTAATTATCCTATAACGAATCTTAAGCACCATCAAGTAAACACTTGAGCAAATGTGATCAAGGAAAAGACTGGCGTACTTTGGACTCAGACGGGAATATCATTATCAGCATTTATTCTCTAGACTTGTTCAACTACCCGCCCGTTAACGTTCCCCGTTAGTGCAATGCCAATGCAAGAAAAAAGAGCCACTATATCAAGTGACTCTTGATCTCTTAAAACCTGAAATGGCTTCTATAATTATGTTTCCTGAGTTCTCGACGAACCACCGGTGCCACTTGCGTTGCTAAAAGTTCAATAGCACTTGCAACCTTGTCTGGCATCTTGATTAGCTTGACGATCTACCAACGGTTTAACTCAGAGTGGGTCGCCCCCAAGAAATCCAAGTGCCATGTCAAGCCAAAGTCTCCCTGCTCTTGCGGAACTCTCAGGTGTTACGCCCACGCCAACCCAAATCGGAAGCGATGGTTGAAAAGGACGAGCAGCAATTTTTAAGCTGGATTAACAAATCTAGGAGCTGCCGCGAGGTAAGCTCCTTCACTATCGTGCCCATTCAACGAACCGTCTTCGGCTTCCTTTTTTTGGCGGTAACAATCGGTTGATAATATCCCGAATCTGCTGGCATGTGCCATTCAATGTTGTCAAAACCAGTGGCACTTAATATCTGACTGAATTCGTCTCTGAGCAGAGCCCTGTAAGTTGTTCGTTGAACACTTGTATTCCATTTCCCCTCACATTCAATCAAGATGAAATGATTTACCATGTAGGTTCTGTCATCATTCGACCAATCCCACACCTGAAAAACGACTTGCTTATAGTGAACACGATTATAAATTCATTTAAACTGCTGTATTATTTCAATTTAACTATTCTACCCATCACCAATAAATTGAAATAACAAATGGAGCCCTCAATCCCAAAGGATACCACTAATTTCCTATTGTTGTATACTGCCCGTTAGCGTAACGACGAAGGGCTGCCAAGTGGCAGCCCTTTTAATCTTCAACTATCGTTCTCAGTTAGTTCAATGATTCCTTTTGCTTCTTCAATAATAAATACATCCAGTAAGATGTAGAGATAATTAAAACTAGACCAACACAGGTAAAAATAACTCCAGTTGTGTGTAGGTGATAATCGGTTGCAGGGATAAAATAGCCAAACTTATATACTCCCATACTGCCGTCATAACTCCGTGCACTAAATGTGTAAGTTGAATACCCTTGAAAGGCTACATATAGTCCAATAATAAACAAAAGAAAACCACTACCGATTTTCAGTTTCTTCATCCAATCCCTCCCAAAAATAAGCTTGTATAAATCAGACGAATTTACATAGTAAAATTTGCATTAGTCTGCCCTTTAGCTTAATAAAATAGGAGCAGCTGCCGTTGCGTCATACTGCTACATGATGGTTGAACTAACGTTCACCGTTAGTTCAATGATTTGGTCGAAATTATCAATTGATTATGCTGGTCTAAGTCGTTTAATGCATCATTGACTGATTCATATGAAAAACTCCTCACAATTATTTGATTCTCAATTAAATATACATTACCATCCATATTTCGCTCTAAATAATCCATTAGCCCCGATTTCGTACAGATTGAACACCATCTCGTCTGACCATCATTAAATAAAATAGAGATCTCGATGTGTTCTAATGAATTCGCACTTGAATCCTCAACTGAATCGTCAAATTTCCAACTAACTATAACGGGTACACTAATTCCAGAACTTACGAAATAATACTTCTTAAACCACCTGGATCGGTTGTTGTCACCTTTTATTTTAAACTGTTCTTTTTCTTCATCCTCAGCTATCACTTCATATTCATTACCACGAGTCAATGCTTCTAAATAAGGACCAATGTCATTACAAACTACAATTTTACTAGTCATTTTTCACACCCTCATCGTCCTAGAACATTTATTAGTGCTCGATAATAAGTATAACTCTGAAGTCGCATGCTGCGTTAAACTGCCTGTTAGCTCAACAAGCCGCCGAACGCCGACTGCCTGTTGTTTGTAATTCTGCATTAAAAAAAACACTTCGGACATTTTAACACTTTCCTATTAATCGGTTGCCACGCTTCAAAACAGTTTGAACATAGTACCCAACCATCCTCTAATTTCTCTACTGGGAAAGAATTGTTCACTATAATTTCATCACCAAATCGACTTTCTCTTCCCATCCATTCGGAGACTTCGCGATATAACATTTTACGACAGACAAATACATTGCCATCGAGATTTATCGTTATTTCAGGAGTTTCATTGGCTTTAGAAATATGAAGTGTACCAAAAGAATTATATATTTCGTAATTCAATTTAGGTAAGTTCATTTCGACAACATCACCTAGAAGGAGTTCGACAGCGGATGGTTTTTCCCATTGACGTTGAATAAGGATTCTCATATTGTACTTAAAGCCGCAAACCATTGATAAATGTTTATCAATATATGCGTCATTTATTAAGTGGAATTCCTTAATTAAACCATCATGAAATCCATTGACAGAATCAAAAAAACAATCCATCTCTTCTTGTGTTTTTATTTCAATATAACTTTCAACGGAATCCTGGATTGCCATGTTTCCACCTCTTTTTTTGGAGAGTAACGCTTATCACTGTCTTCTTTCTATACAATTATTGAACAAAACCAGCTTACGCAAAGTGAAAACAGATATCGCGGACGCCTATCATCTAGGGGAATTGTTCTACAAGGAAGAATTAGAACCGTACAAAAAACGAGGACAATTTATGATGAATCTACGCTATCTGACAAGGCAGTTTGATTCTCTAACTGATATGTATGTGCAAGTGAAGCTGCAGTTTCAAGCTGTCCTTGACCAAGTCTTTCCGGAATACCGTGGCGTGTTTGGTGACCTGTACTCGAAGGTATCCCTTCGTTTTATGGCTCTTCATCCTACCTCTTCCGCGGTGCTGACTAAGTCTCTGAATGACATAACAGCGACGATCCAGTCTCTTACTGGACGGTCGAATTCCGCATGGGCGCTTGATCGCGCGCTGAAACTAACAGCTGCCGCGGAGCGAAACCCTTTCAAGGAAACTGCTTTTTCAAGCCATCTCATCTCGCTGGAGCTGCTCATTAATCTGCTTCTACAGTACCAAGAGCACCTAGTAAACCTCGACTAGTCCATAGATGCTCTGGCTGCAGAATTACATGAGTATGGGTTGATCCAATCGATACCCGGCATTGGCACCAGAATTGCTGCAACAATACTTGCAGAAGTCGGAGAAATCGATCGATTTGATCATGCAAAAAAGCTCGTTGCATTTGCCGGTGTCGACCCAAGCGTCTTCTCTTCCGGCAAGTTTACAGCAACCCGAAATAGGATTACCAAACGCGGTTCCAGAAGGCTTCGAACAACCTTGTATCTGTCCGTACGATGCGGTCTGCGCAGCTCGCGCAACCAAAAACTCCGAGCCTTTTACGATAAAAAGCGTGCCGAGGGCAAGCCGTTTAAAGTGGCTATATTGCCTGTGTAAAAAAGCTATTTCACTGGATTTTCGCGATTCTTACCCATAAGGAAGCATTTCGATTGATCAAATCAGGAAAAAATATCCTGCTTAGGAAAACCTCCCCATCCGCCAATGAATGGTTTTTTGGCATGCTCTTTTTTCAGTATAACATCATGGACTTTATCCATTAAGTTTTAAATATTGACAAGCTATTAGCTAGAATAGTTCAATAATTGAGATGAACGGTATGTCCTATGCTTATATATCCATAAACATTGGCATTTACAAAGACAAATAGATAATACTGTGCAATAAAAAAGCGCCCAATTATGGGCGCATTTTTATAACATGTTATAACGTAATTGAAATAAGGTCACGATCCAGAACGATGTTACCATCTTGTGGTACATCCCCAGCTACTCCGAAATGGTTAACAATAACATTTGAAGTAGCTGAAAGGATGATAACTACTTCATAGTGATCGTTGACACCAGCGAGATTTGTATTGAAAAATCTAAGGGAATTGGCTGGTATGGTAACGGTGTTGTTACCAATTCTTACTGGTGAATTAGTATCCCAATTAAAGACCATAACGGTTGCGGTTATCGGTGAAGATCTCCGATTCATGACTTCGGTATGGGCAAATGTTGTACTTGGATTTTTTTTGAGAACACCTGTGCTTCTAACAGTACCCGAAGTGGTGTTTTTCACCCGAACTTGCTTTTTTAACTGAGTGTTCAATTTTTTCTTCATCGCGCTGGTCTTTACTACTCTCTTAGCTGATGTTTTAATTTTCACTATATCATCTCCTATATTGGGAATAATATAGTATACATAAAATTGATAGATTTGTTTGTGCGGTATTACTAGTAGATAAGCCCTTTTAATAGAATTGAAAAACGTACTTTTCATTGTACATGAGTGGATATCAATACACACTAATAGACAGTATGGTCCGAATACGACGGCAGCCATGGTTCGTATTATGGTTCAACTAGATTGATCCTTATACCGTAACCTTTAGAGATAGTTCACTTAATGAGCAATAAAAAATAGCCACCTGGAAGGGTGGCTCGCACTCAAAAAGAGTGCAAAAGTATAGATAGGAGTGGAGAGTCCTGTCCTGAACCTGTAGCTTTTTAGTGTTACACACATTCATATCTTTCTACTTCATTCAAGCAAGTTAACGGCGATGATGCCAATCCATTTACATTTGCGAGAAGTTAATTATTTCATTCCAATTCATGACCAGAAATGCATTGTCTATCTGGAGTACGACTCGTAGTCGGAAGCCCCTAATAGCTCCGTCGCTTGTGCCTTTAATGCATGGTTCAAAACGGTCTCGAGCAAGGCAAAAAAAAGCACAATGCCGAAAAAAAGGGTAATTTTTCGGACTGTGCTTCCGCCATTCATGTTAATATATTCCTTTCACATTATCAGACTTCAATAAAGTTAGCTAGTGTAGCAGTATTTCATGATTAATTGGTTTGATTTTAGATTTATTCAACTTTAGTTAGCCTCACGCATCAAGTCAAAATTAAAAGGCATGAGCCCGGTACAATACCGAGCCCATACCCATCAGGTTGCCTAAAAAACATGTCTAACTTTATGGGTCACTTCATATGTTGGCTGCCGTTTCTAATTTTCAATGAGCAATCGTTCTCCATTATTAATAAACGCTGCTTAGTGGTGCTGTAACAGAGAAATATAGTTTAAAAAAGCTGGGTTATGTGGGCTGCACCTTACACTACCTTAATCAAATGAATTGCCGGAACTGGAAGAACGATACCATCTTCTTACCGACCATAGCGTCTTCCATTTGGAGCAATTGTTTGAAGAGGGCATACAAGCCTGGTCGATCCGCAGGGATGTGGACGCTCCTCTATTGGCTTCCACCATCACTCATGTTATGACAGGAACACTTAAGCGGCTGACCATACGAAGTGATATTTATCAACAGGAAAGCAAGTTCGTCGAGTCCGATTAGGTTGTGAAATACTTATTCAGTTTCCTGAATGATTACTTAGCTTATCCCTGTAAGAAAAGCGACTATGTCCGAACAAAAATAATCTCGAATCACCTTGAAATAATCAAGGGGTACGAGATTGTTTAGTCGGTTTGTATTCTATACACTAGTTTGATGTGCTAATCGAGTCTGCTACTTTGAATGGAGCGAGCACCGAACAAAAAGCGGAATTCCGTAAGCTAAGCCATACCATTACCTCTGATGACAGCTACGCTTTTACTACTCTATACACCCATCCAATCAATGAGTTTGGCGATCCACTGATACGGGTTGAATTGTCGCTCTAAGAATATGCTTATCCAGTCTGCAAAACCCAGCAAAACGATCGTCACAAACAACCCAATTTCTCTCGCGTTTTTTTTCTTTTGAACCATAACAGAGATGCAAATACCCAAAGCTATAGCAACGGAAAGAATGAACCAGATCACGATGAAGAACCTGCCTTTTCTTTTCCCAGGCTTTGTTTCATCCAAGTTAAAAAAAGAAGCAACGAAGGGAAAATAATGCCGAAAAGTGACATATATTCAAAAGCATATCGTTTGTCAATTTCTATATTTTCCAGAACGTTGTCGAATCCCAACGCGAGTCCGGAAATTAACAAAATAAGCGAAATCGCAAGCCATGATCTATCGTTCACGCGAAATAATTGGCATAGTCCCAGCACAGCGCCATAATAAGCAACGGACAGTTTAATAAAAATAGCAACCAATAAAATAAGCGCAATGGTCGATTCCAGATTTTCGAAAAACGATCCGATATGAAGCTCTTGCACAATCACAAACAAAGGGTATGTATCATGAGAAGAACGAGTAACTCCAAGCACTCCTATCGTAAAAAAAACAATTAAACTGAGCAACAATGTAGCAACCACAACTCCTAGTAAAAAGCTAACATTCCTTCTGCTTCGGACATATGGTAACAGCATCATAAAGACGATAGATTCCATAAAAGGAAAACCGAGTATGGACCGGGTCTCTTTCATCGTCGTCCATACGTTCATTCGAAACATACCTTGAAAACGATCCCAATTCCATTCGGAAAGCGCAACAAAGAATATAAATAAAAATACCAGAGTAATGAGAGGTAACAATAATTCTGTTGCTCTTGCAATCGTCTCTACCCCCTTGATAACAGCATAACAAATAATGAGGAGAAACATGACATGGAATACGGTTATAGGTGTTAGGGGAAATAGGGTTTGCTTCATAAAATCGCCAAGATTTCTAGTGATTAAAGCGGAAACATGCACAAAGTACCCTATATATAGTAGCGCGATCAGCCCGCCGATTACCTTTCCGGCTGCATGGGTACAAATCTGGACGATTGTAAGTCCGGGGTAATGATTAGCTAGCTTTATCCAGATAAAGGACATAACCACACCAGCAGTTCCTGCCCATATCGGAACGATCCAAGCGTCTTGCTTTGCCATGGCGATTAGTCCAGCGGGGCGAAAAAAAAATGAAGTCCCGAGCAAATAACCGATTACCAAAATAAAAAATTGCCAAGCGCTTATTTGACCTTTCTCCATCATTTAACCCCCTTATACGGATTTATGATTTCGCCAATATCGGTAATCTTGCTCTTTACGGAAAACTGAAACTTCGTTTGATTCCAAGCATTTTTCTGCTTTTGTACGGCCTTCCACTCTTTGCCACGTTTATACTTGATTTTGTCCTCCAAGCCAAACAAGTCCCATTCTTTTCTTATCGTATCCTGATAAAAATCGGTTGTTTTTTCTTGAACCTGCCTGTTAAAAGCTTCTATGATTTCGGTTAGATTTTCTAAGGTTAAGTCCTTCTTTTGTTCATTGTTTATAATGACGAGACGGGTACTTATATCGACTTTCCAAACTGGCACCCCAGAAACGATGTACAGGTGATTGTGGACTTTCAGTTTGGTTGCTTGAAGATCAACCTTGCGACCATTTACCGTCAACGACTCAAAAAATAAATTGCTTTCCCCTTTCAATAAAATGTAATAAGCCATTTGCTTCAATTTCAATTTCCCAATCATTCGGTCATGCTTAAAAACAGCGCCGCCGCTCAATATGAGGTTCCCCTGGTTTGCATTGATCTGTTCATATCGGTCTGTCGTGGACAACAGCTTTGATCCGCTAATGCTCAGCATAGGCATCACAGTTAGTATCGAAGATTCCATATTTTCCACCAGATCTTTGACACGTGACTTCTTGCTCACTCTCCCAGTTGATTCGGACTGGATCTCAATCAGAGAACGGAGGTAACGTCCCGGCAGTCTCTCTAACGAGGTATATGTCATCATCACATCTGAAAGCGGCGAATCCGTAATGAATAAGTAGAGATTGGAGCGCCTATTATACATCCTCTCATAAAAGTTGAGAAATGGATTCAAGCCCTGTCTGGCATATCGTTCGGTAATAATTTCCGACTGGTACTGATCGGGAAACAGCTTCCGCGGTAAGATATCGGCCGTTTTAATCCCTAACTCTGCTATGCTGGACGCCTGAACTCTATACGTATAAACTGGGGACTTGATACCTCCCCCCTTCTGGGTAGCAATCGCCTCTGGATTAGCAATTTGATAATAGACAATCTGTTTATGGGTGTTCGGGTCCATATCTGCTCCTACCAGCTCTCCGATAGCCAATTGATTAATTTCAACCTTATCCCAACATCCAGTTAAGCAGCATAAACAGACTCCGATCATAATGTTCTTCCTTGTGAACCATTTCATGAGCTTCCCCTTTGCTTTCTCCTTGTTTGATTTATTTGAGGATAAGTTTTCATCCATGGCCGAGGTACTCTAATAAGGAGATCTTTCCAGTCAGATAAGGAGGTCGGAGCAACTGGAGAAAGATAAGGGACCCCGAACGATTTAATCGAAGCTAAATGCACCACGGTAAAGAGCACGCCGCATAATAAACCGAAAAATCCCATAAAACCTGCGAGCGCCATGTAGAAAAATTGAAGCAGCCGTTGTGTTATACCGAAACTATAGGATGGTGCAACAAAATTGGAGATCGCCGTAACCGCTACAACAATAACCATTGCGGCCGAAACGAGCCCTGCTGAAACAGCCGCTTCTCCCAATACCAACGCGCCAACAATGGAAATGGCCTGTCCAGCGATCCTAGGCATTCGAAGACCTGCTTCGCGTAACACTTCAAACATGACCATCATGATGATCGCTTCAACAAAAGCGGGAAAAGGGACCCCTACCCTCTGTGCTGAGAGGTTGATTAATAGAGAATGTGGAAGGAACTCCTGATGAAAGGATACGACGGCAATGTAGAGAGAAGGAACGAATACGGACAGCATAAAAGAAAGCATTCGCAGCCAGCGCAGGAGAGTGGCGATATTAGCTCTTTGATAATAATCTTCCGGTGCAATAAAGAATTGAAAGAAAGTGACCGGACCGACCAACGCGTCTGGAGTTCCATCCACGAGCACACCAACCCGTCCTTCCAACAGGTGAGACGCCATAACATCAGGCCGTTCTGTTTTCAACAGAGTAGAAAAAGGGGAAATGGTTTTATCCTGAATCCACTCTTCTACATAAGTGCTGTCCAAAATACTATCGATCTGGATCGAACGGACGCGTTTTCGGAATTCGTCTACTACTGCTACAGGGGCAAGACTCCCCAGGTAGAGTAAACTGACTTTCGTTTCCGTTTCCGTACCGATTATGAACTGCTCAATCCGAAAATGAATGTTTTTGATTCGTTTGCGTAGGAGAGATAAGTTGACAGCAATATCTTCTGTAAACCCTTCCTGCGGTCCTTGAACAGTAGATTCTATCAAGGGCTCCGTTACGTTTCGGTGAGGTGTCATGGACGCATCAAGCAACAGCACATGGCGTGACTTAGAGATAACTAACAAACATTTTCCCTTCAGCAAACTTTGAACACAGCGGTGAAAATCTGTGGTAAATGAAATAGAACTAAAGGGAATTCGGCTTTGTAACGTGTTGATGATGTTCTCCGATGAATCCAACTCGCTGTAGATGGGCTCTTCGGATAAGAAGTGAAGTAATTCATGTTCAATTTTATTTTTATCGACTAATGTTTCAATAAAAACACAAAAACCGTGAAGATTTTTTGATAAAGTAAAAGTGTGTATCACTAGATCAGGCGGATTGTGTAGGATGTCCTTTATTTGGTTAACAAATGTTTTTGGATTGTTACCATCAAAGATAGGATAATCGGTCTGATTCAAATCGTTTTTTAGCATCCGCAAACTCCTCATTTTTACATTGCATTATCCCAGTATTACCATTAGGTTATTGAATATGCACCCCTAAGGAACGGGTGATTTGTATTTCGATGAATCCATAACGTACTTCAAAGGGTTTCAATGTAATTTACGAGTTTGAAAATAAGAGAGAGCTTCCTCCTCTTCCTCGAAACATCAAATCCTATGAATGCATGACAAAGGAATGAAGCGAAGTGATGATTTATTTATTGTTCATGTACAGAAAAGTATCCGGATTTCAACAATGCGACATATGATATCAGAATGCGGTAGATATGTTTCTTCATATGCAAAACGAAAGAGGGAACGAACAAAACGAATGCGGTGCCCTAGACTGCTTGGCTTCAATCGATCGGACTGCTGAGCTAGGTTTTCCTTAAGCAGAATCAAAGTTATTTCAGAGATATCTAAATCCCCGAGTTCCGTAACCAGCATCTTGAGCTGCAGGGCATAGGCTTTCAATGTATTTGGACTAAACCCTTGGATTCGCTTATCCGTTTCATATTGACGTCATAGTTCGCTTAATATCATAATAAAACCTCCTATTAGAGCAATTAATACTAGTTTGCTTCTAATAGAAGGTTTTAGACTAATTTATTCAATTAGCGTTACCCGATTGTTGAACATCACATTAGTCTTTTGAATAGTATTATTGTACTGCGCAGCTGGAAAGTGTTCTTCTTAAAGATAAGTGCCCCTACTGATCAAAAAGAGATAGTGAGCTAATCATTTACATCTTCCTTGCATATTTCACCAACTAGCTGCCATAACGCGTTGTTTTCTTTATTTTTTCGGTCCAAGCCTATTACAATTTTTATAATTAAGGATTTGAATTCCTTTATTTTTTACATTAATCCTTAACAAATTTTTCAAAGGTAACTAATTATTTTGTCGTTTGTTAACTTCAATCGTAATGAACTCCGGTAAATAGCTGGGAGTACATCCTTTTGCTACTATTTCATCCTTGTAAAGACCCGCTTTCTCACCAAGTTTAATACAACGTGCACGATTCTTTTCATCATAAACGCCTATCCAACCTGCGGTGAAATTCATAGCCCATTGAACTTCTGGTTCTTCCTGCGTAATATTAGCTTCTAATGTAGATAGTAAGTCTGCGGTGTCATCAGGCGGTGTTTGTCCAGTCCATCTCAATCGCGCTTGATAATACCAGAAAGCTCGCCTTTGAAGAGCAGAAGGGCTATTTTCCCATGACTCCATCAATGCAATTGTCTTCTTGTCTTTGGTGAGCTGATTAGCCATTAACCAATCCATTAAGTTATTTCGCTCATCAAAAGTGTGAGTCTGCATATCCTTATCAAGCTTATTTAGCACTTCTTGTGAAAGAAGTTTTTTATCCATAATTAAGATTGCTAATAGTCTGGGCAAAAACTCTTCGGTTGACCAAAGTTCCATAGCTAGTTCGTGATCTTTTTTAATGACCTTTGCGATTTTTCGTAAGTCGCCTAGCTTAGTTTTACTATTGATCTGAGGTAGAATGTTTTCTGTTTTTGAAGAACGTTTTATTTCTGCACCTTTATTTTCATTCATTTTATACAACTCCTTTATTAAAGCACTGTTTCATAATATGTCCTTGATGGGATATATCAAGAACTTAATTTCGTTATAAGTCTTATTGCAGTGGTGTGCCTCCAAAGTTTACCTTTTTAATATTCTAACATTATTAAAGCTTTCTCCAACTGCCGCCAGTCTAATACTATTTTTTCTCTGGATAGCGACAGCCAAGGACGAGAAAATAGAATCCTAGACTGTCGCTGTTCCATTGAACTAACGTTACCCGTTAGTTTAACGATTATCTATCAGGTACTTGTATAGTAAGCTCTTCTAATGAGCCATCTGTAATCATTGCACTTTTGTATCTTAGAGTCCATACCGCTGATTTTTCATCATAATTCACTTCTTTGACAACAAGGATGTTAACATTTGAAATGTCTTTATTTGTAAGTGCTTTACGTATTATTTCGTCAGGAGAAAGTATTGCTTTTTCAGGTTTTTTTATTTCGGCAATCTTGACCTTCGCCGCCTTTCCCTGACCAGGGTAAGAAGTAGCCAATTCACCCTCAAACCATACATGAACGATTTCTCCTACTTTCACATCTGAAGGGATGTTTGAAACCCATACTGCGTCGTAGAACTCTTTCCTTGTTTGGTTTATTTCTTTACTGAAGGAACTAACTACTAATGCTCTTTGATTTTCAATCTTCGTAACATAGCCAATAAATTCAGGTGAATTGGATTGATTAGTTTCGGATAAAGAGGATTGCTTTGATTCAATTTTGGCGTTACAAGCACTAAGAAAAAGTGATGTAAACAAAAGGAATAACATAAAAATCTGTTTCATTTGGCAACCTCCTTGCTTTTTTACACAATCGACGTTGTAATCATTTGATATGTTGCTATTGATTAGCACTATCCTGCCCGTTCGTATTATGAGGTCACCAGAAGCTCGTTGTATTTGCCGGTGTCGACCCTAGCGTCTTCTCTTCCGGCAAGTTTACAGCAACCCGAAATAGGATTACCAAACGCGGTTCCAGAAGACTTCGAACAACCTTATATCTAGCTGTTCGATGCGGCCTGCGCAGCTCACGCAACCAAAAAGGCATGCTCTTTTTTCAGTATAACATCATAGGCTTATCCATTAAGTTTTAAATATTGACAAGCTATTAGCTGGAATAGCTTAACGCCTGCCAGTACAGATGTACAAAATTTCTTATTTTGTGAAGATGTAAAAGGAAAAAGGAGCTGCCACGGCAGCTCCTTCATCGGTTATGGATGTCGAAAGTACTAAAGTGTATTGTTACACATTATCCTTGAGACGTTTTATGCTTGATCAAGTACTCCCAATGTCTCTAGAGATGCCATTTGTTTTTGCGCTTTAGTTACTTGATTGCGTTCGTGGTTGAATTCGTTTGATTCACTGTATTTAGCAGGAACTTCTTTGGTCTGATCTGCTTTTCCTATGGCCGTCCTCCTGCGTATGATGACTAACTGCAAGATGGGAATTATCAGGTGAAAGAACATGATCGTTGTTGCACTGTGTGGCATAACCCGACTCGACGACAGTGCTTGTACGAGAAACGATATCAAAGGCAAATATTCTTCCCAAACTGTTATAAATGAGCGTCTTGCCGTCGCGGGTCCAGTTGGGCGCTTCAATCAGATCGTCGAAATGGGATAATACCATGCGCTCCCCAGTCTGAACATTCACGGTCTCCAGCATGCTGACGACATGGCGTCCGATTATTTTCTGCGGCTGCTTTAGCGTATTCATGAATTGTCCCCTTTTCTTTCCCTGGTAAATCACCTATTATATGCGATTTACCATCCCTGCAGGAAGTTATGTTGTTTGCCCGGCGCTTTGCTTGAATTTGTATCTGACGGCTGATAACAGCCGAACGACTATATAAAGTATCAGAAACAGGACCATGAATCCGGCCGAGATCCGGTACATGAAAGCATAATCGGACATGGATGAAACTACACCCAAAATCAAGGCTCCGACCGCTATACCCAGATCAGTCGTATTATAGAACATGCTGTTGGCCATGCCGTACTGCTGCGGCGTGCCGGAACGAAGCATCCATGCCTGCAGCGTGGGCTGAATGGACCCAAAGCCGAGTCCATATAACAGGGCGGACAAAATCAGCATCGGCATCGTTGTTGTGTAGGATAGAACCATTAGCGCAGACACAACGCTGATCGCGGCAGGGATGAGAACAGCAGGATGTCCGAAACGATCGAATATTTTGCCTGAAACGGGCCGGATAATGATCACTGCAATCGCATTGAACAAAAAGAACAGGCCGACCTGCTCCAAATGAACAGATTCCCCGAACAAGGCGATAAAGCTGAGCAGACCGCCATAGGTCACAGCCAAAATTACATTAAGCAGTCCGGGGATTAATAATTTGGCATGGAATAATTGCTTGGAAGCGGAGCCTGCTGCTGGCGCTGTTTTCTTGCTGGTATCAGGCGGAATCGCCCGCGATAGCAGCAGAATGGGAAAAATAAGCAGGATGGTTGCCGTGCCAAGCATGGCAAGTGTCGTGAATCCTGCATGCTTCATCACGCTTAATCCGATAATCGGTCCAACAGACATAGCCAGACTGGTTGAAAGGCCGAAATAACCGATGCCTTCCCCCATCCTTTTGCCTGGAATAATTTGAGATACCAGCGTTGGAATAATCGTACTCGCCATTCCGAACCCGATCCCAAAACCAACCCGCATGACAAGCAGCATACCGACTGAACCCGCGGCAACAGACATTACGGTGAACAGACATGCGGCAGCAAGTCCCGCATACAAAATTACATTGCGACGCACTTTACGCATAAGTTGGGCGGTTAATAACCGGGTAATAATTGTTGAACCGGCAAACACGCTAATTATTAGACTTACGGTCATATCGTCAGCCTGAAAAGCGGATTTCACATAGGCCGGGAAAGCGGCAAGCAGCATCTGCAAATTCAAAAACAACAGCAGGGTGCTAAGAGTCAGAATCAGAAACGGTTTGGTCCATAGCCTGGAACTGCTTTCTTGGGACTGCATATTTTTATGCTCCTTCCGGACATTATGATAATTGGCTCACATGATGATTAATCCGCAGAAGAAGCTTCATGATCATTTCATGCTCCTCAACCGTCATGCATTGTTTGATTTCCTGGTTTACCTGCATTTCAACCGGGAGGGTCTCCATGATCAGCGAAGCGCCTTTCTCTGTGCTGTGTACTTGAAAGGAACGTCTGTCGTTCTCCGCCATCTTGCGGCAGATCAGCCCCTTTTCTTCCAAATGGTCGAGAATCCGGGTCGTCGTCGGCTTATCCTTACCCGCCAACTCAGCAATTTCCTTCTGGATCAAACCCTCTGTCTGATCGACCTGGAACAGCACCGACCACTGCTCCGTTGTAATCTCATAATCCTTAAGGCGGGCCTGAAGGACATTCGTCATCTTGCGGTACGTGATGCCCATCAAAGCACCAAGCGATCGTTCAAGCACATTTTCATTTGCCGTCATAACCATCCTCCTTCTTAATTAGTTGTTTTAACAACTATATATAGAACAACTGTTTTTGTCAACAGAAGAAGAACCGGCTAACGTCCTCCTTATCGGAGACAGGACGAAGCTTTAACCTTTCCGATAATTAAGAAAAACCGTCAGGGTAGATCTCCCTGACGGTCCTTTAGGTTCTGCGCACATCGTAAATGTTGTACTCATACCCGTGAATTCCTTTGTAATACTCCGCGTACATCTCTCCTCCACAATCCTCGCATGAGAATTGAGGGAGCACAAGGGGATCGCCTCCGTCCATACGGTCAAAGTCCCGTACCATCTGAAGGGGAATGCGTTCTTCTCCGTTGCAGTTGAGGCATATGTACTTAACCTCCCTCTATGGAGAATCACTTTTCTCTCAGCTTTGCTTCAACCGTTCTGCTTGTTTTGCTAAGTATTCCTTCAACATGGTTAACGTTACATCCGTTATACTCAGGTCGCCTAGCCCCAACATCAACATTTTGTGCTGAAGCGAATATGCTTTTAGTGTTTTTGAACTGAATCCTTGAATCCGTTTATCAGCTTCATACAACCTTCATAACTCACTTAAGTTCATAAATAAAACCTCCCTTTAGAAGCTATTAAATCTAGTTTGCTTCTAAGGAGAGGTTTTAATCTGTATCTTGTATTGAAATGGCGTTTCCCGTTAGCGCAAGAGCATAATGAATTTTTTCGTCCTGACTGAACTTTCAATTGTCACCAAATTCTCCACCAAGGTTTGTTTAATTTCTTAATTTCATTAATATCTAATTCAAAACCATCGAACTTTGTATTCGTATCAACTGCGGAAATCATCAATATATCAGCTAGTTCTTCTAATACTTCATTACTCATTCTGCAAACTGGAGTTATTAGTTCTATTATGTACTTTGAGCCCTCATCTTGTTTGATTATGGTTAACTCAAAATCAGTTTTAAATTGTGCCTCCAACCCTTTTGCTTGTTCATACAAATTAGAAACTAAATACGCCCTAATACGTCCTTTATCTCCTTTTCTTACTCCCTTATCACAAAGAGTCTGCCAAAGTTTTTTTGTAATTTCATGCTGTTTTCGTCTTTCAAGCGGGTCAATTTTCTCGATTCCAACGTAAACACTCACTAAGAATTCCCCCCGAGTCTTTAATTATTATAGAACTAAATCCGAACTTAATGATATTCGCGATAAGACTCAGCTATCCTGCCCGTTCGTATTATGGTATTATGGTTCAAATAGATGGATCCTTATCATAGCCTTTAGCAGATAGGTCAATTAATGAGCAATAAAAAAAGCCACCTGGAAAGGTGGCTTGCACTCAAACAGAGTGCAAAAGTATATATAGGAGTGGAGAGTCCTGTTCTAAACCTGTAGCTTTAAATGTCTATCACAAACACACAACATCCTCTAGTACTTTCTATCTGAGCCTGTAATTAATCACTGTTTTGTTTAGATTTAAATAGTTAACACTATTAATCCTCCCAAACATCTTCCATTAACTTTTTAATCTCATTTTCTCTTTGTTTAGTTGCCTTTATATCTAAAATCCATAAACCGTCCATCAGGATTACTACATCACCAGCTTTAGCATTTGAAAAAACTGTGCTTTTATTAAAATCTCTTGTTTGTCCTCCAATTTCTATGACAACACAATCACCTTCAAAACGATCAATAAATCCCTTCACCTGTAACCACTCCTTTTTTTATTATTCACATGCGACTCCATCTCCATCACGATCAAGCTTAGAGCTGTAACCTGGGTCACCTTTTTGTAAAGTTGATTTTCCAGCTTCTCTGACTGCCGCACAGTTTGCATACGATACAGATTCTTGTTTCGGTTTCTCTGAAGGTTTCGGTGTTGATTTAGGTGTTTGTGTAGCTATTGGTTTAGATGTTGCTGAATCCATCTTCCATTCATCTTGAGATGTTATTATTTTCTTACCATCAGTTGTGAAAACAATCGTGCCTTGCTTATCATTTCGATAAATCTTGATCTTCTTATCATTGATTCGTTTTAAAATCTCATTGGTTGGATGACCATAACTGTTTTTCCCTACTTGTATAACTGCATACTTAGGATTAACAGCATTCAAAAACGTTTGAGTTGTGGATGAGTTAGAACCATGATGCTCTAAAAATAGTACATCGGATTTGATGTTTTCTTTTGATTTAATTATGTCATTCTCACTCTTGGTTTCAGCATCACCCATCATCAAAAAGGATGTACTGCCGTGTGTGAGTTTAATTACCGCGTTTAAATCATCATTCATTTTATTAAAACTTCCTCAAAGCGATAATATTATTTATTTAAATATTATTTTTTCAACAATTTTTAGTGTTACTCAGCAGTTTTTTTACAAACCACTGCAATTCTGTAACATGTAAATTTACAATGTACCTCTATAATGAAATCTATAACTTACTTCAACATAAGGAGATTACAATAACATGAACAGCAAGTTTAAGTCTTTAATTTTCACCTCAGCTGCCTTTTTAGTGCTCACACAGGGTGTGGCAACGGTATCTGCAGCAGAGATTACTACTTCCGCTAATACTACTGGAAAGTGGATGTCAGGGGAGTTACACGTGCATACCGTACAATCGGCTGATGCATCGGAGCAATATGTGGAAATGAAAAATATACTCGACGC
This sequence comes from Paenibacillus sp. FSL K6-3182, assembly GCF_037976325.1. Lineage (NCBI taxonomy): Bacteria > Bacillati > Bacillota > Bacilli > Caryophanales > Paenibacillaceae > Paenibacillus > Paenibacillus sp. FSL K6-3182. Next base: position 4,369,220 of record NZ_CP150265.1, read on the forward strand.
AGCATTTCGAGAAAATCTTAACGATTTTCCTTCCGCAGCAGGTATTTCACTGAAGTACGGAAATCCTTTTGATTTCGTAATGCTATCGGATCATCTTCGCGATTCACCGCGAGACCCAGAAGGCAAGGCTAAATTAACTGCTCGTTGGGAAGCGATTAAAGATCAGCAGGACAAGATTACACAGCTCAAAAATGCTGGAAAATATAAAGATAAATTGATTTACTCTGGTTTTGAGTGGGACATGATGGGTTTGGATCATGGTTCTGTAGGTATTATTGATTCTAAAAGTAATGAAGTGCCGATTGAGGGTATTCACGAATTCGAGTGGCTGTACAGCTACGATACAGCTCCAGCTAGGTTTAATTTAGATGAAGCTGCAAAGTGGGGACCAAGACCTGCTAAGAATGATTTGAAGCCTGATAAAAGTAAAACTGTCGAAGCCATTGAGTGGCTGAAAAAGAATTACCCAGAGAGCTATGTGATGTTTAATCATCCTTCTAGACATAATGGCGACTCGACAGGTGTTGTCACGATCGAGGACCTTCGCAAGCTGAATGATGTTGCTCCTGAAATCGTGTTTAGTATGGAAGGGATGCCGGGTAACCAGATGGCAGCCGGTAAGAACAGAGCCGAATTAGATGACATCTACGGTGGAGCTGACGTTATGGTCGCAAAAGTCGGCGGCATGTGGGATGCTATGCTTGGTGAAGGTCGCCATTTCTGGAATTTTACGAATTCAGACTTCCATTTTAAGGTGAGCAGCAATCGAAAGTATTCAAGTGGTTACTGGCCTAGTGAATACTCAAGAAACTATACTTGGGTCGAGGGTAATACCTTTAAGGATGTTGTAAATGGTATGCGTTCCGGTAAATCCTACTCTGTTTATGGCGATCTCATCAATGATCTTGACTTTAAAGTAACTGGAAATGGCAACCAAGCTGAGATGGGTGAGAATCTTCAAGTAACAGAAGGGGATCTTACGACAATATCGATTCGCTTCAAGAGTCCAGACCATAATAACTATGAACAAATTACTGCGCATGAATCGACTGTTACTAATAATGTAAATGTCGATCATGTTGATCTAATCTCTGGAGAAGTGACTGGCAAAATAGACAAAAGTGAATATGCTAGTAATACAACAAATAAAACGACGAAAGTGATTAAACGTTTTACGAAAGAAGATTGGGGACAACCAGATGCTGAGGGCTATTATACGGTCTCCTATAAAGTGCCCGCAGATAAAAACCGCTATTATCGTTTGCGCGGTACGAACCTGGGTACAGATGTTGAAGGCTTCACAACTAACGGCGAGCCTTTAAAAGATAAATCGTATGACTATTCAAATACTCCAACTGAGCAGGAGAACGAAGAACGTTTCAATAATATTAACGACCGTAGCTATACAGGCTTGTGGTTTTACTCCAACCCGATCTTTGTTAATGTAGCGGCATTCAGTGACGAGCAGGCAATTACCGATACGATTGCTAATGTAACGTCAACACTTGGTAATACAAGTGCGATTACTAGTAATGTTGCTCTTCCTGCTGAAGGCGTGCACGGAACAGGAATTGTATGGAAGAGCAGTAATGTGAATGTCATTCGCATCGATAACAATAATGCGGTAGTTACACGTCCATCCGCTGGCATGGGTGATATGACTGTCACGTTGACTGCAACGATAACTCGCGGTGAGAAAAGTGAAGATAAACAGTATACCTTTATTGTGAAGGCATACCCTATTATCAGCGTGCCGGATAATGGATCTAATAAGCCGAATGCTTCCGTTTCAGGTAGCGGAGGAACTGTTGCGGCATCTTCAAACGGAACGGTTACAATAACTCCAGATAAAGGCTATCAAGTGAAAGATGTAACAATCAATGGAGTATCTAAAGGAGCACTCACTGTATTGACTGGTCTGAAATCTTCTGATCAGGTTGTTGTGACCTTTGAGATCATACCAACTGAGCCTACTAAACCTGCTGTTACGTTTAATGATGTTACAAACCACTGGGCGTCTTCATCCATCAACTATGTTGTAAAACGTGAACTGTTCACGGGTACCGCGGCAAATACGTTTAGCCCAGACGGAACCATGACTCGTGGTATGCTGGTTACGGTTATGCACCGCTTAGCTGGTAAGCCTAATGCAGGGTCAACTCACTTCAAAGATGTGATTAAGAATGCATATTACAGTGATGCAATAGCTTGGGCAAGTCAAAATCACATCGTAAATGGGGTTGATAGTACTCATTTTGCTCCAGATCAGGCAATCACTCGTGAACAGCTTGCACAGTTGTTCTTCAATTATGCAAAAGCTAACAAATTTAATGTTAACGCTAGTCAGTCCTTATCCGCATTCACAGATGCAAACCAAATCTCTACTTGGGCAACTGATGCGATGAAGTGGTCCGTTAACAACCATTTACTTTACGGTAAAGGGAAAGGGCTACTTGATCCGAAGGGTATCGTGACGCGTGCTGAAGTTGCAGCGATTATAAATCGTTTTATGATTAACTTCAACATGTAATTACCATTTTTGAAACCTAGTGCACCCCTTAGAATATTCATGTGGCAAAAGCCCAGCAGGCTTAACTGATGAATGCTAAGGGGTGCATTTTTTGTGACTTGATTTTCAAGCCTATTTTATAACTGATAGGGGAAGATCCAACATTTTGAAGGTTTTATACGCTAAGCATTAGCGGACGCTCCAAGCAGCTTTGCGAGCCTCATGGACCTGCTTAAAATGCACTCTGCGATTGTAATCAGACATGTCTTACACCCTGCTTTCCTTTGATACGCTCCAAACGTCCAAAAACGATGTTGCCTTTCCTGATCGTCTCATAGATGCTGGTCAGACAATCAAGGTTCTTTTAGTTTTTCTCCGCAATTTTCATCGCGGCCATAATGTTTTGCGACTTCTATCATTTTTGAGGTGGATTGAATATGAATATCATACTTAGGAAAGTCCATGTCAAAGAGACCTACAGCTAAGTCTTTACATGGGCTGCCGCCGTTACAGGTTAAACAGAGAGGTTCTTCTGCGTATGGGCAATTACATTTTCATGTGCCCTATAGGAGCCATAGGGATTATCGATCACATTTAGCTTTTGATCACGCTAGTGCGTTTCCAGAATATCGTATGGAATTTCTTCATCCATATGAATCTCATGGATTTCCCCATTCATATCAAAGCTAAATACACCTTGTTCGACCACCGTTTCAAATGCGCTGGGCAAAGGATTATCTTCGTATCCCAGTCACACACCTCCCCCATACGATAGGACTTTTTTTCCACAGATAACCATCTATGACAACGTTAGATTACAGCATCAGCTGATGACCGAAAAATTCGGAATTCAAAAGATTGCTCCTATAATCCTAGACCAATTACGAAGCGGAAATGAGCTCAAGCTTTATAGTCAATTATAGAAATAAAAAAAGCCACCCGGAAGAGTGGCCTGCACTCAAGAAGAGTGCAAAAGTATAGATAGGAGTGGAGAGTCCCGTCCTGAAAATGTAACTTTTTGGTGTTACATACGTTTTTATCTTTCTACATCATTCTAGCCAACGGTTAATAATGAATTTATTCGACAGAAAGTATTCTTACCCATAAGGAAGCATTTCGATTGATCTAAGAAGAAAAAAATATCCAACTTAGGAAAACCTCCCCATCCTCCAATGGATGGTTTTGGCATGCTCTTTTTTCAGTATAACATCATGGACTTTATCCATTAAGTTTTAAATATTGACAAGCTATTAGCTAGAATCATATTATGGTTCAACTAGATATATCCTTATACCGCAGACATTGTCAGATAGGTCACCTTATAAACAAAAAAAAACCACCCCGAAGGGTGGTCCGTACTCATGATGAGCACTATAGGATTTGGATAGGAGTGGAGAGAAACCATACTGTACCTTTATTATATGTATACGCTTCCATTTTGTCAATAAGCGTTTTCATTTTGTTCGAAATAAATTGTAAACGCTTTTTTTAATCAAAAATGACGAACACCCGATTAAAGGTGTACGTCATAGCCTTTAGCAGTAAGTACGATAACAGCCTGATCCAGATACTCTTGACTCCGGAATGAAAGTCTCAGAACGCCTGGCACGTCTTCTCTGCTCTCAATAATATGAATGTTGCTCAGGTTGATAAGGCTGTTCCCAAGCTCACTTGTGATCTTACCGATAATACCTGGATGATCTGGAATATCGACATAACAGTCAAATGCAGAATGGATCATGCCTTTGCGGCGCTCAGGCATTTTGCTGCGGAATTGACCTGCTGTTTCAAAAGCTTCAGCAATCGCATCCCCATCTGAACTCTCCAGCATAGACACAAATTTATCCGTTTCCTTGCTCCAATCGCGCAGCAGCTCAAGCAAAACCTTGCGATTATTAATTAATATATCACGCCAAATAATCGAATCGCTTGATGCTATCCGTGTAATATCGCGGAAGCCTCCTGCTGCTAACGATTCATAGAGCATATTATTTTCGTTATATCCGCGAACCTGATTCACAAGCGATACGGCAATGATATGCGGCAAATGGCTTATCGCGCCTGCTATCTCATCATGCTCTTTCGCATCAACTTTTACGATATTCGCTTTCGTATGGCTGAGTAGATCAACTAGACGCTTCACTGCTGCCTCAGGCGTATTCTCATCAGGTGTCAGCACATAGAAGGCGTTCTCGTATAGATGCGATGAAGCCGCTTCAACTCCTGTACGCTCAGAGCCAGCCATCGGATGCCCGCCAATAAAAGTAGCTTGTCCAAAATCAAGTGATTTTGCACATGCCATAACAGAAGCCTTCGTGCTCCCAGCATCTGTAATGATACAGCCGGGTTTTAATTTAAACGCACTGAGCTTCTCGATATACTCCTCAATGTTGCCGACCGGTACACAAACGAATATAAAATCTGCTTGCTCGGCCGCTTCTTGCATTGAAGTCGTTGCAAAATCAACCACACCTCGCTGCATGTACTTCTCTACCTGCGAGGGGCGGTTTGAATGTCCGATTACTGTAATATTGGGTTTTCCTTTAAAACAAAGGGCGATCGAACCACCGATCAGCCCTACTCCAAAAATCGCTACAGTCGTCATAACTTTATCCTTGCACCGCCGATTCCTGCAAAACCTGTTCTAATGCTGTAATGAATTTTTCATTTTGCTCACTTGTACCAACTGTAATCCGAATATGATTCGGGTAGTAAGTCCAGCGCGGTCTTGAAATAATTCCTCTGCGCAGCAATCCGTCGAATACTTCAGGTGATGGACGCTTCACATCTACCATTACGAAGTTGCCGTATGCAGGGAAGTAAGATAAGCCAAGGCGATCAAATTGCTCCGACAAATAAGCAAGACCTTGTTTATTTTGGTCACGACAATATTCAATAAATGCTTTGTCAGCAAGTGCTGCTTTCGCTGCAGCTTGTGCCGCTCGCGACGTGTTGAATGGTTCACGTACCTGATTCGTATAACGAATGACATCAGGATGCCCAACGCCATAACCAATCCGCAATGCAGCTAGGCCAAAAATTTTCGAAAAAGTTCTCAGCACGATTAAATTGCGGTGTTCGCGCAGCAATTGTATTCCGTCTGGAAACTGCGGATCATCGATATATTCCCCGTAGGCTTCATCAAGGACAACAAGCACGTTCGTAGGCACCTGCTGCAAAAACTCAGAAAGCTCAGACAGTGTGACAATGGTACCCGTTGGATTATTCGGATTGCAAATCCAAATGATTTTAGTTCGCTCAGTAATTTTAGACAGCATTGCAGGCAAATCATGCTTGCCTTCTTTTAGAGGAACCTCTATGATCGTTGCATTCTCAATTTCTGCATTATGCTTGTATTGCGGAAAAGTTTCGTCCGCCATAATCGTTTCGTCGCCAGGAACGATAAACGCTCTATTAATCATAAGAATAATTTCACTGGAGCCCGTGCCAAAAATAATTTGGTTCGTATCTACGCCAAGCTCTTCCGCAAGTGCAGCCGTTAGTTCAACGCTCGCACCATCTGGATAAATATTAAAATTGCCTAATTCTTCAATGACTGCTGCTTTAACTTGTTCAGAACAGCCAAACGGATTTTCATTAGATGCAAGTTTGATGACTTCTTTTAACCCTAGCTCCCTCTTAACATCTTCAACCGGCTTTCCAGGTTGATAGACGGGAAGGTGGACGATATTACTTTTGGGCTGCATGAGCCGTTCACCTCTTTTATAATTGACTAGTCTCATTACTCGACATCCATTGTCTCATATCTGTGTTAGGTTTTAAAGTTTTTTTAACACAAGATTGGTCTATTGCGCAAGATTATATCGAAATTGTGATATATGTTTAATGAACTTATGATGCAAAAGGGTCTTTTTTTAATCAATGGTTCAGTTTCTGTATAAAAAATGAAGTGAAGAACATCCGCTTCCATGCCAAAAACAGTTTAAAACCATCGCTTGAAACAGTCTATTTAATTTCTTCATTCAAATAACGGACATCAAGATCCCTTATTTAATGATAATCATGCTTTTTCTCGATATAACGGACATAGGATCCCTTATATCGTAAATTTACATACAATTGAACGCCTTTTAGGCATAATAACGGATTCTATGTCCGTTAAATAAATATTTTAGCCAATTATTCTAAAATAACGGATCCTATGTCCCTAAGCTAGCTTCAAAAATTACTTTTCAAATCAACAGCTTCGTGCTTCTCCATTTATCCTTGTGCTTTACCATCCGTCCTCTCCACCCCCGAATCACCGTACCGAAATCCCTCCCAAACAGCTCCCTGCTACAAATCCCCCTCTTATCCCGATAAAGCAAAAAAAGCTCTCCTAGACCAAGTCTAGAGAGCTTTCCGCTATTTTTAATATCCTATGTCAATTACAAGCCACTTCCGCAGCGTATAACTTCAATTATCTAAAATAGTCTGCTTACCCTTTAAGCTGAGCAACAAAATCGCCGATTTGTTTAAGTCCCGCTTCACGCGTATCAGCAGAATTCAGTAGTGGAATGGCATCTTCTATCGTACGCACAATCGCACTGCCCACGATCACACCGTCACATTGCTTTTCAAAGCGAGCAACCTGCTCACGGCTGGAAATGCCAAAGCCTACCGCGATTGGCAAATCGGTCGCTTCGCGTACCATCGAGAGGAATTCATCAATACCCGTATGAAAATCAGCTCTCACGCCTGTTACGCCAAGTGATGAAACGCAGTAGACAAATCCTTTTGCTTTGCGTGAAATACGTGTGACCCGATCCTTGGATGTCGGTGCCACAAGAGGAATAAGATGTACATTAGCTGCTTCTGCAAGCAGCCTAACCTCTTCATCTTCTTCGATTGGCAAGTCAGGAATAATGAGACCACTGATGCCTTTGCTCTGTACAAGCTCGAAAAACGCTTCAAGCCCATATTGAAACACCGGGTTGTAATAAGTGAACAATATGAATGGAATTTTAACGCCGGCCTCACGCGATTGTTCAGCTATTTCAATACAATCCTTAATTGTAATGCTGTTATGGCGCAATGCTCGCTCAGATGCACGCTGGATAACAGGACCATCCGCTAGCGGGTCGGAATACGGCACGCCAAGCTCGATCATGTCAGCGCCTGCCTTCTCGAGCGTTTGGATGATAGCAACCGAAGTGGCTAGATCAGGATCACCCATCGTAACAAAAGGAATTAGCGCCGTTTTGCCTTCAGACTTCAGCCTTGCAAATGCTGTATCAATGAGATTCATGCTTATTTACCCCCAAGTAACCCATAATTGCTTCTACGTCCTTATCTCCACGTCCGGATAAGCTGACAACGACGACTTTGTCTTTATCAAGCGTAGGCGCAAGCTTAATCGTCTGAGCGATCGCATGTGCTGATTCCAGTGCTGGAATAATGCCTTCTGTGCGCGATAGCAGCTGCAACGCATCAAGCGCCTCGGCATCCGTTACAGGAACGTATTCAGCACGTCCGGAATCTTTCAAGTAGGCATGCTCTGGTCCAATACCAGGATAATCAAGTCCCGCTGAAATCGAATGAGCAGGTTGTACCTGTCCGTACTCATCCTGCAGCACATAGCTCATCGAGCCCTGGAATACACCGTGACGCCCTTTGGTCATTGTTGCCGCATGCTCAATCGTATCTACACCGAGGCCAGCAGCCTCAACGCCAAGCAGCTTCACGCTGTCATCATTGATAAATGGATAGAAGATACCCATTGCGTTGCTTCCACCGCCAACAGCTGCTACAACATAATCCGGCAATCGACCTTCTTCTGTTAATATTTGCTTACGAGCCTCGTCGCCAATGATACGCTGGAAATCACGAACCATCATCGGATAAGGATGTGGGCCTGTAACTGAACCCAAAATGTAATACGTATCTTCAACATGGCTAACCCAGTAGCGAAGGGTTTCATTACATGCATCTTTAAGTGTTCTCGTTCCAGACAGAACTGGCACAACTTCAGAGCCAAGCAACTGCATCCGGAAAACATTAAGCTGCTGACGCTTCATATCTTCCTCGCCCATAAATACTTTGCATTCTAGACCAAGCAAAGCAGCAATCGTTGCAGAAGCAACGCCGTGTTGTCCTGCGCCTGTTTCTGCAATGATTTTTGATTTACCCATACGTTTGGCAAGTACGCCTTGACCAATCGTATTATTAATTTTATGTGCACCTGTATGGTTCAGGTCTTCACGTTTTAAGTAGATTTTTGCGCCGCCAAGATGCTCGCTAAGTCGTTCTGCATAGTATAGTGAAGTCGGACGACCTGAGTATTTATGCAACAAGTAAGTAACCTCGTCTTGAAATGCTTGGTCCTTGGAATAATGCTGATAAGCTTCCTCTAGCTCTAATAATGCTGTCATTAATGTTTCTGGCACATATCTACCGCCAAATTTGCCGAAGCGTCCATTCTCATCTGGTACTTGTGTCATGCTTCCATCACCCTTCTTACAAATAATCGGATTTTCTCGATATCTTTCCGTCCATCCGTCTCAACACCGCTTGATACGTCTATCCCGTTTGGCGCATATGTCTTTAGCAGCTCTTGCACATTTCCTTCATGCAGACCACCAGCTACATACAGAGTAATGCCAAGCTCTTCAGCTGCTTGCTTATATTCTTTTATCGCTTCCCAATCGAAGGTTTGACCCGTGCCGCCGCCAGGTGCGTCTATCAGTACGGCATCAACAGCTGCTCGGTATGGCGTTAACCGCTCTAGAGCAGACATTGGCGTGCTGCCCTCGGCTTCCTTCTTCATGGAAAATACTTTCCATACTTTAACGTTCAGCTGCTCACGCACCATTTGGCAAAACGCTGCCGATTCATTGCCATGCAATTGAATCACATCTAAAGGAGCTTCTAACAAAAGATTTTGCAGATTAGCAAAGGTTTCATTTACGAATACGCCAACCGTTCTCGGGCGCTCACCGCCAGCTGCCTTTAACTTCGCAGCTGCTGATATAAGCAGCGATGCAGTCGACTTTTCCACCAATCGCTTGCTGGGTGCAAAGATGAAGCCGATTTCGTGAATAGGCAATCCATCCATCTGCTGAATCGTTTGCACATCCATCAGACCACAAATTTTGATACGCGTCTGCTGCTTCATCGAACGGTTACCGCACCCATTAAATCAGTAACCGATTGTCCAACTTGCTCATGCCGCATAAAATATTCACCAATCAATACACCATGAGCACCGATTGACTTTAAGTAATCCATATCGCTATTACCCGCAATTCCGCTCTCACTAATGACAGTAACATTTTTCGGCATAAGTCCGATTAACTCTTCGGTCGTTTTTAGATCCGTAACGAATGTTTTCAAATCGCGGTTATTAATGCCGATGAGCGTTGCTTTGTCCAGCTCAAGAACGCCTTCCAGCTCATCTTTGTTGTGCACTTCTACGAGCACATCCATCCCAATCGACTTCGCAAGATCATGAAACTCACCAAGCTGCGTTGGCGTAAGAATAGCTGCTATGAGCAAGATTGCGTCCGCTCCGATTAAGCGAGCCTCATAAATTTGACGATGGTCAATCGTAAAATCTTTTCTTAATAGAGGTACCTTTACCGTTTTTTTCACGGCTTGCAGAAATTCATTAGATCCTTGAAAGTAATCACGATCCGTTAACACTGAAATACAATCCGTACCAGCTGCTTCATATTGTGCAGCAAGCGTGGTTGGCTCAAAATCAGCACGAATCAGTCCTTTTGATGGCGACGCCTTCTTTACCTCGGCAATCAATCCCATACTTCTGTTGCGGCCAGCTGCCGATAATGCATGTTCAAAGCCGCGGCATGCTTCCATCTCCGAAATTTGTTTCTCCACCTGTGCAAGGTCAAAGCGAGCCGCCAGCTCCTCAACCTCAGTTCGTTTTGTAGCTACAATTTTATCCAGAAACATTTGCCAACTCTCCTGTCGTATGAATAAGACTAACGAGCTTCCGCTGCGCCTCGCCTGAATCGATCACCTTGGCAGCAATCTCTGCACCCTCGCGAAGCGATTGTGCCTTCCCGCCTACATATATACATGCACCTGCGTTGGCAAGCACGATATCACGATAAGCACCGCGTTGCTCTCCTGAGAAAATAGAACGAATAAGTGCTGCGTTAACTTCCGGCTCACCACCCATAACATCCGCAATCGGCCACCGTGTTAGTCCAAGTTCCTCTGGCGTAACATCGTAGGTTTTCACAACACCGTTTAATAGCTCAGATATTTGTGTAGGTGCAGAGATGCTAATTTCATCAAGCCCATCATGGCTGCTTACAACCATTGCACGTTTCAGTCCAAGCTCACCAAGCACCTCGGCAACCGTAGAGGTGCGGCTCCGATCGTAGAATCCAAGAAGCTGTCTATCTGCTCCAGCTGGATTTGTGAGCGGGCCAAGCATGTTGAAGATTGTTCGAATACCAAGCTCACGCCGCGGAGCAGCAGCATGGCGAAGCGATGGATGATACAACTGCGCAAACATAAAGCAAATGCCGATATCCTCCAAGCATTGTGCGGCTTGTTCAGGAGTTATCGTAATTTGTACGCCAAGTGCCTCCAGCACATCAGCACTGCCCGTTTTCCCAGACATTGCGCGATTGCCATGCTTGGCAACTCGGATGCCTGCCGCCGCAGCAATAATGGAGGAAGCTGTTGAGATGTTGAATTTATGAATACCTGATCCTCCGGTGCCACATGTATCGAGCAAACCTTCTTGTTCGGTATGGAGATGGCTCGAATGCGCGCGCATTGCCTCAGCGAACCCGGTTATCTCGTCCTTCGTCTCGCCTTTCATCCGCAGCGCAGTTACGACTCCGGCTATTTGAACAGCTGTTGCTTCACCGTTCATGATGATGTTCATCACCATTTCTGCTTGCTGCCTCGTCAAACTTGAGCCGCCAATAAGCTGGTTCAGCGCTTGCTGCATCGTTATCGCTTCGGTTGCCTGCATTATTGACCAATCCCCTCTCCGACCTTGACGTAATAATCCGAGTTAATGGAATTGAAGGAATCCGGTGCACTTTTTGGCTGTGCAAAAATCGCCTCAGCTGCACGAATCGCTTTAAGGCTGCCTTTCGCCTTGTTGACCGTCTCCAAATATTCGCTCTCCGGAACAGAATCCCAAACGATTCCCGCTCCTGCTTGTACATACGCTTTGCCGTTCTTAAAAATAATGGTACGGATCGTAATACAAGTATCCATTGTGCCGCCAAAGCCCAAGTATCCAATAGCGCCTGCATATGCGCCGCGTGCTTCATTCTCCAGCTCCGCAATGATTTCCATCGCTCTTAATTTAGGTGCGCCAGATACAGTGCCTGCCGGTAAACAAGAGACAAATGCGTCAAAAAAGTCTTTATCCTTGTGCAGCTTGCCAGAAACGTTCGATACAATATGCATGACATGGGAGTAACGCTCAATTTCCATAAACGAATCACATGTTACCGAACCAAACTCCGATACGCGTCCGATGTCATTGCGGCCAAGATCAACCAGCATTAAATGCTCAGCACGCTCTTTCTCGTCTGCAAGCAGTTCTACCTCGTAAGCCTTATCCTCTTCCGGCGTCTTGCCGCGCGGCCTTGTTCCCGCAATCGGTCTTGTTTCCACACGGTCGCCCGTTACTTTCACTAGCGCTTCCGGCGAAGCGCCGACAATAACTTCCTCGCCCATTTTCAAATAATACATATACGGTGAAGGATTCATCATGCGGAGCACGCGATATACATGCAATGGATCAACATCTGTATCAATGCTAAAGCGCTGTGACAATACGACTTGGAAAATGTCACCTGCTCGAATGTACTGCTTCGCCTTCTCAATGTTTCCGATGAATTGCTCCTTGGTCACATTTGATTGTACATCACCTAACTCGTAATCAACTTCAATTGAGCGCCCAGTCGTTACTGGAATGGTCACCGGCTGCTGCAAACGTTCTATGGTTGCTTCAATTTTGGCAACTGCCGCTGCATAGCTCTTCGCGATTTCCGCATCCGTAGAGCCTTCCGCGATATGAACATTTCCAACGATTTGCAGCTGCTGCTTAAAGTGGTCAAACACAATGATTTGATCACAAAACATAAACTGCATGTCATTCATATTCAAGTCGTCGATGCGGTGGGCAGGAAGCTTCTCATAATATTGCAGTAGGTCATAGCCAAAAAATCCGATTGCTCCACCTGTAAAAGGAGGAAGCTCTGGCAGCGACGGGCTGCGGAAGGAACGCAAATGAGCTTTTAGAAGCTCAATCGGCTTGTCATTAAGCACATGCTTCACGCCGTGATGCTCAAGCACCATCTCACCATTTTTACCGTAAAGCATCATGAACGGGTCCGTTCCTATAAACGAATAACGCGCCCATTTCGCTCCACCCTCGACACTCTCCAGCAGAAAAGCATGATCCTCTTTCGCAAAATGCTGGAATAGTCGAATTGGTGTTTCAGTGTCCGCCATCATATAGCGAACGATTGGAATTAAATTGTACTGACTGGCAAGACGGGTGACGTGCTGCAGCTCATTTGACATTCCGAACAACCTCCCTCAGTAGTGAAAATTCTATTATTAAAAACAAAAAAAGCTCCTGCCAGAGCAGGAGCGTTGGTTTAGATGATGACGGAAGTGTGTAAGCGGAAAAGACGCATGTGTAGATACGTTGAAGCAGCACTTTTACAATCCTGTGTGCCATTGCACATAAGATCGTTCAGCTTTTTCTCAAACTCGCGTATCTCTCATTGCCTAACTCTGCTTCTCTCAACTAATCTCGACTCATCTCTACTCAGCTCATAAAACTACTCTGCTACTCTCACTTACGTAACTAAATATACAACAACGTACAGCTATGCGTCAACAAAGGGATTTGTTCTTTATGAGCTAAAGTCAAAGCTTTATGCTTTAGACAAGTCTGGACGAAGCGCCTGCGCGCCGTTTAAATAAACGTGACGAATCTCCGCTTGCGTCTTGTCCGTGTTGATAAGAACCATTAATCTAATACAGCGCTCAAGACTGCCTTTAACCGGAACTTCAAGCGCGCACATAAGCGGAACAAGCTCCCAGCCCTTCATCTGGCGAATAGCTCTAGCAGGGAATGTCTCGTCCAGATCGCTCGTAACCGTCACGAACACGCTGCAAATATCGTCAGGCACGATCTCATTATCGGCCACAATTCCATTCAACATTTCAATTGTTGCATTCAAAATGGGTTGTTCTTCATTAGCATCTACAGTAATAGCACCACGAATTCCTCTAACACTCATTATTGTTGCACCTCCTGCTTTAATTGCTCTACGATCTCACGTACCCATTGGATGCGGACATCGGATTTTATTTCAACTGAACCTATTGCAGTTGGCACAACAAAAACCATCGTACCCTCAGCAAATTTCTTGTCATGCATCATTGCTTCCATAATCTTATCTACGTCCAAATGCTCAGGGAGCCGCACTGGCAGTCCTGCTTTCGCAAGAACGCGCTTCGTTATGGTATATACCTCTTCTGGAGCACCATATCGCATACCCAGCTTAGCCGAGCCTACCATCCCGATGGAAATGGCTTCCCCATGGAGCAGCTCCCCATATCCAGCTACCGCTTCTAGGGCATGGCCAATCGTATGACCCAGATTCAAGATCGCTCTCAAATCGTTTTCGCGCTCATCCTTCGATACGACTGCCGCCTTCACGCTGCAGCCTTTATACAAAGCATAACCAAGTGCTTCCGCATCAAGAGCGCGCAGTTTCTCCGCATTCTCTTCACACCATGCGACAAAGGATTCATCCCAAATTAGTCCGTGCTTGATCACTTCTGACAAACCAGCGCTTACTTCTCTTGGAGGAAGGGTTTGCAGCGTGTTCAGATCATACAGGACAAGCTCAGGCTGATGAAAAGCACCGATAATATTTTTGGCAAGCGGATGATTGACGGCAACTTTGCCGCCCACACTGCTGTCATGCGCCAATATTGTCGTTGGAACCTGTACGAATTTGATGCCTCTCATATATGAAGCGGCAACAAATCCAGCAAGATCTCCAACAACACCGCCACCAAGTGCAACGATAGCAGACTTGCGGTCGAGACCTTCCTCCAAAGCTTTAGCGACAAGCTTTTCGAGCATAGCTAGCGACTTTGAGCTTTCTCCAGCTGGAACAACGACGCTTGCCGTTTTAAAACCTGCGCCAGTAAGCTCAGACTCAAGCGTTTGCAAATGAATGTCTGCAATGTTCGAGTCAGTAATGATGAGCAGCGGCGATTTTTGGCTAATGCCATGCTTGATAAAATAAGAGGATGCCTCCTTCAAGAGGCCTTCCCCGATATAGATAGGATAAGAGCGATCACCAAGTTCAACTGTAAGCTCACGCATTTTTAATACCGCCCTAGCTGTTCAAGATAATTGTTCAAGTTGGTGCGAATTTCCTCAATGGAATCGCCGCCGAATTTTTCAAGGAATGCTTTGGCAACTTCCCATGCAACGACATGCTCCATAACGACGCTTGCCGCTGGGACTGCACAGCTGTCCGAGCGCTCTACTTGAGCCGTAAACGGTTCTTTAGTATCAATATCCACACTGCGAAGCGGCTTGTATAGCGTCGGAATCGGTTTCATTACACCGCGTACGACGATTTGCTCCCCGTTCGTCATGCCGCCCTCGAAGCCGCCAAGACGATTCGTTGCTCGATGATAGCCGCGCTCTGCATCATACATAATCTCATCGTGTACTTGCGAGCCGCGAAGCTTGGCTGCTTCGAAGCCAATCCCAATCTCACAGCCTTTGAATGCATTGATCGATACGACCGCTTGCGCGATACGTCCATCGAGCTTGCGATCCCACTGCACGTGGCTTCCTAGACCAATTGGCACGCCTTCGATAATACATTCCACGATACCGCCGATCGAATCGCCTTCTGCTTTAATTTGATCGATATAATCAGTCATCTTTTGTTCGGTTTCTTTGTCAACGACACGAACCGAGGATTCCTCCGTCAAACGGATCAACTCATCCACGGATAGTTGATTAGCTGGTGCTTCGATTTCACCGATGCGAATAACTTGTCCAGCTACTTTAATCCCGAATTCCGCGAGGAATTGACGAGCTACCGCCCCTACAGCTACACGTGCTGCAGTTTCACGAGCACTAGAGCGCTCAAGCACATTGCGCAAATCCTTCAAATCATATTTAAGTCCGCCATTCAAATCCGCATGACCAGGGCGCGGACGATGAACGCGGCGCTTATCTTCATCGCTGCCTTCAATCGGTTCAATATTCATAACGGAAGTCCAGTGCTTCCAATCGTTGTTTGCAACGATCAGCGCTACAGGAGCACCAGTCGTTTTGCCGTGGCGTACGCCCCCAACGATGTTTGCTGTATCCTTCTCGATTTGCATCCGGCGTCCACGACCATGACCCTTCTGACGACGGTGCAGCTGGAAATTCAGTTCCTCAAAATCAATTTTCAAATTGCTTGGCAATCCTTCAATAATCGCGGTTAATTGGGGACCGTGTGTTTCCCCTGCGGTCAAATATCTTAAAGTCAACTAAAGCTCCTCCTCAAGTGTAAACGACTAACACAGTCCATTGACGGCACAAGCTCGTTTCGCGATGAAATTTTAGCGATTTTATAAGTACATCACTTATAAAATTATAAATTTTCAAAACAGCTTTCAAGCGCCTGCTATGCTTTACAGCACTAAACATCTTTGCTCATTATAGTACACAGTTACAGGTTTGACAAGAATTTGGACACCTTGAAAGCCGCTGTAACCGTATAAAAAAAGGGCTGGTGGAACTGTCATCTAAAATGACAAATCCGCCAGCCCGGGCAGCGTGCAGTTAATTTGCTGTTAACCGATCTTTTCTAAGTATCGTCGTGCCTTCACTCGTCAGCAATGGATCATCAACAAGTCTTGTCATTTGTCCACTGTCCACTCCGATAATTTGCGCACATTCCTGAATAGAAATAAAACCACGCCTATAGGCAGCTATAACCTTACGTTTATCCATCGGTTGCTTCATCCTCCAAGTTTATTACATACTAACTAGTATAGGAGAAGATGGAAAACGGTATACATGCCGCTTATACCCGGCGATAAAAGAATGTATCTGCGGTCTCAAATCCGTATTGCGCAGGGGAAAAAATTTGTTCCGTACTGCCTACAAACAGCAGTCCGCCCGGTTTAAGTGCATTAGAAAATTTATGATACAATAAGTGCTTTGCTTCTTCTGTAAAATAAATCATTACGTTTCGGCAAACAATTAAATCAAATGATCCATCAAACGTATCATGGAGCAGATTTTGCTGCTTGAATTGAATAAATTGCTTCAGGGAGTCTGAAATCAAATACGCTCCCTCTGCCTGCTTAAAATATTTTTGCCGGCAAACCTGCGGAACATCGCGCAGCGATCGCTCTAAATAACTGCCTTCCATTGCCTTTTGCAGCACATTTGAATCGAGATCAGTTGCAAGTAGCGAGGAACGCTGCAAGGCGCTGAGCTCCGATAAAATCATAGCGAGCGTGTATGGCTCCTCGCCTGTTGAGCATGCCGCACTCCAAACCTTTAGACGATTAGAAGCAGCAAGCATCTCGGGGAAAAAGCGCTTTTGCAAAACTTCCCAGCGGGAAGGATTTCTCCAAAACTCAGAAACATTAATCGTCATACGGTCCAAAAACTCATTTAGCATCGTCCGATTTTGCTCAATCGCCTTCCAATACTCATCGAACGTTTGATAGCCGTGCTTCATTCGTAATGTAGTCAGCCTGCGTTTCATTTGAGCTTCTTTGTACTGCGACAAATCAATGTCGGTCTTTTGCTTTATTCGAGCAATAAACTGTGCAAAATCACGATCTTCAAGCATAGGCTCCTCCATCGCTTGTGGGCGAAATATTAAATCCACCGTTGAATTGTATGCTCATATTGCACCAGCTCCGCTGGCGTGAAGTAAATGCCGATCTCTTTTTCCGCATTAGCTGCCGAATCCGAGCCATGAATAAGATTGAAATTCGTATGTACAGCAAAATCAGAACGGATAGTGCCGGGATGAGCATCTAGTGCATCCGTTTTGCCAATAAGGGCACGCGTCAATGCAATGACATTGTCACCTTGCCATACCATCGCAAATACAGGACCTGACGTTATGAATTCGAGCAATGGCTCATAAAAAACTTTGCCTTTGTGCTCCTCATAATGCCGCTCGGCAAGCTCATGGCTCAAAACCATAAACTTGGCTGCTGCAAGCTGCAATCCCTTTTTTTCAAATCTCGAAACGATTTCGCCAATTAATCCGCGCTGAACGCCATCAGGTTTAATCATCAGAAAAGTTCTTTCCATCCCCAACCATTCCTTTCTATTTTGCACGATTAATAATTACGTTTACCAAACAAAATCGCAATATCGCTCAAGTTCTTCTTCGCTGTGACGTTCGGCAATCCCTCTAATGCTTTGAGAGCTTTTTTAATATATCGGTTTGCAAGCTGATCTGCTTGATCTCCGCCATCGCTCTTGCGAATCATTTCGATGGCTCGTCCAGCATCTCGTTTCCCGCCTTGCTCCCTGATTAAAGCAATTTCCTTTAACAAAGGATCGCGGGTTTTGGGGTCCTGCAATGCAAGGAGAACCGGCAATGTAATATTTCCTTGACGCATATCTGAGCCTGAAGGTTTGCCGATCTGTTTCTCTGTTCCATATAGATCAAGCAAATCATCACGGATCTGGAATGCCATACCCACATTATAACCATAGCGATATAAGCTATTTGCTGTTTTTCGGTCCGTTCCCGCAGCAACAGCGCCAAGCTGGCAGCTAATAGCAATTAATAAAGCTGTTTTGCGTCTAATCCGAAGCAAATAATGCCGTACCGATTGTTCTGTGTTGAAGAAATCACGAATTTGTTCCATTTCTCCGATACACATTTGTACAAGCGCATGTGACAAAATTTGATGTATCTGCGGATTTGGAAGCTGAGCAGCGATTGACAATGCTTTGCCATGAATGAAGTCGCCCGTATACATCGCTATTCGATTGTCCCACTTGGATTTTACAGTGAGCTGTCCACGACGTGTTTCCGCGTCGTCAATAACGTCATCATGTACAAGTGAAGCCATATGAATAAGCTCGAGAGGGACGGCGACGCGCTTCATTATATCCAGCTGATAATCGCCAAACTTGCCTGCCAGCAGGACAAACACCGGTCTAATCCGTTTACCGCCAGCTCTAAGCAAGTGCAAAGAAGCTTCGCCAAGCAGCACATGATCATCCGAAATGCTGCGCTCAAGCTCCTGCTCGATCTGATTTAGGTCGCCTTTCATCTTTGCATACAAATCTAGTAGTTTCATTCTTTCACCTATTGGGCAGATTGGTCTTCAAAAAAAGTAAGCTCCACGTCATTCGATAGCAACCCTAGCTGCTTAGAATAATTGAAATATAATTTAAGTCCTTCTTGCAGCTTGCTCCCAAAATCATATTGAAGCGAATGAAAATACATCTCCCAGTAAGTTGATTCTCCTCCAAGCTGCATACAGGCCTGTTCAATTAGTGGACCAAGATGGCTCTTATTATACTGTTTGCTCGCATTTAACGCTTTATATACTGCACGAACGGCTTCTGGGGCTGCAAGAGCTGCTTCTTTACGTGCAGCAACAACAGCGTAAGTCATGCCAAGTCCCGTCCACTCATTCCATAATTGTCCTAAATCAATGACATGAAGGCCGTGGTTTTGCCAAGAAGCATGAATGGCAGGATCGCCTATGATGAGTGCAGCATCGGCTGTCTCCAGCATACTTTCCAGATTTGGTGCGGCAGTGACATACTCTGGGTTGCATTCAAAGTGCAATGTCATCAAAATTTTCAACAGATTAACTGAAGTTGCTGATGTTGTCGTTACTGAAATTCGCTCAGGACGTTTACGGCTGATCGGCTCTTTCAGAAATAAAAAGATCGAGTTGACCTTCCCTACCGAACCTACGGACAATTCTGGCAGCAGCACATAATCATCCGCATTTAATCCATATGCAAATGATGATATAGCCGAAATATCCAATTCACCAGCTTGCAGAAGCCTATTTAATTCAGAAGGTACACGTTTAATGACCTCAAAGCTATCCCCATCCATTCGCTCTTCGAGCTGATGGAAAAGAGGCCATGCATTCGCGTAATCAATTCTTCCGATGGTGATCGGGCGATTCATGCCCATTCTGTTCATCTCCCCATCTTCTGTACAAATCATGTTCGATTGTCATATTATCAAGTACTTTACCAACTAAAAAGTCAATCATTTCATCCATCGTTTGCGGTTTGTAATAAAAAGCCGGCATAGCCGGTATGATCCTAACGCCAAGACGAGCCAGCGTCAGCATGTTTTCAAGGTGAATCGCATGAAGCGGCGTTTCTCTTGGAATAATAAGCAGCTTCCTGTTTTCCTTCAACATTACATCGGCGGCTCTAGTCATCAAATTATCGGAAATGCCGTGCGATATCGACGCAAGCGTCCCCATCGAGCACGGCACAATAACCATTCCTTGAACCCGGTAAGAGCCGCTTGCAATGCTTGCGCCAATATCCGCATTGGGATGAAAAACTAGTCTGGCTTCCGCGATAGCATCGCCAAAACGTTGTTCAAGAGCTGCTGAACGACGAGTCGTCTCCCAGCCCAGTTCTTCTTTTAGTACTCTCCAACCAGCTTCTGTTATGACGAGATGAACCTCGTATTTCATCTGAAGGAGAACTTCAATAAGCCTTATTCCATAAATTGAACCGCTTGCTCCTGTAATGCCTACTACCCATCGATTCGTCCAGTTGGTTTCGTTGCGGCCGTCTACCATTGGTGAATAACCAATAAATCAACGATAACAAACAGAAAAAGCACGACGCTTAATGTACCGTTCATTCCAAAAAAAGCAGTTTGGACGCGCGACAAATCGTGTGGCCGTACCATCCAATGTTGGTAGAACAGAAGCGAAATCGATATCAAAGTACCAAGCAAGTACATCCAGCTAAGGTCTGTCAGCCAAAACAATGCTATAAAACCGATTGCCGTAACGACATGAAAGGACCGAGCAATCCAGATAGCCCCTTTAATACCGAATCGAGCCGGAATCGAATGCAAGCCAGCATTGCGGTCATACTCAAAATCCTGTGTTGCATAAATAATATCAAATCCAGCAATCCATAAAGAAACGGTAATATATAATATCCAAGCAGCTAGATCAAATTGACCTGTTATGGCAACCCAGCCGCCAAGCGGCGAGAGTCCAATTGTTAATCCCAGCACAACATGGCATAACCATGTAAAGCGTTTTGTGTAAGAATAAAGAACAAGCAAAGCTACCGCGATTGGCATAAGTTTCATTGCGATTGGTGCCAAGTTCGCAGTTGCTACAAACAACAAAACGAAGGAAACAATGATAAATAACATGACTTCTGCTGATTTAAGCAAGCCAGCCGGAAGTGCTCTTTTTTCAGTACGCGGGTTGCGTAAATCGATAGCCTTATCTATCAGTCGATTCAAGCTCATAGCAGCGCTTCGAGCACCAAACATCGCAAGCGTTACCCAGCCGATCTCCCCCCATGAAGGAAGGCGCTGCTCCATCATTACTGCACCTAGAATCGCTCCCATAAAAGCAAAAGGCAAAGCAAACACAGTATGTTCAAACTTAATCATTTCCAAAATAATGCGTAATTTGCGAATCATTGCTATTTCTTCTCCTTTGTCCCCATATGCAGCGCAGCTACTCCACCGGTCAGAGGATATGCCTTCACCTGATGAAGACCCGCTTCTTCAAACAGCTCAGCAAGCTGCTGTCGACCGGGAAACATTTTCAGTGATTCGGGCAGCCATTTGTATTCACTGAAGCTTTTGGCTACCACTTTACCCATAACTGGCAATATACGTTCGAAATAAAGATTGTACATCGATTTAAATGGCTGCCAGGTTGGTTTGGATACCTCTAAACATACAACTAAACCGCCTGGTTTAACAACGCGGTGCATCTCCTTCAGTACCTGTAAATAATCAGGAACATTGCGCAGACCAAATCCAATCGTAACATAGTCAAAGGAATTATCCTCAAACGGCAAGCTCATTGCATTTCCTTGGACTAATGTAATTTGCTTATTCAAGCCCATCTTGTTTACTTTGACAGCACCCACATCAAGCATGTTTTGGCTAAAATCAAGTCCTACGATTTGTCCAGTACCGCTCGCTTCTGCAAGAGCAACCGTCCAATCACAAGTGCCGCAGCAAAGGTCAAGTGCTGTTTGTCCTTTTGCAACGCTCATTTTTTTCATCGTAAACTTCCGCCATGCCTTATGTCTTCTAAAGCTGATCAGATCATTCATCAAATCATATTTTGGAGCAATCCTCTCAAATACGCCATGCACATGGCTCTTGGAGTTCGTATCCACCCTTGCAAGTCACCTCGTCTAATTGAGTGCAGGCGTGTAATCGGTTTTTTCGTTCAATAGATTATCGACGATAGTCGTCAATTCTCCGAGCAACTTGTCCGATTCCAGCTTGCCAGCCAAAACCTTCACTGAATCTGCTGAGACCTTCAGCTTCGCTATAAGCTGGCTGCGCACCTTATATTTTTCCTCTAAACTGTTAATAAATGCAGGTTCATACATACGCTGAGAGAGCTGCATGCGCTCATCTTCTGACCCCGCTTGCATGATATGCCAATAGGACCAGCTTTTATCGAACGTAGCTGGGTTCTCGCTGCGCTTGATTTCATCAACTATAACCTCGCACCGGCAAATGCCATCCAGAATCCCTGGCCAGACGCGAGAAAGCTCGCCCTCCAGCACCTCTGTGAAAATCTGGAACAACGTGCTCTTAAGCTGAACCGCAAGACCTAAGTATTCTTCTGAGGTCATCTTAAGCTGCCTCATTCGAACGTAAAGATTAACTTTTAGTCTGTTGACCTCACTAACCGCGCTGCTGATTTTGGAAACCATCTCAATTTCGCCGGCTTGCGAGAGCAATTGATAAAAAGTTGCGCTAAAGTAGTCCCCTGCCAGCACCTTAAGCTGCCTTGAACGCATCTCCGGCTCAGAGCGCTGCTCTTGGTGTGTGTCGATTAAATCATGCGTATCCATTCCTAGCTGAACGAGAGATACGACGAGCGTGTAGAGCTCACTGTGGGTCTGTAGCGACGCTTGCTGGCTCAGGAAGGCGTGTAGCAAGCGAAGCCTTGCATTCGCTAAGTCAGGAAGAGACGTATGCTCCTCGATCATGTCATATTTCACATATTTTTGAGCTATTTCAGGTATACGGTATGTTCTCATTGGGGAAGCCTCCGAACAGAGAAGCGCAAATCGCCGCTCAATAATCTAAACTATTATAGCACAACTTAATCTAAAGAACATATGATTGAGCCTGCTTGTTCAACAAATTGCAATATACATCACCTTTATTGCTGCGAAATGGAGGAAGGCTTTACAGTAAATCCCGATACTGGTCCAAAACGTTTTTCCCAGGCCGATGTAAAGCTAACTCTTAGCCTCTTTCTCCACAGCTCATCATGCACAGGATCCGCTTGTACAAGATGATCCAGCTCCGTAATAAGCCAATCGTCGGTTTTCCGCACATCAACAGCAGCAAGCAGAGCATCGCCTTCTGATTGCGCCTCAATGATCCGAATCAGAACACGCTTCACATTCTCTAGCTGTATAAAAGAGACACGAATAAGCTTCTCAACATCCGAGAACCAAATTGCCGGCCGGCCTTCAATGGTGCTTACCCGCATATCGATCGATAAAACGCCGTTATTCCATTCCGCTTTATTCAACCGCTCATGAAGCTGAGTTGCAATGAGCACATCTACCAAATTGTTATTGGAGAGCCTTACGACCGGCGTCGTGCGAAAAACAGCCACGTCGCCGCGGTTTGCCGAATGCTGCCATCCTGCATGAGGAAGCCATGTAAATAATAATGTAGCTGCTATCGCAGTCACACAAGCTGTTAGAAGTGGTTTTCCGATGTTCACTCTGCACCTCCGAATATAAACTTATCACCTTAACCTTTAAATTCACTCGATCCGCATGAATATAAAGTCCCATCTCTCATTGTACGAGCGGTGCAGGATGATTATTCGGACTGCCGGCAGGCAAAAAAAAGCAGGCATAGCCTGCTTTGCACATTCGTTGTTACTGATCGGTTTCCATCGTACCGTATTTCGTCATCACGACCGCTTTACCTCGAATTTTTATAGCTGAAGTATGATCGGTAAATTGGCAAATTAAAATTTCGTTCTTATCCAACTTTTCCGTATGATGAAATTTTGTGTCAAGCCCGCGTGTTAATCCGATGACTTGAACGCCTTGATCTTTTGCCTTTACGACAATGTACTCGCCATGTGTAGGCTCCATCGTTATCCCTCCGCATCCGTAATTCCATACTATCCATGTGAATTATAGTGGATGTGTAACGTTTGTGCAATCCATTCTATCATGCAAATAAACAAATAACGCCCGAACGGTATCCCGTTCGAGCGAAATTAGACCGAATTATAAGCAGCAACATCAAGCTTATATTCCGTGGCATATGGATGCTTGCCGCCAAACATCGGCGTCAATGCAGTTAAGCTGGAGTATGCTTAATTGGATACGAGGTCCTTGAGTGATTTTCCTGGTTTGAATGCAGGCGTTTTGCTTGCTGCGATCTCAATAGGATCTCCAGTTTGCGGATTGCGGCCTTTACGTGCTTGGCGCTCGCGAACTTCGAAATTACCAAACCCAACCAATTGGACTTTATCCCCGCTTTGCAGCGCATCGGATATCGCATCAAAAACAGCATCAACTGCTTTCGTTGCATCTTTCTTCGAAAGATCAGTCAATTCAGCTACTTTTGTAATTAAATCTGTTTTGTTCATTGTTTCACCTCCTCCAAAGTGCTTTGTGTACTTTTTTTTGGTGTAAGCATATAAACTCTCATCTTATCCCTCTTATTAACGGAAAACTTCAAAAATATACCTTTTAACCGAACAAACCTATAGTAATACAGCCGTTTGCCAATTTCAAGTGCCAACCTGCATTTCCTGCAAAACAAATAAAACCGCTCCCTTTACGGCAGCGGCTTATTCGTATACTAGTATCGATCAACTACAGAATGATAGCAATCAATCCGCCGGAGCCCTCGTTGATAATACGTCCGAGCGTTTCCTGCAGCTTGTAGCGGGCATTATCCGGCATCATTGCAATTTTGCCCTGAATGCCTTCTCTCACAATCGAATGCAGGGAACGACCGAATATATCAGACTCCCAAATCTTGATTGGATCATTCTCAAAGTCTTGCATTAAGTATCTTACAAGCTCTTCGCTTTGCTTCTCCGTGCCGATAATCGGAGCAAATTCCGATTCCACGTCGACGCGGATCATATGGATGGATGGTGCTGTTGCCTTCAGTCTAACCCCAAAGCGTGAACCTTGGCGGATTAACTCCGGCTCGTCGAGTGCCATTTCCGCAAGTGTCGGTGCTGCAATGCCGTATCCAGTTGTCTTGACCATTTCCAGCGCTTCTGCAAAACGGTCATATTCCCTCTTGGCATGAGAGAACTCTTGCATCAACTGAAGCAAGTGGTCTTTGCCGCGAATCTCAACGCCGACTACTTCCATCAAAATACGGTCATACAGCTCATCTGGCGCGTACAAGTCGATTTCTGCTACGCCCTGCCCCATATTCATGCCGCTTAGTCCAGCTTTGGCGATGAAGTCATATTCCATGAACTGGGTTACTACTCGGTCCACATCGCGCAGCCGGCGAATATCTTTAACCGTATCGCGAACGGAGCTCTCATAGTTGCTGCGCAGCCAGTGCCGATCATTAAGCACCATGACCCAGCTTGGTAAATTAACATTTACCTCATGGACAGGGAATTCATAGAGCACTTCACGCAATACCGAGATGACTTCTTCCTCACCCATCGTAGCTACGCTAAGCGTCATTACTGGAATGTCATATTTAGCTTGCAGCTCGTTTCGCAGTTGCAGCGCCTCTTCACCCTTAGGACGAGTGGAGTTGATGATGAGGACAAATGGCTTGCCGACTTCTTTCAGCTCGTTTATAACACGCTCTTCTGCTACAACATAGGAGCTGCGCGGAATTTCTGCGATAGAGCCGTCTGTCGTAACAACAACACCGAGTGTAGAATGCTCTTGGATTACTTTACGCGTCCCGATCTCAGCCGCTTCCTGGAACGGGATCGGCTCATCGAACCAAGGAGTTGTAATCATTCGTGGACCATTTTCATCCTCATAGCCCTTCGCGCCTTCAACCGCATATCCAACACAATCGACGAGTCTCATGTTTACCTCAAGTCCATCGGTAACTCTGAGCTGCACCGCTTGATTCGGAACAAATTTAGGCTCTGTTGTCATAATCGTCTTACCTGCGGCGCTTTGAGGAAGTTCGTCCACGGCTCTCGCACGGTCTGATTCGTTCGCAATGTTCGGAAGTACAACCGTCTCCATAAACCGTTTAATAAACGTTGATTTGCCCGTCCGGACAGCCCCGACAACCCCGAGGTAAATATCCCCGCCGGTTCTTTCGGCTATGTCCTTGAAAATATCTACTTTCTCCACTGAATATCCCCTCCCAATTGATTTTTCCGGTTCGCCGCCATCCACCGGTCAATAGGGCAGGCCAGCGACGCAACTCGTACATGCTTTTTGGACTAGTAACATCTTATGTGCAAGCTTTCCGATTATGACGATTCCTTCAATGAAATCTTTTTTTGTTCTTCTGCGGGGCTTCCCTTCCAAGATTGAGTTATATGAGAAAATAAGCAAATCTATGACCCAAACAGCCAAAAAAACCTCTCCGAGACGATAGTCAAGGAGAGGTTTGGAACTAGCTTATTGAGGAATGTGCATGAAGTTAAGGTTTTACAGCTTGCGGCTCATTATTTACAAAGTGATAGACCGGAGCTTTGACAGGGACAAAGTCTGATCCATCGACGAGCAATGTACGCAAATCAAAATCTGCCTCAAAATCATTTTTTCCACTCTTTTGTATGTATTGCATGATATCTATCCCATAATCGGAAAATACTACCCCATTCTCATCCACGATTGCTTGAATCGTTTGTCCTGAAAACACGCTTCGAATCGTTGGGGCTGTTTTGCTCATTGCTTTGTAATCGATTTGATAAAACCCTGGGTATGTTTCCTCGCCCTTTGGAAGGACACTGTTTGTTTGGATATAAGAAGTTACCCAGCTCTGAATATCATTAATTTTTTGAAATGCCAAAATATCAAGCAGCTTCACTCTAGGCTTACTCTCTTCATCAATAATAAGGTAGCTGTAATTGCCGCCTTTCTCAAAAGCAGAAGAAGGTATATCCGACATATAGCCTGTCCGATTTAGCACTCCAAAATCAATATAAAATTTCTCATACTTCGGTGTGTCAGCGGTACTGTTTTTCATGGGCAGCATGCCCGTTTCGGACTGATATTGATCAATCGCCGCCTGAACATTGCGAACAGCTTCTTTCGGAGCAACTTGGTTTTGCTTCATTTGACTTTTCGGATACATGCAGCCCGATAAAGCAAATAGCAAAACAATCAAAGCAGAGAATGCTGCGAACTGGCGTATGTAACGGGGCAGCCTTCCCATAAATAATCCATTCATTTTTTTGTAACCTCCTAATGGTTTGCGAAGCAAACCTGCTTCGTAAGGATATGCTTAGGTTTGCGAAGCAAACCTGCTTCGTCGTTCAGCCTACCATAAATCATCGTTTTCCTCTGCTTGCCTTGCGAGCTGCCTTACAACTGCCGCTCGCAGCGGATCTAAAGGAATTTCCACATCCACTTTTCCAGCTACTCTAGCTTGGCATGATAAACGTTCATGATTTCCGTCTAATCCAGACAGTTTGTTTCTCTCCACATCACCAATCGGCTGCAGCTGGCTTCCCGGCCTCACAGTGACCTTGCACATGAAGCAAGCAGCTTTGCCCCCGCAACGTGTGCGAATCGGTATATTCGCACGTCTAGCAGCGTCTAACAGCGTTGTGCCCGGCTTCACCTTAATGCTCTTGCCCGATGGCCAAAAAGTAACTACTCCATCCATGACAAGCCACCGCCCTTTCGATAAGACAACAGCTGATGAAGAGTACGCCTTGCCTCAGCGGTGAATGTATTGTTAGTTTCAATCGCAAGGAATGCACCCTCATGCTGAGCAGGTGCTTTTGCAATCGCTTGAACGATTAAATCAACGCGATCCATCCGATCTCGCAAGAAATTAAACCACAGCTCATGCGCAAGCGGAACGATCGCTACTGAATAATTAGCATCGTTTAACAGCACTTGCTCTGAGAAAGGCATCAGTAATTTATTAACCATCGTCTCATACTTACTGCCTTGAGCACTCACCTCGAACCCGCCGACGAGCTCTACCTGTATTCCTTGTATAATAAAATGGCTGAGCGTTGATCGATACATCTCTGTCACGCTTAATGTTGGTTGATCCTGGGCAAAAGGCTCAAGAGCATCATAAATTTCTTGTACATTCTCTTCATCACAATAAATGTCCAAATCACGCGGATCGTTTGAAAGTTCAAGTCCTCGAAGCATTAGACTGGCGCTTCCGCCAATAATCCACTGCGCCTGACATGATTCTGTCGCTTTTTTAACGACAGCCAGCGCTTTATGAATGCGTTCATTTTCTGACATCGCTGGCACTTCCTTCATCAGTAGCTTATGCATTAAAAATAAGGCTTGTTGGCTGCTGCGATTTTCGCATCTGCACTTTTGACGATGGCCTGGCAGCCGAGCCGGTAACCTTCCTCAAACTCCTCCGGCTCAAGGCGGTCCCACTCCTCGTCCGTAATGCCTTCAAGATGCTCCATGCCTTCGGTTACCAAGCAGCGGCAACGGGCACAGGTTCCTCTCGCACAAGAGAAGCTCCAATCAATCTCATGCTTAAGTGCATGATCAAGCAGCGACAAGCCTTCTTCTGCTTTTACAACAGCTGTTTTGGTTCTACCCTTTAATTCAATCATTGTATGTCAAAATCTCCCTTTTGTTAGTGAACGACCGTCCCCTATGTAATAAGAACTAAATAATGGATATAAGTCCGCATACAAAACCAATAATTAGAACAATAAATGCAATTAACGAAAGAATAAATTTCACTGCGCCTTTCGTTTTCAAACGAGCAAACGTAATTAAAAGGGCCGCAATCGCCATCATTCCAATGCCGAATAGCGAAACCCACATTTTTGTCATAGCATCCATAGAAATTCCATTCTCCTAATCTATATCATAATGAATTCTCACCCATTATAACATCGCACAAAAAAAAGGACAAAAGCTGACAGAACACTTTGCCGAATAAAATATTCGGGGCGCTCCACGCTTTTGCCGCAATTTTTTATTTTTTTATCATCATTTTCATGATTGCTTCCATATTGCTGGCGCTCATGCCGCTGGCTTTGACAGCTCTTACGATATCATTAATCGTAGATTCCGTAACCTTGACCTTAGCCACTTCCGACACTTGCTTAATCAGCTTGCGAAGCTCAGCTTCGTCAGTCATCGTCTGTGCTGTAACTCCGCTGGCAAGCTTTTTGACTGAGCTCTCGGAAATTCCTTTGCCCGTCTTTTTATTGATCGAATTAAGAATGTCCTTGGAGAAATCCCTCGCCATACTCTACACCTCCAGCATGCGCATGTGTATTGCTCCATGCATCATATGAGAAGGCAAGAAGATTGGTGTAGGCGCTGGTCCTTAGCCTAACTCTTCGATCTCATGCGTCCGCAGCCTGCCCATCAAATGCTCAACAGCAGTCCTAGGCGCTTTGTTCGCGAACAATACCTCATATAACTGAAACGTAATCGGCATCTCAACATCGTACTCTTTGGCTAAACTGTAAGCCGCACGCGTCGTACGAACACCTTCTACGACCATTCCCATCCGAGTGAGCACATCATCTAGAGGCGTGCCATCTGCAAGCATGTAGCCAGCACGCCAATTTCGACTGTGCTTGCTTGTGCAAGTAACGACAAGATCGCCTACGCCAGCTAATCCAGCAAAAGTGAGCGGATTCGCCCCCATTGCCGTTCCAAGCCTGCTGATCTCCGCTAGGCCCCGAGTTAATAAAGCAGCCTTGGCATTGTCGCCAAACTGAAGCCCATCCGTCAAGCCTGCACCTAATGCAATAATGTTTTTGATGGCTCCAGCCACTTCCACACCAACGACATCCGGATTGGTATACACTCGGAAATGCGTATTTATGAGCGCATCCTGGGCTTGCTCAGCTGCTTTCAAATCAGTTGAAGCAACAACTACTGTAGTAGGCTGCTTCAAAATAACCTCTTCAGCATGGCTTGGTCCTGATAAAACAACAAGCTGTTCCATCGGTCGACCAAGCTCTTCCGAAAGTACAGTCGTCATCCGCTTCAAAGTATCCGTTTCAAAGCCCTTTGTTGCATGAACAACAAGTGTCTTATCCGATAGAAACGGTGCCGCTTGCTTAGCTACCTCGCGCATTGCACCAGAAGGCGCAACGAACAAAGCGAGCTCAGCATCCTGCAGTGCATCCTTTAAGTCCGTAGTTGCATGGATTAGCTCAGGAAGCTGTACACCAGGCAAAAACTTGCTATTCTCATGGCTGAGGTTAATGTTCTCCGCTTGTTCCGTACTGCGTGTCCATAGCTTTACATGATAGCCATTTCTCGCGAGTACAGAAGCAAGAGCAGTGCCCCAACTTCCAGCAACCAGCACTGCCGCATTTTTCATTGTTGATGAATCCTGCTTTGTCATGCGACGCTCACTACCCTTTCTTTGCACCTAACTTGTTTTCTGTTCCTTGAAACAGCTTTACAATATTCGACCGATGGCGTACGAATGCAAAAATACATATCAGAAGACTTGCACAAAGTAAAGGAACCGAATAATAGAACAAAGTAATAAATAATGGCGTTAAAGCAGCAAACAATAATGAGCCAAGCGATACGTATCTGGTCAAAGCAATTGTCGCAATGGCAATGGCTCCTGCACAAAGTGCAGGCACGAAAGCAAGGGTCGCAATGACACCTACAGTCGTTGCAATGCCTTTGCCTCCTTTAAAGCGGAACCAAATCGGCCAGTTATGGCCTATGATTGCGGCTAATCCGCACAAAACTGGAATCCAGTCGTTTTCACTAAGAGCGCGGCCAATAAATACAGCTGCTACCCCTTTGCCGATATCGAGTAAAAACACCAGTAAGCCCGGCCCTTTGCCGAGCACCCTGAGTGTATTCGTAGCACCAGCGTTTCCACTGCCGTGCTGACGTATATCGATACCTTTCACCCATTTTGCAATAACGATGCTAAATGAAATTGAGCCTAACAAATAGCTTAAAGCAACCGCGATTACTCCGTATAACAAGCTACTTCTCCCCTAATCTTCTTCGGACTTACGACGCGAGAATATGCGTATAGGAGTCCCTTCAAAATTAAATGCAGCACGAATTTTATTTTCCAAATAGCGCTCATACGAGAAATGCATAATTTCCGGATCATTGACAAAAACAACAATCGTCGGAGGTTTGATCGCTACTTGCGTAACATAGTTGATGCGTAGACGCTTGCCTTTGTCGGATGGCGGCGGATTAATCGCTACTGCATCCGAAACGACGTCATTAAGAAGATGAGTCTGAATGCGCATTGCATGCTGTTCAGAAACATGCTTCACAACAGGCAACAGCTTATGCAAACGCGTTTTGGTTAATGCTGATAAATAAACGATCGGTGCATAAGACATGAACAAGAAATGATCACGAATATTTTGCGAGAAGTTTTGCATGGTCTTCTCATCTTTTTCGATGACATCCCACTTGTTCACAACAAATATCGATGCTTTTCCTGCTTCATGAGCATAACCAGCAATATGCTTGTCCTGCTCGATGATGCCTTCTTCACCGTTAATCAGCACTAGAACAACATCTGCGCGTTCAATCGCTTTCATCGCACGCATTACGCTGTACTTCTCTGTGGATTCATACACTTTGCCGCGTTTACGCATGCCGGCTGTATCAATGAGCACATAACGCTGCCCATCACGCTCGAAAGGTGTATCAATGGCGTCACGAGTCGTACCCGCTACATTGCTTACAATTACACGGTCTTCGCCAAGCAGTGCATTCACTAGAGATGATTTCCCAACGTTAGGACGGCCGATTAATGCAACACGGATGACATCCTCATCGTAGCCATCATCGGTTAGATCAGGAAGCAAAGCGACAGCAGCATCAAGTAAATCACCGATACCTAGTCCATGCGAGCCGGAAATTGCGATTGGTTCACCAAAGCCAAGTCCATAAAACTCATAAACTTCATCCATGCGGCCATGATTATCAACTTTATTAACTGCAAGCACAACGGGCTTGCCCGAACGGAATAGCATTTGAGCAACTTCATCATCCGCATGCGTCAAGCCTGTTTTCGCATCCGCCATAAAGATAATTACATCTGCTTCTTCAATTGCGAGTTCAGCCTGCATACGCACAGATTTCATAATTTCATCTTCGCCATCGATTTCAATACCGCCAGTATCAATAATGCTGAACGGTTTTCCATTCCATTCTCCGGTGCCATAAAGCCTGTCACGAGTGACGCCCGGTTTATCCTCAACAATTGCTAGACGGTCGCCGATGACCCGATTAAAAATCGTGGATTTCCCCACATTCGGACGACCGACAATAGCGATAACGGGTCTTGCCATGTTTGTTTTCCACTCCTTCAAAAATACTCACGCTATCCATCATAGCAAAAAAGTGCGTTCTTGGCTAACTTTTCATATTATCGGTGATTGACCAGTATGATTGTACCGTTCTTTAAATCATGCGCACTCGCATCCAAAATCTTCTCGAGCAGAAACGAGGTTTCTTCCAATTTATCTACATTTTCTGCAATAAAAATCGGCGCTCCGCCACTAACCGCATCTGCATGAATGGATACCACAGCTAAGATTTCAGCCATTTCCCTCCGCCCCTTTCTTGTTCACAGATGCTTCTGTCGGCATGCGAACAGCAGATTCCAAAATCGGCACTCGCATGATAACTGCTTTCCCTTTATCTGCATCCAACTCCTGTGGCAATATAAATACAGCCAATCGTCCATCCTTCATATCCAGCTTCGCCATAGGTATTAAAGCAGGCTCTCCATCATCGCGATATACCCCTAAAATCGTAGCCAAATCGTAAAGAATAGCTTGCCGTTGACCAAGATTGCTTAAAGTAACTTTTCCATTTGAGTTGAAGGGAGTCAAAATAAACCCCATGCCACGCGCTGCAATGATTTCTTGGTTGCTCTTCAAACCTACGTTCATAATATAAACGTTATCAACAAACAAGTCCGGTCCATCCACTCGAACCTTCGCGGCTTGCACCTCAGCAATATGGGAGACAGCTTTGCCTGATTTCAGCTTCTCGACGACTAAGAGCGAGATAACTCCCGCTATCATCCCCACCCATATATTTACTAATATCCCAAATAGACTTGTAAGCAATGCCGTCATAATAACTAAGTAATTTCGCCCTTCAAATACCATGGCGATTCCTTCAATATATGTCGAACCGCGTCCTACCAGCTCCATACTGTCGATTTTCGTCAACGTTTCGCGTTCCATTTTTCGCACATCTCTAAATTGCTGAGCAGCTAAAGTTAGGAAAGTAATTGCAGTGTAATCTTTGTTAAATAGCGCCGGCACAGCAACAGCTCCTAATGCCGCTGCAATTACGCCTAATGATATGTGGATGATTCGACCATGAGGATAAGTTGGATACTGGCGATAATCCGTCCTAAGCATGAGCAAGCGAGAGATAAGCCCAAAAGCAATCCCAAGGAGGACACCGACCAAATATTTGTTTTCAACGAGAAAATGCTGCATTAGGATGGACGCCCTCCCTTTATATGCCAAAGTATTACGCTGAGCTTGGAAAACACTAATCGAACCGATTTTAGCAGCAAACTGCAAGTCATCGCTGTAGCCAGCGCAATCCAAAAACTGTCCCACCAAGCTAAATTGCCAATATGTGCGGTGTGTGCTCCTAATTGAAGGGCAGTGTTTAACGTTTCGCCAAGCACCGCTCCCCAAACGATCATCCCAAATTGATGTTTTACATGCGAGGTAAACGCGCCGCAAAAAATTCCACAAAGCAAAGGAGCATCCCAGCTCGGATCAATCCAATGAAAAACAGGATCAAAGCTATACATTTTGCGGATGAACCCCCATATGACAGCAATCATTATTGTGCACAATATTAAGTACCCTAGATAACTCCAATCCTCGGCTTTCTTAAATGTGAGTATGCCTAACAGCAATAGAAGACAAACACTCATTTGGAGCTCGACCTGAATATGGCCTTGTAACGGCTTCCACCAAAACGAAACACCCATCAGTGCGATTAATACAATGCTAAGAAGCGACAACATACGACGGCTGATATCGGGAGCTATAAACGGCTTCCAGCCTGTCGTAATAAGGATAAACATAATAATCATAATCCAAATCGACATATATCCGGGATTCAACGTTATCTCACCTCTTGTACCCCCTATTATGCACCAAAAAAAAGGAGCTATTCCTGCGAGTTTTCGCAGAAATAGCTCCTTTTTGTAAATATAAGAAAGTATATCATTTGCTTCTACTTATCTTACATTTCTCCGTCAAAGCTGCCTCAGCATCCAGAGGACGCTGAAGGCGTTTTTGATTGATATAATAAATATTATTTAAGGTTTTTAAGCTTGTCGCCGAAACGCTCTGCAAGTGAGTAGCTCATGCTCTCATTGCTCAAGCTTACATTCGGGTTATCGATTTTCTCGATTTTTGGTGAACGTGGTGCACGATCAGGTCTAGCGCTAGGAGCTGGTTGCTCAGGCGCTTCTTCTGTTTCTTTGATGCTTAGGCTAACGCGTTTTTCAGCAGGGTTAAAGTCAAGAACTTTCGCTTGAACTTCTTGGCCTTCTTGAAGAACTTCGTTAGGTGTAGCAATGTGACGGTGCGCGATTTGCGAGATGTGAACAAGACCTTCAACGCCTGGAGCGATTTCAACGAAAGCGCCGAATGGAACTAGGCGGCGAACAGTACCAGTTACGATATCGCCAATTGCAAATTGACCACCAGCAGAATCCCAAGGACCTGGTTGAGCGGCTTTCAAGCTAAGGCTGATTTTTCCAGCAGCTGGATCAACTTTAAGTACTTTAACGCGTACCGTTTGACCTTCAGAAACAACATCCTTCGGATGTGCAACATGCTGCCATGACAACTCGGATACGTGAACTAGGCCGTCAATGCCACCGATATCAACAAAAGCGCCGAATGGTGTAAGACGTTGAACCGTACCATCAAGTTCTTGACCTACTTCAAGCGCAGCAATAACTTGCTTTTTGCTTGATTCGAATTCAGCGTCAAGTACTTCTTTTTGAGACAAGATCACTTTGTTGTTCTCACGATCGATTTCTTTGATCTTAACGCGAAGCGTACGGCCTTTGTAACCTGCGAAATCTTCAACGAAATGACGCTCAACCATCGATGCCGGAATAAATCCGCGAACGCCTACGTCAGCAACAAGGCCGCCTTTTACAACGTCAGCAACAGCAACTTCAAATACTTCGCCGCTCTCAAAACGTTTTTCAAGAACATCCCATGCTTTTTCGCCGTCAACTTGACGTTTTGAAAGAACAAGCTTTTCTTTCTCGTCGTCGATGCTTACAACTTTAAGCTCAACCTCTTGACCGATTTGAACAGCATCCGCTGCGTTTTCAATCTGCACTGCAGAAAGCTCACGAACCGGAATAACACCGTCATATTTATATCCAAGGCTTACATAAGCTTGGTTATCTTCGATTTTGACGATCGTACCTTTAACGGAATCGCCTTTTTTCAAAGACACGAAATTATCCAAAGCGTCTTGGCTTACTTCTTCCGCCACGGATTCTTGCACATTAGTTTCTTCTGACATTGAAATAACCTCCTCAGTTCTAACCCCAACTTTATTTAAATCCGCAAGCGCCTAGAGCGAAAGCAGCATTTAAAACATAAATTAACGATTGTTTGCAGCTAACTCGCGAATGCGAGCCATAATGGCGTCTGTTACTTGCTCAAGCATATCAGGCGATGATTCTTCAATAATTGCAGTAAGATCAATAGGCTTGCCGTAACAAACGATTATTTTGCTGAATGGTCTATATTTACCGACAATGGCAACAGGAACGACTGCTGCGCCGCTGCGAACAGCAATCATGG
This sequence comes from Paenibacillus sp. FSL K6-3182, assembly GCF_037976325.1. NCBI lineage: Bacteria > Bacillati > Bacillota > Bacilli > Caryophanales > Paenibacillaceae > Paenibacillus > Paenibacillus sp. FSL K6-3182. The sequence goes on from NZ_CP150265.1 coordinate 4,404,933, forward strand.
CTGCACCCTTCTTGGCTGCTCCAGATTGATTGTTGCGAGAGCCCTCCGGGAAAATACCCATGACATTGCCTTCTTTCAGCAACGTGATCGCAGACTTGATAGCGTCCTTGCTCACACCGCCGCGTTTGACTGGAAACGCGCCAAACGAACGAATAAGAGGCCCAAATACGGGAACTTTAAATAATTCCTCTTTCGCCATAAAATAAACCTTGCGTTTCACCTTGACTCCAACCGTAGGCGGATCAAAGTTACTCAAATGATTCGAAGCGAGGACAACTGGTCCGTCGGCTGGAATATTTTCCGTTCCTCTAGCTTCTAATCGAAATAACACCGTGTAAATAACACGCAGGAGAAACCTAAAAATAAGATATGACATAGTTTACTTCGCCTCCGCCAATTTGGTTCGGCTTAATTTCACAATTGCATGAATTACTTCATCAATTGTCATGGCGGTGCTGTCGAGTACAATAGCATCCTCCGCACATATGAGCGGTGAGATGTCACGTTGCTCGTCCAAACGATCACGTTCTGCGATCTCCGCTTCCAATTGGGCAAGCGAAATGGTTTGAGTGTCCACTATTTCACGGTAACGGCGAAGTGCCCGTTCCTTAACGGATGCAGTCAGAAAAATTTTCAGTTCCGCATTTGGCAGCACATGTGAACCAATATCACGGCCATCCATTACAACGCCTTTACGCTCTGCAAGCTTGCGCTGCAAGTCGCCAAGAACTTCACGTACCGTTTCATTCGCAGCAATATGAGACACTTGAAGCGTCACTTCGCGCGAGCGAATCAATGCGGTTACATTTTCACCATTCACAAATACCGACTGGCCATGTTCACCAGGTTCAAGCTCAATCTCTAATGCTTTTACTAGTTCAGCAAGTTTGGCTGTCTGGTCCACCTTTACTTCTGCTCGCTGGGCGCTTAGTGTTACTGCGCGATACATAGAGCCTGTATCGATATACACATAGCCAAGCTGCTCGGCGACTTTCCGTGCAACCGTGCTCTTGCCCGCGCCTGCCGGCCCGTCAATTGCAATGTTCATACGGTCGCTGTCACCTTCGTGATGCACCACCTAAGGTCAACCCCCTTTTAGTAGAGACGGCTGGCCGAATGCATGTAAGAATGCGACGCAAACCTCTCAAGAAAAAAGCAGGCTTTGCCTGCGAACGTGAAAATTATACCACACTATATACGCAGATGCAAAAGCTGAGCGTCAGTTCATATGGGTTCCTTCCCACTGATCCACACCCGTCAGCCAATATCTAACCGTATCATTTTGCAATGCTGCTTGTGAGCATACGAGTAAAATAACGAGCGTAATGATGATTTTCTTCAATACACTGCTTACTTCATCCGTTAGTTTAATCATTTTTTTGCGGTTTGTTTTTTTATGTAACAGATTTCGTGTCATATGGACAACCCTTTCCTCTTTCTGGGTAGTTTTCCATATTAAACGAATGTTATTCAGCGATTGCGATATTCCAGCTGCTTCTCAAAGCAGTACCTGATAACCTTTTGCCGCTCTGAATCATTGATGCTCACATATTTAATCATAGCCTGCTTCCTTCCGGATTCAAGCTGGACAACTCGTACGACTTCCCCACGGAAAAAAGCATGTTCAATAGTCCCGTTCTTAAATGGAACTAGCAACCAGCACTCTAGTACTTGTTCAGGTGCGATCTGCCATTTTCCATCACAAATAAAGGAGATTCCGCCACCGCCAACATCATCGGTTTCACAGACAAACCGGATGTTGCTTGACATCTTAACTGCAATCTCGAGTTCAGCTGATACGCGCAAGAAGCTGCGTCTTTGAACTTTAGTAATGCGATCTAGTTCAGGCCTGCGAATTTTTATGAGTTTAACAACGCCATCCTCTTTGAATCCAAGGACATGTGAATCGAAATAATTTTTTATGCCATCCTCTGATACAAAATAAACAGAAAGCTCATCTCCTAAAAAAAGGCGCTTGTACCTTCCTGATTTCTCGCTGATTGGAACTTCTATTAGTAAGCCGTCCTCTTGCTCATCGGCAATACGGGACTTGTATTCAATCGCTGCTTCCTCTTCGTCTGACGATGCGATCTGATAGTAAAGCATTTGGTTCACTTTTGGCAACAAATTGACTCCCCCCATTTACATGTCATTATAACACGTCGATTTGAGGGGAGCCATATCGTTATTTGTCAGAAGCTGCCTTAGAATCTGCGTGAGACATTTCCTCAATCGATTCTTCCGTTCCGGTTTCTGCATTGATATATACGCGATAAATCGAACCGTTCATATTACCCGTATACTCATAGCAAAGAGCCTCTTTGCCTAAATCGTTGAAGATGATCGCCATTTGCTCTGTTTGCACCTTCATCTCCGGATTTAGCGCCTTCCTTGCCTCACCTTTTGTAATCGTTGGACTAGGTATCTTGCGAGTGTGATGTTGATACACATAATCATTAGCTTGCAAGCCTACGGTCTGCCCTTTATCAAGAGCAACCTTCAAGGTCAATTTATCAGGGTAAATAAGTACCCCGTTCTGCGTGCCTACATAAGTAAATGCACCTGTATTTTCATACTTGTCGTAGCTAATAGCTTTCATATTCTTAAATCCGTGTTTCTTCAAGAAGGAATCAGCCGATGCTTTTGCCTCTTCAAAAGTCACTTTCGCTTCTCCAATATCACGAGAATTCAAAAAGTAGAGAAGCTGGCCGCCTTTTTCCGTAAAATCCATTTGAAGCGTACTGTCCTTACCTTCTTTCACCGTTGCTGAGAACGAAGCATATTCAGTTCCCTTCGCATTTTCAACAACACGGATGTCAGCATTAGGAACATCAGTAAACTTAGCCGCTTCTTTTTTAATTTCTTCAGCGGTCACCATGTTTCCGCCAAGCATTTTAATCGTACGCTTCTGATACATGCTGCTAACGGAAGGGCCCCAATTGATTTCTGGATATTCACTTACCTTCTTTTCTACCGATCTAAAGCCATCAATGATAATGTTGGGGTCACTTGCGTTTTTGGCAGCTGCGATTTCAGCGTCCATCCAGCGCAGACGGTTGTTCAACACATCCTTCTGCATCTTTGACAAATCCTTCGATATTTCCTGTGAATTTGTATAGAGCGTCTTAAGCGTCTTGAATTCATCAGGCGAAAGCGGCTGCTTCGTCAAGTCGCGAACAGATGTCTTGTATGCAAAGTTTGCAATGCGCGACAGGAAGTCTTCTGCTTCATTGAAAGGAAGCATCGATACAGGAAGCTGGTTGATCTCATTTTGCGCTTGGCTCGTTAAACGCCATACATTGACAAGCCCTTTGCGATGAAAGGCTTGTGAGGTGGAGTTAACAGCTAGCGTGTTGCCTAATTGCTGATGCAGCTGCTCAACATGGTTAGTCAAATCGTGGAACGCTCGTTGATATTGATTTTCTGCCTTTATCAAAACTGCGTTTTTCTCTTGTTGCTCTTGATAACCCCAGTAGGCAGCGCCGATAAACAGCACGGTCATAATGGGAAATAGAATTGAACTGAGTCGACGGTACATAATACAAAAGCTCCTTTCTTGTGCAAAACCTGGTTTTAGTTTGGTTTGCCCAAGGGAGCTTTATGCATCCATCTATTTATTTGTCATTGCTGCATGTATTTCCCTAAAATACGCTATGCTCTTCAATTTCCAGATCATTTGCATTGTTGCAAATGCATTGCTTAAAGCCAGTATCAATCGAATCTTTTTCTCTTCGTCCGCGAAGCACAAATTTTTCTCCGCATAGATTGCATCTAATCGTTACCTTTATTCTTGCAGCCTCCATAAGACCCTCCTCAGCCATTATTCGAACGCCATCATTTCAGGCATTACAATATAATGTAAGTATGGACGGATCGACTACAGTTTAATCTCATCTTCACGGACCATAAATCGAAAGGGCGACCGTGCATTCGCATGACTCATTTTGCGCAAGCCCCATATCCAAAGCACGATCATAAACGGAATAATAAAATACATCCAATTTGTGCGCAACGTAATCATGATCCAATCGTAAGTACCATGTAGAAGCACTGGCAGCAAAAGTGAAATGCCTAAGAAATAGACGGTTTTGTTTTTTGGAGCAAACTTCGCTTTCCCTAAATAGTAGCCCATCATTATACCGAACAAGGCATGGCCAGAAACGGGAAGCAGCGCCCTCACAAGAAGCGTGCCGAACGTAGCAGGCGAGTAAATGGCATACAAAACATTTTCTAAGGTTGCGAAGCCAAGCGAAATGGCTGATGCATAAACGATTCCGTCATAAGGCTCGTCAAATTCGGTATGGTTGTATATGACATGATACAGTACGAACCATTTTACGAACTCTTCTACGCCTGCGGATTCTCCAAAGGCAAATATGAGCGAGTGATCGCCAAGCCAAAGCTGAAGTCCCCGCTGAATAACCATGATCGGTACAACGACAAGAATGCCTAGCACAAACATTCTTGCTACCATGTGGATAGGCTCCGCTTCATAACGATCTCTCAAATATAAATAAGTAAGCAGCGAAACGCCTGGCGCAACAGCCGCAGTCAAAACGGAAAACAACAGCATTCTTCCCCTACTTTCTTACACCCAGCCACGATAGCGTACAGCTTCAGCCATTTTGCGTACACCGGCCATATAAGCAGCAAGACGCATATCGACCTTACGGGTGCGGTGTATTTCATACACTTGGTTGAAGCCCCTTATCATCATAAGCTTCAGCTTATCATCCACTTCTTGTTCATCCCAATAATAGCCTTGATTATTTTGCACCCATTCAAAATAGGACACGATGACGCCACCGCTGCTCGCGAGCACATCCGGAATAAGCAAAATGCCTTTGTCCGACAGGATTCGCGTAGCTTCCAGCGTCGTTGGGCCATTCGCTGCTTCTACTACGATGGTTGCTTTAATGAGATGGGCATTTTGTTCCGTTATTTGATTCTCGATTGCCGCAGGCACAAGCACATCACAATCGAGCTCGAGCAGCTCAGCATTCGTTATTGTGTTCGTAAACAAGTTCGTTACATTGCCAAAGGAATCTCGACGATCGAGCAAATATTCTATATCGAGTCCTTCTTTATTATACAACGCCGCGTTCACATCGGAAATACCAATCACGCGCGCACCGGCCTCATGCATGAATTTGGCAAGATAACTTCCAGCATTACCAAAGCCTTGAATGACGATTCGCGCATCTTTAATGTCTATATTTTTCATGTTCAAAGCCTCATGGATCATCATAACGACCCCTCTGGCTGTAGCTGTCTCTCTTCCTTTGGATCCGCCAAGCACAAGCGGCTTCCCTGTTATAAAGCCTGGAGAATCAAATTCACGAATGCGGCTATACTCGTCCATCATCCAAGCCATAATCTGTGAATTAGTCATCACATCAGGCGCAGGAATATCTTTGCTTGGTCCTACGATTTGGCTGATGGCCCGCACATACCCTCGGCTTAAATTCTCAATTTCTCGGAAAGACATCGTTCTTGGATCGCAAATAACGCCGCCTTTACCACCGCCATAGGGCAGATCAGCAATTCCACATTTTAGACTCATCCAAATGGACAAAGCCTTAACCTCGTTTTCAGTGACGGCTGGATGAAAACGCACACCGCCTTTTGTAGGTCCTACCGCATCATTATGCTGTGCTCGATAACCCGTAAACACTTTTGTTTTGCCATCATCCATCCGAACTGGAATACGGACGGTCAGAAGCCTCATGGGCTCCTTCAATAAATCAATCATATCCTGATCATAGCCAAGCCTGCGCAGCGCTTCTTCAATAACAATCTGAGTAGAATGCAACACATCGTTTGCTTCTTTATCACTCATTCCATTCACCGCCTTTGTCTATATCTAATATGAGCGCCTTTTCCTTCGTATATTCCATTATTATGACATGCTACATGCAAGAAGAGCATCGTACAGACAAAATCAGCCTGCAGATGCTCTATCCGTGTACATTTGATTAAAAACTAAAATGATTACATATTTCCCTTACCGCTGTTTCGGGTATAATCACTTTTCCGTACTCTTCCAGCATGGCATAGGTTACCGATGTTGCTTCACCATACTCAGCGAGCAATGCAATAACAGCGTTATGCCTGGAAGCCTCGATAAGAGCAGGTTCCAGCGCTAATATATATTTGCCATGATAGGAGTACAATCGTCCGTCTTCCGTAAGCGTAGAGCTTAGCAATTGCTTGCAAACCGATATAACATCCTCAAAATCGCGGAAAGAGTACATCACAATATCGCTTTGCTCAAGCGTCACTTCCATCTCGTATATTTCGTCTTCCGTGTCGTCATCTTCAGTTGGCCTATCGCCTGCATGACTGTTCATTTTGCCACGGGTGACAATCACTACCATACCTTGAGCGGGGAGGGCAAACACTTCGACCGCTAATGGGCCGCTGGCATCGAATCCAAGTTCACTATATGCTTGATCCATCATTTCACTGAATAGTTCGTGTACTTTTGGAATTTCGCGCCACATGTCGTCCTTCTGGATCCCCCGTTCCAGCAGGTCGTCGAACGTCAGGAAAATTCGAATCTTATCCTGGCTCAGTCGTTCGATTTTCATGACAGGATCCTCCTCTGCAGCATCTGTTGTAATAGCGTATGAATTTCTAAGTAAGATGTGATCAAATTGACCAAATCATGCTATGTAACTACTTTATCATGTCTTTTCACTGATTGCACTAATAATGAACGAAAAAAAGAATCGTTTGATCGCATCGCATTTCTGCTTTGCGTCCCTACGATTCTGCATGCTTGCTGCTTTACTTAGTGGGAAAAGGCTGACGATTCCGCTTTGATCTTGTCCGCTTCCTTCTTCAATGAGGGATCGCTGTTTACGATAGCCTCAATTTGTCCCCAAGCGGCTTCGGATTTTACGGCGGTATCGTCTGAATGCTTTGGGGAAAGCGCAGACGCATTTTCCTTCACAGATTTACTCATCATTTTCGCAACAGAATTGCGTGCAACATTGGAACAAACGTCAGAAAACGCATGTGCTGCCCATGATACTGCTCCAGGCTTTCTGCGCGAGAGATATACCGTTGCTGCTGCGCCAATTATTCCACCGACTAAAAAGCCACTTAACCTCATGATCTCGAACACCTCTTTCCTAATTCATCTTGCGTATTCAGTTGTTAGTTTGACCGACAAGCAGAAGCGCCATTCCATATAAAATAAGGAAATCATCCTTATCCTTCGATTAGGCAAATATGATACAATGATGTCGTTTCAGCAGCATTTACATCAAAATTATGGAGGGCAAGCATCATGAAGCGTAACCTGCCTATAATCATTCTGCTTCTCGGGTCGCTTCTAACGGCCTGCAGTGCGCAGCAGCAAAACGAGAGCCTGCAGTCTTCAACTGAAGCCACTGAGACAGCAGCCGTACCCGAGACTTCACAAAGCTCAAACAATGCAATAAACGATGAGACAGTCGTAACGAGTGAGGAACCTACACCAACCGCTTCGAGTGAGCAGGAAACCAGCATAACAGCACTATATCGAATGAGCGAAGCCTATCGCTTCGTACCGATTGAGGAGAGTACATCAAGCAAGGTTGTTTTGCTTACTTTCGATGATGGGCCAAAAGATGAAACCGTCTTAACCAGCATGCTCGATACTCTTGATAAACATAAGGCTAAAGCGATTTTTTTCGTAAATGGTTATCGGGTGAAAAAAAATCCCAATTTGTTGAAGCTCATTGATGAACGCGGACAAACAATCGGCAACCACTCTTGGGATCATAACGATTTGAAAAAAGAAGCTAAAGAAGTCGTTGAACAGCAAATCGGCGATGTTCAAACAGATGTCGAAGCTTTAATAGATAAAAAACCATTGTTTTTCCGCCCTCCGTACGGATCTGGCGGTGATACGGTCAAGGAAATTGCAAAAAACCACGGCATGCTTTACATGACGTGGTCAAATGGTTCCCTTGATTGGGATAAAACAGCCAAAAACAAGCCTGAGGTTGTCATTAAAAATGTGCTGGAGCAGCTGCATCCCGGCGCCAACATACTTATGCATGAGCTTCAATGGACTGCCGATGCTCTTGATGAGTTGCTCACCTCACTTGAAAACAAAGGCTACGGATTCATCGATCCAGCCACCATTGAGGTCACTCGCTAAATTTTAAGCCATACCAAAAAAGTCCACCAACTAAACTTACAAACAACAGGAACAATAAATTATAATAAAACTTTGTAACCTTATTCATTTGTGTAGGATGTTTCTTTCGCCGAGGCGGCAGAGCTTCTCCCTGATTGGAATCCGTTCCGATGATGGACGGCTCTGCCGTCTCTTCATGCTGTGCTGAAGCTCTCGAATTTCCAAACTTTTCTTTCCTGCTCATGACTCCCTCCTGAATCTTATAATTAAACCCATGATGAAATCGATCAAAAAGTGTGCAATAATTGGTGCCCAAATCGTACCTGATTCCATATAAATCCAGCCTAAGCCATAGCTAATCGAAAATACGAGTCCGGTGGGAATCCAATGTTTTAAATACCTTACATGAATAGTAGCAAAAATTATGCTTGTCCAATAGGGACCTATGGCATGCTGAATCGCCCCGCGAAAGAGCAATTCCTCACAAATAGCCACAACTAAGGAAATAACTGCAATATGCCAAACCTTCCGCGTCCGAAAAATACGATCATTTACTCCGCCATCATCGCTTGCTTCTTCTGGAACAAAGCGCGAAATAAGCAGGTCAACTATGATAACTGCTGCTGCTAAGCCTGCACCCCAATAAACAAAAGCAAGCTCCTTTGGAGGCGTAAATAAAGCAATCACATTTTGATGCTGAAATAAAACCCATATTAAACCGATAATAAAAGTAAATGCTTGCGTAGCATATAAATTGATTAACAGCATGCGGTCATCTAGCTCATCAACGGACACCTTTCGAATGCGAATATTGCGAATATCAAATTTCTTCATAGCTTCCCGCCTGTCTGGAACGTTCATATTTTCTTTTTCGACCTTTTCACCTATACTGGTAGAACAAATCGACAGAATTATTTTTTTACATAGAAGGAGATAGAGATAGAGATGGAAAAAAAATTAACGACAACCGCAATGTTATTCAGTGTTGGATTTGTATTTCTACTTATTTGTACAGTTGGAGCCTTTTTCTATGGCATTCAAATTGGCACTGAAAAGACTAAAGCCCGCTATGTGAATGAAGCAGATGACGCAAAAACAACAACCGCTTCAGCAACCCCTTACCAGCAACAAGACTTGGTATCGTTCTATCATACTGTATTTCTGCCTTATCGTGAATTTCAAAACGAATGGTTCGCAGCTATGAACAAATTATCGCAAGGAAAGTCATTTGAAGCAACTTCTATGTTTAAAGATTTGGCAAGACTTGCTAGTACCAAAGCAGATGAAGCAAGCTCGATTGATATGCAAAAATCTCCACTGCTCGGAGAAGCTCAGGTTAGTTACATACGAAGTCTTAAACTATTTAATGAAGCTGCTGTCAACGCAGCGGCTAGTGCAAAGAAATTATCCTTTAATGAATTGATGAAAAATGTCGAACAAGATAAAACCTATCTCTCTGCCGCTCAATTTGCACTAAACGCTCAGCAGCAATATTACTCCGCTATGCTGAAATGGTCAGCAACGGTAGATCTTGATATTCCTTCAGAATACAAGGCTCCAGCTCTGCTGGAACTGTCAGCATGGAAAAACTTTAACATTACAATAAAAAACAAAGTAATGGCTGATCAGTTAATGACTCGCAAAAAACTTACTGCCTATTATCCGCAGGATTTAACAAGTCGAGTAGATGAGCTTGTCCAATCTGGACAAGCAACTAAGTTAAAATTGCATTCCGTATCTGCTGTTGTTGATTTGTTGATTAATACGGAAGCCGTTCGTTCAGGTGACTTCAATGAGAGCAAATCAAGACTTTATCAACAGGCACTTCTACCGCAGCTGCCTTTTTTCTACCCTGAAACAAATTAAATTCCAATTCCTTTGTTAATCATATTGAAACCCTTGTAAAGAGGCTATAGCCGCCATCCCACCGGTAACGTTGTGAAGGCTGCTGTAGCCTTTTTCTTCTAAGTAATTGCAAACCGCTACACTTCGTACGCCATGTGCGCAGATGATATAAATAGGCAGCGTGTCGTCAAGCTCATTCAGACGTACAGGAATCGTGTTCATTGGAATTAATTTTGATGTCTCCAAATGATAAAACTCCCATTCAAACTCTTCTCTTACATCTATGATTTGACTTGCTTCTACTTGTCCATTCCCTAGCAGTTCAAGCAAAAATTGCGGTGTCACATCCTGCCATTTCGTCATGAATAAAGACCTCCAATGTCGTAAATTGTTGCTTATGATGCTTGAATCATAACGAAATTTTCACAATTCAGCAAGTTTGAGGATTGCTTTTGTCCACCACATTGCTTTAAAATAGAAAAGTCTAAGTTCGATGATCAAACTCTCGACCCGCTGCTGCACAACGGTGCCGGGTAGAGGGTTTTTCTGTTCATATTAAGCGAAGCCTAATAGCTTCGCCCCATTTTAGGAGGCATACTTCACATGTTTAAAGTGTTAGTTTCCGATCCAATCAGCGATTTGGGCATTCAGCAGCTTGTTGATGCGTCAGATGTCGCAGTCGACAAAAAACCTGGACTCAGCGAAGACGAATTAGTTGCAATTATTGGTGAATACGATGCGTTGCTAGTACGCAGCCAAACCCGCGTAACAGCAAAAATTATGGAAGCTGGCAAACAGCTTAAAGTAGTTGGCCGTGCAGGTGTTGGCGTCGATAATATTGACCTAGACGCAGCAACTCAGCGCGGTATCATCGTAATCAATGCACCAGATGGCAACACCATTACAACTTGTGAGCATACATTTGCTATGATGATGGCGGTAGCCCGTCATATTCCACAAGCGTACATGAAAACAGTAAATGGAACATGGGATCGCAAATCCTTCCTAGGCGTTGAGCTTCGCGGCAAAACGCTAGGCGTACTCGGTATGGGACGTATCGGCAGCGAAGTTGCCAAACGCGCAAAAGCCTTCGGCATGGATATTTTGGGTTATGACCCGTTTATGACAGAAGAAAGAGCCACAAAAATCGGCGTGAAGCTTGCTAGCGTGGATGAAATTGTTAGAGGTGCAGACTTCATGACTGTACATACACCTTTAACGCCTGAAACTCGCCATATGATCGGCAAAGCTCAATTTGAAGTGATGAAGCCCGGCATGCGTATTGTAAACTGCGCTCGCGGCGGCATCATCGATGAGATTGCTTTGGTTGATGCAGTGGATGCTGGTATTGTCGCTGGCGCCGCATTCGACGTGTTCGAAGTGGAGCCTCCTGCTAATGACCATCCTTTCTTGACACATCCAAAAATTATCGTGACTCCGCATCTTGGCGCTTCGACTGTTGAAGCACAAGAAAATGTTGCGATCGACGTTTCGGAGCAAGTTCTTCATATTCTCCGCAGCGAGCCATTTATCAATGCAGTTAACATGCCTCCGATTCCGGCAAACCTGCAAAGCATTCTTCAGCCGTACTTTACGCTTGGCGAGAAGCTTGGCAACTTTATTGCACAATCTACTGAGGGTGCTGTTACGGAAATCGTGGTTGGTTACGCAGGTGAGCTTGCAGAGGTTGATACGCAGCCACTTACTCGTTATATCGTTCGCGGCGTTCTAGCGCATCACCTTGGCGCAGAGCAGGTTAATGTGGTTAACTCCCTTCACCTTGCGAAAGTGCGCGATGTAAACATCGTCGTTCAAAAATCGCATGCTTCGAAAGACTTTACGAACTTAGTAACTGTATCCCTTCGTACGAAAAAAGAAGAACGTGTTGTTTCCGGCACATTGCTAACTGGTTACGGACCTCGTATTGTTCAAATCGACAAGTTCCCAGTTGATGTGACGCCTGAAGGAAACCTAATTCTAATCTCGCATAACGATAAGCCTGGTATTATCGGACGAGTTGGAACGCTTCTGGGCAACAATGACGTTAACATTGCAACGATGCAAGTAGGTCGTCAGCTTGTTGGCGGCTCCGCAATCATGGTTCTGCGTGTGGATAAAGCGACACCTAAGGAAGTGCTTGAGCAGCTTACAAGCATGCCTGAGCTAAACACAGCCAAAGAAATTACACTTTTTTAAATAAATTTGTTTACTATATAGGAGAAGAGCCTGCCGATTCATTCGGCAGGCTCTTCTTTTGTTTCACGAACAACAAGAATTATCTTCTGCTTTCTACAAAAAAAGCGCCCCCAGAAGGAGCGCTTTGACAACTATTGATGAGCTTCGACAGGAAGTAAGATTGTAAACGATGTGCCTGTGCCCGCACTGCTTTCGACTACAATTCGACCCTGATGAAGATCGATCAGATTTTTTACAATGGCAAGTCCAAGTCCCGTTCCACTTGATGAGCCGCGTTTACGCGCTTTATCTGCCTTATAGAAGCGTTCGAATATAAAAGGCACATCCTCGGTTGGAATCCCTTGCCCCTCGTCTCTGACGCGAAGCTCCACATACTGTCTTCCGTTTACATTTGCATGCTGACCTGAAATAGTAATCGACTTGCCCGATGGCGTATGCCGCAATGCGTTGTCGAGAAGATTAGTCAATACTTGCTCCAATCTATCCTCATCAGCTTCCTTTACAAGCAGCGACTCATTGGGCAGATCCGCGACCAGCCTCACTTCGCGCTCCTTCGCATACACCTGGAATTTCCGATGTACCCGCTTCAAGACATGTGCGAGATCTATCTCTTGGAAGTTCATATCGACGTGGCCGGCTTCCATTCTTGCGATATCCAGAAAATCATTTACGAGTCTGCCCATTCGCAGTGATTCATCATAAATGACTTGAACCAGCTCCTTGCGATCTTCCTCCGAAACGACAATATCATCAAGCAATGCTTCACTATAGCCTTGCAGCATCGATAGAGGCGTCCTGATCTCATGTGAGATGTTAGCCACAAAATCTCGTCTCAGCTTCTCAAGCTTATGTTCCTCCGTTACGTTACGGATAACGGCAACAGCCCCGCGAATAACATCCTTCGACTGCAGCGGAGCCATTACAACTGACCACACGCTGCTTAGAACATGAACCTTGTCGGTAACATCCCTGCCCTCTTCCATCACTCTTTGAAACAACTCGCGGAGTGGCATTGGAACCTCGGAATATGAAGTCGAGCTTTCGGACTCATCCTCTTGCCAAGCAAGCTCTACTCCTGACCACTGATTGATTAGCAAATGACCAACTGGATTCGTGAGTATGACTTTACCTTCCGCGTCGAAGGTAATAACTGAATCTCCCATGCTTCGCAAAATGCTCGCAAGATGGTTTTTCTCATGATTGATGTCATGAATCAGCTTGTTCAGCTGCTCCGTCATATGGTTAAACGTATCTGCAAGCTCGCCGATCTCATCGCTGGAGCGTATATGAACTCGGGTTGTATAATTGCCTTGAGAAATCGATACCGCTGCATCCTTTAATTGAAGCAGCGGCTGTTGAATTTTTTTGGATAAGAAGAAAGCAAAAAATGTTGATAACAAAAATCCGATAATCGCTGTTACAACAAATAGCACTTTCACCTGATGCGTATTGTTTTCTTTAAACCATATGTCAACGTATTGAAGTAAAAATACGCCAACGATGAGCAATACGACAGCAACAAGCAGCATGATTGTCGCCCAGAGCTTTCCAACTACACTGCGGTACAATTTGCCAATCGAACGATGCCACAAGCTCATTTACTTAGGTACCTCTAGCTTATAGCCGACTCCCCATACGGTAGTAATCATGGATGCCGCATCAGGAGACACTTTATTCAATTTCTCGCGCAAACGTTTTACATGGGTGTCGACAGTCCGCAAGTCACCGAAAAACTCATAGTTCCATACATCCTTCAAAAGCTCTTCACGGGAGAACACTTTATCAGGCGATACTGCCAAGTAATGCAGCAGCTCATATTCTTTAGGCGTTAAGCTTACCTCTTGTCCACCAGCTGTTACACGGTGAGCATCATGCTCAATAACCAAATGTGGGAATACGATGTTATTGCTTGAATTAATTTCTTTTGTTAAGAACGCAGTAGCCGAGGAACGTCTCAAGATAGCCTTCACTCGGTAGATAACCTCGCGTGGACTAAATGGCTTGACGACATAATCGTCCGCGCCAACCTCAAAGCCCTGCACACGGTTCATTTCTTCACCTTTAGCCGTTAGCATAATGACAGGAGTAGCCTTCACTTGACGCAGACGAGAGCACACTTCTACGCCGTCGATTCCTGGCAGCATCACATCAAGCAGAATGAGCGCGTAATCCGTATTTGAAGCTAATCTTAGGGCAGTTTCTCCGTCTTCTGCCTCGTCGATTGTGTAGCCTTCCTTCTCTAAATACATTTTGAGCAAGCGACGGATCCGTTCTTCATCATCTACGACCAAAATACGGCTTGAATAATCAGACATAAGGCAATTCTCCTCTCAATCTAAGTTCTAAACACCGGAATAGGAATGCAAACCTGCAATGACGAGGTTAACCCCAACGAGCGTAAATAGTACAACCACGAAGCCAATTACAGCGAGCCATGCAGAAGGTTTTCCCTGCCAGCCGCGCGATAAACGGAAATGCAAATACGCACTGTAGTACAGCCATGTAATTAAAGCCCAAACCTCTTTCGGGTCCCAGCCCCAGAAACGGCCCCATGCAATATTGGCCCATATCATCGCGAATATTAATGCACCGAGTGTAAAGATCGGAAATCCAATTGCGATGGATCTGTAGCTGATTTCATCCAAATCTTCTGGATCTACGCCATCCATAACAGGATGAATAACCGCTCCGAGCGGCTTTCTGAACACTAAGCGCAGCAAGCCATAAAGCAAGGAGCCTGCAATAATCGTCCATATAACGGTATTAAACTTGCGTCCTGAATTTGCGCCTTCCATCCAAGATGGTGCTTCGAATAATGGCTTGCTCATACCGAGGAATGATTCATATTCGACCACCTGGCTGTTATAAGGTTTAACAATTGGCGGCAGTGTATAATTTACTGTCTCCGAAGTTGTCGACTCTATTCCCTTGGCATCAATAGTAGATGTTTCTTGAATAAATTTCGCTTCATAGCCCATTCCGCGGAACGCGAATACAGCAACGATAAAACCTACAATTAGAATAATCGTATATAAAGAGAACTCGACCCAGAACTGCGATCTTTTTGCTTCTTTTGTTTTGCTTTTGAAATCAACCACTCTTAGCAAATACATGAGGCCGGCAGCAAAACCAACGGCAAAAAATGCTTCGCCTAGAGCGGCAGTCGTTACATGTACTTTTAGCCAGTAGTTGTTCAGAGCCGGTATTAGCGGCTGTACCTCTTGCGGAAACACAGATGCATACGCAACAATAATTACAGTTAGCGGCAATGAGAACATGCCCAGCAGCGGTTTTCTGTAAATACTGAAGACAATCGTAAATGCAATCATGATTGCCATTCCTAGGAAAGTCATGAATTCATACATATTGCTCGTTGGAATTTGACCGCTTCCCGCCCATCTTGTAAAGAAGAAGGTCAAATGCGATGCAAGACCAAGACTCGAAGTAATGAATGCAATTCGTCCCCAACGCTTCTCATGCTGCAAAGGATCACGATTGCTCCATTTCTTACCCGCAATGGCAATGACATAAAACATAAATGCGAAGCAATACAGGAAAAATGCGACAATAAATGCGTCGCTGCTAAAATCGACTAAGCTCACGCGTTGTTCCCTCCGTTATCTAGCGACTTCGGATCTACGGTTATCCCTATTTTTTTAAGGGCTCCCGCTACATCTGAGCGCATACCGTACCAGTTTTTATTCGTATGAGCGCCCAATGAAAGCTCTCCATTGTCCACTCGCAGCCAAATTCGGCGGTGCTGCCAATAGGATCCCATCAGCAAGCCGAGCATGGAGAACACTGCACCAACCCAAACATATGGCAGCGCCCTGTCCATCCTTACGTTCAAGTAAGTGGATGCTTCAGAGAAATCTACATTTTCCATGCCGTCCACTCGAATTTCTATCTTATCCGCAATACCGTGATTAATGGCATCCTGCGAAAATTTAACTTTATCCTTTTGCATTGGGAAATACATATACGGCTCGCCTTTTGGATCAAGCCCCGGACCTTTAACCGTGTATACGAACGCCGGAGCAATCGGCTCACGTGATAAAGTCGTTGGCTCGCCATTGTCGCCGATTGCAAATTCCATGTAATTCGCATATAAATCAAGGGTGTATGGCCCGAGCTTATGCTGCAGCGCTGAATCCTTCATTGGAAGATCGAACGGACCATATTTCTCTCCCGTCGCTTTATCTATGAGAATGGGATGCACAGCGTTCAAGCGAGGCGTCGTATCATAATCAAATTGATACAGCTTTAATCCTTTGTACTTTAGCGGCTCGTTGACGATAATATTATGCCGCTCTACTTCTTTAAGCTCTGGTTTCTTTGTTTGGTCACTGCAGTTGCTAACGCATTCATAAAGAACCGCTTTTGTCTCAAAAAGCTTTGCACGGCTTATTCCTTTAAGCTTGTCCGGCAATTCTTCGTCTTTATAATACTCTACAGTAAACTTTTCGTTTTTTACAAAATAATTCGTATTCGCTATTTGGACCGTATCCCCATCAGGAACCATTATGTAGCTATCCATTTGCCAGCTCGGAATGCTTCTTGCCAATATGGCTAAAAGAAACAAGATAAGGCCGATGTGGTTGATATAGGGTCCCCAGCGGCTAAAACGGTTTTTCTCCGCAAGCAGCGCAGAGCCATCTCGATGAATGCGATAACCTTTGCGTTTCAGCTGCATGCCGAAATTTTCAACCCATTTTTCCTCATCGCCTTCAATCTGATATTTAAATACCGTCTTCTGACGATGGATAAACTGCAGATGCTTACGAATTTGCTGCTTGCTTAGCGCACGATAAAGCGGGAGCACACGATCCAAGCTGCAAATAACAAGTGAGGTGCCAATCATCACAAGCAAGCCAATGAACCACCAGGATTCGTACGTATGCGATAATCCTAGCAAATAATACATTTTGCCAAGAAATCCATAAGTTTCTTCATAATACACGGATGGATCCAAGTTATTTATGAATGTGTTTTCCTGTGGATAAATTGTTCCAAGCATCGCAGTCAAAAAGGTAATGACGATCAAATAAATCGCAATTTTGACTGACGAGAAAAAATTCCATATTTTATCGATATAATTGGGATTGCTTTTTTGCGATCGACGAGCAACACCATCGTAACGCATTTCTAACGGTAAATCGGAAACCGTATCGTTCAAAAGCGGTTTGCCGCAGCTTTCACATAGTACGGTGCCTATCGAATTTTGATGACCGCACTCACATTTTGTGTTTTCAACCACTAACACAATAATACCTCCTACAGCTGAAGAAGCCGTTCAATCCGTTCATCAATTTCCTCTTCCGTCATGCCTCCTACTTTTATTTCCATAATCGTCCCATTTGGATTAATGAAAAAAGTAGTAGGGTATGACTTTAGACCATAGCTGCGTTCTGTTTTGCGATTTACATCGCGCAGAATCGGATAGTTCAAATCAAAGCGACGGACAAAATTGTTTACGGTCAACGTGTCCTCGCTTAAATTTATAGCCAAAATCACAAGGCCTTGATCCTTCCATTTCGCGTACTGTCGTTCAAACTCCGGCATTTCCTTCACGCACGGTGGACAGAATGTGCCCCAGAAATTAATGACGACAGCTTTCCCCTCATAATCAGACAGTTGTCTAGGATTACCCTCTAAATCAACAAGCTCAAATGCAGGCGGCTTCCCGCCTTCCTTTAAAGGACCTTTGTCATCCGCGTCAAATAAGGTAGATCCAATTGCGTACCCACCTATGATCAAGACGGCAATCAAAATGACAATTTGTACCGTCTTGCGCGATTTTCCCATAATTGTTTTTCACCACCAGCTTCTTTCTATGCAGCCACGAATATTACCATTATAACGAAAAGTCGACGGCAATTACTGCCGCCGTCGATTACTTTTTATGAACTTTATGTGTCTTGCTTTGCGCTATCGCAAGCAATTCTTTAATTTCCTGAGGCGTGAGATGACGATACTTTCCTCTGCCTAGGTTTTCAAGCCCAACCTCGCCAAAACGAATTCTTTTCAGCCTAATCACCTTATGTCCAATAGCTTCAAACATCCGGCGAACCTGACGGTTCCGGCCTTCAAAAATCGTAATTGTAATCGTTGCTTCATTTCCGTCCGTATCTACATCATGATATTCCACTTCTGCAGGCGCGGTCATTCCATCCTCTAGCTTAATCCCTTTTTGCAATTGCTCCAATGCCGTTCCATGAGGAACGCCTTTAACGGTCGCACGGTATGTTTTGGGAACATGATGACTTGGATGTGTTAACAAATTAGCGAATTCGCCATCATTCGTTAGGATAAGCAGTCCTTCCGTATCATAATCCAATCGACCGACCGGATATACTCGCTCTTTAATACCTGGCAAAAAATCAGAAACCACTTTGCGGCCTTGTGGATCTTTGGCGCTAGTTATGACTCCCTTGGATTTATTAAGCATGAGATAAAGCTTCTTCTCGCTCCGAATCGGCTTGCCGTTAACCGTAATTGCATCAACCGCTGGATCAGCCTTAACGCCTAGCGTTGTAACCTTCTCACCATTAACTTCAACCATTCCTGCCAAAATCATTTCTTCACATTTGCGACGGGATGCGATTCCCGCTGCTGCTAATATTTTCTGTAAACGTTCCAATGCTTTCACCTCAATCTCCATCATAACGATATGAAGGAGAAAGTACAAGCTTCACTAGCCGAATATGTATAAGCAAATGAAAATTGCTGCGAAAAAACCTACTATATCGGAAAATAAACCAACTTTTAACGCATAACGTGACTTTCTTATTCCAATCGCTCCAAAATATACAGTAAGCACATACAAGGTTGTATCCGTGCTGCCTTGAATCGTGGAAGCAATTCTGCCAATCATAGAATCCGGGCCAAAGTTTTGAATGAGGTCAGTCGTGAAGGCTAACGAGCCTGCACCAGTCAAAGGCCGCAAAATCCCGAGCGGCAGCACCTCGCTTGGAATACCAACCCAATCAAAGAGAGGTCGAACTGTAGATAGCAGCAATTCCAAGGCTCCAGATGAGCGAAACATACTGATAGCAACCATCATGCCAACCAAATGAGGAATGATATTAATCGCTGTTCCGAAGCCATCCTTGGCCCCTTCAACAAACGTTTCATATACAGGCACTTTGCGTCTTAAAGCTGCATAAAGCGGAATAAATACGATAATGGCAGGAATCATCCAAGCGGATAAGCTTGTAAAAATATTATACAATTGCCTCACCTCCGGAAGCTGGTAAAGCAGACTTCTTATTCTCAGGTATAGGCGGTGATGGAGCTATGGGTGGCGGTGATTTTCTTCGATACCAGCGGTCGGCAAGTATTGCAGCCGTAGTAGCAACAAATGTCGCTGCAAGCGTTGTACCGATAATTTCAGCAGGGTTAGCTGAACCATAATTCATTCGAATGGCAATAAGCGTGGTGGGAATGATCGTAATGCTGGATGTATTTAGTGCAAGCAGCGTGCACATGGCTGGAGTTGCTGTAGCAGGATCAGGATTAAGCTTCTGAAGCTCCTGCATCGCTTTTATTCCCATTGGCGTGGCTGCATTTCCTAACCCAAAGAGATTAGCGCTTAAATTACTCATTATATAACCGAGAGCTGGGTGATTGGGAGGAACGTCAGGAAAAAGCTTGCGCACCACAGGCCCGAGCATTCTAGCAAGTGTACGCAGCAGCCCTGCATCCTCCGCTATTCGCATCATGCCAAGCCAAAACACCATGATACTAATTAATCCGAAGCTCACGGTGACACCCGACTTGGCTCCTTCAAAAGCTGCTTGCGTTACCGCATCCATCTTACCTGTTATCGCAGCCACTACAACACTCGCTACGATGAAAAACAACCAAATCCAGTTAACCATTTAGGTCGCCTCCCCCTCTACGCACCTATACTGTTTTGCAATCAATCAGCGTCTCCCGCGCGAATTAATTGCTAATGTTCAAATAATGCATCTAATACTTTGATAAAAGAGCCAAACAACGGCCCGCGCTGATCCAGCTTTTTTGCTTTCTGAAAATCAGCCAGCGATTGTAATGATTTTTGCGATGTCATTGAAAGTTGAAGCCTACTGCTGTTAGGATCATACACAGGAACAGCACCAATTTGCTGCTCGTTTAAATACCATTCCAGAAATCCGCGTTCTCCTAACAAATATCGTGTAGTTCCCGCTTCAAGCAGCACAAGACGTGATTGAACGTTTCCCATTTCCTGCTCTTCCAGCGGGTATTTAAAAGATTGTCCAACAGCATAAGGATAACCAGAAATTTGCTGCCCTTTAACAGCTATCTCTTGAAGCGGATAATGACCAAAACCCCAATCGAGCATTTTTCGGTGATCTGCCCAATCATCGCTGTCATTTATCGTCACTGCAGCAAGCTGTTGACCATTCCTAGTGGCGGAGCTAACTAAGCAGCGCAATGATTTTTTGGTATACCCCGTTTTTACTCCGTCAGCACCTTCGTACATCGTTAGCATTTTATTTTTGTTCGTATAGCTGTACTCCCATTTCTCATGCGGATTGGGCACTTTTTTTACACGCGTGCTTACGATTTCTGCAAATACATCATTTTTCAAAGCATATGCAGTCAGCTTGGCCAAATCATTAGCTGTGGAATAATGCTCATCATCATCCAGCCCATGCGGATTTTTAAATTGCGTATGTTTCAAACCTAGAAAGGTCGCTTTCTCATTCATTAAATGAACAAAACCTTCCTCCGATCCTCCAACATGCTCCGCGATTGCCGTTGCCGCATCGTTGCCGGACCTGAGCATCAGACCATACAACATATGATGCAAACTCATTTCTTCGCCAAGCTGAAGATAAATCGAAGAACCCTCTTTACCAACTGCTCGTTTGCTTGTCTTCACCATATCAGTCAGCTTCCCATGATCTATCGCAACAATAGCTGTCATGATTTTCGTTAAGCTTGCTATTCGCATCGGGGTATCGCCATCACTGCTATACAAAACTCTTCCTGACTCGACATCAATTAGAGCCGATGCTTTGGCATTCGTATACAGCTTGCTTGGATTTGCGCTTATTGGGGGCAATACGCTTGTCCCAACCAATAAAGCAGATAACATTCCAACTGCAATAAATCGTTGCAGTTTTTTGAAATTCATATTCATACTTGCCCCTCCCGCAGCGATAGTAGATAAAGCTTGTGTGTGCGTATTTCAGTATATGCCTGTACATGTGGCTCTAGACGAGAAGTAGCTAACAAAAATGAAAAACTGCCCTCTCGGGCAGTTATGTCATCAGTTGTGTTCGTTTGCTTCTACACGTCCACTGATCACAGTTTGAGACGTATCCGCATATACACCTGTACTCGAAGGTTGCTTCATCATCGATTGCAGCTTATCAAATACATGCGGAGCTGAGTCAATTACCCGCTCAAGCAGATGTGTTTGATTATCGAGCGGAACAATTTTTACCCCATGTGTTCCTACGACCAAAAAAGCAATTGGCGTAATCGACACGCCGCCACCGCTACCGCCGCCGAATGGAAGCGAAACGGAAGCATGCTGTGCATCAGATTGAGAGCCGTTCTTATGATCGGCATCATCTAATCGAATGTCACTGCCTCCTGCTACAAACCCAAAGCCTACTTTGGAGATTGGCATAATAATGCTGCCATCCGGCGTTTGGACAGGGTCGCCTACAATAGTATTGACGTCAACCATCTCTTTAATATTTTCCATTGCGGTTTGCATTAAGCCTTGAATAGGATGTTCTGCCATACCTTGACGCCTCCTTTCAATTTCCTCATCCGAACTAAAAGCTGCAGTCCGGCAAGAATAGCATAACCGAAGCGGATTTGAGCTATGCATGACCATTCCGTTGTAAAAGCAGATCGTTGATAAATAGGCTGAACCATCATTTTCGGCTCCGTTTTGAGTTTAACCATTTGGGACAATACGCCAATGATCGATGTTTTTATAGACCAAACAAATCCAGTCGCCATAGCCGTCCACATTGCGTCACCGGTTCCTACTGATGTGGACCAGTTCCATTCTAAAAGACGGACCTTCGTTAGCGATTTTCTAACCCAACCCGTTAAGTTTTTCGTCATTTGTAACAAATGTTTTGTTCTTTCCATTAGATGCGCTATTTTTTCTGCGTCAATGTCCTCGTTATATTGTTTCCAAGTGTCAACGGCCACATTCTTTTTTGAAACCTGTTCCTTAAGTTGGATGGAGGTTCCTGTGAACTGAATAATCGGCACTTTAAAGCGGTATCTGAGGATTCCAAATAAGGCCTTAATATTCAACTCAAAATCATCGTTTTGATCTATTCTCCTCAGATGGCCTCTTAATTCGACCTGCGAAGTGAGGCAGACGACCAAAATGAGCAAAAAAAAGAGACCGACCGCCGTCATCCAACCGTAGGGGTAACCGAGCATCATGATGCTTCCTCCGTTTCCCTAATATGGGTTGAATATAGTATGACCCGGCGGCCAAATCTCATTCTTTTATTTCTTCAATTGTCATCTGCGTGCCATCTAATCTCTCGAATAGCAGCTGAGTTTGTTCCTCCAAGGCATCATCGATATCAACGCTGCCTGGTTCTGGCAATTCTTTTATGGACGGCAATCCAAAATAATCTAAAAATGATTTCGTTGTTCCGTACAAAATAGGTCTGCCAATCTGCTCGGCGCGGCCAACCTCTTCGATTAAATCCTTTGATACAAGCGATTGAATCGCTCTGTCGCTCTTTACGCCGCGAATTTCTTCAATCGATATTCTTGTTATCGGCTGGCGATAAGCGACGATGGACAGCGTTTCTAATGCAGCTTGTGACAGCTGCGATCTCGTAGGTGTGTATGCCATACGCTCAAAATAAGGCGCATGCTCCAAATGCGTCGTCAGCCGATAGGAGGCTGCCACCTCTGCGATTTGAATACCTCGCCCCTCGCGCTCCAAATCGCGCTGCAAATCATAAACCAAATCGGAAGCGAGCTCGGCATCCAGCTCCAAAATATCAGCTAGCTGCCGCTTCGTAAGGCCTTCATCACCTGCCATAAACAGCAGGCCCTCAATAATTGTCTTCAACTTCGGATAATCCAATTTGCGACGACTCTCCTCTCCAATGAATGACGATGTCGTCAAATAACTGATGCTGAAAACAACGAATATGTTTCATTTTCATTAATTCCAGAATGGCTAGAAAAGTAACCACGATTTCATGCCTGTCCATGTTCTCGCGAATAAGCCGTGAAAAACGAACCGTTTCGAATTGCTTGAGCACCTCGACAATGTCCCGTATTCGATCTTTAACGGAAATCTCGTCTCGATGAATGGTAGCAACGACATTACGCCTTGATGCGCGGCGCAGCGCCTTTTGAAAGGCAGTAATCAAATCCGACAAGTGAAGACCCTCCACCGGATTAACAATCTCTTCTTTCAAAAATGGCGTCATATCCTCAGGTTCCCTTGAATAGACAAGGCTGCGCTCGAATTCCTTCTCGCGCAGCTGCTCGGCTATTTGTTTGAATTTCCGGTATTCTACGAGCTTCTGGATGAGCTCATCGCGTGGATCCAATCCGTCATCCGGCCAATCCTCATAGTCTTCTTCAAATACAGGCGGCTTTGGAAGTAGCTGCTTGCTCTTTATCGCCAAAAGGGTTGCCGCCATAACTAAAAATTCACTCGTGACCTCAAGCTCGAGCTCTTTCATCGCATGAAGATAATCCATATATTGAATTGTGATCTCACTGATAGACACCTCATGGATATCGATCTCCGCCTTGTCGATCAAGTGAAGCAGCAGATCCAGCGGCCCCTCAAAAGAATCCAGCTTATAAAGCACTGACACTTACATTTCCTCCCGCCTAGCCTTATCTTCGCTGCTTAGCCTTGCAATTGTTTGGTTAGGTTCGCCATTTCAATTGCGCTTGTAGCAGCCTCATAACCTTTGTTGCCTGCTTTTGTACCAGCACGCTCAATGGCCTGTTCAATCGAATCAACAGTCAATACACCAAAAATAGTCGGAATGCCTGTTTTCAAAGCGATTGCCGCAACACCCTTTGCTGCTTCGTTGCAAACAAAATCGAAATGCGGTGTAGAACCACGAATAACAGCGCCAAGCGTAATGACAGCATCATACTTTCCGCTTTCCGCCATTTTTTGCGCGATTAAAGGAATTTCAAACGCTCCCGGAACCCATGCTACCTCAACATCTGAATCCTGTGCGCCATGACGTTTGAAAGCATCAAGTGCGCCTCCAAGCAGCTTGCTTGAAATAAACTCGTTAAAACGTCCTACTACTACCCCATATTTTAAACCTTCTGATACTAAATGTCCCTCATAAATTCGTGTCATTTGTCATCTTCCTTCCATTATTTTAAATGATGTAGTCAATATCTTCAAAGCTAAGTAAATGACCAAGCTTAGATTTCTTTGTGCTGAGATAACTTTTATTATCTTCCTTTAACTCCATTTGTATAGGAATACGTTCTACAACCTCTAGTCCGTAGCCTTCAAGACCTTTAATTTTCCGAGGATTGTTCGTCATCAACCGCATTTGGCGAACGCCAAGATCCTTCAAAATTTGTGCGCCTATACCATAATCGCGCAAATCCGCCGGAAAGCCAAGCTTTAAATTAGCATCTACCGTATCAAAACCTTCTTCTTGCAGTGCATAGGCCTTCAATTTGTTAATCAGACCAATGCCTCTGCCCTCTTGGCGCATATAAAGCAGAACGCCGCTGCCTGCTTCTTCGATCTGTTTTAGCGCCGCTTCAAGCTGCGGTCCGCAGTCGCAACGATGCGAATGAAATACATCGCCGGTTAAGCATTCAGAGTGCACCCTCACAAGCAAGGGACGTCCAGGATCGATGTCGCCTTTAACGAGTGCGATATGCTCTTTATTATCCACTAAATTTGTATAAGCAATAGCGCGGAAAGTGCCAAAATCAGTTGGCAGCTTCACATCAACTGCTCGCTCAACAAGCTTTTCTTTCTCGTTGCGATATTGAATCAGCTCTTGAATCGTGATGAGCTTCAGATTGTGCTTTTCTTTAAAGACAAGCAAATCTGGCAAACGAGACATCGTGCCGTCTTCATTAATGATTTCACAAATCGCTGCTGCTGGCGCCGAACCGCACATGACCGCCAAATCTATAGCCGCCTCAGTATGTCCAGCACGGCGAAGTACGCCACCAGGTCTTGCAATCAAGGGGAAAATATGACCTGGCCTGCGGAAATCTGCTGCTTTCGTCGTTGGATCAATGAGCGCTTTAACCGTTTCTGAGCGTTCAAATGCGGAAATCCCAGTAGTCGTTCCAATATAATCAACGGAAACGGTAAATGCCGTTCCGTGATAATCGGTATTATGCGTAACCATTGGCGGAAGGTCAAGCTGGTCTGCTCGCTCTTGCGTAATCGGAACACACACAAGACCTCTAGCCTCTGTAATCATAAAATTAATGACCTCAGGCGTCATTGTATCAGCAAGTGCAATAAGGTCGCCCTCATTTTCCCGATCCTCGTCGTCAACGACAATAATCGGCTTGCCAAGCTTAAGATCAGCCAAAGCAGCTTCAACTGAATCAAATGGTTTTTTATCTGTTTGTTCCATATGGGTTTCCCTCCTTTGTGACAACCAAACCTTAATAAGGCTTCTACCTTGCCTTCTAAGGTTATTTTAAAGTTTAATAACAGTTCAATACCAAACCTTAAAGACTTTTCGAACCCACCCAAACCCTCCCTTCCAAGGGAGGGCCCCAAGGACTGCGTCCTCTGGACACCTGCAATTGGACTAACGTAGGCATGACTCAGGTGGCTGTGTGCTAACCTTGGTAAAAGATCGCTTTCGTCCCTGCGGGACACGCTTGCTGTTTGTGCACTCGAGTTTTCAAGACAACCAGACTAGACACTACTTAAACTAAACTAACTTATTTACAAAAAACCATTTTCCATAAGAAAAGATGTAGTGAGCTTGGCTTTGGCTGGCAAGGCTTCTGGCTGCTTGAAATGAAGCAGGTGATCGACGTACTTGCCGATGACATCACATTCGATATTAACGGTATCGCCTGCACGCTTATGCTGTAAGGCCGTTTCGCCTAATGTGTGTGGAATAATCGATACGGATAACGTATGTGATGATGTATCCACTACAGTAAGGCTTATGCCATCAATTGTGATCGAGCCTTTTGGAATCACATAACGCAGCATGTCTGCGTCGTCGATATGGATTTTATAAACAACGGCATTAGCATCCGTTTCTCGTGAAGTTATTTTCCCGGTTCCATCAACATGCCCCTGAACGATATGACCGCCAAAACGTCCGCCAGCTTGCATCGCTCTCTCTAAATTCACTTGTTCGCCAGCACGAAGCTGTTGAAGATTAGACTTACGATAAGTCTCAGGCATCACGTCAGCAGCAAATGATGCACCGTCAAACGACGTTACCGTTAAACAAACGCCATTAACCGAGATGCTATCGCCCAGCTTAACACCATCTGTTACAAGGGATGCTCCGATGACCAGCCTCATCGCTTCGCCTTGCTTCGTGATTCCTTTCATCTTTCCCACTTCTTCCACTAATCCGGTAAACATGGGTTTCCTCCTCAAGGTTCGCTAATGCAGCAAACCTACTTCAAAACAACATAAATCCTGCGATGATGCCAGAGATTTGTTCAACGCCTTATCCTTAATAAACTGGATATCCTGAGACGCAAATGTCCTCGCCGGCCATTTCTACGCTTACTCGATCTAAGGAAATAGCATCGGCCATTTTTTCGAATCCAGCGAAAGTAAATGTACCTGGTGCATCCAAGCCGCCGATAATCTTGGTCGCGTAATACAGCATGATTTTATCAATAAGACCTGCCTCTAACATTGCACCATTTAATTGACCGCCGCCTTCAAGCAAGATTGAGCCGATTTCAAGCTCCCCCAGCTTCTTCATTCCTTCACTGAGATCTACTTTTGCTCCCGTGCCGCAAATGATGACCTCAATCCCTGCTGCTTCAAGCGCTTCACGGTTTTCCGAGCTTGCTTGGCTGGAAGTTAAAACAATCGTTCTAATCGAGCGATCAGTTACAACTCTGGCATTAAGCGGCAGCCTTAGTGCTGAATCTACGATAATACGTATCGGATCAATTGCTGGGACAGATGCTCTCGTATTGAGCAGCGGATCATCTGCAAGGACAGTGCCTATGCCAACCATAATGGCTTCATGCTGATGACGCAGCGTATGAACCTGCTCGCGAGCAACTGCACCAGTAACCCAACGGCTATCGCCTGAATGGGAAGCAATCTTGCCATCAAGCGTACTCGCAGTTTTTAAAGTAACGAATGGGAGGCGGGTCGTAATGTACTTATTAAATTTTTCATTCATTTGCTGCGATCTTTGCTCGAATACGCCAACCGTAACGTCGATCCCCTCTTCACGAAGCCTTGCAATGCCTCGGCCGGACACTGCTGGATTGGGATCGCCGCTTGCGACTACAACCCTTGCAGCCTTCGCATCAATGATACGTTCACAGCATGGCGGCGTCTTTCCAAAATGGCTGCATGGCTCTAACGTTACATAAACGGTTGCTCCTTCAGCCGCATCTCCCGCCATCTGAAGCGCATGCACTTCAGCATGACCGGTTCCTCGCTTTAGATGCGTACCAATGCCGACAATCGCACCATCCTTTACGACGACGCAGCCGACAACAGGATTAATGCCGGTTTGACCCGAAGCTTTTGCAGCCATATCTAACGCTAATCCCATATAATATTCATCATTTAAAATGTCCATATACAAAAAACACCCCCATCGGCATACGATCCGACAGGGGTGATGAAAGATAAAACGAGAACTACGACAAAACCGATCGATGTTGTCGGCTTTGAGAGCCGTCGTTATCTTACGTCGCAAAATTGCGAAATCGGTTTGTAAAGTACACTAAATAAACTAACCTAATTTGTATGTGAAATAAAACACATACAAATAAGCAGTAAATTGTAGCTGTCGAAGCATCCCCTTCTCCCATCCAGACTGTACTGTCGGTCCCGGAGTTTCACCAGGTCCACCGTTTTAATCGTATTCTATCCAAATGATCTTGGATAAAATGCCGTTTAAACCGGGTCACGGACTGACGAGAGGCACAGAAATTCGGTTATCCGATATTCTGTGCCTTCCCGATCACCGCCGGTTAGGAATTTCACCTGACCCCGAAGGATTGCTGCACTTACAATATTATAGTTAGTATCTTAACATTAAATCGTTTCGACTTCAACCTTTTCCATTTTGTCTCCGCCTTTGAAAGCATCAACAAACTCCATACCTTTTGAAACCTTGCCAAAAACAGTATGTCCGCCATCCAAATGCGGTTGTGGTGCATAACCGATATAGAATTGGCTGCCGCCTGTATTGCGACCAGCATGCGCCATTGCTAGTGAACCGCGCTCATGCTTATTAGGGTTGATTTCACAATCGATTTGGTATCCAGGACCGCCTGTACCTGTTCCGTTTGGACATCCGCCTTGAGCGACGAAACCTGGGATAACACGGTGGAAAGTAAGACCGTTGTAAAAACCTTCGTTAGCAAGCTTTTCAAAGTTTGCTACTGTGTTCGGCGCGTCTTGATCGAATAGATCGATAAGAACCTCTCCACCGTTTGCTAGTGTGATTTTTGCTTGTTTAGCCATTGCTGCATCTACCTTTCTTTTATCCGAATAAGACTACGTTACCAATTTCGCTCTTATTTCGCAAGCGATGATTTTTGAAGTCTTGCCGGAATGACGTCATTGCAAACGATATTTTCAAGCGATTCACGCTTAACAGCAAGGTCTGCCTGACCATCTTTAACGAAAACGACAGCCGGACGACGAATGCGGTTATAGTTGCTCGCCATTGCATAATTATAAGCACCCGTACAGAAAACAGCAAGTAAGTCGCCATTTTTTGCTTTAGGCAATTCCAAATCCCAAATGAGCATGTCGCCACTCTCGCAGCATTTGCCCGCGATGGAAACCGTTTCTTCAGCAGCTTCATTCGCACGATTAGCGAGTACTGCTTCATATTTGGATTGGTATAGCGCTGGGCGAGGGTTGTCCGTCATACCACCGTCTACTGCAATGTATTTACGTACACCAGGGATATTTTTGCTTGTACCTACTGTATACAAAGTTGTTCCTGCATCGCCAACCATACTGCGGCCCGGCTCTACCCAAATCTCAGGCAATGGGAACTCGGCATCTGTAAACTTCGAAATGATAGCGCCAGTAATTGCCGCAACATATTCACTGATTGGCAATGGTGTGTCGCCATCAACATAACGAATACCAAAGCCGCCGCCAAGATTGATTACTTTAAACGTTAGGTTAAGCTCATTACGAATCTCAACCGCGAAATCAGCAACCTTGTCCACAGCCATACGGAAACCTTCAACTTCGAAAATTTGTGATCCAATATGGGAATGAACGCCCAAAACAATCAGGTTAGGCAAAGCAATCGCTTCTTGAATCGCTTGTTTCGCCGCGCCATTGCCAAGGTCGAAACCAAATTTCGAATCCGTTTGTCCAGTAGAAATATAGTCATGCGTATGTGCTTCAACGCCAGGCGTAATACGAAGTAGAATGTTTACTTTCTTGCCTTTATCGCCAGCAAGAGCATTCAGAAGCTGAAGCTCCATGAAATTGTCAACTACAAAGCAGCCGATACCAGCATCAAGCGCCATGTTGATTTCCTCAGGCGTTTTGTTGTTGCCGTGGAAATGGATACGTTCAGCAGGGAAGCCTGCTTGCATTGCTGTGTAAAGCTCACCGTCGGATACAACATCCAGCGACAGCCCTTCTTGCTCAGCAATCGCACACATTGCCATTACACTAAACGCTTTGCTTGCGTATGCGACTTGAAATCTAAGTCCTGATGCTTTGAAGGCTTCTACATACTCGCTTGCACGCTTACGAACAAGAGCCTCATCCACAATATATAGTGGCGTACCAAACTGTGCAGCCAAATCAGCCACATCACAGCCGCCAATTTCCAAATGTCCTTTTTCGTTAATATTACTAGTTCCATGCAGGTACATAATTTCCCCTCAGCTTTCTTCTATCTGCATGCAGATAGAACGGATAGAATTTGCATTAATAGGTTTAGTATAACGCAATCTACCCGGACTACGAAATGGATAAATCCACATTTCATTTGCATTTTATGAATCTACTCTGTATTTGGCATCTTATCGCTCTGCTGAGGCCGCAAAATATTTGGGCGCTGCCTGTTGTACAGGACTGGCTGACGGATGATAATGCTCCAAAGCGCTCCGAGGTCAAACGGTATAATGGGCCACATATACGGACGATTGAATGAGCGCTCCACGATCAGCATTAGCAAAATAGCCGTCGTCGCAATGACGAAACCCGGCACACTGAAGGCGGCCACCGATATAATTAACACGAGCCTTACGATTCGATTCGCTAGTCCAAGCTCATAACTTGGTGTTGCGAACATCCCAATCGCTGAAATCGCCATATACAAAATAACTTCATTAACAAAGACGCCGGTCTTAACGGCAATATCACCAATGAGAATCGCAGCAACTAACGACATAGCCGTTGCGAGAGATGTAGGCGTATGAACAGAAGCCATACGCAGCAAATCCACGCCTATCTCAGCTAACAGAAATTGTACGACTAATGGCAGTTTGCCGGTCTTACTCGGACCAATAAACTCAAGAGCAACAGGCTTCATTTCCGGATGCATGACGAACAGCAGCCATAACGGCAGCATGAACAACGATGCCAAAATACCTATAAATCTCACCCAGCGCAGATAGGTGCCAATAAATGGTGTTTGTCGATTCTCCTCTGCATGCTGCATTAGATCGGTATAAGTAGTCGGCAGCGTCATAACACTTGGCGAAGTATCAACGAATACAGCTACAGCACCCTCCAGCAGATGTGCAGCTACCGTATCGGGTCTCTCTGAATATCGAACAAGCGGGAAGGGATTCCAGCCCCTTTTTACAGTAGACTCCTCCAGTTGCTTGTCCGCAAGCGGCAAGCCGTCTATTTTAACCATAGCGATTTTGTCTTTGACGGACTTAAGCAGCTCCTTGTCCACAATATCGTCGATATAAGCGATACAAACGTCCGTTTGTGTCCGATCGCCCACCCGCACAATTTCATATCGAAGCTGGGGATCACGCAGCCGTCTGCGAACAAGTGAAATGTTGACCATCAACGTTTCTACGAAGCCATCTCTGCTGCCGCGTACAACCTTCTCAAGCGAAGGCTCCTCTGGTCCTCTTGCGGGGAAAGCCTTCGCATCGATCATGAGAACACTGGATTCACCATCAATAAACAATGCGGTTACACCGGATAACACGCACGTCAGCATGTTATTCCAATCGTCTTCCTTTATGACCTGCGCCGCAGGAACATATAAATCAAGGAAGGAATGAAAGGCATCCGCAGATAAATCCTCGGGTTGGAGATACGTTAATCGCTTGAGCACATCTGACAGCAGCGTATCCTTAACCAAACCATTCAACGACAACATTGCTGTGCGCTTCTCGCCAAACGTCATCTCTCTCACAACAACGTCAAAGCTTACTTTATAACCGATCTCATTTTCCAATCTTATCAGAACTTCATCCAAATCGCTCGGAATCGGAGTTATGTCCTTATTGCCGTTCTTATTGGAAACAGCTGTGCTGACATTGTTTTTTTTATTACCACTACCGAATGATGTTTTGTTTCGAGCAACTCCCGATTCCTCTTTCTGTTGATCCTCATTGACTTCTAAAAACGGAGGTCTTCCATTTTGTTCATTATCGTTGTCATGAAAATTTTCATTGTCATTCATGTTAGCTCACCCCATCCTTACTGTATCACCATTGAAATACTAACCAATCGAATAATGAGCCCAACGTTTTGCCTAGAACCATTGCCATGACGAGACTAACCATATAAGCAGATAAATTCATTCTTTTGGCCAAAATCGGGAGCACATTCATTACCTCAGTCAAGGCTGCTGCGAGCATCCCCACAAACATGCCATCAATCAGCCCTGTCGCACTTAAAAACAGACCCGACGGCAGCGAAAGCTTCCAGCTCATAAAATCAGCAAAGGTCCAGTACAGCGAACCGGATATGACGGCGGTCTCAAACCACACTGACATCCGGTAAGCATTAGCAACTTGAGCAAGTCGCGGAATGAGATCAAGGACAATTAGCAATGCTACCAACCCACTGCCTACAGCAAGACCCCCTGCCAAGCCTAGCAGAGCAATAAAAATATTAGCAGCGGCACTAATCATGTTTGTCCCCCTGCGTTTGATCGTAATCCGATTTTTTACGCATTTCGTCGGCGATGACATAGGCATTTACATTTTCTTGATACATATAGAGCTCAACCTCAAGCGGGTTAGGCTCCTCATTGAATCGTTTACGGAATAAATGGTTGAAAAACAATACCATCCCAAGTCCAATGCCCAGAGAATAAGGGATTTGAAACCATAGGGGATGCTCCGTGCGCTTCCCCGTTATCAGCTCGACAATTCGGATATGAACCTCCTTCATACTGACATCCGTATGAAAATTCATAATCGCAAGGCCCGCTCCAAAGAACAGCAGCAGCCACGAAAAAATAAGCACAGCAATACGCGGTTTTACTGGCTTCTCCGCCACCATAACGAGCACTTGAGGGTCACCGTAGGCTTCTACAGTTAAATCCGGCTCAAGCTCTCTTATCGCTTTGACGATTTGAAGCAAGTCTATAACGACGCGATTGCCATCCGCCTTCTTGTGCTCGTAAAGAACAAGCCCCTTCAAGCGGTTCTCAAGCAAGTCATCCTTTGCGAGCAGCCTCGCTGCTTGGCCTAAGGAAATGCGTTGATTCGGTTTCATGTATATCCGTTTTTTCAGACGCAGATAGAGGACCGAATGGTTTGGTTTTGCCATTTGTCAACTTCCCTTCTGCTGATACGTTGGTGTATGTTTCCCTTTTAGTATGATAAAAGGACGATTCGGATACTCATGCAATTTGAGGTAAAAAATAGAAAAAAACCAAACCGCCTTAAAGGGCGATTTGGTCTCGGATGGACTGCAATATTTTTTTCTCAAGCCGTGATACCTGTACCTGTGATATACCAAGCCTGCTCGCTACTTCGGATTGCGTTTTGTCACGGTAATACCGCAAGTATACAATCAATCGTTCACGCTCGCTTAGACCTTCGATGGCTTCCACAAGCGCAAGCTTGTCAAACCACCGATCCTGAGATTCATCGGCTATTTGATCCATCAGCGTGATAGGGTCCCCGTCATTTTCAAACACAGTTTCGTGTATCGAAGTTGGCGGCTTATTCGCTTCTTGAGCGAATACAACATCCTCTGGGGTAATGCCCAGCCGCTCCGCAACCTCGCTAATGGTGGGCAATCGACCTAACGTTTTGGAAAGCTCATCCTTCATTTTGCGCACCTTATTGGCGGTTTCCTTAAGGGATCTGCTAACTTTCAACGTACCATCATCGCGTAAAAATCGCTGAATTTCCCCAATGATCATGGGAACTGCATAAGTTGAAAACTTAACATCATAAGACAAATCAAATTTGTCTACTGATTTAAGCAATCCTATGCAGCCGATTTGGAACAAATCATCGGGCTCATAACCACGATTGATGAACCGCTGCACGACTGACCAAACTAGCCGAATATTACACTGTACGAGTGTATCTCTTGCAAGCGTATCGCCGGACTGACTTAACGCAATAAGCCGCTTCACTTCCGCGTCATCCAAGTATGGCTGGGCCGTCTGCTTTAGATTGACATCCATGAGGTTCAACCCCTATACGCTAATTGTAGAGCGCTTTTTTCGATTCAATTCGTTTAAGCATTGCTACGCGTGTGCCGCCGTCTACCTGACTTGAAACCTCAAAACGATCCATAAAATTTTCCATAATCGTGAAGCCCATTCCAGAGCGCTCAAGCTCAGGCTTCGACGTATAAAGCGGTTGACGAGCAAGCTCCAAATCTTCAATTCCGCGACCGTTATCCGACACCGTTAAGGAAACCGAATCTCCTTCAATTCTTGCCTCTATTTTGACCTGACAAGTAGGATCGTTCTCGTAGCCATGTATAATCGCATTCGTTACAGCCTCGGACACAGCCGTTTTCAAATCATTCAGCTCCTCGAGCGTCGGATCCAGCTGTGACACAAATGCCGCTACCGCGATTCGTGCAAAGGCTTCGTTTTCCGATCGGGCGCTGAAGGAAAGCGTCATTTCATTGGAACCGTTCATGACACCACCTCCAAACTAGAAATTGCGGTACGTTCGTTTTCATGAATCGTCAGAATTTTGAACAGACCCGACATTTCGAATAGGCGATGAACATTAGGATTCACATCGCAGACGACCATTTTGCCACCCTTGCTCTTCACCTGCTTGTATCGGCCCAATATGACGCCTAGACCGGAGCTGTCCATGAACTGCAGCTCCTTCAAGCTAAGAATGACATGCTCGCTGTTACCGCGAAGTAGAGCCTCTTCCATCTTAAAGCGTACGACATCGGCAGTATGATGATCCAACTCGCCCCGAAGCCTTACGATCAGCACATTGCGGTATTGCTCCAATTCTGCTTGCAGACTCATTATGCTGTTCATCTCCTCTAGGTTTTTTCAAACACAAGCAAACGTCTTTGGCGTCTTTCGGACGCTAAAGCAGCTTTGACGGTGAACCATAAGGCAAGTATAAGAAAACCATATACCTGCTTATCTATTAAGAAAGAATAGGTCATACCTATACCTCTCCTAACCTTTCACCGTGAAACGTGGACTGATCTGCGGTGAGTCAGGTTCAGCCGTTTACACTTGCCGAGATAGAACTAGCAATTCTCCAAAATGCTTCACGATTCCTGCATGCCGACAAAACTAGAAGCATACCGCTAACAGCTGACAAAAAACGAGTCGCTTTCAGACATAAAGTTTATGTGTTTGTTACGCAAATAGACCAGAGAAGGAACGCTTCAACAATTTCCACCAGCCTGCCCGTTCAACAGACAAGGGAGCATCCACATCAAATTCTTTGAGCACTTGATCGCCTTGATAGACAACAAGCTTGCCAATCGGTTGACCAATTTGAACTGGCGCTTTGAGCGGACCCGCAATTTTCAGCTCATAACGGATATCTTTTGTTGGACTGCCCTTTTTAAGCAGAACGCTGTACGCATGCTTAGCGACAAGCGGAAGTTCCGCGGCAGTGCCCTTCTCGATTTTCAGCGTCCCCATCGACTCGCCTTCTTTAATAATCGAGTGATTCATGTACTGCGCGAACGTGTAATCGAACATTTGCGAAACTTCAGCATTTCTGGTTTTCGTATCTGGCTCTCCCATTACAACAGCAATGACGCGCATGTCATCCCGCCTTGCTGTAGCCGAGAGGCAATATTTGGCTTCACTCGTGAAGCCAGTCTTCAAACCATCAGCGCCACTATAAAAACGTACTAGTTTATTCGTATTTACGAGCCAGAAAGGCTTCGCGGACGTCTTTCTTAAGTAATCCTGATAAAGCCCTGTATATTTGGTTACTTCCGAATGCTTTAACAGCTCCCGAGACATCACCGCAATATCATGCGCCGATGAGAAATGATTGGCTACAGGCAGGCCGTTTGGGTTAGAAAACTGTGTATCGTTCATGCCAAGCTGCTGGGCCCGCTCATTCATCATCGTTACGAATTGCTGCTCTGTACCCGCAAGCTTCTCAGCCATAGCCACGGATGCATCATTGCCTGATGCGAGCGCTATGCCCTTAATCATATCGTCTACGGTCATTTCTTCTCCCGGCTCAAGAAAGATTTGTGAGCCGCCCATAGAAGCTGCGTATTCGCTCGTTTGTACCTTGTCTGTTAGTTTAATCTTGCCGTCATCAAGTGCCTCCATAATAAGCAGCAGCGTCATTATTTTGGTGATACTTGCAGGCGGTAGCTTATCATGGCTATTTTTTTCGTAAATAACCGTCCCGCTATCCGCATCCATAAGGATGGCAGAACGTGCTGAAGGTGCTAAATTAGCGTTAGAGGCCTGACTTTGCGGCGCAGGGGTCGGACCGGGAGCTGGTGTTGGCTCCACAGCAGCAAAAGCGGCTGTCGGCAGCACAAGCGCGAATGCAAGAATGATTATACAGAGCTTCATAGTACGATTTACCAACTAAATCTCCTCCTGTTAAAGTTTTGAAAAGCAAAACTTGCTTCGTAAGCATTCGCTTAGTTTTGTGAAGCAAAACTCGCTTCGTAAGCATTCGCTTAGTTTTATGAAGCAAAACTTGCTTCGTAAGCATTCGCTTAGTTTTGAGAAGCAAAACTCGCTTCGTAAGCATCCGCTTAGTTTTGTGAAGCAAAAACTTACTTCGTAAGTGTTCTAAGCTGCGCAATTCGCTTATATTTCTCTTTTTAGTGTTGACTCTTAAGTTGGAAATTATTCCATCAGCTAGAGTTAATTGAAACGCAAAAAAATCCGCCCCCAAATTGCGGAGCGGATTTCATAAAAAAATATTTAATTATACCTAGTAATGCCTTCTGCTGTTATTACGGATAATAGCAATGGACGAGACAGCGGCTTCTCCGAAGATATCGTAAGTGCTTGCTTTACTCGCTCAGCAACTGCAAGTGTGGATTCATTTGATTCACGGACATGAAGCAGGGCAAGCGTATCACCAGCATTTACTGGATCTCCAAACTTCTTGCGAAGTGTGACTCCAACGGCATAATCAATTGAAGCGTCGTATGTCGCCCTTCCTGCACCAAGCAGCATAGCGGCTATCCCCAGCTGTTCGGCTTCAATCGCGTTGACAAAACCAGAGTCCGATGCTTTCACTTCTACAATGAAAGGCGCTTGCGGAAGCTTCGTTGGATCATCAACAATTGAAGCGTCCCCACCCTGTGCAGTAATAAATGCTTTGAACTTATCTAAAGCAGCTCCGCTTGCGATCTGATCACGCAGCAGCTGCTTCGCAGACTCCACAGAATCGGATTTCCCGCCTAAGATAACCATATGTGCCCCAAGCGTTAAACAAAGCTCTGTAAGATCCTCAGGGCCATTTCCTTTGAGCGTTTCAATTGATTCTTGTACTTCTAAAGCATTTCCAATCGCAAAGCCAAGCGGCTGATCCATATCACTTATAACAGCAGCCGTATTCCGTCCGACCTCTGTTCCGATATCTACCATCGCTTGCGCTAATTGCTCAGAATGCTCTAGCGTTTTCATAAATGCTCCACTGCCTGTTTTGACATCAAGCACGATGGCATTAGCGCCTGCAGCAATTTTTTTGCTCATTACTGAGCTTGCGATAAGTGGAATGGACTCTACTGTAGCGGTAACATCACGAAGGGCATATAGCTTCTTATCCGCTGGCGCAAGATTTCCGCTCTGCCCTATGACGGATAAACCAATATCGTTCACCTGTGTCATAAATTTCTCGCGTGAGAGCTCCGTACGAAAGCCTTCAATGGATTCCAGCTTATCAATCGTGCCGCCAGTGTGGCCTAAGCCTCGACCGGACATTTTGGCAACAGGAATGCCTACGGATGCGACTAATGGCGCAAGGATCAAAGTTGTTTTATCCCCCACGCCTCCTGTGCTATGTTTATCGACTTTAATTCCGCTAATAGGACCAAGATCGACCTGATCGCCTGAATTAGCCATTGCAAGCGTTAAAGCTGCTGTTTCTCTAGGCGTCATCCCTTGAAAAAAAACAGCCATCGCCCATGCTGACAGCTGATA
Source organism: Paenibacillus sp. FSL K6-3182 (assembly GCF_037976325.1). Taxonomy (NCBI): domain Bacteria; kingdom Bacillati; phylum Bacillota; class Bacilli; order Caryophanales; family Paenibacillaceae; genus Paenibacillus; species Paenibacillus sp. FSL K6-3182. Next base: position 4,442,841 of record NZ_CP150265.1, read on the forward strand.
ATCCGGGATATCGCCACGAGAATAACCATCAATTAAAAAAGTTAACTCCGAAGCGGTCAGCTCGCCGCCATCTCTTTTCTTCTGTATAAGATCTACCGACCGCATTTGTCCCTCTCCATTCACCATTACGTTGTTGATCCGTTATAAAGCGCGTCGCTCCCTCTGCACCTGGACAATAATCTCATCTAAAGTCTGGCTTAGTACAAGCACGTCCAAGTGCTGAAGGCTTTCATTCAATAGAGCTGCTTCTATCATTTTTTTACGCAACTGCTCCATCTGTGTGAGAACTTGCTTGTCCATGTCATTGTCCACTCCATCTTTCTTTGGTCATGGACATTATACGACGAAACGTAAAAAAAACACTGTCATATTGAGTCGACGAATATATTACAATTGTGTTACGAATTTGTTACATTTTCGCAATCAATGCATTAACTAGACCCAAAAATTGGGACTTGACACGTTCAGTCGTTTCCATAACTTCTCCATGCGACAGCGGCTGATCCAAAATACCCGCTGCCATATTGCTAATACACGATATTCCGATGACCTCAATCTCTGAATGACGTGCTGCAATAACTTCGGCAACAGTCGACATTCCGACAGCATCAGCTCCAAGAACCCGCAGCATTCGAATTTCTGCTGGTGTCTCATAAGTTGGTCCAAGCAAACCTGCATACACACCTTCACGAAGTGTAAAGCCTTGCTCTTTTGCAATATCTCTTGCAACAGCACGCAGACGCTTGCTGTATGCCTCCGACATATCTGGAAACCTTACGCCAAGCTCGTTGTCGTTTGGTCCGATTAACGGATTTTTGCCAGTCATATTCAAATGGTCTGAAATCAACATTAGGTTGCCTGCTTCATAATCCATATTGACTCCGCCAGCTGCATTGGTAACAAGCAATGTTTTCACACCTAGCGCCTTCATGACACGTACAGGAAATGCCGTTAGTTCCGGACCATAACCTTCATACATATGAAAACGACCGCGCATCAGCAATACCGTTCTGCCCGAAAGTGTACCAATGAGCAGCTCGCCCGCATGTCCTTCAACAGTGGAAATCGGGAAATGAGGAATATCATGATATTGAATCGTAATCGCATTTTCCAAATAGTCTCCAAGCACACCAAGTCCCGAACCCATAATTAAACCAATTTCCGGTCTTTGCTCTGTTTGAGCCTCGATATATTGTGCTGCTTCCTTAATGTTTGCTGCTGTTAGTCCTGCCGAAGTAATTGTTGTCATTCTATTTCCTCCTAAAAGTATGTTCATAAAACGATTTGTACCCAATTGTAAAAATAATTACTTTTGTTCCCGTGTAATAAGCTCAGACAGGAAGCTGGTTCCGTTAGGTGGTGTTGCAACACCAAAATTATCGGCTATTGTTGCTCCAAGATCAGAGAACGTAGAACGTACTTGGAGAGGCCCTGGCTCGTTAAAAGCAGGACTCACGAGCAATATTGGTACGTATTCACGAGTATGGTCTGTACCTGGATGTACGGGATCATTGCCATGGTCCGCAGTCACGATAAGCAAGTCTCGCTCGCCAAGCTGTTTCTCAAGCAAAGGAATTGCTACGTCGAACTCTTCCAAAGCTGAGGCGTAGCCAATTGGATCGCGGCGATGGCCATAAAGCGAGTCGAAATCTACAAGGTTCGTGAACAGAAGGCCTTTAAAAGGCTGCTTCAGTTGTTCGATCGTTTTGTCGATGCCGTCCGCATTGCTTTTTGTCGGAGTAGAAGCTGTAATGCCTTCTCCGTCAAAAATATCATTGATTTTCCCAATTGCAATGGAATCGAAACCAGCGTCCTTCAACGCATTCAATACTGTTGGCTGTGGAGGCTTCACCGCGTAATCATGACGATTAGGCGTTCGTTTAAAAGCGCCTGGCTCGCCAATATAAGGTCTTGCGATGACGCGCCCTACTGTGAAGCGCTCGTCCATTGTCAGCTCTCTTGCTATTTCACAAGCGCGGTAGAGCTCCTCGAGCGGAATGATCTCTTCATGCGCAGCAATTTGAAATACACTATCAGCTGATGTATAAACAATCCATGCGCCAGTTTCCATTTGCTCGGCACCCAGCTCATCGAGTATGTCTGTACCGCTTGCTGGTTTGTTTCCAATGACTTTACGGCCTGTTCGCTCCTCGAATGGGGTAAGCAGCTCAGGAGGAAAACCATCCGGAAACGTTTGAAATGGCACTGTCATTTCTAGCCCCATAAGCTCCCAGTGACCAGTCATCGTATCCTTGCCAACGGACACCTCAGCCATTTTACCATAATATGCTGCGGGAGCTTCTGAAGATGGACTCCAATCATGGATGCTAGCTATTCGATCAAGACCCCATCTTCTAAGATTCTGAAGCTGCGTTGACGGTGCTTTTTCTATGATATGGCCTAGCGTATGTGAGCCAAGATCACCGAATGCCTCAGCATCTGGCAGTTCACCTATTCCAACGCTATCCAAAACGATTACTGTTATTCGATCAAATCTCATATGTATGACTACCTCCTCTGTAATTGGGATTTATCGATGTCGACCTTTGTTAAGCACGCGGATGAGCTCGAGAATAAACTTCTTTCATTCGCTCTTTGGACACTTGGGTATACTTGAGCGTAGATGATATATCCGCATGTCCTAGCAGTTCCTGAACAGAACGAATATCCGCTCCGTTATCGAGTAAATGTGCTGCTACGGAATGTCTAAGTGTATGTGGCGTAATCTCTTCTTCAATCCCAGCTTCCTTCGTGTACTTCTTTATCGTCTTCCAAAATCCTTGTCTTGTCAAACGTGTTCCTAAATGATTTAGAAACAACGCCGATTCAGACGCTCTTTCTGTCAGCAATTCATCACGGCCATATTGCAAATAGTCTACAATTGCCTCGGAAGCTAATTTTCCAAAAGGAACAAGCCGTTCCTTTTGGCCTGTACCCATACATTGAATAAATTCTAGCTGCATATTAACATGCTCAATATTAAGCGAGACAAGCTCTGACACTCTTATTCCTGTTGCATAAATGAGCTCCAGCATGGCTTTGTCACGTTTGCCGGCTGCACTTGAGCAATTCGGCGTCTCAAGAAGCTTATTCGTCACAGAGACGCTTAATATGCTTGGCGGCTTCTTCTCCTGCTTTGGGGCCTCCATATAGATAGACGGATTGCTTTGAATAACGTCCTCTGCGAGAAGGAAATGAAAAAATGCTCGTACTGACACGATGTGCCTGGATAACGTAGCGGCTTTCCTGCCCTGTTCCTTCAAGTGGAGCATATACCTCGACATGTGATGCCGCTTCACAGCAGTAAGCTCGGTCAAGCCTTGCTGGTCAATATAAGCTATAAACTGATTCAAATCCCGCTCATATGAAGAAAGCGTATTTGCTGACAAACCTCGTTCTACCTGCAAATGTTGAATGTAGCGATTTAAATGAGCCTTCATTGGACTTCCTTTCACATAAGACACCATTCTAACATGCTTTTCTACAAAAATATTCAACATTCGACTCTATTAATCCTGCTTGAGATCGTTTATCTGCACAACCTTAACAATCCTTTACTCCCCATACCAATAAAACCAGCGAAGCCGATCGGCAGCATCTTTACTGTCTGGAGAATTAGGGTCCGTCACAAAAACCTTCATGGCATGCCCTTTAGGCTCACGATAAGGATGGATAGGTGAAATCGCGTCGGCAAGCCAGCGATAGCCCCCTGTGACGACAAAAAGCAATACTACAAAAACAAAAATAAAGAAAATACGGCTCGTCCATCTCCGTATCGAGAAAACCATGTAAACCAGCCTCCTTCATTAGCCGATACGTTGTCACTTGTCCATCCGTATCACCATATGAGGAGGCAGGTTCTATTATGTCAATCATCCTTCAATTGCTCGTAAGGAACGTTATTCAACAAATTTTCTAATGGCACATAAGGCTGATTGGTCGCTGTAGCAACCGGCTTATACGTTACTTTACCTGCATGAGTATTCACGCCTTTTTGCAGCGGCAAGCTTTTTTGAACAGCGTTCATTCCATTATTCGCCAAATCAAGCGCATAGGAGCTCGTTACGTTCGTTAAAGCGATAGTCGACGTCCGCGGCACTGCGCCTGGTATATTAGCAACGGCATAATGAACGACCCCGTGCTTCATATAGATTGGATCTTTATGCGTTGTCGGCCGGTCTACCGTTGCAATCGATCCGCCTTGGTCGACTGCTACATCGACGATTACTGCACCTTTTTTCATTCTTTGTACCATCGGTTCTGTTACCAAATGTGGTGCGCGTGCACCTGGAATAAGAACTGCCCCTATAAGCAAATCTGCTTTAGCAACAGCTTCTGCAATATGATACGGACTCGACATCAGCGTATGAATTCTTCCGCCAAAAATATCATCCAAATATCTCATACGGTCGGCACTTTTCTCCAAAACAACTACATTTGCACCCATTCCCAGCGCAATTTTCGCCGCATTCGTCCCTACGATTCCGCCACCAATAATGACGACCTCTGCCGGTGGAACGCCTGGAACCCCGCCGAGCAGCACCCCTCTTCCACCGTTAAACGCTTCTAAAAACTGCGCACCTACCTGCACTGACATTCTGCCTGCCACTTCACTCATCGGCGTAAGCAGCGGCAGGCTGCCGTTTGCAAGTTGTATCGTCTCATAAGCGATACCAGTCACTCCACTGTCCACGAGCGCTTTCGTTAAGTCAGGGGCTGCGGCCAAATGCAAGTACGTAAACAGCAACAAGCCTTCGCGAAAATAACCGAACTCCTCTGAAAGAGGCTCTTTCACCTTCATAATCATTTCCGCACGCATCCATACCTCTGCTGCGCTCGCAACGATCTCAGCACCTTCACGCTCGTAATCGCTGTCTTCAAAACCACTGCCGCTGCCGGCTCCTGTTTCTACAAGCACTTTATGCCCAGCTCCTGACAACATCGTAACGCCAGCGGGAGTTAAGGCAACACGGTACTCGCTTTGTTTAATTTCTTTTGGTACGCCTACAATCATGCCCATTTCCTCCTCTAAAGCTTTGTGATTGTTGATGCTTAAATAACCGCTTTCTATGTTGTATGAGAGTTCGGCATGGAATGATCGTCCTTTCCGTGAACTTCACAGCAAAATATATGTAGAACATAAGCTTCATTTCTATACTTTGTTATATTTCGAAAAATATGTGTCAAAGTGACAAGTACCCATACCGAAATACATCCTATCCCATAGACTGAAAAAGGAATTGCTTGATTAGGGGGTTCTAGGTCCATTGTCAAAATTAAAAGGTATATTTAAAAGCTGTATTTCTTGTAAATCGTCTCAAAACACCAATCGGAAACTAATAACACTCCAATCAGCTAAATCCTATAAACGCTGTCTTCGGCACCTCAAACAACTCGGAATTACCCCGTTCAAAACCGTCTCAAGAAGCCGAATCATCGGTTGTCATTTTCATAAAAACTCGTCTTTACAGTCACTCTTGAATCTTCCGCAAGTTAAGCTTGTCGAAAAAGATTTCAAAATCCGCGCTCACGGCCTTCAGAATAATAATACTAGGAAACACAGCTATGCAATGCCCCTGCTCACGCCAGCTACAATACCCGCAATTTTGCCATGGAATGTTATTCGAGTAAAAGCACCCGATGCATGGGCTAGAACACGGGGAAAATCCATTAATGTCGCTATCCTCGACACAGGAATCGCCAATCATCCCGACTTGAATATCGCTGGCGGGATTAACACAATCAACGGCGGTTCTTACGCTGACGATAATGGTCATGGCACCCATGTCGCAGGCATCGTCGCAGCAGCGGGTAGAGCAGGCAAATCATTGGGTACCGCTCCTGAGGTGAATTTATATGCAGTTAAAGCGCTGAATGAGGACGGAGAAGGATTTGTTTCGGATATTATTGAGGGAATCAATTGGTGTGTCAAAAATCGCATGAATGTCATAAATATGAGCTTTGGCGTGCTCGGCTCAGAAAGCAGCGATACGCTGCATAACGCGATAAAACGTGCAGCAAAGCAAGGTATCCTAATTGTTGCATCAGCCGGCAATGAAGGTCGTTCAAGCGGAGTAATCGACGAACCAGCTTCTTTTAAAGAGACAATAGCGGTAGCGGCTACGACAAAAACAAATAAAATAGCTACTTTCAGCAGCAGAGGCAGCGGGATCTCCGTTTCAGCCCCCGGCGAAAACATATTATCCACATGGCTTGGCGGCAAATACGAGAAGCTCTCCGGCACTAGTATGGCTTCACCTCATGTTGCAGGCGGAGCAGCCTTGCTGCTTGCAGGAAAACCTGGAATTAGTCCCTACGCGGTAAAAACAAGGCTGCAAAAAAAAGCGCTGAAGCTGAACAATTATAGTTCGCTTGCACAAGGTGCTGGATTAATGCAGCTTGATCATATTTTTAGAGCTTAATAGAATGCCAAAACGGCTTGCCGTCCAGTTATGCTGGGCAGCCAAGCCGTTTATGATTGATTCTCATTTGGGTTTGCAAGGTCGTTTTTCTCTTTGCATCGATGACATATGCCTTGAAAATCAAGGCGATGATCGAGCACAAAAAATCCGTATTCCTGCTCTAGCCTCTCTTCTAAAGGCAAAAGCCAGTCTTCCTTGATTTCATCCATAGTTCCACATTGTACACATATGAGGTGATGGTGGTGATGTTTATTGCTGTCCGTACGAAGATCGTACCGCGCTACCCCGTCGCCAAAATTCAATTTTTCGACAACATGCATTTCACTAAGCAATTCCAATGTCCGATAAACCGTTGCAAGTCCGATTTCTGGAGCTTTATCCTTAACTAGCATAAATACATCTTCAGCGCTAAGATGGTCATCTTCATTTTCAAGTAAAACTCGTACCGTTGCTTCGCGCTGCGGGGTTAATTTGTAGCCCTGCGACTGCAACTGTTGTTTAATCTTATCAATCCGGGCTTCCATGATTTCCCCCCTACCACATGACTGCGCCTTTTTCAGGAAAGGTTTCCTCTCATTATAGGGGCTAACATGCCGTAAAGTCAAACATTTTGGTGTCAGATTGTGGCGCTAACGGACGCGAGAAGGGGCGAAACCCAACTGATTAATGTTGGTGAAATATACGCCTCTAACAATGCTGCTCCTGCAAAAAGAAATAGCATCAGCACGGCTGTTGATGTAAACGAGCCCAACTCAGGCGCAAGTTCCCCCTTTTGCCGGAGGAGCCTATTTTTGATAACGAACATGGAGAAGGATATTGCAGCAGCACTCATGATAACCATTGCCGGTATTGCAATAATATTCTGAGGCGCGATGGAGACCAGCGAGAACAGTACTCCCTTCCATGCATATTGATTGATCAGCGTCCCTACCGAAAAGCCAACTAATGCCCCTTTCAAGAAATTAAGCGCGAGCACTCCCGGTATGCCAATCACCGTAATTCCGAGCAGCCATAGTACAAGCAGCCACTTGCTATGGAAAAAAAACCGATCCCAAAACGAATCCGCAGCTCCAGAACCGATGCCCTGATTGATCAGTTGAACATATTGATCTACATCTTGAGCTAGATCCTGCTGCTGCTCCAGCGTCAGTGCATTGACCATCAATGCGCCGAAAATGACACCTACGATAAAAAGAACCGACACAAAAACGTATAACGACAATTGATTTTTGGCCATGGTCACCGGACCTTTCGGAGTTGTTTGACCCCGCCCTAAAATTAGGGCCTTACTTTTAGATAAACTGCACCTATAGATAGGACACATCTTACAGTTAGTCTACAACCTTGATAAAGGACACTACCTACATTAAGGACTTCTAACACACTACATAAAGGCTTTTCGAACCCACCCAAACCCTCCCTTCCAAGGGAGGGTCCCAAGGGTTGCACCCTCTGGACACCCGCAACTCAACTAACGTTGGCGACTACTCTGTGTGGATATGCTTGGCTTACTGTGGAGCGCTTTCGTCCCTGCGGGACACGCTGGAAGCTTGTGATTTCATTGCATGCTGCTCAATTCTCGTTTTGAACTATTTCAAAGCTTTTAAAGCCTTCTAACAACTTTTAATCCTTTTAAAATCCTTTTAAAATCAGTTTAAAGATTGGCAGTAATGACTTTTTAGCATAGGCTTTTTAAGTTAAAAGCTTTTCGAACCCACCCAAACCTTCCCTTCCAAGGGAGGGCCCTAAGGGTTGCACACTCTGGACACCCGCAACTCGACTAACGTTGGCGATACTCTGTGCGGACATGCTTGGCTTACTGCGGAGCGCTTTCGTCCCTGTGGGACACGAAAGCTTGTTCTTGTGATTGCATGCTACTCAATTCTCGTTTTGAGCTACTTCAAAGCTTTTAAACCTTTAAAAAGATTAGTGGCAATGATTTGTCGCTTAGTTTTTTATTTAGACTTTAGTTAGAACTCTTACAAACACACCCTTCCAGGGAGAGCCTCAAGCTGCTCCCGCAGGACACCAGTAACTCGACAAACGTTGGCGGTACTCTGTGATGGAACATATGGTTTAAGGTGGAGCGCTTTCGTCCTTACTAGACACACTTGGAGATTGTCAGTTTAATTAGTTAGTTATTTAGTTTAGTTACAAACATATAACCATATAGTAGAAAATTTAAAGGAATTTCAAGATTATTGAAAACCAAGTTTCAATTTATGGGTGTTTTTTTATAATTTGCACTGATTATAACTATATAAATTTATGCTTCTAGAAATTGAGATCGATCAATGAATAGATTAGTTTAAAACAATAATAATCCTCCGCTCTAGATGCTAACGGACATTAGATACCTTATTTAGCTATTTTCCACCTTTTTTCTGATCTTACGGACATAGGATCTCTTATATAGGTTTGAAAGCTTCGATTCTGTTCCTTTTCATCCAAATAACGGAACTCATGTCCATTAGTAGTCTGTTTTGGTCGATTTCTTCACAAATAACAGCTTTTATGTCCGTTAAGAGCGCATTTAACGATGCAAAAGCAACCTTGATATACACAATGAACCTTGCAGGGCTAAATACGAGAAGTGCGTCCCCAAAAGTAAGAGAACCACCGCAAACCAAAAAATTAACACTAAAAACAAATATAAGAGCTGTTAAATACAAAAAAAACAATAAGCCAAAATTAGAAATATACAGCTTACGGTTCTAGAGTTCTGTTGTTCTATGGTTCTTGAGTTCTTGAGTTCAAAAGTTCTTAAGTTCTTAAGTTCTTAAGTTCTTAAGTTCTTAAGTTCTTGAGTTCTTGAGTTCTTGAGTTCTTGAGTTCTTGAGTTCTTGAGTTCTTGAGTTCTTGAGTTCTTGAGTTCTTGAGTTCTGCTATTCTACAATTTCACACATTTACAAAGTTACAATTGTACAAATTTACAGATTCAAAGATTTAAAGATCTACAGTTCCACAGATCTAACGTCCCAGAATTCCAGAGATTCACTGCTCAATAGCTCTAGAGATCTACCGTACCAGACTTCCAGACTTCCATAGCTCTACTGTTCTAAAGTTCTACATCTCTATAGTTACATCTCTACATCTCTACATCTCTACATCTCTACAGTTACACAACTCTACATTCCTATAAATTTAAAAAAATCACTAAATTACCCAAGGGGTTGTCTTACTTTTCATTATATGAGGGGTTTGAGAGAGGTATGACGGGTATGTTGTGGGAAGACAGGGTCGGTTAGAACCGACCTGTCAAAGTGTATAGTTTCCAAGCGTAGACGGCTAGGATCGTTTTGGCGTCGCTAATACGGCCTTCTTGGATATAGGCTTCAGCTTGCTCGAGAGTGATGGCTTCAACCTTCAAGTCTTCATCGTCGTCCGGGTTTATTACGCCCTGCTCCACTTTATCAGTGAAGTAAATATATAGCTTCTCATCTGCAAACCCTGGTGATGTATAGAAAGCGCTTAGAAGAGTCAAATCATCAGAGCGGTAACCCGTCTCTTCTTCAAGCTCACGAGCTGCTGCTGTCATCGGGTCTTCGCCTGGATCAAGCTTGCCAGCAGGAATCTCGATTTGGAATTTTTCCAGCGGCTTGCGAAATTGCTCCACTACAAGCAGCTTTCCATCCAAAAGCGCCATAACTGCTGCTGCTCCCGGGTGTTTGACGATTTCTCTAGTTGCGGTTCTGCCGTCTGCAAGTGTGACGGTATCAACCTGCAGCGTAATCATTTTACCTTCAAAAATAGGTTCTGTCTTAATCGTTTCCTCACGCCACAACTCAGCTCTTTGCTGCTCTTCCACTCGTATTCGCTCCTTAAAATTGAATTTGATTCTTTCGCATAACTTGTCCTGCCTCTGCATAACTATCATTATATCAAATCGACAGGGGAGATTAATATGAAACAATATGTTGCACTCAATCACTTGCGCTTAGTAGGAAAAGGCTGGGAAATAAAACATCAGCTGCGCAAGCTTTCTGCTTCATCCTTATCAAGAACACCAATGTCCGAATATACAAATGTCATCAGCGTACGCCGTGTTCCTTTGGAAAAAACGAATTAATCAGTCACGGACGCATGCATTTAGACAAAAACCCTCCTTCCGCGATCAGCCAAAACTGAGCCGCAGGATCGAAGGGCTTTCTGTCATTTTACGACAAGGCCAATCGAAGCTATCGCTTCTTAAGACCTCTGCTAATTCTATTATGCTTCAGACGCTTGTTTAATAATTTCAACAACAAGCTCAGTCGTTTTCACCAAATCATCTACCTTGATCTGTTCTTTCGTCGTATGAATATGCTCATAGCCAACAGCTAGATTGACTGTAGGAATGCCTAAGCCGTTAAAAATATTTGCATCGCTTCCCCCGCCAGAATGGAATGTACGCGGCGTACGGCCGATTGCTGTGATTGCTTTTTTGGCGAGCTGTACTACTGGATCTTCATCATCGTATTGATAAGCAGGGTAAATGATTTCACTTTCGAGCTCTCCCCGTGCACCAAACTCTTCTGCAGCACTCTCAACCGCTTTTCGCATCGCAACAATCTGATTGTCCAGCTTATGCTGTACAATGCTTCTCGCCTCAGCATACAGCGTCACAAAATCACACACAATATTTGTAGCGCCGCCGCCTTCGAATCGGCCGATATTCGCCGTTGTTTCTTTATCTATACGTCCAAGCGGCATTCTTGCAATTGCTTTTGCAGCAACTTGAATGGCACTGATCCCATCCTCAGGATTAACGCCAGCATGTGCTGAACGACCATACATTTTGATCGTAACTTTCGCCTGTGTCGGCGCTGCTACTGCTATATCACCAACGGCGCCATTCGAATCAAGCGCGTATCCAAACTTAGCTTCCAGCTTCGATGCATCAAGTGAGCGTGCGCCAAGTAGACCTGATTCTTCTCCTACCGTAATGACGAATTGAATACGCCCATGTGGAATGGACTGCTCCTTAACAACACGGATTGCTTCAAAAATGGCAGAAATGCCTGCTTTATCATCAGCTCCAAGAATCGTTGTTCCATCACTTCTTATATAACCATCAGCGTCAAGCTGCGGCTTGATGCCAACACCAGGTGTTACTGTGTCCATATGGCATGTAAAAAAAATCGTTGGTGCTGATGCTGATGCTCCCTCTGCTTCCCATATTGCAAATAGATTCCCTGCGCCATGCCCGGTCTTAGCTGCTGCATCATCTTCGCTAATTTGCAAGCCAAGCGCTTCAAACTTTTGCTTTAGCACACGGCTTATTTCCTGCTCGTGTTTTGTTTCGCTATCTATCTTCACCAATTCCATAAATTCATTCACTAAACGATCTTTTGTAATCATTAACGTTTCCTCCGTCCATAACTTTCGTATACAATAGAGTAAATGACAAGCTCATAGCAAGCTATGACGTTCCAAATCAAGAAAGGGGTTTTTCATATGCGCAGACAGCGATTGATTCGAATTGTTGCCATCGTTCTCGTATCGGCATTAGTTTTATCATCCTTGCTAGCTGGTCTTGGATCACTATTTCTTTACTAGATCCAATTCACATCTGAATTCTTTCACAAAATGAGGGAGCAATTGGTTCGCCGCTTCCTCAACCGATAAATCAAGCCCTGTTAAATCATTAAAGGATGTTACGCCGAACTGCTGGATACCACAAGGAATAATCCCACTAAATCCTTCTTCGGCAATGCCAGATTTAATATTAAGAGCGAATCCATGACTCGTAATAAAGCCCCGCTGATGGCGGGCTTTATTAAATTTTACGCCTATGGCCGCTATTTTCAGATCACCGACCCATACTCCTGTATATTCCGGCTTTCTGCCCGCTTCTATACCATACTCGCTCAGCCAATTAATAATGACCTGCTCAAGGCTCCGCAAATAGGCATGCAAATTAAGACCTACTGCATCTAGATAAAGAAGTGGATAGCCGACTAGCTGGCCAGGGCCATGATAAGTAATATCCCCGCCGCGGTCGATTTGATAAAAAGCGATACCTCGTTCCTTAAGCTCTGCCTCATCTAGCAGAAGGTGCTCAGGATGTTTGTCAGAACCCATCGTATACGTAGGCGGATGCTGAAGAAGGAGCAGCGACTGATTGCGCTCCTCCTTATCAATTTGCTTTATATATGTTTTTTGCAGCTCCCACGCTTCCGCGTAATCGAGCATGCCTATATATTGGGCATCCAGCCGTCTCAAGCTTTTTGCGTTATCCGCTTCAGCCATGATCGTGCTCCCCTTTTCTAATACAATTTGCTTTCTAGATTAAAGCTCTCTAGATTATCCTTCACACGCTGTAAGAAACGACCACAAATAACGCCGTCCAAAATCCGATGATCAAGTGACAAACATAAGTTAGCCATTGAACGAACAGCGATCATATCATTTATGACAACGGGACGCTTCACAATGGATTCAAACGTTAGAATGGCAGCCTGCGGATAGTTAATAATCGGATATGACAAAATGGAACCGAAGGAACCTGTATTGTTAACAGTAAACGTTCCGCCCTGCATATCAGACAGCGTCAGTTTACCTTCTCTCGTTTTACGAGCAAGCTCTTCAATTTCTTTGGCAAGACCGGCTACGTTTTTGTGATCAGCATTCTTGATAACAGGTGTAAGGACAGAATCCTCTGTACCAACCGCCAGCGCGATGTTGATATCCCGCTTCACAATGATTTTATCAACAGCCCACATGGAATTCATGATTGGCACATCTTTTATTGCATTAACGACAGCTTTGAGCAGGAATGCCAAATACGTCAAATTAATGCCTTCGCGCTTCATGAAATCATCCTTAAGCTTATTGCGCAGAAGAACAAGATTCGTTACATCTACTTCAATCATAGTCCATGCATGCGGTATTTCACTTACGCTTTGTCTCATGTTGCGAGCAATCGTATTCCGAATTGGCGTTACATCAATGAAGCTATCACCACGACCAGCTCCCGATGCTCCTTCCACTTCGATTTTTGGAAACCTAGGCGTTTCCGTCAAATGCAGACCAGAAGAACGAACCTGCGCAGCAGCATCTACAGTTCGGGCTGCAGGAACAGCAGCATTCCCGCTAGAAGCTTGATTTCCTCCACCAGCTGCTACATAGGCAAGAACGTCTTTACGTGTGATACGTCCGCCTAAGCCGGTTCCTGGAACATCGGTAAGACGAATGGAGTGTTCAGCCGCCAGCTGCTGTACAGCCGGTGAGAAACGATTGCGCATTGGAGCGTCTTGCAAATCTATTTCACTTACTTGTGTAGCAGTTGCCTCTCTTGGTGCAGCCGTCTGGGATTCCGCAGCCCCGATTCCGGCATCCTCAGCAGAACCTTCTGTTTCAATTATGCAGATTGGAGTACCGACTGGAACGGTCTCCCCCTTGCCAACAAGGATACGAACAAGCTTGCCGGCTACAGTGGAAGGCAGTTCTGCATTCACTTTATCTGTAATAATCTCGCAGACAGGCTCGTAAACATCAACCCAATCGCCAGGCTGCTTCAGCCATTTATCGATGGTAGCTGATACAAGTGATTCTGCTAGTTGAGGCACGACGATTTCCGTCATAGTTTTCATAATTCACATCTCCCTACTGGCCGAGGCGTAAACGGCTACCGCCGTCCTTCGGCGGCGCAGCATACGTTTCGCGGTGACATATAAGCTTAGTACTTTAGACTTCTTATATTTTAATAAAGCGCTAGCTGTCGCATTGCTTCTTTAACTTTATCTTTGTTGAGCATAAAAAACTTCTCGCCCGGCGGGTTGATAGGCATCGCTGGCACGTCTGGTCCACATAGTCTCATAATTGGAGCATCAAGCTCATAAAGCAGCTCTTCTGCGATGATCGCTGAAACTTCTGCACCTACGCCGCCAGTCTTATTGTCCTCATGGATAATAAGCACCTTGCCTGTTTTTCTCACCGCTTCAAGAATGCCTTCTTTGTCCAGAGGCTGAAGCGTCCGTAGATCGAGAATATGAGCGCTAATGCCCTCAGACGCTAGATCTGCTGCCGCCTGCTCGACAAAATGAAGAGGCAGACTATAACCGATAACCGTAATGTCATCGCCTTCGCGAAGAATATTCGCTTTGCCAATAGGAACAATATAGTCCTCTTCTGGAACTTCATCCATAATGAGCTTGTAGCATTTTTTATTCTCAAAAAACAACACGGGGTCCGGATCCCGCACAGCTGCTTTTAGAAGCCCTTTCGCATCATAAGCACGGTATGGAGCAACAATTTTCAGACCAGGTGTACCGAAAAATACCGACTCCGTACATTGTGAGTGGTACAGCCCTCCAAAAACACCGCCGCCAATAGGAGCGCGAATTACGAGCGGGCAAGTCCAATCATTGTTCGAGCGATAACGGATTTTAGCCGCTTCGCTAATAATTTGATTGGTAGCCGGAAACATAAAATCTGAATACTGCATTTCAGCAATGGGCTTCATGCCATACATCGCTGCGCCGATTGCAACACCTGCAATGGCTGACTCTGCAAGCGGAGTATCAAGTACACGATCCTCGCCAAATTGCTCCAACAATCCTTTGGTCGTTGTAAAGACGCCGCCTTTGAGACCAACATCCTCACCCAGAACGAAGACATCTTCGTCTCGTTCCATTTCTTCCTTCATCCCTTGGCGAATTGCATCAATATATTCAATAACTGCCATTATTCCGTACCTCCTTGATCAGCATCATCCGCATAAACGTGCAGCAATGTAGATTCCGGCGTCGGGAACGGCGCTTTATCGCCATATTCAGTAGCCTCGTCAAGCATCTTGCGAATTTTGGCTTGAAGCTCAATTTCAAGCTCCTCGGACCATATCTCGCAATCAATCAGATATTGCTTATATTTTGGGATGCCATCTTTCGCACGGTTGGAATCAACTTCTTCCTTCGTACGATAAGCGAGATCGTTATCTGAAGTAGAGTGTGGTGAAATACGGTACATCATTGCTTCAATCAATGTTGGACCTTCGCCTGCAATTGCGCGCTCACGCGCCTCCTTCACAACACGGTACATCTCAAGTGCATCGTTACCGTCAACCTGATATCCAGGGAAGCCATAACCAAGTGCACGGTCGGCAACCGTACCTGCTAATTGCTTGTGAATAGGAACTGAGATTGCATATTGGTTATTTTCGCACATGAAAATAACAGGCAGCTTATGTACTCCAGCAAAGTTGCAGCCCTCATGGAAATCGCCTTGATTGCTCGAACCTTCACCAAATGTAACAAAGCTAACAAGAGGCTTGTTTTTCATTTTTGCCGCAAGTGCTATGCCTACTGCATGAGGAACCTGCGTTGTTACTGGACTTGAGCCCGTGACGATTCGCAGTTTCTTCGAGCCAAAGTGGCCAGGCATCTGGCGCCCGCCGCTATTTGGATCTTCTGCTTTGGCGAAAACCGACAGCAACAAATCACGCAGTGTCATACCAACAGAGAGCACGAAGCCATAGTCCCGATAATAAGGTAAAAAATAATCTGTTTCTCGATTAAGTGCATACGCCGCAGCAACCTGTGCTACCTCTTGTCCTACACCTGATACGTGAAAATTGATTTTCCCTGCACGCTGCAGCAGCAGCATACGCTCATCAAATTTGCGAGCAGTCACCATCGTTGCGTACATATCAATTGCTTGCTCATCGCTAAGCCCTAATTCCAAATGACGAACATTTTGCCCAGTAGAAGCAGATTGGGTCATAAGGTGTTCCTCCTTTTGCGCGCTATTATAACCTGGTACTAAGACTTGATCATATATATTATAACTCCAATTGAACCAAAAAGAAAACAGTCTTCATTAGAACGATATCGCTCTATCATCTACGGCGAGCATCGCTTCTCCCAGCGCCTCTGAAAGCGTCGGATGAGGATGGATCATTTGGCCAACTTCCCAAGGTGTTGCGTTCAGAATTCCAGCGAGTGCTGCTTCTGATATTAGATCCGTTGCATGAGCACCAATCATATGAACACCAACAATATCGTTGGTCTTCCGATCAGCGATTACCTTGACGAATCCTTCTTTCTCTCCTAAAACAATAGCCTTGCCAATCGCTTGAAACGGAATTTTACCCGTCTTGATGTCATGCCCTTTCGCGCGTGCTCCATCCTCTGTCAAGCCGTAAGAAGCAATTTCCGGACGGGAATAGATGCACCTTGGTATCAAATGAGCCTCAATCGCAACGGGTTTCTCACCGCAAATATGCTCAGCAGCAATTAAGCCCTCATGCGCAGCAGCATGAGCGAGCTGAACACCGCCAATAACATCGCCAATGGCATAAATATGCGGCTCGCTCGTTTGACCGAACGCATTGACCTCGATCACACCGCCCGATGTGCGAACATCGGTATTTTCAAGGCCCATGTTTTCCACATTCGCTTGGCGTCCTACGGATACCAATAGCTTTTCTGCAGTCAATATGACATCACCGTCTTGCGTAGCTGCAACGATAGACACTTCACCGTTTTCGCCTTTGTATTGATCGGTCTGCAGTTGAACGCCAGTCAGCACACGTACACCACGTCCGCGCAGCACTCTTGTCAGCTCAGCTGAGACCTCTGTATCTTCACCAGGCAAAAGGCGGGAGCCCGCTTCTACCAAAATAACTTGTACGCCAAAATCATGCAGAAGTGAAGCCCATTCAACGCCGATAACCCCGCCGCCGACAATAATAACGGATTTAGGCAGTTTGTCCATAACTAACGCTTCATCACTGGTCATTATATATTCGCCGTCTGGTGTTAAACCTGGCAATGTACGAGGACGAGATCCTGTAGCAATAATGAGATTAGTGGATACAACCGATTCCATTTCACCGTCCGGCAGCTCAACGGCTAATGAGCCACTTTTTGGAGAGAAGATTGAAGGACCGATGACTCTTCCCTTGCCTTGAATAATTTGAATGCCATTCTTTTTCATTAGGCTTTGAAGTCCACGATAGAGCTGCTCTACGGTTTGATCCTTACGCTCTTGTACTTTGCCATAGTTGAGTGATATCGCTCCATCAGCTACTTGGATGCCAAATGAGCTTGCTTCAAGCAGCGTTGAGTATACCTCAGCGCTCCGGAGCAGCGATTTACTCGGAATACATCCTTTATGTAGGCATGTGCCGCCAAGCTTGTCCATTTCGATAATGGCAACCGATTTTCCTAGTTGTGCAGCACGAATGGCTGCTGTATAACCGCCAGGCCCGCCTCCGAGCACTGCTACATCTACCTGTATAGCCATAAAATCATTCCCTTCTAATAACCATAACTATATACTTTTTTTGCCTATTCATATAACTCTCAAAGATGCCCATTCGCATTGTAACATGTCATCCATCCCTATTGTACCTGTTTTTAATGACGAAAACATCGTCGTTTTACGAAATAGACACTCTACACGTAAAAAGGTATGATAGAGCTAACTGTATATTTTGACCGATAAGGAGACACTGTATTTATGAAATTAGTTGCTGCTCGCTTTATTGCAATCCTCATGCTCGTTATTCCAGGCTTACTTGCTTGCTTCGGTTTTCTGAAAATGAAAGATTCGGTATTCGTGTATTTCTCTGAATTCGGAAATGAAACCATTACGCCAGATTTTGAATGGCTCAAATTTTTACTTGGATTTATAATGTTCGCTGCAGGTGCAGGTTTTATCGCGGGCTGGACTTTTTTTCGTGACCGCAAACGGAACTACGTTGCTCCTAGGTTCAAGCAGAAACGTCCTCGTCCGCCAAAGCCACAAAGCTAGTTTTATACAACAATCATAATTAAAACCGCTCATGTTCGGATCGTTTTGATCCTAGCTTGGCGGTTTTTTTGTATGATGAATTCGCAAAAAACTAGGTATAATCCACGTAATCAAGCATTTGCGCATACGCTTTTGGAACCATATACGAAGCTGCCAGCTCCGTCTTATCAGACATAAGAAACATTCTAACGAGTGAGCTGCTCGTTTGCATGTAATGCGTGTATGGAGATAAATAAATCGTATCCGCCAACGTAGTATTACGAATATATTGCTCAAGCTGCAGTTCATATTCTAGGTCAGTTGCATTTCTAATTCCCCGTATGACCACGTTAATATCATGCTCATTTATATAGTCAGCCACAATGCCTTCATAAGGAATAATATGGATTTTATCATCCTTTGGCACAGATAAAGCGACAAGCTCCGTACGCTGCTCAATCGTAAAATGATGTTTTTTTGATCGATTATTGGCGACTATAATATGAACCTCACTAAATAATTGAAAGGCTCTCTCTATAACGGACACATGCCCAAGTGTAATCGGGTCAAAACTTCCTGCGTAAACGGCTCTCATCCTGTCACCTCTCCTTGGATATTTTACATAGCGATGATGCTTTCCAAAAAAAATTACAATACTCCGCATTTCAATTTATGATCTCATCATACAACAACACTATTATGAAATTAACCAAAAGAAATGAGGTGCAATCATGAAAATTGTATTCGATGTTACCGTAGATGGAAAAGTAAAAGAGACAATCCAGCCACAAACGCAGCGCCTTAAAGAAATTCATAGCTTTATAAAAGCAGAATCGCATGGTTTAATCAAGAAATATGGCAGCAACGTTTATTTAAACCGCAGAGTTGTTTACAACTGAGGCATCCTTGATGGCCTTTTTTTTTTTGAAAAAAATCCATTTTATATTCAATTTTCAACTCCTCCAACCTCGATACCTACTTAACGCACATCCATACCTGTTTTTGATTAAGCAGATCAATTGTAGGACATCCTCAGCATATAGAAAACTTTTCACCATACGCCAACAAACATTTTGAATCAGCAAATTCGAATCATGTGCTGCATTCCCCTCCAAACAGGGCTAATTTGTTTGCACTTCTAAGGGATGGTACACTACTTGGATATGTTTAAATAAATGGAGGTCGTCACCTATGAGTCGACGGAAATTGCATGACAGACTCAAGTTAAAAAAAATCGAAACCCAGCATGGCGAGCAGTTCAACAATTTATTGCGCTATGTTTTTCAAGTGACCAATCGCGATTTACAAACCTTTGGCTGGGAGAACAGAGAGATTGCAAAGGCCAAACTTCCCGTACTTCAGTATGCCGATGTTCAAGGGTGGTTTGATGGCGATAAACTTATATCTCAGCTTGCTGTATATCCCTTTCAGGTAAACATCTACGGACATATTTATGAAATGGGTGGACTGACAGGTGTCGGAACCTATCCCGAATATGCCAATTTGGGCTTGATGAATAAGCTCATGCTGCTTGCCTTAAGTAAAATGCGTGAGCGGAAACAATCGATCTCTTACTTATACCCCTACTCAATTCCTTATTACAGACGTAAAGGCTGGGAGATCATTTCCGATAAAATTTCTTTTGAGGTTCCGGACACCCAACTGCCTAAGCTGAAAAACGTGCCTGGTCATGTTGAACGTGTAACCATTGAACATCCGGACATCAAAACAATATATGAGCAATTTGCCCGCTTGCACCATGGTGCAATGCTGCGAAACGAGCTCGCTTGGGAAGAATATTTGCGCTGGGATTTAGATGATATGACTGTAGCGATCTATTACGACAATAACGACGCACCTATGGGGTATTTGCTGTATTGGATTGCCGAAGAGATCTTTCACATGAAAGAAATGATCTATATTAACGAAGAGGCACGCACTGGATTATGGAACTTTGTCAGTGCCCATTTCTCAATGATTACGCTTGTAAAAGGGGATATCTATCAGGATGAGCCTCTTGCATTTATATTGGACGACGGGGATATTAAAGAAACCATTGCTCCTTATTACATGGCACGAATTGTAGATATCGTATTGTTCATCGAGCAATATCCATTCGAATCGCAGGAAAAGGAAAGCCGAATCGTTATCAATCTCCATGATCCTATGCTTGAATGGAATCAAGGAACCTTCACCCTAACGGTAGACACAAACGGAAAAGGTCGTATGACTCATGGCGGCATCGCACCATCGGTAGTTATTGACATTCCCGCTTTAACGACGATGCTAATGGGTTATAAGCGGCCAACCTATCTTGCACGTATTGGCCGTATGCAAGCCGATGACGCGTCCATTCGTAAACTGGAGCAATTGATTAATCAGGAGCGTCCGTATTTCTCTGATTATTTCTGAGAACAGGATTTGTGATTTTAAATAAGCACCTATTTTCCTGAGGAAATGAGGTGCTTATTTTTTTCCTTTTACCCGTTATGATAGCTTTTTATGCGATACGACTTACGATGCACCATTACCAACCGTAACGAACCCCATAAACCTTATTTGACTTCATTTCCTCAATATCTTAATGTAACGAACTCTAGCATTCTTATTTCTTTAATTTGGTATCTTTTCTTGATCAAAAGTGACTAATAGCGGTGCTATGATTCGTTAAAATCTTTAAACATCTATTTCCGTAAACATAAGCTCTTTACGGTTCGTTAGAATCTACATGAGGAGAAATCTGATAGATTGAGCCTTATTCACACAATAAATCCTTATTACTTCGTCATTCTTTCTTACGATCACCAACATGCTCAAAAATAGTTTACTAAAACCTAATCAACGTATTATCTCCTTAACTGCATAACTCACATCATGTTCTATTTAGCTTTTTAAAATAACCCCTTAATATAAGATCATTCTTTAATACTCCAAATTTTTAATATAATAACAATTTAATATTTATTATAAATTTTGTCATGTAGCCCCACAAAAAAATCCACTCCTCTTATGGGGTTTAAAGCCCAATAAAGCAGTGGATTCAATCATATCGAACTTAAAATGACCTAGTTGAAAGGTATGATGTCACACAATAACTAGATTACGGATAGTTATTAAAAACGAGTTTTCCTTTAACGATTCTCCCTTCTACGTTCAGCTAACTTTATGCTCAATCCTCAGCTTATCAGCCACCATCGCGATAAACTCGCTATTAGTAGGCTTTGATTTGCTGATGTTGATCGTATAGCCAAACAAGTGAGAGATGCTGTCGATGTTGCCGCGAGTCCAAGCCACTTCAATGGCATGGCGGATAGCGCGTTCAACGCGAGATGGCGTTGTTTTGAATTTCTCAGCAATGGCAGGATAAAGTGTTTTTGTGATGGCACCAAGAATTTCGATATTGTTATAAACCATCGTTATCGCTTCACGCAAGTACTGGTAACCTTTAATATGAGCAGGTACTCCGATTTCATGAATGATGCTCGTAATGTTGGCATCGAGGTTTTTCCCTTTAGGGATAGGAACGACGTTGGATTTCATTGAAGAGGAGCTAGTTGTGAAGCTGCCAGTTGACGAGTAAGTTGGGTTCCCAACAAGCTGACGAATACGATTAGCTAAAATATCCATGTCAAACGGCTTCAAAATATAATAGGAAGCACCAAGCTGTACCGCTTTTTGAGTAATGTTCTCTTGGCCGAAAGCAGTCAGCATAATGATCTTGGGCATAGGAGATAGGTTAATTTCTTTCAACCGTTCAAGTACACCTAGTCCATCCAAATGAGGCATAATAATATCAAGGATAAGCACATCAGGAACTTTTCTTGCTTCCTCCAGATGTCTTAAAACCTCTTCTCCATTATACGCGACTCCACTCACACTCATATCACTTTGTTCGGATATGTATTCCGATAACAAGTTAGTAAATTCCCGGTTGTCATCTGCTAATAATACTTCGATCTTATGCAAGTTGTGGTCCTCCCTTAAATGATATTCATGATTTCGCTCACTAGTTGTCTAATCTAAAGTTTTCGACATGTGGAGTTCAATTCCTTCTGTCGAAAATTATTTTTCTTTATTTTTTTACGGGGATTCGATATAATAAAAAATTTATTACATGTACCGATGATGTTCGTTCTTCTTCGACAAATTTCACTGCTCATTTACGCATTGACGCGGTTTTTAGATAAATGAATTTAATTAAAAATAACGCCCGCCTAAGCTGCTGTTCAGCTCAAGTGGACGTTATTTTCTAATAGCAAGCCATTATGCAGCTTCGCCGATATGTCCGTTTGCCGACTTCAGCAGTACTCCTGCATCCTGCAGCATCCATTCGATAAAGCAGCCATATCCTGAAGAGGGATCATTAACGAATACATGAGTGACAGCTCCAACTAATTTGCCATCTTGAATGATCGGACTACCCGACATCCCTTGAACGATACCCCCGGTTTTGCTTAACAATCTTTTGTCCGTTATCTTAATAACCAAACCTTTTGTTGCTGGACCAGATTGCTTTGATACATGCACGATTTCAATATCAAAGCGCTCAACCTTCTGTCCATTCACAACAGTCAAAATTTGCGCTGGCCCTTCCTTAACATCTTCAGCAAATGCGACAGGAACAGATTTATCACTGTAACTGTGAGTAGGAACTTCATTCATTTTGCCGAAAATGCCAAACGGAGTGTTTCGCTCAACATTGCCTAATATTTTGCTTTCTTTCACAAAATGCGCTCTTTTTTCTCCCGGCTCGCCATTTTGGCTTTTGTTAATGGACGTAACGCTGGACTGTAAAATCTGGCCTTCGCCAACATCAATCGGAGTTTGTGTGTCCATATCCGTGATAACATGGCCTAATGCTCCATAAACACCCTGATCTGGTGCATAAAACGTTAATGTACCTACGCCGGCTGCTGAATCACGGATATATAAACCTAACCGCCATGCCTTATCTTCCGCATCAAAAACTGGATTTAAAAGCGTCTTGCCTAATTGCCCATCTCGCTTATAGGTTACTTCAAGCGGCTTCTTCTCATTGCCAGCCTTCTCACTTAGCTCCGCAATCCTGTTTACTTGATTAATGCTTGTACCATCAATCTTCACAATTAAATCGCCTAAACGCAGTCCTGCGGCCTCACCAGGGGATTGTTTCATGCCGTTGCTGCCAGCTACCTGATGATGTCCTACAACTAAAATGCCCGATGATTTAACTTTGACTCCAATCGTTTGACCGCCTGGAATGACACGGAGATCAGGTACAACATTAACCTTTACAGTCTTGAATGGAATTTTACCAAATAATTTCACTTTCATTTTCGTTTGACCGCTTTGACTCGACTGCAGTGACAGTGGTTCATTCAAATTTACGGATAAAGAATGACTGGTTGATCCGTTAATCTGAAGCATTTGAGGGTCGACCGTTACTTCAGCATGAACGGGCACTCCATATTGTAAACGTTTCAGTTGCCCGGAGAATAAACGAAGTTCATTCGGGATTGCGGCAAAATGTTGAAACGGGGTGGAGCTTCCGATCATGCAAATGAAGAAAACGAGAACCAGGCCAAACCATCGCTTCCTTTGACTGGAGTTCAATGATTTCACGCTCCCTGTATTTCCATCGCATGACGAAGAAGGATAAGTCGCCAATGGCGTACCTTTAAGTTACCCTCACCCGTTCGTTTTATGTCCACAAAAACATTCCCTAATTGGCTTCCATTACGCTCCTTTCTGTCTATGTGCCAAATCAAGCATTTCTTGTGCATGATTCCGTGTTTTTTCCGTTACTTCCACTCCGCCAAGCATACGTGCAAGCTCCTCGATGCGTACAGCTTCAAGCAGTTCCGATACAGATGTAGATGTACGCGAACCAATGACTTGTTTTCTTATTTCATAATGATGATCTGCCATGCAAGCAACCTGAGGCAAGTGGGTTATAGAGAATACTTGGCACTTCGATGCAAGCTGTGACATTTTCTCTGCGATAGCCTGAGCAGCACGTCCGCTGACGCCTGTATCAACCTCATCAAAAATAAGTACAGGAACTTGATCAATTTCTGCGAAAATGCTCTTAAGGGCGAGCATAATTCGCGACATTTCTCCCCCAGAAGCAATCTTGCTTAACTGCTTCAACGGCTCTCCTGGGTTTGTAGAAAGCATAAAGATCGCTTCATCCATACCATTGCTATGCAAGCGAATCTGCTTTGTTTCACCCGCTCCTCCGACTGTCGTATCGATTTGCACACGAAACTTAGCAGCTGGCATTTGAAGCTGTCCTAGCTCATTCTCAATCGCTTCAGACAGCTTTGTCGCTGCATGCTCCCGAAGCTGCGACAATTCCTGTGCCAAAATCAGCGCTTGATCATAAAGCTTCATTTCCTCTGCTTTAAGCTCTTCAAGAAGTTGATCACGGTTCTCGATCTTGTCACGATCCACAATTGTCCTCTCTAAATAAGTAAGTATATCGGGTATTGTTTCCCCGTATTTGCGCTTCATACTATTTATTAAATCAAGTCTGTCTTCAACCTGCGAGAGCTGATCAGGATCAGACTCAATGCCATCACGATAATCACGAAGCTGGAATGCAGCATCTTCAGCTTGATAAAAGGCAGATTGAAGCTGTTCAAGAAGTGGATTTAGTTTCGCTGCATCATAAGTTTGAATATCTATCAGCTTAGCTACTGCCTTGCTAACCATATCAAGCCCTTTGCCTCCATACAAAAGCGAATAGGCCTCAGATACGGCGTCCATTCTCTTCCCTGCATACAATAGCTTGCGCCTCTGCTCTGTTAGAAGCTCATCTTCCAACGGCTTAAGCTGTGCATTCGTAATTTCTTCAATTTGAAAACGATATAAATCAAGCATTTGCACATTGTGTCTAGTCGAATTTTCCAGCTCGCGCAATGATGCTCTTGCCTGCTGCAGCTGTGAAAATATGGTCCGATATATTTGCTTCCGTTCAATTAGCAAATCTCCAGCGAATAGATCTAGCCACTCTAAATGCTGTTCTGTTCGTAGAAGTGATTGATGCTCATGCTGACCATGAATATTGACAAGGCATTCGCCAATTTCCCTTAGCATCGTCATTGTAACGAGCTGCCCATTCACACGGCTGCTGCTCTTACCATTTGCAGACAGCTCTCTTCGTATTACTAACATCTCTTCACAGGATGCATGTACACCAAGTTTGTTCAGAACGATCCATACAGGATGATTTTGTGGAAGGTCAAATAAAGCTTCCATTTCAGCTTTATCACAACCATACCGTACCATGTCTGCGGAGCCTCTACCGCCGACCAGCAAGCTTAGCGCATCAATAAGAATCGATTTACCTGCTCCTGTCTCTCCTGTCAATACATGAAATCCATGATGAAATGTAACGTTTACTTCTTCAATTACCGCTAAATTCCTTATCGACAACTCACGCAGCATGGCTCTGACATCCTCCTTAGTTCAATAGCTCAAGTAATCGTTCTACTACTTCATTGCTTTGCTTCTTGGTTCTGCAAATCATCAAGATCGTATCGTCTCCGCAGATAGTACCCATTACTTCAGTCCACTCCATATTATCAACCAATGCACAAATGGTATTTGCTGTCCCTGGCAAACATTTCATAACAACAAGATTATCTGTAAAGTCAATATGTACAAAATGGTCAAGCAAAGCCCGCTTCAGCTTATGAATTGGATTTTGCTTCTGATGCTCTTGCGGAATGGAATACTTATATTTACCTTCACCTGCAGGCACTTTAATTAGCATTAATTCCTTCATATCGCGTGATACGGTCGCTTGCGTTACTTGCATACCTGTCGTACGAAGCGCTTCTACAAGCTCCTCTTGTGTTTCAATCACACTATTGCTAATAATTTCTTTGATTCGATATTGACGAAGCCCCTTCATAAAAAACCTCCATGAGTTATTGGTCTGCGATGTGAAACGTGACTTTGCGAATCAACTTCTCCCTTGCGTCCACGAATAAAATTCCGTCGCATTCGGGCAAAAGCAGCGAATACACAAGCAAACGATCTCTTACACCGCTCGGCGACCAGTCAATTGGCATCCGGTCACGAGCAGTTTTCACTATATACGTGCAATTATTCATTTCCGCAATATAATCAATGTATAACCGGCTTCCCTTTCCAAGCGGAACATCATCAAGCTTGATTGGAATCGGAACTAAATGTTTTCCTGAAGTTACTTCGTACCCAGCTTGCTCCAGCAACAATATATTTTCATCATCTACTGAAAGAGTACCGCCCTTGCCGAGCGTAAGCCGACTAACGCTTGCAGGCTCATGCAGCCAGCGGTGAAACACTCTGAACAGCCACAATACGAACAAACATCCAGCGACCAGCATGATCGCCCAATCACCATAGGTTCCCATCAGCATCCCCCATTCGCAAATGGATTGTATACTTATTCGTTCGCTATGCTGGGGGCATTTTCCTGTTTATGTCGATTGCCGAACGTTTGTTTGCTTTTCTATAGTTTAACAAATGGAGCACTATGCTGTAAAGTAAAAAAGATGCCGGCAGTTATGACTCTGCCAGGCACCTTTCTCATTTATTTATTCGTTGTAAAGGTTTCATTTGCTTGTTTCACTAGCTCCGCTAATGCGTTGTCATCGGGTACAGCTGAATTTGGTTCAGCAGACCAATGCCAATAAGCTAAAAATTCAATATTGCCTTCTCCACCCGTAATTGGAGAGAACGTAATATCCTGCAATGAAAAACCAATCTCAGCTGCTCCAGTCAAAACGGTGCGAAGTACGTCTCTGTGCACGCCAGAGTCACGTACAACTCCAGATTTACCTACTTTCTCACGCCCAGCCTCGAATTGCGGCTTAATTAAAGCTACAATACCGGAACCAACCGTTAATAACGTAGATAAAGCAGGCAATATATGTTTTAACGAAATAAAGGATACGTCAATTGTTGCAAATGTTGGCGGTGGCCCAACTAAATCAGCTGGCTGCGTATAACGAAAATTAGTTCGCTCCATAACGTGAACGCGTTCATCTTGTCTTAGCGACCAATCAAGTTGGTTATATCCAACATCAATAGCATATACATATGATGCCCCATTTTGTAATGCGCAGTCGGTAAAGCCACCGGTTGATGCACCGATATCGAGCATAACGCGTTCGCGCAAATCAATATTAAACACTCGAATCGCTTTTTCCAGCTTTAGCCCGCCTCGGCTAACATAAGGATGAAGCGCGCCCTTTACCTTAATGTCTGCCGAACGTGCCACCTTCATACCGCTTTTGTCAACAGGCTCGTCATTTACTAGCACAAGACCCGCCATCAAAGCCGCTTTTGCCTTTTCTCTACTTTCATAAAAGCCGCGCTCAACAAGCAATACGTCTATTCGTTCTTTAGCTGTTGTTGTTGTCATCTTTCACCCTCAGACGTTACTGTTTGCCAGTAACTCGTTTCATGCGCCTTGGCTGCATCGTTTTTAATTCAGTTGCAACTCTCTCAGCCGTTAAACCAATTTCTTTGCGTTGTTCTTTAATTGATCCGTGTTCAACGAATACATCAGGTACCCCAATGATCCGAATAGTTAAGCCGTAAATGCCTTTGAGTGAGAAGAACTCAAGAACTGAGCTGCCAAAACCGCCAAGCTCTGCATTTTCCTCAAGCACAATCATATGCCTTCCTTCTGCAGCAAACGATAATAGCATCTTTTCATCAAGCGGCTTAATAAACCGAGCATTTACAATTTGAACATTGATGCCTTCACGCTTGAGAAGGTCTGCAGCTTCTTCAGCAACCTGCAGCATCGGTCCAATGGCCATAATGACGGTGGAGTCGCCTTCGCGAACGGTTTCCCACTTGCCTATAGGCAAAACTTGCGGATCTGCTTCCATCTCTACGCCTAATCCTGCAATGCGCGGATAACGAACAGCTATTGGTCCATCATTATATTCTACGGCGGTCTTGAGCATTCGTCTTAGCTCATTCTCATCCTTAGGCATCATAATGACCAAATTTGGTATATGTCTTAAGAATGAAATATCATAAACACCATGATGTGTTTCACCATCCGGGCCAACGAATCCAGCACGGTCTATGGCAAATATAACATTCAGGTTCTGACGGCAAATATCATGAACGACTTGATCATATGCTCGCTGCAAGAAAGTCGAATACACTGCAAACACAGGTTTCATGCCTTCAATCGCTAAAGCAGCAGACATGGTAGCTGCATGTTGTTCTGCTATGCCCACATCGATCATTCGATTCGGAAATCTTGCTGCGAATGGCAGCAAACCAGAACCGCCCGGCATTGCTGGAGTAACAGCAACGATGCGCTCATCCTTCTCAGCAAGCTCAATTAGCATCTGACCAAAAACGTCAGTATATACTGGCGGGCCAACTGCTTTGACAACTTGGCCTGATTCAATTTTGTATGGCGTGATGCCATGCCATTTGAACGAATCTGCTTCGGCAGGAGAATAACCCTTGCCTTTCACAGTCAATACATGGACTAAAACAGGTCCTGGCATTGCATCCGCTTGACGCATAATATCAATCACTTGCTCGATATCATGTCCGTCTACTGGACCCAGGTAAGTAAATCCAAATTGCTCGAACAATATGCCACTAACGAGCAAATATTTTAAGCTGTCTTTGAAACGTTCAGCTGTCTTAGCAAGCTTCCCGCCGATTGCCGGGATTTTGTTGAGCAGCTGTTGAAGCTCATCCTTAGCTTTATGATAATGACGATCTGTACGGATTTTCCCTAAATAGTGATGCAATGCACCCACATTTGGAGCAATGGACATCTCATTATCGTTCAAGACAACGATTAAGTTCTTGTTCTCGTGTCCGATATGATTAAGCGCTTCTAAGGCCATACCGCCAGTTAAAGCACCGTCGCCTATAACTGCAACTACACGATTGCTCTCACCCTTAAGATCACGAGCAAGCGCCATACCCATAGCGGCAGACAATGATGTACTGCTATGTCCAGCTTCCCAAACATCATGTTCGCTTTCTGAACGTTTGACGAAACCGCATAAACCTTTATATTGACGCAGCGTATCAAACCGATCCATACGACCGGTTAAAATTTTATGAACGTAGGATTGATGGCCTACATCAAAAATAAACTTATCTTCTGGACTATTAAATAAATAATGCATGGCTAGGGTCAGCTCAACGACTCCTAAGTTAGGAGCGAGATGACCACCCGTAACGGAAAGCTTCTCAATAAGGAACTGACGGATTTCAGCGGCCAGTTGCTCTAGCTGAGCGGTTGTCAAAGCTTTCAAATCTTGAGGTCCGTTAATCTGGTCAAGCAGCACGTTACTTTCCTCGCTTTCGCGGACAGCATTTATTGCTGTCCCATGTACATCTACATTTTTCCTATTATAGCATACCGAGCTTTTTTTCCCAACCAAAATGGAAAAAGCATCACATACTCAATGATCGCGCCCAACAAGATAATCTGCAATTTCAAGCAGTCGATCTGGAGCTATGAACTCTGCTTCCAGCACGGCAGACTTCGCTTCCTGGGTAAGCCGTTCAACTTGAGCTTTGCTTTCTTCTATTCCGATAAGGAACGGATAGGTTACTTTATTTTGCTGAACATCACTATTCGTCTTCTTGCCCAGCTTCTTCTCGTCCCCAATCAAATCCAAAATATCATCCTGAATTTGAAAAGCAAGACCGATGTTGCGTCCGTAAATCGCGAGCAGTTCAAGCTGTTTTTCTGTAGCTCCGCCAATACGGCCGCCAGCCATAACCGAGAAGGCAATAAGATCACTTGTTTTATGAAGATGAATATACTCTAGTTCATGAATTGACGTAATGCCTTGCTCACCTAGCATATCGGCAACTTGACCGCCTACCATCCCGGGAGCTCCTGCTAATTTAGCCAAATCTTCGACAATGGCAAGCGCAACATCTGCTGCGACACCGCCTTGACGAGCTGCTTGTGGAATTAAATGAAAGGCGTGCGTCAGAAGCGCATCTCCGGCTAATATCGCCATTGCTTCACCAAAAACCTTGTGGTTGGTTGGCTTGCCTCTGCGGAAATCATCATCATCCATAGCTGGCAAATCATCATGCACTAACGAATAGGTGTGTATAAACTCTACGGCACAAGCAACAGGCATAGCAGCATTCAAAGTTTCTGGCTTTTTGAAAACAGCTTCTGCTGCTGCAATAACGAGTGCTGGCCTTAAACGTTTCCCACCTGCTTCAAGGGAATATAGCATTGCTTCCCTCAGACGAAGGGGAACATCCCATGAGCTTGGTAACGATTGTTTTAGCGAAGCTTCAATAAGCTCCGTGGTTTGCGATAAATATGCTTTTATTGCTGCCCTCTCGCTCAAGCTTATTCCCCTTTATTCTCGATTGCATCTGCAAACGTTTTTTTCTGGAAGCCTTGCTCTGTTTCAATCAATAGTTCGATTTTTTGCTCAACTTGCTCAAGTTTACCCCCGCAAAGCTGCGAAAGCTTCATTCCTTCCTGGAATAACTCAATCGCTGTCTCAAGAGGAACATCGCCATTCTCAAGCTTAGATACAATAGAATCTAGTCGTTCCATTGCTTGCTCAAAAGTGAGCTCACTTTGATTCGTTGCTGCCATCCATTTGATCTCCTCTCAATGAACCTACATGACAATCTAGCTGACCGTCTGCTACTTTCACCTTTACGATGTCGCCTACTTTCACATCGCGAATCGATTTGATTAATCGTTGCTCTTGCTCATCGTACACAAGGCTATAACCTCTAGACATAACTTTTAAAGGACTTAAAGCATCAAGCTGCTTCATAGAGGTATAAAGCTTGTTTTTCCTGTCTTTAACAGAATTATTCATAGCACTCTCTAGCTGCTTCGTCGCTGTCTGCCACCGTTTGGCTGCGAAAGCTACCCGCTCGCCAGGATGATGGGCAGAAAGTGTAGCTTGCTGCCTTGCCAATCTTATATGACTTCGTTCTGTAATACGTTTTGTTCGCTGAACGAGTTGCTCTGACAATCGATCGAGCCGTTCTGCCTGTTCAAGCAAATACCTGCGCGGATGCAAGAAAAAAGGTGAACGCCTTATACGCTGCAGCTTCTCCTTCTCGTCACTTACACGGTAGCGAATTCCTTGAACTAGACGCTGCTGCTGGCGATTCAGCTGCTGCTTCAATTCGGAAATGCTCGGAACAGCGAGCTCTGCTGCAGCTGTAGGTGTGGCGGCACGCAAATCAGCGACAAAATCAGCAATCGTGAAATCTGTTTCATGGCCTACCGCACTAATTATCGGAATCTGCGAGTTCGATATGCTTCGAGCAACGGATTCTTCATTGAAAGCCCAGAGCTCTTCTAATGATCCTCCGCCGCGCCCTACAATTAATACGTCGGCTTCGCCGAAACGGTTCATTGCTTCTATCGCTTTTACAATAGCAGGTGCTGCCCCAGTCCCTTGAACGAGCACAGGATAAACATATATCGGTATTAATGGGTAACGGCGCTGCAACGTAATGATAATATCACGTACAGCTGCACCCGTCGGCGATGTGATAACTCCAATAGCCTTTGGAAAAAGAGGAATCGCCCGTTTGCGCGACTCTGCGAAGAGCCCTTCATTGCTCAGCTTGCTCTTAAGCTGTTCAAACGCTAGATATAAGCTCCCTATGCCGTCAGGCTGCATCGAATTAACATAAAACTGATAATTGCCGTCGCGCTCATAAACCGTTATATTCCCTCTAGCAATTACCTTTGTGCCTTCCTTAGGTATAAACGGAAGCCGCTGGTTATGGGATGAGAACATAATGGATTTGATCCGGCTATCGCTATCTTTCAGCGTAAAATACATATGTCCGCTTGAATGATGTGTGAAATTGGAAATTTCACCGCGCAGCCAAATATCGCCAAGCAGTGTATCCGACTCCATTTTCATGCGAATATACCGATTAAGCTCTTTTATGGAATAAATTCGAGGCTGATCAGCCATGCCCGCCATCACTCCTTAATTCCGTTAGCCCTTTTTGCTGCTGTAATCGTATTTTTCATTAAGAGCGTGATCGTCATAGGACCAACTCCGCCCGGTACTGGTGTAATGAAGCCGGCTGTATCCAAACAATCGTCAAAATCAACATCACCCGCAAGCTTGCCGCTCTCCAAACGGTTAATGCCGACATCAATAACAATTGCCCCTGGCTTAACAAATTTACTGTCAATAGCTTTTGCCTTCCCGATTGCAACAACCAGAATATCTGCTTGTTTAGCGATTTCCTCCATGTTTGCGGTACGAGAATGACAGATCGTAACTGTAGCATTCTCACGAAGCAGCAGCATGGCAACTGGCTTGCCCACAATATTGCTTCTTCCGATAACAACGGCATGTTTCCCCGAAATATCAACGCCGCTGCGCTTAATAAGCTCAATTACTCCTGCAGGCGTACAAGGCAGCAGGCTGTCGTCGCCAATAACCAAATTGCCAACACTTTCCGGATGGAAGCCGTCAACATCTTTTTCAACGGCAATCGCATCAATAACAGCCTTCTCGTTAATATGCTTCGGTAGAGGCAGTTGAACTAGAATCCCGTTGATCGTAGACTGATTGTTCAAACGTTCAATAACAGCAAGTAAATCCTCTTCACTTGTGTCTGCGTCTAAACGATGTACCTCTGAATAAAAACCAAGCTGCTGGCAAGCTTTTTCCTTAGAGCCAACGTAAACTTTTGAGGCAGGATCTTCGCCTACGAGTACGACTGCCAAACCTGGAATAATTCCCTTTTCTTTCAAGGCTGCAGTTTCCGTAATCATCTCCTCACGGATAAGGTCGGATATTTTCTTTCCTTCAATGATTTGTGCACACATAGCTCCAGTCTCCTTTTACATCGATGAATGTTTGATTAATTTCATATCAATTATGATTTTAATTCTTCGATTTCCAAAAGCAATTTTCCAAGTACGCCGTTTACAAACTTGCCGGATTCCTCTGTGCCAAAATGCTTGGCAAGCTCAATCGCTTCATTGATCGTTGCTTTCGGAGGAACATCATCGCGGAATACCATCTCGTACGTAGCAAGCCTTAGAACCTGGCGATCTACGCGGGATAAACGATCAATATGCCAGCCTGTCAAAAATTGCTGAAGCATACCGTCAATGGCTTGCTTATGCTCCATTACGCCAGCTACAATCTCACGTGCGAACGCATCTGTGCTGCCAATCTCAGCAGGATCGGCACCCATTTCATTATCTAAACTCATTTCTTCCACAAGCATGTCCACTGCCTCTGAAGCCGTAACTTCATTCATTTCCATCTGGTATAAGCTTGAAATCGCTATTTCTCGTGCTAATCTACGTTTCATGTGACCTCCGCGGCAGTTTCATGCCGATAAAATGGTTTTATTCTTGTAAACTCAATTGTTCAAGCCAATATTTCAAAAAAAACCTATGATCTCCTCCCTGCCCCGAATAAGCGGCTTTCCGAAATCCGGAGTACGGAGGAGACCACAGGATCATTTAAACGGTCGAAATCTTTCCAACAACGAATACCAAAGCCGCTGCCATGGAAAAATAGGTCCGTCGCTTGTTTCTTTTTGTAAGCCGATCCAATAACCGATTGAGACGAGCAGCCCTACAAAAAGCATGTCCCAAAAACCGACAAACAAATATAGCAATCCGAAAAACAGCCCTATCGCTGCGCCAATCATACGCTTCTGATAGATGTTCCAGAATTCCCTCCACATGAGCAAACTCACCTCTATTCCACGCGACTCTTAAATGTCCCCGTTTGAATGATGTTCGCAACATATACCGCAACGTTCGTTACGGGTATACCGGCAATATCCTCTACATGCTCTTTCACCGTACGTTGAATCTCTTCCGTAAGCACCGGTATGGAGCTTTCTCCATCTACTACAGCGCGTATTACGATATCAAGTCCAGCATCCGTTGCCCGAATGCGCGCACGCAAGTCCTTAACGCCGCGCTGGCGCGATGCTGCTTTCAATGTCAAATTTTCAATGGTTTCAAGAGAGATGCGTATATCTCCGAAATCAGTCCTTTGATCAATTGACGGAGCAGTAGCTGATCCGCGATAAAGAGATACGACAAAAAACCTTAGGCTAAGAATGAATAGGATGACTCCGACAACTGCGAGCGTAATTTGAATGGAGTCGATACGATATAAATCGCCTATTAAATCGTTTAATAAATCTCGCGATATCCAGCCAAATCCTATGGATAGCAGAAAAACGGATAAACATCCAATCACGATGCTATACAAAAACAAAAGCAGCTTGTCCACGACCTTAATCATGCGTAGCGCCTCCTCCTGCCAAGCCGAATGAAAACCCCCTTGCGCCGAGCGGCATGCCCATTCACGAGGGGGTTGTACGGGATTTAATTAAAACATCTTTATTTATTTAACTCGGTGCAGCACTTCTTCTTCTTCCGGTTTATCAGGCGTCTTGAAATGTACATCGTGAATATGTACGTTCACTTCAACAACGTGGAGTCCCGTCATCATCTCGATAGAACGTTTCACATTACGTTGAATTTCCGAAGCGATCTCCGGAATACGGTTGCCGTACTCAACGATAATGGATACATCTACCGCAGCTTCACGCTGACCCACTTCAACTTTAACACCTTTGGATAAATTTTTGCGTCCAAGAAGCTCTACGATGCCTCCTGCAAATCCGCCGCTCATTCCAGCGACTCCATCCACTTCAATCGTAGCTAATCCAGCGATAACTTCGATGACTTCAGGTGCAATTTGAATCGTGCCAATGTCCGTTTTCTCATACTCCGCAGCTATCGTACTCATGATGGCTGTACACCTCCTTAAAGTTGCGCGTACTCGGCGTCAAGGCCAAGCAATAAACCGCATCTTGTTAATATACTATAACATTCGGTAAGAAATATGACAAACGATACTACTTGTTCACATCTTTGTCGTATCTTCATTCAGGAGCGTTAATATCGTGCTCCTCAAGAAACTTAATGTCGAAGTTTCCGCTTACGAATTTCGGGTGATTCAGCAGCTTCAAATGGAAAGGAATGGTTGTCCGAATGCCATCAATAGCGAATTCAGACAATGCCCGTTTCATTCTTGCAATGGCTTCTTCGCGGGTTGAGCCCCAAACGATAAGCTTAGCAATCATCGAATCGTAATGCGGTGAAATCGTATAGCCAGGGTAAACTGCGCTATCCACACGTACACCCGCGCCGCCTGGCGGCAAGTAAAAGGGAATCAGGCCAGGAGAAGGCATAAAGTTCCTTTCGGAATCCTCTGCGTTAATCCGGCACTCGATGGACCAGCCAGTAATTTTCAGATCACTTTGTGAGAACGAAAGTGGATTGCCCTCTGCTACAGAAATCATTTCTTTAATTAAATCCACGTTAGTGATCATCTCCGTTACGGGATGCTCAACTTGGATACGCGTATTCATTTCCATAAAGTAGAACTTCTCATCAGGGCCAAGTAGAAACTCTAATGTTCCTGCACCTGAGTAATTTACAGCTAAAGCTGCGCGAACAGCTGCTTGTCCCATCTTATCCCGTAGTTCAGGAGTAAGAACAGAACAAGGCGCCTCTTCGACGAGCTTCTGGCGTCTGCGCTGCACAGAGCAATCACGTTCGAATAAATGAACAGCATTGCCATGCTTGTCAGCCATAATTTGAATTTCAACGTGCTTCATGCCCGTCAAATATTTTTCCAGATAAACGCCCGCATTTCCGAAAGCCTTTTGAGCTTCCTGCTGTGCAGTCGTAATTTGCGCTACTAGCGTTGTCTCGTCATCCGCAATTCGGATGCCTTTGCCTCCGCCGCCCGCTGTTGCTTTAATAATTACGGGGTAGCCGATTTCGCGAGCGACACGGATAGCTTCATCCATATTCTCAACAAGACCATCAGAACCCGGAATGATTGGCACATCAGCCGTTCTCATCGTCAGCTTAGCGACCGCTTTGTCGCCCATTTTATTAATGGCTTCCGGCGATGGCCCGATGAAGGTGATATTGCATGATTCGCATATTTCAGCAAAGTCAGCGTTTTCAGCTAGAAAACCATAACCTGGATGTATAGCATCACACTCGGTTATTGTAGCTACGCTCATAATATTCGTTAAGTTTAAATAGCTGTCTTTAGATGCCGTGGGCCCGATACAATAGGCTTCATCGGCTAACCGTACATGAAGCGAATCACGATCCGCTTCGGAATAAACGGCAACAGTGCTAATACCTAACTCGCGGCAAGCGCGAATGATACGTACAGCAATCTCACCGCGGTTTGCAATTAATATTTTGTGAAATTTCACGTAGGAACCCCTTTCAAACGACAGTTTCCCTGTTCGGACGTCAACTCACTACATTATTCAGGCTTTACAAGGAATAGTGGCTGGCCATACTCAACGAGCTGACCATTAGAAACCAAAATTTCTACGATTTCGCCTTTAACTTCTGCTTCAAGTTCATTCATCAGCTTCATAGCTTCCAAAATACATACGACGCTCTTATCATTTACGCGATCGCCTACTTTTACGAAAGCTCCCGCTTCCGGAGTAGGAGAACTATAGAACGTTCCTACCATTGGAGATACGATTTGGTGCAAATGATCCGTTGAAGGACGAGCTGGTGCCGTTTCTTGTACGGCTTGAGGCTGCGCTGCTTGAGCTGCCGGCTGAGCTTGTAATGGTGCAGGCGCGTATGTATGCGTAATTGGGGCCGCTTGCACATTCACCACTTCTGTTTTGCCAGGCTTGCGGATGAGCAGGCGAGTCCCTTCGTTTTCAATTTCCAGCTCATGAACGGAAGTTTGATCAACCAATTTGATCAACTCTTTGATCTCGCTCAATTTGAACATGAATATTTTCACTCCTTAAATTTGCGATAGCAAGATTGCTTCCATAGCTTGTACACCTAAATGGTGTCCATGCCATTATAACCAATTCTTTCACATAACGTTTAACATTATATCATAAACAAGCCTGAACACGAATCATTTTTTGTATATTCGAGCATGACAGCCAAAAAAAAGGTCTTGCCCCTTCCAGCTAATATGCCGAAGGGACAAGGCCTTTTCTTGATGGTAGAGCTATTGAGGCTGCTTAACCGATACATATTGTACGGATACTTGATCAGCATCGACATCAAGCGTGCTCATGACCAGCTTAATAATGTCTGCTGCTTGCTTTTTCTCAAGCTTATCGCTTGAAACCACTACATTGTATTTATCGCTTTGCTCGTCGATAACTACATTTTCGTATTGTTTCAGCAGCTCTGCTTCAATGCCTGTGAGCTTCGTGTGCTTCTCCTCCAGCATGTCAAGCTCAGCTATAGCGGCTGATGCTTCCTCCGGCTTTTTAAGCGTATCATTAACTGCTGCCATCACCCGATTATCTACCTCGTTGTATTTCATTTCCCGTTTGGCTAACAATTCACTAAATACGCCGCCTGCTGCTAATCCTTGCGCATCAATCTGTTTCAAAGTTTCTTTATCAGCTTCGCTCAAAACCGCTCCATCAACTGGCTTCTCTACCTCGTTTACAACGATACCATTGCCGCTTGTTGCTGCTTCTGTCGCATTTTGCGCCGCTTGCTCTGTTTGCGAGCCATCCGTCAACACATCAGGCGTATCCACATCTTGCGTGAATAAATAATACGCTGATAATACCACCATTAAACTGAGCATTGATACAAGCCATACCGTTTGTCTTTTCGTGTTCATGAGAACACCCTCCCCATCCATTCAATTTGGTTTTATTGTTTGCTTGGTACAACAGAAATTCGATTAACCGGTACGTTGATGCCCTTCTCCACCGCATTGGTAATGAGACGTCTGACTGTTACGTTTTCAGCACCTTTGGCAACTATGAGAATACCGCGTATGCGCGGGTTAATCGTTTTGGTGATAATTGGCTTTTGGTCTCCGGACACTTCGTACAGTACGACCTGTCCGTCTTTTGTGATTGATGTAATATGCCGCTTGCCGCCATTCGGATCATTCTCATCCGTAATTTGCTGCGATTCTTGTGTATTTCGTTCTAAGATGCTTTCTTCTGTAGAATCGAGAGTTACAAGCACATCAACCGTTCCAACGCCTACAATTTTCTCTAATATTTCCTTCAGCCTTACTTCTAGGGAATTTTCGAGAGTGGCGAATACTGAACTTCCAGAGGTGACCGAATTGCCCCAAGCTGCCTCCGACTGAGGCGGCGGATTAGGTTCTTGCACAGAGGGCTCAACTCCTTTATAGGGTAAAAATGAATTTAGAATCATTAGCGCTGCACCAATCCCCCCTATGATTAGTAAAATTCGCAGTGTCCGCACTCGCTTTGGACCGCCAGGACCGCCGCCAACCGCTGATTCTATGCCATCAAGCCATTTGGCCACCGCGCCTTACCCCCTCTCCAACTTTGAACCTCTCACTTCGCCTTTTGTTGATCCGCAGGTTGCCTTACGATGATTTGATCCTCAGAAAGCCCCCACCCCTTCGAAATCAAACTGCTTATTGCAGCTGCAGTCGCTGGATCAGCTCTTGACCAATTCCCTTCCGTCTTTTCCGTTTCCGTAGATGCTTCCAGAGCAGCTTGATCATCTATACCGCTTGGAACTGTGCTTCCACCTTCAATAGGCGCT
Source organism: Paenibacillus sp. FSL K6-3182 (assembly GCF_037976325.1). Lineage (NCBI taxonomy): Bacteria > Bacillati > Bacillota > Bacilli > Caryophanales > Paenibacillaceae > Paenibacillus > Paenibacillus sp. FSL K6-3182. The sequence goes on from NZ_CP150265.1 coordinate 4,481,568, forward strand.
ATTTCAACATCTACAACAACGGGCTGTACTGCTTCCACGGTAGCCTCTTCCTTAAATGTGCTTTTTTTGTTATCTGCTGCTTTGAGTGTCACGGTTACTTCACTAATATAGGGAGTTGCTTTGCCGGAAACGGTAGTCCATTTCAATACGGCATCAACCTCTGCTATAGGAGCTTTTGTCCGCTCGACCAGCTCATTTCGAATGGATGCTTCCAATGTTCGTTCCGTTAATTTTGCAGCCTCCAGGCTGCGCTTATCGCTCATCGCCTGAGCATCTCGCTTAATTTGGTTTAGTCCGCTCATTTGCGATTCAACCTTCATGGCAGATTTGCTCCAATTGTCCATTCCTTCATCCAGCTTGGCACCAATGTCACTTTGTATAAGCTTCAATATGGGTGAGAGTATCGTCAAAAGGATGAACAAGCCGACTACTAGCCGAGCGTAGCGCTGCATTGCTTTGTTCGGTAGCAGAAGTTCGACGAACACTGCCAAAAGAATGACTGCAATAATATCTCTCAGCCAGTCGCTTAACCAAGCAACCACAGCTCTCGTCCCCTTCCTTACCTGACCATCATCGCCGCATTGCCTGCAGTCAAAATGATCGTAACCGCAAGAAAAAACATAAGACTGACAGCAGCCAAAGCCGCAAACACGTAAATCATCGTCTTGCCGATCGTCTCTAGGCAGGTGACGATCGGTGATTCTCCCAGCGGCTGCATGACAGCAGCAGCAATGTTATAAATGAGCGCTAGCGTCAAAATTTTGATTGCAGGAAATGCGCTGATGAAGAGCAGAATAATGACACCTGCTAAGCCAATTGCATTTTTCGCAAGCATGGAAGCAGAGATGACTGTATCCGCCGCATCGGAAAACATTCTCCCTACAACAGGGACGAAATTTCCTGTTACGAACTTAGCCGTTCGCAGTGTAACGCCATCTGTAACCGCTCCTGTCGCCCCTTGTACGGAGATGACTCCTAGAAAAACCGTCAGCAGTACTCCCATAACGCCTACTCCAATGTTTCGCAGCAGATTAGCTAGTTGGGTAACCTTGAATTTTTCTGATAAAGCACTTGCTATATGAAGCACGGCCGAAAAGAACAATAATGGAAACACTAGCGTGTAAATGAGTGTTCCTACGGCATGAATCATGAAAATGATCAATGGATGTAAAACCGATACGGTGACTACGTTGCCCATTGAAGCAAGCAGCGTTAGCAGCAGCGGGACCATCGCAAGCATAAATTGAATCATGCTTTCAATTGCTCCTTTTGCATAACCCATTGCGACATGGAAACTGTTTACCGCGATAATGATAAGCACCATGTACGTAATAGAGTAGGCTACCTTGCTGACCGCGTTTCGTTCAAAAGCATTTTGCAGCGTTTCGAGCACCATACTGAATACCGTCAGCATCACTATTGTCACAAGGAGCTTGCCATTATAAAGCACCTCATGCCACAAATACTTCAGCAGGCCGCTCAGCATCTCCGTTAGCTTTAGGCCATCACCTCCTGGAAGAATCATCTCCATGAAACTTGGAATATGCTGCTCTGGGAAAAAACCGCCATACTCGCTTCGGAGATTGTTCCAGTAAGACTCAACAGCACCCGTTTCCAATCCGCCAATCTGCTGGGTTGTCAGCTCCTTTGCAAGCTCATCCGCGTTAGCTTGATTATCCAAAACCGGCGCTGCGCTCTCACCGCTAATGGCATAGGTAACTGTCGGAGCGATTGATAAAATGATCATGGATACAAAGATGAACAGCAACAGCTTGGCCCGTTCACGTGCAGGAGTCAGCTTCATCATTCGCTTCAACCCCCATCCGGCAGCAGCCCGATTACTGTCTCGACAATGACGCTGATAATAGGGACAGCCATAACAAGAATAAACACTTTGCCGGCAAATTCGATTTTTGAGGCAATTCCTTCTTGCCCTGCATCTCTGACGATCTGTGCTCCAAACTCAGCAATATATGCGATTCCGATTATTTTCAAGATCGTCTTCAAGTAAATGGAAGGGATACCTGATCGATTAGCCAGATCCTCAAGCACGGAAATGACAATTTCGATTTTGCCAATCAAATACAGGAATATAAACAATCCCGTAAACGCGGCGAGCAAAAAGGAGAACATCGGTTTTTGCTCTCGAACGACAATAATGAGTACCGAAGCCATCAGACCAAGACCAACGATTTGAATCATTTCCATTTGGCTCACCTGCTTGCAATCACTTCTAAAATGATGACGTCTACTGGAACAAGAAAATCGATTTAATTTCTTGGAATAATTCATTAAGCATTCGAACAACCATAAACAAAACGACAACAAACCCGATTAGCGTTACCCAGTGCGCCATATCTTCTTTTCCCATTTGCTTCAGCACCGAATGTATCATGGCGATAACAATTCCGATTCCAGCAATTTGGAAAATGGCGCTCACATCCATATTCATCAATGCGGCACCCCACTACACCATCAAAATGACGACCAGAACGGCGATCAAAATTCCGAGACTTTTCCACATTTTCTCGTAACGCCCCTGATCGTCTCTCGCAGCGTCCTCCTCAGCCTTCAGCTGCAATAACGCAAGATGTATATGCTTCATTTGATCTTCCTTATCGCTTATGCCAAGCGTCGTTCCTAAACGTATAAGTACGGCTTGTTCGTTTTTTCGCATCGATGTTGCATCCCATTGTGACTTTATCGCTTGCTCCCAGCTATCGCTGAAGGTAAAGCTTTCGGTTTCCCAAACTCCGTTTGCTGCCTTGCGAAAAATGGTTGCTAACGGCTCCGGAGTAGCAGAAGCTGTCCTCTCCAGTGCTTCTGGCAATGGAGTATGACCATAACCGATTTCTGTCTCCAGCCTTTGCAGTGCATGTGCCAGCTGTCTTAGCTGCCTTGGACGTTCGGCGAATTTCGCTGCTTGCTGGAAGCCTATCATCGTGCCTGCAAACAGGACCAAAACCGCACCTAACAGCTTTATCACGGGTCACCAGCTCGGAATCGACCAGAGAAGGAGGGTACAGTATCTGCAAGCTGCCGATTAGGCGTCTTTGGCTCGCGTGCAGGAGATCGTTCGGCGACTGCCTCAGCAGGAACGACGCGGTGCATGATACCTTGATCTGTGCGCTTCAGCTCCACCACGTAGGTGAACGCTCCTTCTTCCAGCAGCTTCAGCAGTACCGGTCTGCCTCTAGCATCCTGCAAATCGTAGGCGTGCGCGGTTGCGACTACACTAATTCCCGCGTGGCTTGCTTCTCGGATGGCTTCCGCATCCTCAGGCCGTCCAATCTCATCAATAATCATGACCTCTGGCGACATTGAGCGAAGCAGCATCATCATGCCTTCTGCCTTCGGACAAGCATCCATAACATCGGTTCTAGGGCCAACATCAAACGTTGGAATACCGCGAACACAGGCTGCAATCTCTGAACGCTCATCTACAATTCCTACCTTTCGGCCCTGCCATCCGCTTGCTTCTAGGCTTGGCCATAACCCATAGCTGACTGATCTCGCAATGTCACGTACGAGTGTTGTTTTACCTTGCTGCGGTGGAGCTAGAATGAGAGTGGAATGCAGCGTTTTTCTCGTCCGATCGATTAGTTTGGGCAGGAGAAGCGCACTCGCTCCGATCACTTCTCTAGCAACTCGAATATTGAATGCGCCAATATCGCGGATACCTCGTACAACGCCGCTGTCGAGTATCGTCCTGCCCGCTAGTCCAATGCGATGTCCGCCTGAAACCGTTATAAAGCCCCTTCTCAGTTCCTCCTCCATCGCATACAAGGAATAGTTGGTAATGCGTTCGAGCAGCTTGCGACATGTGTCTGCCGAAGGCTTGTATGCTCCGTCGGCAGCCTGACGCAGCGTCCCGTCAATCATCATAAATCGAGACTGTCCGCGGAACCCTATTTCTAGCGGTCGTCCCTCTCGAATCCGAATTTCCTCCAGCTGCTCCTGCATTTGTTCAGGAAGGCGCTCCAGCAGCGTCTTCAGCTCCAAAGGCAATAAATGTGATACGCGTGCCAGCATATGATTATCACTCCCGGATGTTTGTCCTTCGTAGTTCCTATTTGTATGCTTGTATTGCGAAAATATGTCTGCTCCATTTCATAAATGCTAGAGTTGAAATCTATTATTTTTTTAAAATACCGATCATCAAGCAAATAACTCCCGCTCCTACCCAAAGAAACTTGCCTGGCGATAGCTTATCGGACATCCCGACGAGCCCTACCGTTGTTGTAGCTATCAGAATAAGCGGGCCTACTAAAGCAAGTGATGAGTTTACTACTAGTGCCTTGTCAATTTGGTTTAAACGAAGCATAAGCAGTGCTGCGCAGATCTCAATTGTTCCAGACGTCAGCCGCAGTGAAGCCATCGTTAATACAATTTTATTTAGCATGAATGGATAACCTCCCTTCAATGAACCGACTATTCCTTAATCATATGCTGGCTTGTCTGTCTTTCATGCCGGGCACAGGCACGTTGTTAGGCGCATATCATAAAGAATTGAGTTTGAGAAAGGCGGAATAACAACGATGCAAGTGCAGGTTATATCCAGTGTGAACGAAGCGAGCTCGGCAAGATTTCATCATAAAACGGCAATTATTATCGATGTTTTGCGAGCTACAAGCACAATTGTTACCGCTATTGCTGCGGGAGCTTCATGCATCATTCCTGCTGAAACGGTAATGGAAGCGCGAGCACTTCAGCGACCGGGAGATTTGCTTGGAGGAGAACGCTTTTGCCGGAAAATCGCGGGTTTTGATGTTGGCAATTCGCCAGAGGAATACACCGAGCAGGCCGTCGCTGGCAAACGAATTATTTTGACGACTACGAACGGAACAAGGGCAATCCATAAATCAATGAGGGCGGATCATGTGTTGACCGCATCGCTTCTAAATGCGGAGGCTTGCGCTCGAGCAGCGATCGAGCTGCGGAGAGATGTCGTTATTTTGTGCGCCGGGAGTCACGATGAATTTGCTATTGAGGATGGCTTGTGTGCCGGCCTTGTACTTGATAGACTTCAAGGCTTAAGCCACTTCGCTATAGAGATGGATGACTTTGGCTGTGCGATGCTCGCTTTGTACCGAAATCGCTCCACTCAAGTGAAAGAAACGATCATGAACGGAATGACCGGAAAAAAACTGATAAAGCTAGGAATGAAAAAAGACATAGAGGCATGCTCCGCTATCGATATCTATCAGGAAGTACCTAGACTGAACGGTGATCAATTAACGAGGAATGGTTGAAATTCCAAGTTAATAAAAACAATAAAAAGCGTGCTCCCTAACAAGGAAGCACGCTTTTATTATTTCTATTAGATTAACGGCGATCCTGAGGGCCGCCTACAAATGCCTGCTCTGCTGTATCAAGACCATACGCAGTATGGAGTGCACGTACAACTTCGCTGAGCGGCTCTGCATTAATAACGCAAGAACATTTAATTTCAGATGTGCTTACCATCTTAATGCTTACACCTAGTGAAGATATGGTTGCGAACATTTTCGCTGCTACGCCTGGATTGCTGACCATGCCAGCACCTACGATCGATATTTTAACAAGATCGGATTCCGATGTCGTTTCACGGAAAGGAACAGTGCCGCGAATTCCCTCGATAACGGAGATCGCTTTATCTTTATCATCGCCTGAAAGCGTGAAGGAGAAATCGGCTTTGCCATCCTGAACACCGCTTTGTACGATAATGTCCACATCGATGCCGTTGTTTGCTAATGCGCCAAACACATTTGCAAGCACGCCAGGAACATCCTCAACTCCCATAATGCTGATTCTTGCTACATTTTTGTCAAACGCGATGCCGCGAACGACCACGCCTTGCTCCATGACCGCTTCCTCCTTCACACTTGTACCTTCGTTTTGAGTAAAGCTTGAACGCACAACTAGCTTTACATTGTTATGCTTAGCGTATTCCACCGCACGCGGATGCAATACAGCAGCGCCTAAATTAGCTAGCTCTAGCATCTCATCATAAGATATTTCATTTAGCTTGCGCGCATTTTTTACTACGCGAGGATCCGTTGAGTAAATACCGTCAACATCGGTATAAATCTCGCAAACGTCTGCTTTCATCGCAGCTGCCATTGCAACTGCAGTCGTGTCAGAACCGCCGCGGCCGAGTGTTGTTATTTCTCCCTCTTCCGTCATCCCCTGAAAACCTGCAATAATAGCTACATTACCCTCTTCAAGCGCTTTGAACACGCGCTCTGGATGGATATTAGTCATCTTCGCTTTACCATGCACCGCTTCTGTACGAATGCCTGCTTGCCAGCCCGTGAAGGAAACGGCCTTTGCACCAAGCTGATGTACGGTCATCGATAACAAGGCTATCGAAATTTGCTCTCCAACTGTTAAAAGCATATCCATTTCCCGCGCCGGCGGATTTGGATTTAGCTGTTTCGACTGATCGATTAAATCGTCTGTCGTATCTCCCATGGCAGAAACAACAACAACGATATCGTTGCCTTCTTGCTGCCTCTCAATAATACGTTTTGCTACACGCTGCATCCGCTCCGGCGTTCCAACGGAGCTGCCGCCAAACTTCATCACGATTAACGACAAAGCCGATTCACTCCTAAACCTGACATATACATACAAGTCAATATTATATCACATTGCGCTTACCTATGGGTATATTCTCTTACAAAAAAACCGTCCGAAATCCTTCGGACGGTTTTAAATATAAGAATTTATAAGCTAGCACTCTTATAAACGGCTTATATTTCTCCGCGAAACGCAAGCTTAGCCTCCAAGGATGGCTTTAGCCGTTTACACTTGTCAAGCTGCTTACTAAGCGCGCGAGATGTATTTGCCTTCACGAGTATCGATCAGCAAAACGTCGCCTTCGTTAATGAACAATGGAACTTGAACGTTAAGGCCAGTTTCAACCTTAGCTGTTTTTGTTGCGCCTTGCGCTGTGTTGCCCTTCACGCCCGGCTCTGTTTCAATAACTTTCAGCTCTACGCTGTTTTGCATTTGAATACCAAGGATTTCACCTTGATAGCTCGAAATGTTAACGTTCATGTTTTCTTTCAGGAAGTTAAGCTCCCACTCAAGCTGTTTCTTGTCCAAGTTAAATTGGTCAAACGTCTCGTTATCCATGAATGTATACTCCGAACCAGAGTTATACAAATATTGCACTTCACGGTTTTCGATGATCGCGCGGCCAATGCTCTCGCCTGCACGGAACGTTTTCTCAACAACGTTGCCGTTGCGAAGGTTTTTCAGCTTAGAGCGTACGAATGCAGCGCCTTTACCAGGTTTTACGTGCTGAAAGTCTAGAACTGTAAAAATATCGGAGTCTACTTGCACGGTCAAGCCTGTTTTAAAATCGTTTACTGAAATCATTGCTGATTCCCTCCTGAATGAATAGTCCTTAACCCAGAGTGATTAAATCCTTCGGGGATGAGGTTAATATTTTAATACCGGTTTCCGTAATAACGATGTCATCCTCAATGCGTACGCCGCCGAAGCCTGGTACGTAAATGCCGGGTTCTACCGTAACCGTCATGCCGGGGGTTAAAATCGTTTCACTGAATTTGGACAACCTAGGGGCCTCATGAATTTCCATGCCCAGACCGTGTCCGGTACCATGTCCAAATAGATCGCCATAACCGTATTTCGTAATGATGTCGCGAGTTAGCGCATCCGCTTCACGACCGGTCATGCCTGGCTTAATATGCTCAAGTGCATGCAACTGCGCTTCAAGCACGATATTGTAAATCTCGAGATGCTTAGCTGTCGGAGTGCCGACCACGACTGTGCGTGTCAAATCGGAGCAATAACCGTTGTAATAAGCGCCGAAATCAAGCTTTACAAACTCATTATTCCCAATAATGCGATCGCTAGCTACTCCATGCGGCAACGCAGAGCGCTCGCCTGAGGCTACGATCGTATCGAAGGAAGAAGAAGTCGCGCCATGGCTGCGCATAAAAACTTCCATTTCAAGTGCGATATCCGTTTCACGAACTCCTGGGCGAATGAGCTTCAAAATGTGATTGAAGGTGCTGTCCGCAAGATCGGCAGCTTCCTGCATAATTTGAAGTTCTGCCTCGTCCTTAATGTAGCGAAGCTTTTCCACTAATCCTGAGGCAGGCTCAAGCGTGATACCGTCTAATGTTTTCGACCAAGCAGTAAATTCACTGTATACGACATGGTCTTGTTCAAAAGCCAGCTTCGACAACTTATGTTGTCTTAGCAGCTCAAGCACATCCGCAAGCGGATTCGAACCATGCTCAACAATTTGAAAATTGACCGCCTGCTGCGGCGCTTGTGTGCGGTAGCGGAAATCCGTAAGCAAATAGCTTTCGCTTAGCGTAATCAACACCATGCCTGACGAACCAGTGAATCCGCTTATGTAGCGACGGTTATACTCGCTTCCAATTAGTATCGCTTCAAAGCGATGTTCTTCCATCAGCTGCCGAAGTCGTTTTACTCTATCGTTTGCCATAACCGCTTCACCCTCTCTTAACTTATTACTGTTTGTTCAAGTGACGTACGAGCGCAGTTAGACCAAGCTCATAGCTATCAGACCCGAAGCCGGCAATTTGACCGACTGCAATCGCAGCAACGACGGACGTATGACGGAACGCTTCTCTCTTGTGAATGTTCGACATATGCACCTCGATAATCGGCAAATCAACGGTGCTAAGCGCATCGCGAAGCGCGTAGCTGTAATGGGTCCAAGCACCAGGATTGATGACAATGCCGTCTGCCTTGCCGTACGCACTATGTATTCGATCAATCATATTGCCCTCATGATTCGTTTGGAAAAATTCAACGGAGACGCCAAGCGCCTCAGCTTTATCCTTCAAGAGCGATTCGATGTCTGCAAGTGTTTCTGTCCCGTATACGCCAGGCTCACGAATGCCGAGCATATTTAAGTTCGGTCCGTTTAAAACAACAATTTTGTGCATGAATGCACCTCCCAAGCAACCGAATCCATCATAGGTTCAAAGATCATTAGCCATTTTACCACAAATGTCTGCCGCTTGAGAAGTAGAACTCGCTACTGAGCTTTCGCAGGCTCCCTCGATGCTTCATCCGTGAACTCAAAAGCAATCGAATAACCAATGAATACACCCCATAGAAGAAAGACACACAACTCTGTGTAAAGCGTATTCCAGCCCGCTTTCGTGATGCCTGGCATAACGCCGAGCAGTGGTCCCGCCGCAATAAACAAAATCGCCCACCAAACCAATCCGTACACGATACCCGGCCAAGGTCCTCGCAGCTTCCCAAGTATAACTTTATATAGAAAGGCAGCCACAATAGAAAAAATAATAAACGCTCCAACACTTACGACTTCTCCCCATCCCGTTTTTAGAAAAGAAGCTTTAAAAAAAGGATCTGCCACAAATCCGGGAAGCACCTTCGTAAAATTCATCTCAAAGAACATCCAGCGTACAACGCCCCATATTAAGCCAGCAAAAAAACCGATTTTGATTGCGTAAAGCCACGGGTTTGTTACATGATCCTGTTTATCATATTGGTTTCGTTGTTTACTGTTAGCCATTACGCTAAGCCTCCACTCTGATTTCCATAGTTGTCCGAATTAGTATGTGAAATAATAGCGATGGATAACCATACTTTACCGTCAACTTGCCTATCCCTTCCTTTATGTATGCTGGCGTTGGCAATTGACTGATAGATCAAGTACAATAGACATACAAAGATAAGGTACATTCGTCGCAACAGCTAAGACGATATTCCAATCAAGGAAGGTGACACGCACTTGCCGCAAGACTCCCGAAGCATATATGGCGGACAAGCGGTTATTGAAGGCGTTATGTTTGCTGGCAAACACGTTAACGTAACAGCTGTCCGACGCAAAAATGATGAAATCGTATTTTATGAAGTACCTCGCACAACGAAGAATTGGATTCAAGCATTGAAAAAAATCCCTCTCGTTCGAGGCGTTGTCGGTATTCTTGAATCAAGCGCCAAAGGCTCCCAGCATTTGAACTTTTCTATGGAAGCCTACGCTGAGGATGAAGCCGGTGAGGGTAAAGAAACAGACAGCAATCAACAACCTGCTGCAGTAAAGGAAGAAAAAAAGCAAGGCTGGAGTCTCAGCATGATTGTTGGCGTAGCTGTCGCTGGCGTGCTTTCCTTTATTTTCGGCAAACTTATTTTCACTGCTGCACCCGCAGCGCTCGAGGAACTTCTTTTCTCAGGGGTATTTGAAAATAAGATCGGTCATAACTTATTAGAAGGACTTATCAAAATTATTTTGCTGCTTTCTTATTTGTATTTCATTTCCATGACACCGTTAATTAAGCGGTTGTTCCAATATCATGGAGCTGAGCATAAAGTAATTAGTACTTATGAAGCTGGTGAAGAGCTTACGGTTCAAAATGTACAGAAGTACAGCCGCCTTCACTACCGCTGCGGTTCAAGCTTTATCGTGTTCACCGTTATTGTAGGTGTTGTTGTCTACTCGTTGCCGTTCTTTACTTGGGACACAATATGGGAACGCGTCTACATCCGTATCTTACTGCTTCCACTCGTTCTTGGCCTCTCCTATGAGGTGCTTCGCTGGACAAATGCTTTGCGTGAAATTCCAGTGCTGCGCTACCTCGGATATCCGGGACTATGGCTGCAGCTTCTAACGACCAAAGAACCGCGTGATGAGCAAGTTGCGGTATCCATTGCTTCCTTCAAGCGCATGCTTGAACTAGATAAACAAATGAAATAATTTCTATTGAAAAAGGAAAGGCGGAATTACAATGAGCAGAATACCAAGCAAATGGAATGTTTGGTCCATATCGTTTTTGGCGCTGCTGTTGATCGGTCTCGTTTACAGCGTTATCCAAAGCCCAATAACCTTTCTAATTCCCATTGTGGTGCTTGGCGGCATTTTCTTGCTTTATAAATATCCGCCTTCTTTCTTAAGAGGTTACAATACGCGGCAAGGAGGAGTACATGTCACACAAAGACGTGCTCCTGCAAGCAAAACGAGAACGAACAAGAACCGCTCCAAGACCGTGCCGTTTCGTGTCATTGAAGGCGGCAAGGAAGATGACGATACACCTAAATATCATTAAATCAAACAAAAGGCCCGAGGCATAATTGCCTCGGGCCTTTTTGCTTTCTCGTTCGTATCGATATGTATTACTCGCTGTCCATTTCCGCACGCACGGCGCGAAGCTCGTCCATACGCTGAGAATCTCTTCGGAAATATTCAACTAAAGTTTCAATACAGGTTATAGAGTCCCAGCTAAGATGATGCTCGATTCCTTCAACATCCTGATAAATATTCTCGTCCTGTACGCCAATCGTCGTTAGGAATGACTCTAACAATTGATGCCGATCAACAAGCCTTTTGCCCATTTTTTTCCCTTTATTGGTCAGGACCAGCCCGCGATACTTCTCATAGATCAAATAATTATCTTTATCAAGCTTTTGAATCATCTTGGTGACCGATGAAGGATGCACCTCTAGTCCTTCTGCAATGTCCGAGACACGCGCATAACCTTTTTCATCAATCAACTTATAAATTCTTTCCAAGTAGTCTTCCATGCTCGGTGTCGGCACTGAAGAACCCCCTAACCATACTTCTTCACCTTTTTCACAGGCGTTACTTATTGTATCATACACTGTTCATTGTGTTCACTGCAACCCAAGCCCATCTCCAAAATAGATAAAGAAGCGCAAATATCACTTGAACTTACCAGTTTCAGCTTCGCTCATCCTTCACACAATAAGATGATGTTGATTGTGATGAATCTACAGGAGGAATGAGCTATGAGCACTGCAATTATTGATCGTCCTAAACCAGATCGCTCCACCCTCTCCTTTGTTCCCGAGCTTGTTTATTTTGAACCATCTGCGCTCGATTATCCTAAAGGGCAGCGTATTTTTGAATGGGTTAAAAAAGAAGGCATTCCTTACCGGATGACAACCTCACATAACCGGATTACGAATTTACCGGGCGATACCGAGCTTGAACAATACAAAATCGCCAAAAGAACGCTTGTCGTTGGCATACGCAAAACCTTGAAATTTGATACTTCGAAGCCTTCAGCGGAATACGCCATTCCGATAGCAACCGGTTGTATGGCTCATTGTCATTATTGTTATTTGCAAACAACCTTAGGAGCAAAACCTTATATTCGTGTATATGTCAATATAGACGATATTCTAGAGGCTGCTGAGGGGTACATCAACGAGAGAAAACCGGAAATTACCCGCTTTGAAGCCGCATGTACATCCGATCCCGTCGGACTGGAGCCCATTACAGGCAGCCTTCGCGAGCTTATTGATTTTATGGGGGAACAAGAACATGGACGGCTTCGGTTTGTGACCAAGTTTCACCATGTGGATTCCCTTCTTGATGCAAAGCACAATGGACATACCCGTATCCGATTTAGCGTAAATGCCAAATATGTAATCAAGCATTTCGAGCCTGCTACATCAAGTTTTGATCAACGCATTGAGGCCGCCGCAAAGGTCGCTAGAGCAGGTTATCCAATGGGCTTTATAATTGCCCCTATTATTTGGCATGAAGGCTGGGAGGAAGGCTATGGCGAGCTTATAGCCTCACTTGCAGACAAACTCCCGCAGGATGTGACCAAAGACCTTACATTTGAACTCATTCAGCATCGTTTTACAAAAACGGCAAAAGCAGTTATTGAAAAGCGGTATCCACGGACGAAGCTTGAGATGGATATTGAAAAACGCAAATATAAATGGGGTCGCTGGGGACAAGGAAAATACGTCTATCCCGATGAACAAGCAAATGCGCTCCGCATGTATTTATCGGAGCGCATCTTTGAACATTTTCCTGAAGCAAAAATTGAATATTTTACGTAAGAGATCAGTATCTGCTTAAAATTTCAACCATTCCGGCGTAATCATGTTAAGCCAGATCGTGATTTTGGTCATTTGATCGGTAAACAATAATACACCCATCAAAATCATAACAGCTCCGCCAACCTTCATTACGCTAGCTGAATATTTCAGTATCCATCTTGCCGTACCAAGGAAAAAGGCAAGTACAAAAAAAGGAATCGCAAAGCCTAATGAGTAAGCAGTCGTTAGCTGAAACCATGTGCCAGGTTCCGATGCTGCAAGACCTAAAATCGCAGTAAGCGCGGGACCTGTACATGGGGTCCAGCCTGCGGAGAAGCCAATTCCAAAAATAAAGGAGCTGACATAGTTCGCTTTTTTCGGAATAAGATTCATTCTTCGTTCCTTCATCAGGAGCTGCGGCTGAAATAATCCGATTAAGAATAGTCCCATCAAAATAATCAATATCGCTGATAATTGCCTAATCAGATCTCGATACTCGCTAAAAAATTCAGCAAATACATTCGTTCCGTAGCCTAATGCATAATACACGGTGCAGAAGCCCAAAATGAAAAACAGCGTGTGTGACATCGTTCGCATGCGTTTTTGTTTGGCATGTGAATTGCCCTTCAAATCCGCTACCGATATTCCCGTTATGTATGATAAATACGAAGGATAAAGCGGTAAGCAGCAAGGTGATATGAACGATGCAAAGCCAGCCCCTAAGGCCAGCCAAATGTTAATGTCGGACAAACCCTCTCACTCCAATCCTCATTAACTGCCTGGTCGCATGCCACGGCGGAAAACGAGCAGCAACAGCAGCACAGCAATTAGCAATAATACAATGGTACCGCCTGGTGCCAAATTCCATACACCCGCGATTAGTAAGCCTAATACAACGGCAATCTCGCCAATAATGACGACCGTTATAACGCTTTGACGGAAACTGCGGGCAATGATCAAGCTGCATGCGGCTGGTATAGTCAGCAAGGCCGATACAAGCAGCGCACCTACAATTTTGATAGAGACACTAATAACTAGAGCAGTAAGCACGCTAATCATAACATTATAAAATTTGACGGGCAAGCCGCTCACTGCTGCCGCGTCCTCATCAAACGTAAGCAGGAATAGCTCCTTTACTTGAAGCCTGATCGCAACAAGAACAATCAGTGTAACGACGCCTATTACGTAAAGATCAGTGGTGCTCAAAGTATAAATGCTTCCAAATAAGTAACTATTCACATTGCTGTTGAATCCTTTGCCCATCGTGAATAATAATGATGCGAGCGCGACTCCGCCTGACATGATAATGGCAATGGACAGCTCTGCATATGATTTATATGCTTTCCGAAGCTTCTCAATAGCAAATGAGGCAATAATCGCAAACACAAATCCCATAGCAATTGGATACACGCCAATCAAGAAACCTAGCGCTACTCCAGCAATAGATACATGCGATAAAGTATCTCCAATCATTGAAAGCCTTCGCAGCACAAGAAATAAGCCGATTAGCGGAGCCGTTACCCCGATTAGAAGTCCGCCAATAAGAGCCCTTTGAAAAAATTCACTAGTTACGATCTCCAACCAAAACAACCTCTTTCCTGCTCTCCATTTGTTCCCTTAGCCCTTTCAGGCTGTGTGCAAGATCATTTTCTACACAATCCTGCGTTTCGTGCGAATGTTTAATATGAAACTTGAGCTTCCCGTTTCCACTGGCTGGCTCTTGTCCTAAATACGAGCGAATCATGTCAAGGTCATGAGAAACCATTAGAAATGTAATGTTATGATGTTGATGCATATGCTTGATCATGTGAAAGAAGCTTTCCTGTGTCTCCGTATCTATCCCCACAGTCGGCTCATCTAGAATAAGCAGCGATGGGTTGTTAATGAGCGCTCTGGCAAGAAATACACGCTGCTGCTGTCCGCCCGACAACTGCCCGATACGTTTATCCTTTATATCCTCAATCCCCATTGCTTGCAAAGCATCATCACATTTTTGATAATCCATTTTGCTTAGTTTCTTAAACAGCTTGCTTCGCCCATAAAGGCCTGACAAGACGACCTCCCGAACAGTAGCTGGGAACAACGGATTTAATGTGTTTTTCTGCGGGACATATCCGATGCGCTCCCACTGCTTAAATTTGTCTACTTTCTCACCAAACAAACGGATCGTTCCGCTCGTTGGCTTTATCAATCCAACGATCATTCGCAGCAGCGTCGTTTTTCCAGCGCCATTCGTGCCGATTAATCCGATAAAGTCCCGTTCTTTCACCGCGAAGCTTAGCTTTGATATAACTGTCTGCTGTTGATAAGAGAAGGAGACATCCTCCAATGAAATAACCTCTTGGTGACAGCTTGCATCCGCATTTGTCATTCGATTTGATTGCGCCATAATTTAT
Organism: Paenibacillus sp. FSL K6-3182; assembly: GCF_037976325.1. NCBI lineage: Bacteria > Bacillati > Bacillota > Bacilli > Caryophanales > Paenibacillaceae > Paenibacillus > Paenibacillus sp. FSL K6-3182. The sequence goes on from NZ_CP150265.1 coordinate 4,496,774, forward strand.
CTCCTCACAGCAATGCGGAGCATAAATCAGCTCCGCAGGTTTGCCTTTTGCTCTATTGTAATGCTTGCACAAGATTTTGCAAGTTTCGTTCCATTAGGGTTAAGTACGTGTCTCCCGCTTTTTCTTGATCCGGCGTTAGGCCTTCGAGCGGATTAAGCACCATTGTCTCAACGTCCGCTTCGCCTGCAAGCGTTTTGGCAAGTTGATCTGAAACTAATTCTTCGAAAAAGATATATTTTACATCGTTTGCTTTAACAAACTTCGCAATTTTGAGCAAATCCTGTGCACGCGGCTCAGCGTCAGGGCTAAGCCCCATGATAGAAATTTGCTTCAATCCGTAATCACGAGCTAAGTAACCAAACGCTTGATGCGAGGTAACGATGTTTTTGTTCGATGTTTGTGCAAGCTTTGCCGTGTAATCCGCATCGATTGCTTCGAGCTTTCCTTTTAGTGCCTCGTAGTTTTTCTCATAATCTGCTTGGTTTGCGCTATCGGCTTCAATTAAGCTATTTTTCACATTCTCGGCTAATGTAAGGGCTGATTTCGGACTAACCCAAGTGTGCGGGTCCAAGCCGCCATGTTCATGTGATTCTTCATCAGCATGTTCTTCTTCATGTTCATGATCATGCTCATCTTCATTACCCTCAATTAATGGAATGCCTTTGCTGATTTCTTTGGTCACGACTTTGCTGTCTTTGGACAGGCCTTTCAGAAATCCGTCAACCCAGCCTTCTAGTCCCGCTCCATGGTACAGAAACAGCTGTGCCTTCGACGCTGTATCAAGATCGCGGCTCTTTGGTGTCCAATCATGCGGCTCTACGCCTGATGCTACTAGATTAACCGCTTTGACATGATCTCCGCCAATTTCCGATGCTAGAAAAAATAATGGATAGAAGCTGGTAACGACACTAACTTGTTTCCCCTCTGCTTGACCAGTTCCCGTGCTGCCGTTCGCTGGTTGGTTTGATGAGCCTGAATTATTCGTATTATTGCCGCAAGCCGCTGCAAAAAGCAGCATTGCTGATAAAAGAAAACTAAGCGCCATAGGTCTTGTCTTTGATTTCAGTCTATTCATTTTGATTTCTCTCCATTCATCTTTCTCACTTGTTCGTAATCGTTATGATTACGTTTTGTATTATACGATGACCTGAAATAGACTGTCAACCTAATTTCTTAGCAAAAGCTAGTAGAAGTTTCCTACCGATCATGACTCACAGCTGCAATTTAATCATATAGATTATCTTTATTGACCAAAATGATATGAATTATGATTGATGCTAATTTTTGAAGAGCAGCAAAACATAAAGGCACCCCAGAAGTTAAACAACCTCAGGGGTGCCTCCGTATATGAACAAATGAACTTACTTCACAACAGCGCCGTTTGGCATATTGTCAGGAACCGTTGCAAGTGTAAGCTGATCGCCATGTGATGCTGCAAGAATCATTCCTTGCGACATTTCGCCGCGCAGCTTAACCGGCTTCAAGTTTGTAACGCAAATAACTTTGCGTCCAACCATTTGCTCCGGTGTGTAAAACTTAGCAATGCCGGAAACAACCTGGCGCTGCTCATACCCAAGATCCAATTGAAGCTTCAGCAGTTTATCTGCTTTGAGAACTGGCTCTGCAGAAATAACCTGAGCAACGCGAAGCTCTACCTTTGCAAAGTCATCAATTGCAATTTCATCCTTGCTCTCAGGCGCAGCCTGTGGTGCTTCATCCGCTGCCTTCGCCGCATTTGGCTGCTCAGCTGACTGCTCTGACTGTGTACCGCCGCTCATTGCTGCTGCGATAAAAGCAGACTCCTCTGACGTATCGAGGCGTGGGAACAATGGTGTACCCTTGTTTACTTTCGTTCCGCCCGGCAGCGAACCGAATTGCTTCGTGCTCTCCCATGAAGTTAGTTCACCTTGCTCAAGTCCAAGCTGCTTCCACATTTCCCTTGGAGAATGCGTCAAGAACGGCTGCAGCAGAATCGATACGATTCGCAGCGATTCCGCCAAATGATGCATGACCGATGCTAGCTGTCCATTTTTGGACTCATCTTTAGCAAGCGTCCACGGCTGTGTCTCATCGATATATTTGTTCGTGCGGCTTACAAGCTGCCAAAGGGATGACAGCGCCACGGAAAACTCCATATTTTCAAGCGCTGACTCTACCTGAACGATCGTTTCACTCGCAAGCTTCTGCAACGATTCATCAAATTCGGTTACACTGCCTGCAAATGGCGGGATCACACCGTCAAAGTATTTATCGATCATCGCTATCGTTCGGTTAAGCAGATTACCAAGATCGTTCGCCAAATCGAAGTTGATTCGTTCAACGAAATTTTCTGGCGTAAATGTTCCGTCTGCGCCAAACGGCACTTCTCGGAGCAAATAATAACGAAGCGCATCAAGTCCGTAACGATCGATTAGCATTACTGGATCGACAACATTGCCTTTGGATTTTGACATTTTGCCATCCTTCATCAGAAGCCAGCCATGTGCAAACACCTTCTTAGGCAGCGGCAAATCGAGCGCCATCAACATGATTGGCCAATAAATCGTGTGGAATCGAACAATTTCCTTTCCGACCAAATGTACGTCAGCCGGCCAGAAATCACGATATTTCTGATCATCGCCTTCATTTCCGTAGCCTAATGCCGTGATATAGTTGGAAAGCGCATCAATCCACACGTAAATGACATGTTTAGCGTCTCCAGGCACTTTAATACCCCAATCAAACGTTGTACGCGATACAGCCAAATCCTCAAGGCCCGGCTTAATGAAGTTGTTGATCATCTCATTCTTGCGTGATTCCGGTTGAATGAAATCTGGATTGTCTTCATAATATTTGAGCAAACGATCAGCATAATTGCTCATGCGGAAGAAGTAGCTTTCTTCTTTTACAAGCTCAACCGCACGTCCGCAGTCTGGGCATTTGCCGTCAACCAACTGACGCTCGAGGAAAAACGACTCACAAGGCGTACAGTACCAGCCTTCATACGTGCCTTTATAAATATCGTCCTGTTTGAGCAGCTGAGCAAAAATTTTCTCAACAACAACCTTATGACGATCCTCCGTCGTACGAATGAAATCATCATTGGAGATTTCCAGCTTCGCCCACAGATCTTTAATGCCTACAACGATATCATCAACAAATTGCTGCGGGGTTTGGTCCTTTTCCTTTGCTTTGCGTTCAATTTTCTGTCCATGCTCATCTGTACCCGTCAAATACCATACATCATAGCCGCGCAGACGTTTATAACGTGCCATTGCGTCACCAGCCACCGTCGTGTAGGCATGTCCAATGTGAAGCTTATCGCTCGGATAATAAATCGGCGTTGTAATATAAAACGTATTTTTTTTCGTCATTTTTACTCCTCCTATTGCATTAGTCTAAAAAAACGCAAAAAACTCCCGTCCATCATGGGACGAGAGTTTGAACTCACGCGGTACCACCCAAATTTCAATCCGGAAATGAGCGGTTAAACCGCCACTTCAAGAAAGCTTCGTGTGCCGCCTGCATGGCGGCTTGCGCCGTTAACGCCAGCTTCGCGTCGCTCCCTTACCCAGCGCTGCCGCTGAAGCTCGAAAGCGAATCCTCCCGGACCATTTTCCAATGGCGTCCCTTACCGGCTTGCACCATGTTTCCCGGCTCTCTGAAAAGGTTCTGCTATTGTACTTATCCATTCCTCGGACATATAAATAAAACCAAAACTAATTTTACCACTTATAAATCAAAATATACCCAAATAGAGCCCTCTCTGTCAAGGAGCATCTATGTTGCTGTCTTTTGCAGGCGGAACGGGATCATAACCACCAGCATTAAAGGGATGGCACCTGGCAATTCGCTTCATAGCAAGCCACGAGCCCTTAGCCGCTCCATGCTTCTCGATCGCTTCGAGCGCATACATCGAACAGGTCGGATAGAAACGGCAAGATGGCGGGGTCAAAGGTGAAATCACTTTGCGATAAAAGAGGATCGGAGCTTGAGTCACTCTTTTCATTACCCGTTTCTCTGACATTAGGCCTCGCTAACTGCTGACTCGTCTTGTATGCAGTCTTTGCAATATCCGAACACCTCGAATTTGTGTTTCACAACTCGGAAATCATCAGGAACATTCGTTTGCTCCATTGGGCAGAAGGTAATGGGATAAGTCATCCCGCACTGCAGGCAAATCATATGATGATGATGTTCATTCTCTCTGCAATGCAGCTTGAACTTACCGCCATCCTCAAAAATAACCTGCTCCAGCACACCGAGTTCTTCCATCACTCGCAAATTGCGATATACGGTATCAAAGCTTAATCCCGTATACGATTTCCCCATATATTCATAGACTTCCTTCGGAGCCAAATAACCCTGTGTCTCAGAAAAAAGCTTTGCGAGCGTTTTCCTTTGATCCGTTATTCTCAATCCTTGACTAGACATGCGTCGTATAATGTCTTCCATCGTATGCATATGTCGAACCTCCGGACTAAAAATTGTATATCTCCATAATGACGAACAAACTTAAAACGGCTAAAGCCGCCTATGGAGGCTTAGCATTCGTTTCGCGGAGAATTATATAAGTCCATTATAAGCAATAAAACTTATAAAGTCTTATATTTAAAAAAAGCTCTCGTCAATGAGAGCCTCCATTTAACCATTTAATCTCATGTTGATCATAAAGCTAGCTGACATCGCTACAAATAACAAGATACTAATAATGCCGACGAGCTTCCGCCTAGTATTGAGCTTATTAATTAACGCGGAATCATTGGAGAGCCGTTTCGATTCCGAGTACGAGCGATGCATAAACATATAACTGATAATGGAAACGACGAACAGCATGTTAATAAAAAACCATATAATTGTCCAGGTCAAGCCCTTACCTCCGGTCGTGATCAGCTATAAAAAATTATAGATACCACTTATTTAATATGTACATGAAGACTACAAAACTCACGACCGCTCCTGCAAAACTAAACCAGCCTGTACGAAATTTTTGCTGAAACATCCGCAGGATACCAAAGCTCAGCAAACCGAAAATAAGCATTAAAAAAACGATTCCAAGTATGAATAACGAAGCAGAAACACTGCTTACATCGACTAAGGACACTGAACACACTCCCTTTTTACTAATATGTACATGTTCATTAGACATTATAAGGGATAGTGAAGCCTTTAGCCAGCTGTAATACCTGTCGATTTCGTGACAAAAAGAGCACATCTCATCTAGATTTGTGCCCTTCCTGTTCCTCCATACGTTAACTACCAGCGAATAATCGCTTCATGATAGGTACGATTGGTTGGCCTCTTCTGAAGCTTCACGTGCATAAAATTGTCTTTCACTAATGTTTTGCACACCTTTGGCTTCACAAACTTAGGCAGCTTGATCGTCTCCGGCTTACCGCTCGGCAGTCCATCCAGGCGCAGCCGATCTTCCCTTACGAACAACCGCAGCTGCTCTTTATCAAAGCCTTCCGGCAATGTAATCTTCACATTCAAAAAATGACGTGTTTCAGAAAAGGCGGCTGAGCCTCCTCCAATCATAACACCAGCCGCTTCGGGCAGTGCTTTGGTCATCATTTTACGCACATATTGCTCTACCCAAGCCGGTTCGCGCAGCAGCTCAAAGCCTTTCGGCATCTGCTGCTTCTCCATCCACCGTTCCATATCATCCCATTTAGATGCCACAGCAAACACCCGCCTTCCAGCACTTCTACCAGCATATGCGCCTTGAGCGTTTCAGGATACTTTCTGGATAGTAACCTCTGGGCGAATGCCGCATAAGCTATACCATAAACAATCCATTTATCAAAAATCATCTATACAAAGGGAGGATGCTCATGCCAGCTGTCGTAGGTTTTGTCAAAATTGTTAGCGTTGGCTCCGGCTCCATTATTCAATTTGGAGACGCCCTGGAAGTGTCGCCAAATAGCACTTCCAAGACGTATGCGGGATCAGGATCATTCCTAACCGGAAGCTTAACGAACTCAAATAACGCTGTCAGCGCAACAAACACCCTTGATCCGGATGTGCAAGATAGCTCGAATAATGATGTGAGTGCAATATGAGCCTGACCATTCATCAGCAAATTACAATTCATCAGCTACGTGTCGACAGCATATCGAACAGCTCCGTCCTGCAGGTCGGCAGTGCCGGATCCATACGTTCATTGTCACAACTCTATAATTCGGGCGGGTTCACTGAGCCTGCTCCAGAGTTATCCTCAGATAATCCGCTTTCCTTCGTCCCACTGCCTAACCCTACTTAAGCGGAAATTAGAACTCATTACGAGTAGGAGGTGCAAGTATCATGCAGCAAAACAATCCACTTTCCCCGTGGCAAATATGGTCACTTGAAGTACAAAATAAGCTTAACGAGCATTGTGAGCGGCTGGATGCACTTGAAGCAAAGGTCAACGCTTTATGTGAACAAGTAAAGCAGCTCGAAGCGCGCCCTACTTACCATATAGACGGCATACAATATCATTTTGATCAATTGAAAGTTGAGAAGCTGGACGGCACACTGAATATCGGGATGACCGCGCCAGGCATCGGAGATGATTCTATCCCTGGAAGCATTGAACAGATGACCGTATCAAATACGCCCGCTTTCCCAACTGCAGCCTCACCTACACCGCCGCAAAATGGGCTATACAATGATATTTATGCTGGGATGACTCGCTATTTGGATATGGAAGCTCAGCAAAAGCTGCTTTCCTACGAAAACGAGCTTCAAATTCCACTAGATCCTTATCATCGGCAAATTATTATAAATGATGTCCGCAAACAAGTGCCTGCTCGCATTCAGTACTATATGCAAAAAACAGATCGAGGCAGCGATACTCAACCAGCCGCGATTGATAACAATGCAGTCACAGCTACCGTTCTGTCCAAAACAAAAAGGGATGCCGACGCTGCATTGCTCGCATATATGCGAGAGCTGCAAAACAACTCCCCATCTACCGGAGGAATGTCATAATGCTGTATTTTAAAGTCGTTAATCATCTGCTTAGTGTTGGTCAAATTGAAGTGCTCGGCGTATCCAGTGCATCGATGCTGCAAGTTGGAGACACCGATAACGTAAACTTATATTCAATGTTCGATACACCGCCTGAATCTGTCATCGTTGGACCGATTGCTCCGTTTCCGCTTCCGGAAGAAGAATCTAGCGGCACTTTCGGGGGAAGCTAGGTGGCATCATGAATCGAATCAATGATCAATCTATCAATACCTTTCATGTTCGAACCGCAACTGTTGGGTTCTTGCGTATAATATCCGTTGGTCAGGCAGGTATTGTACAGCTTGGTGATCGCGCTGTGACGAGCGCCAAGCTTCGAGCACTAGCAGTGCAGCGGAAAGAAGATCATCTGATTTCAGGTGAAGTTTTTTTTGAATCCTATGAGCTTTTTTCACGCCCGCTGCCCGTTATCAGTGATCCGGAATTTGATAATGCTGGTGGTATTGAGCTGTTTCGAACCAATTGTGCGCCGAATATTACAGTCGGATACATACAAGTCATTGCATCCGGCTCAGCAGCGAGCATTCAGATCGGCAACGGAGTGACTCTGAACGGAGAATCACGAATCAAGCATATTCGGCAGTACCCCCGTCAAAATTCCGCTCTCTCTCAAGGTTGAGCAAATAAAGTCCGCTAAGGCGCTGTATGCCTGCGGACTTTTTCTTGTCTTTTTTATGCCAATTGAAAAATATGCACAAGCAGCAATCCGAGCCCGGCTAGCAGCACAGAACCAATGAATCCCGCAATAAATGGTTTTTTTCCAAGCTTCTTAAATACGACAAAATCGACGCCGAGACCAAGTCCTGCCATTGCCATTGCAATAAGAAAATAAGCGGCGACAATCAGATTCGCAGTAGCTGCGGCAGGAATTATGCCTAACGTATTAACTCCGCTCATGGCAAGAAATCCAACGATAAACCATGGAATCGGCAATTGCTTTAAGCTCATTTTTTGTGCTTTATGGGCTTTGCGGCCATTCCAAATTCCAATAATAATCGCAACTGGGACAAGCAGCGCTACGCGAGTCATCTTTACAATAACAGCCAAATCAATCGCTTCTTGTCCTCCAGGTGCCGCGGCAGCAATAACATGCGCAATTTCATGTAATGTTGCACCCGAGAAGATACCATAACCTGCGTTGCTTAAATCAAGCACGGGGTACAATACGGTATAGGCTAGAGTAAAGAGCGTTCCTAAAATCGCAACCGTTGTCGCACTCACTGCTGTTTCATTTGGACTTGCCTTCAATTGTGGAGCTATCGCTACAACAGCTGCTGCACCGCAAATAGCTGTACCGCAGGCTGTGAGAAGGCCTAAATTTTTATCTATTTTCATCCATTTGCTTATTCCATATACAACAAATATCGTAAAAACAATGTTAATAACGGCAAGCACAAATACCTTTGGTCCTGCATGTAAAATATCATTTAAATTCAGGCGAAGCCCCAGCAGAATAATTCCGAATCGCAGCAGTTTTTTGCTTGAAAACGTTATGCCGCTCGTCGCTTGCACTGGCAAGCCTATCCATGCACGACAGGCTATCCCTAATAAAATAGCGACAACCAGCTGACCCATAACGTTAAAAAAAGGAAGCATCGCGATTCCTTTCGCTGCTATTGCAATACCCATCGTATACGCTAATCCTTGTATAAAACCAAAACCATTATTCGAATGACGAATTAAAACATTTTTTATAATCATCGATTTCACCTCTGCAACTTGTGTTTAGCAAGTGTTCCTGTTGCATTCACTATAAGGCTCGGAGCAGACAAAGTGAAATACCTATTCCCTATCTTTATCATCAGGAATCCTAATGATTAAATTGCCATTCATTCGTTTTTTCCTTATAGTTACGTTATATTCAAGAAAATCGCAATCAATAATGAGGGATAATGATGATCATTGAGGCACTTCGAGTATTCGTTACCGTAACCGAGCAAAGTCATTTTTCAAGAGCTGCAGATCTATTGAATATTTCTCAGCCAGGGGTAAGCCTGCATATTCGAAATTTAGAAAATGAACTTGGAGCGAAGCTGCTGCATCGCTCTCCTAAGCAGGTTCGGCTTACCGAAGCTGGTGACATTATGTACCAACGGGCGAAGCAAATTTTATCTTTATATGAGGAAGCGAAGCAGGACATACAGCTTTTGCAGGATAAAGTGACGGGCAGCTTGCAGATAGGAGCCAGCTTTACGATTGGTGAATATGTTCTCCCAAGCCGGCTTGCTGAATTTGCTGTTCAATATCCGCTTGTTACTATCCAAACGACAATCGGGAATACGGAGGAAATTGTTCAAGCAGTGCGTTCCAACGAACTGGATATTGGTCTCATTGAAGGCGATACAAGCGCGTCAGATTTAATCGTTACGCCTTACATGAAAGATGAAATGATTCTGATCGCTCCTTCTACACATCCGCTCGCAGCGGAGCGCTTCATTGATGCCGAAATGTTGCAAAACCAAGTATGGGTACTGAGAGAAGTCGGCTCTGGCACTCGCGCTTTTAGCGACCAGTTCATACGTGATGCGCAATTAACCCAAAAACGCTCTTACATTTTTAATAGCAGCCAAAGTGTCAAACAATCTGTTGTATCCGGTTTAGGAATAGCTATGCTGTCACGCTGGGTCGTAAAGAAGGAATTAGAATCGGGAGAATTGATCCAGCTTCGGTTGAGCAAACAGCGTTTCGAACGTGATTTTTCTATTATCCGACATAAAGAAGGAGCAGCTACAATGGCTGTATCCATGCTGCTGCAACGGCTTCTAACCCTTAATGAATAAACAGTTTGAACAAGCCGTCTATTCCTATTAGGCGATCCTCGACTGTGCATGCTGATTAGCGCATATATATTAAGCAACGACAGTTGCAAAGGATGATTGCGCCACATGGATATGAAACGAATCCGCGCAAGGATAGATGCAATGACGGAAGAGCTTATTCACCAGCAGTCGCAGGACGGCGCATGGCGGATGTGCTTCGATTCTGGGACGATGACGGATAGTTATTTAATCATTTTACTGCGCCTGCTAGGCAGAGCAGATGAGCGTTTGATTCACATGCTTGCAGCTCGAATCGCCTCAAAACAAGAGGAAAACGGTGCTTGGAAGGTTTATCCTGACGAATCCGAGGGCAATTTGGACGCAACGTCTGAGGCTTATTTTGCACTGCTTTATGCAGGTTACTACTATGAAGCTGATCCGCGTATGGTAAGGGCTAAGCAATTTATTCTGAAGCGCGGCGGTTTATCCGAGGTTAGATCCTTGCTCACGCAGGTTATGTTTGCCGCAACAGGTCAAGCGGAATGGCCGCGTATGCTGCGCATTCCGCTTGAAGCTTTTTTCTCCGATCTCGGAATCGGCCTTGATCTATTCTCCCTCTCTGGTCACGCGCGTGTCCACCTTGTACCGACTATCATTATGGCGAACAAACAATTTGTACGCAAAACGAGCACAATGCCCGAGCTTTATCAGCTATTTGTTAACGACTCGCGCAAATTTTCGAATGATACGACCTGGATATCTGCGTTGAATGAATTTATATCCAGCTTGCCTTTATCCAGTCTGCTTCCACCCAGCTCCTTAACGTCGTATGAGAAGGCTGAAGCCTTTATGTTCGAGAGACTTGAGCCAAACGGAACACTTCTAACCTTCTCTACTGCAACAATATTGATGATTTTATCTTTGCTTTCGCTGGGCTACTCCACGGATTCACCCGCCGTAAATCGATTATTGGCAGGTATACTTTCAGTCATGTGCGTTGACTGGCCTCATCTTCAAGTCGCATCTGCTGAAGTTTGGGACACCTCCATGCTGACTTACGCGCTGCGTGAAGCAGGAGCCTCTCCAAGCATGCCTGCCCTCGAGAAAGCTGGGGTTTATTTGTTAGCAAGACAGCAGGTTCGTTTAGGAGATTGGACTAGACGTTTGCCGAACACACCTGCAGGAGGCTGGGGATTCTCCAACGTAAATACGCTGTATCCAGACGTTGATGACAGCGCTGCTGTTCTGCGGGCTATTCGGCCTTACACGACCGAAGCAAATGGCTTACACGCCAATTGGCAACGAGGTTTAAACTGGGTGCTGGCGATGCGAAACGAAGATGGCGGCTGGCCTGCGTTCGAACGCGAAGGCAACCAGCTGCCAGCCAGCTTCTTTACTTTTGAAGGCTCCTCTGACATTTCTACCGATCCTTCTACTGTCGATTTAACCGGCCGTGTTCTTGGTTTTCTAGGGGATGAGCTGGACATGACAATCGGCCATCGCTGGCTGGATAATAGTGTGCAATGGGTGCTCTCCCAGCAAATGAGGGATGGTAGCTGGTACGGTCGCTGGGGTATTGCCTATACGCATGGGACAGGTGCTGCAATAAAAGGAATGACAGCAGTTGGGGTGCCAGACGACCATCCCGCCATTCAGAAGGGAATCAAGTGGCTGTTATCTATTCAAAATGACGACGGCGGCTGGGGCGAGTCCTGCTTGAGCGACAAAGTAAAGCATTATGTCCCGCTCCATGCTAGCACCCCCTCTCAAACCGCATGGGCGCTCGACGCATTAATCGCCGTTTATGCTAAACCTAATGCCGCAATAGAAAGAGGCGTAGAAGCATTGCTCCAATCGCTTGAGCGGCGAGATTGGACCTACACCTATCCAACAGGAGCAGCTCTTCCAGGCAGCGTTTATGTTCATTATCCGAGCAACAACTATATATGGCCGCTGCTTACGCTGTCGTCGATTTTGAAGAAATATGGCACGTAATACGAATACGACTTTCAAATAAAAACAGCCGGCATAGCTGCTCGGCTGTTTTTGCGATATGAATTAAACATATTTTTGTTGAAAAGCTGCAATATTTGCGTATTCCTCGGTTAATAAACGAGAAACTCGGATGTAGATCCGCATGAGCTCGGCATAAATTTCAGCGTTTTGTTTATTGGGCAAATGAAAATGCGAACCTCCTACCATATCCGCAACAACGTCCAGCGAATCCACCTCGCCCAAGCTGTATAACCCCAGAATAACCGCGCCAAGACAAGAGCTTTCAATACTCTCAGGCACATGCAATTCTTGATCAAATATGTCAGCCATCATCTGGCGCCAAAGCTCTGACCTCGCAAACCCTCCTGTTGCTTGAATTTGAGTAGGTTTGCCTGTCAATTCTTCAAGTGCCATGAGTACGCTATATAAATTATAAATGACTCCTTCTAACGCTGCGCGAACTAAATGCTCTTTCTTATGATGCAGTCCCAGCCCAAAATATGAACCACGCGCATTCGCATCCCAGAGCGGAGCACGTTCACCAGACAAATAAGGATGGAAAATAAGACCCTCAGAACCCGGTTTCGACTTCGCGGCGAGCTCCGTTAGCAGCTCATAGGGATCGATACCTCTTTCTTTAGCCGTAATTACTTCTTCCGTACCGATCTGATCGCGAACCCAGCGAAAAATCATTCCCCCGTTATTCACTGGTCCTCCGATAACCCAGTGCTTCTCAGTTAAAGCATAGCAAAAAATACGGCCCTTCGGATCAGTTACAGGCTTGTCCGTTACCGCTCGTATAGCACCGCTCGTACCGATTGTAACGGCAACTACGCCAGGCTTAATCGCATTGACACCCAAATTGGAGAGTACGCCATCACTTGCGCCTACTATAAATGGTGTGTTTGGCTGCAAATTCATCAGCTTCGCATAATGCTCTTCCAACCCCTCCAGCTTATAAGTCGTCGGCACAAGCTCCGAAAGCCGGTCTGCCGTAACGCCAGCAACACGAAGCGCTTCCTCATCCCATTGCAAATTGTTCAAATGGAACAGGCCTGTTGCTGATGCAATCGAATAATCAATGACATAACGTCCGAACAGCTTGAAGAACACGTACTCTTTTATCGAAATAAATTTGTATGTACGATCGAATAACTCCTTATGATCATGACGCAGCCAGGTAAGCTTGGATAACGGAGACATCGGATGAATGGGAGTGCCAGTCCGCAAATAGATTTCATGCCCATTCCATTCATTTTTAATTTTATTCGTCCATTCGATACTCCGATTGTCTGCCCAAGTTATGCATCTTGATATTGGCATCCCTTGTTGATCCACAGCGATCACGCTATGCATGGCCGAACTGAATGAAACACATAAAATATCTTCTTGCTGCACGTTGCTTTTCGCAACAGCTTGACCAATAGTGCCTAACACAGCATTAAAAATTTCATCCGGGTCCTGCTCCGCAATAGCTGGCGAAGGTGAATGCAGCGGATATTCAATACCATGGCTTGCGACTATGACACCTTTGGCTGTAAAGAGTACTGCTTTCGTGCTTGTCGTTCCTATATCAACACCGATAACATATTTTGTACTCATCCTTGTACCTCCGCATACAATTGCCAAATCAAGATCTGGCTTTATAATCGTTTACCCTGTAATTGCTACAATATCGTTATTCAGGCATTTATTCAACTAGTTCCATTATGAGCTAATTACACTGTGTCCGCCAAACTCATTGCGTAGAGCGGCAACGACTTTCCCAGAGAACGTATTCTCCTCAAGGGATCGGTATCTCATCAAAAGCGACATCGCAATAACTGGTGTTGCTGTTTGTAAATCCAGTGCCGTTTCGAGTGTCCATTTGCCTTCTCCCGAAGAGTGCATGATGCCCTTTAAGCCGTCCAATCGCGCATCTTTTGCAAATGCATTTTCCGTTAGCTCCATCAGCCAAGATCTGATAACAGATCCATTGTTCCAAACGCGTGCAACCTTCTCAAAATCAAAGTCATAAGCGCTTTTTTCTAGCAACTCAAACCCTTCTGCAATTGCCTGCATCATTCCATATTCAACACCATTATGGACCATCTTCAGAAAGTGACCGCTGCCGCTTTCCCCTGCATGTAAATATCCGTCCTCGACGCAAATATCACGAAATAGCTGTTCGACTGATTCAAATGCTGCCTTATTGCCACCGATCATCGTACATGCGCCTGATCTTGCACCGGAAGTTCCACCGCTTGTTCCAACATCAAGGAAGTGAATGTTCTTTTCTGCAAGCTGAGCCGCACGTTTAATCGTATCCTTGTAGTTAGAGTTACCGCCATCGATCAAAATATCGCCAGCAGCAAGGAAGGTACTAACCTCCTTGATGACCGCATCAGTCAGCTCTCCTGCTGGAACCATCAGCCAAATGACACGTGGAGCAGCTAATGATTGTACCAATTCCTCAATCGATTTCTCCCCCTTCGCCCCTTCCTCTTCTGCTTTATGAACCACATCTATATTTACATCATAGACAACCGTTTTATGATTGTGCTCCATTCCATTCAGCATCAAGTTGTAGCCCATTTTACCCAATCCAATAATACCAATTTGCATCTTTATTCATCTCCTAATGGTTTAATAAACATAACTGCTTTGCTAAGGCTGAAAGATCTGGAATGTAGGATCAACTATTCATTTATGTTATACTTTTCATGAAATATGCTGCAACGCGAGGAGAAGCAACGATCATGGTGCAAAACATGTTTGGAAAAATTCGTTCATATTATGCAAGATTCACGGATAAGGAAAAGAAAATCGCGAACTATATTTTAGATAATCCTGAAAAAATCATTCATAGTACCATTAATGAGGTTGCCTTCGATTTGAATGTCGCGGAAGCAACTGTGTTTCGCTTCTGCAAACATATAGGCTATAAAGGGTACCAAGCAATGAAAATTGCACTCGCCTCTGAAATTATGGCACCAACCCAAGCTATTTATGAAGAAATTAATGAACATGACGATGAGAAAACAATAGCTGAAAAAGTGTTTAAGTCCAATATTCAAACATTGGAAAATACGTATCATATTTTAGACGGCGATGACTTTGCCGAAGCTGTATCCATCATTGCTGCCGCAAACCGTGTTCACTTCTACGGTATTGGCGGTTCCGGCGTCATCGCAATGGATGCGTTCCATAAATTCATTCGATCTGGAAAGCAAGCATTTGCTTATACGGATGCACATTTCCAACTCATGTCAGCAGCCCAGTTGACTAAAGACGATGTCGCAGTCGTCATCTCCCACTCCGGCACGAACAAAGATACGATTCGTATTTTGCACACTGCAAACGCAAATGGCGCAAAAACAATCGCTATTACGGGCTTTCCGAAATCTCCGATCAGCCAGCAGGCTGATGTGTCACTACATACTAGCTCCGATGAAACGGCGTATCGTTCCGAAGCGCTCGCGTCGCGAATCGGCCAGCTTAGCTTAATCGATGCTCTTTATGTCAATGTCATCATTTTAAACAAGGAAAAGGCAAAGACATCGCTTGAGAAAGTACGAGAAGCCATCTCCGATACGCGAATTTAAAAGCATTTCATTTCAAGGAAGAAAGGTGGGCCATTGACTGCAGAGTCATTTGTTCACCTTTCTTTTTGATTCTAAACGAAAATATCTACGACCAGAATTAGACCAAGCGCCACAACGGAAATAATCGTTTCGAGCGCTGTCCATGTGAGAAGCGTTTCTTTTACCGACATTCCGAAGTATTCCTTGATCATCCAAAACCCAGAATCATTGACATGAGACAGGATGAGCGATCCTGCTCCTGTTGCGAGAACAAGTAACTCGAGATTTGCTCCAGGCACGATCGCTGCGATTGGTGCAACAATACCTGCTGCTGTCATCATAGAAACAGTTGCTGATCCAGTCGCGACGCGAATGAGAGCCGCAATCCCCCATCCAAGTAAAATCGGGGATACGTTGGATGATGTCGCTAATTCCGCGATGTACTCACCAATCCCAGAATCGAGTAAAACCCGGTTGAACGCCCCGCCTGCCCCAATAACAAGCAAAATCGTCGCTGTAGGCGCCAAGCAGTCATTTGAAAATTTAAGTACTTTTTCCCTGCTAAGACCACGAAAGAAACCTAAGCTGAAAAAAGAATATACCGTAGCGATCAGCAATGCCGTAACCGGGTCCCCGATGAAGCGCAGTGCTTGGTACAAGGAGCTTTCTTTCGCAAGAAACAGCTCAGCAATTGACGCCGTGAGCATAAGAATGACCGGCACAAGAACGGTAAACACCGTATTGATGAAGCCAGGCAGCTTCTTGTCTATATCCGCTTCTGAAAGTTGTTCTCCAATTTCCTTCGGTACTGATTTATGAATTCGATTGCCGATCCATTGCCCATACAATGGACCCGCAACGATAGCCGTTGGAAGTCCCACGATGATCGCGTACAAGATCGTTAAACCAACATCAGCGTTAAAAATGCCTACTGCTGCCATTGCTGCTGGATGCGGCGGCACTAGGCCATGAACGACCGAAAGACCAGCGACTAGAGGTACCCCGATTTTGACAAGTGACACACCTGTCTGCCTTGCGATTGTAAATACCAGTGGAATCAATAGCACGAAGCCAACTTGGAAAAATACCGGAATACCAACGATGAAGGCAACAAACATCATCGCCCAATGAACATTTTTTTCACCAAAACGTTTAATTAACGTTTGTGCAATTTTCTCGGCGCCACCAGACTCCGCCATCATTTTGCCAAGCATCGTACCGAGTGCAAGTACGATAGCCAAGAAACCAAGCGTATTGCCCATGCCAGTCTTGATAGAATCAATAATGCCTGTCCCGCCTGTTTCGGTTGTGAACAATGGCATTCCTGTTGCAAGTCCAACACCAATCGCAGTAACGATTAGCGAGACGAACGGATTGAGCTTAGCTACTGTAATAAGAAGCAAAAGCACTACAATAGCAGCTAAAACGATAAGTAATAACATGGTACGCCCTCCTAGGTTGAATTCATATTATGCTGAGCAGCTTTTCAATTATATGAAAAAAAATTTCTCAAATCAATATTTAAAAATGAAAAATATTTTATTATTCATTTTGAATATAACGTTATTTATTATGAGTCATATTTTTTATTTCATTCAGTCATTCTTTTTGAACAAAAGTACAACAAAAAAGAACCTGTATGCGGTAATCGCACACAGGTTCTTTTTTTTAAAATTAACTTCGTGATAAGAAAGTACTATAGCAAACCGTTAGCCTCCGCTTCCAAACGAAGACGTTTATATTTCTCTGCATATTTACTCACGCTGTGTACGACGGTTGCATGCGACCAAGTTAGCGGCGCTACTGATAGAGGCGTTCCGTCGTAAGGATTAAGCTGCTCCGGCAGCAATCCGCTTTGCAGTGCATGATCAGATACCCATTGTAGCGTACTTCGCGGGCTTTCCAGCTCTTGAAGCGTTTTGGCGGAATCAATCTCAAAGTTAGCTACCCATAGCGTACAAATAATCCAAGGGTTTCCAGGAACCTTGTCAATTTCACCTGTTTGCTGGAAATAATAATCGTTCGTGTAACGGGCGATTCCTCCGATATGGGTTTTGACCTGCAGCCCTTCCTTGATGGCATGCATCGTCTGCACGACACGATAATCATCAACGGGAAGAACGCCAAATTCCAGAACGCCAAACAAGCTGCTCTCGAGCGTCATATCCTTCACCCAGCGATTATCCTTCTGAATAAGTCCTCTGGCGAATCGGCCGGTTTCTTCATCCCACAAATTAGTTACAATGCCGTGTTTAATTGTTTCTGCTGTGCTTTTGTAAAGATCGCTGCGCTCGTAATCGCCAAATAGATCTGTGAAAAACGATGCAGCCATTAAACCGCCATATACAGATGCGGCGGTGTACGTCCAGATGCCGTAGCGCTCCTCCCACAAGTCATAGCTCGGTTTCGGCAGTGACAAGGAAGGCTCCATGTATGAGGTCAAAAAAGTAGCAGCCTTGCGAATCAGGTTGCTATATAAGGACTGCGGCAGCTCAATCACTTGATTCCGCGAGTAGTCCTTCCACAATGCGAATAACACGAGTGCGGTTTCATCCTCTTGAATAGGCAATCTTCTGCTGCCCTGCACGATATACGGATGCCAGCTTGAGCCGACTGTTCCATCTGGATTGTATTTGTGATACAAATACCCTTCAGGCGACAAAGCCTGTGCGCAAAAATGGAAAAAAGGAGCTATTACACTCTGATACCCTGCCATAGACATCGCATCTGCAATAAGAGCACCGTCACGCGGCCACATATAGCTGTAATGGTCTCGATTGTATTGCAGGATATCCGTATCATTGGCAGCTAATATAGCGCCTCTCTCATCCACCTGTGTTCTTACGAGAAGCAAGCTTTGTTTGAACATCTTAACCACATCATGCGGCAGATCGCCAAGGTCTGATTCTGCTCGGCGAAGCCAGTGCTTCCAGTAAATAACCATCCGGCTAAGCAGCTTCTCCGGGTGATTCTCCTGAACATACTGGTTCAGCTCTTTGACTTCCTCAAGATTTTGGCCGATTGACATCCAATAATAAATGGTTTTTTCGCTGTTTGGAGCAACGACTGTTCGGAAGCTGATCGTGCTGTCAACGGAACCCTGGGCAATCGAATTGCCCATAAGCACGCCGTCCTCCGCGTCACGCCATGTTCCTTCAGCGGACTGGAACCTCTTGATTCCTGTGGAATACTGCGTCATGCCGCCTTCATCTGAGAAACCGTTGAACATAAAGTAATTATTGCGTTTGTAGTGATACAGCGTGTGATTTTCAGGATAATAAACAGCGGTATCACCAACCTCTGTCCCGTCTATCATCAAGTCCTGATGGAAAAACAATCGTACTTCTTTTGTATCATTCGTTTTATTACGAATGACTACCCGTTTGATATAAATGCATTCCCGCTGATGAATCCCGTCGTTCATATAAAGCTCGATGCCTAAACCATCGTGCTTAGCCGTAATATTCGTAACCAAAGAATCCTCAATATAATCTAGATCAAACTTCCATCCCGGCTCATCCAGCCAGCTAAAGGCACCTTCTACCCATACGCCTAAGCGGCAATATTGTCCGCCTACGTGATTTAACTGCCCTACGAATGGATAATAAATATCCCGAATAAAACAATGTTGATCCAAATTAAGGAGCATCTTTCCGTTGCCGATTACAAGATGACGGGCCATGATTCTTCGTTCTCCTTTCGATGCGCTAAAAGTTGTGAGTAAACGGATATATAGGCTTTGGCAGATCGATTCCAGCTGTAATCCTCGTTGCTGCCATTACTCACGATTTGCTTCCAGACTTCCTGATTACGATAAAGCGCCAGCGCTCTGCGTACGGTATTCATATAATCGTGCGCATTGTAATTCGTAAAGCTGAAGCCGTTACCTTCGCCAGTATATTCGTTATAGGCTTGTACCGTGTCCTTTAGTCCTCCTGTCTCACGGACAATCGGGACGGAACGATAGCGCAGGGCAAGAAGTTGACTCAAGCCGCAGGGCTCGAATTGCGAAGGCATGGCGAACATGTCCGAGCCTGCATAAATTCGGCGTGCTAGTCTATCATCATAACCGATCCATACAGCAACCTTACCCGGATGACGAGAAGCGGCATCATTGAAAAATTGCTCATATTGCCAATCGCCCGCACCTAATATTACAAATTGCACGTCTTCTTGTAGCAGTTCTTCAAATGTTGCCGTGATTAAATCAAAGCCCTTTTGCTCCACCAATCTTGAAACGATTCCGATAAGCGGTATATCTTCGGACTGCGTGAGCCCTAGCTCACGCTGGAGCTCCACTTTATTTTTTCTTTTGCGATTCAAGGCATTTCGGAAAGGAATGGCAATGGCTTCGTCATTCATCGGATCAAACAGTTCATCATCAATGCCATTCACAATCCCAATTAAATCGCCTGAACGATACCTGAGCAAAGAATCCAGCCTCTCGCCGAAATAATCGGTTTGAATTTCTTGAGCATACGTACCGCTCACAGTCGTCAGCTTGTCGGCATACACGAGGCCGCCTTTCATACAGCTGCCTGCTCCATGAAATTCCAAGCTGTCCTCCAGAAACATATCATCACCGGCTCCAAGCAAATCTTTCAGGAGATCAATTCCAAATAAACCTTGATATTTTAAGTTGTGAATCGTAAATACGGATTTGGTATACGCCCAGGCCGGATCATAATAATATCTTGTCTTTAGGAGAAACGGAATGAGTCCCGTTTGCCAATCGTGACAATGAACGATATCCGGATGGAATTCCATATACCGTACCGCTTCCATCACAGCAAAGCAGAAGAATACAAACCTTTCCGCATCATCCCCGTAACCATAAAGCCCATCTCTTTTAAAATAAAACTCGTTATCGATTAAATAATAAGTAATGCCGTCAAACTCCGCTCTAAGCAAACCGCAATATTGATTGCGCCAGCCAAACGACACGTTAAAATGAGTAATAAGCTCAAACTGCCCGATAAGTGCAGCAGGAATTTGTGCATACTTCGGCAATACGACTCTGGTATCAACGCCCCGCTTATTCAGCGCCTTGGGGAGCGCCCCTGCAACGTCGGCGAGACCGCCAGTCTTCGCAAGCGGTACAGCTTCTGAGGTTGCGAACAAAATGTTCATAGGATTCTCCTTTCTCATGGACGCCGCATCAGCAATGCATGAACCCAACTGGAATCTGATTTTATTTTCCGATCGTGGTAAATTGCATTTTTTCGCGGCAAATAAAAGCTTGAATTGGATGACCGTAACGATTGCTTATATTAAATAATTTTCCGTTTTCCTGCTAAGAATGGCGAGCTTGCCGCTCCCCTAATATCACGATCCGCTTCAACGCGAACGTCTTTGTCCAAAATACTGTGCTGTAAAAAGCTATTTTCTCCGATTACGCCATTTTGCATAACGATGCTATTGCTTACGATAGCGCCCTTCTGAACATGTACGCCGCGGAAAATAATGCTGTTCACTACGGTACCTTCAATACGGCAGCCGTTTGCAATTAACGAATTCGTAACTTTGGAATTACCCAAATAACGGGCAGGCGGCTCATCCTTAACCTTCGTAAATATGGAACCCGGCTGATAAAATAGTTCCTTCCAAACATCCGGATCTAATAAATTCATATTATTGCGATAATAGCTGCTAAGCGTATTAACTACACCCAAATATCCCTCATACATGTACCCATATACATTAAGCTGATTCAGCCTAGAGAATATCGCGTGGCGAACCAGATGATCCTGGCCTTGTGCAAGCGAGGTCTCAACTAATTCCATCAGCAGCTCTTTACGCATAACGTACATTTCCATAGAATTGATGTCACTAGACATCCGGCCATAGTGATCTTGAATAGCAGTGATTCTGCCTTCGTCATTCAACTTCACTTTACGAGCTTTGCCCATTAATATATCAGCCTGCTGCTTGCACACAACGGTGATGTCAGCTTCCCGCTCCAAATGAAAATCGATAACCTTCTCGAAATCGATATTGCAAACCATGTGGCTGCGTGTAATGACAACATAGTCGAGTGATGACCGATTAAAATAATCACGCTGTTGATAGAAATGATACAAATCACCACGGCTAATTTCTTGAATGTCGTCAGTTGCTGGCGGGAGCACAAACAATCCGCTTTGACGATGCTGCAAATCCCAATGTTTTCCTGAACCCAAATGATCCATAAGTGAGCGGTATTTCGTATGCGCAAAAACGGCAACCTTGGAGATTCCGGAGTTAACCATACTCGACAGTACAAAATCAATCAATCGATATCTCGCGCCAAAGGGGACAGTAGCAAGGCAGCGGCTTTGTGTTAAATGCTCCAGCTCGTCAGTTTCATGAATTAAATTGATGACGCCCATGACTTTATGCTTCATGAGTGCTCCACCTCCTGCAGCAAATGTTCGTTCGTCACATATTGATCCACTGCTATAACGGTAATGGCATCATCATCTGGGCTTCCAATCGTTACACCCGCTTGAATGACGGCTCCTTCGCCAATAATCGCTCTATAAATGCGTGCGCCTTCACCTATTCTTACATTAGGCATGACGACTGATTCTGTAATAACTGTGTTTTTGGCTGCTTTGACGCCGTAGAACAATACCGAGCGATCAACAACCCCTTCAATCATGCACCCTTCTGTTATTAAAGAAGAAGAAACCTGTGCACTTGCGCCAATATGTTGTGCTGGCTGATTTGGACTTACCGAATAAATGCGCCAATCGGCATCGGCAAGCTCAAGCGGAGGCTCATCAGCAAGTAAATCCATATTCGCTTCCCATAAACTCTCGATTGTACCAACATCTTTCCAATAGCCCTTGAACGGATATGAATGCAGCCGTTTCCCGTCTCTCATCATGGCTGGAATAAGATCCTTGCCAAAATCATGACTGGAGCTGCGGCTTGCTTCGTCATATATCAAATACTTTTGGAGCTCGGACCATGTGAAAATATATACGCCCATGGAAGCGATGTTGCTAGTCGGGTTTTTCGGTTTTTCCTCAAAAGCCGTAATCCGATCCTCATCATCGATGTGCATAACGCCAAAACGGCTTGCTTCTTTCCAATCTACCTCAATCCCGGCAATCGTCACATCTGCTCCTGAACGCTTATGATGCTGAAGCATTAAGTCATAATCCATTTTGTAAATGTGGTCTCCTGAAATGATAAGTACATACTCAGGATTGTAAGGTTCAATAAAGGACATATTTTGATAAATTGCATTTGCCGTGCCTTTATACCATACGCCGCCTTTTTGTTTCATAAATGGCGGCAAAATGGTCATGCCGCCATCGCGGCGGTCAAGTCCCCATGGACTGCCAATGCCAAGATAACGATTGAGCTCCAGCGGTTGATATTGCGTTAGTACGCCCACAGTGTCAATTCCCGAGTGTGCGCAATTGCTTAACGTAAAATCAATTATTCTGTATTTACCGCCAAAATAGACTGCAGGCTTTGCTAAATCCTTTGTTAGCACGCCCAGCCTTTTCCCTTCGCCTCCTGCAAGCAGCATAGCGATCATTTCTTTTCGGCCCATGGACACCAACTCCCTCTCAAATTGTGTTCCCCGGATCTAAGCTGAAGATCTGGAATGTCAGGGGGGGTAAGTGAAGCGTAATGCTTTGATTGTGACCGTGCCAAGCGACGTTTTCACTGGTGTAGCCTTGTTGTGCTTGTGTTACCGTTCCGCCAAATGGCTTCTCATTGCTATTTATTAAAGAGCTGTAGAAACCTGGCTCTGGAACACCAATACGGAACTGTTTATAATCGTTCCTAGAAAAATTAGCAATAACAACGGAGAAATCAGTATTTCCGCGGCGGATAAAGGATATGACAGATTGTGCTGCATTATGAACATCAATCCATTCGAAGCAATCCGCCTGGCTGTCTCTCTCCCATAATGAAGGCTGATCAGTATAGATATGATTAAGAGCTTTCACATAATGGTGCATGCTGCGATGCATATCATATTCGAGCAGCATCCAATCCAGCATGTCGGCGTCCTTCCATTCATCGAACTGCCCCCATTCACTGCCCATAAACAACAGCTTCTTACCAGGATGCGTAATCCAATAGCCGTAGAACAATCGTAATTGTGCGAATTTCTCTTCGTAGCTTCCAGGCATTTTGTTTAATAGAGAACGTTTGCCGTGGACAACTTCATCGTGCGATAGAGGCAATACATAGTTTTCCGAAAAAGCATAAAGGAGTGAAAATGTAATGAGATGGTGATGATGCGAACGTTCAGCCGGATCCAGTGCCATATAACGCAGCATATCGTTCATCCAGCCCATATTCCATTTAAAATTAAATCCGAGGCCGCCTTTGTAGGTTGGTGATGTAACAGCTGGCCATGCGGAAGAATCTTCTGCGAGCATCAAGGTATCGGGGTAATAATGAAACACAGTTTCATTAAGCTTCTTAAGGAAGCGGAGAGCATCTAGGTTGTCTGGGCCGCCTAGGTAGTTGTATGTATGCATTTCCGGCGGTTTGTCCATGTGTAAATTGATCATGCTGGCAACAGCATCAACACGCAACCCATCAATGTGAAATAAATCCATCCAGTAAATGGCATTTGAAATAAGAAAGCTGACAACTTCTTTTTTCTCGAAATCGAAGGCTAGCGTCCCCCAGAGCGGCTTCTCCGCTCGATTGGGATCTGCTCCTTCAAAAATAGGTGTACCGTCAAAAAGACGCAACCCATGATCATCTTTGCAGAAATGACCGGGAACCCAATCCAAAATAACACCGAGTCCATGTTGGTGGCATTTATCTACAAATCGCATCAGCTGCTTCGGATATCCGTATCGACTCGTCGCTGCATAAAAGCCCGTAATCTGATAGCCCCAAGATTGATCTAGAGGATGCTCAGACAGCGGCATAAGCTCGATATGCGTATAACCCATTTCAGCTGTATACGGGATCAAGTCATCTGCTAATTCCTCGTACGTGTAATAATCCTCTTTGCCTTTAATTTTCCACGAACCTGCATGCACCTCATAAATGAGCAGCGGATTCGTGTATGGAGGAAGCTCGCGCTTCCTCTCCTGCCACTTTTCATCATCCCATTTGTAGCCGTCTAAATCCGATACAATGGATGCCGTTCCTGGCCGCCGCTCTGCAAAAAAAGCGTACGGATCAGCTTTTCTAATGATTTTGCCTTCTATGGTTACAATCTCATACTTGTATAATTCGCCTTCACCAATGCCAGGGACAAACAAGCTGTAAACGCCAGTCGTTCCGATCCTTGCCATTGCATGACGATTGCCAATCCATTTATTGAATTTGCCAATAACCCGAACCTCAGCTGCGTTTGGTGCCCAAACCGTAAATCGAACACCTTTTTTACCATCCAATAGAACACGGTGTGCACCCATAAAACGGTAGCTATGGTAAGAACTTCCTTCGTTGAATAAATAGAGATCCTTCATGGATAATCCGATAGGTGCCGTTTGAACCATTCTTGGTTTCACCCCCTGTTGGATGATTAATTACAAGTACTTTAATCATCTAAACACGAATCACTTTATCCACATTATACATGGTTTTGAAAAAAAACACAGTCGTTTTCATAGATTTCGGCAATAATAATTAATCTGTGTCAGATTACGTGACATCAATCTTTTTCAGGACTCAGCGTTCGCTGTATGTAATAATGTTTAGCACAAAAACCTTTCGTTTTTGAGAGTTGAGTACATTTAATCCATTTACAATTTGTAACTTGTTTCACTCTGCGCGGTCTTACAATGGAAGGATCACCGTGACGCAGCAAACGTTGATGGTGCATTGCACATAAATCTTTGGCTTTGATCGGCTTTGTACAGTTTTCTATGATGCAATGGTTCATATTCTGTCTCCCCTGTGTGTTAGCCTGCTGCTCTTTTTTCCATTTAGGCTGTCTGCTTTCATATTATCGGGAAACCGAATGAGAATAAAGCCTGCTGGCGGGGTGTTACAGGTGATTTTGAATCAACTTATGACTGTTTGCACCATAAAGGTATCGTTTCAGCGATCAAGTTTAATTAATTAAACTTATGAAACACTTTTGAAACATAATACGAAATGTCAAATTCATTGACTTGTTTGTTTAGAACGACTATTTTATACTTTTATTTGATTATAGGATCTTGGAATGGGTTTAAGAGGAGTGTTTCGTATTGTCGGTTTACAATCATATTTTTCAAATCATGAATCAGCCTATGCTGCTAATGAGTCAAAATGAAATAGAGGTGCGCATAGAGGACGCGAACCAAGCTTTCCTTAGGTTATGCGGTTATACGTTAAAAGAGCTGCAATCCAAAAAAAGCAGCTATTTGCTTCATAAATATAAGATCAACATTTCAAGGCAAGTGATGAGAAGCGAAGTTATTATTTACACCAAATCGAAACGAAAAATTTCTGTACGCATTGACCTGCAGCCTTTGCCAAGGAGCATTGATAATAAACTCCTTTATGCCTTCATTATATTCGAAGATCTATCACCATACAATTGGATTGAACAGCAAGCAGAAAGAAATAAAGTGTTGATCAGCGGTATTATTGATAGACATCATCATGTGCGTTTTCTAAGAGACAGGCTTGCTCCCTTTCAAATTGAGCCAAACCAGCAAATGCAGGACGAAACGCTGCTGCAATTTATTGCGGAAACCGATCATGGTAAAATTTTAAAAATAATACAAGAGGCTCACCTGCAAAAAAAAGAGCGGAGTATCACGATTAAGACAAGCAAGCTAAGCGGAATCGAGTTTGAGTTGTCCGTTTCGTTTACTCCCATTATTGACGGATTTGGCGACGTGCTTGAGTTTGCATTCGTCATCTGGGATCTGCGTCCTGTCGATGATTGTATCGAAGCTTCGATGAAACTGCGCATATGGATGGCCAAAAGAGATATAACCGTCGGTTATCTATCCTCATCAACCGGTATTTCCATTCAAACCATTTCCAAGCTCCGCAACGGGAAAATATTGAAGCCCCAAAGACTTACAGCAGAGCTGATAGCTTCGGAGCTTCAAGTGGATGTTCATGATATTTGGTCAGAGATTAGAAAATAAGGTTATCTGATGAACGGCGTGAGCTCTCCCGTATGGAAAATATGGAGCTCATGCATCGCTCTCGTACATGCCGTGTAAAACAGCTTTCTTTCGCTTTCGCGTGAATAGATCTCATTGCTAGCATTGCTAATGACAACTGCATCAAACTCGACGCCCTTGGCTAAATAAGTAGGAATCACAATAATTCCTTTTTCAAAAGTAACGGTTTCCTTCTCTACAAGGCGGAGCTTAGGAAAGTATGGCTGCAAAGACGCATGCATGCGTTTGCTTTCTTCCGCCGTTTTACATATGACCGCAATCGATTGATAACCGCCCAGCATCAGCTGATTCAATCGTTCCTGCATTCCCTCTATGAGCTGCATTTCGCTATCTGCTTTAGTGATTGTTGGCTCAGCGCCATCTCGGTTAAAGGCCTCTATCTGATCACCGCCTTCAATCATCCGACTCGTGAATGACACAATCGGCTTCGTCGAGCGATAGCTTCTTGTTAAAATGATCTTCTCCGTCTCCTCCTCGCTATACAGCTCAGATAACGGCTCAAAACCATTACCTGTTACAGCGTGAGCAAATATGGACTGATTGAGATCACCCAGCACGGTCATTTTGCAGTTGGGAAAAATACGTTTTAAATAGTGATATTGAAAAGGTGAATAGTCCTGCGCTTCATCAATAAATAAATGTTTAACCAATGTATTCGTTTGAAATCCTTCAAGCTTTTCTTTTAAATATAAATACGGAGTAGCATCCTCATAATAAATCTCTTTCTGATTGAGTTTTGCAATCGTTTGCTCACTAATTTCATTCCATTTTTCAGGCAATTGATGATCGCTGTTTTTAAATCGCTCCAACATATTCGCATTATCCTCGAATAGTCTCTTATAAATCGCTGGCACATCCAAAAACAATAATTGCTTCACTCGTCTGCGCAGCTTCTTGAATTTTTTCTGCACAATCATCGCGGCTAAATAATCACGTTCGGCGTCAAAATCATCAAATGTGTTTCCTGCAAAATGTTTTTTCCGTTCTAGATCTTCAAACGCCTTCGCATACGCCTCTTGATCCAGAAGCTCGATCTGTTCCTGAACCCAGTCCTGATCCCGTTCTTCGCGGCTTAACCGCGTCAGCTCTTTCAGAATCCATTCCGCCGTAAGGCGTATCCGGTTTCCAATGGAAGACGAACGCTCCAAACTGTAAAACTGCTCCGAAATTGCTGCTGCAGAAATCAATTTTCGTCCCATAAACGTAATTGCTTTAAAAGCTAGCCCCTCTTGACCAAGCTCGGCTGCATAGTGATCAATCAAATGCATGAACGAATTGCTTGATTTATAAGTAATTCCAGCTATTCTCGCATCATAGCCTTGTTCATTAACCGCTGCGAGCGTATATTCCATTTGTGAGAATGGATCCTCTAGGGCAAACGTTTGTCCTAGCCTGTGCTCGAGATATTGCTGATAGGTCGTTTGCTGCATATTTTGCTCACCAAGCTCAGGCAATACGGTCGCCACATAACTGTTGAACATTGGGTTTGGTGAGAATAAAACGATTTGATTCGCATTTAACCAGCCGCGATACCGATAAAGCAAATAGGCCACTCGTTGAAGCGCGGCTGACGTTTTTCCGCTGCCCGCAGCTCCTTGAACGATAAGAAGCCTTGCGCGTTCGTTGCGAATGATGCGATTTTGCTCGCGCTGAATCGTAGCTACAATGCTTTTCATTTGGGCATCAGACTGCTTGCCTAACACTTCCTGAAGCAGCTCATCCCCGATTGTGACTCCTGTGTCGAACATACTGCGAATTTCAGCATCACGTATAATAAATTGACGCTTAAGCGACATTTCGCCCTTAATCGGGCCGCTTGGCGTTTCGTACTGCACAGGGCCCGGGCCATAATCGTAATAAAGACTCGACACGGGAGCCCGCCAGTCATAGATAAGGTACTCATATCCGCTTTCATCCAGCAAGGAGCCTACACCTAAATAAATCGGCTCTGATTTGGACTGCCCCTCCTCCTGGAGATCAATTCGACCGAAGTATGGAGAATACTCAAGCTTATAAAGTGTTTTTAGCTGTTCCTCAGCATGGCGATGGCTTCGTTCACGCTCTGAGAGTACCTCTGCTTGCTGCTTCATGCTGGCATGCGACTCTGCTGATTCCGCCGCATCCTCAAAATTTAGTGTTACATCATCCCAAAAATTACGTCGGAAATCAACGATATCCTCGCGTATGCCGCCAAGCTGATTGTTGAATTGTTCTATCCGAGTGCGGATGAGATCCGTCACGTCAATGACACGCTGCTCCTCTTGTTCCAATTGTTCGTTAGAATTAGTCACTTTACCACTCCTTAACTATTAGTAAGGTTAACCAAGTCTTTGGCATACCATGTTTTAAAACGTATCATCCATTTTACCATCTTCTGCCGCCTAAATGAAACTACAATCAAAAGTTATTGCTCCGCTCCTAAGAAGCGTTTATAATGACAAAGGCAGAAAAACAACTCAGAAGTCTTATCAGTCAAGCAATTCGCGGTTCGAAAACTCCCGCGTTATCAAAACTAGGAGGTAACAAGCAACATGTTTAATTTATGGTTTGGCGCGATCTTCATGCTCGTGCATTTTTCGTTATTTCTTCTTTCGTATCGTTTTTTTGGCCGGGTAGGCATTTACGCTTGGATAGGAATGGCTACCGTGTTAGCCAACATTCAAGTCGTCAAAACAATCGATATCCATGCCTTCGGCATGATTATTGCTATAACGCTTGGCAATACGATGTACGGAACTATCTACTTGGCGTCAGACCTTCTTAATGAAAAGTATGGCGAAAAAGCGGCCAAAAGAGCCGTTTGGTTCGGATTCTTCACGCTTATTACTTCGACCATTATTATGCAGATGGCGCTTCTTTTTAATCCGTTAAATGAAGAATTTCCTCTGCAGGTTCAAGGTGCTATGGAAACGTTATTCGGACTAATGCCAAGAATTGCACTAGCAAGCTTATGCGCTTATTTTGTGAGCCAATTTTTGGACGTCAAAATTTACTCCACTTTAAAACGTTTATGTCCGGCTCCTAATCAGCTCTGGATTCGTAATAATGGGAGTACTATGGTAAGTCAGCTAGTCGATACGTTCATATTTTGCACCATTGCTTTTGCAGGCGCACCAGGCTATAGCAGCAAGCTTTGGCTCTCTATTTTCTTATCGACTTATGTCATCAAATTTATCGTATCCCTTTGTTCGACACCATTCTTATATGCTGCAAGAAACTTTACCTTTAAAGAAGAAAAGGAAAGTCTTCCGGGCTGATGCCATCTGGACAAGCTCGTAACTTATGATTCATATAAGGTTGTAAAAGCGGGATGCCAACTGCCAGGCATCCCGCTTTCCTATTTGCTCACTATGATGTAAACCCAATATCATCAATCATTACTTTTCCTGGTCCACTTACAAAACGAAACGTAATTCGGCTAATCTCATCCGCTTTTATTGCTAATTCGTCTGAGCTGAATAGCTCAAGCGGCAGCGTGTAGGTTTGAAATATGGGCTCCGAAGATTCTTTGTATTTCTCATCCTTAATGCGCTCCTCCAGCCAAGGAAAAGCCATAAAGGCTGTATACGTTGGCGGCGCCACAGGCATAACTTTATCTAAGCCTAGCTCTATACTCTCGCCTTCAGTCGTCGTAAGCTCAATCTCTATGACCGGCAGCGGCGGCGGTTCAGTGAGTTCTAATGCGTTATTTGCAGCATCTGCTTTGTCTTTATCCTCTACAGCAATCAAATCACGTTCAAGATTTGCCATCGAAAATACTAGATTGCCATCCGTTATTTCTGCGGCTTGATCAATCGTTTTTGGCGATAATTCCAAAGCATATTCCGCCCCAGGCTCCGACCATTCCAGCTCGATTCCTTTTGTACCTTTGTTTTTGCCATCGCGGTCTTCAGCTGATGCGATGCTCCAATCGATCATTCCAGCAACACTCGCCTTGCCGCCATTCTTCAACGCTGTTTTTTGCTTGCCATCATCATACCTAGCAATCTCTGTAAAATCGGACGATTCAAACCGATTGGTATACGCTGTATTTGGGAGCCAATCAAGTCCAGACCGATAATCTTCAAAAAGCTGCTTATAGCTGTTTTCTCCTAGCAAAGTAGCTTGCAAAAATGCCGATACATACACTTTGGAAACTTGACGCTGATCCTCAGCTGCAAGCAGCTCCTTACGACTCAAAAACAGGCCTCCCGGCGGACGCTCATCCATTCTCCCCCAGTCAGAATTAAATTGACTGTGATTAGCATCCGCGATATAAAGAGCTGCCTTAAACTTATCTGTTGACTCTTGGAACTTCGTTCTGCTGTACTGTCGATCACCGTAAAAATTGTTTACATCCGCATCTCGCGCCCCTTGAAGTGTCAAGTAATTTACATCGGTCAGCTGTGCCGATTTATTATCGACTTGCTTATCTGTTGGTGCGATTGCTACAACAGACTCGATTACAACATCATTTAAGTTCTCTAATGTTTTGTCGTCTTTAAACCAGCGATCCGCATCAGAAGCCATAGCTACTGCTTGGCCGCCGCGGGAATGACCAATTAATGCAACCCTACTTAAGTCAACTTTTCCGGTAAAAGGATTGCCGACTTCTTCGTTCAACTGTTTAATTTGCTGCAAATGCTTAAGAAGTACCCAAGCGCGTACTTTCATATCATTATTAGGTATACCAGACCAAACGGAATAGTTTAAAAAATTCTCATCTACTGAAATGGCTATTATGCCTTGGCTAGCAAGCAGCTCTCCCAAATAGCCATAACCCCCATCAGAGAAATCCTCCATCAAATGATTGCCATGTACGATAAGTGCAATTGGATAAGTTCCTTCACCCTCCGGCATCCAGACACGGCCATTTAAAGGCAGAGCATGCTCGTCAAATCCCCAAAATTTTGTTTTCAGTTTTGACCATTCAGTAATATAAGCTGAAGCATCAACTGCCGTAGATTGAACATCAACCTCTTTGCCAAAAATAACTCTATGCTTATCCAGCCCGCTTCCGTAAGTGAAAGCCTGAAATGCAAACTTCCCATTCTCAGCTGGATCAGGCGCATTTATTGTATTGCGAATGGAATCGCTGTCCAGCGCGACGTCAGCCGTTTGAGACATAGCTGCAGTTCCTGGCCAATAAACAAACAGATAACTGATCGCTGCAACAGAAGCTGCTCCCACCATAATCAAAAATTTGCTCCGTCGCTTTATTTTTAACTTTAAGAGGACACCGAGCAAACAGCCCGCAGCAGCCCCTATGATGGTAAATGCAATCGCAATGATAATTGACATGAGTATGCCTAGCTCAGCATAATACAAAATCAGATAAGCCTCTATCGAAGCGTATGTCCATACAGCCGCAAGTCTGCGTGGTATTGGTAAATACAACATTGAATATATAAATGATAGCAAGTTCGCTGCTAGACTCATAGCAACGATATTCAAAATTAAAAAAAGTAAAATATCAATTGTCGTACCAAGTCCAGTCGGCATGCCAAGCGCGGCTGCCGTCATCGCTAGTGACGCAAATAGAGCTGTGCTTCCTATAGCAATTCTCGCTATATAATGATCTCGTTCATTTCTAAGCTCGAATCGGTTTTTTAACCAAGCCATTAATTTTTTCCATCTTTTTGGCTCAGGAGGCTGCTGCAGCTGAAACTGCGGCTCTTGCAATACTAATTCCATAAATCCCCCTCAACAGTAATCCAGTTTCGGCTATTACGCTTCTCGATATGGACAGGCACTCCAAAAAAATCACTCATAAGTGCGGATGTCAGCACCTCAGAAGTGTCATTTGCTGCAAACACCTTCCCCTTCTTAATTAAAAGCGTTTTTGCAAAGCAAGGCAATATCTCTTCCACGTGATGGGTCACGTAAATAATGGTAGGAGCATTCTGCTCTCCTGCCACAGCAGCTATCATTTGAAGCAGCTGCTCGCGTGCAAATACATCAAGTCCTGTACACGGCTCATCCAGTATTAACAGCTTCGGAGTAGCCATCAGCGCCCTTGCGATCAACACTCGCTGCTTCTCTCCTTGTGACAGCGTATTGTATGTTCGCTCCATTAAAGCCGTACAGCCGAGTGTTCTCATTAATTCTTCTGCTTGGATCATGTCAGCAGAATCGGTTTGATCATATAGTCCAATGGTTGCAAATTTGCCGCTAAGAACAATTTTTAGAGCAGTCTCAGAGCCGTATAGCTTTTGCTGCAATGAAGTACTAACCCAGCCAATGCTTTTTCTCAGCTCGCGTAAATCAAATTCACCGAATTTTTTCCCAAGTACCTCCATACTGCCTTCAGATGGCCATATATAGCCGTTAATCATATTCAGCAATGTTGTTTTGCCAGACCCGTTCAGTCCAAGCAAACACCAATGCTCACCTTCGTTTACTTTCCAGCTTATTTGTTCCAAAATTTTATTGTTATTTTGTTCCCACGAAACGTTATGAATGTCAATGATCACGATTAACTCTCCCGTCTGTTGACTTTTAAGTATGCTATAAATTTGACTTGGCATATAATATCGACCATTATAATAATACAACGATTCTCGCTTATGTCGAAACCGTTCCAGCTAATAATCACATATATATAATTGTTATATCAGGAGTGATCTGCGTATGAAAACGAATCAACTAAAGCAATGGGCTCATTTTTTTCTGACTTATAAATTTGCGCTCGATGCTGTAGAAACAAAACTTAACATTCTAAATGAAGAATTTCAATTTATTCATGATTACAATCCGATCGAGCATATGAAGACCAGAATCAAAGCGCCAGAGAGCGTCATGCAGAAGCTTCAGCGCAAAGGACTCCCTATTACTCTTGAGGATGCCAAAGAGCATATACGGGATATTGCTGGCGTGCGCGTAATCTGTTCCTTCTCTACCGATATTTATCAAATCGTCGACATGATTAGCAAGC
The DNA here is from genome assembly GCF_037976325.1 of Paenibacillus sp. FSL K6-3182. Lineage (NCBI taxonomy): Bacteria > Bacillati > Bacillota > Bacilli > Caryophanales > Paenibacillaceae > Paenibacillus > Paenibacillus sp. FSL K6-3182. Next base: position 4,530,093 of record NZ_CP150265.1, read on the forward strand.
AAAGCGACGTGCGCGTCGTTGAGCTCAAGGATTATGTCATCAATCCGAAGCCAAATGGTTATCAGAGCATTCATTTGCTAATTGAAATACCGGTCTTCCTTACCGATCGAACCGAAAATGTGCTTGTAGAAATTCAAATTCGAACGATTGCCATGGATTTCTGGGCAAGTCTCGAGCATAAGATCTATTATAAATTCAATGAGCAAATTCCGCTACATATACAACAGCAGCTCAAAGGCTCTGCCGATATGATTCATCTTCTGGATCGGGAGATGCTTGCTTTGAATGTGGAAGTACAAAAGCACCGTGAGCAAGCTCTAAAATAAAAAAAGCTCCATCCCGATTTACCGGGAAGGAGCTTTTTTTTATTCGGTTAGGTGATCGCGTAATAAAAAGGGACGATAATTAAATTTAACATTAATGCAATAGCTCCGATCGCCATAGACCAACCGCCTAGTCCGCGTGCGCCTTGTCGGTATGCTATAAAGCCAAGTACAACTGATGTTGCACCAATGAGTACAGGCCATAGAAACCAAGACGCAATTGCAAACACAAGTGATACCCATCCAAGAGCATAACCTCCGGACTCGGCATCTACCCGCTCTTCTCTCTCCTCATAACGGTTTTCTCTGTGCTCTGTATGAACTGCTGGATTGCTGATTGCAAAATCAGCAGCCATTTCTTCATTTACATCAATCAAGCGATCCGTCCCCACAACTGGATGGCTTGTTCGTTCAGATCGATCTCGATCATCCAACAATTGTTTATAATCGTCTTCATATTTACCCATCGACCTTCACTCCTTTGGTTTAAAGGTAAGGCAGCATGTTGACTTTGATTGTTCAGCTTGATCTTGATGAAATAGTCCGAGGTCATCCGCAGCAAATTCTTCTTTAAAATTGGCGCCTGCATGTTGATCGATTTCGATGTTGATTTCACTAGCTCCACAATTATTGCCTTCTTTCCAGAAGTTGCAGTTAGCGACACTACAAGACACGCCTTTTGGCATAAAAAAATCACCTCCACTATCAAGTTTCCCTGACCGGAGGTGATTCATTCTGCCTTATTTTTGTCCTTGCATACGACGCTGAGTCATGTAATCATTTTCGTAATACGCTAATTCATCACGCAGTTCTTCAAAAACCTTGGAAACACTAAGTACGATACCACGAGAATCACGATTCGGTTTAAAGCGGAAACGAATCGCATCTTGGCCAGTATAAGCATAACGGCCATCTTCAGAATAACATTCGTTCTTCGGATAGAAAAACGCGCTTACGCATTGATGGTAAACCTCATACAGCACGCGTTCCGCATAATCTGTATCAAAATTGGGCCGTCTGAGCAATACTCCCAGCTTTTCAACCGAGACTTCAGAAAAGACCAATAAATGTCTCAAATCGGATAAAAGGCCTTTGTAAAAAGTATGTGCTTCTTCTCCATCATCTTCGCCGGTTAATTGGGGCAAGGAATTGTTATTCAGAAACGGTTCCAGTTGGCTTAACGCATCCTTTAGCTTTGTGCGAGTTGATTCCGTTAGTGCTTTGACGTTGGCAGTTGGCATATAGGTAGTTCCCCTTTCATAATCCAAACACACGTAAAAACTACAATCATCACTATCGTACCACAAATTACATTTAAGTGGTACTGGCGATTCACGCTTTCGTTCGCATATTTTAAGCCTTGGAATCCGAACCTATAGATTAGACTTAGCTCTAATTTAGAACGATCAATGGAGGGTTTCAGGCATGCATAGAAAATGGATTGGTGGCCTTACAATTTTAGCCTTAGCTGCTCTACTTATACCAATGACGCCGATATTTGCCCCTAAAGACGTCAAAAAACCGCCGCAAACGTCTAGTTTTTCTGCAAAACGCGAGCATACGCTCAAAATTGCTGCGCTGCAATCCGATATGAAAGCGACAGCGATGCTTTGCTCAACAGAGTGCTCCAAAGATTTTCAGAAGCTAATGAGCTCCAGTATGGGATCAAAAAACGAAGCTGATCAACAAATCAAGCATATGATGCATGAGCATGCGCACATGGCTTATATTAGCTGGATTTCGGGCAATCGCAGCGTTGATCGAGGAGCCCTTCCACAAACAGAGGATCAGAAAGTCAAATCTTATGTTTCTGAAGCAAAATCACAAGTTAGCAAAGGGGCCAAATTTGAATCCCCTTCTTTCACGGCCAAAAATGGAAGCCGTTATATGGTGCTGGGTGTGCCAGACTCCAAGCATAGTGGAATCGGTGTTGTCGGTGTCATCAAACAAGATATTTTGAAATCCGTAGAACATCATCAAATGCGCAACCTTAGACTTGTACCTTACCCGGTTGAAGGAAATTACAAAATCGAATCCGTGAAACCAAACTCAACGATCGATACGACTGTTCGTACTGGCGAGGATAACGGTAATGCCAGTCATTATCATGTTCGTGACGTCGTTGTACATTTCGTTAAGCCTCTTTCGGGCAGTGAGCTTGAACAGGTAAAACGCGATATAAATGCGGAGTGGGTTAAACAAGTCGGAGATACTTTTATTTTCCGCTCAAGAAATATTGAAACGGATCAGCTAGTCCGTTATTTCAAGCAAACGTGGAATACCGAATATACAGAACCACATTATTTGTATATGACAAATGAGAGCTCAGCCGCTATCGTTCCAAATGACGCTTTGTACTCAGAGTACCAATGGAATTTGCCATCAATTGAGACGGAAAAGGGCTGGAGTTTATCTAAAGGCAGTGACAAGGTTATTATTGCTGTGCTTGATACCGGCGTGCAAAGCAATCATCCGGATTTGAAGGGAAAGCTCGCTGAAGGCAAAAATATAGTAGATGAAAATGCGGCTCCCGATGATGATGTTGGCCACGGAACCCATGTATCTGGCATCATTGGCGCTACCGTTAACAATAATGAAGGTGTTGCCGGTTTATCATGGTACAACAAAATTATGCCTGTTAAAGTATTGGACAGCAGCGGTGCAGGCTCAACTTACTCCGTCGCTCAAGGCATTATTTGGGCCGTCGATCATGGAGCTAAGGTCATTAATATGAGCTTAGGCAACTATGCGCAGGCAGATTTTCTACATGACGCGATTAAATACGCCTATGAACATGACGTAGTTATGATTGCAGCCAGCGGTAACGATAATACGGATCGACCGGGATATCCAGCCGCATATCCGGAAGTATTCGCTGTTGCGGCTACCAACAGCAGCAAAGAAAAAGCCTCATTTTCCAACTATGGCGATTATATAGACGTTGCAGCACCTGGCGACAGCATTGCGAGCACCTATCCTGGCAGTCAATATGCGGCATTGTCCGGCACATCTATGGCAAGTCCCCATGTCGCGGCATTGGCAGGATTGATTCGTTCCATTAATCCTGAGCTATCCAACGTTGAAGTTATGGAAATTATGAGAAAATCAGCTATTGATTTAGGCGCCAAAGGAAAAGACGATTATTTTGGCTATGGAGAAATCGATGTTGATAAAGCGCTGCAAGCTGCTTCAAAATACGGTGGAGCGCTGCAAACTTATCCCGATCAGGTAAAAAGAAGGCTTGATCGGATTATGAATAAGTACGGGAAGTAATTCAGCAAACACAATAAAGCACCCATCGCATGCGATGGGTGCTCTTTGTTTGTAAGTGTAAGGTCGTGCGGAAAGTTTGTCGTAAGCCGGGTTCTGTACTTCTGGTGGTCCAAACGGGAACGACCCTCCCACGATGAAGCGACAATCATCTATCTAGGCCATACATTGCTATACGGCTCCAGCAACCAACCCGGACGCGCCTCAGGCTAAGGCTGCAGCTTAGGGGCTGCGGCGTCCTCTCGGTCTTGCTCCAGATGGGGTTTACCAGGAACGTAGTCACCTATGCTCCTCGTGGTCTCTTACACCACGGTTCCACCCTTACCTGTTCCGGCTAAAAGCCGGCCATCGGCGGTCCATTTCTGTGGCACTATCCTTCAGCTCGCGCTGACTGGACGTTATCCAGCATCCTGCCCTGCGGAGCCCGGACTTTCCTCTCGCGGCAACAAGGCCGCCAGCGATTGTCTGTCAAACTTTCCGTGGCATCGTTAAGTATACAAGGTATTTCACAAAAGCTCAACCCTCAATGCCATTCCAATCTAACAATAATTTAACTATATAAAAGTAAACGGTTCTGTGTTCAAGGAAGAAGCAACCGCTGTCGTTTCATATTTACTGCTCACAAGCTGTTCATTCAACCAATTTGCAACCTTCTGCTTCATCACTTTTTCAATGTTATGACCAGGGTCGATGATCGTCATTCCTGCAGCCAGCGCATCATGTGCGGTGTGATAATCAATATCTCCAGTGACAAGCACATCAGCGCCGGAAAATACAGCATGGCGTACATACTTGCCACCCGCACCTCCGAGTACAGCGGCTTTGCGAATGACTCGGTCGAGTGCTCCTACGACTCTCACCGCTGGAACATCAAATAATTGCTTCGCTTGTTCTGCAAGCTCACTCAGTGTCTTCGGCTCGGTTAGCTTGCCGACTCTGCCCAGTCCAAACGATCTGCCCTTTAAATCGACTGAATATAAATCATAAGCAACCTCTTCATACGGATGTGCTTTAAGCATAGCTTGGACCGTTTTGCGGTGGACACTGTGAGGCACGATCGTTTCAATCCGAATCTCATCAGCACGCTCCAGCTTTCCTTCCTCGCCAATGAATGGGTTCGTTCCTGGTCCGGGAATAAATGTTCCTGTCCCCTTTATATTGAAGCTGCAGTTGCTGTAGCTGCCAATTTTACCTGCCCCTGCCCGCCACATAGCCTCAAGTACTTGCTCGTGATGGCTCTCTGGTACAAATACAACAAGCTTGTACAGCTTATCCGTATGCACTTCCTCCAAACACTGACGGTTATCCGGCACGATACCGATTAAATCAGCGAGCCAATCATTTATTCCGCCATCTGCCACATCAAGATTGGTATGTGAAATATATACGGCAATGTCGTTTTTGATAAGCTTCTCGTATAGGCGCCCTGCCGCAGTTGATGTATCCAGCTTGGCAAGCGGCCGATATATGATCGCATGATGAGCGATAATAAGCTCAGCACCTTGCTCGATCGCTTCATCAACAACAGCATCCGTCACATCCAATGCAACGAGGATCTTCTTAATCGGTTTATTTAATGTGCCAAGCTGCAAGCCGATTTTGTCATTTTCAACCGCATAATGCTTAGGCGCAAGCTGCTCCATTAACTGGATCACGGTTTGTCCATTGGCAAGCATTGTAAAACCTCCTCAATCACGTTCATCTCCGCCTGAAACTGCTCGCGTTTACTCGCTGATTCAGCAAGATCTGATCCACCCAGCTGATCACAAATACGCTCAAGCTTATTCAGCTCATGACGCCATTTTTTAAGCAATACAGGTTGCGGCTCACGGAGCAAATACGGACCCATTTGCTTCAAAACACCAAATAGCTTGTCAGCCGCAAGCTTAACCTTCAAGAAGCTGCCATCATAAAGCTCGCTATTGCGCGCTTTAGCATCCGATACACGTATGGCGTGCATCACTTCATAAATTTTTCCGTCTTCTTCGAGAATGCTTTCTGCAGCCAAATACCAATTATGCTTCAATAGCCATTCGCGTACGACTTCTTCACCTACATTAGGCTGCAGCACAAGCTCTACAACCCCTTCTAGCTTGCCCGCCGCATGACCTGCCTCCAATATATCGCTCATAAGGCTGCCGCCCATACCGGCGATTGTGACCGTGTCAGCCTCACCAGGCTGAAGCACGTTCAGGCCATCGCCTTGCCGGACTGTCAAACGAGCAGTCATTCCAGCAGCAGCACCTTGCTTCTTCGCTGCCTCATAGGGACCGAGGTTCAGCTCTCCTGCGATCGCTGAAGGGCACTTATCGATTTGCAGCAAATATACGGGGAGCATCGCATGATCCGAGCCTATATCAGCTACACGCGAGCCCGCGGTTACGTAATCTGCAATCTTCTGCAGACGCCTTGATAGTTTTAACATTATACAACCCACACCATCCATTGTTTTCGCATTGAAAATAATATTATGCCGCCTATCGCTATTTTGACAATGAGCTGCAGCTGCAACAAAATCGCATCATTTACGAACATGACCGAGTATAGCTCAGGCATAAACCACACGAGCGCGCAGGTTGCAAACAAAACAGCAGATACCGGCTTCGACCAGCGATGTACAAACCAACTGCTCCAACCAAATAAACAAGCGATAGGCAGCCAGTATAGCTGCACCTCATACCATTTCGAATCCAGCATAAATTGTGACAGCAGCCACGCATAAACAAGTATAGCCGCCAACCAGCCACTTAAATGAAGGGCAGGAATGCGAGCCTTTATTCCGTAAACAACCCAAAAGATCGAACAAAAGGCCAACAAGCCTGTTTTCCAGCCCCAATGATCAAAAGCATGCAGATTCAACATATACAATCCCCCGCCTAGAAGGAGGAGCATTCCCGTACTTGTTATTGCCAATCCAGCCGACTCGTTGCGGCTGCGAAGTCGCTGTCCCGTAAGTAAAAAAACAGCCACCGCGCCGACCACAACAGCCATTTGCAATAACGGATGAAATTCGTTAAAATAAAGCACAACAAAGGAAATTAAGGTAAAAGTTCCAAATGTAAGTAGCCATTGCATACCTGTTGCTCGTTGTACTGCGGCGATTGCTTTTCCAACTGTATGATGCTGTTCTTTAGTTGTTTGGATCGTATCTTGATCAGCATACAAATTCAGCAGAAAGTCACAATATTGATCTGGCAGCAGCTTGCTTCGGCGCCAATGATCAATTTCTTTCACGATAATTTGCCGACGATCCTGATTCATAAAATCTCGCTATCCTTTCGGTCGACTTGTCTTGCCTGCACAAGTCCGTATGTATGAGGTTGGCATTTTAGAAAAAAGACCTCGCTGCACGAGCAGAAAGGTCAATATACTAAACATCAAGTTTTTTTATTCGAGGAAATCTTTCAAACGTTTGCTGCGGCTTGGATGACGCAGTTTGCGAAGTGCTTTGGCTTCAATTTGACGAATACGCTCACGCGTAACACCAAATACTTTGCCAACTTCCTCAAGCGTTCTCGTGCGTCCATCATCAAGACCGAAGCGAAGACGAAGTACATTTTCTTCTCTTTCAGTCAATGTATCGAGCACGTCTTCCAGTTGCTCTTTAAGCAGCTCATACGCAGCAGCATCTGCTGGAGCAAGCGCTTCTTGGTCTTCAATGAAATCACCTAGGTGAGAATCATCTTCTTCCCCGATTGGAGTTTCAAGCGATACCGGTTCTTGTGCGATCTTCATAATCTCGCGTACCTTCTCGGTGCTTAGCTCCATCTCCGCAGCAATTTCCTCCGGTGTCGGTTCGCGTCCAAGTTCTTGGAGCAATTGACGTGATACTCTAATTAGCTTGTTAATCGTTTCCACCATATGAACCGGGATACGAATTGTTCGTGCTTGGTCAGCAATGGCGCGAGTAATCGCTTGACGAATCCACCATGTTGCATACGTACTGAATTTGAAGCCCTTCTGATGGTCAAACTTCTCAACTGCTTTAATAAGTCCCATATTGCCCTCTTGAATCAAATCAAGGAACAACATGCCTCTACCTACATAACGTTTCGCAATACTGACAACAAGCCGCAGGTTCGCTTCCGCAAGTCTACGTTTTGCTTCCTCGTCACCATTCTCGATACGTTGTGCAAGTTCAACCTCATCATCTGCAGAAAGAAGTGGAACCCGACCGATTTCTTTTAAATACATACGTACCGGGTCATTAATTTTTATACCCGGCGGCAAAGCTAGATCATCATCAAAGTTAAAGTCGTCCTGTTCGCGCTCTTGTTCTTCCCCTTGGGCAGCGAGTGGATTTTCTTCGTCATTTTCGTTCAGTACCTCAATCCCAAAATCATCGAGCTGTTCGAAAAATTCATCAATTTGTTCAGGGTCTTGATCGAACGGAGCCAACTTATCCATAATTTCTTTATACGTCAAAGATGACCTCTTTTTGCCTTGCTCAATCAATTGATCCTTCACATGATCCAGTTTTTGTTCGGTATCTAGTTCAGTATGTTGATCATTCGCCATATTCCGACTCCCTCCCCCCTAGAAACGATCTTCCTGTCGTCCTTTGAGCTGTCTCTCTAGGGTTATAATCTCACTTGCTATTTGTGCTGCTGCCAAAAAATCTCCGGTACGCTCAGCACGCACCATTTCTTCTTTCTTGCGTTCAATATCACGATACTGCGGTACTTTAATAATGTCCTGGATATATGCGTCCATCATTGTATCATCGAACGGAAAGTCACCGTCCATCATCAAAATCGATGCAGCTGTACGTTCTAATCGGTCATCATGCAGCGTTGCAATAAAGCGGCTTACATCCGGATCATAGCCTTGAGCAAAATAAGCGTATAAATAAGCAGCAAGAGCTGCGTGATCCTCTACATTAAACGCATCGCCGAGTCGTTCATGAACCGATTGCGCTACCTCTCGATCCCGCATCATAACGTGCAGCAACCTTCGTTCTGCATGTGTGAAAGCAGGCATAAGAGTAGGTGGTCCAGACTTTCGGGGCTTTTCATTCCTACCATTATTCCACGAATTGTCGTTATTATCCCCTTGCGGTTTCTTTTTTTGCAGCTCCTGTCTAATTTGATGACAGTCCTGTTTCAAAGCATCCAGTGAGATTTCGAACTCTCGTGAAATTTCCTTCAGGTAGACCTCGCGTTCTGTTGAAGAATCAAGCTCTGCAACAATTTGTACCGCTTCAAGCAGATAGTTCTTTCTACCTTCTTCTTTTAGCAGTATATGGTTTTTCCTTGAATATATAAGCTTAAATTTTGTCACCGATACCGGCTGGTCCATTATCTCTCGCAAGAAATACTCCGGACCATATTCGCTTATATAATCATCGGGATCCTTTCCTTTCGGAAGCATCGCCACCGATACTTTGAGGCCTGCGCTTTCAAGCATCGGAATTGATTTGAATGCTGCTGCTTGTCCTGCATCATCACCGTCATAACATACAATGACTTCTTCGGCTTGTCGTTTTAGAATAGCGCAATGTTCTTCGGTCAAAGCCGTTCCCATCGTGGCAATTCCATTTTTTACGCCAGCGCTCCATGATTTAATGACGTCCATGTAACCTTCAAACAATACAACTTGCTTACTCTTTCGAATAGATGGCCGCGCATAGTGCAGATTGTAAAGTGTTCTGCTTTTCGTAAACAGCATCGTTTCCGAGGTATTCAAGTATTTCGGCTGTCCTTCGCCTATAATGCGACCCGCAAACGCGGTAGCTTTGCCGTCTCGATCCCATATCGGAAACATAATGCGATTTCGAAACCGATCCACATATCCACTCCCGTCAGATTTAGCCGAAAGCAATCCGCCTTTTTCCATCAATGCAAGATCAAACCCACGATTCGTTAAAAACCGGGCCAGCAAGTCCCATTCCTCAGGAGCGTAACCAATCATAAAATGATCAATCAGCTTATCACTAAGTCCGCGATCCCGCAAATATTGCTTTGCCGCTTGTCCTTGCTTCGTGTTATTCAGCACATGATGATATAACTTAATTGTCAGCTCATGCGCCTCAATGATCTTGGCTCGGTCTGCATCATGCGGCGTGGATTTCACTCCATCTGGTGATGCCCAGGTTACAGGCATTCCCGCATCCATCGCCAGCACTCGAACAGCTTCAGGAAACGAATAACCTTCCATTTCCTCAAAAAAACGAATAACGTTGCCGCCCTTACCGCAGCCGTAGCAATGGTAAATTTGGAGCTCCGGCGTCACTGTAAATGAGGGAGTCTTCTCCGAATGGAACGGACATAACCCCTTCATATATTTGCCGTGCTTCGTGAGATGAACATATTTCCCGACCGTCTCTACGATGTCATAATGCTTGCGAACCGCATCAATGACCTCTTCCGGTATTTTATTACCGTATGTCATCGTTCATCACCTTCATCCTAGTAACACGTAAATAATATTCGCTATACGTCATGGTTCTCCTGCTCATTTCGTAAAACTTTTGTCAACTTTTGTTGAAACCGTGCACGATCGTCGTTGTTCATCGCTTTTGGCCCTCTTGTTTTGCCTCCGGTACGGCGACGTTTCGCAAGTTCGTGTCTACGTTCCATCAAATAATCAATGTTCTCATCGGTATATTGTTCTCCACGAGGAGACAATACGACAGCGCCTTTGCCGATTGCTATGCATGCCAGTCCAAAATCTTGTGTAACGACAATATCTCCACGCACAATATGGTTCACAATGTATAGATCGACAGATTGATTGCTTCGGTCCACCTGTACAATATCTACTCCAGGCTGAGGCTCCAGCCGATGGTCGTGAGAAGCAACCATTAGTACTGCTACAGAAAAGAGTCTTGCCGTTTCACCTATTTCCGTTTTAACCGGACATGCATCCGCATCGACCACAATGGTAGGTTTTTGTTGACGAATAGAAAATCACCGCTCGGTTTCAAATTCTTTTCCTATACTATTATATACGGCATAACTCTAAAAAATCCTTCCGCTTGACATTATGGCAAACGTACATATTCCATAATCAAACTTGCTGTCTCTTCAACGGCTCGATGTGATACGTCAATCACAACGCAGCCTAGCTGCTTCATAATAGTATCGGCATAAAGCAGTTCCTTTTCAATACGATCAGGAGTCGCATAAGATGCATTATTCGGTAAGCCAAGTGCTTTAAGGCGTTCTTTCCGTATCGTATTTAAGTATGGAACACCTATTGTAAGCCCGATTATTTTGCGTTTTGGCAGCTTAAACAATTCGTCTGGCGGCTTTAGCTCTGGGACTAGCGGCACATTAGCAACTTTGAACTTCTGATGCGCGAGGTACATCGATAAAGGCGTTTTTGACGTTCGTGATACGCCAACGAGTACAATATCTGCTTTTAGTACGCCGGATGTATCTCTCGCATCATCATATTTTACTGCAAATTCTACAGCATCTACCTTTTTGAAATAATTGGCATCAAGCACATGATTAAGACCAGGCTCTTGACGTGATTTCCGCCCAGTCCGCTTCTCCAGCGTCTCGATAAAAGATCCCAAAAGATCGATCGCGGTAACGCTGTATGCCTCTGCAAACTTTTTCATGCTATCGCGAAGATGCGGAATAACGAGTGTATAGATCACAATTGCATCAACTTGCTGCGCCTGCTCAATAATTCGCAGCAAGCCTGCCTCTTCCGTTACAAAAGGGGCTCTGCGGATATCGGTATGAAGTGGATGAAATTGCGCGATTGCTGCGCGTACAACAAGCTCCCCTGTATCACCAGCTGCATCGGAGACGACATATACGATTACTTCGGGATTAGAACGAGACATGATCTATCATCCTCCTTACGGACTCAATTACCAAACGAGCTTCGAGAAATCTGCGATAATCGCAATATCTTCTGCGATACCAGCAAGCGTTGACAATCGATTCGCACGAACAGCCTCATCAGGTGCCATGACCATAACATTCTCAAAATAGTTATGAATAAACGGCTTCAACGATGATAAAGATTGTACCGCTCTTGAAATATCTCCCTCATCAAGCGCTTGTTTAAACGTTGGACGCTGCGCTAGCCATGTTTGATACAGCTCTGTTTCCACCAGTTCTGCGAACAAAGCTGGATCAACCGCTGCATCAGCAGCTTTGGAACCCAAATTGCTGACACGGTTAAACTGCTCGACAGTTAGCTTAAATTCAGTACGATCGCTGCTTGCAGCAAGCGCTTGAACGACGCTCGCACGCTCGATGGTCGATTTAAGATCTGCAAAACCAGAAGCCATAACGGCGTCTACAACATCATAACGAACGCCTTGCTCGGACAATACGTTCTTAACGCGAAGCGCAAAGAAATCAGAAAGATCTTTGCGGATTTCAGCAGCGCCGCGTTTAAGGCCGCGGTTCTCATGTACAGATAGCGCAGCATCATACAAATCATTTAGCTCCAGCTTCAAGCCGTGTGCCAAAATAATTTGAACGATACCTGCTGCTTGCCTGCGAAGGGCATAAGGATCTTGCGAGCCTGTCGGAATGATGCCGATCGAGAAACAACCAACGATTGTATCGATTTTGTCCGCTAAGCTTACGATTGCTCCTGTTAATTCAGATGGAGCTAGATCTCCGGCAAAACGCGGCTGATAATGTTCATTAATGGCTTTCGCCACTGAAGCTCGCTCTCCTGCTTTAAGAGCATAATCTTCCCCCATAATGCCTTGCAGTTCAGGAAATTCATAAACCATTTGGGATACGAGATCGAATTTGCAAATATCAGCGGAGCGGCTAATGTCGCTGGACGTTTGCTCATCGATCAGCAAATGCTTGCTCAGAAGATCAGCTGTTGCACGAATGCGTCTTACTTTGTCAGCTACTGAGCCCAGTTCTTCGTGATATACGATGTTCTCAAGCTTCGATAGAGCATGTTCTATCGTCAGCTTATGATCTTCTTCATAAAAGAATTTGGCATCCGAAAGCCTTGCGCGCAGTACTTTCTCGTTACCTTTCGATACTAGCTCGATCGACTTAAGATCGCCGTTGCGAACCGTAACGAAAAACGGAAGAAGCTCACCTTCGCTGTTGAATACCGGGAAATACCGTTGATGCTCACGCATCGATGTAATAAGCACTTCCTGCGGAATGTGTAGAAATGCTGGGTCGAAGCCGCCAAACAATACGTTTGGATATTCAACTAAAAAAACAACCTCTTCAAGCAAATCTTCCTTGATTGCAATCTCCCAGCCTTTTTCTTTGGCTAGACGATCGATCTGAGCTACAATCAGCTCTTCACGTTCGCTAACATCAGCAAGAACATGCTGCTCGCGCAGGCGCTGAGCGTATTGAGCAGGTTCTTGTACAGTAGCATCATTGCCAAGGAAACGATGTCCGCGTGTTGTATTGCCAGTTTGTACCCCTGTAATTTCAAAAGGAATCACATCTTGACCAAATAGTGCAACCAACCAGCGGATCGGTCTAACAAACTTTAGCTCATGATTGCCCCAACGCATGTTTTTCGGGAAAGACATCGAAGTAATTAAGCTGAGCAAGCCATCTGGCAGTACCGCTGCTGTGTCTGTACCGATGCTGCTTTTGGTAGCATAAACATATTCAACGCCAGCTAGTTCTTGGAAATACAACTGTTCAGGCTCAACACCTTGGCTTCTAGCAAATCCAAGAGCAGCTTTGCTCCAATTGCCTTGGTCGTCTTGAGCAATTTTACGAGAAGGGCCTTTAGCTTCTTCATTCATATCCGTTTGCTTCTCAGCTACGTCGTTGATTAGAACAGCAATTCGGCGTGGTGTAGCATACACATTTACAGCGCCGTGTTCAATTCTTGAGTCCGAAAGCCACTTCACCATTTTATCCTTTAGCTGGTTCATCGCACCGCGCACGAAACGAGCAGGTACTTCCTCAAGTCCGATTTCAAGCAACAAATCTCTAGTCATGCTGCTCCACTCCTTTCTTCAGCAAAGGGAATCCAAGACGTTCTCTTTCCTCGTAGTATGTCGATGCGCAAGCACGCGCTAAATTTCTTACCCGTGTAATATAGCCCGTTCTTTCCGTTACGCTGATTGCGCCGCGCGCATCGAGCAGGTTAAAGGTGTGCGAGCATTTTAATACGTAATCGTACGCTGGAAACACAAGATGATGCTCCATCGTTTTTTGAGCTTCCTGCTCATACATGTTAAATAAAGAGAACAGCATTGCTGTATCCGATGTCTCGAATGTATATTTGGAATGCTCATACTCTGGTTGTTTGAAGACGTCACCGTATGTTACTCCTTCAACCCATTCCAAATCAAAAACATTCTCTTTTTGTTGAATATAAGAAGCCAAACGCTCCATACCATATGTGATCTCAACAGCGACAGGATTAGCATCAATGCCGCCAACCTGTTGGAAATAGGTGAATTGCGTAATTTCCATGCCGTCCAGCCATACTTCCCAGCCTAAACCCCAAGCGCCAAGAGTTGGCGATTCCCAGTTATCCTCAACGAAACGGATATCATGCTCAAGTGCATCAATGCCTAGCTGCTTCAAGCTTTCCAAATAAAGCTCCTGAATATTGTCAGGCGATGGCTTCAAAATAACTTGGAATTGATGATGCTGGTATAAACGGTTTGGGTTCTCACCGTATCGACCGTCCGCTGGACGTCTTGATGGTTCCACATAAGCAACATTCCAAGGCTCAGGACCAATCGAGCGTAGAAACGTCATAGGGTTCATCGTTCCTGCACCCTTCTCAACGTCATAAGGCTGTACGAGAATACAATTTTGTTCAGCCCAGAACTGCTGCAAAGTCAAAATCATTTTTTGAAAATTCATAACTGACCCTCTCCTTCTTCCTCTGTTTTGTGTCCGTAAAAGCGAAGCAGGCAAAGGCGTTTATACGCAAAAAAACTCCCGTCTCTACGCCTGCTCCCAGACGTAGGGACGAGAGTTGTTATCCCGCGGTTCCACCCTACTTGGTCAGCTCCTTAAGAGCAAACCCTCTTTGCTTGTATACGACTCCGGAGTGCCTTTTCATCGTTTTGACCGTCTGGGCTTTCACTTTCCCCAGCTCGCTAACCAAGTCGGCTTAAAACGATTACTTTCTCCATCACTGCCCAATATTCATATTGCATTATTTTATGCTTCTTTATGCCAATTGTCAAACATAGTTCCTAGGTATCATAATAAAGCCGCTAATGTGCACGAATCTCATCTGTATTAGCCGTTTTTCCCTCACGTTTGCCGATAATATCTTTCATACCCGTATTCCCCATCATCAAAACACAAACTAATGCTAATCCTGCGGGCACAATAGACCAAACGAACGTGGTTGATACTGAATCTGACAAAGCGGCAACAATCTTCTCCATGACAGGAGCCGGTATTTCCGCACGCTTCTCCGGTGATAACAGCTCACGTGCATTTTCCGTCATCGGAGCCGCTCCTTCTCCACCTGCAAAAGCATCAGTCATACCCTTTGTAAAGTGGTTGCGCTGAATAATGCCGAATACCGTAATCCCTACTGTCATGCCTAATGAACGAATGAAGGACATCGTAGATGTGGCGCTTCCTCTTTGCCGCATATCGAATCCATGAATGGAGGACATTCCAAGCACAGAGAATGAGAAGCCGATACCAAATCCAGTTAAGAACATATACACGGACAACATAAACCTTGTTGTTTCCGGCGTAATGGTGGATAGCAAGAAAATACCTATAATAAATATAACAGCTGAGATCATCATGACGCTGCGATAGGACATTTTGTTGACTAATAAACCACCGAGCTGCGCCGCAATAACTGATCCCAAGGTCATAGGCAGTAAAGTTAAACCTGCACTAACCGCTGTTCCGCCGAATACGCCTTGGACAAACATCGGGATGTATAAAGCTGCTGTAATAAACGCCGCTCCGTAAAATAAGCCTGCTCCCGTACTTGCTGCAAACAGTCTTTGTTTGAACATATTAAACGAAATGATTGGTTCTGCTGCCTTGGTTTCCACGAAAAGAAATATGCCGAGTAAAACCGCAAAGCCAGCAAATAAACCAATAATTTGCGTTGAATCCCAAGCAAACTCAGTTCCACCGAGCTCGAGTGCAAACATGAGACAGACGATAGAGCCCACAAGTGTCGTTGCTCCCCACCAGTCGATCTTTTGCTTGGAATGAGATAGTGACTCTTTGTAATAAATAACGATAAAAGCAAGTGCTACAAGACCAATGGGTACATTGATGTAAAAGATCCAGCGCCAATTGATATATTCCGTTAAGTATGCGCCTGCAAGCGGTCCAAACAAGCTTGAGGTACCAAATACAGCACCGAACAATCCACCCATTTTACCGCGTTTCTCTGCTGGAAAAATGTCAAATACGATTGCAAAGGCAATTGGCATCATCGCACCGCCGCCAATACCTTGAATAGCACGGTAAATGGTCAGCTGCGTAATCGATTCAGCCGTTCCGCAAAGAACAGAGCCGATTAGAAATAAAGAAATACCTAAAACGAAAAAACGTTTTCTCCCATACATGTCAGACAATTTCCCGAAAATCGGCATGCCTGCCATCTCTGTTACCAAATATGCAGATGTAACCCACACATATTTGTCCAAGCCGCCAAGATCGGATACAATCGTTGCCATTGCGGTCGATACAATCGTATTATCGATTGATGCGACCAGTATGCCAAGCAAAAGTCCGGCCACGACAAAGCCCAGTCTATTTTGTCCTGTAGACATCAGGTCAACCCCTCCAATTACTATGAATCTCAAACAACCTCATCTATCATAAATCAATTTCTTAGATGATGAAATCATGCAGAGGAATGAGCCTCCCCTCCGTCTTGAGACCGATAACAAACCAAAAGCACCCATTTCAAGAAATGAATTTCTTTACATCAATTTATCGAGCTGATCAAGAAAATTACGCGACTTCAACTGCATTCCTAAATGAGTATCTAACAGCTTACGCATAGCAATTTTAAGCTCTGCTTTTGTTTCAGGCTTCACTTGAATAGAACCAAGTCTTCTCATATCCATCCTGCGGAACAAACGAAGCAGCTTATAAGCGCCCTCCCCTAGCGAAACCGCATGAGGATCTTTGCCAGTACATCGTGAGCATAATATTCCACCCGCATAGGGAGAAAGTTTAAAAGGGCCTACAACGTTTCCGCAGCTTACACATTCATCAAGTGCAGGAGCATAACCAGACAAGTCCAAAATGCGCATTTCATAAAGATGAGAAACAATTTGAGGGTCTTTGCCTTCTTGAAGTGCTGAAAGACATGCTTTTAGCTGTTCAAAATGAAAGCCCGTTGCCTCGTCGTCCTGTATTGAACGATCCGTCAATTCTGCTACGTAAGAGGAATAAGCAGCCAAATCAAGCTTCTCACGCAAAACATGGTGAGATTCAATAATCTCACCATGATTAAGCGTGCCAAGCCCGCTGCTTCGGAAATAAACAAACTCTCCATATGTAAACGGCTGCGCGAGCGAAGAATGTTTGCTTTTCACCTTTTTCGCTCCGCGTATAAGTACACCCGCTTTTCCATTTGTCTTCGTCAGCAGTGTAACAATTTTATTGCCTTCCCCGTAATCCATGCTTCGCAGCACAATTCCCTCGACACGATACAACATAATGCAAACTCTCCCCTGAAAGCAGAAACGTATGTTTACCGTCCCATGGCGGCAAACATACGTTTAGCTGTTAAAAACACAAAAGCTCTATACTTGATCAACCGATTCAAATAATGCCATTGATACGTTAGACAGATGTGTCCTCGAGGTCCAGCTCGGCAAGCTCATCCTGATTTCCTACTAACGCATCGGAGCTGCCTTCTGCTCCGTATTGGTGTATTTCCTTGTATAACATGAAAGACTCGACATCCCCGGTCAACGTAAAATACTTCCACGAAAAATTCCGCATACGTATTCATCCCTTTCCGTCCCCTGAAATGCTGCTTCAGACGTTAATAGGATGCGATAAACTGTTCATGTCTATCCTTAACAAAATACGTCAATTATGCTTATTCGTTCCGGTAACCAAGATCCTTCAGCACACGCTCCTGATTGCGCCAATCCTTCTTCACTTTTACCCAAAGCTCAAGAAAGATGCGTGAGCCAAGGAGCGCTTCGATATCTTTTCGCGCTTGTTTGCCAACTTCCTTCAGCAGATCGCCTTTTTTGCCAATGATGATCCCCTTCTGAGAATCACGCTCTACAAAAATAACAGCGCCGATATAGACGACTCCATTTTCCTTTACGCGCATATCCTCAATGGTCACTGCGATTGAATGCGGAATCTCTTCACGCGTCATATGCAATATTTTCTCGCGAATAAGCTCCGAACAAACAAATTGCTCAGGGTGATCAGTAATTTGATCAGCTGGATAATACTGTGGTCCTTCTGGCAAATAACGAGTCAGCTGTTCAAGCAAGGTTTCCACATTATTGCCCTTAAGCGCTGAAATTGGGATAATTTCCGCAAATTCATGCAATGCATTATATTGGGTAATCATCGGCAGAAGCTGTTCAGGCTCTACTTTATCGATTTTGTTCATTACTAGGAAAACAGGTGTTTTCACTTTTTTCAGCTGTTCAATAATAAAACGGTCACCGCCGCCAAGTCCCTCTGACGCATCGATTAGAAAGAGCGCTGCTTCCACTTCACGAAGTGCGCTTTCCGCGGTTTGCATCATATAATTCCCAAGCTTGGATTGTGGTTTATGAATACCAGGTGTATCAAGAAACACGATTTGTGTGTCATTTGTCGTATAAACACCATGAATTTTATTCCGTGTCGTTTGCGGCTTATCTGACATAATCGCAATTTTTTGACCGATAAGATGGTTCATCAGCGTTGATTTACCAACATTTGGCCTGCCGATTATAGCTACGAAACCGGACCGAAATTTTTTGTTGCTGCGTTCATTTGATGTTTTTTGATTCATATTCTTGTTTAACGCTCCCTATTATCTAATGAAGCCGGCGTGAAGGCACCCGGCAATATGCCTGAAACGGTTGAGATCGTCCATTGACCTTTTAAATTCCCCATAATGACAGGCATTTCTGGCGGACATAGCTCAACTAGAACTTGGCGGCAAACGCCGCATGGCGCGATTGGAGAATCCGTATCGCCAATAACAGCTATTGCTTGGAATTGTCCTGGTCGCTTTCCATCCGCTACTGCGCGATATAATGCGGTACGCTCCGCACAGTTTGTTGGACTGTAAGCTGCGTTCTCTATGTTGCAACCATAATGGACTTGGCCCTCATCGTCAAGCAGTGCTGCTCCAACTTGGAAATTTGAATAAGGAACGTATGCTCTTGACATCGCTTCCTTAGCCGCATTCATTAGCGAAGTATAAGACTCCGACAATCCTTCAAAAACCAACATAAATATCCCGCCATTCCCCGTTTTTTAATCCATTATTAAATGCCATAAGGGCGGCCCAAGTATGAGCAGCCCTATAATTGCAGAAATTGCAGCAGCAACTAACACCGCCCCAGCAGCAACATCCTTAGCAGCTTTAGCTACTGGATGAATATTGGGGCTTGCTAGATCAACCGCCTGTTCAATTGCCGTATTTATCATTTCAGCACTTATCACGAGGGCGATCGCCATTAAAATAATCGCCCATTCAAGCGGCTTAAGTGATAGCATAAATCCTAAACAGCACACCACTGCGGCGGCAATTGCGTGAAACCGCATATGACTTTGAGTCCGAAGAGCAAAACCTATGCCGGATATTGCAACTGCGAAACTAGATATAACTTTTCGCATTAACGAGTTAAGCCAGCCTGCTGCAAAATCGCTTCTTGCTTAGCGGTCATTTCGGCTTCGGTTTCATCATCCTGATGGTCGTAACCGATCAAATGCAAAAAACCATGTACAAACAAAAAGCCGATTTCGCGTTCCAAGGAATGACCGTACTCCTCGCTTTGAGCAAGAGCCGTATCCACGCTTATTATAATATCGCCAAGCATGCCTGATATCGGGTCCTTCTCATCCTCGCTGTCCACTTCAAAAATAATATCAAGCTCATCCACGCCATCTTCTTGCATAGCGAATGACAATACATCAGTTGGACGATCAATTCCGCGATATTCACGATTCAGCTGATGAATTTCCTCATCGTTTGTGAATGTTAAAGACACCTCACCATCGGAAATGCCTTCCGCTTCACCAGCCAATTGCAGCAATTGCTCTATTTTTGTAATCCAATCCTCGGGTATTTCCAGCTTTTCCTGCTCATTGCTCCAACCGAGTTGCAAGCTCATGACAAACGCTCCTTTGTTTTCACATCATCCGGATATTCAATACGTGAATGGAAGATGCCAATTACGCTTTCCTTAAGTGAATGCGCAATTTTGTCCAGCTCCTTCAACGTTAAATCACATTCATTGTATTGATTGTCATCCAGCCTGCTTTTAATAATTTTGTTAATCATTGCTTCTACCTGCTCTACTGTCGGGTTGCGAAGGCTGCGAACCGCTGCTTCCACGCAATCAGCAATGCCAACAACAGCCGCTTCCTTTGACTGTGCCTTCGGACCAGGATACCTAAAATCATCTTCCGTAAACGCAGGTTCGACACCTTGTTCTTCCGCTTGTTTTATCGCTTTGTAATAAAAGAATTTCAGCGATGTTGTTCCATGGTGCTGCTCTGCAATATCGCGAATCGGCTTAGGGATATTATGCCCTTTAAGCATATCGACGCCGTCTCTCGCATGAGCAACAATGATTGATTTGCTTAACTTAGGATCAATCGTATCATGCGGATTTTCAATATTGGATTGGTTTTCGATAAAATAATTCGGCCGCTTCGTCTTTCCAATATCGTGGTAAAACGAGCCAACCCTACATAATAAGCCGTCTGCCCCAATTGCTTCTGCTGCCGCTTCTGACAAATTGCCCACCATTACGCTATGGTGATAGGTTCCCGGCGTTTCAGTCAACAGCTTGCGAAGCAGCGGGTGATTGGGATTCGAAAGCTCTACAAGCTTAAGCGCAGATAAAATTCCGAATGTAACTTCAAAGAACGGCATCAGTCCAATGACGAGCACCGCAGTAATCAAACCGCTAGCAAACGCAAAAGCAACAGAATAGATGAAATGAGCCCGTTCCAGCTGTTCAGACAGCAGTAAAATGGATAAAACAGACAAGGAGCCGAATAAGCTCACCATTATTCCGGCCTTCAATATTGTTGATCGCTGACTCGCTCTATGAATCGAGAAGATAGCAGCAAACGAAACGACAATAATGACAAAGCCGTATTGGAAATCAAAAATTTGATGCTGGCTCGTGTTCAATATAATACTGCCCATTATTGCAAATATTATGGAGCTGATCATGGCTAGATGCATATCTAACAGCAATGTAATCAGCATCGTCCCGAGAGCAGCAGGAGCCAAATAACCCGCATAAGGGGCAGCATCCGTCTGCGTCAACGAAGTAATCTCCATCGTAATAATATTGATCAGAAAGATGAGCCACAACATCAAAAGAGAAGAGTTGTTATATTTGGGCTTAATCCCATTAATACTTCCAGACTGATGCAAATACGCGTAAATGACGACGATAAACATCACAGACATGATTAGCAATCCGAACTGCGGCCAATAAGTCTTACGATCCTGCAGCAGGGAAGAATCAACGAGCAGCTTGTACAATTCAGGCGTAATTGTCTGACCGCGCTTCACGATCAGCTCACCTTCTTTAATTACGACAGGCGGCGTGTTTTGCTTAGCCTGCACTTTAGCCTCGTCCGTCGCTTCCTTATCCAGAAACTTGTTTGGCATGATGGCGAATCTCGCAAGCTCTTGCACAATTTCTCTGCTTGTCCGGCTGGATAGCGAGCTTGCATTAACAAGTTCCGCAACCTGTGTTCGAGCGGTTTCCGCATCACGAAGCTGTTCTACTGTCAGTTTACGCACAATATCCCGAGCTACATCGCGCATCTCGGTTAGCGTTTCTGCTGTTAGATTGGGCATCTTGTAAAAGGTTTCTTCCGGAATGGTGTATTGCTGCTCCTTCGCAATAAGCGCCATTTCCTCAAGCAGCGTGTTGTTATACGTTCCACGGCCCTTATTCAGCTTAACAAAGGTATCAATATACTCCGAATAACGGCCTGGGATTTCATTGCGATAAATATCAATCTTATTTTGCAAGGTTACTTGGTCGTCCTGATTCAGCTGCTCTATTCGAACAAAGATTTGGTCAACTAGCACCTCGTTGCGTAGCGGTACTATCGAATAGATGACATCGACTTTCTCGGCTGCATCCTCTTCCGCTTGTCTAGTCGCCTTCTCGTCTTTAATTTGGAAGGGCGCTTTGATATCCTTCTCGCTTACAGCGCCCTCCTGAATATCATAGGTTTCAGGAACGAGATGCGGAGCTAAGCTGAAATAGAATAGCAGCACAAACATCAACATCAGCACCCAGCGAACGGCTGCACTCTGCTTCCAACCCGCCGTTTTGGACGGCCGCAAGTTCCCTTGTTTTCCGGTCTGGTTTTGGTTCATGCAGCAGACATCCCTTTCTAGGCTTTGTTTTCAGCATCCCAGTTGTAGGCAACAATAATCTTTTGAACGAGCGAATGACGAACGACGTCCTGCTCTGAGAAAAGGATGATGCCAATTTCCTCTATGTCTCTCAGAATCCGCTGAGCTTCAATTAAGCCGGAGTTTTTGCCCCGCGGCAAATCGATTTGCGTAACGTCTCCCGTTATAACCATTTTAGAACTAAATCCTAGTCTTGTTAGAAACATTTTCATTTGCTCAGGCGTCGTATTTTGTGCTTCATCCAAAATAATAAACGCATCGTCAAGCGTTCTGCCGCGCATATAAGCAAGCGGGGCAATTTCAATCATACCGCGCTCAAGCGCTTTGACCGTCTGATCAGGTCCAAGCACATCATGCAGTGCATCATACAAAGGACGAAGATAAGGATCGACCTTCTCCTGCAAATCGCCTGGCAAAAAGCCGAGATTTTCTCCCGCTTCTACGGCAGGTCTCGTAAGAACAATTCTTTTTACCGAGCCTTCCTTCAAAGCAGCGACAGCGAGCACAACGGCCAAATATGTCTTACCTGTTCCGGCTGGACCTATTCCAAACACGATATCCTTCTTGCGGATCGTCTTCACATAATGGCGTTGACCGATCGTCTTTACCCGAATCGGCTTACCACGGAAGGTAGTTGTAATTTCTTTCTTAAACAAGTCCAACAGCTCTTCTGCCTGCATCGATCTGGCGAGCTCAAGTGCATATGCAACATCACGCTCTGATGGCTTATAGCCCCCGCGAACGAGCTGTAAGAGCACATTGTATAGTTGTTCTAACGAATCAACCTCTTCTACAGGACCTGATATGACAATTTCCGCTTCACGCGATGTAATCGAAGACTCTACTTGCGCTTGAATGAGACGTAAAAAATTATCCTGTGGTCCGAATACTCCAAGTCCTTCCGCTGCGTTGCCGAGCGGTATCTTTACTACTTTCGTTTCAATTTGCAACAATCCTCATTCTCCCTGCATATGGACTAGTGGCATTTCCTTAACGATAGATTGCTCGACTTCAAAAAGAACTTTCATATAAACTTTACCATTGTCCGCCTTTTCATGCA
The DNA here is from genome assembly GCF_037976325.1 of Paenibacillus sp. FSL K6-3182. NCBI lineage: Bacteria > Bacillati > Bacillota > Bacilli > Caryophanales > Paenibacillaceae > Paenibacillus > Paenibacillus sp. FSL K6-3182. The sequence continues at coordinate 4,553,256 of NZ_CP150265.1, forward strand.
AAACAATTTCATCGCGGATGACTGCATCGCTGCCTGTTTTAAGCAGCAATTTGGCTTTAGCCTGCAGAATGCCGACGTTCTTCGCTTCTTCTTCGGTAAGCGTGCGGTCTTCCATACGGGTTTCCATTATGGTCTCCTTCATTCTACCAATTGGAAGAGACCAATTGCGCCAGGAAACCTTCTCCTCATGCTTAATCGATTCGGATTTTCCGAAAGCAGAATCACCGTACCCGCTAAGCTGAAGCGCTCTCGAGCCGATGACTGCAAACCATTTCGTCTCTTTATCTCCAGTATACACCTTAACCTGTTGAACAAGCGGTGAAGAAATTTCAAATTCGTACCAAACAAGCCCACGAACATTGCCCTTGGCAACGACAGTGCGCGAATTCATTTCTCCCCCAATCGTTCCCGAGATCAAAATTTGGTCTTTTTTCACCTTCGTATTTTTTCGAACGACGGGCCGTCCCGCCTCCGCTATAATTTCGGTAACTACAGCATCATCAGATGCGACCAAATGTCGAGGTGTATTCAAGGAAGCCTTATCCGGTATCGTTGATTCAACCACTTGAATAATAACCTTTGTCCCCTTTTTCTCCACACCAACCCAGGTTGAGCCTGGAAGCTTGCGAACAAGCTGCTTGGACAGCACATCAGCATCGGTTAAACGGAAAGACCACTGCATAGGATATAAGCCTTCCTCTTTGGCAGCAGCCCTTATTTGATCCTCCGTCAGCTTGACATTGCCTTGCACTTCGATGCTCCATACGAGCGAGGAGAGCATAAAGATAATCGCAAAAAACAACACGATGCCAGCCGCAAACAGCTTTCTGCGCTCTGCTTTGACAAGCAGAAAAGGCAATCCTTTGCGCTTCGTAACATGAACACGACAGCCTGTCTCTTTTAAATACGGACGAAGGCCAAAAAAATCACTGATTGACAGCTCACATTCAAGCAAGCCGCTGCTTGTCCATCTGATGGAAGACAGCTGCAAGCCGCCAGCCAAGGCTCGGTTGACGAGCTGCTCAGGTTGTCCCCCCCGAATATGAATGGTGACCATACCCTTTAACCAATTTGCACCTTGTCCGCTCACGTCCATTCCCCTCCATTACCTCAGCTATTAATATATAAAATCGCCTTATCTATTTCATGGAATCAATTGAATATTCGTAATTTGTCCCTCAATAAACACTTCTTCTGTCCAAATGGTGCGGATAACTAGAGAGCTTCCCGTAACCTCCAACTGGCCTTTGCTTAGCGCGAGTCTCAATCGCTCACTAGAGAAATGAACAACACCACGATGGTTCTCGATATATAATTGGCAGTCTCCAATCATTGTTAATCGCGGCAAATCAAATACGACATCATGCGGCATATCAAGCAGCTCTGCTGTCATTTTGCGAAATCTCTTTTTTATGTGGCGCATGTACGATTCTTTGCCTCCTTCAAGGTTTGCTAAAAGTAAAGCAAAGGAATGGCGATTTTCATGTACTGTACCAAAATATGCGAACCGCTCGATAATTATGGCTCCAAAATAAAAAAACCGCCTAAGCGCAGCGCTTAGGCGGTTTAAATTTATTTTCGAAAAGGTTTTTTCGAGCGCGGCGGTCCCAATACTTCGGCCCAAATAACTGCTTTCCGCAAGTCATCGGATCGAATGGATGCTGCATTGATGCCCTGGCTTCCATAATTGCGCTGTGCTGCAGCCTGTGCTGTTTCTTTGTTAGCTGCTGCTCTTTGAAGCGCACGCTGCAGAGAAGCTGTTTGCGGCGCTTCTGAGCTCTCTCTGCTAGAACGTGTCGAATTCATATCAGAAGAACGCTCAACGTCAGTTACAGAGCGATAAACCGTTCCTCCAGCTGCCTGCGGCGGTTGCGGTTGCGGGCGCTCTACCTCTCGCTCCTGTTCTCCGGACTGCGGGAACAATGAACGCGGCAGCCCTCCGCCGCCAAAGTCAGGCATTTGACCAGGCTTCTTCTTCGCGCCGGATTTGCCGAATACCGAAGCCAGCGCACCCAATATAACGACTACGATAAATATGTTATTCATCAGAAATTCTATAATCTTCAACTTGCCTTCACCTCCAAGGCTCAGTTACGTTGATCCAACTTGATCCAACCAAATAACTGGGCCATCGACTTTATCGGCCGTCTTTAATGTCTGTAGAACTGTCCTGCTTGCCGATAGAGCTGCGCATATGGGTATCCGCTTCGATGTTTTTCAAGTTCATATAGTCCATAACGCCAATTTTCCCGTTTCTAAGCGCTTCAGCCATGGCAAGTGGAACTTGTGATTCCGACTCTACTACGCGCGCTTCCATCTCAACGACTTTTGCTTTCATTTCCTGTTCGTGAGCAACGGCCATCGCACGGCGCTCCTCGGCTTTTGCTTGAGCGATTTTTTTGTCCGCTTCCGCTTGTTCCGTTTGAAGATGTGCACCAATGTTTTTGCCTACATCAACGTCCGCGATATCGATCGACAATATTTCAAACGCTGTACCTGCGTCAAGCCCTTTGCCAAGCACAGTGCGAGAGATCATGTCCGGATTTTCCAAAACGTCTTTATGTGAGCCAGCAGAACCTACAGTCGTTACAATCCCTTCACCAACACGAGCAATGATAGTTTCTTCACCCGCACCACCGACTAGGCGTTCAATGTTGGCACGAACCGTAACACGAGCTTTTACTTTCACTTCAATACCATCCTTCGCAACCGCAGCTACGATTGGTGTTTCAATGACGCGCGGATTAACGCTCATTTGTACGGCTTGCAATACATCACGACCAGCCAAATCGATAGCCGCCGCACGTTCGAATATAAGTGGAATGTTCGCACGTTGCGCTGCAATCAACGCATTGACAACCCGATCGACGTTACCGCCTGCCAAGAAGTGACTCTCAAGCTGGTTTATGTTAAGTCCCAGCCCTGCTTTTGTTGCCTTAATTAACGGGTTGACGATTCTGCTTGGTACGACGCGGCGAAGACGCATGGCAACGAGCGTAATAATTCCAACTCTAACGCCCGATGCTAATGCAGATACCCACAGCATAATCGGGAAAAAGCTTAAGAATACGGACAGTACAATAATAACAACGACAGCCAAAATTAAAAAAGATACGATAGGATCCATTTGTTCCAACCTCCATTTGTATATTCGTTTTCTCTATTTTGTTACTTCTTTGACAACGACCCAAGTACCTTCCGCTTTAATGACTGTCACCGTTCGGTTCGTATCGATAAACTCACCAGAGGTAACGACATCAATTCGCTTGTCATTCATAACAATTGTTCCTGCTGGTCTCAGCGGAGTAATTGTTGTCCCTTGCAATCCGAGCAGTGAATCCTTAATATCCGCAGAAACAAAACCTTGCTCCGTTGTCAGCTTCTCGCGCAATATAAATTTGTTCCAAATACCTCTGGATTTGTTCATTCTAATAAAAATAACGATTAGAATGGTGGCAACAACTAACGCAATGACGATCGATATGAAAGCCGTCATTGGGTCTGAAGCAGCGGTAACGACTCCTGCTACCAACGCAGCACTGCCGAGCAAGCCCAAAATCCCAAAGCTTGGTACAAACACTTCGATTATGAGCAAGGCTATTCCAATTACAAACAGCACGACCGACTCCATTCCAGCAAATCCAGCAACATAGTGGCCAAAGAAATAAAGGGCAAACGATAATATTCCGACAACGCCCGGTACTCCAAAGCCTGGAATGATCATTTCAATAACGATACCTGCAATGCCAAGTATGAGCAAAATCGTCATAACGATTGGATTGAGCAGCCATCTAGCTACATTTTCCGCAAGTGACGGAACAACCTCAATTTGTGTTCTGCCTTCCAAGCCCAGCCATTTGACTGCTTCATCAACGTTCGCTGCTGTATGCTCAGAGTATCCGACTTTCTCAGCTTCACTTGCTGACAGGGTAAGAATTTCTCCCTTCAGCTTATCTCTGCCAAGCTTGTCTTTCAGCTCCACTGTTGCATTCGGATCCGCCATAGCGACAGCGATATTCTTATCGCGACCCTGTAATCCTGCAGACTCGCTCATTTCAGAGGTCCAATAGGAAATCGTTTTGGGATTATCCTCTAAAGTTCCCGAGCCATTCACCACTGCAGCTGCACCTATCGTGCTGCCTGGCTGCATAATAATATTGTCAGCATTCAAAGCAATATAAGTGCCTGCTGATACTGCTTTCCCCTCAACAAATGCCGTAGTAGGAATAGCGCTCTCCCTTATAAGATGACCAATTTCCTCTGCGTTTACGACTTTGCCGCCAAGCGTATTAATAACGAGAATCACATGCTCAGCTTTTGCTTCCTCAGCTTCTTTAAAGGCTCTCTCCAAAAAGGATTGAAGCCCCGATTCCACCGTTTGTTTAACGGGAATCACATACACTGCTGGGCCAACTTCATTTGCTGCCTTTGCTTTCTCCCCCGGTGAACCAAATAATGCTGCAAGCGTCACCATTAACACCGCTGCGATCAATGCGATTGGAGTGGCGGACATACTTCTTCGCCATCGATTCATGTGCAAGAAGGTTCCTCCTTTTTTTCGTGTTTGCTTTCTACTACGTTTGACAAATGAAAACGTTTCAGGCAGCCTTCTCCATATCATACCATTTACACTTGAAACGTACAAAAAAACACCCCCGTTAAGGGGTGTTTTGTGAGTCCGTATGTTTAGTTAGTTGAGATGTTGCTGAACGAGCTGATTTACTAGTTTACCGTCAGCGCGTCCTTTTGTTTTAGGCAAAAGGGCACTCATAACTTTTCCCATATCGGCTTTGGAAGAAGCACCGAGTTCATGGATGGTCTGCGTTACTATCTCTTGAATCTCTTCTTCAGTCAGCTGTTCGGGAAGGTATTGACTAATAATTTCAATTTCGACCACAAGACCCGCTACTAAATCATCGCGGCTGGCTTTTTTAAATTCTTGGAGGGAATCTTTACGTTGTTTGATTTCGCGACTCAATATATCAAGCACTTCGTTATCGTCCAATGGACGCTTGAGATCGATTTCCAAGTTTTTCACTGACGCGCGCATCATACGAATAACGGAAAGTTTAAACTTGTCCTGATTCTTCATGGCTTGCTTCATATCATCGGTCAATCTTTCGCTCAGGTTCATTATGGAAGGATCCTCCTAAAACTTTCTCTTGCGCGCAGCCTCAGACTTCTTCTTGCGCTTTACACTTGGCTTTTCATAATGCTTGCGTTTTTTCACCTCAGCTAGAACACCATCTTTAGCGATGGAACGTTTAAAGCGGCGAAGCGCAGCATCAATAGTTTCGTTTTTGCGAACTTTAGTTTCAGACACCAGTTTTCCCTCCCTCCGAAACAGACCGTCCAGAGCTATAACACGGTTTATCAAATTTCATTATATGTCAAACCAAAAGGCAGTGTCAACTTTAGATATCTACAACCCGAGAAGAAAGTTTCGTTCCCCCCAATACATGGATATGCAGATGATAAACAAGCTGTCCTCCGTCGGCATTAACATTGTTGACCAGTCGATAGCCTGACTCCGCAATTCCTTGTTCCTTTGCGATTTGACGAGCTACCGCGAACATCTCGGCTATAACCTCGTCATCTTCATCGGTAACATCATTCATCGTTGCGATATGCTTCTTAGGAATGATAAGAATATGTACAGGAGCAGCTGGCTGTATATCGTGGAATGCGAGAATTCTGTCATTCTCAAATACCTTCTTCGAAGGTATTGCACCCTCGATTAATTTACAGAAAATACAGTCCATAGGTTTCACCCCCTATTCGCTTTCCTTACCATATCATACCGAAATTTTAGCCGCTCGTCCAATCATTAAAGATAACCCGCAAAAACTTCGAAGACACCCTTCCAAAAAAGCGACAGAATCCATGCTGCTACTTCGAAATCTCAGCTGATTTTTCCTTCATAACAGCCTGCATCTGTTCAACAAGCTGAGCCCATTCAAGCCCGCTGGACAATCGAATAATTGCAATGCGGCTCTCCCCGATATTTGCATTAAAACCACTCATAATACCTGATATGGTTTCAAACGCACTTTTTAATCCCTGAATGTACGCGGCATCGGTTTCGTTCAGAGCACCATCATAGTGACCAATCGTTTGCAAGCCTTTATCGACATCAGTTACATAGGCTGAGGTAAGCTCTTTATTGATTTTTTCCGGCTCTGCATTCACGCTTGCTGCTTCTGCAGTAAATTCCACCAAAGCATGGCCGCTCGCAGCTGCTTGACCTGAAAGAAATGCAATGGCATACCGTTCGTCTAAAGTTTTACTTTGAAGCAAAGCATCCAGCTGCGGAAGCATTTTTTCTATATAATCTTTAGAACCAATCGCTGCTTTAAATATTTTTTGGCCTTTTACATAATTGTTTTCTTGTTTATTTTGTAAAAATTGCGAGTACAAAAAAACATTGCCGATTAAGCTGAATACAAGAATAACGAGAGTTATCGGCAGCGCGATAGAGCGTTTGCCCGTTTGCTGTGGTTCCAACTTCACAGCCTCCTTTTAGATTTGGTTTGTTCTCTTAAGGTGAACGGATTGACCCCCGTCAAAGAAAAAGACATGGCTCTCATCCACTTTTCTCCCGAGAACAGATTCGATTGCTTCGGCATACAGCTCCAGCTGGAAACGATGCCGCTCCGCTGCTTCCACCCATTGCTCCTTATAAATTCGATCCGTCTTATAATCGAGCAGTACGACGCCAGCAGCATCCTCGAACAAACAGTCTATTACCCCTTGAATCAATATCGGCTCATCTAGATCTGAATTCGGATAAACACGTTTAGCAGGGAACATGCAGCTGAACGGAACCTCTCTTCGCACCCAGTTAGCGTTTAACAACCGCTGTCCCAGCTCGCTTCGGAAAAAAGCTGCGACGTTCGGCAAATCAATTGCCTCCGATTGCTTTACTGTTAATAAGCGCTGCTCAATCATATGATCAAGCGTTTGTTTAAGCATCGGTTCATCTATTTCTTCTGTGAGGGAGACAAGCTGCATAAGCAAATGATTAACAGAGCCCTTCTCAGCTGCTGTAAGCGACTTTTCCTCCATAAAGGCTGGACGGCGCAGTCGGAACGTATACGATGCTTCTGAAGCAGTTGCAGCTTCTTGAAGATGTGTATTCGCCTGATGCTGATTCAGCTCGTCTAATGGAACCGCATCCTCCTGCTCCTCCGAATACAGCCTCTTCATTTCCGTAACCGATGTTTTGGCAGCGAGTGCCGCCGCTTCTTGATGCGGATAATGCCATTCCAACCGCTCACGCAGCTCATCATCTGCTTCTACATGCTCAAGAAGCGATAGTGAAGTAACCGCTTGAAGCCGCTCTTCCTTGTCCTGGTCCTGCAGCTCCGTCTCTGACGCCGCTGCGGCTTCAGTGCCGAATATAGAAGCTGAAACAACACCAGCATGCCAGTTCGGAGCATTGTAGTCAGCCAGCTGACTGTCATTGATTTGCCTAGCCGCTAGCGGACCTAGCCAATCGATAAACGAGCGTGCTGCAGCAACCCGGAAATCAGACATTTTACCTGAAGCATCGACGGAAGAAAGCCATCGCTTAAGCTTGGCTTCGGCATCCGCTACAGTCGCGACGAGAAACATTTTTTCTTTTGGCCGGGTTAGCGCAACATACAAAATACGCATTTCCTCTGCTAGCATTTCTTTACGCATGGCTCTTCGGATAGCCAAATAAGGAAGTGTAGGATAACTAATGCGAAGAGCAGGATCAACAAAACGAGGCCCGAAACCGAGCTCTTTGTGTTTCAAGAACGCACTTCGCACATCCTGCTGATTGAACAGCTTGCCTAGACCTGCTACGAATACAACCGGAAATTCAAGCCCCTTGCTCTTATGAATGGACATGATGCGAACGACATCCTCTTGTTCGCCGAGCGCTCTTGCAGTACCCAAGTCGCCGCCGCTATCGCGCATACGTTCGATAAATCTTAGAAATCGAAACAAACCGCGGAACGAGGTCGCTTCATACTGCCGAGCCCGGTCATGCAGCGCACGCAAATTCGCTTGACGCTGCGTCCCTCCTGGCAAGCCGCCTACAAAATCGTAATACCCGGTCTCGCGGTAGATTTCCCATAGCAAATTAGCAAGCGAGCCCTGCCTTGCTTCCTCACGCCAGCGATCCAAGCTGTCCAAGAAAAGCGAAAGCTTCCTGCGCGTGTCCTCATCCATAAACAAATCGCCTGCTGCTTGAAGGACCGCATCATAATACGTTGATTTCGCAGATTGGATGCGTATTCTTGCAAGTTCCTCACCGTTTAATGCAAATAATGGCGATCGCAATGCAGCCGCAAGCGGAATATCCTGATACGGATTATCGATAACTCTTAACAAGGAAAGCATCGTCTCGACTTCTGTCGCTTCAAAATAGCCGCTGCTCAGCTCCGCATACGCAGGAATACCGCTTCCTTGCAGCTCCTCAATGATAATTGGCGCCCACTGCTGGGTCGCCCTTAACAAGATAACGACATCCCGCCATTGCATACTTCGATTCTCACGACGTTTGCCATCATAAACCTGGAATCCGCTGTCGATAAGAGATTGCAGCTGCTGAGCAATCCAGCGTGCCTCCAACTGCGCCGCCTTTAGCTCGGAAGCTGATTCGAGGAGCGTTCCATTTTCTCCTTGCTCTCCCTCACCCTGTCCCTCTGATGACTCTGAGTTATCGGCATCAGCTGTCTCTTCGTCATCTGCATCCGCTTTATTCAACACGGCAAACTCAACTTGACAACGATCGGCTGGCACTGGATCTGGGTAGGTAGCGCCACATACGAGTTCTGCTCGCTCATCGTAATCCATTTCAGCTACCGTCTCGCGCATGATGGCGCGGAAAACCGCATTCACGCCATCAACAACTTCCGATCGACTGCGAAAGTTGCGCGCCAAATCGATGCGCAGAGCGTCGGACTCATCTGTTTCCGATCGCTTGTTCATCTCATGACGAGACAGATACGATTTATATTTTTGCAAAAACAGCTTCGGCTCAGCAAGGCGGAAGCCATATATGCTTTGCTTAACATCGCCAACCATAAACCGGTTGCCAGCACCTGGCCGTTCAATTAACGAAACGATTGCTTCCTGCACCATATTCGTATCTTGATATTCATCAAGCAATATTTCATCGAATTGCTGCTGGAATTCAATCGCTGCAATCGAAGGCAGCATTTGTTCAGGTGTAGAAGACGGATCACGCAAAATACGCAAGCAATAATGCTCCAAATCACCAAAATCGAGCATCCCTTTCGCGCGTTTAGCCGCTTCATAGCCTTGACCAAATTCGATAACAAGCTCGGATAATGCCTTCATCAGAGGAGCAAGCTCCTGAAGCTCTTCCAAAAACTGCTCCGCAGATCTGCCAAATAACTCATCAGAAAGTGAAGTGATCAGCTTCTTCGCTTGATCGCGCAGCTCCTTCGCCTGCTCCTGAAAGGACTTGTCATATTCATCGCCGCGCATCGCCTTCAGCTTGCCGAATTCGATGGACTGAAAAGGCGCTATCCAACATTCCCAGGGCATGGAATGTACCAGTTCCGAGAGACTGCTAATGATTTGCAAATCATCATCAAAGGTAGCCGCATAAGGTGCTGGGCCAGCAGGTTGTCGCGTTAGCTCTAAGGCTTGGTGCAGCAGCGAGCTCGCTCCTTCTAAAGCCATCTCAATATCGCCTATTAAACTGAGAACCCACGTACTGTTTTGCAGCGCTGCGACATCCGCGATATTAAAGGCATCTGCGGTTTGCCTAAGCCAATATTCAGGCCATGGATGGCTTTGCGCAAAGTCGAACAATTGTTGAACCAGCCGATACAAAGGCTCATCGCCGCGCTCACCGCCATAACGATCGGCAAGCCTTAGAAAAGCGCCGTTATCGCCAGCCCCTTCATACTTTTGCTCAAATAGCTGATCGAGAACGTCAAGGCGCATTAGCTCGCTTTCGGTCTCGTTTGCAATACGAAAGCCAGGATCAAGCCCGATTAACGGATAGTAACGCCTAATGACGTCCATACAAAACGAGTGTAGTGTCGTAATCGATGCTCTATTCATTAGGGCGAGTTGCCTTCGCAAATGCTCCGAATCGGGTTGCTTTTCCAATTCAAGCTCTAAAGCGTTTCGAATCCTATCCTTCATTTCCGCTGCAGCCGCCTTCGTAAAGGTTGCAACGAGCAGACGGTCAACATCGGCGTTCGCTGATATTTTACGGATGATTCGCTCAACGAGTACGGCTGTTTTACCAGAACCCGCTGCAGCAGCTACAAGGATGTTCGAGCCGCTTGTAACGATTGCATCCCATTGATCATCGGTCCATGTACTATTTTCCGGCTTGGGCGAATCCTTTGCAGTGTGCATCATCCATTACTCCCCCTCTAGCTGCTGCCATATATGTTCCTTAGAAGGTTTGCTCAGCTTCCTATACTCATTTCCGTCGAACTGAGCATCAAACTGACAAACCGCTTTATAATCGCAATACTGGCAAGGTGTTTTTGTTCCGATACGATAAGGCTCAATTGAAACATCACCTGACTGTATCGAGCTGCCAATTCGGCTGATTGTATTTCTAACAGAATGGCGAAGCACGTCCCATTGTTCATTCGAGACGACCGAAGAGCTGCTATAAAAGCTTCCATCCCGCTTCAAAGCAACGGGCAGCAGCTCTGAATAGCCAGTGTCCAGCTCATCGTCCATCAGTCTAACGGTTTCCGAATCAGCCGTAACCAGTCCACGCATTTTGAATCGCTTTAAGAGCTGACCGTTTGCTTCAGAAGGGCTAATGCTGTTGGTCAGCGCCAGAATTGGATTATGCACATGAAAATAAAGTACACCGGCCGGAGAAGCAGGTCGACCAAGCCATGCCGATGCATGTGTAACCAGTACATCCAAATAAGTCAGCATCTGCAGGGAAAGCCCATGGGCAACTTCTTCAAGTCTTAGATGCGTCGAGCTCGATTTGTAATCAAGCACGCGCAGCAGCAGACCTTCCTCCGTTTCTGCAGCATCAACACGGTCGATCCTGCCGATAATCTCTATCTCACCGCCCGCCTCAAGCGGAATGCGGAGTGCAGGCAGCTTCCCATCAGGGCCAAAATCGACCTCGGTGCCTACGGGATGGAATTGCGCCCTTCGCGCATGTTCACCCAGCATAAGCGCTGCTTGGCCAACAATTTCCTTCAGCTTGCGAGCGATATATTGAAAACGACTGCTGCTTAACAAGATTTGGGATTGCAACTTAGGAACCAAATCATCGACCGTTTGCGAGACGACCGCCTTAAGCTCCGCTTCCGATGTTTTTCCCCAGCGTCCTCCAAAACTCGTCGCCACCTTACTTAGAGCAGCGTGAAACAATTGACCAACATCAGGGGCATCCAGCCGGTAAAGCTTTCTTTCCCTCAGCTTTAGGCCGTGTATGGCAAAATGCTGAAATGGACACGATACGAACCGTTCCATGCGCGATACGCTAACTTGCAACCTCGCTCCATAAAGCTCTCGTGCTGTATCCTTAGAAAGGAACTGCTCTTGGTTCTCATAAGTTAAGGAGCTTGTCAGCAGCTGAAGCTTCTGCTGCCACTCCGGACGAACCGCGTACCAATTGTATAGATCCCACCAGAAAGGCGCAATAACTGCTCCCTGCTGCCATTTCCGAATAGCTCCGATCAAATAGGACATCGTTCGCTGCGGCTGCGAGACGAACTTTCTTTGCTCGGACAATGGCAAGCTTGGCGATGGCTCTGCTGCGATACTTTGAACGGCTATGCCCGGGAACAACTGACGGACATGCCTTACAATCTCTGAAGGCAGCAAGCTTTTCCCTTCCTCGTCGGCTTGTGCCCAGCTAAGCCATAAATGCTTGCTTGGCGTGGTCAATGCGTTATAGATCATAAATCGCTCATCAAGCAGGCGCCTGCGCACCCCTGGGGCCATTACGATTCCATCATCAGCCAAACGTTCCCGCTCCGATTCAGTAAGAATGCCGTCTTCTTTCACACGCATTGGCATGATGCCGTCATTTGCACCTAGCACGTAACATACATGTATATGCCCCGACCGTGTTCGGTCCATGCTGCCGATCAATACTTGATCAAGCGCTGGCGGTACCGCAGCAAGCTTCAAGCTGTCAAGCCCCGCCTCAATCATGCCGGCGAACAATTCTGGTGTTACGGTCTGTTTTCCAGCCAGTTCAACTAATTGATCCAAAAGCTGCATGACACTGTCCCAAAGCTGCTTGTGGCTTCTTGCTCTTTGTGTTTTCCCTGCTCCAGTATCTTGAATGCTCCAGCGCTCGAGCTTATCTGCTGCTTCGGATTCATCGAGCAAACGATATAAAGCCTCGCACATCCCTTGAACATTTTCGGCCTTATTCAGTGCATCAGAGAAGCGGCGAAGAGGAGGAACAACAACCTCTCTGGCTGCAAGTACGATATTGATTTCACGCTGCGCCTTTTCGCTGATTTTGGTCTCTATATCCTCGTCATCATCAAGTGAAACAGGAACTAACGGATGCCACCGCTTATGGTCAAGCCATTTCCAGCCATCAATGCCTGCAGCGAGCGCATAGTTTTCCAGCATATCGAACCAGTCTCTAGGCAGACTTCCGTCAACCTTGAACAACATCTCCGTCTTAATGCAGCGGAACACCGCATCGTATCGCCAGCCAAACAAGACGGTTTCAAGCGCAGACCGAATAAACTCAATCAATGGATGATGGACGGCCTTCTCCTTCTGATCGACAAAATAAGGAATGCCGTAATCAGCAAAGACAAGTCCGATATAGTCGGTATAATCCTCCGCATTTCGTACCATAACCGCAATATCCCGCCAGCGCAGCCCTTCTTTACGAGCTCTGCGAACGATATCGCGTGCAACGGCCTCAACCTCGGCACGTCGATTCGCAGCAGCATGCAGCGACAAGCCGCAGCGTGCATCTTCTGCGTCCAATATCGTTTTGTCAGCAATAAGCATCGGTATTCTCTCGCTATAATGCTTCTCAAGATGAGCAAGCATTGGACTGCTTTTAAACCGAACAGGAAGAATTTCGTCTAGCAATATGGGAGAATCGACCTCAACCTCATATTGAGCAGCCAGCTCCATCAGCTTATTGTAGGTTTCGGCTGTTGGATGAAACAGATCCAGTTCATGCGGCAGCTCGCCTATTCCATAAGTTCTGTTTAGTGTAAGTGTGACCGTCACCTGAGCGGATGAACCGATCAACGTTCCTAGCGCTTCATATTCCGTTGGCGTAAATCCATAAAATCCATCCACCCATATATGCGCGCCATTCATAGCAGAGGCATTAGCAAAACCATTTTGCAAATAACGCAAATAATCCTCGGCGTCTATATACATGCCCGCGAGTTCCTGCTCCATCTGACTATAAATGAGCTGCAAATCATGCAGCTTGCGCTTTAGCAATGTTGATTGGCCTGCTTCTGCCTTAGAAGCGTCCTGCTTGTCCTGTAAGAGCTCGGAATCTATTCCGTACCTTTTCCACTCTGTTAGAAGCTCTGCAAGCCTATCGATGAATCCAGGCTGTTCCGCACCATTTTGAAACAGCTCAAGCTGCTTTCCGAGCCGATGTACGATCTTGTAGAGAAGCATATGCTTCCCCGTATCGTTAATCGGAACGAGCGCCGTTCCGCCCGTCTCCTGCATGACCCGAAAGGCAAGGCGCCGAAAGCTTAGCGCCTGCGCCCTGATCGTCCCGTTTAATTCACCGCTCTGCAGCAGCGCATATTCGGTTTGAAAAGTAGCCTGTTCCGGTACAAGCATGACGAGCGGCGGTCCGTCCGGTTGATCGCGCAGCTGCTTTCTTATTTCATTCAAGCAATAGGATGTTTTTCCGGCTCCCGAACGCCCGATGACAAAGCGAAGCGACATGTGCAACTCTCCCGTCTATTCGTTTAAATCAATTATTTGCTTCGTACTTCAAATATTGCGAATTTCAAGTAATGTCCTTCATTCACGCCGAGCAGCTGAGGATGATCCTTGCCTGCCGCGCGCCATTCAACCAAACGAAGAAGCTTGCCTGCATCTACAGCCGCTTCTTGGATCGTTTCCAGAAACAGCTCAGGACGCATATGATACGAGCAGCTTGCCGTAACTAAATATCCGCCCTCATTCACCAGCTTTAAGCCTTGTAAATTAATATCTTTGTAGCCGCGGCATGCGCCTGCTACTGCGCTCTTCGTTTTTGCAAATGCCGGCGGATCAAGAATAACAACATCCCAGGTCCGTCCCGCTCCGCCTTCCATCTTCTTAGACGTATCTACTCCGCCAAGCGCGCGCTGCTTTCTCTCGTCGAGCCCTTTCACTTGAACGCGCAAATAATCAAAAGCGTCTGCGACAACAAACTCGACCCGATCGGAGTACCCATTGCGCTCAACGTTGCGCTTTGCGGTTTCGATGGCGTGCTCCGAAACATCCAAGCATGTTACTTTTTTGGCGCCATATTTACAAGCATGCAGTGTGAAGCTTCCTGTATGGGCAAAACATTCAAGCACCGATGCACCATCCCAGAAAGGAAAAGTGACCACTTTGCCATTCGCGTTCACCGGCACGAAATCGGATGTACCAGATGATTTACTTACAACGCTTGCCTCGATTTGAACAGAGCCTGATTCCAGTGCTTCACGCTCTACGAGATGAATACCGCTCCGGCCTCCCCAGCCTTTCATAAGCGGAGCAATGGCAGCACGGTTTTCACGTTGATCGAAGAAATAGCCTGTTTTCTGGCCTTCAACAATATCAACCTCAAGCTTCAAGCCGTTTTCCTCAATTTCAATAATGGATGGGCAATCACCGTAAAGCACGCCCGTCCGCTCTTCCAATCCTTCAAGCACTCGAACACCCACATCACTGCGCTCATAGATGCCGACAGGCTGAAATACGTCAATCAACGCCTCAATCAGCGCTTCTCTTCTTACATCCATCCCAAGAGTCAAAAACTGAAGCACCAGCACATTGTTGAAACGGTCAACAACAAGCCCAGGAAGAAAATCCGCTTCCCCGTAAACTAAGCGGCAATCGGCATCCGCAACGAAGCGACGGCGATGCTCTTGACACTGACGAAGGCGATCACGGAAAAAGCTTGCATCCATCGCAGCGATTGGCGTATATGCAACGATTCTTACTGTAATTTGTGATTTTGGATTCCAATAGCCTGTTGCTAAATAACGTCCTTGATGGTTAACAACATCAACCAAATCACCCGGCTTCGCATCACCTTCCAAACGATCAATTTCTGTCGCATAGACCCAAGGATGTCCTTGCTCCAGCCTCTTTTTCCTTGCTTTTAGAAGAAATATTTTTGGATTGCTCACGTTTATCTCGCTTCCCCTCATTGGACTTGCTAGTCATGCTTGTCTTGCTTGCAGCATATGTATATTTACGAATCAAAACTTGAAATAAATAATAAGGAGTCCAAACCATGGTTCAGACTATACTCATTCCAATGCTGCTTGGGTTTTCTGTTTTCATGTGCGGCATGAAGCTGATGGAGCTGGCGCTGCATCGATTAGCCGGTCCGTATTTGACCGGAATCCTAAAACGATCAACCGCAACCCCGATTCACGGACTAGCAATCGGAACGGTCACGACTGCTTTTCTACAAAGCAGCACAGCCGTAACGGTTATTGCCATTGGAATGGTCAATGCCGGCTTGCTTACATTCCCGCGTACATTAGGCATAATACTCGGTACGAATATTGGCACCTGCATAACGACAGAGCTAATCGGTCTAAATTTAAATAAACTGGCCGTTCCCTTGCTCATCCTCTCGATCGGAATGTGGCTGGCAACGGCTTTACTAGGAGAATTACGTCTGTTTCCTGCTGTTCGGAATGCGCGCTGGCTTCCAGCAGTTCGTTCGACCTCTGTCGTGCTGTGCGGCTTCGCTCTGCTCCTTACTGGGATGACGATGATGCAAGGCGTAGGCTCTGCCGTCCAAGACAGCCCCATGTTCAGCTGGTTTCTTGGAAAAGCAAATGAGAGCTTATGGTGGGGGCTCGCAGCGGGTGCGCTTCTTACAGCTGCTGTTCATAGCAGCGCAGCCGTTATTGGTATCATCATGGGTTTCGTATCTATAGGCGCGATGCCTATTGAACTTGGTATCGCCGTCGTTCTCGGCGCAAACATCGGGACTTGTGCGACAGCATTGTTAGCCTCTATAGGCGGGACTAAGGCCGGGCAGTATGTGGCATGGTCGCATGTCATCTTAAACGCTGGAGGCGCATTGCTGTTTATGCCATTCATCGGCGAGCTTGCGACGATATCGGAATGGATATCCTCGTCTGCAGCAGGGCAAATCGCTCATACGCAAACAATTTTCAATATTCTAAGCTCATTGATCGCTCTGCCATTTTGTTATCTACCCACATTTAGGCGCCTTGATCCCGTTACTTAGCACTAATCCGTTTGCAAACCCAGCAGTTGGAATGCTCCTGCAACGATGCGATGATTGTTATCGTATCCGGATTGCTTTTGACGTCTCCAAGCTTCTCCAGGTTCAAACCAATCGACGCCGCGGATCTCTTCTACTTGTGCATGCAGAGATCCTCCAACTGCCTCAACTAAATAATAATGAACCTCTTTATCGACCATCCCGAAGGCTTCATGCTCATATTTATATTTAATTTGATCAATCGGAGCGATGATCACCCCTTCAAGACCCGTTTCTTCGACGATTTCACGCAAAGCGGTTTGTTCAATCGTTTCGCCGGGCTCCATTTTTCCTTTTGGCAGCGAAACTTTTCCGTAACGATCCTGAATGAGCTGGATTTGCAGCTTTCCTTCCTCGGTGCGGCGATAAACGACACCGCCTGCTGAAATTTCCTTCATGTCCGTTTCCCCCTTGCAGCATTAAACACATTGTATATGCAGCAAAGGATTCCTCCATCTTTTCCACAAAAGGAATCGATAAGCAAAGGAATCCCCGCATTTTGTCAAGCTATAGCTAGGCTCTTATCGCTTCCGGACGCTCCAGCACGAAGGTGTGCTGCTCCATGCCGCTCGCTGCAGCAGGATGATCTTCCATCACGCGAACAAGCTTTGCGCGACATTCGTTGACGCCTGCCTCCGTGATTTTCACTCGGCAAAGCTTGCCGATCAGCGATTCTGTGCCGTCGAATACGACCTGGATATAGTTATCCGTATAGCCCATAACAAGCCCAGTACCCGGGGCACCCTTGTAATCGCGCTCTGGGATAACATCGAGAACATGGCCAACGTACTGCTCTGCGTACGCAAGCTGCATTTTCTCTGACAAATCAATTAGCTTATGCACGCGCTCATTTTTCACTTCTTCATCAACTTGCTCGTCCATTCGAGCAGCAGGCGTACCTGTGCGTTTCGAATAAGGGAACACATGCATTTCAGCAAACTTCAAATCTTCCATGAAGCGGAAGCCCTCTTCGAACATTTCTTCCGTTTCTCCAGGGAAACCGACAATAACATCCGTTGTAATGGCAACGCCAGGCATTGCCTCGTGCAATCTTTTAATTTTTGCAGCGAATTCTGCAGTCGTATATTTACGGCGCATCCGCTTTAATACGGAGTCTTCACCTGCTTGGAGTGGAATATGCAGATGGCGGCACATTTTACTGGAACGGTTCAACACATCAATCATCGCATCGTCGATTTGACTTGCTTCGATCGAACTAATTCGAATGCGCTCTAGTCCCTCTACCTTGTCCAAGTCCCACAGCAGACTTGTTAAATTGTAATTTTCCATATCATCGCCATAGCCGCCAGTGTGAATACCCGTCAGTACAATTTCCTTGTAGCCGGATGCAACGAGCTGTCTAGCTTGCTCTAGCACGCTTTCTGAAGCACGGCTGCGAGATAAACCGCGTGACCATGGAATAATACAAAACGTACAGAAGTTGTTGCAGCCCTCTTGAATTTTCAAGAACGCACGCGTCCGCTCCGAGAAGTCCGGTACATTCAGTTCCTCAAAATCACGTGTCTTCATGATATTGCGGACGGCGTTAACCGGCTGACGATCATCGTGAATTTGATTCACGAACGTCATAATTTTCTCCCGGTCCTGTGTCCCGATGACTAGATCGACGCCTTCAATAGCCATAATCTCTGCTGGAGAGGTCTGAGCGTAACAGCCCGTGACCGCAATGACAGCATCGGGGTTGCGACGAACAGCCCGTCTAATGATTTGACGGCTCTTCTTGTCTCCCGTATTGGTTACCGTACATGTATTAATTAAGTAAACATCAGCAGTCGATTCGAAATCGACCTGTTCATAACCTTCGTTTTTAAATAGCTGCCATATCGCTTCTGTATCATAGAAGTTTACTTTGCAGCCCAGCGTATAAAATGCGACTGTTGGCATAGTTGTTACGCTCCTCCCATTTCTCCGGATTCATATAATAAGCAGGTTAATCCTACGATGCCCGCTGTTTCCGTTCGTAATATTCTTCTGCCTAGTCCAACCAGCACAGCACCAGCTGCTTCTGCCTCGTCCGCTTCACGATCCGTGAAGCCGCCCTCAGAACCAATAATGAGCAGTACTTTCGGCGAGCTCACTTCGCCTGCTTGTTCGGTCCATTCGTTAATCGCTGTGCGAACGCCTCTGCCATGGGCAAGATGTCCTTCACGCTCATAACAAAATAAAACCAAATCGTAATTGGACATAGACTTTATGAGCTCACGCCAGCTATGCAGCGGCTCAATCGCCGGAACACGGTTGCGATGTGCCTGCTCTGCCGCTTCCTTCGCAATTTTACTCCATCGCTCTATGCGCTTTGCTTCCTTCTTTGCATCATATTGAACGACCATGCGCTCGGACTGAAAGGGAACAAATGCATAAGCACCAATCTCTGTTCCTTTCTGTATCACAAGCTCCATTTTGTCGCCCTTAGGCAAGCTCTGAGCTAGCGTTATTGCCCATTTCGGCTCACTATCATTGCCTAGCATCTCAACAATTTCTGCGGTTACGAGTGTTGCAGAAGCTTCAAGCACAGCGACAAGCGCCGTGCGCGACTCCCCATCGCTGACAATAAACTTATCGCCTGGCTTCGTGCGCATAACCCTTGCGGCGTGATGCGCATCATCGCCGATTAGGCGGATTTCAGAGTCGCTAAATTGCTCCGCCGCTATGAAATATCGTTGCATGATCTTTTTCCAACCACCCTTAAACAAATTCCATCCTTCATAATAACATGTTTGTCTTCACTAAATCTATCAGAAACCGTTGCCAGCAGCCTGCGAACGGCCGCCTAGCCTCTATAAGAAAATCTGGTAAACCCACGCAAACGTATTGTTCATTAAATCTGCGCCTAACCCAAGTACAGGATCAAGTGTTACTTTACGAAGCGGCGGAATAAATACGATTAATAAAAAGATAAACATTCCCCACTGCACATTTTGATCCATCTTGTAACGAAGCTTTAGCGGCAACAGATCTGCGATGATCCGGTAGCCGTCAAGCGGAGGAAGCGGAATAAGGTTAAAAATAAACAATAAATAATTATACCAAATAAAATAATCAAAAAATCGATGTACAGCAGCATCCACACCGACAGATGCTCCGCTTAAAATATCTGAAGCCAAAATCGCAACATAAATAAAAATGCTTATCGTACCCATGAGCAAATTGCTTAACGGTCCTACTGCGGTCACTACAATGCTCATCATTCTCGGACTTTTGAATTTGCTTGGATTTACCGGTACGGGCTTCGCCCATCCAAATCCGGCAATGAGAATCAACAGCGTCCCTAGTACATCCAAATGCACACGCGGGTTTAGGGTTACACGCCCAGCATTATAAGCAGTATCATCACCAAATTTATAAGCGCTGTAAGCATGAGCGAACTCATGCACGGTAAAAGCAATAATTAAAGCCAATACGATAAATGGCAAATCCTCTAGCGGAAATCGCAAAAAGCTTTGCAAGTCCATTAAATCACCTGTGGCTTTCTCGCTACGATTGCGATCCAATCCTCATCGCGGCGCTTCTCAATAATTTCAAATCCATGACGGATTAATCCTTCTTCTACATCGGTTTCTTTATTTTTGTAAATGCCGGAAGCAATATAAATTCCGTTTGGTTTTAATGCCGCATATACATCGTCGACAAACATCAGGATGATTTCTGCCAAAATATTAGCTACAACAAGATCTACGGGCACGGTAACTCTGAAAGCGCCATTCGCAGCTGCTTGTTCTCCTCCAGCAGATTCTTCCTTAATTACACCAAGCAAATCGCTAAGCCGCACTTCAACTTTCTCCGAAAGATTGTTTAGCGACACGTTCTCTTTGGCACTGGAAACAGCAACGGGATCAAGGTCAACTGCAAGCACGCTCTTCGCGCCCAGCAGACAAGCTCCAATAGCTAGTATTCCCGATCCTGTGCCGACATCAATGACTTCTTCTCCGCCGCGAATGACAGACTCGAGCGTTTGCAGACACAATGAGGTCGTAGGGTGTGTCCCTGTTCCAAAAGCCATTCCTGGATCCAGCTCGATTATGCGCTCATCCGGACCTGCTTCATACTCTTCCCAAGTTGGCTTAATCGTTAACTTATCAGAAATGCGAATCGGCTTGAAATATTGCTTCCACGCAGTCGCCCAATCCTCATCATCTACAGTTGCAACGATATATTCTACAGTTCCGGGATCAATATCAAATTCACGAAGCTCTTCGACACGAGGTCTAATCGCTGCAACTAGCGCATCGGTATCGGTGTCTTCTCCAAAATAGCCCTTGATGATCGCTTGGCCTTCTGGAATATCGTTAAGCGGCGTTTCGTACCATTGTCCAAATGATGTATCACGCTGTTTGCTGAGTGTACCCGATTCTTCAATGGATACGCCTCCGGCTCCCATCTCATGCAAAAAGTTGGATATCATCTCTTGCGCCTCTTCAGTTGTTGAAATTGTAAGTTCAAACCATTTCATATGTAATATCCTCCAATGCCAATCGTAAACGGCTATCGTCGACCGCGGTCGACTAGACAAACGTTTCGCTTTAAAAACCTAACATCTATTGTACACCAGAGTAGTGCCTTTGCACAAAAAAATGAGTCAAGAGACCGACTGCTGTTTTCATGCTACAATCGTTACGGAATCTGGAAGAGGAAAATCACAATTCCAGCAAGCTTTTTATCGTCGGGAGGTCTACTGCAATTATGCCACCTAGAAATATTGAAAAAGATCAACGCTGGTAGAAAGCGGCCAAAAAGAATACAGAGAGTTCGTTGAGCAGGCGTAGCAAATGCCGGTTCCGCCCTATGATAAGCTGTTCTGGTAGTAGGATTAACCGCACATTCTTCCCTGCTTCCATTTCAACTTTCCGGTGGAATGAAGCAGCGTACCGCAATTGCACGCGCATTAGCGACAAATCGCGCTCGAAACGGGAATAACGATCATTTTCATTACCTATGATGTTGACGAAGCTTTGCTGCTTGGCACAAGAATCATAACGATGCAAGGCGCTCCTGACAGAATTGAACTGGATTTAGCAAATCCGCTAACGAAACGAGCTGAACCATTCACTGCGGTTCGAAAGCATAGCAAGTACAGCGAATGGCGTGACATTCTCGTCCAATCGCTGCGCCCTGCACAGCTGGAGCTTCTAGAAGCAGCTCATATTTAATGGTTCAAACGAATAAAAGGGACTGAAGGCTATACTAGCCCACAGTCCCTTTTATGTTTAAGTAATAATTGTATTTGCGTTGCCGCCCATTTGTTTAATAAGATGAAGCGCGCGTTCGGCGACTTCATCATCTACGGTTGCCGTCAGCAATCCGCTGTCAATCAACCCGTTCACTTCAATTGCACGCAGCGCTTGAAGCTTCCGCATCGTCTCCTGAGCAGCCCCCTCACCCTCGAAGGTCGCTTGGATTTCAATATGGCTCATTATGCCTGCTCGTTGCGCTCGTCGGCTGCAGCTGCACGCTGAGCAGCTTTGCGATCTGCTTCGTCAGCAAGCTCTTCAGAAAATTCCACATCTTCGTTTTCGCCTACAGGCAGGTTGCCAAAGTTTGTTTTCTCCAAGCTGTTATTGTTGTTGTTATTGTTTGTCATCGTATTAGTTCCCTCCGGTTGTGTGTTGATGTATGGTTTTCCTACCCGAATAGAGTATGTTAATCCACCCCATTCTATACAGCCGGGGAAAGAAAAAAAAGACGTGCCGGGTTATTCACCGCGGAACGCCTTTTTCATTTTTTCGAATATAGATTCATGATGTTCTTGATCATTCGATACGGAATCGCCGCTTAGCCCGCCAAACTGACGAAGCAGGTCCTTCTGATCATCCGTCAAGCTCGTTGGTGTTACGATAGTAACCTTCACATGCTGATCGCCTTGACCGTATCCACGAAGCTTAGGAACACCCTTGCCTTTGAGTCTGAAGTAAGTGCCTGTTTGTGTGCCAGCTGGCACCTTGAGCTTCACTTTCTCCGTTAACGTAGGAATCTCAATTTCATCGCCAAGAGCTGCTTGCACGAATGTAAGCGGAACTTCGCAATAAATATCATCGCCTTCACGTTCGAAAAACTCATGCGGCTTCACACGGATAACAATATACAAGTCGCCCGCAGGACCGCCGCGAAGACCGCCCTCACCCTCGCCAGACATACGGATTTGAGCTCCGTCATCTACGCCGGCTGGAATACGGATGTTGATTTTGCGTTGACGCTTCACTTTACCCGCGCCATGGCAAGTTGTACATTTATCTTTTATTACGCGGCCTGTGCCGCTGCAATTGGTACAAGCACGGCGGTTGACCATACGGCCAAATGGCGTATTTTGAACAACCTCCTGCTGTCCGCTGCCCTTACAAACCGAACAGCTCTCAGGTTTCGTGCCCGGCTTAGCTCCATCACCATGACAGGTATCGCAAGTTTCTGTTCTAGGAATCGTAATCTCGGTTTCTTTGCCGAATACCGCTTCCTTAAACTCAACTGTCATTGTATATTGCAGGTCGTTTCCGCGCTGCGGTGCATTCGGATCACGACGACCGCCTCCGCCGCCAAAAAACATGTCGAAAATATCGCCGAAGCCTCCGCCGAAATCAGCACCGCCTCCGCCGCCCATACCTTGGTTTGGATCAACATGGCCGAACCGGTCATACGTTGAACGTTTTCCATCGTCACTTAGTACATCGTAAGCTTCTTTAACTTCCTTGAACTTCGTTTCTGCATCTGCAGCTTTATTTACATCGGGATGATATTGACGTGCTAGCTGACGGTATGATTTTTTAATATCGTCTGCTGAAGCATCCTTGCCAACACCAAGAACCTCATAATAATCGCGTTTGCTTGCCACCTGTTCTCACCTCCGCTATATATCCTATGATTCCTCTATAAGCACGAAAGGAGGTCAAAGCCAGGTAGCGCCTGTCTTTGACCTCTCGCTCGCTACACTTTATTTATTATCGTCAACCACTTCATAGTCAGCGTCTACTACATTGTCTTTGCCTTTTGCAGCGCCGCCAGCTTCTGGGCCAGCACCTTCAGCTGCTTGTGAAGCTTGCTCATAAAGCTTAACTGAAAGCTGTTGAACGATTTCAGTCAGCTCTTCAGCTGCTGCATTGATTTGCTCAAGATCGTCTGTTGCAAGTGCTGCAACTACTTTTTCTTTTGCAGCATTAGCTTTTTCGATTTCAGAAGCATCAACTTTATCGCCAAGATCTTTAATTGTTTTGTCAACGGAGTAAACCAATTGGTCAGCGCTGTTTTTTGCTTCAACAAGGTCGCGACGTTTGCGATCTTCTTCAGCGTTAAGCTCAGCATCTTTCATCATTTGGTTAATTTCATCATCGCTGAGACCGCTTGAAGATGTAATCGTAATTTTTTGGCTCTTGCCTGTTCCTTTATCAAGAGCAGACACGTTTACGATACCGTTCGCATCGATATCGAAAGTAACTTCGATTTGAGGAACGCCGCGTGGTGCAAGAGGAATATCGTTCAAAGTGAAACGACCAAGCGTTTTGTTGCCTGCCGCCATCGAGCGCTCACCTTGCAAGACGTGAATTTCAACGCCCGGTTGATTGTCCGCATATGTGGAGTACACTTGCGATTTGCTTGTAGGAATCGTAGTGTTACGATCGATCATCTTAGTGAACACGCCGCCAGCAGTTTCAATACCAAGCGACAATGGAGTAACGTCAAGCAATACAACGTCTTTCACATCGCCAGTCAATACGCCCGCTTGTACAGCTGCGCCAAGAGCTACAACCTCATCCGGGTTAACACCTTTATGCGGTTCTTTGCCGATCAATTTTTTAACTGCTTCTTGTACCGCTGGAATACGAGTCGATCCGCCCACGAGTACAACTTTATCGATATCGCTTGGGGACATTCCTGCATCGCTAAGCGCTTGACGAGTAGGTCCTAGCGTACGCTCTACAAGGGAAGCTGCAAGCTCTTCAAATTTCGCGCGAGTAAGGCTAAGCTCCAAATGCTGAGGAACGCCGTCAACCATTGTAATGAACGGAAGAGAGATAGCTGAAGTCAATACGCCGGAAAGTTCTTTTTTCGCTTTCTCAGCAGCATCTTTCAAACGTTGAACAGCTGATTTATCTTTGGAAAGATCAATGCCTTGCTCTTTCTTGAATTCAGCAACAAGGTGATCGATGACAACTTGGTCAAAGTCATCTCCGCCTAGTTTGTTGTCGCCGCTTGTTGCTTTAACTTCGAAGAAGCCATCGCCAAGCTCAAGAATGGAAACGTCAAATGTACCGCCGCCAAGGTCATAAACAAGAATCGTTTGATCTTCTGTTTTCTCAAGGCCGTATGCTAGTGCTGCAGCTGTTGGCTCGTTGACAATACGAAGAACTTCAAGACCAGCAATTTTACCAGCATCTTTAGTCGCTTGACGTTGGCTGTCATTGAAATAAGCAGGAACCGTAATAACGGCTTGCGTTACCGTTTGACCCAAGTAAGCTTCAGCATCAGCTTTCAATTTTTGCAAAATGATTGCAGAAATCTCTTGTGGTGTGTAATCTTTATCGTCAATTTTTTCTTTGTGGTTCGTACCAATGTGGCGTTTAATCGAGCTGATTGTACGATCAGGGTTTGTGATCGCTTGACGTTTTGCCGTTTCACCAACAACACGCTCGCCGTCTTTCTTGAAACCTACTACGGAAGGAGTTGTGCGGTTGCCTTCCGGGTTAGGAATAACAACTGCTTCTCCGCCCTCCATTACTGCTACGCAAGAGTTTGTTGTACCAAGGTCAATACCAATTACTTTACTCATAGCTATAGTTCCTCCTACAATTTTTATATTTTATCCTAATAACAGCTTGCTCTGTCTCATTTATTGAGAAAAAGTTTTACCGTTTAACTGCTTACTTTAACCATCGCTGGACGCAATACCTTGTCTTTCAAGATATAGCCCTTCTGAACTTCCTCAACAATGATACCCTCTTCATGCTCATCGGAATCTACAGTCATAATCGCTTGATGGAATTCAGGGTTAAAAGGCTCGCCAACTACGTTCATAGCTTTAAGGCCTTCCTGCTCAAGTGTTGACTCGAGCTGACGGAAAATCATGTCTACACCCTTCGCAAGTGATTCAAAATCACCGTTAACAGATGCGGCTGCTACAGCGCGCTCAAAATTATCTACAACCGGAAGCAGTTGACCGATCAGCTTCATCGATGCGTACTGTCCGAGTTCTTCTTTTTCTTTCATTGTACGACGGCGGAAGTTATCGAAATCCGCTTGTGCGCGCAAGAAGCGCTGCTCTTTCTCCTCAGCCAGCTTCACAAGCTCCGCATAACGCGAATCTTCTTCCACAGCCTCGTTTACAGTATCCTCGCTTGCTTGATCTGATTGCTCAGCAGATACCACTTCTTCTACAGCCTCGGCTGCCTCATTATGTTGTTCTTTCGTACTCATGCAATCACCTCCTAAAAAAGTTTACGAAGTAAACTTGGCAAAATATCATTAATTACTTATACCAGCGGCCAAGAAGAACCGCCATATCCTTGGATATAATATCCAATAAGCTAATGACTTTGCCGTATTCCATTCGCGTTGGTCCTAGAATGCCGATCGTTCCCAGCGATTGGCCATCAATGGCATAGGTTGCTGTGATAAGACTGCAATCGCTAATTGCCTTATGGTCATTTTCTGTCCCGATACGTACTTGTATACCTGACGGAAGGCCGGAAAACATTTTCATTATGGCTGGTGTCTCATCAAGCAAATCCAAAATTGTTTTTACTTTGTCTACATCCTTGAATTCAGGCTGTGTCAGCATATTGGTTGTTCCGCCTAAGAAGATTCGGTGCTCATCCTCATTCTGCAATGCATGATCCAGTACCTGCAGCAGCTGTTCATAGTGATCAACATGCCTTTCAAGCTCTTGCCCAACTTCAGTGTAAAGCTTCGACCTTAGACGAATCAGCGGAACGCCAACCAATCTTGTGTTTAAAATGTTAACGACCTTTTCCATATCGTCCATTTTCAGGCCGTCAGGAATTGAAATCGTCCGATTTTCAACATGTCCAGTGTTCGTCACAATAATAGCAACTGCTGATGTTTGATCAAGCGGCACAAGGCCAAAATGCTTAAGCGATGTGCTGAACATTTCAGGTCCAAGCAAAATAGATGTGTAATTGGTTAAATTGGAGAGAATCATCGCCGTTTGTTGAATAACCTGCTCCATTTGATTCATTTTGTCCGTTACGAACGAGCGAACCACACCAATGTCTTTCTCATCCACTTCGCTAAGCTTTATTAAATGGTCGACATAATAACGGTAACCTTTCGTTGATGGAACACGCCCTGCTGACGTGTGCGGCTGCTCTAAGAAGCCTAGCTCTTCCAAATCCGCCATTTCATTGCGAATGGTTGCCGGACTAAAGCCAACGTCGCCGCGCTTCGAAATACTGCGTGAGCCTACTGGTTCAGCCGAGCGAATATAATCATCCACAATTGCATGTAAAATCATCCGTTGTCTCTCCGTCAGCATTCGAATTCCCCCTACGTAAATGTCAAATCCGTTATTTCGATGTACCTTCGTTAGCACTCAATCCGATCGAGTGCTAATCATTACTACAAAAATACCAAACCAGCTTGTCGATTGTCAAGTCAGTTCGGCATTTTTCATGCGCCTAATTCAATTTAAACATCTTATAAACGATTTAATGACACAAGGAAACTCCGCTGTGGCTTAAAGAAAAGCCGCTGTGCCAGCAATATATGTTGGCACAACGGCTTATTCTACAAACAATTACACTTTATGAACTCTTCCTGCTTCATCTGTTGCAAACTTTTCTCTTCTCACGCGATTTTCACCTTGGTATAGCTCTACAATACGATAAGGTGAAACGGAGTCATCTATAATAACTTTCCAGCCATTTGTATTTAGCAAAGCGAACAGTTCATCGTAACCCATTGCTTTAAAACCATAAAACCCGCTAAATCCTGCCCATTTCTTCAAAAGCACTGTCGTTACATGCTTTAGCTTATCCTCTACTGCTACGATTTGATCTTTTTTTTGGCTCATTTTTATTTCTCCTCTATATGACAATAAACATCTACCTTGACTATATACCAAAACGCGCAGCATTACTATCAACGAGTTCGGACAAACTAACATATTAGTTGAATGAAACAAAAAAACCACTTTCCCAATAGTCCTAATGCAAGCACTAAAGGAGAGTGGTTTATTTTCAACAAAAGAAGATGCGTTCGGAAAATGTGCTTTAATTCAGCATTCTTAGAACAGCTATTTCATCGCAAGCAAGCTGCTTTGGACAGTTGATGCAATCCTTCCAAACCTTTTCCGGGAAAATTTCCTTATCAACGACCTTGAAGCCATTTTTCTCAAAAAAGGACACGGCATAAGTTAAAGCCATCACCTTCGGAATTTGCTGCTCTCTAGCCTGCTCGATCAACGCTTCTACCAGCTTGCTACCGATCCCTACGCCCTTGTAGCCATCCGACATGCCAAGCGAGCGAATCTCAACCAATTCTTTCCCTAGCCGCAGCAGTGAACCGCAGCCGACAACTTCTTCCCCAATTTCCGCGACGACGAATGTATCTATCATATATTCGAGCGCTTCCCGAGTGCGAGGCAGCATAATGCCTTGCTCTGCATAACCTTTAATTAATTCAAACAATGTCTCGATATCATTAGACGTTGCTTTTCGACATACGACCTGTACTGCCTGCATTTGTGCATTCGCCTCCACCCGGTGCAAGATCAAAATCAATATGAATAAATATACACCACAACGAATTTTTTCTCAAGAGTATTTTAGCCGTTATATCCGATAAAAGCACCAAAAACTTCGTTCCCGAGAAGCACACCTTTGTCAGTCAACCGGTAAATGATATCGTCTTCTGTTTGCTCAGCTTCCAGCAGGCCATCCTTCATTAATTTATGAATAACATCACCGAACTTGTCCTCCAGCTTCTGGCCTTCAAATTGGTTCGAGAAGCGTGATGCCGGAACTCCGCTTAGCAGCCTGAGCCCAACCATCATTAAATCCTCCATCGCTTCAGCTTCAGTAACTTCAAACGTTTCAAGGCGCGGAAGCTTGCTTGATGCCGCATCGATATACGGTGTAATCCCTTTTAAATTAACATGACGCATGCGATTCACATAACCATGCGCGCCCGCTCCGAGGCCGTAATACGGCTCATTGCGCCAGTAGGTGGAATTATGGCGGCTCTCATAACCTGGTTCGGCGAAATTGCTAATCTCATAGTGGCCGTATCCATTTTTTTTCAACATGTCCATTAGCAAAATAAACATATTAAACTCCTCTTCCTCTGGAGGCAAAGGCAGCTCGTTGCGCTCATAGAGCTTATGGAACAACGTATTTTCTTCTACTTTTAGACTGTAGATGGAGTAATGGGGCAATCCCAGCTCCATCGCTTTGTTCACACTGTCTCTTAACAGCTCAACCGTTTGACCTGGCAGGCCAAACATCAAATCGATGGATAAGTTGGTAAATCCAACTTTGCGTGCATTCTCGATACTGCGATATACATCATCTACGCTATGAATGCGGCCAATACGCTCCAGCAATCCATTATCAAAGGATTGAACCCCGAAGCTGATCCTGTTCACGCCGCCTTCCTTCATAGCTGTCAGCTTGTCTATGTCCGTTGTGCCTGGATTCGCTTCCATCGTAAATTCCACATCTGGAGCAAGCGGGAAATAAGTGCGTACTGCTTTTAGAAATCTTTCCATTTGCGGAGGAGTCAGTACGGTAGGCGTACCTCCACCAACAAAAACAGTATCAATTTCTACTGGCGGCCATTCAGCAACTGTACGCTGCATTTCTTGCTCAAGCGCATCGAGATACTGATCAACAGGCTGTCCCTTTAGTACATAGGAAGTGAAATCGCAATAATGACATTTATTCGTGCAAAAAGGGATGTGTATATATAAAGCGCGTGGTGATTGCGTAATGTTCATCGTTAACATTCTCCTTCAAGCGTAAACGGCTGGCACTGCATTAGAGCGGCAGGCTCACGTCCCGCGTTGAAATATAAGTCGGTAAATACAGTTCACTTAAAATAGAAAAAAGGGAGAGCTGCGCCCTCCCTCATCCTCGTACGTTTTAATCTTCGCCGATTTTGAGTACCGCCATGAACGCTTCCTGCGGCACCTCTACACTACCTACTTGTTTCATCCGCTTCTTGCCTTCCTTCTGCTTCTCAAGCAGCTTCCGCTTCCGGCTAATGTCACCGCCGTAGCATTTGGCAAGAACGTTTTTACGCATTGCTTTTACTGTCTCACGCGATATGATTTTGTTGCCGATAGATGCTTGAATCGGCACCTCGAACATTTGACGCGGAATAAGTTCCTTCAACTTTTCACAAATAACCTTGCCGCGTTGGTAAGCACGATCGCGGTGGACAATGACAGACAAAGCATCAACCTGTTCATTGTTAAGCATGATGTCCATTTTGACCAGATTGGATCTGCGGTAGCCAGATATCTCGTAATCAAACGATGCATAACCCTTCGTGCTTGATTTCAACTGATCGAAGAAATCATACACAATTTCTGACAAAGGCAATTGATACGTGAGCGTTACACGATTCAAATCCAAATATTCCATATTCACGAATTCGCCCCGCTTGTTCTGGCAAAGCTCCATGATTGCGCCGACATAGTCATTTGGTACAATGATAGCAGCTTTAACGAAAGGCTCTTCTACGAAGTCAAGCTTGCCTGCTTCAGGATAGTTCGATGGATTATCAATCTCCATCGTTTCGCCATTTGTCAGTGTAATTTTGTAAATTACGCTCGGTGCTGTCGTAATAAGCGGGATGTTGAATTCCCGTTCAATCCGTTCTTGAATAATTTCCATATGAAGCAAGCCAAGAAATCCGCAGCGGTAGCCAAAGCCCAAAGCAGTTGATGATTCCGGCTCATATTTGAGTGATGCATCGTTAAGCTCCAGCTTCTCAAGCGCATCACGCAAATCATTATAGTCCTGTGTCTCGATTGGATAGAGTCCGCAGAATACCATCGGGTTAATCTGACGATAGCCTGGCAGACGTTCAGGTGCAGGTTTCTTCGCATCCGTAATTGTATCACCGACACGCGTGTCCTTCACGTTCTTGATGCCCGCAACGACAAAACCAACATCGCCAACTGCAAGCTCCTTCACGATCGCCATGTTCGGCATGAATGCCCCAACCTCGATGACCTCGAATTCTGCTCCCGTTGCCATAAACTTAATTTTATTGCCTGCTTTGATGCTTCCATCCATAACTCGTACATAAACGATTACGCCTTTGTAGGGATCATAATGGGAGTCAAAAATAAGCGCTTTAAGCGGCTGATCTGGATCTCCTACTGGTGAAGGCATTTTCGTAACAACCTGCTCCAGTATTTCCTTAATGCCGATTCCCGCTTTTGCGGAAGCAAGTACCGCGTCGCTGGCGTCTAATCCAATGACATCTTCGATTTCCTGCTTTACCCGTTCAGGCTCCGCACTTGGCAAATCGATCTTGTTAATAACAGGTACGATCTCCAAATTGTTGTCTAACGCCAAGTATACGTTAGCCAGCGTTTGCGCTTCAATGCCTTGCGCAGCATCAACAACGAGCAATGCACCTTCACAAGCAGCGAGACTGCGTGAAACCTCGTATGTAAAGTCGACGTGTCCAGGCGTGTCAATCAGATTGAGTATATACTCGATCCCGTCATCTGCCTTATATGCCAAGCGTACCGCTTGCAGCTTGATGGTAATTCCGCGTTCCCGCTCCAAATCCATTTTGTCAAGAACCTGCTCTTGCATCTCGCGAGATGTCAAAGCGCCGGTAAATTCTAAGATCCGGTCAGCAAGCGTAGACTTTCCGTGGTCTATATGCGCGATAATGGAAAAATTCCTAATTCTCTTTTGTCGGTCACGTACGTCAGTCATGCCTAACCCCCACAATTTCCAATAATGCTAATCATTCCTCCTATTATATCAGTTAAGGGGAAGACCAGCAATGTTCATTATCACTTCGTCAGCCCATCGAATATAGATACGACCATTCGAATGCCTTCACTTGACATATTTTGCAGCAAACCAGAGGTTGAATCTGCGATCTTATTTACTGCTGGCTGGTCGCTCTTAAGCGGAAGACCAGGCATCCTTTCATTTTCGGCAGGAAAGGTTTCGGCCGTTTCTCCTATAGTTTCGTCATCATATGCAGCAAGTCGCTTTAGTTCTTTAAGCTCCTGCTCAAGCTGGGCAATCTTTTGCTGCTGTTCCTTCTGAAAATCATTAACTGGCTGCACATTCTGCTCTGTCTGCGGAATCTCTGTGTACCCGCTTGAGCCTTCTATAGGTCCATATATACGCTCGATGCCCGAAGAGGACATATCAATGCCATACATGATGATTATCGCCAAAGCACCACCTAGCACCGTCCATTTTAGCGCATTTCGTTTCACTTATTCTTCGCCCCCTCCTACTTTTTTGTTGATGCCTTCTCGTCTGCCCAGTAAATTTCGGAAATAACTGCTGCCAGCGCATCCGCTGTTCGATAGGACTCTTCGAGGGTGTTGTCTACGCCCCCTACTTCTATAAGCACATTATCCTCAGCTAGCGATTGATTGTATTCGGCATTGCCTGATGAGGCTGTTTTGCCCCAAATTCCGCGAGAGATGCCTGGATATTTTTTTTCGAGCGCTTCATGGATTTTTGTCGCAAAGGCTTCATTTTTTTCCCAATTGGGATTTTTATGGCCGATAATGAAATAAACCTGCGCGTAGCTTTTGCCATCAATATCGATGGTCGTTTCTTTCCGCCTTTGCGAGTCACGGTGAAGATCAAAGAAAAACTTCAAATCCTTGCTGCTGGCAATGGCTTCTTTCACCGTCTTCATCGAATATTTATAGGAATAATTCCAATCATAACCTTTAATCGCCGTTGGATAATCAGTGTTCGAGTGCTGTGCACCTACACCCTTCTCCTCCAGCTTTTGGGCAAGTCGTTTGCCAACAAGCGTAATATTTTTTGTACTAGAATTCGGGTCTTTCTTTTTATCTGTCAGCTCAGGGTACCAGGATTCGCGATTATGCGAGTGATAGATAAAAGCCACTTTTTTTCCGCCAGTCGTAGGTTTCGCCGGCTCCCCGTTATCACCTTCGCCAGTTCCTGAAGATGGCTTGTCTGTCTGTACCGGCAGCGGCTCCTCCTCATTTCCTTCTGTCGTCCCATTATTCGATACATCTGTTCCTGCATCCTCATGCAATTCGCCAAGCGGATCATATGTAATCGGTGCATTATCTTCCGGTCCCACCGCTGTATCCGTACCGATGCCCTTGCGAATTAAGTAAGCATCATTAACCCCCATGCCAGGCAGCTCGCCTGCAAGCAGGCTTTTAGGATCGTTAGGGTTAATATCCGTTAAAGCTCTCATAAGAAACGCGCTAATTTGCTTTGATGTAAACGTATCTGTCTCCCGACTGCTTTGAAATGCAGGCATCTCCATCTCTAGCATATCCCCAAAAAAACCGCTCGATACAGCAGCAGCAAAACCTTTCATTGAATTTACAGGCGAAGCTGTCGTTTGCTGATGAGCCATACCCGCTGCTCCTAACAAAATAAAAAATACCATTGAGCAAAATGAGAGCAACGCGAATGTACGTCCCGTTACTAGCAATTGTCTCACTCGTCTACTTTCCTTCCCTATATCAAGCAGCATAATTTTTCTTTTCATTGGTTTTTTACCTCCCGCTTCATAGTGCTAGCCGCATTAGTCACTACTAAACTATGAGAGTGATAGAGTTCATAGAACCAAATCTATGTGGAATAATTAGCGTTGATAGAGTTATAGGGATACAAAATAGCGAATCGCGCAAAAAAAGAAGCTGTCCAAAGGTTATGCCTTTAGAAAGCTTCCTTCTTAATTATACTAGGAATTTAATGCGTATACGCCGCAACATTGCTTGAATCAACCGCTTCGTGCAGCGATGCATTTAGCCCGCTTGCTATAATGTTGGCGATATCCTCTATAAATTCATCAATTTCCTTTGGCGTAACCAGCAGATCATGGCCAAGCGGGCTGAGCACTTCCCTAACGAGCTGCAGCCTCTCGTTTTCTTCCATCTGATTTACCAAACCTAAAATTTGATCCGAGTTTGCGCTTTGTTTCTTAAAATGACTGCTCATCATCTCAAGTGTGTTGTTGACGATGGTCGAAGCATAAACAACGGTAGGCACTCCGATCGCAATAACCGGGACACCTAAGATTTCTTTTGTAAGCCCTTTTCGTTTATTCCCGATGCCAGAGCCCGGATGAATGCCTGTATCTGCAATTTGGATCGTTGTATTCACTCTCTCTAATGCTTTAGATGCCAATGCATCAATCGCAATGACGAGTTCCGGACTCGTCTTCTCAACGATACCTTGAACGATTTCACTGGATTCTATACCCGTTATGCCAAGCACTCCAGGCGCTACCGCACTTACCGCGCGATAACCAGGCGCCACTTGATCAGGCATCAGTTCGAAAAAATGGCGAGTGACCATTACATTCTCAACAACAATTGGACCAAGCGCATCAGGCGTAACATTCCAATTG
Source organism: Paenibacillus sp. FSL K6-3182 (assembly GCF_037976325.1). Classification (NCBI taxonomy): domain Bacteria; kingdom Bacillati; phylum Bacillota; class Bacilli; order Caryophanales; family Paenibacillaceae; genus Paenibacillus; species Paenibacillus sp. FSL K6-3182. Next base: position 4,587,280 of record NZ_CP150265.1, read on the forward strand.
CCTAAACCTACAATTAGAACTCGCGCTGTTTTACTTATGGATAACCGTTCAAGGAAAGCTTCAAAATGTTTGGCAAACTGTGTCGCCACCCTATCCTGCAGTCCCGTATCCCCTTTTCGCAGCTCCGGAACCTCAATCGTCACATAATGCCCTTGCATTTTGCCAATGGCCTGAGCGCCTTGTTCGTTTTGTACATGCAGCTGCGTAATCGTTATTCCTTCATCTTCAGAAGTTTCGGATTGTATGCCTGGTATAGGCCCGCCGCTTGGCGCCTCTGCCATCTCCTTCGCTTCAAGCGCCAAGTCTGTTCTAACATTATATTTTTGCAAATCAAGTTCGTTCTCCATTGCTCATTCTCCCTTCAAACACCAGTTCTGATGTTATTGTTTGCAGATGGATTATTTTCATACTCGTAGATGAGCCTTCATCCTTACGGAATACAGTTTTTATAAGGAGCTTCCTGCTATTGCTTTTTGAGGAGTGGCATGATAATATACTTTAAGTTGTGTTGTCTAGGTTTATGATGTAGATAAACCGTTGTAAACAGTTTAGGAGGTGAATTCCATGCCAAATATTAAATCCGCGATTAAACGCGTTAAAACAAGTGAAAAGCGTCGTGCTTTGAATGCATCCCAAAAATCCGCACTTCGTTCGGCCGTTAAATCTGCTGACCAAGCTATCGCTGGCACTGATGTAGATGCTGCTAAAGCAGCTCTTATCGCTGCAACGAAAAAGTTGGACAAAGCAGCAACTAAAGGCCTGATTCATAAAAATGCGGCTTCCCGCAAAAAATCTCGTCTTGCTAAACGTCTGAATGCCCTTTCGGCTCAAGCCTAAGCAAGATAACCGCTCTTACGAATGACGTTGTCCATCTGGTCAACTGAAACTCGTTTAGCACAACAAAAAAAGCTTCACTGCTCTTATCGAGCGGTGAAGCTTTTTTGTTTTTCCATGCTGCTTATCAGCTGCTCACATAAAAAAAGGCAATGGAAAGAACGCTATGCGCCCTTCTCCATGCCAAGTGAAAGCAAATACAGCTCTAAACCGAGCGTTTTATCAATTGCTCCGGTTTTCATTTTATAATCGAGATCTGCAAGTGAAGCCAACAGCCTGCCAAGTCTAGCCACTTGAAATTTCCGGCTTTTCTCCGCGGCAAGCTTGACTGCGTATGGATGCAAGCCTAATTGGCCAGCCATTTGCTGAGGGGAATAGTGATGCTGCTCCAGCTCTTTGATTTGCAGCATGATTCTTAATTGCCTAGCGATAAGAGCGGCGATCTTGATTGGTTCTTCACGACGAACCAGCAATTCTCTGTACAGTCGAATAGCCTTGTCCAAACGAAGCTCAGCGATCGCATCCACAAGCGCAAATACGTCCTCCTCAACTGTTGCTGCAGTTAGCATAGATGCCGTCTCTACATCAATGACACCGCCTGTTCCCGCGTGCAAGCACAGCTTGTCCACTTCCTGCGACAATTGCTGCATATTCGCTCCGGCTCGTGATAGGAGCAGCTCAGCCGCATCTGAAGACAAGGTTCTTTGCTGATCTGTTGCCCGCTTAATCATCCATTGCTTAAGCTGAGCCGCGTCGAGTTCAGGGAACGGAACTAAGGAATGACGATCCTTTAACGTTTTTACAAGCTTTCGACGTTCATCCAGCTTCTCTGATTGGACAGAAATAACGATAATGGATGTCTCTGAAGGATACTCCATATACTGTATCAGCTTCTCAGGACGATGCTCAAGCTTTCCGCCTTCCTTGCCCCCAGCACACAGCACAGTCGCATCTCGTATTAAAATCAGCTTCCGCTGCACAAAAAAAGGCGATGTTTCCGCTTCAAGAACCGCTTCTTCAATCGAGGTTTCCGCAGTATCAAATTTAACAATGCCAAGCTCTCGCTCCTCAGCTGTAAACATCGCCTCGGTCAATACGTTAATAAATTGCTGCAGCCGATATCGATCCTTGCCATACAGCACATAAATGGGACGGAAGCGTCCGCCCTTTATTTCTTTTAATGCTTCCTTTGCATCCATACCTTCACCTCGTCACGAGTAAGTACAATTAGACGGCAACAAAGGGATGAGCCATATAAAGCCTCATCCCTTTGCCGAACATCTATATAAACATTCGCAGGCAGGTCCATGGTACCGCCCTGCGGATGGTCATACGACGTTAAGGATTCGTCGCAGACACTATCGCTGCTAACATTATACGCATAAATCGATGTAAATGTGCGTAATAACCCTTAATTTTTGCAGTCCGCAATCTGTGCTCAAACGAGCAGTTTCCAAGCTAATGCCCTGCCTTCTGCTCCGTCAGCGTAGATAAATCGATCACATACTTCTCAATTGCTCCTTGTTCAACATGAACCTCGTAGGTCAGCTTTTTGCTGTCCTCAGACCAGATGAGATTGAGCAGCTCACCATTTTTGCGCGGTGATGTGAAGACGATAGATTTATCGGCAGCAGCAACAACTTTAATTTTAAAATTTTCAGCCGTGCCGCTATAAAGGCCATCGGGTGAAACCGTTGCCGTGCTGTTCGTATTCATACCTAAACCATTCTCGCCTTCGTTTTCAACCAATCCTTCAGAAGGATTCGAAGTTAAGCCTTTGACTGAGCCATCCTCAAATGACCCGCCATCAGGCGCTTTGTCTTCTTCATTGGTTAAAGGATTGATTGCGGTACTCTTGGACGATGGCGCTGAATCGGCATCTTTATCTTTAGTTGCCGTTTCCGTCTTCACTTCTGGGTCTTCAGCACCGTTAGCGCTCGCTCTATAAGACATTTCCACTGGCGTATCGTTCATCATATCAGCCGCGACGTTATTCGATTGCTTGGCTGAAGATTCTGATGCATTCATATCGCCAATCGAGCCTGAATTATACGTTACGATAAACAGCCCTGCAACGATTCCGGCTGCGATCACACCACTCATAATGCGCATGGACGGCCAGCGGCGTTGACGCTTCGAAAGACGTTTTGTTGCTTCCGTTCTGCTAACCATGGATGGCGGTTCCGCTTCAGCCTGACCAAACAGTTCCATCCGCTCTAATTGAGGCATAATCGCATCGACTAAGCTATAGCTCGGCATAACTTTTGGCAAACTGGTAAGCTCGGCGGACAATAGCTGTAACCGCTCGAACATGGCTGCACAGTCCGGACACTGTCTAGTATGATTCATCAAGACTTCGATTTCGCTTTCATCGAGATCGTTGTCTAGCTGTCTTTGCATTAGTTCCATCACCTCTTGACAATTCATCCCCGGACACCACCTTTCTGATAATCATGGAGTAAAGTCTGCAGCTGTTGCCTAGCTCTGAATAAATAGGATTTCACTGTATTGAGCGGCAAATCGAGCGAATCTGCAATTTCATTGTAAGAGAAATCCTGTAAATACCGAAGGACGACGACCGCACGATGATGCTCAGGAAGCTTGTCGATAGCGGCTTGAATGTCTTTAACAGCGTAAGCAGACATTACCTCGTCCTCCACGTTTTGTTTTTCGTGGAATACCATGTCGTGCTCATCTATTGAGACGGTCGGTTTATTTCTCCGAAACTTGTCAATGCAAATGTTGGTTACAATACGTTGAATCCATGTTTTGAACTGCGCTTTTTCTTCGTACGAGCCTATTTTTGTATAGATGCGAATTAGCGCTTCTTGCGCTGCATCAAGGGCATCCTGTTCATTATTTAATATATAATAGGCTGTCCGATAAACATGCGTTTCAATCTCTCGCAATAGAGTAATTAAAGCGTCGCGATCTCCCGACTGAGCGGCTCTTATAAGCTCCGGCTCCACCACGAAGGATCCCCCTCTCTTGCAACCATTCTGACGAACTGGTTGCGGTAAAAGTTGCAGATAAATTAGAAATATTACTTTATTTTTTTTAGTAAGTTTTAACAAGCAAAGCGATTGTCCCCAAGCGGACCGTCTTAAATGCACGAAGCAGGAAAAAAACCATAAAAAATTTACAGATACTCGCTATGCTGTGAAAGAATCGAAATAAACTCCACATTAAAGGATACCAAATTTCAACTAACTCGTATATAGAAAGAAGTCGAATACCTTTGAAAACGGCTCGACTTCTTTATTCCTAAGTATGAATGATTTTCATATGATTTGCGAATTTAGGTACGGAAAGATGAAAACAGGCTTTCTATCCGCATTTTTTCGATACCCGCCTTACTTAATTTTTGTATACGTAAATAAATCTTGGCTGGTTACAATAAACCGTACCTCGCCATCACGATCTGTTCGCCACAAAGCGGTTCCCGCTTGATTTAATCGAGAAATCACATCTGGACTAGGATGGCCATAGGTGTTTGTCGCTCCAACAGAAGCTACTGCTCCAAGCGTACGCTAATAATCGAGCCACTCTGTGCTTGTTGAAAAACGACTGCCATGATGTGCAACCTTCATAACTGAGACAGTCTTTTCATTTGATTCCATTATATTTTGCTGCCGCTCATTTCTTATAATGGCGCGTTCCGTGGCTGCATTAATATCACCGGTAAACAAGAAGATCGACTGAAAAAGCTGAACACTAAGCACAACACTGGCTTCATTCTGTTCCTCAAGTTGAGCCACCGCTTCCTCTTTTTGCGCCAATGGCCACAGAACGCTTATCTTCGTATTTGCATCTACCTGCTGCTTCATGCCCGCAGACGCGCTGTACATTGGAATTCCCAGTGCAATTGCCTGCTTAATAAGCTGCTGAGCATCATCTGCTTCCTTCAGCGTTCCGTTCCACCAAATGCTGCGTATTGGAAATGTCTCCAAAACCGCTTTTAAACCACGGATATGATCGCTATCCAAATGTGAAATGACGAGGATGTCAATCTCGCGCACGCCTCTTTTCATTAGTAAAGGCACAAGCACCTTTTTCCCAATTTCAAAAGGGTCGCTCCGCTCCTTCCACTCTTCTCCCGGCTTGCGGAAGCTCATCGTACCTCCGCCATCGATTAAAATATGCTTGCCGCCGGGTGTTCGGATATGTACAGCATCGCCTTGACCAACATCTATAAAACTAACTTCTGCCTGACGGTTAAATAAATCCGGTTCAAAGGCATAAAAAATCATAATCAAAACTAACGCTAACAGCAGATATTGGCTGATCCTTAGCTTTTTACTGTTTTCTTTAACCACTATGTAAGGATGAACCGCTCCAATTGGCGCTGTCTCCTCTATGGTCGCTGCTTCTTCCTCATGTTTCGCAGCGATTTGCATCGTCCAACTGCGCAAAATCCGAAATATAACACCAAATATAATCAACCAAGCTGCCACCCACCAAAGAGGCGGAGTTGCCCAAATCGTCCTTAGTGAATCCACTTCGGACAGCTGCTCGACGAAAGCAAACGTCCATTCATTCGCGAAATGCGAGAAATAGGCCAGCAGCTTGCCGCCGCCCTCCCAAGGTATCGCGAGCAGGAGCGATACTGCGCCAAGCGGCATAACGATAAAGCTGATGAACGGAACGAGTACAAAATTCGCGAGCATAGACAACACATGAAACTGATTGAAATAATAAATCGTCAGGGGAAAGGATACAATCTGCGCGACGAGCGTAACCGCTGCCAGATCAAGCAGTGATTTTCCTCTGCGCCACCTCGGCATCGCTTGCCGTACAGGCTGGACTCCGACAATTAGACCGATCGTTACAATGAACGACAGCTGAAAGCTGACATCCTCGATAAAATAGGGATCATAAATAAGCATGAGCACAGCAGCAGCAGCTAGCAGATGCAGCCCATCCTTCAGCTTGCCCATCCGGGCTGCCAATAGCCCAAGAACGGACATTAGACCCGCGCGGACTACCGATGGGGACGCGCCGGCAAGCAGCACATACATGGGAACGGATAACATGAGGATGAGCAGCATTCGTTCGCGGCTTATACGTGCGAGGTGCAGCAGTCCGCTAAGCGCATAAAGGAATACAGCAACATGGAGGCCCGAAATCGCTAAAATATGCGTTAAACCAAGCCTTGAAAATTGCTGGAACTGCTCTGGATCGAGGTCCTCGCGAATGCCGAGGACCAGCCCCTTCATGTATCCGGACTGCGAGGACGGATACAGCTGTTCCATCTGCGCGCCAAGCCATGCGCGCGCGTTGTCGACGCGGCCGAGCAGCGCGGCCGCGGTCCACTTGGGGCCCGGCGCCGGCTTTACGGCGGCGGTGCCCTTCACTTTGAGCAGCCAGTGGATTCTCTGGCTGCTGAGGTAGCGGCGGTAATCAAATCTGCCGCTATTGGATGCGCCAGCCGGCCGCGTAAGCTCGCCGGCAAGGCGCACTTTGGCGCCGCGCTGCCAAGCCGCGGCGATAGCCTGCTCCGGCTGTTCAATCAACCAGACATGCACGATCAACCGCTCGCGCAACGGCTGCGCAGCGGCTTCACCTTGAACGTGGATGCTGTGCGCCTCCACGCGAAACATCGCGCGGTCGCCGTCGACCTCCACCGCCGACACAATAACGCCCTCCGCTTCCGCCGCATACGCAGCTCGCGGTCCATCCGCCTCAGCGGCGGCAAGCAGTGCTGGCAGCGCAGTCACGTTGCGGGCATCCGCCCATAACCGCTCTCCTGCGGCAAGGCACACTGCCAAAGCACAAGCTGCCGCGAGCTGCCACGTCGCTTGCTTGCCAAGCACTGCGGCGGTCGCGAGTAATATTCCCGCTCCCGCCGCAAGCCAAACGCCGCTGTTGTTCAATCCAGCAGCAGCCGCGCCCCCAAATACCCAACAAATCGCAAACCAAATTAAAGGACGTCGATTCACCTCTAGCTCCCTCCAATTCACAAAGCCTCATAACAAAAAAAGAACCTCTGTCGCATCAAAAGATGCAATCAGAGGTTCCTCCTCGTTTCTACTATTTCATGAACAACGCTATGATGTTACATCCATATGCGCCTGAGCAGGTGGCTCGTAATGATCCAAACAACGGAAAACAATACCTTTCTGGGCCATCATATTGCTCACCTTTTCACTGTCTTTCGGATAACTGCGATGATAGACGATTTCGATAACACCGCTGTTCGCAAGCATGTTAGCGCATGTCCAGCAAGGTTGGTCGGTTACATAAACGGTTGAGCCTTCGCGATCGGTACGATCGGTGAACAGCAGCAAATTTTGCTCCGCATGTATCGTTCGAATACAGCGTTGTTTCTTGAATGGCTGCTCCTTGCCGTCAACCAGCTTCATCTCAACTTCCTCCGAAATCATGCAGCCTGCCTCGAGACAATCCTGCACGCCCATCGGAGCACCGTTATACGCTGTGCCAAGCAGTTTTTTTCCTTGTACAAGAACAGCTCCAACATGTCTGCGCGGACAACGCGAGCGCGTCGAAACCATATAGGCAATATCCATGAAGTAGGTGTCCCAGTCCTTGCGGTCGGCATCCTTCGTTTGGGTGCTCATAACTCAACTTCCTCTCTCATGCTGCATCTGATGATCTCTGGTTGCATTTATTTATCGTATATTTCTTCGTTAAAGCTGATTCATTATCAAGTGGACACTAAAGCGTTTAGGCTTAGGCTTGGCTGGCAGCAATGGCTTGCTCAATATCCGCCAAAATATCATCAATGCCTTCTGTACCGATCGATAGACGAATCATGCCTGGAGAAACGCCCGCATTAGCTTGCTGTTCCTCAGACAATTGCAGATGTGTTGTGCTTGCTGGATGAATAATTAGCGACTTGGAATCGCCGACATTCGCCAAATGCGAGAATAGCTGAACGGAGTTGATCACTTTCTTGCCCGCTTCTACTCCGCCTTTAATGCCAAATGTCATAATTGCGCCTTTACCCTTCGGCAAATATTTTTGGGCAAGGTCATAGGATGGGTGGCTTGGAAGTCCTGGATAGCTAACCCACTCAACCGCTTCATGGCCTTCCAAATATTCAGCTACCTTTTGCGCATTTGAGCTATGGCGCTCCATACGAAGATGCAGCGTCTCAAGTCCTTGAAGCAATAGGAAGGAGTTGAAAGGTGAAATGGCAGCACCCATATCTCTTAGCAATTGGACGCGCGCTTTAATGATATAAGCGACAGGGCCAACTGCATCGGTGTAAACAACGCCATTGTAGCTTGGATCTGGCTCAGTAAGACCAGGGAATTTGCCGCTGGCTTTCCAGTCAAACTTGCCGCCGTCTACAATGATACCGCCGATTGATGTTCCATGTCCGCCGATAAATTTAGTCGCGGAATGCACTACAATGTCTGCTCCATGTTCAATCGGTCTGCACAAGTATGGGCTCGGGAATGTATTGTCCACGATAAATGGAATGCCATTCTCATGTGCAATTGCAGCAACCGCTTCAAGATCGATAACATCGCCCTTCGGATTTCCGATCGTTTCAGCATATACTGCTTTCGTACGCTCGTTGATTGCTCCGCGGAAGTTTTCCGGATTCGACGGATCAACAAATCTTACAGTGATGCCAAGCTTTGCAAGCGTCATTGAGAATAAGTTGTAAGTACCTCCGTACAGGCTTGTAGCGGAAACGATCTCATCGCCAGCTCCTGCAATATTTAGAATCGCGTATGTAATAGCCGATTGACCAGAAGCAACTGCCAATGCTGCCGGAGCACCCTCTAATTCAGCTACACGTTTCTCAAAAACATCCGATGTCGGGTTCATAATTCGGGAGTAAATATTTCCAAATTCCTGCAATGCAAATAGATTCGCTGCATGATCTGTATCTTTGAATCCGTAAGATGTCGTCTGGTAGATAGGTACTGCGCGCGACAACGTAGTCGGATCGATTTGCTGACCTCCGTGGACGGATAGTGTATCAAGGGAAAGCTTGCGTTGTTCTGACATTTTCTCGACTCCTTCAAATGAGTTAATAGATAATGGCAAACGGAAGTTGTAAATATCCGCTTCTTTCCATTCTCTCACAATTATGGACGAGCTACAATGCTGTCTTCCAATCCTTTTAATAGTTTTTCTCCAATTCCCTTGACACGGAGTAAATCATTAACGGTCGCAAATTTGCCGTTTCTTTCTCTATCTTCAATAATTGCTTTTGCTTTGGACGGTCCGATTCCTTTCAAATCATCAAGTTCCGCCTCCGTTGCGCGGTTGATATCAAGCTTTGCTGCATCATCCATGCCCGCATTAGCAATCGGTGCTGCTGGTGCAGTGGATACAATCGTATCCTCCTTTAAAACAGCTTTCTCATCCGACTCATTTCGATGATCAACACCCGCAGCTGATGCTTCTTGCTCCTTTTCCGGGATCATTTCAGTATCCTTCTTGTTCTTTACGTCTTCTTCACCCGTATCTGCTGCATCAATTGCAGCGACTGCAGATTTCACAGCATCGTTTAAAGGTACCCAATCACCTGTTTCCTTCTGCTTAGGCTCCATAAAAGCAGCGGCCAGCAATATAGCTGCAGCAAGTATTAAAATAGAAGCAAATAAAATAGCTTTGCTAGAAATCGTTCCAGTTAAAAGCTTCACTTCTTCACTCTCCTTTGAAAGCGACGAATTATTTGGTAATTAGTGACATATGAAACAAGTCCTGCGGAATAAGGTAAGAGAGCACACGAAATGAGTACGGCTATTGAAATTTTCACTCGGGATTTGTTCGCATATAACCATTCTCTACAAATTAAAGCAGGTTATGCGCGCGCCAAACCTATAGGAGGGTTCAGCATGAATGTCGGATTTATCGGGACGGGCACAATGGGAAGCCTGCTCATTGAAGCTTTGATCGCATCTGGTGCATTATCACCAAAACAAATTGCCGTCAGCAACCGCACCTTTGCAAAAGCGCAAGCCTTGGCCAACCGTTATTCCGGCATGAGAGCCGAATATACGAATGCTGCGGCTGCCTGCGGCTGCGATATTGTTTTTTTGTGCGTAAAGCCTTTGGAGTTCAAAAAAGTGGTCGATGATTTGAAGGCAACTATTCGACCAAATCAGATTGTCGTATCTATAACGAGTCCTGTCCTTATCTCTCATCTAGAAGGGGAACTCGATTGCAAGGTAGCTAAGGTTATTCCGAGCATTACAAATTATGTATGGAGCGGAGCATCGCTTTGTATTTATGGGGAAACGATTGATGAAAATGATATGGCTCAACTGGAGGACTTATTATCCCATATTAGTCAACCGCTGCGAATAGATGAGAATTACACACGCATCGTATCCGACATTTCAAGCTGCGGACCAGCTTTTATGTCTTTCCTGCTTGAGCAATTTGTGGATGCTGCGGTTGAAGAAACGGGTATAAGCCGTGATGAAGCGCTGCGTGTTGCAAGCGCCATGCTGCTCGGAACCGGCTTGCTGCTGACCGAAGGCGGCCTTACACCAGCAGAGGTGCAAGAGAGAGTTGCCGTCCCTGGCGGCATTACAGCCAAAGCGCTAAACCTGCTGCGCCGCGAGACAGAAGGAGTGTTCAATCAACTCATCCGTACGACACATGCAAAGTTCGATGAAGATGTGGTCAAGGTTTCGACCGCCTTTATAGGCGAAGAGGTGAACGGTCAATAGCTGTTCTTCAGCTAATGCCCGCTCACCTCTTCTGTTTGTCTTAATTAGCAACGATATTGACTAGCTTGCCTTTTACCGCAATGACTTTACGGATTGTTTTGCCGGCAATCAGCTCTTGTACCTTCTCAAGTTCTTTCGCTATGCTTTCCATTTCAGCAACGTCCATATCAGCTGCAATGGAGATACGATCTGCGATTTTACCATTTACTTGTACGACGATCTCAACCTCTTGATCGACCGTCCAAGCTTCTTCGAACGTCGGGAACGCTGCATACGTAAGCGAATCCGTGCGTCCCAGCTTCTCCCATAGCTCTTCCGCGATATGCGGCGCAATTGGAGAAATCAATTGAACGAATTGCTCCATTGCTGCTTGAGGAAGCACTTCTGTTTTATAGGCTTCGTTTACAAAAATCATGAGCTGGCTGATTACGGTGTTGAAGCGAAGTCCCTCATAATCATCCGTAATTTTTTTGATTGAACGATGCCATGTGCGCTTGAATGCATCACTCGTTTCGCCATTGCCGATTTTGGCATTCAAGCTGCCATCCTCGTTCACGAACAAACGCCATACACGGTTAAGGAAACGATATGTTCCTTCCACACCATTGGTATTCCAAGGTTTCGTTGCTTCAAGCGGACCCATAAACATTTCGTACATACGTAGCGTATCTGCGCCAAACTCGTTTACGATATCATCTGGATTGATAACATTTCCACGCGATTTGGACATTTTTTCGTTGTTGTTTCCAAGGATCATGCCTTGGTTGACAAGCTTATGGAACGGCTCCTTTGTATCTACAACGCCGATATCATAAAGCACCTTGTGCCAGAAACGAGCGTAAAGCAGATGCAGAACAGCGTGCTCAGCGCCACCGATGTAAAGGTCAACCGGCAGCCATTGCTTTTGCTTCTCTGGCGAACAAAGCTGTTTGTCGTTTTTAGGATCGATGAAGCGCAGGTAGTACCAGCAGCTGCCTGCCCATTGCGGCATCGTGTTCGTTTCACGGCGAGCCTTCATGCCCGTTTCAGGATCAATCGTGTTCACCCATTCCGTAACGCTGGCAAGCGGTGATTCCCCTGTTCCTGAAGGAGTAATAGCATCAACATCAGGCAGCAGAAGCGGAAGCTGATCCTCAGGAACAGTCTTCATCGTACCATCCTCCAAGTGAAGGATCGGAATCGGCTCACCCCAGTAGCGCTGGCGGCTGAACAACCAATCGCGCAGGCGGTAAGTGATTTTCCCTTTTCCTTTGCCCGATGCATCCAGATGCTCTATCATCTTCGCAATCGCTTCTTCATTCGTCAAACCGTTCAAGAAATCGGAATTGACATGAATGCCGTCGCCTGCATAAGCTTCCTTCGTAACATCTCCGCCTTGCACAACCTCAACGATCGGCAAATCAAATTGCTTTGCAAATTCCCAGTCGCGAGCGTCATGACCTGGAACAGCCATAATAGCACCCGTTCCATAACCAGCAAGAACATAATCTGCAATCCAGATTTGTGTTTTCACGCCATTAACGGGATTAATGGCATAAGCTCCTGTGAACACGCCTGACTTGTCTTTCGCCAAATCAGTACGCTCCAAATCACTCTTGCGCGATGCTGCCAGTTGATAAGCTTCAACTGCTTCTTTTTGCTCTGCCGTTACGATTTTTGCAACAAGCTCATGTTCAGGAGCGAGTACGCAATAAGTCGCGCCAAACAATGTATCTGGACGAGTCGTAAATACGACCAATGCGGAATCATGACCGTCAATCTCAAAGGTAACCTCAGCTCCTTTGGATTTTCCAATCCAGTTGCGCTGCATATCCTTAATGCTCTCTGTCCAGTCCAGTTCTTCCAAATCATCCAACAGACGATCCGCGTATTCCGTAATTTTCAAAATCCACTGACGCATAGGCTTGCGAACAACGGGATGATTGCCCCGCTCGCTTAGGCCGTTAATAACCTCTTCATTGGCAAGCACCGTTCCAAGAGCCTCACACCAGTTAACTGATACTTCAGCAACATAAGCGAGTCCTCTGTTGTACAATTGGATAAAAATCCATTGCGTCCATTTATAATATTCAGGATCGGTTGTACTAATCTCGCGATCCCAATCGTATGAGAAGCCAAGTGATTTTATTTGTCTGCGGAAATTATCGATGTTTACAAACGTAATATCGCGCGGATGCTTTCCTGTATCAAGCGCATGCTGCTCAGCAGGCAATCCGAACGCGTCCCAGCCCATTGGATGAAGGACATTATAACCTTTCATTCTTTTGTAGCGAGACACGATATCCGTCGCTGTATAACCTTCTGGATGTCCAACATGCAAGCCAGCTCCAGATGGATATGGAAACATATCTAATGCGTAAAACTTTGGTTTTTCAGCATCCTCTGTCGTTTGAAACGTTTTGTTTTTATCCCAAAATTGCTGCCATTTCGGCTCCACAACAAGCGGGTTATAGCCGTGAAATTGCTGTTCTTGACTCATGTGCTCATATCCTCTCTCAAATAAATGCTGCATGCATAATTGTACAAAAAAACATAAAACCTCTCGCCCCTAGCGAATTATCGCTAGGGACGAGAGGTTGTTCTCCCGTGGTACCACCCTAGTTAGCGAAAGACATGCTTTGCCGATCGCTCACTTGTCGCCCTTATCGCGGGCCAAACGGTGATTTTCGCGTAAACGATGTTTCGTAAACATCGCTTTCGTTAATCGCACAGCTCCAAGGCGAGCTTCATTTCGCTGCAGGTCCGGCTTCCACCATAAATCACCGGCTCTCTAGGCCTGACAAACGAAATTACTGTTCCTCTTCAACGCTCCATATGCATAAAATCGTTAGTTTCGATTATAAAGATCACACGGTTCGGTGTCAAGAGAACGAACTTGAACTTCAAGCGTATACTAATCAATTTGCACAACACATTTATTTTTCTTGTGCTCCTGATATGGTTTTATTCGCTCCAGCTCCGAAGCCTATATATCCAAAAATAACGGCAACGGCTACTAGCATCACTAATGAGACAGTCCAATTATTCGTCAAATCATGAATGAGTCCAAACAACAGCGGTCCGGCAGCGGCAAGCAGATAACCAAGAGACTGCGCCATCCCCGACAACTGAGCCGACTGCCTTGTGCTGCTTGTCCGCAGTACAAAAAACATAACCGCGAGACTAAAGCCGGAACCGCCGGCAATTCCGAGTAAGATCATACAAATCGGAATAAGATCCACATTCCCGCTAAGGAGCCCTAAATATCCTAGGAGCAGCAAGATCGTTGTAAGAATAACAAGCAGCCTTTGGCTTGCCTGCTTTCCCGCAATGACAGGGATAATAAAAGTCGCGGGCAAGCTGACAAATTGCAGCAGTGACAGCATCCATCCCGCATCAACGTGACTCATGCCGCGGTCAGACAAAATTTCAGGCAGCCATGATATGTTGACATAGAAACAAAATGATTGAAGACCCATAAATAATGCTACTTTCCAAGCTAAGCCAGAGCGCAGCAGACCACCGTTCTTCTCGCCATCCGTTGCTGCTTTGTTGTTGTCCTTCTTCGCAAACGAACGAAGTTGCGGTACCCAAGCAATCGTAGCAATTAGAGCGAGCAGTGCCCAGCAGGCCAGCATCCCTTGCCAGCCAAAGGAAATCTTCTCTGTAATGGGAATGCTGAATCCTGAAGCTAGAGCAGCGCCTAAATTCATCACGACCGAATATAAACCAGTCATTAGACCGACGGTGGCCGGAAAATCTCTTTTTATCATGCTCGGAAGCAGTACGTTTGCAACTGCAATCGCCATGCCCAGCAAGATCGTTCCAACAAATAAAGCGGCTATCGCCGGAAGGGATCGAATTACAATCGCGCCAGTTAGCACAACCATTGCAATAAATAATGTGTTTTCCATACTAATGCGCTGTGCAATTCGTGGCGCAAGCGGAGAAATAAGTGCAAATGCTAGCAGTGGCAAGGTCGTCAGCAGTCCAGTGAGCGCACTGGAGATGCCAAACGAACGCTGAATTTCAGATACGATTGGTCCAACCGCTGTTAGTGGCGCTCGCAAATTAGCGGCTATTAGCAATATGCCAAGAAGCAGCAGCCATGAGCTTGTTATTGCAATTGGCGCAGAAGATGTAGATGCTGATGATAAATTTGAATTGCTGATTTTCACGAAATAATCCTTCTTTCTCATGCTGATCAATCTAAGTTGTTTAGTTTCCCATATAAGCGCCTTAAACATTCAACAAGGCGCCTTATACGATTATTACAAATAACAAATAGCAGCTTTTATTTTTTTACTCGATACCAATACTCGTATTGCGGGCCATACCCGATTTTATCGTACAGCCGATTAGCTGCTGCGTTATCTTTTACGACGAGCAGATAACCTTCAGTCGCTCCACGTCCCTTGCCCCATTGTAGAAGATGCAGCACTAGCTGCTCGCCAAAACCTTTATTTCGATAGTTAGGATCGGTCACAATATCATAAATACCAATCCAACCATCCTCAATCACCGCATAGCCGCATGCTACCGGTATTCCATTGTCGTGCAGGATTGCGCAGCATTTATCCAGCGGTGACTGTTCTATCATTTTGCGTGTAGTTGACCGCTGTTCATCCGTTAAACGACTAAAAACCGCAACCGCATCCAGCCAGTTCTCCGAAACTTCCTGTTCGAGCCAAATTTCAGCAGCCTTCGGGGATAGAGCGTCAGAAAGATGTATCGTCTTTACAATCGTCCGGTCGATAAGCTCATAACCGCGAGTCGCCAGTTCCTCATCAAGCGAGGTTGGCTGGACAAAGGGTGTTATTTTAAAAACAGAGCGTATTCCCTTGTGTTCATACAGTTCCTCGCAGGAGCTGATTTTTGCATCAAGCTGAAGCGTGCTGCCGTACACAGGATTAATCGAATTGGAACGTTTCGTATAACCTTCTGCAAAACGAAGCAGCCAGCCGTCGTAGACAACCGTTTGCAAAGCTGGCCAGCCATTCAAGCTCATTTCCTCTATGCGAAAATGCAACAGTCGTTTAATCTGCTCCATATGATGCTGATCATGCCATATAAAATCTTTTATATACTGACTCACTTCAAAGGCATGGCCGTCCGCATCTACATATTTAGCTTTGTATTGCTCATCTGCTAACTGTGCTATCGTGTCAATAATCCGCTCACGTATGCTTGCAGCTTCATGAACGAGCTCAGCGACCGAAGTTGACCTGCTGTATATTTTTGCTTGTTCGTTAAACTCATTATAATCCAGATGTTTAACCGTAAGCGGCAGGCCAGCTCGCACCTTTAAGATTGCTTCTTCATAAAAATAAATATCCCAACGTAAAATATGGGCTGTGACGTCTCGAACCGACCACTTTCCTGCGGCAATGCTCTGATTCCAAATACGTTCGTCGTAACGCGCCAAATCGGTTACAAACGTTATCCATTCTTTGAAGGTGTCCAGCAGCTGCATTTTCTCGACAACCATATGCAAATTCCACTCCCCTTAAACTGGCATAATCATCCAAGCTTCCATTTATCATAAAGGATGATTCATTAAGGAGAAAGATTTTTTTCCATTTTTGAAATAAAAAAAGCCGCCTCATGAGCAGCTAATTGCGATTCTGATCCTCATAACATATCAAATCGTTCAAGCTGTTCCAGCTGATTTTCTCGCTTCAATATTTCACTCTGCATCGGTCCAAGCAAATCAAAATGCGGATACTCTGACCGCGCATGAATATAGCGAGGGTTAAGTCCGTTATCGAGGCACCAGCGCGATAGCTTCTCCATATCGGAGCAGCCTACCTTCGTTACTGTCTTCATGTCTGGAAACCTCGAATCCAGCCAGTAGTGCGTCAGAAATGCAATTTCTCCGCGGGCAACGGCTTCCTTCCATCGCTGCAACTCTTTTCTTTTTATGCCAAAGGCCACAGCACATCGCTCCTTTAACGTTGAACATTCCTTCCTGACTAGATATGGACTCTTTAAGTCAGGATGTTCTTGACTCTCCCTACTTGCCCATCAGCCAGTCTCACTTTAATGCCATGAGGGTGCTTAGGCGAATTCGTCAAAATATCTTTCACTACACCTCGTGTCAGCTTTCCAGTCCGTTGATCCTGCTTCAAAACAATGTCTACCGATAGGCCCGCTTTGATCGCGGAGCGCTCTGTTCCATTCATATTTACCATTCCTCTGCTGCTCTAATGTCGGCTTTTAGCATAGCATAAGCAAAGTAAAGATGCACATTATAAGGACAGCTGTTATACTTAACATCAAAAGATGTAAACGAAATGAGGAAATGTATTAATGTCTAACGCATTTAACGCTTTGGGTATAATTCCCAAGCTAAGCGAATTGCTTCACCATGATGGAATTATCGAGCCGACTCCGGTTCAAAAGCAAGCGATTCCACTTCTGCTCAACGGGCAGGATGTTATTGCACAAGCTCAGACGGGCACAGGCAAAACGATTGCGTTTGCTTTGCCTATTTTGCAACGTATTAATATAGAGAAAGAACAAGTCCAAGCTCTCATATTAACTCCAACGAGGGAACTTGCGATTCAAATTACGAGCGAGCTCAAAAAACTTGTTCCCGCTGTTGGCGTAAGCGTGCTTGCTGCCTATGGCGGCCAAGACGTTGATGCTCAGATTCGCAAGCTGCAGCGCTCGCCCCATATCGTGGTTGCAACACCTGGTCGTCTTATCGATCATATGAAACGTGAAACCGTCAGCCTAGGCAAGCTGCAAATGCTTGTTCTCGATGAAGCGGATCAAATGCTTCACATGGGCTTCCTGCCAGATGTAGAAAGCATTATTTCACAAACGCCGAAAGCTCGTCAAACGATGTTGTTCTCAGCTACAATGCCTGATGCTATTCGCAAGCTGGCTGCTGATTATATGAAGACACCTGTCGATATTCGGGTACGCAGTACTAACGTCACACTCGACAGCATTACACAAATCGTCTATGAAACAACGGATAGAAGCAAGCAGCAAACTCTCGTGCATTTGCTTGAGCGTCATCAGCCGTATTTGGCCGTTATTTTTTGCCGGACTAAAGTTCGCGCGAAAAAATTAAACAAGGAACTCCAAGAGATCGGCATCGAATCGGATGAGCTGCACGGCGATCTTACGCAAGCGAAGCGTGAGCAAGTAATGAAGCGCTTCAGAGATGCAAGACTGCAGGTGCTCGTAGCCACTGACGTTGCTGCTCGCGGACTCGATGTTGAAGGGGTTACCCATGTTTACAACTACGACGTTCCACAAGACGGCGAGCTGTATATTCACCGTATTGGCAGAACAGGTCGCGCTGGGCAAGATGGCGCAGCCATTACACTCGCAACTCCTTATGACAAAAACCATTTGATTCTTATTGAACAAAGCATAAATGCTAAGCTTGCACGCCGTGCGATTGACAGCGAAGGCAACGAAACATCTGTACGCGCACAATCCGGCGATCGTCCAGAGAGAACACGCAGTGCAGCTGGCAAAAGCAGTACACGCGGCGGAAGCAGCAAGCCATCCGAGGGTGGACGCCGCGGCGGTCGTGACCGTTCTGCTCAAGGTGATCGCAATGCGAAGCCAGGCGGACGCAGAGGCCAACGCGAGACCGTTCGTCCTAATGCTGGCAAACGTACAGGCAGAACAGCTGAGATTCGCGGTCAAGCTTCCGAAGCAGCTGGCGAGAGCACAGGCTGGTCAGCCAACCGTGGGGACCGATTCGAATCCGCAAGCCCTGCTCGCGGTAATGACCGTTCCCAAAGCCGCAGCAGTTCCACTCGCGGCGGTGATCGTTCCGAAAGTCGCGGAAGTTCAGCTCGCGGTGGCGAACGCTCCGAGAGTCGTGGCGGCTCAGCTCGCGGTGGTGCAAGCCGCACCGGCGGCTTCGGCAGTCCTCGCGGCGCAGAGCATGTAGCAGGCCGTGCCTCGTCCAAGGTGGATAGCCCTTGGGAAGCAGCGCGCAGTGATTTCAAAGCGAAAACACTAAATGAGCACGAAAACGGCCGTGGAACAGGCAAGCGCGGCAAATCATCGTCAGGCGGACGCAGCGGCTCACCTGCCGGCGGTCGCGGCAACAGTCCGCGTGGTGGCGGAAGCTCTTCGAGCAAACCGCGCGGTGGCGGCGGACGCAATCGGTAAACAACTTTAAAAGAAAGAGCGGTCAACACAGGAACTTATTCCCAGTGCTGACCGCTCTTTCTTTTTCTATATCATTCCGTCAGGATCTTACTTCGTTAACCGTTAGATCATACTGATTATTATTGCTAGTCAATGCCGCCTCATAATATCCTCTGCCGCAGCTAGTAGAATTGCATTGGCATTTATACGCGCCGCTGCATCCGCAAACGTAAAATTTAGTTTTCGTAAATCCGGGATAAATATTAGTAAGCTTTTCATAAAAGGTATGAGCATGGTGAGTGAAAATAGCTATAACATTATTTCGCACTTTGGATGGAATCGCATTAAAAAAATGATTCGTTTCTTCCTGGCTTATAACATGTGTTGGATCTACTGTAATTCCGCTTACCTTCAGCGGCCAATGGCAATCAATAATATAATAATAGCTAGGGTCCAAATTTTTAAGCAGGCTTATGCTTGCAAAGCTGAATTTTCCAGGAACATTATCCAGCCATACATATTTCACATTACCGTTCGTACCAGGAAAATTCATCTGTCCAAAAACATCTCCTAAATACTTTACGAATATCCCAAAGAAAAAGGGCTGTTTCAAAAGTTTTCACTTTTGAAACAGCCCTCTTGTTTAATTAGCTCCAAGCGTGCTCATAAAGCGCTCTAGCCACGCCATCCTCGCTATTCGAAAGTGCAACTGCATTAGCTGCCAGCTTCACTTCCTCTGGAGAATTGCCCATTGCTATGCCCATGCCCGCAAATTGAAGCATCGTAATATCATTATGATAATTGCCGATTGCTAGAATTCGGTTGCGATCAATGCCTTTAATTGCTGCAAGCTGCTGCAACGCTTTTCCTTTATTGGCTTCACTATGATGCACATCGATAAAAAAGTCGCCGCTCCGAATCGAATGAAGCTGCTTAGGCCATCCCGACCATTCCGTTTGCACGACATCCATCTGATCCTTCGTTCCAAAAACTGTGAATTTCACAAGGCCGCTAGGCAAGCCCAGGCGGAAATCATGAATCGATGGTTTAGCTTGAAAATGACCATACATCGCTTCCACTTCCGGCGTCATGCTCTCGACCATCATTTCAAACGCAGTATTCAAATCAAAATGAATGCCATTCTCGCGGCAATATTGAATAAAACGCAATAAATGTTCAGGTACCATATCGAATTGGTGAACAACGGAATGGTCGTCCGCATTTATCGTTGCTGCGCCGTTATGAGTAATCACCGTCCCGCTAAGTCCAAGCTCTTTCAGCACAGGAAGAGCGCCTGATGGTCCTCTCCCAGTACATAATACGATTTGAGCTCCGCGATTGGCAGCCTCATGTACCGACTCACGAATAGCTTTCGTCAGCACATGATCATCTGTAAGCAGCGTCCCATCCACATCTAAAGCAATTAAGTCATAATTAAGGCTCATGTCTCCACTCCTATTCCAAGCTCTGTAAGTGCTCTCTCTATCTTTTAATTACATCAAACACCAGATACAAAGTCTAATCAGTTTTCCGTTTATGTGAGCGCAGAAGCTCTAGTTCTTCTTCCGTCAGCTCCCGATAGGAGCCCTCTTCAAGAGTTTCATCAAGCTTAAGCGGGCCCATCGATACTCTTTTCAAGTATACGACCTTTTTGCCGACAGCTTCAAACATTCTTTTCACTTGGTGGAACTTACCTTCCATAATGGTAAGGGAGATACTCGAAAATATTTCATCATCCCGTTGTTCACGACTCTTGATGTGTAGCTCAGCCGGCATCGTAACATACCCGTCGTCTAATGCAACGCCAGCCAAAAAAAGCTGCTTGTCTTCTTCGCCAACATCGCCAAGAACCAATGCTTCATAGGTCTTCGCAACATGCTTGCGCGGAGACAACAGTTCATGAGCAAGCTGCCCATCATTCGTCAGCAGCAGCAAGCCAACCGTGTCTTTATCCAGTCGTCCGACTGGAAATGGATCTCGCTGCCGATCGGAGAGCTCAAGTAAATCGATTACCGTGCGTTCACGACTATCTTCTGTAGCAGAAATAACGCCCTGCGGCTTATTCAACATGAAATAAACGACATCACGATACACGACAGGTGCGCCGTCAAAATAAACCTTTGCTGTATCAGGGTCAACGATTAGTCCGCTGTCTTTCACTACTTTATCATCGACAACAACCATGCCGAGCTTCACAGCTCGTTTAATTTCGCTGCGCGTACCCAGTCCCATATGAGCGATTAGCTTGTCAATTCGAATACGTTTACTCATTCTACATCCATCTCCATCCTGCAGGCAGTTCATTTTTGATCATTCCAGCGGCATATTTCCCCCAGCCTATCGGGAAACCGTCTGTGCAAACTAATATATATCCTTTTGAGGCGGCGCCAGCATGCACCGTTAATTCCGATTCATCAACAAACAAGGTTTCCCCTTTGAGATATCGAATCGTCTGCTCATCAGACGAGCTCCAATTAACGGAGCGCACGGCTTCATCTCGCTTTAGCCCCATGGCTAGCGGGTGTGACGGTTCAAATCGACCTCGAATAGCTTCACCTACATACCAGCCGGCTCTAACCACGCGCAAGCCATCGAGCGATGGCAGTTCGGCAGGCTGAATATATACGCGAGAACCAAAGGCTACTACACGCCCTGGCCAGCTTCGTGCATTTATTGCAAATTGTTCTGCATACTGGTTCCACAGCTCAATTGGACTTGCTTCTTCCGTGAGGTTCATCGCGGCTCCATCACGACCACTCCCTGCCCCTTTCTTGTTTGCAGGGCGCTCCAATCCAGCGTTGGCCCAATCATTTCTCGTTTGCCGTTTAGCTGCGCGGCGCTCATCCCTATGATCTTGTTTCTTTTCTTGTCTTTTCCCGCTGCTTGGCACGACTTCACGTTTTAAGCTTCCGCCAGCAGACTGGACGCTCTGGCGCTTTACAGAAGCAGCAACCGCCGGCTCTTCTTCCATGATGCTTGTCCGCTCCCCGCTGCGTCTAAGGACAGCCGCATAATGACCTTCACCCTCGATTAAATGCGGCCATAGCCTTACCGTTCCTTGAATGGATTGCAGACGCTCTTCATCAAGCTGCGCCATGCCTTCTGCTAAATCCGCTCTGCCTGCCCTCCAGCCATGCTGAGGAGAAATAGCTTCAACAAAAAAATCTTCATGCTCGGCTAAAAACTGAGCCATTTGCTGCTCGTTCTCCTCCGGCGAGAACGTGCATGTCGAATAGACCATTCTCCCCCCAGGTGCCAGCATCGCTGCGGCATGCTGCATAATATCGCGCTGCATTAAGGAGCATTTTTCAATCGAGTGCTTCTCCCATTCTGCGATCATTGAATCATCCTTGCGAAACATGCCCTCGCCGGAGCATGGTGCATCAATGAGAATACGATCGAACCATTGTGGAAAAACAGCGGCAATTGCTGCGGGCTCATCGTTAAGCACGACAGCATTGCGTACGCCGGCAAGCTCTATATTTTTGGCCAAAGCCTTTGTTCTTTCTCTAGCGTTATCATTCGTGACGAGCACTCCGCTTCCTTGCAGCTTCCCTGCAATTTGCGTCGATTTACCTCCTGGAGCCGCGCATAGATCAAGTACGCGTTGACCAGGCTGAACGTCCAGCAGTTCTACCGGAGCCATCGCACTTGGTTCTTGAATATAATAGAGCCCCGCATGATAGTGCGGATGTTTGCCTGGCCGTTCGCCCTCTTTGTAATACAAACCATCCGGTGCCCAAGGTATTTCACGCACCTCTTCGCCCATGTCAGATAGCTTTTTCCATTGCTCGACACCTAGCTTTAATCGATTGATTCGAAGACCGTATACTCTCGGTGCATCATACGAAGACATAAAGCTATCAAACTCATCACCAAGCAGCTTTTCCATTTTTTCTGTGAAATTACGCGGCAAATTGCCGTTCATGCTATTTCCTCCTGCCAAATAAATAGCCTCTCAGCATTCGCCGAGGCATTCGTACACAAAGCTTAAGGATTCATTATACAACGCACGGAATAATGAAGCGCCATTAAAATTGTTGAAAAGTTAGACAAGCTCCGAAACGCTATTCGTTATTCAAAAATTGGTCGCATTCCTTAGCCGATTAATGGAATATACTTCCTTGCGTCTTTTTGACCATCTCGCCCATCTAACCTATGTAGCCTTCATGAAGCAAACAGCAATTATCGTTTAACAATAATACACGGCGAAAAAGCCATAAGGAGATTATTCATATGAAAAAAATAGTAGTAGGTACAGTCGTAGCTTCAGTCATTGCCGGAGCAACCCTTATCGGGTTGATGACGAATTCGGTCAGCGATCGCAGCATCGTTCAAGCCAAGGAAAACGTAAACCAAATAACGCAGCAGCATGTGAAACAGCCCACTGCAAACATTAGCAACGACTCGTTCCGCATCATTGAAGCAGCCAAGCAAAGTTTAGTATTTGAAATTAATGGCGAAGCAAGCCTATTCGAAGGCACCTACCATTTCACAATCAAGCAAGGCGATAAAATCATCATGACTGATTTTGGAACTGCTTCTGTAGGTGGACCGGAATGGGGTAAAGTGAATCAGACCATTATCGTTCCGGTAAATAAGTTGTCACTCGACAACCCGCTCCATATCGAGCTATATGAAATTGATCAAGAGAGCGGCGAACAAGTTCGCAAAATCAACATGCCGCTAACGATGTACGCAAGCAGCAAAAAAGTCGATAACGAATCATTTCGCAACCTGATGATCACTCCTGTATCCGTCGATTATTCCTTAAAGGGCGAGACTTTCAGAGGCACCTATAATTATACCCTAAAACATGGCGAAAAAGTGCTTGCCTCAGGTTTTGGAACAGCCTCTATCGGCGCACCTGACTGGGGCAAGGTTCCGTATGATTGGAACCGTCTGGGAGAGCATAACCAGAGCACGACTATTACTCATAAGGAGGCCGACCGCCATTTCAATTGAAATTGAACTTGTAAAAAAAGCGATAGCCGGCGATGACGAAAGCTTCTCCAAGTTGATCGCGAGTCGGCAGGATCGGCTCTACCGAATCGCCTATACTTATGTTCGCAACAAGGACGATGCTCTCGAAATTGTACAAGAAACCATATATCGCGCCTTTATTTCTGTCAAAAAAGTGCGTGAGCCGCAATACTTTCATACGTGGCTAACAAAGATCGCCGTCAATTATGCGCTTGAATATATTCGAAAAGCGAAAAAAACAGTCTATATCGACAACGATTATGAGGCTGGTTACGCTCCTGAACGAACCGAAGAGCAAATCGATCTGCATCAGGCACTCGACAGTCTTGACGAGAAGTCCAAAACGGTGATCATCCTTAGGTATTTTGAAGATTTGCCCTTAAAAGATGTTGCTGAAATTGTCGATATGTCGTTAAGCTCGGTGAAATCGATCGTCTACCGGGCTTTAGCAAAGCTGAATATTCATCTAAACGAGGGGGAAGACGATGAGTAACCGAATGGATTTATTTAAAAAAACATATAATGAAATCGATATTCCCGATCAGCTTGCTTCCATTGCCGATGCAGCTATTCAAAGAGGCAAAATCGAGCGCAAGCGCACGAAACAAGCAAACTCAATCCGCTGGGTGAAACGTGTAGTTGCTGGTGCAGCAGCCCTATTTATTCTTTTTACAATCAGCATTAATACGATGCCCACTTTCGCTAGCAGCTTAGAAAAAATACCTGGACTTGGCCAACTCGTGCGTACTTTGCAATTTAACAAAGGAAGCGCAGGTGGCGGTACAATTACGGACTCCACTGCTATTAATGTCATTTCACTCGAGAAAAAAGGCGATCTTGAGCATATTGTCATTCATTTTCAGCAAAACAATAAAGATCAGCAAATGACGAATTCTTTTAGCGTAAACTATAGCCTATATCCTAAAACGATGACTTTTTCAATTGGCGGTGTTAGACGCTTCTCAGCCGAGAAGGACTTAGCGGAGCTAAAGAAAAGCAGTTTAATCGCGGACGCATATCCATTAATTTCGCTCGACGACTCGCTGGTTCGCTTTAACATAACATTTAAGAACAATATAAGTTACGAGGTCAAGGAATATAAAGAACCGGCACAAGTAGTTCTTACGATAAAGCGGGACTCTGCAGAAACCGATCTTCCCACCGTTTATTCGCTTCGTACCGCTTCTTCCGCATTCGGAGAAACGCAAGGCATTTACGAAGAAATGTTAGCAGGCCTTGAAGGAGTACGAACGCTTAAAGATCAACAAGGGGGTTACTTTGTCGAAGCTGGATATTATAGCAGTGAAGAAGCCGCTATGGGAAAAATGCAGGAAATAGTTAAAACCTATGGCATCTCTGACCATTCGTTATACATTGAACAGAGAGAAGCCATGCAAGATCCCCAAGCAATTAACGCCAGATCAGACAACCAGTAATATCCAATATTTTATCCATCTATTTCCTTTCATTCTCTAAATCCGAATGTTGTATGACATTGATGTTCAAGCTCTTACATACCAATACGGATTTGTTATATAATATATTTAAGTAAGGACATGCTGTTCTTTCATAGCTTGTCCACTTAAACCTGTTTCGGAGGTAGTTGCTTACATGAAGAAGAAAAAGAAATTGAAAATGATTTACGTCTATATCGGTATCGTTGTTATTTTATTCGGTCTTATTACCGTTTTAAACAACAGTGGCAAAGTAAACGCCGTATATGACAAGCCCCTCTCCGAGCTGAACCCAGAAACACGCAAGCTGCTTAATGATCCTAACTATCAGAATATCATTTTGCCTGCTGAATTAGACAAGAAAGTGGCCGATAAGGAAGATTTCTTCGTTTACCTATTCGCTTCTGATTGTCCTCATTGCCAAAGAACGACGCCACAGCTTATGCCGCTAGTTGATGAGCTAGGAATTGACCTTCCGCAATTCAACTTAAGAGAATTCCCAAGCTATTTCAACAAATATAATGTGGAATTTACGCCTACACTTGCTTATTTCAAAGATGGCGTTCAAATTGACAAGCTAGAGGGCGGACTTGCTGAAGAAGGAACTACCGGCTACAAACTAGATGATTTTAGAGCGTTTTTCAATAAATATTCGGGGGCTGAAACCAAATGATGAAGCGTCAGCGCCAAACGGCTGAGCAGATTACGGAGGAGCAAAAAAATTCACGCATTCGCAGCATCATGTATGCTTTGCTGCTCGCATTCGCTTTTATTACTTTGCTCACCGCATGCGGCTTAGCGAACGACGACAAGGCAGGCGCTGAGCATCAACACGGTTCAGAAACATGGCAAACAACAGCATCCTATGATGAGCTGCCTGGTTTTTTAGCGGACTATACGCCGCATACGAGCGAGCTATATAAAGGAGTCCATGCTCACGCAGACATTATGAGCGGGATCACTTGTTATTGCGGTTGCTCAGATGGGTTAGCAGTTGAAACCCCACATGACTCGCTTCTGCGCTGCTACGTTGCCGAACATCCTGCGGACGAGGGCGCTGTCACATGGACCAATCACAGTACCAGCTGCGGCATTTGTAAGAAAGAGATGGAAGAAGTAATCGCCTTAAGCAAGCAAGGCAAGACCAAGGAAGAAATACGTGCAGCCATCGATAAGCTGTACAAACCAAAAAAATCAACAGATTAGTTAACGCTCATCTGCTGTATAAGTTGAAGAAGCTGTCCAGCTAGGTCTACTCCGACCTTTCTGGACAGCTTCTTTTTTTCAAGCATGTAATGCAACTAAGGCTTTATTTACTTATTCTTTCTTATTTGCTCCAATCAACGATTAATTTGGCCATTAATACGAGATCGAGAATATCAATGACCTTGTCGTTGTTCAAATCTCCAGATTTAACTGCATTCCAGTTGCTGTCGCCTTCCTTCGCACCATATGATTTTACGAGGATTGCTAAGTCAACGATGCTTACCTTCTCATCATTGTTGTAATCGCCAGAAATATTAATAACTTCAAGTGCATGCGAATCGCCGGCTATCGTTACTTCTTCCACACTGTCGGATAATACTGCTTTTTTCACTGTAATTTGAGTTGGGCCTGCCAAAGCTCCTGCCTTAGCTTGGAATGTGAGCTTCATCCAATCCCCATTCGCATTCGTCTGTGCCTCATTCAAATGGACTGCGATTAATCTTACTTGTCCATCCTTATCCTTCGTTTCTGGGATCAAAAATTTAGTATCATCCATGGATACTGCTGAAACAAAGGTTAACTTGGAAGGATCGTACTCAATCGTAATGTCCTCTGCCATAACGGAACCCACAACGTTTTCTAGACCGTAAGTAAGCGCAATAGAACCACCTACTGTTACTTTCGTTTCACCTTTTAAGCTGGCTTTTTCCGTCTGCTTGTCCTTAACTGTACCTGTAAAATCAATTTCGCTCATGCTCGTAAAGGTGCCTGCTGCATTATAAGTGCTCTTTACAACAAATTTGATATATCTGCCGGAAATCGTTTTGTTAAGCGGTGTAAAATCTTTATACGTACTGCCTGTCCACGATTTTCCAAAGGTGCCTGTCGCTTTATTGGCTTCATTCGCAAGGAACGCCGCGTCACTTAGATCTGACAAGCGATCAGAAGCGTATACCTCAAAGTCTTTCGGAAATTCCAGCGCAGTTTGATTCATTCTGCTTGTTCTTTGAATGCCGCTCAAGCTGTGGCTATTCTTTGAATCAATAATAACCCAGTGAGGGAAATCTGCCGCGGGAGCCTCCCATTTGGAGTGCCAAATAGTCGCCGAATCACCATCGAGAATATTTGATGCAAATGCATCTTCATTATCCGCATAAGAGCTGAATGATTCGATTGCAAATGCCGATTTCGATAGGAACTGATAAGCCACAGATTCCTTTGCCGCTTCCAAAGCGAGCATAAGATTCACATAAGCTTCATCGATTTCGTTTACTGGGCTTTCAGGAGTAAGCGCCGATGCACTGCTTAAAGCAGACCGAAGCTCCATCATCTTGGCAGCGGAATAGGTGACGCCAACAACACTTTCACTGGCAGCATCAAAGGCCGAAGCATCAACCATCAACTTGTTAAGCTGCTCATACGTATAGGCTGGAATGATTTTGTAGGAATCGGATAACGCTTTGATCTCCGTTGCAGTGAGCGTCCGTTTCCAAATTTTCAAATCGTCCATCGTAACATTGG
Organism: Paenibacillus sp. FSL K6-3182; assembly: GCF_037976325.1. Classification (NCBI taxonomy): domain Bacteria; kingdom Bacillati; phylum Bacillota; class Bacilli; order Caryophanales; family Paenibacillaceae; genus Paenibacillus; species Paenibacillus sp. FSL K6-3182. The sequence goes on from NZ_CP150265.1 coordinate 4,615,037, forward strand.
CACCGCCGTTCCCTTTGTTGCCATCCGCGCCAATAATCGTATTAAATGCTGTGTCTACACTGCTCGTGCCAAGTGCAGTCATTTCTTTAGAGGCCTTCTCCACCCCATCGACATACACTTTGCCAACTTGATTTGCTCGGTCGACGGTGACCGTGAGCAAATGCCATTCACTTCCTACACTACCCGCCGAAGTATCCATTCGGTTCGTGCCGTCTGCAATGTTTAACGTCATTGCATTGGCTACAGCAGGTCCGATATACCAACCGACGTTTTTGCCGCTGTTCCAGTTTTTATTCGAAATGACCGTCTGATCTCCAGATAAATTGCCTGTATGCCAGAACGATACCGTAAAGCTGCCACTGCCAAACTTCAGATCGCTGCGGCTGCCCAGATCAATATAATTCGCATTGCCTGCCGGAATGTAAGCTGCTTTATTCGATTTGCCCTGCACGTACGCAACGCTTCCTCGTGATACAGCCGAACCCGTCACGCCGCTCGCATCATCGTTTAAGTTGTCGTCAAACTTCATATCAACGACTAGGTCCTTCCACATCGTTTCAGGGTCAATCGGCGTAAGCTCAGGCAGCGTGCCTTCCGTACGGAATGTATGCTGGATCGCACTAGACTTGTTCCCGTAGCTGTCAACGGCATAAATGACCGCAGTATAGGTCGTTTGCGGATCAAGTCCGTCCAGTGGAATCGTCATCGCATTTGGAATCGGCGTAAAGAAATAGTCGGAGAACACATTAACCGATTTTGCGGTCGTACCCGTCCTTTTGTTCGTAAGCGTCAGCTCGTAATGATGCATGTTTTGGTCATCCTTCGCTTGATTGAAGCTCAGCTTAGGCGTGCCATCCAGATCCGTCACTTTCAGATCCGTCTCAGCAGGAAATTGTGGTGCTACTTTATTGCGATTTGCACTCGTATACTTGAAATTGCTTTTGATCTCTTGAATCGTGTTGCCTTTCAGTTCAATAACCCATTTCTCGCCAGCAATTGTACCGACGCTGTTGAATGGGGGAACCGGTGTCCAATCATCCATAATATCTGCCGGATCTGCATTAAAAGCAATTCTATCTACTTCAATCCGATCCGCATACACTTCAATAAAATCAGCCTGAGATACCGGAAATTCAAAGCGGCTGACCAGTCCTGCATTCGTTACAGCAGAGTAGCCATGCTCTGCTTCAATGTACGACATCGAGCCAAGATTCAGAGCCGTATAATCCTTCTGGAAAATAGAGCGTTCATCGCTGTTGGTCAGATGAGAGTGCCCCGACAACGTAATAACCTGCGGGTAACCCGCCAGATCACTGTTAAGGTTCGGATTGGACGCCTGCTGTCCATCCATTACCGTCCCTGTGATTGGCTGATGAATGCCTACAAAGATCGGCTTATTTTTGTTTAATGGATCAGCTGTAATTTCAGCCAGTCTGCCCTTAAGCCAATTGCGCTGGCCTGTATCCGAGTTGTAGTTGTTTCCGTTCAAGAAGAAAAAATAATAACCGCCGATTTGAGTTTCATAATAGCCGTTGGCTTGTGATGTGAACCAATCCGCTGGATAATGCTCATTCACTTTTGCAACTGTCGCGTCATGATTTCCCATTGCAACATGCATCTTTGTATTGGTCATATTTTTTCTAGCTAGATTCGCTTGGAAAATTTCCCTTACCATTTGATGATCATTCGGTTTGTCTCCTCCGTTATCGTTGATCATATCACCCACAACCAGGATGGCATCAGGATTTGGGAAGATCGATGCGATAGTATCGAAATAGCTTTCATATCTTTGATCACCTGTCGTGCGTGAGCCTACATGAACGTCTGACATCGCTACAAATTGCAGCAGCGGCTTTTCACTTGTTTTAATCATGTAACCAAACGTTACCGCCTTGCTCGTCACGCCATCCTTTATCGCAATCGCGCTAAGGTTTGTGGTTTTGGCAATCGTGATCGGATTATTGTCAGCTTTTTTGCTTTTCTCGTTAGGCAGCGTTCCGTCAAGTGTGTAGTAAATGCCAGCATCACTTGTTTTAGAGCTTAATACAACCGCTATCGCAGCCTCGTAACGTCCTCCAGCAACAGATGCTTCAGGTGCTTGTACCGCACCATCAGCAGCGCTTGCTGATCGAATGAACCCTTGTGCATTGGAACATAAAACAGCCATAACTATGAAAACCGCTAAACTTCTCCTCCACTTAAAAAACAAATCAATCACTCCTTTTAATTTCTTGTTTCATGTGCATTATATATGTTTTGATTGGTTGTATTGTTAAACAGAAGTCATTTTAACGTTTGTTTATTGTAAATGATGGAATGGGCGCCACCTCCCTTGGACAACAAAAAAAGACGACTTCTCACTCTATAATGGAGTGAAAGTCGTCTTCAATGTTCATTTTGCCTAACTATCCTAAATCCAATTCACATGGGTTTTACGCCAGCATTTATGCTAGCTTTGGTTTGCTTTCTTAGCTTTCCCAATAGCCGTTTGAATATCTAGCGAAAGCTGATTAAGCTCATGATAGTCCTCTTTTTCAAATTTCTCGTTAAATTTCATTTGAAATTGAGCAGCTTCTCGAACCCGATTATAAAAATATAAATCTTGTATGCCTTTAAGCACCTTCGAGACCACGTTGGACTGCTCCTCGAACTCGGTCTGCGCATCCAAAATCTCTTTGCGTATGCTGGTCATCTCTGTATCCAGCTGCGATGCGGCTTCAGCCGCTTTCTTCAACCGCTCACGCACATCCTCAGGCAAGCTTTCTTTAAACTTGTAGTTTAATGAATGCTCGATTGTCGCCCAAAAATTCATCGCTAACGTCCGTATTTGAATTTCAGCCAACACGATCTTGTAACCTAGTGCTGTTTGAACCGGATATTCTACAATCATATGGTAGCTTCGGTAGCCGCTGTCTTTGAAATTCGTAATATAATCCTTCTCATATACAAGGGAAAGATCTTTACGTGTACGAATCAAGCCAGCTACTCGGTGAATATCATCCACAAACTGGCACATAATGCGAATACCTGCAATGTCCTCTATACCCGTATCCAATTGATCCGAGGGGACTTTGAGACGCTTGGCCTTTTCCAAAATACTAGAAATTCGCTTAACCCGGCCGGTGACGAATTCTATCGGCGCGTAAGCTTCTCGTATCTTCAGTTCGACCCGCATCGTTTTAAATTTCACTTTAAGTTCTTCAACCGCTTGTTCATAAGGCTGTAAAAAAAGATTCCAGTCTCTACCGTCCATCCGGCCGCCTCCTGTTCTTAAACGTGATCTGCACCAACTGCTTCGGCAATATTGCGGTAGCCATCTTTGCGTAAACATTCCTTCAATCCACTCGTTAGCTCTCGCAGCACTCCAGGCCCTTTATAAATAAGCGCCGTGTAGATTTCCACAAGTGAAGCTCCCGCGCGGATTTTATCGTATGCGTCTTGTGCTGTAAAAATGCCGCCCGAGCCAATAATGGGCAGCTTGCCTCCTGTTTGGCGATATACCGCCCGAATGACCTCCGTTGAACGATCTCGCAGCGGCTTGCCGCTGAGCCCGCCCGCTTCGCCAGCATTCGAATGCTGAAGGCCTTGGCGCGATAATGTTGTGTTTGTTGCAATTATACCTGAAACTCCGCTTTCCATAATAGTCGCAACGGTAAGCTCCAGCTGTTCATCTGTCATGTCAGGCGCAATTTTGACGAGAACGGGCTTTGCTTTTGCTCCTGTTTTCGCCGCTTGCGTGTTTATTTCCTTTTTTACAGCGGCAAGCAAATTTCTCAGTTCTTCACCATGCTGCAAATCACGCAAATCCGGGGTGTTCGGAGAGCTGATATTGACGACAAAAAAGTCGCCGTATGTATACAATTCGCGTATGCAGGTCTGATAGTCCTCATGAGCAAGTTCATTTGGCGTTATCTTGTTTTTGCCAATGTTAACCGCTATCGGGATTCTATTTATTTTGCGGCGTGACAGCTTTTCTGCCATTGCCGCTGTGCCATCATTGTTAAAGCCCATCCGATTAATAAGCGCTTCGTCTGATGGGAGGCGGAACAATCGCGGCTGCTCATTGCCGGCTTGTCCTTTTGGCGTTACCGTTCCTACCTCAGCAAAACCAAAACCTATGCTCGAGAAACCGTCCGCGGCTTTGCCGTTCTTATCAAGTCCAGCAGCAAGTCCGACAGGGTGCGGGAATTGCAGTCCGAATAGTTCTGTAGCAAGCTCAGGCGACTTTGCTACGCCATACATCGCATTCATCAGACCATTCAGTCCTGGAACTACACCGCCGGCTGCTAAGCCGTCAATCACAAGATGATGGGCCCTCTCAGGATCCATTCGAAAAAAAATAGGTTTTAAAATTGAAGAATAAATCAACTTACTCACTCCGATCTTAGATGTATGCTCTATCTGACAGTTTATCTTTTTTGCAGCAAAAAGAAAAGAGCCTGCACGCAAGGTGCAAGCTTCCATTGTATTGCGGCTTGTCTAGAAAACGATTACAATGAGATCATATTATTTATTACTATGAAATAGAGAGGTTGATTGACGATGAGTTCACCAAAAAGAAGACCGGCTACAATAAAAGCGAAACCAAAGGATGAAGTAAACAAAAAAGCGCTTGTATGGATTGGTTCAATCGTCGGCGTAGTTGTTGTAGCTGTCGCGCTGCTTCTTATTTTTACTTCGTAAGCGGTCTACGTCAACCATTTATAGATTTTCAAGGGATTGGTTTCGTTTTGGAGCGGCTCCAGCTGAAAACGTTCTGCTGGCTGCTGCACCTTAGACGGAAGCGTCCCATTTTTTATTTTGACAACCGTTCCTAGCGGCACCATATCAAACAACTCCTCCACATCGGCTTTGCCCATCCGGATACAGCCAAGTGATTCGTCCTTGCCAATACTGCCGGGTTCATCCGTTCCATGAATCGCGTACAGCGTATTCGATAATGTCATTCCTCGGCTTCCGAAGTTTCCATCGTCACGCCCATTCGGATTTCTAACCTTTTCACTTATGTAGAAGCTTCCCTCAGGTGTTGCATCGCCTCCGAGGCCCACCTTATAGCTGCGCACAATGATATCCCCTTGAATAACAGCAAGTCGATAACTCGCTTTATCTACCACGATCTCTAGCGGCTGGCTCCACTGTTTATCCAAAATTCCATTTGTGCCTACGTTCGGACTCGTTCTTTTTTCGCTTTCCTCTTGCTGCTGATTTCCTGCTGCTTGTTCTTGTTCTTGGATTGAACGGTTTTTTTGTGCTTGCTCGGCTTTCAGCTTTCGCAATACAGCAGGAAACATAGAGCGCATACCGCTGCGTTCCCCGGAAAGAACATTGTTCGGATAAGGTTGAATAAGGTCATCCAGCTTCTCCGGCCACTTTTTATATTTTTTCTCATATTGATAGATGCCGCTTGCAAGCGTCCAGTGCGTCTCTTGCTGCACGCTCCATTCTTTATATTGTGCTGCTGCCGAGCTCGCCTCAGAAGGCTCACACTCGCAGGTAAGGCGGTCATACATCGTTACATCCAGCTTACTGCTTCCGTTTTCCTTTTCTATAGACATGAGCAGTCTAGTGTTCCCTGTCCATTTCCGCCAGCCCTCATCTTCCTCAAGGCGAGCTGCAATGGTATGAAGAGGTGCTTGCTTGCCGGCTGCAATGAGGCTGTTCCATGCGCTTCCGACTGGATTTCGTTCTTTACGCGGTATAAACACAACGCCAATTGGGTTCACTTCAACTAAGGTTATAGGCTCGGGCTGCTCTGGCCTTTCCTTGAATACGGAAGTACTAGCTGGAGCAAACACTGCAACGAGCAGGAACAATAGAGCTAATGCTCCTAATTTGCGAGCTCGTCTTTTTTTCTTTTGCTGCAAATCCCAATCTTTAAGCAGCTGCAATTGATTTTCCGATAACGGATGACTTTCATGCTCGAAGGCATCGTATACTTCACCAGCTTGCAGGAAGCAATAATTCGCTTTGCCCTCCTTGCCAGCGAGCTTATATTGCTTGCCTAACAAATACCAACCCATTTGGTTATCAGGGTGCTGCTTTACAAATTGCTTCAAATAAAAAATATCTTCCGGAGAGTCCATCCCCCATCCTCCCGACATGTAGTATATATCCTCTATATCGGCAGGCAGGGAGTTTGATTGTAATCCGGCGTCCATTTCTGTTATTGCTGCATATACAAAAAAAGCTCCTCACCGCTGCATAGGCAAGCGAGGAGGAGCTTTTTTATCATCACTCAAAAATTAGTAATTAAAAGGAACGTCTGCAATTTTGATTGAATCTGTCGGACAGCCGTCAGCTGCATCCTGCAAATCATCGAACAAATCTTCAGGAATTTCAGTGTTGCCTGTATTACCGTCAGCTTTATAAATAACTTCTGCAAGACCTTCGTCATCATAATCATAAATGTCAGGAGCAGTCGCTCCGCAAGCTCCACAAGCGATGCACGTATCTTTTTCAACCCAAGTAAACTTACCCATGGAAATCCCCTCCCAAATAAATAAACGGAATAATCTCGTCTCTGTACAGTCAAGCTTCATTCATCAATATATAACAAACTATCGTCCTTTTGCAAGGATGTACCGCGAATTCGTTTATTCCTAATTAAGGTTGAAGGATCATCACCAAGCATTCCTGCCGTTAAAACAGCATCTTCTCCATACTTGTCGCGGAGCTGATCCATCGCTTTAGTCAACGCTTCTTTTCTCGGCTGTTTCTCGTAGCTGAACAAATCAAGCTGCAAGGCAGTTTCGGCAAGCAAAGTGAGGTTCTGGAGCGTTATGCCAAGCAGCCGAATCGGTTCGCCTTCCTTCCAATGCCGGTCATATAGCTTGCAAGCCTCCCTATAGAAATCTTCACTCGATTCCGTAGGTGCTGCAAGGGTGTGGGAGCGGGCAATCGTCGTCATATCCGGCTTGCGAATTGTGATTTGAACCGTGGTTGCGACCATCTTCTGCCTTCGCAGCCTGCGACCTGTCTGATCCGCCAAATTAAGCAGCACCCGGAAAACGTCGTCCCGCGAAGTAATATCGTTCGGAAGAGTGGTCGTATGACCGATCGATTTGTTCCGTTCCCGATTTGGGTTAACTTCAGAATAATCAAGTCCATGGGCAGCTGATTTCATCCAAGAGCCAACTACGCCAAAATGCTTATTCAGCATCGTTTCATCCGATGCCGCCAACTGGCCAATCGTCCGAATATTCAGCTTGCTTAGCTTATCAGCCGTTTTTTTGCCGATGCCAAACAAATGATCGCACGGCTTATCCCAAAGCACCTTTTGCACATCACGAATCCGCAGCACAGTCAGCCCGTTTGGTTTTTTCATGTCGGATGCCATCTTTGCAAGCAGCTTATTTGGAGCTAAACCAATTGAACAAGGAAGAGACCACTCAGACTTGATCCGCTGCTGCAGCGAGGCCGCAATATCAAGCGGCGAGCCGAACATTTTCGAACCGGTAATGTCCATATAACATTCGTCAATCGATACAGACTCAACGAGCGGCGTATATTGTCTAGCGATTGCCATAAAGCCATGTGAATATTTGCGGTATAATGAAAAGTCCGGTTTGATTAATATAAGCTCAGGACAAAGTGTTAGTGCCTGTCTGACTGTCATTCCCGTCTTTATCCCTCTGCTCCGTGCTGCATAAGAACAAGTGACGAGGATACCCTTTCGCTGCTCAACGCTGCCGGACACTGCAGTTGGTTTGTCCTTATATTTCTCCGGCTCTTCAGCCTCATGTACGGAACAATAAAAAGCATTCATATCTAAATGAATGATTACTCGGCCCTTAGCCGGATAGAACTCATTCGTATTCGTCATAATCGCGCAAAACACCGCCTAACCTAAGCCATAAGCCTACATAAGCTTATCCACCCAAGCATACAATTCCAATAGGGTCAAGTCAACGAAGCAAGCGCGAGCTGACAAAAATTCCTTTTGCCCCCTCTACTTTCAAGGCGACAAGTGTTATAATACTAAATTATGATTTGAAAAGGCATTCAGTGAAGGAGGCGTCCCGTTAATGACAAAAAACATATCTATATTCGATACGACGCTGCGTGACGGTACTCAAGGTGAAGGGATCAGCCTGTCGGCAGATGACAAATTAAAAATTGCCCAGAAGCTCGACACGTTGGGCGTTCATTATATTGAAGGCGGAAATCCTGGAAGCAACAGTAAGGATATTGAGTTTTTTCAGCGGATCAAAGCTTTCAATTTAAGCGCCAAAATTACTGCCTTCGGCAGCACTCGTCGCAAAAACAGTTTGGCAGAGCAGGATGCCAGCCTTGTTCGCATCGTGGAGTCCGGTGTTCCGGCCGCTACGCTTGTAGGCAAGTCATGGGATTTCCATGTACATACAGCCCTGCAAACGACTTTAGAAGAAAATATGTCGATGATTTTTGATTCCATTGCTTTTCTAAAGCAAAATCAAATGGAAGCCTTGTTTGATGCCGAGCATTTTTTCGATGGCTACAAGAACAATCCAGAGTATGCCATTGCTGTTTTGAAGAAAGCACAGGAAGCTGGCGCCAACTGGCTCGTCCTATGCGACACGAACGGCGGCACATTGCCTAGTGAAATCCATGAAATCGTTTCGCGCGTGAAGCAGGAGCTAACGGCTCCTATCGGCATTCATACACATAATGACTGTGAGCTGGCTGTCGCAAACTCTTTAGCAGCAATCGAAGCCGGAGCTCGTCAAGTACAAGGCACGATTAACGGCTACGGCGAGCGCTGCGGGAACGCGAACCTATGCTCCATCATCCCTAACTTACAAATCAAAATGAATTATGACGTTTTGCCAGAGGATAAGCTTCGCACATTGACGAGTACTGCTCGATATATCAGTGAAATTGCGAATGTCCACATGCCTGTTGGTCAAGCTTATGTCGGCAATGCCGCATTCGCTCACAAAGGCGGCATTCATGTCTCCGCTATTATGAAGGATTCCAAAACCTATGAGCATATTCAACCAGAGCTTGTTGGCAACAAGCAGCGTATTCTAGTCTCTGAGCTCGCAGGACAAAGCAATATCATATCCAAGGCGAAAGAGCTTGGACTTGACGTCAACGCAAATAATGAGAAAACCAAGCTCATTATGGATCAAATTAAAGAGCTCGAGCATCAAGGCTATCAATTTGAAGGCGCCGACGCTTCTATGGAGCTGCTGCTTCGTGAAGCATTCGGCAGCGAAGTAAAAGAATTGTTCAAGGTTGAATCCTTCAAAATGCTCGTAGAAAAAACAAACGGCCAAATGATTTCAGAAGCGATTGTAAAAATCAACGTTGGCGGCCAGCAAGTTTATATGGCTGCTGAAGGCAACGGACCTGTCAACGCCCTCGATAACGCCCTGCGCAAGGCGCTGGTGCAGTTTTATCCGGAAATCGTTGATATCCATCTATCCGATTATAAAGTCCGTGTAATCGACGAGAAGGACGCTACAGCAGCTAAGGTGCGTGTTCTTATCGAGTCGACTGGACTAAACAATACGTGGAGCACAGTTGGCGTATCAAACAACGTCATCGAAGCAAGCTGGGAAGCTCTCGTAGACAGCATTCGTTATGCCCTGCTTAACATGGTAAAGGTTGACAGCACGCTCGTTGATCCTCATGATCGCATGGGCCTCGTCAATCATTAAAACAACAAAAAGAGTCGAACAGGCTGTTCATGCCTGCTCGACTCTTTTTGTTGTTGCTGCCTACTACATCCATTTCTCAATCATGCGTTCCCACTCCGCATAAGGAATGACGCCATTGATCCGCTCTCTAATGACACCCTCACTGTCAATAAGGAACGTTGTTGGAAACGTATCTACCTTATACTGCTTCGTCACATCGCCCACCCGATCCATTAAAATTGGAAACGTGAACTCATATTCTTTGACAAAGTCTCTAGCTGCCCGTTCTTTATCGAATTTCGTAGCATTAACGCCAACGAGTGAAATTTTTTCCCCGTATTGCTCATGCAGCCTCTGCAGATCCGGCGCTTCCAGCTCACAAGGACCACACCAAGATGCCCAGAAATTAACGAAAGTCAGTTTATCCTGTTTGCCCCCTATTTCATAGGACTTCTCATCAAGATCAGGGAGTTTGAAGGTCGTCGCTTGAAATCCCGCTTTCGGCTTAAAATCAACTGAAGTGGCTGCTATCGCTGCTGAATCCGAGTCATCATTTTTATATTGAAATACAGCTAATCCTGCAAACAGCAACGCAATTGTAAATAGTGCTGCGACACGCTTCATGAGGTTCCATCCTTTTTTTCACATTTTCAAATGCCTATATCGCTTCATGGTATCATGCACCGTATAGAAGCTCAATACACAGGACAAATTAGCCATCAAAACGTCATTTTTAAAGAAATGGTTCTTATCTATTCTCTGACGACTATTATGGGTAAGTTGAGTATTATTCATACCCAGCCTTATCGAAGTTAGCGGACTTAAGCCTATTTCGTTATACTTAATTCATTCGCATTATAAAAAAGGAGGCATTGTGTTGGAAACAAACCAAACGCGTGGCTGCATAACCAAATCGGCATTCGAGCGGCTTATTCAAATATGTGCGGATGCTCAACCTTTAGAGGCATGCGGCATTATGGCAAGCAGCCAATCCTTACATTCCATTGCCGCTGATCAAAATGAAGCCATAATAGATATCGTTATCCCCATAACTAATAATCATAACGATCCCCTACATTCGTTCTCGTTTGACCCGACCGAGTGGACCGCTGCTTATTATGACATGCAAAAAAACCGACAAACGCTTGTCGGCTTATTTCATTCGCATCCGCGTACAAAGGCTATTCCGTCTTCTAGCGACACTGACGGTTTCCTGCCCGCTTCGGAGCTTTCCTATTGGATTGTTTCACTGGAAAACACGAAATCGCCTGACGTTAAGCCCTATCGCCGCTCGGAAGGTTCATTTATTCCACTGCAGCTAGTGCTTGCTTAAGTAGGCATACAGATCGCCGAGTGTCGTAATATTTCGTTCCAAAATACGCGTCAAATAGTTCCGCCACAGCTTTGCTGTCATGATTGAATCCTGCAAAGCATGATGCCGCTCTGTAATTGGAATACAGCAGCTCTCAAGCAAATCATCGAGACTGTATCCTTCCAGATTGGGCTCGAGCCATTTGGCCACCATCATCATGTCCAGCACTCTGTGGTTCAAATTAATCTTTGACGTCCTCCACAATGCCGCGTTCAGAAATTGCTTATCGTGGCCGGAAGCATGAGCGATAAGCAGCCTTCTGCCGACAAACTCCATAAAATCATGAAGCACCTGCATCAAATCAGGAGCATCCTGAACCATTTCATTCGTAATGCCGGTTAGTTCGACTATCGCTTTCGGAATTCTTCGTTTAGGATTCACGAGACTATAAAAGGTTTCACTTTCAACAAGCTCGCCATCTCGAAACAATACAGCGCCAAATGAAATAATTTCATCCCCGTTATTCGGATAAAAGCCTGTTGTCTCCAGATCAAAAACAATGACCTCCAGCTCTCGAAGAGGCATATCGAACATCGACTGCTTGCGCTGCTCTTTGTTGACATTCCGAATAAACGCCATTTGCTGCGCATTTTGCGAGCCTAGCATAGAAGCGATGGCAGGCGTAAATCCTCCCATTTTGTATAGGTTCCACATGCGACCGACGCCTTTTTGTTCCTTCATTTCTCCACCGCCTTACGTAAACCTGCCCATTGTTTGCTTAAAAACCGTTCGTTGCAGCCTCTTGCCAAGACGCAGTCCGCTCTTAAGCTCATCCGTCATTTCCTTCGTAAGCTTATGGCTCGACAGCTTTCCATTGTTGGCATATAAGCCATCTGCGTTTTTCTCAGTCGTCATTAGACGGAGCCGGAGAAAAATCCGAAAAGCTTGATCATAAATAGCCCCGTCAGCTGATGACATCTTCCCTGCCTTTACAAGCATTCTAATTCTTTCAAGTGTAGAGGTTTCACGGATGCCTTCTTGTATGGATAATAGCCGAATCGAATTAACCATAGGAATATAGGCGCCATATTTAATATCTAAGCTGCCCGCTTCCTCGCCATACTGCTCCTTTAGCAATTGGCCAAAAAAGCCTAGCAGCACCTTATGCCGAAGCGTATTATCCAGCATCCGCTGCAGGATGATCTGGTGGTTAAGCATATCAATAAAAAACAATTCTTTAAGCTGTTCAACGAGCTTATAATCACCGTAAATACAGCGGCCATCAGCGATAATAAGCAAATAGCGCACTGCCTCCCAAGCTGGCTCCTCAAACCAAGCACCGAGTTTAACGCCCCACTCCGAAATGGACAAACACCAGTCGGAGTTGCTGCTTAGCACATTGCCCTCACAAGGCGGGTAACCTACACTTTGGAGATTGTTTACAATGAGTGCACTTAAATTCAAAAAATAGTTCTTAACTTCTGTTGAATCAGCCACTGGATCCTGATAGACAACTCCGCTGTCTTGATCGCTTGACAAAGTTTGCTCTTGCCGACCGCCGCTGCCGAACAATACATATGCGTAAGGCACGGGGGGAGAACCATTCCCCCTCCGTGCCATTTCCGCTTCTGCGAGGATAATCGAGCGCTGAATCACCGCGTCGTGCACCTCATTTAATTGTTCATTAAATTGTTCGACTGGACGCGTTGGGAGAAGAGCCTCCATATGCTCGTGAACCTGATCCCGCAAGTTTCGCAGCCTATCCACATGATCAGCTGAACCAATCTGCTTAAGCAGCTGCAATCGCACCGGATCACTCATGCGACGCTCTCTCCTTTCGGTCAGTCCATCGCGTATCTTCTATTAGCCTTGAATGTTTTGACCAGCTTTTTTCATTTGCTCAGGATAACCATAAGCTCCATGCTCACTCAGGTCAAGACCGATAATTTCTTGCTCTTCTGTTACGCGGAAGCCCATCACAAGCTTCATAATACCTAGAATAAGGAATGATGCAGCGAGTACAAATGCGCCAACGACTACTACCGATTCGAATTGAACCCAAAGTTGCTTCCAGCTGCCTGTGTCGATCAAGCCGCCTGTACCTACGCCTACTTTATCAGCTAGTTCTTGTGTTGCAAAGATACCGTTGGCAAGCGTACCCCACACACCAGCCGCGCCGTGTACAGATAGAGCATAGATAGGATCATCAACTTTAACTTTCTCGAAAAATTTCACACTGTAGAACACGAGCACGCCAGCTACTAAACCGATTACGACTGCCGCCCAAGGAGCGACGTAAGCACAAGAAGCTGTAATTGCAACTAGACCTGCTAGCGTACCATTCAGCATAGCCGTAATGTCAGCTTTGCCTGTTACTGCCCAAGAGATAAGAAGTGCTGCCACGCCGCCTGCGCCTGCTCCAAGCATCGTGTTGAATGCTACATATCCAAAAAATCCATCGCCAATCGCTACCGTGCTGCCTGCGTTGAACCCAAACCAGCCCACCCATAGAAGCAATACAGAAAGTGCTGTGAATACTTGGTTATGTCCCAAAATCTCATTCGCAGAGCCGTCTTTGTTAAATTTGCCAATACGAGGTTTAAGTAATACAGTCGCTGCAAATGCTGCAAGCGCACCCGTTAAGTGAACAACCGTGGAGCCTGCAAAATCTTGCGCTCCATCTTCAGCGAGCCAGCCGCCGCCCCAGATCCAGTGAGCTACTACAGGGTAGATTATGGCAATGAAGAATACGGTAAATACGATATAAGCTGAAAGTTTAGCTCTTTCTGCAAAACCGCCCCATGCTATGGAAAGCGAAACCGCTGCAAATGCTAATTGGAACAAGAAGAATACAGTACTTGGATAGCTCTCGCCTTCACCAGCTGCTAGGGATGGATCAAAGAAGAAATTGCCCCAGCCGATCAATGCGTTAATTCCGCTATCGCCGCCAAATGCGATGCCGTAGCCGAAAGCCCAATAAATAAGTGCTGCCAAACCCGTTGTGAAAATCGTTTTGCCAGCAACGTGACCAGCATTTTTCATCCGTGTTGAGCCTGTTTCAAGAAGAATAAAACCGCCTTGCATGAGAAGAACAAGAATGAATGAGAGCATAACCCATAGAGAGTTGAGACCCATGTTCAACGTTGCTGCGGAAGGATCCTCTGCAAACGCCATTACCGGGAACAATAAGGTGAAGATTCCTAAAGCTAACATCGTTTTCTTAATCATTACGACCACTCCCTAAATGTTATATTTCCTTACACGTTAAGAAAGACTTAATGTCATTATAGTCAGTAGTGCTCAATTTGACAATACGTTTTAACTATTTTTATAAAAAAAATCAAACGTTCGGCATATAATCTAACACGAACGTTAAGAAATGAGGCAAATCAACCCCAAAATCGTCAGTTGAAACTCCTTATTCTTCGCATTTTCACTCTATATAGGTATTGGTTCCTACTTTTTCTAGTTAAAAGCGAAAATCACTATGACTCACACCCGTTTCATGTCACCTAAATTGCGTTATATAGAAGAAACACATGAAAGTGCCCTGTCGAAATTAAAAAATTGACACTAAAATTGTATAGTCATGTAACACGTTTGACTGTATGGTTACTTTCCTATTATCATTAGAGGAACAATAGTTATACGTTTTCCCATAAGATGGTGATTGTGAAATTCACCTCAATAGGTAATGATGTTCTTTTAGACATGACTAGCTAAAACAACAAACCTGTTCTTTGTCGACACATCATCTCAGAATGAGATGAAACATAAGCTTAGTACGCAAGCGGAATCTAGTTTACTTATATTTTGAACGAATGGAGGATTTGAAAATGTATCGTATCGGAGAACTATCCAAGCTTGCGCAAATCAGTGCACGAACCATTGATTATTACACTTCAATCGGTCTAATAGAGCCTGCAGAGCGTTCCGCCAAAAACTATCGCCTCTATTCTGATGAAACTTTGCAGCGTCTGGAACGTATTGAACAGATGAAAAAAGATAAATATACATTAGATGAGATTAAGGCCACAATTGAAAGCTGGAGCAAGATTACACCTGAGGAGCAGGTCTCACGTAAGCTTACGGACTTGCAGTACCATCTAAGCCAGCTCGAGCGTGAAGTGAAGGAGTTAGAGCCTGTTATTAAGAAGCTCAAGCCTCGTCAAGCCAATCACCTCTACACGCGTCTTATGCCGCAAACCGCAGCTTGCATAGAGGCACTCATGCTTCTCATTAACAAAAGCTCCCTCATGTAGCTATACATTTCATCAAAAATTGGAGGAATGACTCAATGGCGTTTATCTATGTTTTAATCGTACTTGCATTTATACTAACAATTTGGGCTCAATTCCGAGTCAAAGGAACGTTTAAAAAATGGACGCAAGTTCAAGCGAACAGTGGTTTAACCGGTTACCAGGCAGCACGAAGAATGCTTGATTCTAACGGACTTCATGATGTACCGATCGAGCCAGTACGCGGTACACTGACCGATCATTACGATCCGATTCACCGAGTTGTACGTTTGTCGGAGCCTGTGTATTATGAAAATTCAATTTCAGCGATTTCAGTCGCTTGTCACGAAGTCGGCCATGCCATACAGCATGCGGAGCATTACCCAATGCTCGTGCTCAGACATCGTATATTCCCAGTCGTGAACTTTGCATCTGGCGTAGCACCATTTTTATTTATTGCCGGTATTCTATTCTCAGCACTCAACCTAATTGGGCTTGGCATCATATTTTTCTCAGTAGCAGTTGCCTTTCAGGTCATTACACTTCCGGTTGAATTTAATGCGAGCAACCGAGCTAGAGACATTATGGTTGCTGAAGGGTTCATAACGAATGATGAGGAGCGCGGGGTTGCAAAGGTGCTTAACGCAGCGGCTTTAACGTATGTAGCAGCGGCTCTCTTGTCCTTGCTGGAGCTTGTCAGATATATCTTAATCTTCGTAGGCGGCAGCCGTCAGGAATAAGCTTACGTGTCTTATAGCTAAACAAAAGAGGAGCAGTTCCCCTTCGGTCTTCATCGACCAACAGGAACTGCTCCTCTTTTATTTATTCTTTTATCTATTTTATCGTGTTCTGGAAATAACGAAGCAGAAAACCGTGAAACACCTTCGCAACTAAAGGCAATTTCTCATTTGAACGCTGGATAAGTCCGATAGTACGAGTCACCTGAGGTTCAATCACCCTAACTTTAGTCGGCTGCAATGGCCCTGTATAGTGAAGCGCCATCTCTGGAAGAAGACTTACGCCCATCCCAGCGGCTACCAAACCGCGAATCGTATCCGTCTCTTCCCCTTCAAAACCAATCTTCGGTGTAAAACCTGCCTCTTGGCAAGCTCCCCATACGATCGGCCTAAGAGAATACCCTTCGCTAAACAACACGAACGTCTCATGCTCCAGCTCTTTCAGTTCAATCGATGCTTTGTCCGATAAACGATGCCCTGGCGGCAATATCGCATATAGCTCCTCTGTCAGCAATACTTGGCCGCAAACGAATTCATGTTCATCCGGGAAAGGAGATATGAACGCCAAGTCAATCTCGCCTTTCACCATATCACGAATAAGCGAAGGATACATCCCCTGCTTAAATTTAAATTTCACATTCGGATGGAGCTTGCGGAAAGCTGCCACAACCTGTGGAATTAATGAGATCCCAAGACTATGCGGGAAGCCCAGTCTAATTTCACCCTTCTCGGGGTCAAGAAATTCATGTATTTCAATGACAGCACGTTCCAGATCAGCCAATATCACTTCAGCCCGCTTTAGAAAAAGCTGACCGACTGGTGTGAGCTGCAAATTTCTACCTTTTTGAACGAACAGTTTTACGCCAAGCTCTTCTTCAAGCTGATGAATCTGCCGGCTTACTGCAGATTGCGCCACATGCAGCTCTTCCGCTGCTTGCGTTACATGCTCTTTTTTCGCTACTTTTACAAAATAATGAAGCTGACGAAGTTCCATACCGGTTCAATTCTCTCCCGTACTTACATAGTTTTTATGAGTATCGCTTTTTCTTTTGAGTCTTTATTCGGTCAAAGAAATGGTAGAGCAAGAAGCCTGCAAGAGCGCCGCCAACATGTGCCCATAAATCCACTTTGGCTACTACAATCGAATAAATAACCCCAAATATTAATATCGTGTACACCGTTTTACGAGAGCTCTCGTCAAGCTGAGCCTTGCGGAACAACGATATGAACAGAAAGGCGCCATACACGCCGTAAATTGCCCCAGAGGCTCCTACACCTATATGACCATTAAGATCGTCTTGCAGCACATTTACGAAAGCGCTCATCGCATTTCCCGCAATTCCACAAAGCAAATAAAATATAATATATCTCGTTTGTTTAAGCAGATACTCTAGCGGCGGTGCAAACACGAGCAATGCAAACATATTGTAGAGCAAATGCTCAAATCCCGCATGCATGAACATGCTTGTTATATAACGCCATGGCTGTTCTAATCCAAATGGATCGTTCACAGGGTCAGTAGCAAAAGCACCATACTGGTATGCATGCAAGGAATCATTAGGATCGCCATTCCATAATACGACAATAAAATAAATAATATTCAATAAAATTAATATTGATGTTACGGGATACATCTTTAAGTAAGAGCGAAAGCTCTCATATCGCAAGAAGATCACGAGTACATCCCCTTTCTCAATCCAACAATTGGACAAGGTTGTTTCATAACGATTATAATAAATCTGGTATTGACCATATCTTTTAGAGGAGGAAATTTACAAATGACACAAGAACGTAATGGAGCTGCCACATTCAAAGGCAACCCGATCACATTAGTAGGTCCAGAACTTAAAGCAGGGGACAAAGCCCCAGATTTCAATCTTAACAAATCACTTGTCGAAAATGTTTCCCTCAAGGACTACTCCGGTAAAATCAAACTAATCAGCGTTGTGCCTTCAATCGACACTGGCGTTTGCGATGCACAAACTCGTCGCTTTAACGAAGCTGCTGGCGAACTAGGCGACAATGTTGTTGTCCTAACTGTCAGCGTTGATCTACCGTTCGCACAAGCACGCTGGTGCGGTGCTGCAGGTATCGACAAAGTTGTGCTGCTGTCTGACTACAAAGCGCATAGCTTTGGTGAATCATATGGCGTATATATTAAAGAACTTGGTTTGGATCAACGTTCGATCTTCGTTATCGATGCTAATGATACGATCCAATATGTTGAATATTTGCCTGAAATGACAGAGCACCCGAATTACGAGCAAGCAATCAACGCTGTAAAAGCACTCGTGTAAATTCAAAACAAAGAAGTTTTTCAGCACTATTGCAAACAAAGCGAGTGAAGGCTACCCTTCCTCGCTTTGTTTATGAATTAATTATTTACTTTAAATGCAGCTAGCTTCTTATCAAGCGTACGATATAAATCCATAATGACTCTGTAATTAGAACCAAGATCCCCTAGTGAGCCGCGGGATGCTGAATAAATATCGACAGCTGATTGGAGCGGATTTACGCTAATAACGGAAACGGTAATGTCCATCGTTCTTCCAAATGCTGTGCGCTTCTCCAGCACAATCTCCCCTACGGATTGCACCTCATGAAGCACCTTATATCCTTGCATTTTCTTAAGAGTCGATATCACTTCTTCCCAAGCCTTATCTTTCGACAGCTTGTAGAAATGAGATTTGAGCATTGGATCCTTAGCCCTGTCGCCCGTCTGTTCATGACTGCGCAGCAGCCCGATCAAGGTCCGCTTCAACAACAACGATCTCCCCCTCCGGCATCTATGTACATTACTCTATATGATACCATGATTTGTCCCATGAAAAAAGAGCTATCACTGGATTTAACCAGCAAATGCTCTTTATTTGAAAATGAGAACCCGCCTATGCCGTCCGACTCACATGTTTCTGAACCCGCTTACGCAGGTGGGTGACCGCAGAACCGCTTTTGAGATCCCCTTTCGGGGGCATGTCAGCTGCGTCTCGATGTTGGTCTCCCGTGAAACAGCCATTGGTTCAAAACAGCGTAAAGCCGTAACGAGCATCGCAGGAGGTATTGCTTATTATAGACTGAACAAAAGAAAAAGTAAACTTTGATGGGCTGTTATTTACTGGAGCCGCTCGAATCTTCTTTAACCAAATCGATACGGTCTAGCTCAGCTGCTTTCTCCGCTTCTTCTTCCTCTGCCAAACGCGCTTTCTCCGCTTGGTCTTGAAGCTTCTGGTAAATCAAGTTGAAGTTCCAGAACGCCAGGTAAGCGATGATGCTGCCCATAAAGAAAGGAATAAGAAAAGTGAATCTAGTACTGAAATACATAACCGCGCCGCTCATAATCGCTGTTGAAAGCGAACGAAAAGGTTTGCCGATCGTAATGAGAACAGCGTTTTTCAGTAATTGAAACGTTTTCATATGATAGTGGACAAGCATAGAGAAAAAATTAAATAACGATACGATTAACAGCAGCAAAAATGCAATGAAAATGTATGAAAGCAAATTCAATTGTTCACGATATACGATAAAGTCAACAACCATAATTGCAAGCAGTATCGTATAAATAATACCGCCTAGCATACTTTGCTTATAATTTTCCTTGTATCCGCGGAAGAACGTTTTGAACAGCGCAACGTCACTCTCTCCCATTACCCATTTGCGCGCAACCGCAAACATAGCTGCTGTTGCTGGAAATAAGGAGAACGGCGCGACGACTGCCATCGCAATAAGAGCGGAATAGATTTGATTGACATCCTGTGACAAAACCAATCCCCATGCAAAAAAAGCGAATGGAATCGAACAGATCAACCACAAAACATTAATAACTGCCAATCTCATGATCCATTCCGAAATTCGGTAAAACCCACCCATTAGCCCCTTTGGTTCCATCGGATCTGCCTCCAGAAAAGTAAGATTACTCCCACTAGACTACAAAGTATAGCGGAATTCGTATATCTGTTTTGTAATAAGACAACCAATAGAATAATAATAAAAAAATCGAGGTCGTCCAGATGCCCGTTAGGGATCACGGACTTCCTCGATTTTTTTGGTTATACAAGGGAAACGATTATTAGTTATTTACATAACCGTCGGAAGAGCTTTTTGGACGACGGTTTTCTGGACGCCCTTCGCTGCTTCTTTTACCAGCGTAGCCGCCGCCACTGCTGCTGCCGCCACGGGACTCATAGCCACCGCGTGAGCTGCCGCCAGTACTGCTGCCGCTGCTGCGTCTGTCATCGCGACCGCGATATCCGCCGCCACCGCTGCCGCCAGTGCTGCTGCTGCGATTGCCGCCGTATGAAGAGGACGAACCGCTGCGGTTGAATGGACGACCGTTTGAACGAATGTCCGGCTTGCGTTTTTTCGCGCGAAGCGGATCTTCCGGTGTCAATTCGATTTCTACGTTTTTCTTCTCGCCAGTCAGCAATTTAATTGCTGCTGAGAGCAAGTGAACGGAATCATATTGCTCAAGCAATTGAATCGAAATCGCTTTGTACTCAGAGAACTCTTCGTTTTGAACGACTTCAAGAAGACGTTCAGCTGTTACGCGTTGTTTGCCTTCAATCGCTTCTGCGATGCTTGGAAGCGGCTTGCGGTTCATCTTCTGACGCGTTACTTTCTCGATGAAATGCAAGTGGTCCGTTTCACGAGGTGTAACGAATGACCAAGCTGTACCTTCTTTACCTGCGCGGCCTGTACGACCGATACGGTGAACATAGCTCTCAGGATCTTGCGGAAGGTCAAAGTTGATAACATGCGTTACGCCGGATACATCAAGGCCACGAGCAGCAACGTCAGTCGCTACCAATACATCGATGCTGCCATCACGGAATTTACGCATTACGCTGTCGCGTTGGTTCTGCGACAAGTCGCCGTGCAAACCGTCTGCAGTATATCCACGTTTTTGAAGCGCTTCGCTAAGCTCATCAACCCGACGTTTTGTACGACCGAAAATGATAGCTAGCTCAGGGGATTCCATATCAAGCAAGCGGCTAAGCGCTTCGAACTTCTGGCGCTCATGCACTTCAATATAAGATTGCTCAATAAGTGGAGCTGTGATTTGTTTTGGAATAACTGAAACATGCTCAGGGTTTTTCAGAAATTGCTGTGCAAGCTTCTGAATGTTTGCTGGCATTGTTGCAGAGAACAGCATGGTGTGACGCTCGTCTGGCACTTGCTTAAGGATAGATTGAATATCCTCCATGAAGCCCATATCAAGCATTTCATCTGCTTCATCCAAAATAACGGTTTGTACATCTTCAAGACGGATTGTTTTGCGGTTGATGTGATCAAGCAAACGTCCTGGTGTACCGATAATAATTTGAGGCTTCTTCTTCAATGCACGGATTTGACGACCAATTTCTTGTCCGCCATAAATCGGCAACGAGCGAAGACCTTTGTACCTTGTTAGCTTCCCGATCTCGTCAGCCACTTGAATAGCGAGTTCACGGGTTGGCGTCATTATTAATGCGACAATGCGTTCCTCGCTTGTCGGAATTTTGTTAATGAGCGGAATTCCGAATGCCGCTGTCTTTCCTGTACCCGTTTGTGCTTGGCCAATTAAATCTTGTCCCGCCATAGCAATAGGGATAGCTTTGTCTTGAATCGGGGTAGATTCCTCGAATCCAAGTTCGGTAATTGCTTGTAACACTTTTGGTTCCAAGCCAAATTCAGCAAATGTTTTCAAACTTTTCTCAAACTCCTTTTATCTGCAGCCTACTTAAGAATATCCAAATCATTATAGCACACAATCAATCATGAATACCAGCAAACCAATTTAAGCCATACTAAGCATGCCAAAATAAAGGAATTAAACAAGTCGGTTGCATTGGAGCGATTTTATTGAATCCGCATTCCCTGCGTTACCTTTTTACAATCCCAATGATGACGATAGGCGCCTTCCTTATCGCACTGGGCTTCAATTTTTTTCTAATTCCGCACCAGCTGCTTAGCGGTGGAATATCTGGTATTTCCATGATGGTCGGCTATATTACGGGCGGAAACATCGCCTTGCTTTATTTTATCCTCAATGTGCCGGTGCTATTATGGGGATGGTTTATCGTAGGTCATCGCTTTATTATATGGAGCGTCTACACCGTTGTCGCCTCTACGGTGTTCTTACAGATCATACCCGTCATGAAAATTGCGGATGACCTTATGCTTGGCGCTGTATTCGGCGGGATTATAGTCGGGTTTGGCAGCGGCTTAACACTTCGGTACGGCGGCTCATCAGGCGGTTTCGATATTATTGCCTCGATTGCAACGCGTAAACACGATTGGCCAATAGGCATGATTATATTTTTATTGAATGGCGTAGTCATTGCAGTGTTGATTTTGTTTACGAAGGACTGGAATTTAGCCTTATACTCGCTCGTCGCTATTTTTTCCGCTGGAAAAGTAGTAGATCTCATCCACGTGAGGCATATTAAACTTACGGCCTTCATCATCACGACCAAAACCGAAGAGCTGCTCGCAAAGCTGCTCTTGCACCCGCGCGGAATTACAATAATAAAAACACGCGGTGCATATTCTTCGGGTGATCGCGATATGCTGATGACTGTAAGAACGAAATATGAAATAGCAGAGCTTTGCAAAACGATTACCACCATCGACCCGCGTGCATTCATTAACATCGTAGAAACGGTTGGTGTCATCGGCGATTTTTACAAGCCAAAAGACTAAATCATATACGCAGGTATGGATTTTACACCGTATCCCTATGTTTTTGAAAATGATCCTGATATAATGTTTGTATCCCGTAGTTTGGTTTCTTGCCATATGATTTCCCCTAAACATTAGATATGAAAGGGTGAGGCTCAGGTGGATATGGAAACGGTCAAATTGTCTCAAATTGTAGAGAAGCTAGCCCCAGAGCTCAGTCCTTTTCTTACGAAACGCGAATTGGACATCAGCATTGTGCTGCGTGACGGTCTTGCAGTATTAGAGCCTGCTGACGCAATGGAAATTGTGCAGCACAGTATTTGCAATCAGCAGAGAGAAGCTTTGTTACAATGACAATGCGGGACACACACGGATTATTTATGCGCCAGTCGAGTCACACTCGGCTGGCTTTTGTTTGTTTTGCAGGAAAACGGTGTCGATAATCCCCTATTCGCAAGTCATTATTTCAGCTTTTTAGCAAATTTTCAATATGAGTTTTATGACAATTGTAAAAAAGTTAATGACCCAGACATGCCATCTGCTTTATAATTTGAACAGAATAGCTAACGGGGAGAGAGCAAAATGGACAACATCATTTCAACATTGCTGCTGCTGTACAGCTTGCTCACTGGAAGCGGAGAGCATAACACCGCAGTGAAGCAGCTAGCAATTGCATACTTAAATTCCGCAGCTGGCCAAACCATCATTGATCCGGATGCAGCTGCAAATGGAGGCGAACTCTCAGGGAAAAATCACGATGGACTCATCATAAAAGACCCGCAGCCTGAAACACCGCCGATCAAAGGAATCTATGTAACTGCTCACAGCGCAGGCGGTGCGCGCATGGAATCACTTTTAAAGCTGCTTGACGACACGGACCTCAATAGCATGGTAATCGATATTAAAGATGACAACGGCTACATTACATATCCTACTACAACACCCGAACTGCTAGAGGTTGGCGCTTCGAAGAAGTATATCCGAGATATCAATGAACTTATGCTTACTTTAAAAAAACATAATATTTATCCGATAGCCAGAATTGTAGTCTTCAAGGATACTGTGCTTGCGCGAAAGCAGCCTGAGCTGTCTTTCCTCCAGCAAGACGGAACGATATGGAAAAACAATCGCGGTGAGAGCTTCGTAAATCCTTATCGCAAAGAAGTATGGGATTATAATATTGCTGTCGCCAAGGAAGCAGCAAAGCTTGGCTTTAAGGAAATCCAATTTGACTATGTTCGGTTCCCAGAGGGCTTTGATAACAAATCAGATACACTAACCTTCAGCAAGGCTGATCAGAGCCGCGTGGACACAGTCGCTGGATTTGTCAAATATGCTAGAGAACAGCTGCAGCCGCTCGGTGTTAGGGTTTCGGTAGATATATTTGGTTATGCGGCATCCGTACCGACAGCCGAAGGCATTGGCCAAGATTTTGTGAAAATTTCAAATGATGTGCATGTCATTTCACCTATGGTTTATCCCAGTCACTATAGTACAGGATGGTTTAAACAAAAGGATCCTGACAAAAGCCCATATGAGACTATAAAAGGCGCCATGCTCGATACGCATAAGAAGCTTGATCCGGGTACGGAGGTTAAACCGATTATTCGCCCGTGGATTCAAGATTTCACTGCAAGCTGGTTAGGCGCTGGTCATTTTGTGAAGTATGGCAAAACGGAAGTCGAAGCTCAGATTAGAGCTTTGAAAGAAACAGGCATCAAGGAGTTTCTGCTATGGAATGCCGGAAACAAATACACTCCTAACGTAGATTATAATTAGCTTAAATCATATTTAAACTCAAAAAAGTCCACCTTCGCTTATTAAGCGGCGGTGGACTTTTTTTATATTTATTTTTATTGGGACAAACGAAGTGCCAGCTCGTACATATCCGTGTCAAATGGTTTCTTCGTATTGACAACAAGATCAATATCAGTCGTTACGAGCTCGCCTTTAACAACGCCGCAGCCTTTGCCTGAATCGCCAGCCATTAGCTGTCTAACGGCAAAGTCACCAAGACGGCTTGCTAGAATACGATCGATTGCCGTCGGCGTACCGCCGCGTTGAATATGACCAAGCACAGTTACACGCGGCTCAATTCCGCTATTAGCAGTAATCTGTCTTGCTACCTCTTCACCTTTGCCCGCACCTTCTGCTACAACAATAATTGAATGACGCTTGCCTTTGGCAAAATTCGTCTTCATACGCTCTGCAACCTCAGTAAGTTCAAAAGGAACCTCTGGTACAAGAATCGTCTCCGCACCGCTTGCTAGACCAGCATGCAGAGCGATATCGCCGCAATGACGTCCCATAACTTCAACAACAGATGAACGCTCATGTGATGACATCGTGTCGCGAATTTTGTTAATCGCATCTACTACGATGCTGACCGCGGTATCAAAGCCGATTGTAATATCCGTGAACGGAATATCGTTATCAATCGTTCCTGGAAGTCCCATCGTTTTGATGCCCAGCTTGCTTAGCTTATTAGCGCCATGATACGAGCCGTCGCCGCCAATAACGACCAAACCGTCGATACCTCTAGCACGAAGCACTTCGGCACCGCGCTGTTGGCCTTCAGGTGTCATAAACTCCTTGCATCTAGCTGTTTGCAAAATTGTACCGCCGCGTTGAATAATATCGCCAACGCTTCTCAAGTCCATTTGTCTAAGGTCGTCATTGATAAGCCCTTGGTAACCCCTTTGCACTCCATATACATCCAAACCGTGATATAGTGCACTCCTTACAACAGCACGAACGGCTGCGTTCATTCCTTGCGAATCTCCTCCGCTTGTCAATACTGCGATTGATTTGACTGCAGACATGGTCATTCCTCCACATTTTTTATTTATAGTTAAGCCTGTTGTTTCCGAATCCAGATGCTGTTAATAAGGAAAAACAGACGCGTAAGCGGGCTGTTCTTCATTAGCCTCCTAGAAACATTTCTGACATCCGCCTGGTGGCGAACCTTCGGGTCTGACAAATATAAGGCTAAGAGCCCTTCAATAATCAAACGATGAAAACGAGAAGCAGGAAGCTGCTTCACATCCTCACGCGCTCGGTTCACAATCGTACCGAGACGCTCAACAAGCAGACTGTCATTATCATAATAATTGCAAAAATTAAGGTCTCCGCCTACTTGATCCTCTTCTTGATCGATTAAATAATCGAGCAGGATATGAAGTCCGCAAACATGCGGAAAATAAATATTTTTGATCGCTGCAGCGTCCTGGGTGGATAAGCATGGCTCGCTTGCGGCTAAAAACAACATAAACATGCCCAGCGTCGAACCTGATGCCGCAGCAAATTCATTCCATTTCAGGTTTGGATAGTTCCCTCGATGCTGCTCCCACCATGCAAACAAATGCTCCTCGCGCAATTCCTTGCGTATATGCTTGTACACCTGCAAATCGCCATATAAAGTGACTAGCTCGATCACATGCTGTTGAACACTCCCATAGGAAGGCAATTGCGCGACATGGATCTGACAAGTTCGCACCAGATGATGCAAATAACCCCCATCATCTTTTTCATCGCGAAATGCATAATAATCCTGAAGCTGAGCTTCGGGATTGACGGCATCGAGCATCGATTGATGCAATAATCGAAAATCATTCGGATCAAGAGAGGTGCTGCGATCACATAGATTATCCAAATAGTCGCTAATGGTCTGCAGCGCAACAATTAACGGTATGAGCACATGTCTGTGCTCTAAGTTCGCCGCTGCATATACTCCGCCGCCTTGGCAATGAAACTTCTTGCTATCCATACTGCTAAGAGCTTGTGTTCGCAGCTCAGCATCTGGTATTCGCAGTGCAAATACGCGATGTTGCTCGAGCTCTCGCGCCACTTCGGGAAGTACATATTTATATACGCGATGCATGAGCTTTAGTGGGCTCTGGGGCACTCGATGGCCTGTCAAAGTCGTCAATCTCATGATGCACCTCTCCTCAAAATCGTTCATGAATGCCAGCGCGGCTCTAATTGCTGCTCTAGGCGATACCAAATATGAAGGTCGTTTATCCTACTTGCATAATCGGCAATTTCATAGTTTAGTATACAGGATTGCTCAAAGCTATCTTCTTCAAACAGCTTTGCCTGCTTTTCATTGATGAACGCTTCAAACTCTTTCACGCGATCGGGGATCGTCCCACGAATGAGTTCCCACTGCTCTACGATCGCAAGCTGTACAGCTGCTTCATACTGCTCCCATTCCATTTCCAGCACGGGAATACGGATCCGAAGCCGTTCATTCCAGTCAAAACGATAAGCACCCATTGTAAACCTCCGCCTCTAAATGTATCATCTCAGCTCATAATAATCCAGCTTCAAATCTCATTGGTTCGATAACTAATCCATGTTATACTGAGAACCATATTGTTTTTGTAAAGAGATGGAGTGAGCTTTAAAAGATGGACACATCTGAGATTGCGCCAGCAGAGCGCTCTTCGACTGCACGCAAGGAAACACTTTCACTACGAATTTACAGCTTCTCTTCTTATTCTACCGCTGCGATGGTTGTTTCCTTTATCCCGTTATACTTTTTGGATAGAGGTTTCTCTGAGCAGCAAATTGGAATTATTTACTCAACAGGACCGTTCATATCAATCTTTGCGAATATCCTTCTTGGGATAGCCAGCGACAAATTCAGAACGATAAAAAAACTGCTAATGATCCTGTTATTTGGACAGCTTGTCATGATTTCATTGCTTTTCCCTATTGAAAACTTTGCTCTTGTTTGCCTTGTTATGATGGGCTTTTATTTTTTTCAGACACCTATTAATCCATTGAGTGACAGTCTGCTGCTATTATCAAGTCAATACACCGGAACGCCATACGCTTTAATACGCATATTCGGCTCGCTCGGCTTTGCAGTAACGGCTTATACGTTCGGACTTATTCTAAAAGAAATTGGCTCACAGTGGACGCTTCCGCTAGCGCTTTGTACCATAGCCATCACCCTCGCCTTAACGACGAGAATTAGAGACTATCAAGGAAGCGCTCGGAAAATCGATTTTTCTGGATTCTTTAAGCTTATTCGCCAGCGTGATGTCCTATTGTTCTTTTTGATTATTTTGACCATTTCGATCCCGCACCGTATGTATGAGGGATTTCTTGCCGTCACCATGCGCCAAATGGGAGCAAGCGATTCTTTGGTCGGACTCGCATGGCTCGTGTCCGCGATGAGCGAGATTCCGATTTTGTTTCTACTCGGCAAATACGGCCATAAATTTAAGGAGCTGCCGCTGCTTATGATCGCATCTATCATGTATGCTGTCAGACTGTGGCTGCTAAGCGATATTCAAGATCCACGCTGGGTAATTGCTACCCAAGCCATGCACAGCGTTTCGTTCGGCATTTATTTTTCAACTGCGCTGCGTTATTTGTCCCACCTTATTCCCGACGAGTTCCGCGCATCCGGCCAAGCCGTTTATGCCGTGGTCTGGACTGGACTTGCCGGTGTGATCAGCGGCATGTTCGGAGGTTATATTTATGAGCATTTCGGACGCGAGACCTTCTTCCGCATGGGAGCTGCCTTAGCACTGGTTGCAGCGGCTGCCTTCCTTACAAGATATTTTTTCAGTCGTACGAACCGATAACGAGCTCTAGTTCTACCAAGCAATATGACTTCCGTGTCACAAATGAAATCATTTCTTATAGTTAAACAAAGGCTGCTCCAGAAGGCGTATCACCTACGCTTGGAGCAGCCCTTTTTTATTGCTTAAGCAGATACTATTCTACAATTTCAAAATTGGAGTATACATCCTGCACATCGTCGTTGTCTTCAAAAGCATCCATCATCTTAAGCAGCTTCTCCGCATTTTCGCCGTCGACTTTAACAATCGTTTGCGGAAGCCAGCGCACGCCAGCATTTACGAAGGAGTAGCCTTCCTTCTCAAGCGCATTTTTCACCTGCTCGAACTCATGCGGATGTGTCAAAATCTCAAAGCTGTCGTCATTGACGATAACGTCCTCAGCTCCGGCTTCAAGCGAAACCATCATCATCGTATCCTCATCTGTCTCATGGGCTTCACGATCGACAACAAGCAATCCTTTATGGTCGAACATATAACCTACACAGCCGCTCTCACCCATATTGCCGCCACGTTTATTAAACGCAGAACGAACGTCCGCTGCCGTACGATTCCGATTATCCGTCAAGCATTTAACCATAATAGCTACGCCGCCTGGGCCATAACCCTCATACATAATATCATCGTATTCGACGCCATCGCCTGCACCAGCTGCTTTCTTGATCGCACGCTCGATATTATCGTTTGGCATTTGCTCCGCTCTTGCGTTGGCAATCGCTGTTTTCAAACCAAAGTTCGCGTCTGGGTTTGGTCCACCTCTGCGGGCTTGTACATAAATTTCACGTCCAAGCTTGACGAACTTGTTATTTTTAGCCTGATCGGCCTTTCCTTTACGGTCTTTGAACAATTTAAATTTCATTATGCTCGCTCCCCTGACAAAGTTTCCAAGCAACAGTTTATCATTGCAGACAGGTCTTGGTCAATGAAAGCAAGCGCAAACGGCGGTTATTTCACGTTATCTATTGATCTGATTATGGCTTAGAAATTCGTATTGCAAAGATGGTTTAATAGCCCAGCTTCAAAATATATAAAAAATGCTTTGATTATTTATAAAAGGCTGACATTAGAATTTAAAAATACTATTAATGGTAATATGTTCATATTAAAAAAGGGCTCCCTGCTTCCAGGGAGCCCTCTCCATTCGCACATTTTCCTATAGTTTAATGACGTTGGCCGCTTGAGCACCGCGGTTACCTTCAGTAATGTCGAATTCAACCGCTTGCCCTTCATCTAAAGATTTGAAGCCATCGCTTTGAATCGCTGAGAAATGCACGAATACGTCTTCTCCGCCCTCTGTTTGGATAAAGCCGTAGCCTTTCTCTGCATTAAACCATTTAACTGTTCCTTTCAATTGAACAACCTCCTAAATATGACCGCCGTTTTATTTGAACGTGCGAGTAAAATTATTATAGCTATCCCATTTCAAAAAAGCAATTAAAGTAAAATTTTCAAATATTGACTAGATCCAGGGATAAACGGAAGGTTGGAGTTTCCAAGCTCTGTGCGCCCTCCGTTAGCAGCTATCATCGCAATCAGGTTATCTAGTTCCGAATAAGGTTCCCAGTTAAGCGAAATAAGCGGATAAATTCGAATTTGACCGCCTGTCTTACAAATACGCATCAGTTCTAGAACAGCCTGCGAATGAAATTCATGACCAAATTGATTCGCATACAAAAACATAAAATGGCTGCACAAAATGAGTGAAAAGCGATTCTCCTTGAAGGGCAGCTCTGGAAGCTTGCCATCTATATAGATTTGTTTATTCTCGTTTCTTAATACATCGGCTTTAAATCGTTCAATGGATGCTTCGCGTCCAGCTCGATGATTCTCAACCGACCCGTAATAGCTCCAGTCAAAATGCTCCTGAATTTTAGCAATCTTAGCTGTTGATGTTTCGATTTCCTCAGCTGCCTCAGAGATCCATTGCTCAATTCCTGCCCCATAGCGCGGATCAACAGCAGTTGCTGAAAAACCTCTCTCGTTTACTTCTGCAGTAAATGACGAACCCCCGGCTGCAACATCAAGAATATCCCCTTTAGCAAGATCCTCCTGCTGTAAATCAAACATCCTTAAATACTCTTCGTAGCTTCTGCAAGTCATAGCGACTCCCATTTGCTCATAGCCCTGTTTACTCATTCTTGCACTCTCCTCTGCTCGTCTCATCTCAACTTTTCTCGTTACAGCTATAGCTTCTTCTTGCAGCGTCGTATTGATTACCGCCGCCATAATGGCTATGATGATAAGAATACCATAATTAACTACTATAAGGGTGGAATTTACGCATGTTTAAGAAACACGAAATTTACAAGACCGACAAATACAATATGTTGACGGTTGAAGTTCAAGGCAAAACACTTATTG
The DNA here is from genome assembly GCF_037976325.1 of Paenibacillus sp. FSL K6-3182. Classification (NCBI taxonomy): domain Bacteria; kingdom Bacillati; phylum Bacillota; class Bacilli; order Caryophanales; family Paenibacillaceae; genus Paenibacillus; species Paenibacillus sp. FSL K6-3182. The sequence continues at coordinate 4,645,553 of NZ_CP150265.1, forward strand.
TTCGGGAAATTTCTGATCAATGGGGCGAGGACACACATACTTTTATTAGTCGCCCTGAGATGCTTCACTGGGCACAGAATCGGTTTCGCGCAGCCGACTTTGTTGGACGCGAAGATGAACTAGCATCCATTATGAGTGCGCTAAAGGAAGTATAAGCCGTCTATTTCTAACCAATCAGCAGGATATTTCACACATCGCGGCGAACATATCGTTACGCATTTGTGCATAGGTAAAATTAGAATGCTGCCTTTTGAGGCCAGCTTACAATCAGGAGGACTTACCTTCAAATGGATGCTACCGCTTCAGTTATTTTCATTATTGCAGCCTTCGCGCTAGGAGCCATCGTTATTTTGAAACGAGATACCTTGCCTCCTGGCATACGCAGAGGTCTTGCACTTGTATCCATTGGATTTATTGCATTTGCGTTTTTTCTGATCGTATATGCTTTTTTCACAATGGGTACAGCTTAGCCGGCAGGCAGCTGAATATTCGTTATCCCGTACGGACATAGTAGAAACAAACTGTGTCCTGAGGTGATAACTGGATGAAATGGCTTCCCCTGCTGCTTGTTTTAAGCCTCGTGCCAGGTGCTTCCGCTACAAATGAGTCCGCGGCACATGCAGAGCATGCTTTACCAACCTTATCCATACCAAGGAGGAATTCGATGAATCACGTACCTAAACGTTCAGAATCGGCACCTGAGACCCGCTGGAAGCTAGAGGATATTTTTGCAAGCCAAGCGGCATGGGACAAGGAATATGCAGAAGCAAAAGGATTAATCAAAAAAATATCCGAATACCAAGGCAAATTAGCCGATGTCGCGCAGCTTAAAGCTTGCTTCGAGCTTGAGGACGAATTGTCACTGCATGTTGAACGGCTTTATGTATATGCAAATATGAAGCATCATGAGGATACGGCTGAACCTACTTATCAGGCTCTATCCGAGAAATCCAAAAAACTAAGTGTGGAATCCGGCGAAGCATTATCATTCATCACACCTGAAGTTCTCAGTCTATCCGATGAGCAGCTTGAGCAATTGATAACGAACGAATCCGTTGCCAAATTCCGCCATGCACTCGAAGAAATGCGTCGCCAGAAAGCTCATATTTTATCCAAAGACGAGGAAGCGCTGCTTGCACAAGTAGGCAATATGAGCTCCGCTCCCGGTACAATCTTCAGCATGCTGAACAATGCAGACCTCAAATTCCCAAAAGTGAAAAACGAAAAAGGCGAATTGGTTGAGCTGACACATGGCAGTTACATACAGTTTCTTGAGAGCAAAAACCAAGACGTACGCCGCGAGGCATTTAAAGCAGTGTACGAAACATACGGCAAGTTAAAAAACACACTTGCTACAACATTGACGGCTAACGTTACCAAAAACAGCTTTTATGCAAAAGCTCGCAAATATGACTCCGTGCTGGATATGTCCCTTTATGGTGACAACATTCCGCAGGAAGTATATACAAACCTTATCAACACCATTCATAAGCATCTGCCGCTGATGCATCGTTATATGGAGCTTCGCAAAAAGCTGCTAGGTTTGGATGAGCTGCATATGTACGACTTGTTCGCACCGCTCGTTGACGAGTTCAAAATGGACATTACGTATGAGGAAGCCAAAAAAACAGTAAAAGAAAGCTTGAAGCCACTGGGCGAGGATTATTTGAAGGTGCTGCAAGAGGGCTTTGATAATGGCTGGATTGATGTGTACGAGAATGAAGGCAAACGCAGCGGTGCTTATAGCTGGGGCGCTTTCGGCACGCATCCGTATGTATTGCTCAATCATAATGACAACTTGAACAGCATGTTCACATTGACGCACGAAATGGGTCATGCTCTGCATTCCCATTATTCGGATACAAATCAGAACTACCGCGACGCACAATATACGATTTTCCTTGCTGAGGTTGCTTCAACATTAAACGAAGCTTTGTTGATGGATTATCTCCTTAACAAATCAACTGATCCAAAAGAAAAAATGTATTTGCTCACTTATTATGCGGATCAGTTCCGTACAACCGTATTCCGTCAAACGATGTTTGCAGAGTTCGAGAAAATCATCCATGAGCGCGCGGAGCAAGGCGATTCGTTAACGCCGCAAGACCTTAGCAAAATCTATTACGATCTTAACGTTCAGTACTACGGCTCAGGTATGGTCGTAGATAAAGACATTGAAATGGAATGGGCTCGTATCCCCCATTTCTATAACAGCTTCTATGTGTACAAATACGCAACGGGCTTCTCAGCTGCAACCAGCTTCTCCAAACAAATTTTGGAGGAAGGCGAGCCTGCGGTTGAGCGTTATCTTGGCTTCCTCAAAAGCGGCGGCAAAGACTTCTCGATTAATATCTTGAAAAAAGCCGGCGTGGATATGTCTTCACCTGAGCCAATTGAGCAAGCAATGAGCGTCTTTGAAGAGCTTATTGGTCAAATGGAGCAATTGACGAAATAACCGAAATACGTAAAGAGACCGTCAAGCCTGCTTGACGGTCTCTTTGCTGTTTATTTTTGAGGAACTGGATTGATTATTTCATTTCCTTCGTATTAACATAAACCAAATGTTCCCTACCCCAGCCGCACATGCTATCAAGCACCGAGGTCAGTGTTCTTCCGTGTTCCGAAATGCTGTACTCCACCTTCGGAGGCACTTCTTGATAGATAACACGGGTAATGAGCTCATCCTCTTCGAGCTCGCGAAGCTGCTTCGCAAGCGTGCCTTGCGAGACTTCAGGAATAAGCCGTCTTAGCTCACCAAATCGTTTTGTCCCGTCAATTAATAAAATAAACAATATAAGCGGCTTCCATTTCCCGCCAATCATATGAAGGGTGGTAAGTACACCTTTTAGCCTCGGTTCCTTCAAATCCGTAATCATCGTATCACCTCCACTATCATCATACCGCATGTTATTTGCATGCGCACGTTTGTTCCAGTCATTATATTTTTTTTATGATTAGTACGATTTTTCGTACTAAGTACGAACAAAGTGCGTACTTGGCAGTCTTGTTTTTGTCATGAATAATAAACATTAGAAGTGATTTGACTACAAAAGGAGAATATGATCATGTCTAATTTTTCATTAAAAAATAAACGTATCGTCATTATTGGAGGAAGCTCAGGTATTGGCTTAGCGACTGCAAAACAAGCGATAGGGCAAGGGGCTCAGGTTGTCATTGCCGGCCGGTCCAAAGAAAGATTGGATGCTGCATGGCAGTATTTAGGCCATGAGCATGTTGAAGCCTATGCATTAGATAACAAGAATGAACTGGCGCTTCAGTCTTTTTTCGAGCAGATCGGTCATTTCGACCATTTATTTACACCGGGCGCCTCCTACGTTCGAGGTCCAATTACATCAAGTGCTGAGGTTGCACACAGCTGCTTTAATTCAAAATTTTGGCCGCAGTACAATGCGGTGAAATACGCTGCTCCATTTATTAACTCGAATGGCTCAATCGTGCTCATGTCCGGTGCTTTTGGCCAACGGCCGCTTGCGGGCGGCGCTTCCTATGCTGCCTGCAACGGCGCTATCGAAAGTCTTTGCAAAGCGCTGGCGGTTGAACTTGCTCCTATACGTGTCAACGTCATATCTCCCGGCACCATCCATACGAATTTCAACTGGGAGGGTGCAGAGCAGGAAGTTAGAGACCAATCTTATGATGCCTATGCGAAAATTAATCTGTTAGGCAAAATCGGTCAAGCTGAAGAAGCAGCCCATACTACAATTTATTTAATGACTAATGCGTATACAACTGGAAGCACCCTTTTCCCTGATGGCGGATATATTTTGCGTTAAGCAGGTGTTTTGTAGAGCACTGATAACACCAAAAGATTCCTTAGCAATGGCAAGGAATCTTTTGGTTCTGTAATCTATTCGTATGACTTTGAGCGAACCACTGAAGTGGATGTGTATTCCTCTTTCAAACATAGTTTTGCAATATAGAATAGTTGTCCCATATGTTCAGAATAATGGGCAGCACATTGATGCAGCATATCCAAGTTCGTTCTTTCCCGGTTCCTCACCGTTTGGGTTTGTCCCAATGCTTCATCCGAAATCGTCTGAATCGTATCGATGACCAGCTGCAGCCTATCCTGAATGATCGTTTGCAAGGCTGCCTTCTTTACATATTCAGCTTTAAACTCATTGTCACGGCTTCTCTTATTATCTACATGTAAAATACCTTTCACGATTCTCTCTTCAATATTGCCATCTATGTGATTGATCAACATCGATATGCTGTGACTTGATGAATCAGGCTGCCAATTCAACTGGTCATCATCGAGCTGATCGATCGCCTTCAGCATTCTTTTTCGGATTTCTTCAAATTTAGTGGTTAACCACTCCCGATTAAAACTGTCGTTCATATGAGTCCCTCCTTGTATTTCTGGCGCTGTAAGCACATATTTGTGCTTATTGCGCGTGTTTGAGGTTATTCTTACGCTGAATCTACTCTGTAAGAACGTATGTGTTCTTACAGACAGCTAATTAGGCTGCTTTTTGTGCTGTAAGCGCATATGTGTGCTTATTGCGCGAGTTTGAGGTTATTCTTACGCTGAATCTACTCTGTAAGAACGTATGTGTTCTTACAGACAGCTAATTAGGCTGCTTTTTGTGCTGTAAGCGCATATGTGTGCTTATTGCGTGTGGTTTGAGGTTGCATACGCTGAATTTACTCTGTAAGAACGTATGTGTTCTTACAGACAGCTAATTAGGCTGCTTTTTGTGCTGTAAGCGCATATGTGTGCTTATTGCGCGGGTTTGTTAAAAAAGACTGTTCAGGTGATTTCACATCCTGATCAGTCTTTTCACATTAGCTATTCGCATCGGTCACAGAAAAACTTGACCGATCCCCCATGCTAGCACGCCTGCAAGCAACGACGACAGAAGGTTCACTCTGTCGTTGTTCAGCCAGGCGAAGCCGCGTACTTGCTCCGCCGCGCTGCCGCAATGCGCGGCGCGTTCGATCTCGCTGCCGCATACCCGGCAGCGATACATGGCCTGGCCGGTTGCGCCGAGCAAAGAGTCGGCGAACGCCCCGGCCAGGCCAGCGGCGGCTGCGGCGGCGATGTATACCGCCGCCGCGCCGCCAAGGGTACCCGCAGCAGCCTCTGCTGGCTGCGGGGCCGCAAGCAGCAGCGCGGCAACGGCGCCGATGAACACGGCGCCTGCGAGCGCTGCTGCGCTGCCGAGCGGCGTGACGCCGCCGCTCGTTCCAGGCGTGACCGGCTTGCCGCTCGTCACCGATCGCGGCGCCGTCTTACTTAAGGCCCCGATCTCCGTGGCCCATGTATCCGCGTTTACAGCAGCCATCACGCCGATGTACGCGAATAGCCACCCATCATCAGGCCATATTGCATGAGCGGCGCACAATAGGAGTCCTACGCCGCCATTTGCCCATACTTGCCCTGCATCACGGCGGCCAGTCTTTGCATATTTGGCTTCAGCAGCTTCCTTCGCTCTATGTTTTCTCTTCCACTTCGACCATACACTCGATGAAACAAAAAAACCGATCAATAATCCAAACCAGACCGGTTCACCTAGTGTTACGAAGCCGGTTCCCATTATGATCGCCGAGCACGCGCCTGAAGCGGACAATGATTTCACATGATAGGCTGCTGCTGCAATAAAGCAGCTGCCCACTAAGCCGATAATCAGACGCAACCACCATTCATCTATCCATCCTACCATCTAGCGAGCAACCTCCTGCTTATACACAACCCATACATGCTTGCTATCTTATTCCTTGCACTCTATTTATTAATTTTAATCATTTTTTTCTATTCACTACTTCTAATTCCATGCTTTCAGCCCGCAGCTCATGCCAGCGTTCCGGGTAATTTGTACATATTAATAATTCCGGATCAAGTGCAGCAATTTTACGGATCGCACGTTTCTCATTGATCGTCCAGGCCATAATTTGAATGCCTGCATTTTTCAATAGCTCGACGCGTTCCTTGTTTAGCTTGGAATAGCTGATTGATAAAAAATCTGCTCCAAGCTCTTTTAGCTCCTTAGGCAGCGAATTCCGCCAGCCGTCTATAATAATACCAGTACGGATTTGGCTGCATAGGCGCTTCATTCGGTATAATGTCCCTTCATGAAAGGACGTGATGACCACTTCACTTTCCGCTTTATATGCTTGAATACATTCAAGCACCTTCTGCTCGATCAACGGATAACGGATGCCATCCGTCTTCAGCTCGATGTTAAGCTTGCAGTGTCCGACCGATTCTTTAAGCACCTGAGCAAGCGTCGGAATATGCTCGCCTTGATACTTTTGTGAAAACCAATTTCCTGCATCCAGTTCAGCAAGCTCGTCAGCCGTCTTTTTTTTCACATCGCCTTTTCCATCTGTCGTTCTGCGCAGCGTATAATCATGAATCACCATCGGTACATGATCCTTTGAAAGATGAACATCAATTTCAATCCATTCAATTAGTGGATCAGCAAGCGCCAATCGTATAGCTGCCATCGTATTTTCCGGCGCGCGGCTAGACCAGCCTCGGTGCGCTACGCACGGATTTTTCATTAAACGCTCATCCTCTCACTCGGCTCATTTTTCAGGTGTAATGCGTCCATCCTCATTCAGCTTTACGCCAAAGGAGACCGATGTTAGCCGATCGAGTAACGCTTTTGCTTTTTCTCCCTCTAATGGAGTAGGCTGCGCATTAACTGTAAACATCGGATGAAACGTCATCTCACAATCCCCGTTTTTTGTGCATAAAGCGTCAAGAACACCGGTCTCGCCCGCTGTCTCCTTGGGATATGAGCTAAAAATAAAGTTTCCTAAACTGTATGCAATCCATTTGCCTTTATACATTTCGAAGCCTTGCAGCACATGCGGGTGGCTTCCGATCACCAGATCTGCTCCCGCATCGATATATTGTTTGCCAAAATCTTTTTGATAAGGCTCGGGCTGATCGACTCGTTCCTTGCCCCAGTGCACCATCACGACAACGATATCGGCTTCCTTCTTTGCTTTCGCAATCGCTTCCGTCGCGCGCCGAGTGTCGTAGGTTTCAGCTAATCCTGCCACATTTTTATCCGCTTTCCATGAAGAGAACGGCACGACTCTGCTGAGGCCAATATAAGCTACTTTAATGCCCCGAACCTCTTTGATAACCGGAGTGAAAGCCTCGGTATCATTATTGCCCGCCCCCATATGCGATAGGCCTGCTTCATCCAAATATTTCATCGTGTCGAGCATGCCCTCAACCCCTTGGTCAAGCGCATGGTTGTTGGCTAAGCTCAAAACATCAAAGCCTGCATTGCGTATCGATGGAAGAACATCAGGCGAACCTTTAAACACATACGGCGTTCCTGTTACCGGAGTACCACGCTTCGTTACTGGAAATTCCAAATTGCCAGCCGTCAGATCCGGCTCGCTTAGGTACAGCATTGCAGGTTGATAGAGATACTCATAGCCTTCACGGGCAGTGATGGCGCTCACATAATCAGCAACGAGCAAATCCCCTACAAAGGAAAGGCTGATTCTCTCTTCCTCGCTGCCGGCACCGTTAGGATCCGTTATAGCAGAAGTATCTTCCTCTTCATTCGGTAGATTGGATTCTGTGTCATTTCCAGACAAATCGACGTCTTCTGTTAAATCCGGCTCTTTTTCTGACCCTTTATCACCTGGGTTAACCGTTTGATTTTGTCCTTTATTCCCATCACCTGCGAAGCTTAACAAACCTTTGAGCTTATCTGAATTTTCAGCCGCTAGCCAGGCACCTAATACGATTATAATGATGCCTAGCAGCGACAAATTAACGAAAATGAGTCTTCGAAGCCTCTTTTTACGTTTAGACCTATCCTGCTGATGCGTTTCAGAACGTGATATGTGCATGGAAGATGGCTCCTCTTTAATAGAATCAAAGTCTATGAATAGCTAGACTCTTCCATTATAGCAATGATCCACCTTCGCGGGGAGAACTATTATTGCGAGCTTACTTTAATAGTTCTTGAGCAGCTTCCTTGCCCTGTCTTATGCAGTCCGGAAGACCTACTCCATCGAATGCTGCACCTGTAATCCAAACTCCTGGCAGCTCCTGTTCGAAGCGTTCTCGCAGCTGTTTCATATTCTCAACATGACCCACCGGATATTGCGGCATGGAGCGCGGCAACCTCGTAATTTCAACAAACAAAGGCTCTGCCTTTATGCCCATTGTTTCTTCAATATCTCGCCGCACAGCCTTAATAAGCTCAGCATCCGGAAGTCTAACGCTTTCTTCATCACCCGACCGTCCGACATAGCAGCGAAGCAGCACCTTGTCATTCGGACTCGAATGCAGCCATTTATTTGATGTCCATGTGCAAGCAGTAATTTGCAAACCTTCTGAGCGAGGCACTACAAATCCCGAACCGTCAAAATCGAGCCCAAACGTCGCTTTATCAAATGCCAGTACAACGTTCGCAACGGATACATAATTAATAGCGCGCAGCTCATTAACTTCTGTCAAAGGCGCAAGCAGCTCTGCCGCGTTATATGCAGGTGCCGTCATCACGATTTGATCCGCCCACAGCGTCTCCCCGCTATCAAGGACAACCTCATATCGTGCCCCCTCTGACGCACTAGAAACAGCTTGATCGCTGCTTAATGCTAGATCCGCACATCGTTTAATTTCCACAACTTTTGTACTGAGTCGTCGCTGCATTTTGCTCAAAGCTTTATCTAGTGCGTTAACTAGCGAAGACAAACCACCCTTAAACGTCAAAAAAGTTCCACCCTTTGCGACGGCTGGAAGCGCTCCTGCAGCAGCACTCACTTTACGGTTATGCTGCATGCCGCGAATCAGGCTGCCATGCTTGCGCTCTGACGCGGCAAACTGCGGAAACGTAGCTTGCAGACTTAGCTTTTTTAGATCACCTGCATAAATACCTGCAAGCAGCGGCTCCGCGATGCGCCGCATCACTTGATTGCCCACTCGTCGTTCCAAAAAACCACCAAGCGACTCATCGCTTTGCTCCTTGCGAACAGGCAGAACCAAATCCATCAGCGCCCGCAGCTTGCCGCCCCATGACAATAAGCCTGTTTTCACGAATGGCCCAATTTCAGTCGGAACCCCAAGCACGAGTCCCGCTGGCATCGGAAACAGCTTTCTTTGATGCAAAATATATGTTTTTTTCGCTCCTGGATTCGTTGTCGTAAGCTCGTCCGCTATGCCAAGCTCCTCCGCCAAATCAATGATGGCAAGCTTGCGCGCCAAAAAAGAATCCGGCCCTTTCTCGATGACGAACCCGTCACGCTGCAGCGTATTAATTTTTCCGCCTAAGGCAGGAGCCCCATCTACGATGGTTATCTCCAGCTCCCTGCCTTGCCGCTCCGCTTCCCGCTGCAAATAAAAAGCGGAGCTCAGTCCGCTGATCCCTCCGCCAATAATGACAATTCGATCAGGTTTTCCGATTCTCCGCATCTCATTCATTCCTTCCCTTGGCTGTCCAAAGCCTCGATGACCGATTCTGCCAATGTTTCCATATATAAAGGATCACGATTCAGCATCGCAATTCTATCCAAAGTCATATTCAGCTCTTTCGCAGCAGCTTGTGCTTCAATATCAAGATCGTACAACACTTCCAAATGATCTGATACGAAACCAACTGGTGCAACAAGTACTGCTTTTACGCCTTCTTCAGCGAGCACTGGCAATGTTTCCAAAATATCAGGGCCAAGCCAAGGGTCTCTTGTCCTTCCTGCGCTTTGCCAAGTAAACTGCCAATCCTTCACATTAGCTGCTTTCGCAACCGCTGCGGAAGTTTCAAGCAGCTGCTGCTCATAAGGATCACCAAGCTCACGAATTTTTTCAGGCAAGCTATGTGCGCTAAAAAGCACCTTCACACGCTCTTCACCATCTGTAGCAGCGTCCAAGCGTTCTAATCCAGCTACAACGCGATCCGTTAGCGCCTCAAGCAATTTCGGATGCATATGGTATTGCTTTACGAAAGTCATCGCGATACCTAGCTCTTTCGCCTTTTCTTCCGCACGCTTAATATAACTGCCCACACTCATCGTTGAAAAATGGGGCGCAAGTACGATTCCTACTGCTTGTGTGATGCCGTCCTTCGCCATTTGCTCAACACCGTCTTCAATATACGGTTTTGCGTGCTTCAAGCCCTGGTAGCATGTGAATTTATTAGGAGCCAGCTGCTCTAGTTTGTCCTGCAAGCCGGCAACCTGACCGTTTGTATTTTCACGCAGTGGGAAAACCCCGCCTATAATTGCTTCATAACGACCCTTAAGCTCAGCAAGCAGTTCAGGAGTTGGTGCATTGCCGCGGCGAATATGCGTGTAATACGTTTCAACATCATCCATCGATTCCGGCGTTCCGTAGGACATTACAAGTACGCCTATTTGTTTCGCTTTATGCTCAGACATGACTAGTCTCCTTATGGCTGCGTGCAGCGATTGCCTTTTTAGAATACGATTGTACGAATGCAGTTAACTGAGCCAGCTTCTCGAGTGATGCTTCAGGGAACAAACCATGACCAAGGTTGAAAATAAATCCTGGCTCCTCTATTCCGCTATCAATGATCTCTTTCGCATAGGACTCAATTACGCTAATAGGTGCAGTCAGAATTGTAGGATCTAGATTGCCTTGCACGGCAAAACCATGATCCAGTCTCCGACGGCCTTCTGCAATCGAAATCCGCCAGTCGAGACCGATGACATCTGATTTGACATTTAATAGTTCTGGAAGCAGCTCTCCCGAGCTTACGCCTGGGAAGTAAATTTTCGGCTGCGGCAAGTCTGACAATTCTGCAAAAATACGCTCAATCGTCGGCAAGACGAATTTCCGGAAATCCGCTGGCGTCAAAGCGCCTACCCAGCTGTCGAACAATTGAAAGGCTTTACCGCCTGCCGCGATATGCGCGCGCAAATAAGTGATGACCATGTCGCCAAGCTTACGCATCAATTCATGCCATAGCTCCGGCTCGCTGTACATCATTTCTTTCGTCCGCAAATAGTTTTTCGAAGGCCTTCCTTCAATTAAATAGCTGGCGATGGTGAATGGTGCACCAGCGAACGTAATTAACGGCACTTCCAGCTCACGGTCCAGTATCCGAATCGTCTCAATGACATGGCCTAGATCGCCTTCCACATCAATCGGCTTCAAGCGCTCAACATCAGCAGCCGAACGAATCGGGTTCGCAATTACGGGCCCAATATTAGCTACAATATCAAAATCAATTCCGATAGATGCTACTGGATTCATAATATCAGAATACAAAATAGCTGCATCGACACCCAGTTTACGAACAGGCATCATCGTTACTTCAGCCGCAAGCTCCGGCTGTTTGCATATTTCAAGCAAAGAATACTTCTCTTTTATTTTGCGATACTCAGGATCATATCGTCCCGCTTGTCGCATGTACCATACAGGTAATTGATCTACTTGTTCCTTCCGGCAAGCCCGTATGAAACGGTCGTTATAAGACATTCCCGTTCCCCATTTCTATGTATTTTCCTATGCTTCCATTATGCCCTTTTTCCGCAAACCTAACAACCGCCGACACTCCACTTCCTATGACAATAGTATGACAATCAGCAGCAGGTTGCATGAAGGATGTATGAAAAAAAGATGGCTTCATTAATAAGAGCTGTAGCACTCTAACTAATAAGCCATCTTGTACTTATGACATTCCCTTGAATTAAGCTGATTGCTCCTGAGTTTTCTCCGTATCACTGACTTTACGGAAAACGTCTGCATATTGAGGAAATATGTACGTTTGAATGTTCATTCGCAAGGAAAGAATCGGTTTATCTTTCTTAATGAAAGGATGCGAATATAAATCTGGATAATCATTACTAACGATTTCTTTAGTTAATTCCGTCAAGTTCCATTTTTGTAATGTGAACAACCTTTCATGCTTTTGCATATTGTCGATATAGAGCAATAGACTAGGAAGATGACCAACGACAACCACTTCGAGGTTATTAGTAATGATATTTAAATTTGGCTCCGCAGTCTCAGAGGTTTGTGGAATATTTTCATCCTCATTCGATTGCTTTACATAAGCTAGCGGTGCCATAGAGAGCAACGCTAAATCTTGAAAAAAAATGAGGTTATCTGAGTCAACTCTGCTTACAGGCACACGGTTCGTTAATTGTTCAATCTCTTTCTCTGATATCTTCTCATCAGAATATTCGTTTCTCACACTTTGCAGCGTCAGTTTTTTTTGTTCTAACACTTGTTTAACTTGCTTCAAGTTCTCTAGCTCAGGTAATAGGTAAACATACAAAGATACTGCGTTCACCATTACCAATATAGCAATGCCAATGATAAAATAAATCTGAAATTTAGTAAGCGACGGCTTGGCAACTTTTAATTTGATTTCCATATTTATTGAGCTCCTTTTTCCTTATTAAGCTCAATGACCAAGGCTAGCTTATAAACTTCTTTTCTTTTCATTTCTATGACGGTTTCGCCGTTTGTACCTGAAGTAACAGCTTCCGCAGACGTTTGCTCGTCCGCTTTCTTATAGAAAGAAGATAATACAACACCTTGAAGCTTATCATTCTCCTCCAAGTCCTTCATATATTGAATCACCTCAGATGCATTCACAAAATCGAGCTCCATACTAATTTTCAGATCATCACTAGCGGATATCGTCATTATTTTTGTTGTCAAAGGCAGATTTCCAATAATGGCCGCCAAATACGACTTCCATTCCGTTCGATTAAGCTCTAATTGGGCAATCATTTGCTCAGCTTGTTTATATGCGTCCACCTTAACCTTCAAATCGCCGTTATTACGGATTTTGTCGGCTTCCTGCTCCGATCCTAAGCTCTCCTGTTGAAATCTGCTAGCTTCCGCTTGCCAAGTCTTCGTATAGTACAGCTGCGAGCTTAACAAAATTAACATTAATAACAACATCAACGGCAGCAGCTTTGGATTTTTGGAGTTTGATTTTTGCTTCACAGGCAGTAAATTTATTGATTTCATGTTCCCTTCCCCCTCAAAGCTAAACCAAGCGGCACGGCATACATTGGAACACTCCAGCTGCTATCCTTTCCTGCTTTAGATAATAGATCCAAATTCAGCAACGCTACAGGCGGGGTTAGACTATCCTCCATTAAAGAAGCTAGCTTATCTAGTTGTAAAATATCACCAGAGACTATTACTCGGCTGAATGTACGTTCACTCTTATTGATATTGTAGTAGTAAAAATTCATTAACCGCTCAAGCTCTGCTATTAAATCCTGTGCAGCATTCATGAAAAATTGCTCAGGGTTTGAGTAGTTATCTAGCCAAAGATTTTGTTCAATGTCGTGTTCTGTGACTAAAGATTTGAAGGATACCTCAACATTACGGGTAATTTTGAAATGTCCATCTTCTATAATAGTTATCTCACTGTTTAGTTCATTTACATTAACGATAATATTAATTCCTTCGACATCGATATGCCCCCATTTTACTAAACGCAGTAGGGAGAATGACTTGATCTCAATGCTGCAAGGAATTAATTTCAGTTGTTCGAAAATATCTACATAATCCTGCAATATGCTCGTTGATGCAGCAACCACCAATACCTCGCATAAATTCGCTTCTTCCGATGGTAGCACTGCCTCAGCGTTAACAGCCTTCGGCAGCTTAATGAAATCGTAATAAGGATCGTCAAATGCCATACTCAAGTTATTTTTCACTTCGAACTGTACAAGCTTCTTAATCTCAACATTTACGATATCCGGCAGCTTGAGACTTCTTACCATCACTCTTTGACTAGGAATGGCGAAATGAACGTATCGACTTCCAAAGCGCCTGGAGTCCAACACTATTTTCAATACCGCTTGCAGCTTTTCCTTATCCATCACCTTGCCATCGTCAACAACACCAACTGGCAGCTCTCTTGAGGAATAGTTCATTAATTGAACAGCCTTCTTTCCCTTTTGTTGAATCTCACAAACCTTTACATAGCTGTCTGTGATTTCAATACCAAGGGTTTGATGACCATTAGTAAGTTTTCTAAGTATGGACTGATTCATTTCTCATCCCCCTTTCGGCAGTGCAAAATGTAGTTACTTAATGCATATACGTTCTTGTATGTGTCCTTTAACAAGACCATCTATATATGTAGAGGTTGCATACTCCGAATTAAACTTCGTAGTACCACCTACGTAAAAACCTTTGGTTTGATTACTATTCCAGTCCTTCTTTAAGTCACCAAAGGTAGCGTCCTTAAATACTAAAAGCATACCACCAACATCTAGGCTCCCATTTAGTCGCCAGTCTCCAAAGTTTAAATCTGCTTTAGAAATTAGATTTCCACCAATCTTTATAACCGCATCCGTTTGTATAGTATTATTAAAAACAATATTTCCTTTTGACACTAATGAGCCTTTAATATTGAATGCTTTCTCGATAGTGCTATTAACAGTAAAATCTCCTTCCACAATCACATTGCCAAGAACATTAAAATCAAAAACTGTATTTGCTAGTAGCAGATTCCCTTTTATATAGATAGAGCCGCCCACTTGAAAGTTTTTCTTAATGACATCATTAATGATTAAATTATGATTAGCAATGACATCTCCTGCGACGACAAAGCTATAAACTGTATTTTTAATTTGAAGGATTCCTTTCACCTTCAAGGACCCACCAATAGAGAATAATCCTGTTACACCATCTCTTGACTCTGCAACAGGATTGGTGAAGAGCATCCCGCCTTGAACAACAATATCCTTTTTCACATCAAAGCTAGTAATACCATTCGTTGCATTTATACTTCCTTTCACAACCATACCGCCGTCGACATGCCATCTTAGAACGGTGCTCTTATACTCAATGTCACCATTCACTATAATATCGCCTTTGACAAAAAAGTTTGTCAGTGTATTATTTACCACTAAATTACCATTCACAATTAGATCACCATCAATAACGATTGTGCCATTGGTTCCCGTATCACCAATGACGACATTTCCTTTTACAAGAACATCTTGTTTAAAAGTAATCGATTTGTCAGCAGCGAGTTCTCTAAATCTCAAATTCCCTCCGACACGTACGTCGCCTTTAAATAGGATTTCTGCTTTGATGATATCCTTGAAATACAAATCTCCATTTGCCACAACAGAATTCCCGTTACTATCGGAGTCAATAACTATATCCTTTGTGATAATAGTGCTTGGCGTACCTCCTATATTGACATTTTCGGCATTAATAATTGCAGATCCTGACTCACTTTTAGACAAATCAATTGATGTGACTTTACTTACCAGTGCAGCAACCTCACTAAACCGTTTATCCGAGAACACATTCTGGAACGCGTTTGAGATTACGTTAGATGAATGATTGATATAATAATCTGCTGTCGGAGCAAACCATTCTTTAAACTGAGCATCAGTATAGTCGTTTAAAATATGCGATGTCGGCAGCGCTTGTCCCGTTGCAGGCAATATGTAGCATGCTGCAAACACTTTATTGTTTTTGTTATCCTTATTGTCTGTTGTATTGTTACTATTTTTCATAATGACCTTATTGCCAGTTGAAGGGACCGGCGGGGTTGGTGATGGTGTAGGGCCTGGAGTTGGAGTGGGTACAACGACGATCGGAGGAGATGTAGGTTCATGAAGCGGAACTAAATTATACTTTAGTTTGCTTGCACGAACCTGATTTCCGTTTCCGTAATCAGCTTCAAAGACTACAGCTATCGGCTTATTATGGCTGTCATTCACAATTTCCGCTTGAACGTTTAATTGGTCCATTTCATTAATAATTTGAACTAAATGCTCGATGTTTGGCTTTGTATTGTTCGTTACATCCATCTTCTTCATTTCCTCATACATTCTGGCAAACACGGTCATACCCGAATGAGCATCTGTAAAAGATTTCTCTGAATTTGCATTTGTTTTGGCCTGCAGCATTCCGACACTCGTGCTCATAGCAAGCGGAATAATTACAATGGAAATCATAACGATAAATCCAAAAACAAGCATTAACGTTCCGCCTTTTTCAGACTGAAAAGATTTAATCATTGCCTTTTCCCCCTTGAGCATATTATTCTATGAGTAATTCGATCCGACTACTTAAGTATAAAGGAGCTGCCCGATGCGCAATCAAAAAGGATTAACATTGATAGAAGTTTTGGGCTCCATCGTCTTATTAGGCATCGCAGTTCTAGGCATCATATTCATTTTGCAGCAGACCGCTTTAGATACCAAATCTAATGAAAAATCAGATGATGCTGTTGTTGTTGCTAGAAATGTTATGGAAGAAATCAAACACAAACTAAAATCGAACACAGTACAAACTTCAATGTATGGACAAGCCGTTTCACTAGTGAATTTACGAAATCTTGCATCAACCACCATTTATTATCCGGATGCTGTTGATCGGCGGTATGAACTGCGCATTCAATCTCATACAGCTTCGTTAGGAACAGTGTCTCTTACCGATACTGCAGTAACCGACTTAGACTCCATATTCCGCAGAGTTACCGTCATTTGTATCGAGGTCTCTTCTTCGAAGAAATTCGAATTAGAAGCGTATGTTGAATACAAATAATATCGATTGAGGTGAACGGAATGAGACAATTTTTAAAAAATGAAAAAGGATTGACACTTGTTGAAGTTACTGCCGTTCTTGTTCTTTCGGTCATTATATTAGGCTTCTTAATCTACTTGCTAAACTATTCAAATATGAGTCTAAGTCAGGTTTCAACAAGAGAGAAAACACTCCAACAGCAAAGGGATATCATGAGCCAAATTGTGAAAACAGTCCGTAAAGGCTACTCACCAGCTCCATTAGTGAGTAAATCTAGTAATTTGCGCCTTGTTAGCTCTGAGAACGATGAGGTGGTTGACTACACTTACAATAGCTCTTCGAAATCACTTACAGTCTCATTTAAACCGATTGTTGAGAACGTTGTAGCCGCAACTCCAACCTCAAGCTTCACATTCTCTGATCATGTAGAAAACATTCTATTTGATGCCAACGACGGCCGAATAGAGATTAGCCTTGAGATGAAGCTGCCAAATCATTCGATAAAAAAAACATCGACCGTTGTTTATACTACTCAGCGAACCAGCTAAAACTCTAGCAAAGATAAATACCATCCTATCAAGCCGTTCCCCCAATAATACGCTGCTAACGCACCAACAGCGATATAGGGTCCGAACGGTATCGTTTTGCCTCTGGACTGTGCCCCTGTTGCAATCAAAGCAAGCCCTCCGATTAATCCAAATAAACTGGCGAGAAACAAACTGAGCAAGGTGAGCTTAACGCCTAAGATCAAGCCTATGAACACATAAAGCTTGATATCTCCGCCACCCATCGTTTCTTTCTTCAACACCTTATTTCCTATGATGCCTATGATTAACAACGCCCCGCTGCCCGTAATAGCAGCGATTCCATAATTTAATAACGGAAGCGGATGAACGATTAGTCGAATGCATACCGCGCCTATAAAACCAACCGCCACCACTTTATTTGGAATAATCATATCGGTTAAATCTGTTTGTACGATGATAACTAAAATACTAATGAAAAATAGAACAGCGAACAGTTCGAGTTTCCAGCCTATGTAATAGGCTGCATGAGCAAACAGAACGGTCGTTATGAGATCGCCTACGGGGTATCGCCACACTATACGAATTTCACTTGCAGCGGTCTTTAATATCGAGATTATTACTGATAGCAATGGAACTATAGCATACCATTTCGGATTTACTTGATTATTTATTTCGTATACAGGTGGATAAACAGAAAGAAGCCGTTCATCCCATCGGATAGCAACAGCGTTAAGCACACCGCTAAGAAGCAGCCCAAAAAACGCGAATGCGATAATAGCTGGTGTAGTCATTTTGACCCTTCTTTGCTTGAAAGATTTATAGAAAGGCAACCTTGGAGGTTGCCTTTCTATACTACTGTTATTAGCTTAAGGTTACTGTCCATTTATTTGCGTTAAGCGTTGCAGTAAATTTAGTCTTAGAATTACCTGTTACTTTCCAAGTAGGCATAGCATTTAAATATCCCTTAGTTACTAATTCTGTGTCAATAACCGCATCTGTCACAGTTGCAGTTTTCTCTTCATCAACCACGTACCGTAACACAGATTCGATAATAATTTGGTCGGTAGCAGCGTCTGCTTTAATTTTTGAATTGTTAATCGTGTTCCCAATAGCCGGGATAGCAATTGCAGCAATAATCCCAACAATAACTAACACCGCAAGCAACTCGATAAGCGTAAGACCCTTTTGATTCCGTTTCAAAGCCATTAACATAAACATTCTCCTCTCAATTTTTAAAGCATATTTAAAACAATTAAAACCAAGAAACCATTTCTACATTTAAGCAGCTCTGAGCAAGGGGTACATCTATGCTCAGAGTGGATAACGCTTATTCTCCGTAATTTGGAAACATCAATCTATAAATAGCTCTGCATCATCTTAAAAGTCGGCATCATGACCGCCATAACGATGACTCCCACTACCCCCGTTAGCAGAACAATCATAAGCGGCTCTAAAAGCGCCTTGAGACGATCCGCCATCTGATCGACGTCTGACTCATAGAAATCAGCAACCTTATCCAACATGCCCTCAGTTGAACCTGAACGCTCGCCGATAGCCATCATTTGAACAACCATAGGGGGAAAAAGATTGGATTGTTTAAGTGTGTCTGACATCGTTTCCCCACTTAGAACCTTTTCCCGAGTATCCGAAATCACCTTCCCCATTGCCTCATTTCCTACAACGTTTGAGACGATAGACAAGCCTTGCATAAGCGGAATAGCAGCAGCTATAAGCGAACTAAACGTTCTTGAGAAACGGGCAATTGCTTGCTTATGCCATAATGTGCCGAATACCGGTATTTTGAGAAGCATGAAGTCCAACTTTTGTCTGCCGGAAGCTGTGCGTCTAATAAATTTCCATAATAAGCTAGGCACAAACATTGCAGCAATTACGATATACCAGAAGTTTTGCATAAATTCACTAACTGACATAACGATGCGCGTTGGCAATGGCAGCTCGATTCCCATTCCCGCAAAGCTTGTCACATACTGAGGAATAACAAAAAGCATCATGAAAATAACGACGAGAACCATCATTACGAGCATCACCGTCGGATAGACCATTGCTGACTTTACCTTTTCTCTTGTGTTGCGCTCTTTCTCGAAGAAAACAGCTAACCGATGCAGCATCGTATCCAGATTTCCTGCTACTTCACCTGCCTGAACCATGCTAACAAATATAGGCGAGAAAACGGTAGGGTATGCGGACACTGATTCAGAGAACTGTTTGCCGCCTCTCATTTCTTCAGCAATGGCTGCGAGAAGTTTGGATAAGGTTTTGCTATCGGTCTGTTCACTCAAAATTTGAACAGCCTCTACTAAACTAATACCAGCTTGATACAAAGTCGCCAACTGCCTGCAAAAGACAGTAAACTGATCCATCTTGACTCGCGGCCCGCCAAACGATATATCCTTGTATAACGTCGTTTCATTCGTATCTAATATATCCGTGACCCACAAGCCTTTCTCGTTGAGAGCCTCGCGTGCACGTTGCATCGTATTCGCTTCAAGAATTCCAATTGACTTCTTGCCACTGGAAGTAATCGCTTTGTACCGATATTTCGGCATTTTACCCACTCCAATGAAACTCGAATATTAAACTTATAACTCACCGAATCCGAATAACGCTTCACGTGCAGCTTCTATTTTAACCTGACCCTGCTGCACGAGTTCCCGCAGCGCATACTCCATTGTCTGCATGCCTAGCGCCTTGCCAGTCTGCATAACAGAACGTATTTGATAAATCTTCTCGGATCGTATTAGATTTGAAACAGCAGGCGTATTGACAAGAACTTCAAAGGCAGCTGTTCTTCCATGTCCGTCGGACTTAGGCAATAGACGTTGTGAGATGACGCCTAGTAAAACGGCTGCTAGCTGAATTCGAATTTGCGCTTGCATTGCAGGCGGGAAAACATCAATAATGCGATCTATCGTTTGCGGTGCGTCCGCAGTATGTAAGGTGCCGAATACGAGATGTCCGGTTTCTGCTGCACTAATTGCTGTACTTATCGTTTCTAAATCTCGCATCTCACCTACGAGTACAATGTCTGGATCCTGCCTGAGCGCCGCTCGCAGACCATCAGAGAAGGACGGCGTATCCAGACCAACCTCACGCTGATTGACCATCGATTTCTTATGATCATATATAAACTCTATTGGGTCCTCAAGTGTTATAATATGAGCATTTTCCGTTCGGTTCAGATGGTCGATGATGGATGCTAACGTGGTAGACTTCCCGCTTCCCGTGGGTCCAGTTACTAGAAGTAAACCTTGTGGTTTCTTCGCAAATTCAGACGCCATCCGCGGCAGCCGCAGCTCCTCCATAGTAGGAATTCGGCTGGGCACTATTCGAATAGCTAGTCCAACGCTGCCTCGTTGCTTATACGCGTTTATTCTAAATCTGGCGATCCCTGCTACTCCGTAAGAAAAGTCAACGTCACCGTTTTGTTGCAGCGCAGTATACTGTTCTGCATTCATGAATTGCTTAGCGAGCTCGAGCGTATCAAGCGGCTTTAGTAATTCATCGTTTACGGGTAGCAATTCTCCGTGAATTCGGAATATGATGGGAGAATTAACTGTGATGTGAATATCAGATGCTTGTTTGGAATGAGCTAAGCGAAGCATTTCCTCTGCCTGCATGTACAGCCCCCCTCCTGGCAATAACTAACTAGCCTTTATTCTCCAAGCCCTAACACACGAAAAACCTCAGTAACCGTTGTAAGACCTTCTGCTGCTTTACTTAATCCATCCACCATGATCGGGATCATTCCTTGCTTGAGTGCATGTTCATAATACTCATTGTCAGATCGCTTAGAAATAATGAGTGAGCGAAGTTCATTATCTACAAGCAACACTTCATGAATGGCTAATCTGCCTTTATAGCCGGTACGACCGCATTCTCCGCAGCCCGCACCTTTGTATAGGTGATCCGTTCGGATGCCATAGCTTGTTATAAGTTCTAATTCCTTATCAATCGGCGTATATCTCTGCTTGCAATGCTTACAAATCCGTCTAACAAGCCGCTGTGCCACGATACAATTGACAGAAGACGAAATAAGAAAAGGCTCTACTCCCATATCTATTAATCTTGTAATTGAATTCACTGCGTTATTCGTATGTAATGTACTCAGAACCAGATGTCCAGTCATTGCGGCACGTACTGAAATTTCTGCTGTCTCTGTGTCACGAATTTCTCCTAGCATTACGATGTTCGGGTCCTGCCGCAAAATAGCCCGTAATCCTCTCGCGAATGTCAAACCACTAGTAGAATTTACTTGAACCTGATTTACACCTTCAAGCTGATATTCTACCGGGTCCTCTACTGTAATGATGTTCACGTCTTCTTTGTTTAAATGGGCTAGCGCTGAATATAGTGTTGTAGACTTACCGCTTCCTGTCGGACCTGTTATAAGTACTACCCCATAAGCCATTTCAATGCTTTTGCGAAAGACCTGTTCATTGCGCTCGGATAACGTTAGTTTTGAAATATCTGCCAATGAATTTCCAAGATCTAATACTCGAATAACAACCTTCTCACCATGAATCGTCGGCAAAGTAGAAACCCGAACATCAACCTTTCGAAAATCAATATCGAGCTCCACTCGTCCATCTTGCGGAAGACGTCGCTCAGCAACGTTCAAATTAGCCATAATCTTAATTCGGGCTACAATAATGCCATGCATATTAGGCGGGAGCGTTCGCTCCGTTCTCATCACACCATCCACACGATAACGTATGCGGAAGCTTCCGTCCTGCGGATCAAGATGAATATCACTTGCACCCAATTGCACAGCTTGTACAATAACTTGGTTGACAGTTTTCACGACAGGAGAATCCTCATCCGAAATCGCGTGATCTTCGTCTATATCTTTTAGCTGCAAATTTTGACTGATCTGCTCGATTGTATCTTGCAGCCCATAATAACGGTTAATGGCACGTACAAGCTCATCTTTAGAAGCGATTACTGGCTCAATTCGAAGCCCCGTAGCAATACGTATTTCATCAATTGCGAAGTAATCTAGCGGATCAGCCATTGCTAGAATCAGCTTATTGCTTTCCATGCGAAGCGGCATGACACAATGCTGGTCGGCCAGCTTCTGAGAAATAAGTTGTATAATCTTAGGATCTATCTTCTGGCGATAGATTTGTACATGCGGTATGCCTAGCTGAAATTCCAACGCTTCAATAAACTGCTGTTGTGTTATGTAACCCTTTGAAATCAATACGTCGCCAAGCCTAGTCTTTAATTCCCGTTGCTGAATTAATGCCTGCTGCAGCTGTTCTTCGCTAATTACGCCAGACTCGACTAGCAAATCTCCTATTCGCTTACGAAAACCTGACATAACTCATCACCATCTATCGATAAATTTGTAGATATACTAAAGATATTCTCACAATTTGGAACTTGATTTAATTAAATCAAGTTCTAGCATATCTGTCAATGACTTTAGAACTATATTGTTCTCTAATCTATAAGTATTTTAGCCTAATAAAGCGAACAACTATTTTAAAAGGGTCTTATGACCTATGAAAATCTTCCCATTATAAATATAAACGTTTAATAAGAAGAAAAATTATTTAATCAATATTTTAAACTCGTACATTTTAATCATTTTATTAGAAGCAATTTTTTAGAATCGATCACATATGTTATAATTTTCTTATGGAACAATGGAAAAAAAATCTGATCGTGTTGTGGTTCGGACAGTTTCTCGTTATGGCTGGGATGACGATGATCATTCCGTTCCTGTCCCTCTATTTGCAATTTGATTTAGGTTTAACCGATAAGCATGAGATCGGCGTGTGGGCTGGGCTTATTTTTGCGGGCAACTTTGTGACGTCATTTATTTTTCAACCCATATGGGGAAAGATGGCTGACAGGTACGGTCGCAAAATGATGCTGCTCCGCTCTGGTTTCGGTATGTCCATCGTTATGGTATTAATGGGATTTGCCACAACTCCATGGCACTTGCTGCTGCTTCGTATGGTGAATGGGACAATATCCGGCTTCAACCCTGCTTCTATCGCATTAATTTCCGCAACAACGCCTAAAAACAAGATGGGCTTCGCGATGGGAACGATTCAATCAGGAGGCATTGCCGGAACGATACTTGGCCCATTTATTGGCGGCTTGCTCGCGGATTCTATTGGCTTTAGGCCGATCTTCTACCTGACAGGAGCTTTGCTGTTCGCAGCCTCGCTGCTTGCTCTATTTGTTGTAAAAGAACCGTTTGACCGCATGAAAGCAGCTGCTCGCGTGCAAGCCTCCGTCATCGAAGGTTTTCGAAAGTTAAGCGGCATTCCTCAGCTTACTGCGTTATTTGCCGTCACTTTTCTCATTCAATTCGCTATGATGAGCCCAATGACGCTTATTCCGCTTTATGTTCAGGAGCTTCACGGGACAACGGCCAACCTTGCTTTCTTGGCAGGCTTCGTCGGATCAGTCACCGGTCTCTCTAATCTCGTGTCCTCGCCGCTGCTCGGTAAGCTTAGTGACCGAATCGGCGCAGAACGAGTACTTGGCGTAGCGCTTGTTGGTTCGTCGCTCGCCTTTATTCCACAAGCGATGGCAGGCACCGTATGGCAATTGCTCATTGCCCGCTTTTTTCTTGGCATCTTTCTCGGGGGGCTTATCCCAGCCGTAAACTCCCTTATTCGAAAATACACACCGGACGGCATGGAGAGCCGTTCCTACAGCTTCAACACCAGCACAATGAGTCTAGGCAACATGATTGGCCCGATCACGGGTGGTGCCCTCTCCGGTTGGATCGGCATTAAAGGTTTGTTTCTTGTATCAGCGGTCATGCTCATGATTAACGCTGGATGGGTATGGCAGTCGCTGCTTCGTAAACGACCGCTGCCTAAGCAGCAAGGCAAGGACGGCTGACTCGGTTTTTGAGACAGTAAGGGGTCATGAAGGAAATGTAATTCCTTCATGACCCCTTTTAAATAAGTGATGTACTTTTGTTGTAAGCACTCATTGGTGCTAATTGAGTTCAAACCCAAACCATGCTACTTTTACTCTGTAAGAACACATAGGTTCTTACAGCACTCAAATCAACGTTACACCCACCCATTAAGCACACATATGCACTTAAAGCCTACTCCGAGCACTCCCAACACACTAAATTCTCGCTGTAAGAACTCATATGTGCTTACAGCACTCAAATCAACGTTACTCCCACCCCATAAGCACACATATGCGCTTAAAGCCTACTCCGAGCACTCCCAACACACTAAATTCTCGCTGTAAGAATACATATGTGCTTACAGCACTCAAATCAACGTTACTCCCACTCCATAAGCACAAATTTGCGCTTACAGCACCAATCGAGCACTCCCAACACACTAAATTCTCGCTGTAAGAACACATAGGTTCTTACAGCACTCAAATCAACGCTACTCCCACCCCATAAGCACACATATGCGCTTAAAGCCTACTCCGAGCACTCCCAACACACCATATTCACCCTGTAAGAACACATAGGTTCTTACAGCATACAAATCAACGCTACTCCCACCCCATAAGAACACATATGCGCTTAAAGCCTACTCCGAGCACTCCCAACACACCATATTCACCCTGTAAGAACACATAGGTTCTTACAGTACTCAAATCAACGCTACTCGCACCCGATAAGCACACATATGCGCTTAACGCATCCTCTAAGCATCAACAACAATCCAACCATCCAACCGACGCTCAAAAAAACAAGCCCTAACCCCTTCAGCATCAGACCGAAGTGGATCAAGGCTTGCTTCATTACTATTACTTCACAATCGCTATCGCTAATCCATCGTAGCCCGGCAATATCGTGCTCTGCAAACGATCGTCTGTTGCGATGATCTCATTAAAAGAGCGCACGGCACGAACCGCTGGACCTTCCTTAGCTGGATCGATCGTTCTTCCGCGCAGTAAAATATTATCGCCTACAATAATCGCTCCCGGTTTAGCGAGTGCAATCGCGTAGTCCAGATAGATGGGATATCCTTCTTTATCTGCATCAATAAAAAAGAAATCAAACTTCCTGTCAGCAGACTTCAGCTCCGCAAGGCTTTGCTTCGCATCACCGACCATATACTCTACCTTATCTCCGAGTCCTGCTTCTTCCATATGCAGCTTGGCTAGATCAGCATAGTTTTGCAGCAGCTCAAGCGATACTAATTTACCGCCCTCTTGCAAGCCCCGTGCCAAGCAAATGCCGCTATAGCCGCCTAGTGCTCCAATTTCAATAATATTTTGTGCTTTCGACAGCGATACAAGCATCGTTAACAGCCTGCCATACCCATCAGCAACTGATATATCCGGCATTCCATTAGCCGCTATACCTGCTTTTGTACGCTCGAGATCAGCATCTGCCACATAAAGCGAATCCACATATTGTTCATTTTGCAACGTCATTCTACTCTCTCCAATTTTACAATTTGTAAAAACAAGCTAGTTTGTCCTATACTTGATTGTATGTTTTTGTTCACGGGGTTACAAGCTTATGCTTTAGATATGAAGCTAAGGTCACCAAGAATTAATGAAAAGAGAGTGTAAAATGGAAAAGTTACAATTGATCGCAACTGCGCCAATGGGGCTTGAAGCGGTTGTTGCACGTGAATTGAAGGATCTAGGTTATACCGATCTTCAGGTAGAGAACGGACGCGTTAATTTCACAGGCGGTCCTATCGATATTTGCCGCACCAATCTTTGGCTGCGCACAGCAGGCAGAATTCTAATCAAAATGGGAGAATTCCCTGCTACCACCTTCGATGAATTGTTTGAAGGCACCAAAGCGCTTGATTGGCCGACATGGATTCCGAATGACGGTGAATTCCCTGTAAATGGCCGCTCGCAAAAATCTCAGCTGACAAGCGTACCTGCCTGCCAAAGTATCGTAAAAAAAGCGGTCGTTGATAAAATGTCTGCACGTTATGGTACCGAATGGTTTCCCGAAAACGGCGGACGTTATGTAATAGAAGTTACGCTTATGAATGACCGTGCCATGCTGACGCTGGACACTACAGGCGATGGCTTGCATAAACGTGGATACCGGAAAGTAGCAACCGAAGCTCCAATTAGGGAAACGCTTGCCGCTGCTCTTGTTCAGCTTAGCCGCTGGCGTCCTGATCGGCCGCTTTATGACCCGTTTTGCGGCTCCGGCACGATATTGATTGAAGCAGCAATGATTGGCTGGAACATCGCACCTGGCCTTCGCAGAAGCTTTAACAGCGAAGGCTGGCCGCTTATTCCGAATGAGCTGTGGGATGAAGCGCGCGATGAGGCATTTGATTTGGTCAAAGATGATGTTCCACTTCAAATTGCAGGTTCTGATATTGATCCAGGAGCGATTGAAATCGCAGAAGCGGCTATTAAGAAAGCGGGTTTCGGCAAAGAAATCAAGCTTACTGTACAACCCGTTGCCAAAGTGAAGCTTGAAGGCGATTACGGCGTTATTATTACGAACCCGCCATACGGCGAACGTCTCGGCGATGATGTACAAGCAGAGGCTGCGCTGCGTCAGTTCGGATTGACTGCGCTCCATTACCCAACTTGGTCGTATTTCTCGATTAGCCCATCTACGACAATCGAGCACTATTTTGGACGTCCTGCGGATAAGAAGCGGAAGCTGTTTAATGGACGTATCGAGTGTAATTACTTGCAATTTTTTGGCCCGCTTCCCCCTCGCGGAAATCGATAGTAACGAAAGAGGAAGGATATTTTATAGATGTTATATAATAACCACTCGGCTTTACGCCGCTTGATGAGCAAGATTCTGATAGGGCTCGAGCAGCTGAAGGCTGTAGACTTGCTTTTATTTGTGGCTGTGATGATGGCGAAGGTTTATCTATTCAATGCCATTCTTGACGTACCAAAAATGAAAATGACCGATAAAGATGCCCTTATTGAGCTCGGAGCCATTTTATTGTTCAGCTTCTGGACTATATGGCTGCCTGCACGCGGACGGATCGTTGCACTTATCTTGTTGAACTTGATCGCATCCTTTGTTTTGTATGCCGATATTATTTATTATCGCTACTTTCAAGATCTGATCTCCGTTCCGGTATTGCTTCAGTTCAGTCAAGTAGACTCCTTAGGCGAGAGTATCGGCACACTTCTACGAGCGACGGATTTTATTTTGTTCCTCGATTGGATTGTTATCATTCCCTTTGCGATTTACGCATTATGGCGAGGGCGGAGTGATCTTCGTCAAGCGAATGAGTATCGTCGCAAGCCTGCTGGCATGCAAAAGGCAATCGTCCGCATCGTTCTAAGCGCTGTGATTTTTGGCATCGGAACATCGCTTGTTTTCACAAACGTAAATGAAGCGAAGCGTACATGGGGACAAGGTATTTTGGTCGGCAATTGGTGGAATCTGTCCATCTACAACATGACGGGTGCGCTTGGTTTTCATGGCTATGATGTGTATCGATATGTCAAACAACACTGGCTGGATGCGGAGACGGTTACCGCTGAGCAGTATTCGGGAGCTAAAAACTGGATTCAAGAACGCGGCGACCAGCGGAAAACGCTTGAACAGGATGCTTTATTTGGCGCATATAAAGGCAGCAATGTCATTATGCTGCAGCTCGAAGCTTTCCAAAACTTCATGGTTAATAAATCAATCGGCGGTAAAGAAATTACCCCGAATTTAAACGATTTAATTGAGCAGAGCGCCTATTTCAGTCAATTTTATCAACAAACCGCTCAAGGCAGAACCTCGGATGCCGATTTCATGGCAAACTGCTCCATGCAGCCCGTCACGAACGGCTCGGTTTTCATCCAATATGCACCAAACGAATTCGATTGCATGTCCAGCACCTTGAAAGCAAACGATTATGGGACATCCGTCTTCCACTCTTATGAGGGTGGTTTTTGGAACCGAAATACGATGTACAAAAACATGCAATATGATCAGTTTTACAGCTTAAAGCATTTTCAACTAGATGAAAAAATAGGCTGGGCTCTCGGAGACAAGTCTTTCTTCCGACAATCCTTTGACGTCATTGCCGATCAGAAACAGCCCTTTTACTCCTTTCTGATTACACTCTCCAGCCATTATCCGTTCACGATGCCGGAAGAGGAGCAAAAGCTTAACCTTGGCGAGCTGGATGGTACATTAATGGGGGATTATTTGCAATCAATTCATTATGTAGACGCCGCGCTCGGTGAGCTGGTTGATCGAATGAAAGCAGAAGGGCTTTGGGATCATACGATTCTCGTCATGTACGGGGATCACGACAACTCAATTAATGACTGGTCGTTGTTTGAGACTTTCCTTGGCAAACCACTGAATGATTTAGAGAGTCAAATGATTGTGAAGCAGGTACCATTGCTCATACATTTGCCTAAGAACGAGCATGCAGGAACGTATACGAATGTCGGCGGTCAGCTGGATGTAACGCCTACGATCATGCATCTGCTCGGCATTTCGACGGCTGATCAATATTTAATTGGCATGCCTCTGCTTATGGAGAATCCTCTCCTTGGCAAGAAGGTCGTGCAAAGAAACGGTGCCTTCACTGATGGTACCCTCTACTTTATGCCTTCAGCGGATGGCATCGCTGAGAACGGAGCATGCTGGAACATCCAAGACAAAGCATCCATACCAGTCAGCGGCTGCATAAGTGCCTTTGAAGACTCGCGCACCGAGCTGAACATGTCGGATCAAATCGTCATGAACAATCTCATCGCTGACTTCAAGGAGCAAACCGCTACAGAAGCTCGCAGCAGCAATGGGCTTGAGACAGCTGGTCGTTAACGTTGCAGCTTGGTAAGCTATGAAAAAGCAAAACAAAAGAACCTTCAAATCCACATTCAATAGTGGATTTAAAGGTTCTTTTTTATATTCGGTATACCTAACATTCCTTCACATTTAGCTACTTTTTATGCTCAGACAGCCAATTGAGCACATCGTCAATCGTGTTCACTGGCACAATGTTGAGATCAGGCGCTCCGCTTCGAGCATCTCCTTCCAGCTCTGCCGGCACAAAAAACACATCCGCATCCGTCCGGCTGATGGCATAAGCCTTTTGCTTAATGCCGCCAATTAAACCAATCGAGCCATCTGCTTCAATTGTACCTGTACCCGCCACCTGATTGCCATACGTAACGCCGCCCGGTGTCAGCTGATCAATAATAGCCAGCGTCAGCATCGCCCCGTGCGATGGGCCTCCAATATGCGCCATAAAGCGTTTGTAATCGATGTTAAGCGGGATATCGAGAAGCAGCTCTGTTTGCACCGATATGCCGAACACCGCTCGCTCTGGCGAATCAGCTGAAGCCTTCGTCTTAACCTCTGCCTGTGTCTGAACTCCTGCTCTCCTTAGCGTAATCTGTACCGACTCGCCAGGCTCTACCGCTTTCTCCATGTAGTCGGTCATCTCGCCAATCGATTTAACCGCTTGCCCATTCATCGCATCAATAATATCGCCAGCTTGCAGCTTCTGCTCAGCTGGACTATCCTTTACGATGGCAATAATTCGAATGCCATCTGGCTTAATTCCGCCTCCAACGCCTGCTTTCTGCATGGCAACAGCTGCTGCAACACGATTGGCATCTGTTTTCATATGAACGACTTGCGTGTACGATTCCGTCAGCGGCGGTTCATTTTCTGGTATTTTCTCGAAGCTATACATCGGAAGCAGCTTGGCATACAGCCAATCAGCCGGTACGGCCGGCCTCTCGAATACGAGTATGCCGTTTACCGTTCCTTCGCTGTTTTCGCTCTTCTCTACATGCGCATAACGATTCATATTGAGCGTCATCCCCGGGTATGTGACGCGATAGCCGGTAGGGCAGAGCAACACCAATAGAAGCACTATCGTAATCGTTAGAGTGATCACCCCGCGCTTTGGCAGCCACAGAGGGCTTAGAAGCCTCTTGGGAGCGTTCGAACGATTCCCTCCTATATTCAATGCCTTCGCCGCTCGCGACCGCTCTAACGCTTCAGTAAGAAGCATATCTACAAACACTAGCGGTGCAGCAGCGCCAATAATCAGCAGCATCTGGAACAGCTTCTCTGGCGCGAACAGCACATAACCTGCTCCAATTATGCCTAGTCCCGCGATTATAAGCCGTATTAGCTGTAAAATAAGCGTCCAGCCTTTTCTTTTCCGCTGCTGCCAAACCCCGAGCAAGGCACCAACCGCCCAGCTAATCGGTATAAGGGCTAATATATTGAACAACCAATCGATCATTTCTATCCACTGTATCCCGCCAGACGTCTTCAGCGGGGCCGGCAGCCAAATGAGCTCTGCTGCAGCCAAACAGGCAAGCGCTAGGACTAGCCCAAATAGGTAATAACGTGCTGGCTTCAGCATTCTTTTCCCCCTAAGCTTTCTCAAACGAAGCATATGTATTTCTCTTAGGATAAACAAAGGACCCGGGCGATACACATCGCGGGGTCCTATTTCATTTGCAAATATTGCCGCTGTTCCGAATCAATGCCTCTGTCTCTCATTTCGCCTTTCTCCACGCTTTGGATTCGTTCAAGCCACTGCGCTGGGGAATGGTTCATACGACGCGCACGATCGAGCAGCTGAGCATACTGGGCACAATTGTCATACCCGCTAAGCTTGCGGATAACCTGAATATATTCGACGACAAGTTCTCTTGCATCCGCTGCGGTATAGCCGTATTCGGCAGCTAAAGCCTCAGCAATTCCGCGTTCATATAAGCTTAACCTGACCTGTGTTTTCACTTTCATGATACATCCACCTGCTTCCCGTATAAATATGGTAGCCGACTAGTTTCAAATGAGATTCCCACCGTTCGGAGCAAAATACGACCTGATTGCCGAGCCGCAGCGAATCGAGCTTCCTGCCTTTGCGCGACACTGTAATTTGCTCATAAAACCATTGCTCATCTTTCTTTAATTGTACTGCTTTATGTACGATTTTTCCAGTGTCATTGTCCGCCATAGGACCGATGATAATGTCTGGATGCGCATCACAGGGATCAGTACCTTTGACCGCTGCCTTGCGGTGAGCAAGAATGAAGGACGCCCATGCTGGTGAATCGGATAAAAACAAGAGAGGCTCGACCTGCTCCGGTACCGAGGTCAGTTCTACGACAAGCACACATGGACGACCGCCGTCCCATGACTCCTTTGCTGCCTTATGCGACCATTTGCGTGCTTGCTCAGCCGATATTGTCGTATACAATCCTTCTCCAAAATCTTTCCCCGGCCGCCAATAGGGTGAATTCAACAGCTTCTGCCCAAATGATTGAACAGTATCGCTTGTGGTTCCATGATATAAAAGCTGAGGCGTCGTAATGTCCACGCTCGCACTCCTTTCGTTTGGCTCCTCGTATGAAAATACAAAGACCCTACGAAATCAAACTGTCGCAGGGTCTTGTCGTGTATGTCGTTCTATAATATTAATATTGTTATTTATTTCTTGATGTAAGGAATGATCTTCTCGATGACCTCATCCTCTGAAGGCGCCTTAATGTACCGTCCATTAACAAAAATAAATGCATAGCGGGCACATGGCCCGCAGTACGATTTGCAGCCTACACGAACCTCTGTGTCCGGCGCCAGCTTCTGCAGCTTGGGCAAAATCGATTTGATCTTCGTATGCTTGCATTTGTCGCAAACCATTATATCGTTAGCCATTATTCATCGTCCTGTCTCAACCGAATACGGAAAAATGCTAGTGATCACCGTGGTTGCCCTTGGTTGGATTCGTAACGGCAAAACCTTCTTCAGGCACATAGAAATAATCGATGCGAACGCCGTCCAGAAAAGCATTGTCTTTCTCCAAAATAACATCGATCCCTTTGTCAGTGGATACAACAATATCCTTCTCAGTCGGCTCGTCGATTCCCATACCGTAATGAGCATGGTCGCCGTGCGAATGAGTGACATAAATACGCAGCTTTTTACCTTCGTTTTCAGGCTTGTCCAGCTCTACTTGCAGAACTTTAGCAGCATTTTTTGAAATTTTGCAGTTCATAAATTATCCAGCTCCTCTTATCGTTAGGCCTTGCGGCAATCGTTATTATTTTATATTATACTTGCTCTCCATTCTACGGGCAAACCATTCGGCAAGCACCATCGTAACCGCGATGTCGTCAATCGGCATGAACGGCATGACATCCGGCAAAACCCAGTAAAGAAAAACAGGCACGGAAAAAATCAGCTTGTCCAGCAGTGAAACATCCTTTGATCGAAGCAGCTGAAAAATACGGACAAACGTACGCTGCCAATGGCGCAGCGACAGCAACTTGCGCATGAAATCCCACCTTTGCTGACCTTTTCCGATTAGTATAGCATAAGCATGGCGTAATTAACTACTAGAGGCCAGCGGCCGCTAAAGGCGAAGCGCCTCTAGCAGCAGCGGCTGCAGCTCCACATAAATTTGATCAAAATTACTCATCGGCAGCGGATTTTCGCCATAGCCCGCTTCCACTGTAAAGCCAGGTCTGCGGAATTGATGAATGAACCAGTCTTTATAACCCGCATCACTGCCAGTCAGCTTTACCGCTTCATATCCACTTGCCTGAGCGAGCCGTTTGGCAAGCTGCTCTGCATTTGCCGGCTCATAGTCACGATAATTCCAATAGATTTCCCGCCCCTGCGTATGAAGAGCAAGAACCGCATCGAAACCGATTCTACTCGTAAATTGAGCCATGGCATTCGCCTCCGGCTCACTTAGCGGATACGGTCCTGGATAGTCGCGTGGTCCAGGTCCCTCTACCCCTCTGCGCTTGCACTCTTCTTCCCAAAACGCAGGAAATTGATCATTTAAGTCAACGCCTCTAATGTTGGCCTTCCAGTTGCTGAACTGATCGGAGCCGCCATTCCATTCCATTAGCTGCTGATAATAAGGATGCCTCGGCAATGCTCCGTATTGTGCGAGCTCCACACCATCTGGGTTTACCATCGGGACAGCCCATAAAGTCACGTCTTTGCACAAATCCGCCACTTGCTGTCCACCCATTCGCTCCCCGCTGCAATAAGCTGCCGACAAATCAGCAACGAAGCGCATCAGCAGTGCAGAGGTAATCCATTCATTTGCATGAAAAGAGCCGTTCATATGAATTTGACGCGGCCCGTTGCCGCAGCGGAGCGCCAATAACGGCTTGCCCATTACGCTCTCCCCAATAATATGTGCCGATAAAAACGAGTATCTGCCTGATAGCTGCCGAACACCCTCCACTAAATCAAGATAGCCATACGTTTGTAAGGAGTATATAACCATCGCCCCCAGCTGCATAAATTTGCTCCTATCATGCTATGCAAGGACTTACTTGTCCTATGTAGCAATCAACAAAAAGAAGCCTTGCTATGTTTAAGCCCGGCTTCAGTTTCTTATCATTTAAATGATATTGGGTATTTGCCAAACTACAGGCGTTAGTTCAATCTGCTTTCCAAGCCACTGCTGAGTAATGGATTGAAACATCCGCGGATTTCCGCTGCAAAAAAATTGATGCACCGGTTCCTTTTCCTCGCTCGCAAGCTGGTCATTGTTTTCCAAAATACTCCTGATCTCGCGTGTCGTCTCGTCCGCTGAGCTGATGAGATTCACGCTCTGGCCCATCACCTCGGATATGGTTTCTGCTAGAAAAGGATAATGCGTGCAGCCAAGTATTAGCGTATCCATTGGAAAACGCCGCAAATGCCCAATGGAGCTCTGCACCGTTTCGTACGTTTCAAAGGAACGAAAATTCCCCTTTTCCACTAGCGGCACAAATCTCGGACACGCTTCGCTTATCACTTGCACCTTCGGCGACAACGTCTTTAAGGCTTGCTCATAAGCACCGCTTTTGATCGTTCCCTCTGTGCCGATGACACCAACATAACCCGTAGCTGTAAGGCCGATAGCTGCTCTTGCACCAGGATCAATGACCCCAACAACCGGGATCGCGACTCTTGAGCGAATGTCTTCAAGTCCTGCCGCCGTTGCTGTGTTACATGCTATAACAATCATTTTCGGATTAAACTGAATTAAGTAATCGACGATTTCCCTCGTAAAACGAACAATCTCTTCTGAAGAACGCGGTCCATAAGGCGTTCGAGCCGTGTCTCCAAAGTAAAGGATTTTTTCTCGCGGCAGTTGGCGCATAACTTCCTTGGCAACGGTGAGGCCGCCAACGCCTGAGTCCAGTATTGCAATCGGTTGCTGCACAAACACACCGCTTTCCTAAACATAATGTGATGAATAGAGACAAAATAGCATATGAATACAGGCACAAAAACGTACCAGTATCTTATCGACATTTCGGACAAGCGGTGTGAAATTTCAAATTGAAAGCTCAATGTAAATGACAAAGGACCGTCAATGACTACGATAGGTAGCATTGACAGTCCTTTTTTAGTTAATCCAGCAATAATGCAAAGGAATAAATGGGTGCAGCCTTTAGTATTCGGTTTAGATCATCTCAGATCGGGTACATACGTGTAGAAACAATGTGGAGCATTGCATTTGGTTTGATAACAAAAAGGAGGGCGTTCAGATGACAAAAGCGAAATATCCGATCGGCCGTTTACAAGAAAAGGTCGCTCTCATTACCGGGGCAGGCTCTGGTATTGGTAAGGCAGCAGCTTTGAAATTCGCGAAGGAAGGCGCCAATTTGGTTCTGCTTGATGTTAAAGAATCCGCCATGGAGCAGGTATGCCGCAGTGTTCGAGAATACAATGTCGACTGCCTGCCTATTGAAACTGATATTTCCAATGAAGCTCAGCTTGCAGACGCTTTTCGACAAGCACGCGAGCATTATGGACACCTAGACATTGTATTTGCCAATGCAGGTATTAACGGTGTATTAACACCGATTGAACTGATGGATATCGAAGATTGGAATACGACGCTTCAAGTTAATCTCACCGGCACATTTCTAACTGTAAAACACGCTATCCCTTTGTTAAAGGATAAAGGCGGAAGCATTATTATCACCAGCTCCATAAATGGTAATCGGGTGTTCTCGAATATCGGTTTCAGCGCCTACAGCAGCACGAAGGCTGGACAGGTCGCTTTTGCCAAGATGGCTGCTTTGGAGCTTGCCCAGTACAAAATTCGCGTGAATGCCATCTGCCCCGGAGCTATTGAGACGAATATCGAGCAAAATACGGAGCGAACGCCAGAGCTCGAGAGTGTGTCGATTCCCGTTGAATATCCAGAAGGCAGCCAGCCGCTGGAAGATGGGCCTGGCAGCGCAGCTCAAGTGGCCAAGCTTGCATTATTCCTCGCATCCGATGATTCGGACCATGTCTCAGGCACTACCGTTTACATAGACGGAGCAGAATCTTTGCTGCGCGGATAGCAATTATTAAGAATAGATAGAAGACCATATGATAAGGGGCGAACGCCATTGTTTAAAGAATGTTTACATCATTCATCGGATCTGAAATGGGCATATGCATACGATCGCGATACTTTCCATCTCAGGCTCCGCACCAAAAGAAATGACGTTGATGAGGCTGTTGCGGTAACAGGAGATAAATACGACTGGGATCAGCATCATCATGATGTTCCGATGGAAAAAATAGCTGCCGATTCCCTCTTTGATTATTGGGAAGCTGCCATCAAGCCGGAGTTTCGGCGTTTTTCGTACGGCTTTCGTGTACGCAGCGGCGAAGAAACGTTATGGCTCATCGAGAATGGCATCTTTGAGGAGCAGCCCGCCCCAGCTGGCGGATATTTTGAAATTCCTTTTATTCATACGGTCGATTTGTTTGATGCGCCTGAATGGGCAAAGGAAGCTGTTTTCTATCAAATTATGCCCGACCGCTTCGCAAATGGCGATACGGCCAACGACCCCGACCACGTACAGCCCTGGGGTGAAGCGCCGAGCGGCGAAAGCCACTTTGGCGGCGACCTGCAAGGCATAATGGATAATCTCAAGCATCTGACGGACCTCGGAGTGACGGCGATTTATTTGACGCCATTATTTACAGCACCTTCAAATCACAAATATGATACGGTCGATTATATGCAAATCGATCCGCAGTTCGGAGATGCCGAGCAGCTTAAGAAGCTGGTTAGCGCTTGTCATGATCTAAATATTCGAGTTGTCTTGGATGCTGTCTTTAATCATACGAGCGAGCAGTTTCCACCTTTCCAAGACGTGCTGGCAAATGGAGAAAATTCGAAGTACAAGGATTGGTTTCATTTGAATGGCTTCCCTGTAGAGGTCAAAGACGGTACAGCAAATTATGCTACGTTTGGATTTTATGGCAATATGCCGAAGCTGAATACCGCAAATCCGGAAGTAAAACAATTTTTGCTTGATGTTGCTGTGCACTGGATTAAGGAAGCAGATATCGACGGATGGCGGCTCGATGTTGCCAACGAAATTGATCATGCTTTCTGGCGGGATTTCCGTCATGCCGTTAAGGCTGAAAAGCCGGATGCTTTTATTATCGGCGAGGTATGGAGCAATGCGCTTAACTGGCTGCATGGTGATCAGTTTGACTCTTCGATGAATTACCCATTTGCGCAGCATATCTTGGATTTTTTTGCTTCCTCCGAAGGAAAAGCATCGGATTTCGCCGATCAAATCAACCATTTACTAATGCGATATCCTCAGCAAACCAATGAGGCGATGTTCAACCTCCTATCCAGTCATGACACACCTCGTGCGTCAACTCGTTTAAATGGAGACAAGCAGCGTTTAAAGCAAGCCGTTGTATTCATGATGACTTCTATGGGTATCCCTTGCATCTATTATGGCGACGAGATTGGAATGGATGGCGGCGATGATCCAGACTGCCGCAAATGCATGGAATGGGATACGGACAAACAGGACCGCGAGCTGTTTGATTTCTATCAGCTCCTCATCGCCCTACGTAAGCAGCATACCGTTCTTCGTGATGGACGATTCCGCTTCTTATTTGCAGATAACGAACGCGGCGCCTTCATTTATGAACGCTTAAACGCCAAGCAACATTTCACCATCTGGATTAACCATACCGAAGAAACCGTTAAGCTTAAGCATCCAATGGAGGTGGACGACTGGAAAGATGCGCTCTCGAATGAAGAAGTCGCCACATTCGAAGAGCAGCTTCAGCTTGAGCTCGGCCCGCATGACTTCCGAATTTTGTATAGAAATATCTAATCATCTGAGGGCTTTTGTACCGTCTAACTGGCGGAGCAAGAGCCCTTTTCACTTTTCTATTTCCCCCTTTTTTTCTCCGTATCGGTTTCAAAGTCACCATGAAAGGTTAATGACTCCATATAAGAAACAGAGCCAACACTACTACACTTACTGGTCAGGGGGAAATTGAATTGAAGAACCATACTGAATGTATTGCTATGCTGTTAGCCGGTGGAGAAGGGCGGCGCCTAGCCCCGCTCACAAGTCAGTTTGCCAAACCTGTCGTACCTTTTGGCGATCGCTTCCGAATGATTGATTTTCCACTTAACAATTGTGCAAACTCAAATATTACTACGATTGGCGTGCTTACGCAGTACTGCGCCGAAAGCGTTCATAAATATGTAAATCAATCCACGAACGGCTATCAAACGGATCAAGCGAATAGCGGAGTAACCTTCCTCCCTTCTTCAAGAAAATGTTTAGAGGGCTATGCAGGAACGGCCGATGCTATTTATCAGAACATCGACTTTATCGATGAGAAAGCTCCTGAGCATGTACTAATCCTCTCGGGCGACCACATTTACGAAATGGACTACAAGCCTATGCTTGAATTCCACAAAAATCGCGGTGCAGCCGTTACGATCGCCGTTAAACAAGTTCCTTGGCGCGAGGCAAGCCGCTTCGGCATTTTAGAAACTGATGAACAATTTCGGATCAATTCCTTTCATGAGAAACCTTCGGATCCTCGCAGCAACTTAGCTTCCATGGGCATTTATTTATTCCGCTGGGCAGACTTAAAAAAAATACTCATTGAAGATGCTGCTTCGGAAGCGTCAACTCATGATTTTGGCAAAGATATTATTCCTGCTCTTCTTTCCTCCAAAACCAATATGATCGCTTATCCTTATAACGGCTACTGGCGGGATGTCGGCACAATCAACAGCCTATGGGAAGCCAACATGGACCTGCTGGATGGCGAGCTAAAGCTTGGTGCAGCCAAGTGGCCAGCTCAGTCCGGAACAAACCAGTCTAGCGAAAAGCCTTACTTAAGCCACGAAGCATCAATTACCGACTCCATCCTCCACCCCGCATGCGCTGTGGAAGCAGAAGTAACACGCTCTATCATTTGCTCAGGCGTTACGATAGGCGTTAACAGCGAAATTTATGAGAGCATCATCATGCCGGGAGCCAGAATTGGAAGAAATGTTACGCTCCATCGCGCCATTATCGGTGAAGGTGCTATCATTCATGACGGTGCGTTCGTCGGTCGATTAGATGATGAAATTTCTGTAGTAGGGCCAGGCGAAGCCATTACCGCAACTTCACCATCGATGAACGACTACAATATGGAGCCGCTCGCAAGCTTGCTTCGTCCCGTATCCAATTACGTCCACAACCATATTGTTGGCTAACCCCTATCCATACACGTGAATAAAAAAACAAACGGCAGGAGACTTCGCTCCCTGCCGTTTGTCTTTTTGTATAATGCGATTGAACCATTTTACCCATTGCCTAATTTACGTATGTTGCAACTACCACTAAGTCTCTATTGTTCCTTTGCTGTAGCAGCTTCTGTTTCTCCGGCTTCTACTGCTTCAATTGCGCTTGCTGCTTGCTCATTGCCCTCTTCTGTAAAAGCAATATCGCCACTAACCGCTTCTGTTTCCTCGGTACCCTTGCTGCGGCCTCTTACCGTGCTTACAACGCTGCTTGCCGCTTGTTTCGTACGATCGGCAATTTGAATCGCTTGGCCGCTGATCTGTTTAGCAATACGGCCCGTCGTATCGCCTACTTGACCTGCAACTCTAACCGTCGTTTCTCCAACCTTCTGCGCACCTGTTGAAATATCCTGACGCAATTCCTTGCCCGGCTTCGGTGCTAGCAACAATGCAGCAATCGAGCCTACAACACCTCCAGCTAATGCGCCGAGAAAAAATCCTTTTGTTTGTTTACGTGTTGTCATTGTTTTTGCTCCTTTCGTGTTTAGCGTGCTCTTCGACCTTAGCACCTTGACTTAAGATTCCGATTCGAATACAGGTCCATGCTCATCTTCGGCAGTCGTTGCTGCCTTTCGGCTAGTTTGCCACAGCTGCCATGCCGCCATCCCTAGCTCTGCCCATTCAAGCGCCTCACCGACCTGCCGCTTCGTCTCGTGCCGCTTCGCATGCTGCTCAGCCGACTCCGATAATATAGACGTTACCCGCTCAACCGTCGATGTCGTGTGGGCAATTGCTCCGCCGACCTGCCCTGCCGCTTCAAATAGCTTGCTCATGGCTTGCAGCTGACGGTGTACCGCGCGAATCGCTTCCTCGGTCGGCTGCACAAGCCCGCCAATCTCAGCGGATAACTTACTGAGGTCCTGCCTCATAACCTCCGCTTCAGCCTGCACTTGCTTCACTCTGCTTAGCGCCGACCGCAAGGCAATGAGTATACCGCCAACTAGAATGACAAATGCTCCAGCAACTACCGCTGCGCTCCACATCATGACCATGCCTGCATCCCTCCTCCTCTATCAATTGCAGGATCATACGTATATGCTCCTAGACGAATGCCCACTTGCGTAATGACAGTATAAGCAGCATGGGCTTGTCATGACACAACCGAAATAAAAATGATAAAGCATCACTGCTTTTTCCACATTTGCAACAAAAAAAGGCTGCCTCAGCAAATCTTCTCCGATTTGCAAAGACAACCTCTATTTATTTCATTAACCGATATGGTAGCTGCACTTGCCGCCGCCCTTCGCCAAACATTCCGTTCGTTCAACAGGCACGTCAAGCAGCGATTTAAACAAGGAGAGCTCACATTTGCAAGCTTGCAAATATTTGCCGGCAACTTGAGCAATCGGACAATTATACTCATACAACATATAGCTGCCATCGCTTTGTGGTTCCACTTCAGCCATGTACCCTCCAGCGTTCTGAATCGCTGCGAGCTCACTCACCTTCTGCTCCAAGCTCTTCCCCGCCATCCGCGGCTCATAACGCTCGAGCAGCTTGTTCTTGCGTCCATCAAACATCCGGTCAATAAGCGCTGCGGTATCCGGGTCATCAGCGAGCTCGCCCAGCAAGTCGAGTGCGAGCATATGATAATTTTTTGGGAAAAGCTCATCCGCCTCAGCTGTCAGCTCATACGCATGGAGCGGTCTGCCCATGGCTTGCCGCACCGATACGATATTCACGCTGCCTTCGCTCTCTAGTGCATACATATGCCGCCTGATTGCCATTTCCGTTAGTCCGAGCTCGCTTGACAAGGAACCAGCATTCAATCTGCCGCCTGTTTTCAGCAGCATCAATATGCGCTCTCGCGTGGAATGATCACCGCGCGAAGCTGCCGTTATATCTGATGCACTTGCCGTTTTCATCCGCTTCAACCCTTCACCACCTTTGCAGGCTTGATAGCGTCATTGTAACGTATTTTTAGTTTTTCGTAAATCAAGCGTAAAACAATCATAAAGTCACAATCTATGCTTGTTCTGCAATTGTAATGGTTTACATGCAAATAGCAAAAACGCCTACAGCTCGCGTTCTAAATAATCATCAATCGATTGCTTAAAGGCAGGCAGCAGAGTAGTAAGCGTCTTCGTAAGCGGATGAAGCTCAGTTCTCGGCCAAACATAATAGTCCTGCACTAACGGCTTGCGAAGCTTTACAAGGTCCGTCAGCGTCGCCTGCATTTCAAGCGGAAACGCGCCTGCCTCGCCAGTAATATCGATGATGTCCTCATAGCTACTCGCATCCCGCAAAATAAACCCGTCGATCAAGAAGCTGCCAACATCTGTTACGGTTTCAATAGCCAGATGCAGCGCTCTTTCCTGCGCCAGCCCCTCCAGCACCGTTCCCTGCCAATTAGCGGCAAGCGAGTCCAGCGCCGAAGCAATTTCAGTAATCGAATTCAACCTTACCGCTATTTGTTCACGATTCACATAATACATCAATCAGTCGCCCGCTTTCAGCCTTGCTTCTTTTTTTTCCCTTTGCGTTTCAGCCACGCCACCATAATAATGCTGCTAAATATGATAACAAGCAAATAAGTAAATATTTCGTATACATCCCTCATGTCGCTCATAACTGCTCAACCTGCCTCTCAGCTTTCAAAATCAACGCTGACGGAAGCTTCACGAACTTGCATCATGTGTTCAATAACTTTTTTATGTACAGGATGCACTTGATACACTTCTAGCGCTTCCAAAGATTCGAACTTCGTAATAAGAGCGATATCGTAAGAACGCTCCGAATGCACAACATCCACGCCAACCTCAATCGACTTTAATACATCGATTTGCCCTTCCATATCCCTAAGCACTTGTGCGGTACGCGCTACGCTCTCTGCGCTGCCATCTTTTAATTTGAAAAATACGATATGAGTAAGCATTATTTAGTTCCTCCTCTAATATTGACGCATAACTTTTGTCTATTTGTCACATAATAACCTATGCAGTCGCATTACGGCAATCTTTAACACGAAGGGGCTCGGTGTACGTTATGCGCTATCCGGTTACAATTGTTGCAACAGTTATTGGACTAGCTATCTGCTTGTTCAACTCCACGGGTTACGACCCGCACAATCTTGTTTTCTTCATGTTTAGCATTCCCGCTTGGGTCGTTGATTTATTTGTTGACGTGCACGAGGTTAACGTCTTGCTCATGTATGTGCTTACTGTTGCTACATGGGCGCTGCTTGGCTTTCTCGCCGACGTGCTTATCGTACGCAGCCGTGACAAAGAGCATCATCCTCGTTCAGCACGATAGCTTTATTTTAGGCAAAAAGGAGCCTTTCGGCTCCTTTCTCATTTCTACAGCACATGAATCAATTACGCACTAGGCTGCTTCAACCACTAAAGTCGATTCCATCGTTGTATGTCCTTGACCGCATGGAATGGAACAATAGATTCTGTAAGTACCTGGCTCTTTAAATTCCAAATCTGTTTCCGGGTGATCGTTATCCAAAGCTACTTTAAGCTCGTCAATATGCATCCCGTGGATACCGCTTTTGTTGGAAAGTTTTAGTCTAACTTTGTCTCCAACTTTAACTTTGTACTCTTTTTGATCAAATACAAAATCGTTGGACGCTACAACCTTCAATAAAGTCATGCCCTCTGGCAACGAGGCAGACTCATCAACCGGCTTAGCTGGCAGTGCGAATGTGAGCAAATATAAGCCCAGCAAAGACGCCGCTGCGAATACAGTAAACATAATCCACTTATGCATTGCTATGTGCTCCCCTTTGCGATCATAATGTCTACCTCTTATATTACATAAGATCGTCCGAAGTTCTCAACCTTAAACTACGGAAAGCTGAAAAGTTTTTTTGTTATTTTGACAAAACCATGAACAATTACAAAATTAGCTGGACAAATACT
The DNA here is from genome assembly GCF_037976325.1 of Paenibacillus sp. FSL K6-3182. Lineage (NCBI taxonomy): Bacteria > Bacillati > Bacillota > Bacilli > Caryophanales > Paenibacillaceae > Paenibacillus > Paenibacillus sp. FSL K6-3182. Next base: position 4,687,947 of record NZ_CP150265.1, read on the forward strand.
GTTTTAACACCCGTTCAGACTCCGCTTTTACAAAGCCCCACAGCATAAAAAAACGATGATGGTACCCTCTGCACACATATTCGGCATGCAAACCATCGGCTTCGCGCTTCTCCTCATACACCTTTATTCCTGTTTCGCGGAATTTCCTTCTAATTCCAGCGAGGTCGAGCAGCACCCGATCCTGCATGCCGCGCATCATCGATTCATAGAACCGCGGCAGTTTAATGGCTGAAGTGCCGATCACACGTATATCATGATCCAAAATACGCATAACAATGCCAAGCAAAACGTACTGCTTCACCAGCACAAGCTCTTCCTCGGTCTGTATCGGTGGATTAGCTGCCATTCTGACTTTTCCGCGGGCTTCTTCCTCTTTAGCGGCCATTGCCACCCCTCCAAATAAGAACGTTTGTTCTTATTATAGCGAGGAGCGAGGATTTGATGCAAGTTAATTTACTATTACCCAAAAGTTAACTTTTAATCCTGCTTGGCACGATTGTTTGCGAGTCGTGGATTCGTATCCGTTGCATGACATAGGCATAAATCAATTTTTACCAAACCCAATGCAATACAACATGCTTAAAAATGCGGCTCGCTCGCGCTAACAACTGCCTCTTCGCTTTACCCAAAAAAATGAATACCCTTGTAAGCACGACTGCGTGCTTACAAGGGTATTGCTGTCATTACTTTAAAGTACTTCATTATGTACGTCTTCATATTACCATAGTTCATATTACCATAGTAAAATTACGAAATTCAAAGTCAGCTAACCTGCCTCTCCCAAACCAAACAACCCCTATAAATACAAAAGGAACCATCGCTGTAATTCGCGTGATTCCTTCGGTGTTTCTTATTCAGCTTCGCCTGCTTCTCCTGCAAAGTAGGTGTACGTTTGATCGTTGGATTGACGCCCAGCCAGCTGCCCCGCAGTGCATCCGGCGTCATGCGCCCTTGCTGCGCCAGCTTCTGCCTTGCTTTTCTCGCCTTGCTAATAGACATTAGTAATGCCTCCCAAAAAAAAAGTATTATAAAGCAGCACCACCGAGCAAGCATAAACTTAGCTTCCTGCGGCTCGCTTCCTCCTATTATACGATGAAAACGTCCTTTGCGAAAGACGCTAGCGTGCGTGCAATAATTCAAACTCCTTGCGCAGCATCGTAAATACAAGCAGCTCAATAAAATTCCCATCCTCAAACTCAAATTCCCTTGGCTGACTATCTTGTTTGAAACCGAGCTTACAGAGCAGGTTGATCGATGCAGTGTTTGACGGATCTACCTTTGCCTCGATGCAATGCAGCTTCATTCTGTTGAAGCCAAAAGCGATAATGGGAGCCGCTACCTCACTCATAATCCCTTTCCGCCAGTAGCTTGGAGATAGATCATAACCTAAATCCGTACGCGCATGCTCCTTCAAATAATGTAAAAACCCACAGGTGCCGATTACTTTACCCGAGCTCTTCTCTTCAATTATCCATCTGATGCCTATTTGTAGAGCATAAATCTCCAAATGCCAATTCATTTCCTGCCATGCCTCGTCTTCTGCGGAGAAAGGCAGCAGCGGTGTATATTTGACAACATCATCATTGGAATAGAGCTCAAACAATTCATGCACATCCCGCTGCTCTGTTTTTCGCAAAATAAAACGATCCGTCTCTATTCGCGGAAACGTCTGAAATGAGAATGACGCACCCATCTATTCAACCCCTTTTCCCATCATACAAACACGTAAAATACATAATCTTTCCCTTGCATCATAAGCTTGAAAAATGAGCCTTGCATGTGAACTTGCCATATAATCACGTTTGCGGGAGGAAAATAATGCATGTTAAATCCAAATGAGCACAGCCGCGAAGAAGCACGTTTCTTCACATCGACTGATCCGAGGATAGATACGCTTATCTATCCTTTGCCTGAAACCTGGTGGAGCCGTCCCTATGAGTATGAATGGTGCCGAACGCTCATTTCACCAAATGATATCGTACTGGATGCAGCCTGCGGCATTTCTCACCCATTAAAATTTTATTTGGGCGGCGTTTGCAAGGAAGTGCATGCTTGCGATTTCGATGCGCGCATTAGCTCGTGGGAGGCTATTTCTCAGGAAATTATTCAGGACGTAGGACAGCCAGCTCTCCAGTTAATAACCAACCACCAGGGCTGGTCCAAGGTTCAATATGCTCAGGCAAGTATAACTGACCTGCCTTATGAGGATAATTATTTTGACATCATCTTCTGTATTTCTGTGCTTGAGCATCTAAGACATGTGGATCAGGACCTCAGCTTAAAAGAATTCGCAAGAACAGTGAAACCAGGAGGCCGGATCGCGCTAACCTTCGATTATCCGACAGTTGACTTGCAGCAGCTCAAACGCGCCGCCGAATCCGCAGGACTCACATATGGCGGCGAATTTGAGGCGACGCCCAGCTCTACTGCTATTAGCTCAACTATGTGGGGAACGTTATATTGCTTTAGAGTACTGTTAAACAAACCAGTATGATTTTCTATTTAGGATGAATGGCGTATGGAGCAGAGCAGCCTTAACCGAACAACTATTCCTCTCGTCCGCTTAATGGCTTATTGTCGTACACCGTTGTTCGGTTTCTGCCCGCTTCCTTCGAGCGATAAAGCGCTTGATCCGCCATTTCAATTATTTCCTTCGCATCCTTCACCTTCCCACTCGACATTGAAATGCCGATTGAAACGTAGATTGGACTGCCAGTCGGACTCGCGCCAGCAGCGATTCCTTCTCTAAGCCGCTCCGCAATATTGGTTGCTGTAGGAATGCTTCCTAGCTTAACCAGTATGCCAAACTCTTCACCGCCGTAGCGGAAGCTAAGATCGTGACTTCTGGAAAATGCTTTTATTTGCGCAGCTGTATAGATTAATACTTCATCTCCTATAAGATGCCCGTGCTGATCGTTAATTTTTTTGAAATGGTCAACATCCAGCAGTATAAGCGCAAACGGTATATCCTCGGCAATCCACTCCTGAATGGTCAAATCAAATGTTTTCCTATTCGCAAGTCCCGTAAGCCCATCCAATCGAATTTCCTTGTTCAGTAAATTAAAATGGTTATTTATACTTTGATTAAGCTGTCTCACTTCATAGATGTAAGAATTTGTTTTGGGCATTTTGGAACGTATCGCCTTTGTTGATAAAATTGCTTCCTCTGAGAAAGCAGCTAGTTCAAATAGAGGCTTTGATATTAAATGGGAAACGTACCACGCAAGCAGCAGGATGACGATAAACAACGGGAGAAATTGCAGCAGTATACTCCATATCAATTCATTTAACGGCTTATCAATAATTGAAGCAGGCGTTTGTGCTACGATTGCCCAACCGGTTATCGACTCGTTCGCATAACCCGCAAAATAACGATTTTGCTTTGAATTAACGATCTCCTGCGATCCGCTATGTCCAGCTAATGCCTTATTAATAACCTCATTTGAAGCAATTTTTTCATTAATTCGCTTATGGTCCGGATGGAAAATAAGGCGGCCTTGCTTATCTGCTACGTAGACGTAAGAGCCGTTTCCGTAAAAATGTTCGTTGAGCAATTTGCTAAGCGCGTTGCTCTCGCTCAAATAAATGGTTCCAGCTACAAAACCTTCATATTCGCCTTGTTCATTAAATATGGGTGAAGAAATTAGCATAAGAAGCTGGTTCGTTGTTGTCCCCACATAAGGCTCTGAAATAAGCGGTCTTTTCTGTTCAACCGCTTGCTTCGCTGCGTAAGAGTTCAGCACTGCCCCTGCCTTGACTCCTCCGCTTGACAAACTAGATAACATCACTTTACGATTGGAATCCACAATGATAATCGCATTAAAATATTGCTCATTCGCATCGTACCAGCTATCCAATTCCTTTTGCGATATATTTTGTATGCCTGCTCTTGCCGCTATGGCATCAACATTGTTGCTAATAATATCCAATAATTCTTTCGTATTAGAGGACAGCTTTTGCGCATATTGATAATTGCTTTCCAAATAACCCGACGTTAGTGAAGTCTTGTTTGTCGTCCATGCAAAATAACCGCCGATGATGGCGGTTAAGATAACAGAGCCGATTACGAACAGCCCCAAGACGAATCGAAGTTTTAAGCCTTTGCGTGTACCCACAGTTGTTCCTTCTCTCGTTGCCAAAGTACAGCCTTATTTTAGCGTATATGGGCGAGAAAAGAAATAGTCCTTACTTTCGTCTATACAGAAGCTGGTTGAATAATGGCCGTTAACAGGCCTGGAAAGCGAGCATCCAAATCCTCAGTGCGCAGCGTCAAAAAATGCTGGGTGCCTTGCTTTCTAACATTCACTACACCCGCTTCACGCAATGTACGGAAATGATGCGTCATTGTAGACTTTACGACAGGAAGATCAAAGTGACCGCAGGACTGCTCGCCATGCTTAACGATAGCGACAACAATGCTAAGCCGAATAGGATCACTTAATGCATATAAAACAGAAGTAAGCTCAATATCCTCACGATTGGGATGGAATAATATTTTCAAAGGCATTCGCACCTCTCTCATTAAGTACTTATTGCATTATACCATAGCTCATGCTATATTTTCATTGTACGATAATATTCGTACAATGAAAATAGATAAAGAGACAACTTTGGAGGTTCTATATGAGAAACAGTGCCGCTGTTACTGCCCCACCCTTATTCACCGAGGAGCGGCCCGCCTTTAGAGACGGTCTCGTTATCCCGCTGCTAGGTTTAACCGTAATTATTGTGATCATGAATACGATGATGTTTAATCTGGCCTTGCCCCAAGTAACGGCTCAGTTTATGCTATCCCCATCGGCAGCTTCCTGGATCATAACGGGTTATTCCATTATATTTGCCATTTCATCGATTACCTACAGCAGACTCTCTGACTTTGTTCCGATTCGTCTGCTGCTCACGATTGGCTTAATCGCCATGGGCGGCGCATCTGTGCTTGGTTATTTTAGTCATCATTATGTACTGCTGCTTGTCGCGCGCCTTATTCAAGCTTGCGGAGCGGGCTCTGTCCTTAGTTTAACCATCGTGCTCATTACACGATTTATTCCACTTGCTCGCCGGGGCAAATCCATGGCACTCATTACTTCGGCTGCCTCGCTTGGCCTTGGTTTAGGCCCCGTCATCGGCGGTGCTATAACACAATATTTAGGCTGGAACGATCTGTTTATCGTTACTGGAATCTCACTTTTACTCATTCCTGTGTTTTATCGACTGCTGCCGGTTGAAGCATCGAACAAGGGGTCCTTCGATATCCTCGGTGCCGCTCTTGTCGGAATTGGTTCCACAGGTGTTCTGCTCTATATTACGAACCATTTCTTAATTGCTCTTATTGGCGGAATACTTGCACTAATCTTATTCTGGATACGGATTAATCGTGCAGTAAATCCTTTTGTTCAGCCTACTCTGTTCCGCAATAAAAGGTATATTCGTCTGATTACACTTGGTGTTGTATCTTACATTAACAATTTTTCCACACTTTTTCTGCTGCCTCAGGTGCTTATTCACCTGTTCAAGCTGACACCAGGTCAAGCAGGTCTCATTATTTTTCCGGGAGCCATAGTAGCTATGCTTTCCTCCAATCGCATTGGAAAAATCATTGATCAACACGGCAACAGCTTGCTGCTTCGGCTATCTCCTTGTTTTCTCTTGCTCGCTGCTGTTTCTTTCGCCTTGTTCGCGGATCAATCCATCTACGTTGTCATGGCCATTTATATCGTGATGAGCGTTAGTTTCTCCGCGTTAAACTCTGGCGTTTCGAACGAGCTGTCAAGAATCTTACCAAGTGAGCATGTAGGTGCTGGAATGGGCTTATTCCAGCTGTCGCAATTCATTAGCGGCGCTTTCAGCGTAGCGATTAGCGGTATCGTTCTCGCGGCACAAAGCAATGTTCCGCTTGACCGTGCATTTTCAAATATATTTTGGGGAATGGGCGTCATTGCCGCCTTCGCCATTGCAGCATCGTGGCTGTACTATTTCTCTTCAAAGCAGCAGCTCGATGAGTCAAATCGACGTTAAGCTAAACGATATGCTTTAACGCCTCTTTCTTGCTAAGCGGCGAGAGCGGCGTTTCTTCTACAAACCGATGCACACAGGCTGCATCGGTTTTTGCATATTCTCTAAGCGCCCAGCCGATCGCTTTGCGAATGAAAAACTCGCTTTCGTCCTTCGTGCGGCGTATGTAGTCAAATAACCGATCTGTATCCGTATCATGCTTGTACCTAAGCTGAAACAACAAAGCAGTTCTGCGGAGCCACATCTGATCTGAATCGATCCAGCGCTCCGTATACTCCGCTGTTAATTCCGGATATTTCGAGAGCTGACTGCCGACTAAATGCGCTGCCAGAAAATCAACGGTATCCCACCAAGAATGGGTCGTTACCCACCGCTCCAGCCTGTCGATATGTGAAGGCTCAGCCTCTTTGCTGTATCTTTCCATCAAACCCATCGCTACATAATGGAACTCTCGCTCGTTCAGCTGCCATAGCTGCTCTGCTGTTTGCAACAGCTCCTCGCCCTTCGGCTTTTCATTTTGCTTCCAAAATTCGCGCAGCAGCTGTGTTCGCTCCGGAGTCTTTAGGCCAAGAAATATAAATTGGCCGCGCATGTAAGCCTCCATAGGCTGAGCCGTCTCCGGATTGGCGTGCTCCCTGAACTTTGCTTCCAAAGCATGCGCAATTGCAGTCATCAAATACCAGCTCCTTTTCTTGAACGATAACACAAAGCAGCCCTAACCATCAATGATGGTCAGGGCTGCTTCATCGTAACTATTTTGCCAAATAATCTTATTAAGCCGCTTCGTTATGCAAATATCTAAAGAATGGCTTATCTACCCAAAATTGAGTAGGCGTAATGTTGACATTAGGATCAATGGCTTTAAATCCTGCAACGACCTTCGCAGAATCCTCATTAAGCGAGAACGGGTTAACTGTATAAGGGCTGTCTGGATCTGTAATAAAGTTGTTCGTAATAATTTCATAATCCTTTAGTGCAGTTTGTGAGTAGTAGAGCGGCTGCCACCATGATGCAACGATAAGTCCTGCTTGATCCTCTTCATCTTTCTTCGCATAAGCTAGAACAACGTCTTGGAAAGCTGCTTTATCTGCCGCAGTTGCAAATTCAAATTCAAGGTCATACTCTTTGGAATACGAAATATAGTTGCCATTTGAAATTTTAACTACGTTTGGACCAGGATTGCCCCATTCCGCTAGAAAAATAAATGCGGATGTTTTTGGCTCGAATTGCACTTTCGCATTTAGGCCTTCACTGCGAAGCAAACCAATAAGCTGAATCGCGTGATTAAAATCGGAATGACCGTAAATCAGAGACAAAGAATCGATGAAGTTAGCATTGAAACGGGAGTCCTTGATGTTGTAGCCTGTGATCAAGCTTTGCTCCAAAGCAGTATTTACCAGCTTTTGCAGCTTAGGCGCATCGATAATATCAGAAGTTTCGTAAGCGCTGCTTAGCTTTTGGAAAATATCGTTGTCGTTAACATAACCGATATACTTTTTGTAAAGACCTTTTGTAATAAGCACTTTACCAAGCAATGTGTGGATCAATTGATCGCTTGCTGCATTTTTTGGTTTGAAGCCTGTGTAAAATTCAGCTGGTAGCAAGCCTGTATCTACTGCTGCTGCAACTTCTTGCGCACCTTTTGTGCCAAGCGCGCTGCTTTTAACGTTCAGCTTCGTTAGTACTTTGTTTACTTTAACAGCCGGGTATGTATAAGCAAGCTCCTTCAAATCTGCTGCTCTTACCGCAATGGAAACCGCTACAGCGCTTGTAAGTACTTGATCGCCTTGAATGGCCGGGCCAGACAAAATGCCTTTCTCATACAAAGCCGCCGCTGCAGGATAAAGCTTGTTATCTGACTTTACATCGGAGAAAGTGACCTCTTTGCCTGATGGCTCGTAACCAAGAATATCAGCTACTGCTTCAATGAATTCACCCTTCGTCACTTTGCTGGAGAGGCTGACATTAAATTTTTCTTTCAAAAACTGCTTATACTGTGCTGCGCCATCTTCCTTTAGTGCCGCTGCTTCAGACGGAGCCGCAAAGGCTGCTGATTGTGTAAAGATAACAGAGAAAGATAAGAGGAGTGCTACTAGCAGTTTTGTGTATGATGCTTTTGTGTTTTTCATGAACATTGCCTCCATGTTTCTAATTCCGATGTTTTTAATCGGGTATGAGTAATGTTCCATAGTATACCAGCTAAAAAATGAAAGTGTCAATAAATATATTTTATTTATTAAGTTTTTCTTTGCTCGGATGTCATCGTTATTTTGTCATACAATATTTCATTCGTTTTTACCTTTAGCAGAGATAACCTTGCACCACTCAAGAACTGCTTTGTCGACTTCGTCCATATGACCAATTTCTTCAATTAAATCCCAAAGTACGATCTGCTCAGTTTCTTCATTTGCTTGGAATGGGACGAGCTTATCTACACTAGCATAATAAATGGGATTATATTTGATATCTCCATTAGGCTTCTTCACTTTTATCAACCCGATGAACTCGAGGTCATTAACGATTTGTGATGTTTCTTCGAATAACTCCCTGCTTGCACATTCCCTCGGTGTTTCCCCTTCCTCTCTTCCCCCTGCGGGTACTTCCCATTGTTGTCTCCACTTGTTAAAACAAATAAGAAATCGCTCGCCACAGTTGATTACCGCGTATGATCCCGCCAAAGGTACATCCTCTCTGAGCTCATCCTCTTTCATAGGCAGGCATGCCAATAGCTCAAAACCATCTTTATTGGACGTTATACTCAACGTTATCTCTCCTTCCATCATTTACTTACCTTCGATTACTCCACTTTATAAGAGATTTATGGATTCGTGTAGCTCTACATTTACGTAGTACTCGCAATAACGGCTTTATTTAGTCATCATTTTCTGTTCAATCAGGCCGACCTAACAATACAAAAAGACTGCCCTTAGGCAGCCTTCATATAGAAATACATTTAATTCGCAGCATCCATTTGCTTATTTATGATAATGATTTACTATAAATCTTCAAAGCCTACCGCAATAAAAATACCTGCACTAACGACAGCAATATGAACAATAGAAAATAAAACATGTACGGAAACTACATTCAAATCTTTTCTTGTCAGCTGGGGGCTCGTTCTTAACTTATATATGGAAAAGCCAATTAGGCCCGTTATGAATAATGATTGAGCCAACCATCTTGAAACGGTTAAAAAAGCTGGAGTGTTATTAACGATGGGGTTTAAAAACCAACGAAATGGATCAAATAACATTGCCGAAAGAATCATAGCCCATGCCAACAAATGAATCGGCAAAGCAGTTAAAATATGATTTCGAATAGCTGCTCTCCTCCTATTTTGCGATCAGATACCATTGAGACGTGACAATTTAGAACAATGTTGCTTTGTTAACGGACATCAGGTACTCTATTTGCCACATTTCCACCCTTTTTTGCGAACTAACGGACATAGAGGACCTTATTCAGCTTCAAAAGTTATATTTATGCTCCTTTTCACAGCCATAACGTATCCTATGTCCGTTAGCAAGCGGATTGTACGTTAAACACATATATAGCGTCCTCTATGTCCGTTACTGTACCTCTAAAATCGCGAACAACTCCTAATAGAAAAACCCACCCCATTGATTCTAAAAAAACCGCAAAAGGCTGCCTAGTTGGCGAACTTTTTACGGCTTTAAGTGATCGTGCCTCGCTGAATAAAATTTCTATATTCCTATTTTATCTCCATAGATTCAAATTGTTTAATTAAACTTTCGATATCAATTCCGTTTATAGTTAAACCAGAAATATCGCAGTTGTCGAATTTAGCGTTCTTTAAATTGCAATCCGTAAATACGCTTTGATGTAAATTACAATTGGTTAATTGTACCGGTGTTCTGTTGAATTCAACATCAGGCTGACTTGGATTGCCGAATCCAATGTTGCGAAAATGGGCTCCCCCCCACTGTGCACCGTCAATGACAAACTCACTCAAATTAGCATCTGAGATATGCAATCCCGTTAAATTCACATCATTCATATTCATACCGCTAAGGTTACAACAGTTAAGCGTGACCTGCTCCGCACAAACATTTTTGAAGCTGGAAGCTGTAACATCTGAATTAACGATTGTCAGGATCTCTTTTTGATTTTCTAATTTCATATTTTTCCCTCCAAATTAACGTTTGAATTCTATTCTAGTTTAAATCAGCTGCTGATATCTGTCCAAAATAATATTCACAATTTCATGTATTGAAATAAATGACATATAGTAGATTTTATTACTGCACGGCGGATTCTTCAATCGAAAAAAGTATCCCTCGTTCCTCATTAGCTTGCAAACTAGCCTCAACACCATTTGGAAGTACAATCATGGGGTCCGTGTGACCAAAATCCGCATCACATATGATCGGAAAATCGTATCCTCTCGTTGCATTCTGCAGCAGCTCTTGCAATGAATCATCTTCATTAAATCCTACAATCGATTGGAATCTTCCAATAATGAGACCGGAAATTTGATCAAAGATACCCATCTGGCGAAATTGTGTAACATATCTATCAATTGTACTTGGCTGCTCACTCTCGTCTTCTTCCAGACACAAAATTTTGCCCTCGAAGCTTGGTAAATAGGGCGTACCTGCCAGCAGCAGAAGTGTACCCATATTCGCAGCTAGAATTGGTCCTCTCGCATGCCCCGGCTTTAAAATCTTCATGCCCGTATTAGGTATCGTCGCTCTAGGGCGTGAATCGTCAATGTCCCAGCTTAAATGTTCCTCTGTCCAATGATCGCTGGAGTCAATCATTCCTATTGGTGTATCTTTCATTAATGTTCTCACAAAGGAATGGTATGTAAAATCAATAAGTCCACCAAATTCTCCAAATTGCGGCATAATAGCAGGTCCCATAAATGTAATTAGATTTGTTTTCGCATGTATGCCTGCTAAAAGTGCAGTGATATCACTATACCCCATTATAATTTTTGGATGGCTGCTAATGAGCGAATAATCTAATTCTTCAAGCAGTTGATGTGAATTGTATCCCCCGATTGTAGCGATAATTGCTTTTACATCAGGGTCACGAATCATATGATGAAAATCTTCCAAACGATTATTTAGGCTGCCAGCCGTGTGACCTGTTCTCTTCCTGCTATGCTGTCCTGTAATTACTTTAAATCCCATATTTTCTAAAGCAGCTATTCCACGATTCAATCTGTTAGGGCAATAAAAAGCAACAGGCGAGGATGGTGAAACAATTCCAATGGTATCTCCGGGTTTTAGTTTATCGGGTTTCAAATGTAAGGATGTCAAGGAATAACCCTCCTAATCATTCTTTTTAAATAAATATATACAAATATTTGTAAGTTCTCAATCACTCTTACAATAAAAAAAAGCTGCCATTACGGCAGCCAATCACTCGAACTCAATACTCACATACAATAGGATTGTAGATTCCTCATCCTTTTTCGAGTTTTCACTCCACTGAGATTAAATAGACTTCATCCGATTATTCCTTGGATTATGCTCTACTTCTGCAAGCCCCAGCTTCTCCATCAATGGTGGAAGATACATTCCGAATCTGCCGCGCAACCCTTTTTTCAATCCATACCAGCCGCCAATCGGGTTTTCAGACGAGCGTCCCCATGCTTCAATAGTGCCCTCTTTAGCAGGCTTCTGCTCATCGGCGCTGCCAAGCTCAATCCAGTCACCATGTTGTTTGAGCATCGCGCTTAAGTCATCAATGCAGCGGAAATCATAATGCAAGACCGTCTTCCCAACTGTGCATACTAAAATTTCTTTACCATCTTTTTCATCCTTATAAATTTCATATTCAGATGTCTGAGGGGGTGTTTTTAATTTCCATGGGTTTTCTTTTGTACCTTCTGCCAACGCCATATGTATTCGCTCCTTTTGTAATCCACTCTTATTATGTACTTTATCTTTCAGATATCCTTCAGATGCTACTACATTCGATAAAAAAATTACTTTTCCTTTATGACGCAGTAGCACAGCAGCCGCTCGATGAGTTCAGTTTTACTTCTAACGGACATAGAGTCCGTTATTTGGCAGAAATCGCAGCCTTTTATAACGATTCGAGCCAAATAACGGCCTTCATGTCCGCAACCACGGCCAATAGAAGAGAAATAAAGCAAATAAGGCATCTGATGTCCGTTATTATCTAAAGCAACTTCCGCTTACGAAAGAATCTCCCACTTCGCCCATATTTCTTGCGGATTCAATTCGTATATATCATTTTCTCTAAACATCAACTGATGCATAATGAACTCTCTGCGAATGGTCGCGAAGTCGTCATGATAACCTTTGATAAATTCGTTAATCTCCTTCTCTGTATACTGTTTCCCTCTCGTCAAATGAGAAACCATATGCTGAAGCACGATCAATTTTTTCTTATGCTGAGCCGGCATATGCTTCAGCTTACCCTCAGCTGTAAAAAAGTTGCGGATGACTGAATCCTTCAGTTTCTTATTGCTATCCTCCAAATTGTCCACTCCCTTCTCTGTACCTGCATTCCGGTAAATGAGCTCCGCCGCCGCATTAGCGTTGCTCTTAATAAAATAATGGTTCAACGAAAAATAAATCGTGTTTTTCTCTCTGCGTTCATTAATTAAGCTGGCCTCTCTTAATTTGGTCGCATGATGTGTAATCGTAGCAGGCGTAACGCCTAATTTCTCTGCGAGCACCTGCCCATTAAGCTCACCTTCGGCCAGCATAATCAACAATTTAATTCTCGTCGGATCGGATAATGCCTTATGATAGGCTACCACCTTATCTAATTGCACCGTTCGCCACCTCTTCCTCCACCAAGCAAATTTAATTTACGTCTAATTAGATATTTATCTAATCAGATAATAATACGCCACCTATTATTTGTCAATCTCAATGTATCTCGATAGCATAAACAGTCAGCTTGGCGCATAAAAAAATGCTGACAGGTCTCTGCCTGCCAGCATGAAATAAACTCCTCTTACTCAACTACCATGCATCGTTAATTTTCCGAATACAGGTTGTCGTCATCCGCAATGCTCTGAATGTCCTCCGAGCTTATGCTGAAATAACCATAGTCCTCAGATTGCTGTTTCTTTAACGCTTTTTCTTTAAAAAACTTGGGGCTGCCCTCGCCTGCATCCTCATCATAAACGAGCAGAATACCGTCCGTTTTCCGAAACAGCAGCTCGTCCCTAGCCGTAAACTGCCAAATGCCATTATACGGCTGGTTGCTGACCGAAGCGTAATAATCGACCCCTTTTAAAACCTGCTGATAAAACTCCTTTTTATCATCCTTCCATTTCTCTTCCGGATTGCTGTATGCCGAAATAATTGAAAGTCTCAAATGAGGATAAATTTCCTTCAGCGCAATCACGACCTCGCACGCCCACAAATCCACGCCATATTGACCCGGGGTAATCACCCACTCAAGCCCATCTTCTATAAGCGGAACCAGCTTGCCTGTCAGCGCTTTTTTTATATAAACAATGCCCTCATGCTTCTGGCTAAAAATATTAAGCTCATGCGCTCGGTAGCCCGTTACGAGTAAATTTTTCATTTGTCCAACGCCTTTTCGGATAATTATGGTTTACATCTATCCAGTGTATGCTATAGTAGAAAAAATACAAATTGCATATAAACCTATTTATTTCACTAGGGGAGCCTACCGGCTGAGATGGAGCAACTGCTCCGGACCCTTGGAACCTGATCTGGATCATTCCAGCGGAGGGAAGTGGAGCAGCAAAGCATTCATCCATGCGCGCAAGCCTTGTGTGATCGTTAGACCCGCTCATTTCCCCTCGGAAATGGGTGGGTCTTTATTTGTTTACGGAGGGATGCGTATTACAGCTATAATCTCACTTCACCAAGTAAGCTACACCTACGACAAGCTTGCTGAAACATCTATACTGTCTAATCTTTCGCTTCAAGCCTACTCAGGTGAGTTTGTCTCTATCATCGGTGCTAGCGGCTCAGGCAAAAGCACTCTCTTTAAGCTCATGGCCGGATTGCTTCAGCCTAGCCTAGGTGAAATTAGGCTGCATGGCAAGCCTGCCCCCAATCGTCTCGGCAAAATTGCTTATATGCCGCAAAAGGATCTTCTTCTGCCATGGAGAACAATACTCGGCAATTGTCTGCTTCCACTTGAGCTGGCACGCAGCAATCCCCATTATACCACGATCCAAATCATAGAGCTGCTTGCTCGCTTCGGACTGGCAGGCTATGAACAAGCTTACCCTGACGAGTTGTCAGGCGGCATGCGACAGCGGGCAGCTTTTCTGCGCACGCTAGTAACCGGACAAGAGCTGCTGCTGCTGGACGAACCGTTTGGCGCGCTTGATGCCATGACCAAACGCGGCATGCATAAGTGGCTGCTCGAGCTGTGGAGCGATCTTGGAATAACAGTACTCTTTATCACACATGATCTTGAGGAAGCGATATTGCTGAGCGACCGCATTTATTTGTTGCCAGGTGCTGCTAGCGAAGCGCAAGGGATACAGGAAATAGTCGTTCCTTTGCCGAGACCAAGACACTATGAGCAAAATTATGAACCCGACTTCATCAAGCTGCGGCAAGATTTGGAGCGAAGACTGCATGCGCAAACCTCTAATTAACCAGTGGCTGAGCCATTACGGACTATTTATACTGCTGCTCTTTAGCTTACTGCTCGTTTGGCAAGCGGTCGCACAGCTCGGATTGGTTCCACCCTACATACTGCCGTCACCTAGCTCAATAGCTCAGGCATTAATCGAAGATGGCCATCTGCTGCTTGGCAAACATCTGCTGGCTACGCTTAAAGAAGTGTCCCTCGGTTTTCTATTGTCGATTATTATTGGGACTACGCTCGCAGCAGGCATGTACACTTTCCGAATACTGGAGAAGGCGCTGTACCCGTTTGTCGTCATCAGTCAGACCATCCCGCTTATCGCTCTGTCGCCAATTTTCATTATGTGGTTTGGCTATACGATTTGGAGCAAGGTCGCTGTTGTTTTTTTGACTGCTTTTTTCCCTATCGTTGTGAGCACCTATGACGGTCTTAAGAAAAGCGGTAGCGAATATGAAGAGCTGCTGCTGACAATGGGAGCAACTCGCTGGGGTATTTTCCGAAAAATACAAGTCCCCATCGCCCTACCGTCCTTCTTCTCAGGACTTAAGTTATCGATCGTTTATTGCGTTGTCGGCGCCACCATCGGTGAATGGCTTGGAGGCAGTGAAGGCCTAGGCTACTATAGCCGCCGAATGTCCAGCAATTTGAACGCCGATTCCATGTTTGCATCCGTTTTTCTGCTATCCCTCATTGGCATCTTATTATTTGCTGCCATTGTCCTATTGGAGAAATCAATACTAAAGAGAAAGAGGTTCAATACATGATCATCAAAGCAAAAATGAAATGGATAATTCCAATGCTTGCTTCTCTGCTGCTCGTGCTTAATGGGTGCAGCAGCAACGCTGCCCCAACTGAAAACAAGCCCGAGGACACTTCGACAAAACAAAATCCTCAGACTATTAGCATTATGCTCGACTGGTATCCAAATGCGGTGCATTCCTTCCTCTATGCGGCTCAAACAAACGGTTATTTTGCGAAGCATGGTTTAGAGGTTAACATTCAAATGCCCGCGGATACTAATGATGCGTTGAAGCTAGTGGCTGCCGGCAAGGTTGATTTGGCGCTCAGCTACCAGCCACAGGTATTGATGGCTCGCGGCGAGGATATTCCTGTTAAATCCATTGCAGCAATCGTCAGGCATCCGCTTAATCATCTAATGGTACCAGAAGGCGGAAGCGCCAAATCACCAAAGGACCTTGTTGGTAAAAAGGTCGGCTTCTCCTCCATCCCTCTGTATGAAGCAATGATGCGCACCATGATTAAGCATGACGGCGGTGACCCGCAAAATGTGGAAATGATTGACGTTGGTTTTTCCTTTATTCCAGCTATAGCAACCAAGAAGGTAGATGCGATCATCGGCGGATTTATTAATCATGAGCAATTGCTGCTTGCCAAGGAAGGGCATCCCATGACGGCGATAAACCCAACTGATTTTGGCGTGCCGGATTATTACGAGCTTGTGCTTGTAGCAAGTGAGCAAGGACTAGCTGAGAAGCAGGCGTTGTTCAAAAGCTTCATCGCAGCCATTACGGAGGGTCAACAATTTGTAGCTGAAAATAAACAAAAATCGTTGTCGATTTTATTTGAGCATGAGAACCAGACCTCCCCTCTCGATCAAGAAATCGAGACAAAAAGCTTGGACATTCTTCTGCCTCTCATGGATGCAGGGAAGCAATCATTTGGATATCAGGAGCCTGCTTCTTGGTCTAATGTTAGGGATTGGCTCGTCGATAACGACTTGCTGCCAGACAATATAAAGGCTGAGGATGCTTTTTCAAACTTGTAAATTAATTCTACTCTTTCGAAGGAGATGCACGGATGAGAAGATATCAAGCACTTACGATTGCAGGCTCGGACTCCGGCGGCGGCGCAGGAATTCAAGCTGATCTAAAAACATTTCAAGAGCTCGGCACCTATGGCATGTCGGTTATTACCGCAGTGACTGCGCAGAATACGCTTGGCGTTCAGGGCATCTACCCGCTGGATGCTGAGGCTATTAGCTGCCAGCTCGATTCGATCGGCGAGGATCTGGAGCCATCCGCAGTTAAGACAGGCATGCTGTTCAGCGCAGAAATTATAAAGATCGTTGCAATGAAAGTAAAACAATATAACTGGCATAAGCTCATCATTGATCCTGTCATGGTAGCGAAAGGCGGTTCTCCTCTGCTTCAGCAAGAAGCTATTCAGACACTGATCAAGCATTTGCTGCCGCTCGCGCTTATAACGACTCCTAACATTCCAGAAGCTGAGCTTATCGCAAGAATCCCGATCCGGACGTTAAGCGATCGAGAGGAAGCTGCCCGAATACTGCATCAGATGGGCTCAAGCTATGTTGTCATTAAGGGCGGACATGGTTCAAGCAGCGAACCGCTCGTTGATCTCATCTATGATGGAGAACAATTTGTATATTTGGAAAGCAAACGTATCGACACTAAGCATACTCACGGCACAGGCTGCACTTTCTCCGCTGCGATTGCAGCAGAAATTGCTCAAGGCAAACCTGTACTTGAAGCTATAAGAACTGCCAAAGCCTTCATTCAAGCCGCTATTGAAGATAAGCTGGGGATTGGGAGCGGACATGGCCCAACCAATCATTTTGCTTATAGGGATAGACAGCGCTTGAGCTGATTGCATTCTATTAGAAACAGCAAACGCCGTTTCCATATAGGTCGCGGCGTTTGCTAATTAGTCATGCTTTCATGCAAGCTTAGGCTTGTGTTAAAACAGCTTTCATGCCTTTTCATCCTGCTTCGGCTGCAACAAGAAGGGCTCAATCATATTATCTATACTAATATATTCAGCTTGTGACGCGCTTGGAGCTGCTAGCGCTCGAACGGGAGATACTCCAAAGTTCGTTAACGCCGATGCTATGGTGCAAAGCAGTACAGACATACATATCGCATTTTTAATCATCGTTTGTCCACCTATTCTCTAGTAACTCTAAACTAAGTATAGACTTTAATAGAATAATTGAAATGGACTTCAGGCATGAAATTCACCTAGACCTTAGTCGGGCAATTCAGAAAAATCTATCATAAATGTATCTCTTTCACTAATTTGAGCTGCAATTCTAAATTAACGATTATCCACTTTCTCTGGGTACAAATCATGATTCATGAGGCGGTGCTCGGCCATTTGCTCATATTTTGTGCCAGGCTGGCCATAATTGCAATACGGATCGATGGATATGCCGCCACGCGGTGTGAATTTGCCCCAAACTTCTATATATCTTGGACTCATCAGCGCAATTAAATCATTCATGATAATGTTCATGCAATCCTCGTGGAAATCACCGTGATTGCGGAAGCTGAACAAATACAGCTTAAGCGACTTGCTCTCTACCATTTTGTCACCTGGAATATATGATATATAAATGGTTGCAAAATCCGGCTGTCCCGTCATCGGGCAAAGACTCGTAAATTCCGGACAATTAAATTTCACGAAATAATCGCGATTCGGATGCTTATTATCAAAGGCCTCCAAAATTTCCGGTGCATAGTTAAACAAATATTGTGTTCCTTGATTGCCTAGCAGCGTCACACCGCTCAGCTCCTCTTTGCTTCTTCCTTCCATGCTCGTTTCCGCCTCTCATAGCTGTTTTGAATTAAACGCCTTTCTTATTGCCCCATACCCAGGTATGAAGCTGCGGCAGAACGTGTACCCGCTTTAAATCCTGATTCGGCATAACCTTCTCGATTAGCCATTCATAACGCTCCAATAAATAAGGAAGCATGAGCTGCGGCTCCGTTTCCTGCAAGTTTCCATTGCCTGCCTGCAAATAAAATGGAACCATTGGATACCTGAGGTGAACGTATGTCGCGTACTCTAGATCATCCTCGTCGAAAACGACTGTTTTTAAGCAAAAGCTAGTTGATTTCCGATTCAGTTTGGACACGATTTCATCGAGCTTCGACCAGTCTGTCTTCATGCCAGAGCTCGGCGGCTTAGGCGACAAAGTGAGCTCATCAATCGACCAAAACCAGTCCTGCCAACGACTCCCTTGTGTCTCCAGTGCAACGCTGATGTTTTGTTTATGGAGCTCATCAACAAATTCACCCAGCTGCGCGAGCAGTGCGGGATTGCCGCCGGAAATCGTCACATGCTCAAACGTATTTCCACCTATTTCTTTTAATCTCTCTATTATTTCAAATGCTGTCAGCATGCGAATATCTTCTTTGCCGCTGCCGTCCCAAGTAAATGCCGAATCGCACCAAGAGCAGCTGTAATCGCAGCCAGCAGTACGAACGAACATCGTTTTCCGGCCAATAACCATACCTTCTCCTTGGACCGTTGGGCCGAATATTTCCATTACAGGAATTCGTTTATTGGATGGCATCGTTAGACCGCCTCCCGCTTCGGACGATAAATACAATAGCTCGTCGGCGTTTCACGCAAAAAGACTTGAACGCATTGCGGACGATTTACAGTACCATCCAAATGGCGCTGAACGATGTCGCTAATCGTTCGTGCTACCACTTCAGTCGTAGGAAAACGATCGGGCAACACATTGCTAAAGTGTTCGTTGTCGTCATTCAGCAAAGAATGGTCAAAACGATCATGAATCAACCTTTTAATTATGGCGAAGTTGACAAGAAAACCTGCCTCGTCAAGCTCATCGCCTGCAACTGTTACATTCGCATAATACGTATGGCCATGAAGCTGCTGGCATTTTCCAGCCTCTTCACTCGGTACGAAGTGAGCTGCTGCAAAGTGAAAATCCTTATTAAGCTCATAACTATAGCTATGCTGTGCGGCCGGATAAATCTGCTGCATCATCGCTTCACCCTAAATGCGCTGGACTAAATATTCGTCCAACCCATTCCTTCGAAGCTGGCAAGCAGGACAATCTCCGCAACCATCCGCAATAATCCCGTTATAGCAGGTCAATGTGCGTTCACGGACAAAATCGAAGGCGCCCAGCTCATCCGCAAGCTTCCATGTCTCGGCTTTGTTCAGCCACATAAGCGGTGTATCGATCACAAACGGATAGTCCATCGACAAGTTCAGCGTCACATTCAACGACTTTACGAATATATCCCGGCAGTCCGGATATCCACTAAAGTCCGTTTCGCATACTCCTGTTACGATATGTTTCGCACCAAGCTGCTTTGCAAGCACTGCTGCGAACGTAAGAAATAAGAGATTGCGGCCATCAACAAAAGTTGTAGGCAGCTCTCCTTCTTTTTGCTCAATAGCGATATCGTCTCTTGTGAGTGCATTAGGTGCCAATTGATTAAGAAGGGACATATCAAGAATATGATGCTTAATCTGAAGTTCCTTGGCAATATCCGCCGCGCAATCCAGCTCAAGCTTATGCCGCTGCCCATAGTTGAACGTAACGGCCTCTACCTCCGCGAATCGTTCCATTGCCCAAAATAAACAGGTCGTGCTGTCCTGACCGCCGCTAAACACAACGATCGCTTTTTCTGATTTCATGCTGCATCTCCCTCTCTGATGTGAGAAGACCTGAGATCGCTTGAATTCCTTCGTATGTACATAAAAAACCAAAGAAACGGCGCGAAGCGTTAAAAAAACCGCTTCGCGCCGAACGCGAAAACGACGATGTCACCTAATGGGACAATCGTTTCGCATAGTTTTTTATAGAGGGAGTTCGCGAACCTCTCCCGAGAGCTATCATTGTCCGTAGACAACAGCTTCGGAGTTTCTTCTTCAGTTGTTCATTCACAAGTACTATAGCATAGCTTCTTGCTTAAAGAAACAGACAGTATTTCACTGTAAATATTAGGAACTTAGAGGGCTGGAATATAAAAAAACATCTATCCAGCAATCTCTTTCAGCTTCATCAAAGTCTTAAGGACATGATCAATTAGCTCCGGAATATCCTCCATTTGCTCTTCGCCTATTTTGCGACTAAAGCCAAGCTCGATTACATTCGAATAGGTAGGCAGCTCCGTGCCAAAAAGGTAGCTTATCGTTTGTGTCGGTTCTATATCCGGCTCCCAAATACGCTGCATGACTTGCTTAATTTGGCTGCACTGCGTAGCGACATCCGTCACTTCCATGAAGAAACGAATTCGAAGCGAGCATGCAGGGGTCTCGCCCGTCAGCTCCAATATTTCCGCCGCCAAATCCTTAAGCGAAGCAGTCAGCTGAATTTCTGCAGACACCCCAGCATATTCAGCAAGCTTAAACTCAAGCATAAATTCTCGCGACATAACCGCCAGCTCTAGACGATCTACCCGGTTGATAATATCAATTTTCCGGTCGAGCGTATCCAAATCATAGAGCTGATTCTCAAAGACTACTTTCAAATTTTCATAAACAGTTGGATCAAACATCGATTTCCCTCACTTATACTACAATATCGTCTTTGCTATTGTAGTCGATAAGAGAAACAGAATCGAGCCTTCGATCCGCTTTTTTAACACTTTAATCTATACCGAAGTCCATATTTGTAATATTATTGCAATAAAGAAAAGAGGTGCTGCATCGATGAAAATAGCTTTTATTTTATTTGATGGCGTTACTTTTTTGGATTTTGTCGGCTTCTATGATGTCATCACTCGATTGAAGTACTACGAATCAACAAAAGAGTTCTCTTGGGATATTTGTGGGCTGCAGGAAGAGGTTACGGATGAGCTTGGCATGACGATTAAAATCAATCAAGTCAAGCCGGATCTCACGCAATATGACCTCATTTTCATTCCCGGTGGACTTGGAACAAGAGCGTTAAGATTTGATGATTCGTTCACCGCTTGGATAAAGGAGGCCCAGCAGGCAGAGTATATCGTATCGGTTTGCACAGGATCGCTGCTGCTTGGAGCTGCTGGTTATCTGACCAATAAAAACGCGACCACTCATCCGTTCGCCTATGATTTATTAGAGCCCTACTGTAAAGAGGTTATTCGCTCACGAATTGTACGGGACGGCAATGTCATTACAGCTGGAGGAGTTGCCACCTCGATTGACTTGGGTCTTTACATCATCGGTTTTTTCTTAGAAGAGCATGAGGTGAAAAGCATTAAAAAACAAATGGATTACCCTTATGAGATGGAAGGCATAGCGATCTATTAAACCCCACCTAATAAATACGATGTTGTTTCGCAAGAACAGACGGAGGTGACCCATTGAGCACCATTGATACGACTATCTTTGACCTAGACCAGACCTTGCTTGATAAAAACCAATCGTTGATCAACTTTGCAAAGTATCAGTATGAACGTTTTGCACTCCATGCCTTCATTGAAGACAGAGATGAATTTATTGCGAAGTTTACTGAATTAAATAATAGGCTCATACCCAAAGAAGATGTTTATAACGAGTTAATCGGATATTTCAAGATTGAAGATGCTCTATTTACGCCGCTGCTCGATGATTTAAACAATCACTTTCATCAATACAGCGTCGGGTTTCCCGGCATGAATGAAATGCTTCTCTCCTTAAAGCAGCGAGGATATAAATTAGGCATGATTACGAATGGCAGGGAATTTTATCAGAGAAATAAAGTAACTGCTCTCGGTATTATGGAGCTATTTGATGATATTGTGATATCAGGTGCGGTCAATTTGCGAAAGCCTGATCATGCTATTTTTCAATTGTCGCTCTCTAATTTAAGCTCTTCGTCTGCGCAGTCCGTTTTTATTGGCGATAATCTCAAGGCTGACATTATTCCGGCGAACGAATTAGGGATGCGAACGATTTTGAAGAGCAATGACCTCACGATTAAATTTCCAGATGCGATATGTCATGATTTACGTGAAATTCCAGCCATCATCCATCGTTTTTCAGCATAAAAGAAGCCACAGAGGCTGCTCCTCAAGTAGATTTATCTACATGTGGAACAGCCTCTTCGTATGTCAATAATTCAGCTATTTAGCTTCACCGCCGCTGCCGCTTCTAACGCCCCTTTAAATATAAAAGCAGCGGCGATAAAGCGAGCTCACGCACGCCTTCTGCTACTAATCCAGCAATTTGAATGCCGCCCAGCTCTTGAAAATGTGTGTCGTCCTGAGCGCCATCAGGAAAATGAATAAATTCTCCCGGATAAGCCCACATGAACAGCGCTTTAGACGGCTCGTCTCCCAAACGCTCATACAAATCTTTGCTCTTTGCAGCCAAATCGATCAACGGAACATCCAGCTCTGCCGCAAGCTGCTTCATTCCGAGCAAATAATCACCATGAGTATCGATAATCCTGCCTTGCTCGTCGAACTTGCGGCGATGCATCGGTGTAATTAATACAGGTTTTGCACCGCGTGCCCTTGATTCCTCTACATAAACGGCCAGCATCTCCTTAAAGCTGCCAAACGGTTCAGTTGCCCGCTCTTCATCCGGCTTCTCGTCATTATGTCCGAATTGAATCCATAAATAGTCGCCCGGCTTTATTTGCTCCATGATTGCTGCCAATCGCCCTTCGTTAATAAAGCTTCGTGAGCTTCTTCCCGACATGGCATGATTATCAATCGCTACATCCGTCTTAAAATAAAGCGGAAGCATCTGCCCCCATCCGGCATATGGGAACGTATCTTGATCGGTTACGGTTGAGTCTCCCGCCAAATAAATCGTCGTCGCTTGCTTCGCCTCGTCAATCTGAAGTGCATTTATTCGCGGCGCTACTCCTGAGAAGACAAGCCGCAGCCGTCCATCGGTTACTTTGACGGTGAAGCTGTGCACCGCATATTGTCCTGCTGATGTAACAGCCTTGTGCAGCACTATGCGCCCTACGCCATATTTTAACGTTGTAGAGGTTGGAGCAATGGCATCGCCTATCGTAGCTGTTATCGTGTAGCAGCCATTTGGCAGATCAACAACAAACGCGGCTTCAAGTGGAATACAGAATGCTCCGCGAAGACGATCCGCCTCTTCTCTATTCCGTGAGCTTATACGCAGGGTTGACTCAAAACCGTAGCCTGCGTCTTTGTTATAGATCGTATTCGGCAGTACTTGTATATAAGGTGAAGCGGGAGCGCTGCCGATACCAAAATCAAACTTAAGCGAAACAGTCATTAAGGCACCATCCTAACGGTTTATTTATGTCATTCTAGAATATCAAAATACGGCAAGATAGGAAGTGAATTAGAAGGGGTTTTTGTTCAAAATTCAGTCCACCTGCGTTTGATTGCCTTATGAAGAAGCGCAGTCCCTTATCTTTTTCACTCGATGGATCTCTACTAGTTATACATTAGAGAAAAATTCCATAGTAATAAATTCGTCAAAATTTGCGTTACCCGCGGAATTCCGTATACTAATAGATAGGAATCATATAGGAGCTATTTACTAATTGAGGTGACACAAGTGGACGAGTTAAAACAAGCCTATGAAACGATGGGGCTGCCAGAACTTGCGGCCAAAGAGGAAGTGGAGAAGCGTTATACGACACTTATGCGTCAATCACGCTCCAGAGCACAGCTGCAGAAGGATAACGCGGGGGATGCGGATGAATCTTTTGCAACGATTACGAAAGCATATCGACTGATTCTCGAGTACGAGGATCGCAAGCTAACCGATGCCTTCAACGAGCAAGAGTACGGTAAATACAAGAAGATGGCTGGACAAGCTCAGAAAATGGATCATTTCTGGCGCTATTACAAGTTTCACACGCTCGGAGCCATCGCTGCGGTAGCACTTATTATTTATGGTGTAATCAGCTTCATGAACTATCGTGAAGAACAAGAGCGACTCGCTAATTTGCCGCCCGTCGATTTGAACGTTTCATTTATGGGCAATTACATGCTGAAGGATGATGCGCCTAAGAAAGAGCCTATTGAAACCGCTCTTTTGACAGCGTTTCCCGAATGGAAGAGATTTGTTTCTACGCTTACGTTTGTCCCGAAAGACCAGCAATCTCAATTTGCCTATATGCAGAAAGCAGTGCTCGTACTAGCTACTGAGCATCCGGATGTATATATTATGGATGAGAGCATTTTTGATTGGATCGGCGTTCAGGGAATGCTTATGAAGCTAGACGACGATGTTAACGGAGTGTTCAAGCCGTACATGACTGACAGCCTTTCGAAGAAGCTTAAGACCGACGAGGATACACAAGAGCATGTATACGGAATTGATCTGAGCAAGAGTGCACTGGTCAACCAGCTTCCGCTGTACAAAGAAAACATGATTATCGGCATTAGAGTCGATAGCAAAAATCCAGACAAAGCCAAAGCATTCATTAATAAATACTTGGCTACAATAAAATAGCTAAATAACAAAAAAAGCCCGATTCCGACAGCCATAATGATGGTATGTGCGGAAATCGGGCTTTTTTGGATAAAGAATCCCTACAGTCCACCTCCATCTGTATATTTCAACGTAGCGTTTTTTATAAATAAAACTTTAGACTGACCTACAAAAAATAAACAGTGAGCCCTGGACGGGAAAACAAAGTCCTAAACTTCGTTATGCTTTCCAAACAGTAACGCTCATGCCTATCCCCTCCGTATATAGTTGTAAACCACGCGCGACCTTCATGTCATGCAAGACGCAAGAAAGGACCGCTTTGCTCCAATGTTGGCAGCTTATAAAGATCCTTCTCTTATTTCCGTAAACGCAGCGTTGTTATCGCAACGGTTGATGTTTTGAAGCCCGGCATTTTGCAATGGGGATCCAGCTCGGGACTAGTTGCCTTATTCACGTTCTGCACACCGCCCCAGTGCATGGGTACAAATACGGTATCCTCCCTAATCTTATCGGTGATTCTGCTTCGAACGTTGAAACTGCCTCTGCGTGAAGTCACCTCCACCCATTCGCCATCCTCAACTCGAAGCTTTTGAGCAGTTTTCGGATGAATTTCAATATAGTTTTCGATATTTCGTGCAGCTAAAGACGGACTTTTACGTGTTTGAACACCCGTCAAGTAGTGAGACAGTACTCTTCCGTTTGTCATCGTTAGCGGATATTTTTCGCTAGGTATCTCCTCAGGAAGACGGCTGGCCACTGGCATAAAGATCGCTTTTCCATCCGAATGTGCAAAGGCATCAGTAAACATCATGCCTTGATTTCCATCCTCCTCGGTAGAGGTGCATGGCCAATAGATGCCGCCTTCCCGCCGCAACCGATCATAAGTAATACCATAGTAATCCGCTAACCCGCCACGGCTTGCAAGTCGCAGCTCCTCAAAGATTTGTTCGGCAGATTGGAAGGAGAAATATCTCTTCTTGCCCAATTCTTCGGCTATTTGGCACAAAATAGACCAGTCATGCCTTGTCTCACCTGGCGAAGCGATCGTAGATTCTCTTAAAAGCACTCGGCCTTCCAGATTAGTCAAGGTACCGTCATTCTCTAAGTACGCCGTGACCGGCAATACAATATCGGCTAATTTAGCCGTCTCTGACAAAAACATGTCCGCTACCACTAAAAAATCTAAGTTTTGTAATCCTTTCTCGACTAAATTAGCATTTGGATTTGATACGATTGGATTAGAGCCCATCACGAACAGTGAACGAATAACGCGCTGATGAACAAGCTCCATCATTTCATACGCGGACACACCCTTTCGCGGCAGCTCAGTAGGATCAATTCCCCACACGCCAGCCACATATGAGCGGTCCTGCTCGTCTTCTATATTCCGGTACCCTGGCAATTGATCGCTTTTTTGTCCATGTTCTCTTCCGCCCTGCCCATTGCCCTGTCCGGTAACGGCGCCGTAGCCGCATCCAGATTTGCCGACTTTTCCGGTAGCAAGTACGAGGTTCAAAAAGTTTCTTACTCCTACATGGCCGTCAGTCTGTTGTTCAACACCTCTCGCAGTGAAAATAATGCCGGTTTCCGCGCGTCCATACGCCATCGCCGCTTTTTGAATAGCAGCTACCTTTAAGCCCGTTAAATCGGCCACTTCTTCCAGCTGAATGCCGGATAGATGATCCTTTAATTCAGCAAATCCATTGGTTCTTCTCGAAATGAACGTTTCATCTATCAGCTTCTCATCCAGCAGCACCTTCAGCAATCCATTAACGAGTGCAGCATCTGTACCGGGCTTAAGCTGTAAATGGATGTCGGCAATCGCTGCCGTTGCCGTAACTCTCGGATCAATAACGATGATGATGGCTCCATTTTCTTTTGCTTTTGTGAAATAAGGCATCAATGTGGGCTGACATTCGGCTATATTCGTTCCTGCCAAAATAATGCACCGAGCAAGCGGAATATCGGATAATCGACAGGTCAGTCCTCGATCGATACCGAAGGTTTTGTTGCCAGCAGACGCTGCAGCAGACATGCAAAATCGACCGTTATAGTCGATATACTTTGTTCCGAGCGCAACTCTGGCGAACTTCCCGAGCAAGTAGGCGCTCTCGTTAGTCAGCGACCCACCTCCATATACGCCAAGGGAATCAGGGCCATACTCCTTGGCGATGGCTTGGAATCTGCTGCTAATGGTGCTTAATGCTTCCTCCCATGATGCAGAGACAAGCTGACCATCCTTCCTTACTAATGGCTGAAGCAGACGCTCTGTACTAGTTGCATGCTGATGTGCATTCATGCCTTTCACGCATAGACGTCCTTCCGAAGCAGCATTAGCAATTCCTTCAATCACATACGAAGGCCTGCTTGAGCCTAGAACAGGCAGTTCTTTCGTTATGCGCATCTTGCATTGCACACTGCAAAACGGACATTGCGTATCCATGACGAAGCCTGAATCCTTGCTCATATGAATACCTAACGATTGCTGCATTTGCCCTCACCAAGTCCTTTCATCCTTTGTTGCGCTGCGGCAGCTAACTGTGCGCGGCCGTTAAGCTCTACCTGGCAGCGGCTATCGAGAATGATTTCTCTAATATCGATGATGCCTGCTCTCTCCACCCATTTCCACATCCGCTCGCCAAATTCGGCATTCTCCCGGTAAAGCTGGAGGAGTGCTGCTGACAATGCCAATGCTTGCATATTTGACTCTGCTACAGCGATAAGTTGCCCTTGCTTAACGGGATGCTCTGCATGCCCTCCAGCATAAATTTCCCACCCTGCTGGCGCTCCTGTAATTCCGATATCATGAACAAGTATCCCAACCGGATATTGAATGCTGGACGTAATGGCTGCCTTTACTGGTGCTGGGAAAAGTAAGCTTGCGCAGCAGCTTTGCAGCTCACTCCTAAGGGAAACCGAATCAAACTCTGCATGGAGACCACTTATTAAATCTGGATTTGTAGGAGCTGTGTCTACATTGAAGCTGCATTCAGCTGTGATATTTCTGTCACGAATTGTAGTCTCTGGATGATAAAGCTCTAAATAATATTGTAGGGCAGATGAGCAAACGTTGCAGCCTGATAGACTTTTCCAGCCTAATGTTGTTTTTAATTCATGAATAGTAGACGTCTGATTGGCAGCAACATATTGTTTCAGCATCTCGTGACTGGTATCGGTGCAGCTGCAAATAGGTGGAACCGCTGCTTCCAAAGCACCTTTGCCATGTTGAAGCGAATAGTGGACGATGGCTGCGACGATGGGACGGCAGCCTCCGCAGGAACTTGAAGCTTTCGTACGGTCTCGAACCTGTTCGAGCGTTTGCAGTCCATCTTCAATTACAGCGCACATGATAGCAGATTTGTTTACTGCATTACAGGCGCAGACTGTCTCACGCTCTGGCATATTAGCAGCTAGTTCATCGTTTGCACTGCTGCCTCCCACACTCGGAGGAGCAATAAGCTCCGCAACAGCTGCCCTTCTCTTCACTAAGCCAAGCAAGGTTGTTCCTTCGGCCGTATCGCCAAACAATATAGCTCCGCGAACCGTACCTTCTTTCATTGTCACTTTTTTATATGTTCCACGAATGCCATCAAACTGCTGAATTGCTGTCTCTGCTTCTTCCGGACGAATTTCACCAACTGAAAAAACCTCGACCCCCGAAACCTTGAGCTGTGCGTAAGGTACCGAGCCCAAGTAGGGCTCTGAAATATGTCCGCAAATGCTTTTGGCCAGCACCTTACCCTGCTCATATAACGGTGCAACTAATCCATATGCGACGCCGCGATGCTCCGCGCATTCTCCAACAGCATAAATATAGGTCTTGCTCGTTCGCATGTGATCGTCCACGATGATCGCTCTATTGGTATCGATGCCGCTCTTTTGGGCTAGCTCGACGTTTGGACGGATTCCTACGGAAATGACGATCAAATCTGCTTCTAATGAACTGCCGTTCGTAAAGCGTATGCCTTTGGCGCGATTTAGTCCGGTAATGCTTTCCGTTTCCCTGCTCAGCCAGAATCGCATGCCCTGCTCTTCCAATTCTTTGCGAAGCATGTCGGATGACATACGATCGAGCTGACGATTCATTAAATAAGGTGCATTGTGAATGACATCTGTTTCCATGCCGAGATTTAACAAACCTCGTGCAGCTTCAAGCCCTAGTAAGCCACCGCCGATAACGGCAGCTTTTTTATATTTTTTTGCGTATTCGATCATCGTCTTGCAATCATCAATGTTACGGAACGATATGACACCAGATTTATGAACTCCTGCTATGGGCGGTATAAAGGCTGAAGAGCCGGTTGCTATAATGAGATGATCATAATCGGCTCGAATGCCGGATAAGGTCGTTACATATTGTGAATCCGAATGAATATGAGCGACGGTCTCGCCTGTATAAAGATGAATTCCCCGTTCCTCATACCAAGACCAATCATTAATGACGATGCTGTCAATAGAAGAGTCTCCTTGAAGCACCTTTGATAATAAAATACGGTTATAGTTCGGATGCTGCTCATTGCCAAATACCGTAATTCGGAATTTATTTGGCGCAAGCTTGATGATTTCATCGACACATTTCATACCTGCCATTCCATTTCCTATAACGACTAGCTTCTCTCTACTCATCTAGTTCACATCCACTCGTGCAATTTCCTAGATTGTTAATGAAACAAAGCGAACTTCTTGCCCAGCTGAAGCGCCGGCCCCTCCGGCTGGTATTTGTACGATAGCATTGGCTCTAGCGAAGGCAGCAACATTACCGGACTTATCATGACGCAGCGGCTCTACCATCCATTCCTTCTCCGAGCGATAGACAAATGCTCTCGCATATCTTGGATAAGGGGATGGTTTGTCTATGGCATCGATTAGACGCCCTTCCATCCACTCGGACCGAAAATCATTTCTTCCGACAGCCTTTAATATTGTGGGACGAAGCAGCAGCTCGATACCTGAGAAGCATGCAGATGGATTCCCGGATAAGCATATGAGCAGCTTAGATCCAAAGCGATAGGCAGATGTAGGTGTTCCCGGCCGCATGACAACTTTAGTAAACAAAGGTATACCGCCGATGCTTTCCGCTGCCAGCTTTACGAAGTCGTAATCACCAACCGATACACCTCCTGTAGTTACGATCATTTCTGATTGCTCTAGCGCCGCCTTAAGTGCGTTTTCTATCGTTTTCCGGCAATCGGGTATAGGCCTCTGACGAATGACCGCGGCTCCAAGCTCCCTAAGCCGAGCGCTTACCATGAAGCTGTTCGCGTCAAAAATTTTTCCGGATTGCAAGCTGTCGCCTGGCACAAGCAATTCATCCCCAACCGGAATAATCGTAACGAGAGGTTTTTTATATACCTGTACTTCTGTTTGCCCAAAAGAAGCTAAAATGGCGATTTCTTTCGATTTGATAGCCGTTCCACGGTATAGCACCTTCATCCCATTTAGGACATCCTCGCCCTTCTCGGCAATGTGTTGCCCTTTTGGGTAAGCACGATCAATTTGAATGGATGAAAAACCTCGCAGGTCCATTCGTTCGCGTGCTGCTTCCTGCACGACAATCGCATCATAGCCAGCAGGCACGGGAGCACCGGTGAAAATACGAACCGCAGTCATCATTTCTGACTCCATATCGTACATATGCTCTGATTGACCCGACCGAATTTCCCCTTTAACCTGTAATAACACCGGCCTTTCCTTGCTTGCACCTCCCGACGAAGCTGCGTAAATGGCGTATCCATCCATTGCGGCTCGGCGGAAAGGCGGCAAGGAGAATGGGCCTTCAAAATCATGAGCAAGTACTCTGGATATACAATCTTCTAACGATACCGTTTCACATATCGGCTCCTTCATTTCTCTTGTCAATTTCATTAAAGCAATTGATACGGATGCCGTAAGCGGTTGAATTGGATTTAGGACCGACATGTTATCCCTCCAGCTAATGATTTGTACTAAAATGAACAGAAAAAGCCCTTTCCCGCGTCTGGGAAAAGGCATCATTGCCGCAAGAGTTAGCACGCCACTGTGCTGTACTCGTTCTATAATATATAGATTAGTTCATGTTAATTTACATGTCAACATATATAACGTAACCAGAATCATTTTACCGAAAAATATTTATATGTAATGTATATTGACATAAATATTACGCCGACCTATAATTCGAGTTGGGGTTACAAAGTTTGTGATCCAATGCATACAAGAGGTCGCACAATGATGTGCTGCCTATGGCAATGAAGCCGCATTTCGTTCCTTAATAAGGACGGATTGCGGCTTTTTTAGTTTATACCATTAGAAAAGGGAGAGATTGGGATGGAGAGAAAAGGATTTTGGCAAAGCGGGCACAAACCTACCTTATTTAGTGCATTTCTTTATTTTGACATGAGTTTTATGATTTGGGTGCTTATTGGTCCTCTCAGCGTCATTATTGCGGCCGATTATCCGATGGACCCTGTTCAAAAAGCAAACCTCGTAGCTCTTCCTATATTAGGAGGTTCTATTTTAAGATTAGTGTTAGGTTTCATGACCGATTATATCGGCCCCAAACGAACAGCTCAGTTCGGAATGCTCTTTACTCTTATTCCATTAATAATGGGCTGGAAATTCGTGCATTCCTTGGATCAGCTCTATATCGTAGCCCTTCTGCTCGGCGTTGCTGGCGCCTCATTTGCTGCAGCCTTGCCGCTTGCCAGCCAGTGGTATTCCAAGGAGCATCAAGGACTTGCAATGGGGATAGCTGGGGCTGGAAATAGCGGCACAGTCATTTCTACCTTGTTTGCTAACCGCTTGGCGCAGCATTACGGCAGCTGGGAAATGGTTTTTGGACTGGCTCTCATTCCGATCATAATCGTCTTTATTATCTTCACGATCTTTGCCAAAAATAGTCCGAACCGTCCTGCGCCTAAGAAGCTATCACAATATGCACAAGTTTTAAAACAAGGTGATGCATGGGTGTTCTGTGCTTTCTACTGCGTAACCTTTGGCGGATTCGTCGGACTCTCCAACTATTTGACCATCTTCTTCAACACACAATATGGATTATCGCCAGTCAGAGCCGCTGATTTCACAACCTTCTGCGTCATTGCAGGCAGTTTCTTTAGACCCGTCGGCGGATATCTTTCAGACCGGATTGGCGGCGCAAGGATGCTCACTATACTTTACGGCGGCGCAGGTTTGATGCTTGCTGCAGTAGCATCATTGCCCACACTGCCTGTTGTCATTACTTTACTTTTCATCGGAATGATGTGTCTCGGCGCAGGAAACGGTTCTGTATTCCAGCTTGTACCGCAGCGCTTTGGCAGCGAACTAGGCCTCATGACAGGTATTATCGGGGCTGCTGGCGGCTTAGGCGGGTATGCGCTCCCTCTCATTCTCGGAAATCTTTATCAATCTACCGGCTCATATACTTCCGGCTTCTTGATCCTCAGCTTTGTGACGCTGGCATCTCTTATTTTGTTAACGGTCATGCAATCGAAATGGAAACATAAATGGATGGCTAAAGGCGGTAAAGCCCGTCTAGACGTTATCACAGATGCTTCTCAAGTTAATGTTTAATATGGAATTAATTGATTAGTTCAAGCAAAAACGCCTTCGGCGTCCTAAAACGCTGAAGTAGCTTTGACGGTGAAATATAAGATAAGTATGAGAAAATGATACACTTTCTTATATCCGAACCAAATACCCTTAGATTAAGCTGTTTGCTTAATCCAAGGGTATTTTTTCGTCATTTAAAGAGTTCTTTATGTACAGCCGTTTCGGAGTTTGAAGCAGCTCGCCATCTCCTCAGTACAGTAATTATTACGCAATCGATCCGATCGCTAATTCCGTTAGACCCTCATAGAATGGCAATGCCGCTACCGCGCATCGCGCCTTGCCATTTGCTATAAAGCTCCCATGGAGCACCTGTATCAAGCAAATGCTTACATGTATAAATCCCTTCTTCTATAGAGTCCACCTTCCCTGCGATCTGCAGTCGTACCGCCCCATTTAAAAGCACCTGGTTGACGAAGGCAATATGTCCTTCCCCTTGCAGGATAGCTTCCGTTATACGAATTTGCTCGGCTGGAGTCCAATCCGCGTCAGGGATAGGAGTCTCTAATCCATACGTGCCGGGATCGATAATTTGAAGACTAGATTCACCATTCTCGACGATATACGTACGAGTCGGACGCTCGATGAACAGATCCTCAGATCCTTCCACCCCTTGTACAATGAGTGCTTTTCTATACCGTAAATTAGTGGCCAATTGAGCCATTCTTGCAAAGACTGTATTATGATAAACGCCGAATACCAAATAAGGGGAATGGGAGTAATCGATTAGCTTCTCCGCCGTGTTGAGCACCGTTCGCATGCCAAGCTCTAATCGAATCGAACGCAATTGCTTCAGTGGTGGGCACCATTGCTCAGCTGGAACATAAAGCACACCCGTATCCATCGCTGCTTTTAAAATCTGCTCACGTGGAACAAGCTCCGCATTTATTCCTAATTCTAAAAGTAAATCGTGCAGCGTTATCCCCCACTTTGGAGGTAACGACGCTGTTCCATGGAGAGTGACCGGAAGTCCAGCCGCTGTAATCAGAAAGGCCGTCGCAAACGTACTAAAGAACGACTTCTTCCGCCCGTCATATGGCCCAGCACAATCTAGTCCTTGCTGCAGAGAAGTTCGATAAGCATGTTTACGACAGACAGACACGAACGCTTCAAGCTCTTCAACACTCTCCATCTTCATTCGTTCAGCTATAAAAAATGCACCGATTTGTGCTGGGGTAGCTTTCAAATCTAGAATGGCATTCGCTGCTCCCAGCGCCTCTTCGTAACTGAGATCGCGGGCGCCCCTCTTACCTCTGGCAACTTCCTTTAATAGATTCGTAATCATCGTATGGCTCCTTTATTTTGAATCTTGAAGGATTTGATAAACCTTAACAATTGACGTTGCGACGTCAACCATACGCTTGCGTTCATTCATCGCTTGCTTACGAAGCAAATCGTATGCTTCAGCTTCGGAAATATTTTTAATTTTGCACAAGATTCCCTTTGCCATATCAACCCACTTCCGTTCCTCAAGCCGGCTCTCCAGCTGTTTACGTTCATTCTGCCATTGCTGCCTCAAGAAATATTGTTTGGATGCGAAATGAAGTGCCCAGTGAAGTTCTTGCTCACTCATTGAAGCTGTCAAAATCCCGTCAATCGGCACTTCATCCTCGCAAAAAGCTGCGGATAAAGAAGCCATCGAGGCACTGCACCACCAGAGCATGGGCAAAGACCTCTGCTTCAGAAGAACCTCACCCCAAGTTTTAGTGTCATTCAATGGTAAGTGTAAAATAATTGCATCTGCGCTGCTTAAGTGTTTTCCAGCCTTTTTCGCGTCATTTATGCATACGACATGATAACCAAAGGTTGTAAGCCTATATTTTAGCGTTTGATTTTCAGGAATTAGTTCCATATAAGAAGCTGCTTCTGCTCCCGTTGTCACAGTACGATCCACCACTAACAAAGAACGCAAATAGAAGCACTCCCTCCTATTAGACTTTAGAAAAGTCTCAACACCAATCAATATCATTGTTACTATATATAACACAAAAACCTCTTTTTTGTCGATAATCAGATTTTTATTAATTTGATGTTATATATATTGACATTTAGTGCTGTGTCATTGTATATTTACGCTATTAGAAACCAAACATCCTCGAATACAATGGTGTATTCGTTTGAAGCGGCAAAGAAGCCTGCTTTCGTGATCTAGGGAGACGTACATCCTTCCTTGAACATGAAGCAGGCTTTATTTATTTTCAAACAGACAGAGATGAAGAGGAGAGGTAGACTATGGCTGTTTCAAAAAAATTAGTACTTATCGGAAATGGTATGGCGGGTGTCAGAACAATTGAGCATCTTCTCAAGATTGCCCCGGAGCGCTACGACATTACAATTTTTGGTTCCGAGCCTCATCCCAATTACAACCGCATTATGTTATCCTCAGTCCTTGCCGGAGGAGCGGATATGAATGAAATCGTCATTAATGACTGGGAATGGTACAAAGAAAATAACATTAAACTGCATACTGGACATAAGGTTACAAACATTGATACAAAACGTAAAAAGATTACCTCTCACTTAGGCATTGAAGTGGAATACGATGCGGTTATTATCGCAACTGGCTCCAATCCATTTATGCTGCCACTGCCCGGCGCTGACAAGGAAGGCGTCATCGGCTTTCGAGACATTAATGATTGCGAAGCGATGATTGATGCATCCAAAAATTATAGGAAAGCAGTCGTGATCGGTGGCGGTTTGCTCGGTCTTGAAGCCGCTCGCGGGCTTCTTCATCTAGGAATGGAAGTAAACGTTGTTCATATTCATCCCTATTTAATGGAACGACAATTGGATGAAGCAGCATCTAAGATGTTGCAACGTGAACTAGAAGCACAGGGCATGCAGTTTCTTTTGAAGAAAAGCACTGCTTCAATTAAAGGTAAACGACGCGCTTCCGGGCTAACCTTTACCGATGGCACTGAGGTTGATGGTGATTTGGTGGTTATGGCAGTAGGAATCAGGCCAAACATCGAGCTGGCTAGAGCCAGTGGCATTGAAGTTAATCGTGGTATCGTTGTCAATGATTTTATGCAAACCAATATTCCTGGTATTTACGCTGTTGGGGAATGCGCTGAGCACCGCGGCATTACCTATGGATTGGTAGCTCCGCTATACGAGCAAGGGGCTGTACTAGCCAAGCATTTGGCAAACGTCGAAACGACAGGCTATATGGGATCAGTCACATCCACCAAGCTCAAGGTATCAGGCGTTGATGTGTTCTCAGCAGGACGTTTCAGTGATGCTCCTGGTACACGCGCGCTAAAGTTTCAAGACGATTTGGCAGGTACGTATAAGAAAATTGTCATTCAAGACGGAATGCTGGTCGGAGCAGTACTCTTCGGTGACATATCAGATGGCGCGGAATTTTTTGCTTCTATTAAGAACGAAGTATCTATCACAGGACGCGAGAAGGAGCTGTTGCTCGGCATATCCTCTGATCTTATGGGGCAGTCCTCGGGCAATAACAGGCTTGAAGCCATGGCTGATGATGAAATCATCTGCGGTTGTAACGGTGTCTCAAAAGGAATGATCGCCGAAGCAATTACAACAAAAGGCTGTACTACCGTCGGCGCCATTAAATCCTGCACGAAAGCTTCCGCTTCCTGCGGCGGTTGTAAGGCTTTAGTTGAAGGCCTACTTAACTTATATGCTGGCGATGCTATTGGCGAACCTGTAAAGGAAGGTATATGCGGCTGCACAACGCTTAGCCGTGATGAAATTGTTTCAGAAATGACTCGGATGCGTCTAATGAGTACCAAAGAGGTTATGAATGTGCTCGAATGGCATAATCCAGAAGGCTGCACGAAGTGTCGCCCTGCACTTAACTATTATCTAGGCATGTTATATCCCGAGGAATATGTCGATGAAAAGGAATCACGCTTTACGAATGAACGATACCATGCGAACATTCAGAAGGATGGCACATATTCGGTCGTACCACGCATTTATGGTGGCGTAACGTCTCCTGCAGACCTAAAGAAAATTGCAGAGGTCGCTGAGAAATTTGAAGTTCCTTTAGTTAAATTCACTGGAGGACAAAGGCTCGATCTACTTGGGGTCAAAAAAGAGGATCTTCCAAAAATATGGGAAGAGCTCGATATGCCATCCGGTCACGCATATGGCAAAACACTGCGTACCGTGAAGACATGTGTCGGATCCACCTTTTGCCGATTCGGCACGCAGGATGCTATGGGTATGGGCATTCGATTGGAGAAAGCATTCGAGCGTTTGACGGCACCTGCCAAAGTAAAACTGGCGGTATCCGGTTGTCCACGTAACTGCGCGGAAGCTACAATCAAGGATGTTGGTATCATTGCTATCGACGGAGGCTGGGAAATTCATATCGCCGGGAACGGAGGCGTGAAAGTAAGAGCTACTGATCTACTCTGCATCGTTAAAACTGAGGATGAAGTTATGGAATGGTCATCTGCTTTTTTACAATATTACCGTGAAAACGCAACGTGGAACGAGCGTACCGCACACTGGGTGGAGCGTATAGGCCTTGCTCCCATTAAGAAAGCGCTCGAGAACCGTGAAGACCGCCTCGCTCTTGTGGAACGTATTCAGAAAACGCTCAGCTTAACGACCGACCCTTGGAAACAAATCGTCGAGAATGATAACTTACGTAAAAATTTCGAGCAATTACCTGGCGCGCAGCCGGTACAAATGTAGGAGGATTTACCTATGACAACGAAGCTATTGGTAGCTAACCTTTCCGACATTGATGTGAAAGGCTCACGTAGAATTAAAGTCAAAGAATTAGAAATCGCGATGTTCCGTCTGACAGACGGAAGTGTACTTGCCGTAGAGAACAGCTGCCCTCATAAAGGCGGTTTACTGTCAGAGGGTATGGTTTGTGGTTCAACCGTCCATTGTCCGCTACACGATTGGAAGATTGATCTTAAGAGCGGCAATGCACAAGAGCCTGATGACGGTTGTATTAAAACCTTTGAAACAGAAATCGACCACAAAAGCGGC
Organism: Paenibacillus sp. FSL K6-3182; assembly: GCF_037976325.1. Classification (NCBI taxonomy): domain Bacteria; kingdom Bacillati; phylum Bacillota; class Bacilli; order Caryophanales; family Paenibacillaceae; genus Paenibacillus; species Paenibacillus sp. FSL K6-3182. The sequence continues at coordinate 4,725,243 of NZ_CP150265.1, forward strand.
TCCATTTATATAAAGATATAAGGTGGAATGATGTATGTCGTATGTAAAGCCTACCGAAGTACTGAATGCCATGGTCGAAGCCGGAATAGCAAAAGCTACTTTAAGAGCCTTTCAAATGGTGGTTTGCGGTTATCTCGCGGAAGCGATCTGTAACAAAGACGCATACGTTCCTTCAGAAAAATCGGTTTTGAATACCGCGGAAATCAGTAGCGTATGAAGATAAACACGAATGGTATCGTCTATATCGTCGGAGCAGGCCCTGGAGATCCTGAACTTATTACTGTCAAAGCAATGCGCCGTATTCAGATCGCTGATCTTATTTTGTACGATCGGCTTGTCAATAAGGAATTGCTTGACTATGCCGGACCCGATGCCGAACTAATCTACTGCGGCAAGTCACCAGGCATTCATGCGATGCCGCAGAATATTATAAATGAGGCACTAATTAAACATGCTTTGGAAGGAAAAAAGGTCGTCCGCCTAAAGGGCGGAGACCCGTTCGTCTTCGGACGCGGCGCCGAAGAAGCACTCGAGCTTGCCGCAAAGGGAATTCCTTACGAGATCGTGCCAGGCATTACATCTGCGATCGGCGCAGCCGCCGCTGCAGGTATACCTGTAACACATCGTGACTACGCAGCCTCCTTCGCTTGCGTGACCGGCAGCCGATGTCATAATGACAAATCGCCAATCCGATGGGATTTACTTGCGCATGGCGTCGATACGCTTGCCATTTATATGGGAGTTAACCAGTTGCCATTCATTAGAGAAGAGCTGCTGAAACACGGAAAAGCAACTACGACTTCTGTGGCTATCATCGAACGAGGAACGACAAAGGATCAGCGAACGATTATCGGAACCATTGCAAATATTCATACACTCGCCGTCTCTATGAATTTGATTAGCCCAGCTCTAATTATTATCGGCGAGGTCGTCCGTGTTAGGGAACATCTTCTGCATGCCGAGCAACAAGCAAATATATTAATTAGGTAAGACATTATTAGTGACCCCTCAAGCAAATTCACGATGAAAATGCTGCCCCCAGGGCAGCATTTCATTCTATCCTGTTGAAAGCACAATAAACCTAAGGCTTTCCATATCAACTCCTCTTAGCTACCTCTCTCCCAAATGCTTCAGCACGATGCTCTCAACATGCTTCAAATGCTGCTTCATTCGCTCAGCTGCAAGCTCAGGGTCCTTTTTCGCAATCGCTTCAACTATTGTAGAATGCTCCCTATAAAGTCGTTCCGCTACAGCCGCGCTCGAATAAAGCTCCACCCGCCTAATGTCATGGATAGCTGTTTCGATATGATTCATAATCGATTCGAACAAACGTACCATGATCGTGTTATGGGTCGCATTGGCAAGCGTGAGATGAAATCGTAGATCCAGTCTCTCACCTTCGGACTCATCACCAGCGGCACGCTCCATCTCATCGATAATTTGGCTCAGCTGTTTAAGATCCTCATCCGTATGCTTTACAGCTGCGATTGCAGCATTGGAAACCTCAAGCGATTCGCGAGCTTCCAGTAATTCCAGCACTGTCTTTCGGTTCATACGAAGAGACGCTAGCTCCGGCAGCTCCATATCAATCGGTACGCTGCGAATGACGCGACAGCCGCCTCCTTGCCGAATTTCAATCAAGCCCATCGCTTTAAGTGCGCTCAGCGCTTCGCGGGTAGTCGAGCGCCCTACCCCAAATTGCTCGGACATTTGTTTCGTAGAGGGAAGCTTATCTCCCACTTTTAATTTGCCATCTATAATAAGACGCTTCACTTGCTCGGTAATTTCCTCGTAATGATTGCGTTTTGACAGCTTCTCTACTTCTAATGACGGAATAACCTCTCACCTCCAACCTTAAACGGCATGCACTGCCTTCTAACAACGTCAAGCCGCTTCTCCTACCTTTTTACTTTACAGCTACCCTACTAACAGCGCATACACGATGCCTGGTCCGTGAACACCGATAGTCAAATCATTCTCAATATCGGATGAGCGGCTTGGGCCAGTAATAAAATGAATACCTGCTGGCAGCTGCTCGCGTCCCGCTTCATCAAACGTCACGAGCACTTCGCCAAGCCTCGTTTTTAAACGTTCGATCGGGATAATAATAATAAGTACGGTTGGCAGCAAACTGACGGACCGCCCTTTATTCGGAGCTGATAATACGGTAACTGAACCCGTATAGGCAACGGCATGATCCGCGATCACGATGCCAAAATCTGCTTCAGCTGCACGTGCGCGCCAATGCTGCTCAGCATCCGTATTCCACACTGATACCTGCGAACCCTTCAAAGCGCCTTCAAGATCGAGTTCATCCAGCTCTGGCTGATTTTGACGAATAATATATTTAGCACTCATTTCCTCCGCTTTGGAAACGATAAAGGATTTCACATCATCCATCGATGGAAGACGGGCTACATGACCGCCTACTGAAAGAAAATTGTCTGTAAACTGTTTGATTCGCTCTTCTTCCGGCCATTCGAATGAATTCCAAAAATCGGGAGCACCGCGAAAAGGATGCTGCGGCTTATGTGTCATTCTCGGATGCCTCAGCTTTGCCGCAATATCATTCATAAAAAACTCCTGTTTCGCCCGTGAATCTGCTTCAAGCTTTTCCAGCCATTGTTTATGTGTCTCAGCCATGACCATGTCCTCCTTTACTTTGCTTCTCCTCATGCTCACGAGTACGTACAAGCTCCTCCATCCGATTTTGCATGGACGGCTCCATCTGTTTTAAACCCTGCTTCAGCTCCTGATCAAGCGTATCCCAGCGATCACGGAACGATTCCTTCGGCAGGCTAGGTGTCACACGATAAGTGTTCCAGCCCTTTAGCGGCCCAAGCTTCGTCTTAATGACGCCGCTTCGTACGACGAGCTTCTGACCGAGCTTACCGAGTCGCAGTACCCCGCCAAGTCGCGAGGAATTGCCCATAATGGTGGCGAAGCCTTGCATACCGATGGACTCCATTTTGCTGCCATTTCCACTCTCCACCTTGCGTCTGCGTAAATAAACAAGCATATCATGAAGGGGGATTTTGACCGGACATGCCTCATAGCAAGCGCCGCATAAGCTGGAAGCATTGGCGACATCATCCCATTCGGCGATGTTTTTGTTCAAGGACGGCGTAAGCACGGCTCCAATTGGTCCGCTATACGTGCTGCCATAAGCATGACCGCCAATGTGGCGATATACCGGACAAGCATTCAGACATGCACCGCAGCGAATACAATTGAGCAGCTCTTGGAACTCAGGATCGCCAAGCTGCAAAGAACGGCCATTATCAATTATAATGATGTGCATTTCGTCCGGGCCGTCTGCATCCTCGGAGCGGCGCGGGCCTGTAATGCCATTCATATACATCGTCAGCTTTTGTCCAGTTGCCGAGCGCGGCAGCAATGTAGCCATCACCTCAAGATCAGACCACGATGGAATGATTCGCTCCATACCCATCAACGTAATTTGCGTTTTAGGGACGGTACTCACCATCCGAGCATTGCCTTCATTTTCAAAAAGCACCATCGATCCCGTCTCCGCAATCGCAAAGTTGCAGCCGGTCATCCCGATCTCAGCCTCCAAAAACTTCTCGCGCAGCTTTTTGCGAACGAAACCTGCAAGCGCCGTCGTATCCGGCGGCAGCGTATAACCAGCCTCCTTGGACAGCAATTCGGCGATTTGATAACGGTTTTTGTGAATGGCTGGGATGACGATGTGGGATGGCATTTCACCTGCAAGCTGAATAATATATTCGCCTAAGTCGGTTTCTACCGCTTCAACGCCAATGGATTCAAGCGCATGATTAAGATGCAGCTCCTCTGAAACCATTGACTTGGATTTGACGACCGACTTCGCATTCGCATGCTCTGCTATGTCTAGCGTCAGCTTGACTGCTTCCTCAGCCGTACTCGCAAAATGGACATGAACGCCGTTTGCGCGGGCATTGTTCACAAACAAGTTCAAATAATAATCCAAATGCGCGATCGTATGGAGACGAATTTGTCTGCCCCGCTCCCGCCATTCTTCCCAATTCCCGTGCTCGTCAGTCGCTTTTTTCTTCCCATTGCGCAGCCGTTCTGTAGTGAATCGCACCGCTTTGCGCAGAAATTCGTCGTTGAGGGCAAGATCCGCTCTTGCTTTTACTGTAGCTTCCTTTTTCACGACAGCCATCTTATTTCACCCCTTCATATAGCAGCTCAGCCAAGTGCATAACACGGACGGGTTCGTTGCGATAACGCAGGTTTCCAGCAATGTTGAGTAAACAAGCCATATCTAGCCCGACCAACACTTCCGCTTCCGTCTCCAGCACATGATCGACCTTCTCCGTCACCATTGCTCCAGAAATATCAGCCATCTTGACAGCGAATGTTCCGCCAAAGCCGCAGCAATCCTCAGCAAATGGGAGCGGTACAAGCTCAAGTCCCTTCACATTCTGAATAAGCGCAAGCGGCTCATCCTTTACGCCAAGTATCCGACTGCCGTGGCAGGAAGGATGATATGTCACTTTATGAGGAAATGCAGCGCCAACATCCGTAACGCCAAGCACCTGCACCAGAAACTGTGTGAATTCATAAGATTTGCTCTGAAGCTTGTTGGCCCGTTTCAGCATGACCGGATCATCCTCGAACAGCTTCGGATAATGGTGAATCATTCCCGTGCAGGAGCCTGATGGTGAAATAACGAAGTCGCTGTCTTCAAACGCATCCAATATCGTTTTGGCAGACTCCCTCGCTTCCTTCCAATAGCCGCTGTTGTAGGCCGGCTGTCCGCAGCAGGTTTGCACCGTCGGAAACTCCAATGAAACACCGTACTTTGCCAGCAAGCGCACCATCGCTTCGCCGACCCTTGGATATAACGCATCGCTTAAGCAAGTAATAAATAATGAGACCTTCATACCCGCACCCCTTTCGTAACTTATACCTCTATAATATCAGGTTGTCAGACAAGTTTGGTAAAATTTTTTATGTGAAAAATGTTTTAGATGTAAGAACACACATGCGCTTTCCAGCTCTCTATCGCTGATAACCAAACTGCCGCTGTATTCTGTAAGCACATATAGGTGCTTACAGACTCTCAACAATGTAACTTTTACGGCTGTAAGAACACATATGCGCTTACAACTCTCTTTCGTAGGTAACCAGCCTGTTAAGTTGCTCAATAAGCACCTATTTGTGCTTACAAGCACTCAGAAACGCCACTTTTACCGCTGTAAGAACACATATGTGCTTAAAGCTCTCTTTCGTAGGTAACCAGCCTGTTAAGTTGCTCAATAAGCACCTATTTGTGCTTACAGACACTCATGAACGTGACTTTCAACGCTGTAAGAACACATATGCGCTTACAGCATTCTCTCGTAGGTAACTAGCCTGTTAAGCTGCTCAATAAGCACCTATATGTGCTTACAAGCACTCAGAAACGCCACTTTTACCGCTGTAAGAACACATATGTGCTTAAAGCTCTCTTTCGTAGGTAACCAGCCTGTTAAGTTGCTCAATAAGCACCTATTGGTGCTTACAGACACTCATGAACGTGACTTTCAACGCTGTAAGAACACATATGCGCTTACAGCATTCTCTCGTAGGTAACCAGCCTGTTAAGCTGCTCAATAAGCACCTATTTGTGCTTACAAGCACTCTGAAACGCTACTTTTACCGCCGCAAGAACACATATGCGCTTACAGCATTCTTTCGTAGGAACCTGCCTCTTAAGTTGCTCAATAAGAACTTATATGTGCTTACAGGCACTCAGAAACGACACTTTTACCGCTGTAAGAACACATATGCGCTTACAGCATTCTTTCGTAGGTAACCAGCCTGTTAAGTTGCTCAATAAGCACCTATTGGTGCTTACAGACACTCATGAACGTGACTTTCAACGCTGTAAGAACACATATGCGCTTACAGCATTCTCTCGTAGGTAACTAGCCTGTTAAGCTGCTCAATAAGCACCTATATGTGCTTACAAGCACTCAGAAACGCCACTTTTACCGCTGTAAGAACACATATGTGCTTAAAGCTCTCTTTCGTAGGTAACCAGCCTGTTAAGTTGCTCAATAAGCACCTATTGGTGCTTACAGACACTCATGAACGTGACTTTCAACGCTGTAAGAACACATATGCGCTTACAGCATTCTTTCTAGGTAACCTGCCTCTTAAGTTGCTCAATAAGAACTTATATGTGCTTACAGGCACTCAGAAACGACACTTTTACCGCTGTAAGAACACATATGCGCTTACAGCATTCTTTCGTAGGTAACCAGCCTGTTAAGTTGCTCAATAAGCACCTATTGGTGCTTACAGACACTCATGAACGTGACTTTCAACGCTGTAAGAACACATATGCGCTTACAACTCTCTTTCGTAGGCAACATGCCTGTTAAGTTGCTCAATAAGCACCTATTTGTGCTTACAAGCACTCAGAAACGCCACTTTTAACGCTGTAAGAACACATATGCGCTTACAGCATTCTTTCGTAGGTAACCAGACTGTTAAGTTGCTCAATAAGCACCTATTTGTGCTTACAAGCACTCTGAAACGCCTCTTTTACCGCTGTAAGAACATATAAACTCTTACAGCTCACTTTCGCCAGTAACCCTATACTATATAACAATAATGGCGCTGCGCTTCTACTGAAGCCAGCGCCATCTATGCTCTACACCGTTGTAACGGAAATTTGTTTTTCCTTAAGCTGCGATAAGATCGCTGCTGGCAGCCGCTCATCCGTAATGATTGCATCTACATCATCTAATTCTGCCACGTGGGTAAACGCTTGAACGCCGAACTTGCTGGAGTCGGCGACCAGAATAACTTGATCCGCCATACCTACCATTTTGTGCTTGATGCGTGCTTGCAGCTCGTTCGACTCGCTTACGCCGCGCTCCAAATGGACACCTTTGCAGGAGAGAAATGCTTTATCCACATGATATGCGTCAAGAGAACGCTCGGCTAACGGACCGACATAGGACAATGAACGCGAAGCCAAGATGCCGCCCGTCGAGATGACTTCAATCTTCTCTTTGCTGCTCAGCTCCATCGCAACTTTGATGGAGTTGGTTAGCACCGTTAGAGGAATATCCGGCATGCTTGCCGCCATATACCAAGCCGTCGAGCTCGCATCAAGCAAAATACGCTCATTCGGCTGAATCAACTTAATCGCTTCCACAGCAATTCGTTTTTTCTCCTCCGCATGCGTAATCTCCCGCTCGAAATACGGAATTTCCGGCTGCTGATCCTTTACGCTAACCGCACCGCCATGGGAGCGGCGCAAACGTCCGGCTTGCTCCAAGCGGTCAAGGTCACGCCGAATCGTTTCCTCGGTCACCTGACATAGCTCGCTCAGCTCCGTAACCCGGATGCTGCCTCTCTCATTTACCAGCTGTACAATTTTATCGTATCGTTCATGGACCAGCATAACGTACCTCTTTCTTACTTATATTTGTATTCGCTGCTTAAGCGATTCCTGTTGTTTCTTTAAAAGCACGATATGCGCTCTTCCAAGCCTCATGCTGCTCTGGCTCATACACATCAACTGGGAATGATTCGCGTATCACTTTGCGCGCTTCCCAAATGTCAGCAAGCTGACCATTGGCAATCCACTGCACAATCATGTTGCCTATTGCGCTTCCTTCCACGGGTCCTGCCCACACCGGCTTGCCAATCGCATTTGCAGTCCATTGGCAGAGCAGCGTATTTTGAATGCCGCCGCCAACCATATGCAAACCGCTGAACGCTTGACCAGACAATTGCTCTGTTAACTCTAGCACATTTCGGTACTTCAAGGCTAAGCTCTCCAAAATACACCGAACAATCGCCCCTGTATCAGCAGGTGCCGTCTGCCTTGTGCGCAAACAATACTCCGTTATTCTAGCAGGCATATCACCCGGGTGCAAAAACAACGGATCATCCGGATCAATAAACGCAGCGAATGGTTTAGCTTCTTCGGCAAGCTTTACTAATTCGGGGAACGTATAAGAAATTCCTGCCCGCTCCCATGAACGTCTGCATTCCTGCAAAATCCACAGCCCCATAATGTTCTTCAGCAAACGATACGTGCCATAAACGCCGCCTTCGTTCGTAAAGTTCAGCTGCTGCGACAATTCATTAATGACTGGCTCGTCGACTTCTGTACCCATAAGCGACCAAGTGCCGCAGCTTAAGTAAGCAAATGACTTTTCAAGTGCAGGCACTGCAGCAACCGCTGAGCCCGTATCATGCTCCGCTGCTGCATAAACAGGAACGGACTCTATGCCAAGCTCCTCGCAAAGGGAAGCTCGCAAGCTGCCAACCTTCGCCCCTGGCTGAACAACCTCACCAAACAGTTCCGGCGAAATGCCAATCGAGCGAATCAGTTCCTCGTCCCAGCTGCCGGTAACAGGGTTATACAGCTGCGTTGTCGTTGCGTTGGAAAACTCATTATATTTCTCACCCGTCAAAAAATATCGGAGCAAATCCGGAATCATTAGAAAATGTTTGGCATCCCGCAGCTGCGGTGAATCTGCCTTCTTCAAAGCAGCCAGCTGGTAAATCGTATTAAACGGCAGAAACTGAATACCCGTCTTCGCAAATATCCCCGTTGCCGTCAATTCCTCTACTACCTGCTCCATTACGCCATCCGTATGATGATCGCGATAATGATAAGGATTGCCAAGCAGCTCCCCATTGCTTCCAATCAAGCCAAAATCAACGGCCCAAGAATCAATCGCAAGACTGTCCAGCGTAATGTCGCGATGCTTAACTAGCAGCAGCGCTTGCTTTAACTCATGTAGCAGTCGCAAAATATCCCAGTGCAGTCGATCGCCGACCTGCACCGGATCATTGGAGAACCGGTGCAGCTCCTCTACCTCGATCTTGCCATTATTCAGCCTGCCAAGCAGCGCTCTTCCGCTGCTTGCTCCGAGATCGTAAGCAAGGATGGTCACCAGCTGGCACCGCCCTTGCCTCTCGCCAATATGTCTTTGCCATAGCTGCTGCTTAGGTATGCTTTCATTGGATCATGCGGCAAGCCCTGCTCTTCGCGAATCGCGTGCAAAAGCGGTGTAACATCGAATTCAAATGCGCGGCGCACAGCATCCTCAGCGCCAAGAACATCATTGCGTTCAGCAGCATCATTCACTTCATCATGGTTAATGAGCAGCGCCTTTGCCAGCTGGGTTTGCACATTCAGGACGGAGCGGAGCATGGCAGGGATTTTTTGCTCGATATTATGCGACTGGTCAATCATATAAGTAATGCTCTCTGCATTGCCGCGAACAGCAGCATCCGCATCGCCTGCTGCGCTCAAGATTTGATAGAAAATCAAGAACAGCTCATAAGGATTCACAGAACCTACAATTAGATCATCATCCGCATATTTGCGGCTGTTGAAGTGGAAACCTCCCAGACGTTTCTCGTCCAGCAAATAAGCAACGATATGCTCGATGTTCGCGCCTGGCAGATGGTGGCCTGTATCAACAAGCACTTCCGCTTGCGGCCCTAGCTTTTGCGCCAAGTTGTAAGCCATGCCCCAGTCCGCAAGATCCGTATGATAGAACGCCGGCTCGAAACATTTGTATTCAATCAGCATACGCATGTCAGGCGTCATCGCACTGTACATTTCGGCCAAAGCTTCCTGCATCCAAGCTTTACGCTTGCGGATATGTCCTTGTCCTGGATAGTTTGTACCGTCGGCGAACCATAAGCTAAATTCACGCGAGCCCGTTTCCTTGGCAATATCTACGCATTCAAGCAAGTGATCAGTCGCTTTCCGGCGCACTGCAGCATCGGAATTCGTAACACTTCCAAGCATATAGTCTTCATCTTGGAATAGATTCGGATTTACCGCTCCAATCGATAGTCCAAGATCTTCCGCATGACTTCTAAGCTTGCCGTAATCCTCTACCTTATCCCAAGGAATATGGATAGCGATAGACGGAGCGATTCCTGTCAAACGATGCACCTGTGCAGCATCCTCAAATTTCTCAAACGGATTGCGAGGCACGCCTTCCTTCTGAAACACCTTAAAACGAGTACCGGAATCACCATATCCCCATGAAGGTGTTTCGATTTTGAGCGCTTTCAATTTTGCTTTTACCTCTTCAATGCTAATGCCTCTTTCTTTCTGCTGCTCCTCAAAAAACGTATAAGCGCGATCAGTCATTATGGAACACCCTCTCATTTATATTTTGAACCTATTTGATTGGAAAAGCCATCGTAGACATCAACGTATTCTCTGCCTGCGTCGAATCTAATCTGCTGTATTGTACAATGATTGGAATATTGCTCAGCACCTCAATGGCGTAAGGAACGCCGATTGGAATCGACGCCCCTTCCTTCATTAATGAGCTGGTGCGTATATGGTTTGTTCGTCTGCCAGGAACAACAACTTGAATATCTTCCATCGGCTCGCGATCCTCAAAATAAATCGTAATATGAATAATGGCTTCTTCGGTGGAGCAATTCAGCACGCATATCGATTCATGGCTGGTAAGCGTTCCCGTGCTGTCTGGCGGTATATAACCATCCGGTATATACCAAGATTTCTCGCCTCTCCCTTGGATCATATCGCCTAACCTCCTAACGGGTGAATGCAGCAGGTACGCCGCCGTCAATAGTTAACATACAGCCTGTTGTTTTATCTGCTTTGGAGGAGGCAAAAAATGCAATGCCCTCTGCGATGTCGCGCGGATAAATGTTGACGAGCAGCGTCGTGCGCTTGCGGTAGTATTCTTCCAGCTGATCCGGCTCAATGCCATAAGCCGCTGCACGTTCATTGCGCCAGCTGCCGTTCCAAATTGCCGACCCCTGCAAAATCGCATCCGGCAAAATCGTATTTACACGAATGCCGAATTCGCCGCCCTCAGCTGCGATACAGCGTGCCAAATGAGCTTCAAGCGCTTTTGCCGAGCTATAAGCAGATGCATTTTTACCCGCGTACACAGAGTTTTTCGATCCGATGAACACCATGTTGCCGCCAATGCTTTGCTGCTTCATTAATTTAAACGCTTCGCGAGCGACTAGGAAATAACCTGTTCCAAGCACATTCATATTCAAATTCCATTCCTTAAGTGATGTCTCGTCGAATGGGCTTGAAGTCGCAAGACCAGCGTTGTTCACGATAATGTCCACGCCGCCGTAAGCAAGTGCTGTCTCCGCATAAGCAGCTTTGACCTGCTCTTCGCTCGTTACATCCATTTTCACGGCTGTTGCTCGGCATTCGCCAAACTTCTCATTAATCTCTGAGGCAACCTTTTGCGCGCCTTCAAGATTAAGATCTGCAAGCACAACATGCGCACCCTCTGATACTAAACGGCGTGCTGTTTCACTTCCGATACCGCCAGCGCCGCCTGTGATGAAAGCAACCTTGCGCGAAAATTCCGTCTCAGCCGGAGCAAGCGACAATTTGTAAAGCTCTAATGGCCAGTATTCCACGTTGTACGACTCGTTCTCGCTAAGCGATACGAAATCACCTAATGCTGTTGCGCCGCGCATCACGGCAATCGCACGGTGGTATAGCGCTCCGCTCACTTGTGCCATCGCCCAGCTCTTGCCGGTGTTGATCATACCGATACCCGGAATTAGAATGACGCGAGGCGCTGCTTCAAACATGACGTCGCCTTCATTTTTGTTGCGTTCAAAATAAGCTTTATATTGCTCTTTATATGCAGCGATTCCTTCTGATAGTTTCGCCTTCAAACCATCGATATCCTCTGCATTTGGCGTCCAGTCAATAAACAATGGAACAACCTTCGTATGCACCAAATGATCCGGACATGCAGCGCCGACCTGCGATAATGTTGGAGAATTATTCCCGCTTACGAATGCAAGCACATCCGCTTCATCGTCAAATGTCAAAATCATCTTCTTCGCATCGCTCACTGCGCCGCGAATTGTAGGCATAACCTGTGCAGCTACGCTTTTGCGAACATCAGCTTCGAGCACCTCGTATTTCACGCCGCCAAACAATGAAGCCTCGTCAAAACGAGATTCAATGAATGCCTCTGCCTCGGAAATGATTTTGATCGTTTGCGCGTAACATTCCTCGCTTGTCTCGCCCCAAGTAACAAGGCCGTGCTTTTCCATCAGCACTAGCTCGGCATTTGGATTGGCAAGAACACCCTCGGCAATCATTTTGGAGAGATTGAAGCCTGGTCGTACATAAGGAACCCAGACGAAACGGTCGCCGAAAATTTCCTTCGCAAGCGCTTTGCCGTTATCCGCACAGCACAAGCTAATAATAGAATCGGGATGTGTATGATCCACATGTTTAAATGGAAGAAAAGCATGCAATAGCGTTTCAATCGACGCACGCGGGTGCTTCGAATCGATCATGCAGTTGACTAGGTAAGCAACCATCTCTTCGTCCGGCATTTCAGCACGTTCAAATAATGGACGGATATCATCCATCCGCAGTCCAGTAAAATTGCCTGCTTTCATAGAAGCAAGATCCGAACCGCTGCCCTTCACATACATCACTTCAACGTCGCGACCGCGGAAATCTTTTACGATTGTTTTGCTAGATGTATTGCCGCCGCCGTAATTGCAAACTCTGCGATCTGCACCAATGATGTTGGAGCGATATACGAGCTCAGCCAATCCGCCTTCCAACTGCGATGCTTTTTCGTTTTCCCACAAACTTTGTACCATGGATATACCTCCGAATGATGTTTTGTATTTGTTTGAATTGATCATACCACATTTGTTTGTGTTTGAATACGATTATTTCAAACACAAACAAAAATGTATATTTGTCGTTTTCTTTTTATTTTTTCGACTTACAAGCTATTCCCACAATTACGGGCAGCAAGCATATACTTAGTAGACAAACAAAAAAAGATGCCCCTCAAGGTTGTCAAAAACCTAAAGGGGCATCTCTTCATTATATACACTACGCAGCATTCCTTACTGGCAGCGCAGCGTCACTTCAATATCTTGGTTATAATTTCCGAATCCTTTGCCAAACAGCGTAACGCCGCCGCAATTTCTCGTCGTTGTGCTGGATGAGATGCGGAATAAAATTTCTTTGTCATACGCGAGCATTAGCTCGCCAATCGTAACATCAGATACTTTTATCCCGTCAATGTAAGATCCTTGCTGATTGACGCGGATCGTTTTCATAAATCCATACTGAATATTTTTATGCCACCACTCGGGAGTATACAACCCTCGCGAGCTTCCAAAATCGCCTGGATACGTCCACGTTCCAACACCGACACCGTTAATCGTAAAAGCAATATCCGATGGCAGGTGGTTGACGCTGCAAGGCGTGTCCGAACAGATCTCCATCGCGATTTCGAGCGACTCTGGCATTTCGTTGTTCACCATATAATTAGGTATACGGTATTCCACAAATCCTGAACCGAACCATAAGACTTTAGCATGGACATGCTCTGGATCGGCAAAATAACGCGGATCATCGCACATCCCGATCATTTGAGTATCGGATGCCAGTCCGCAGGTTGGTTTAATTTGGTACGAAGAATAATGTCCCACGGGAAGTGAAACCGAGTAACGCTTCGTTTCGTCCGTGACTGGTTCACTCTTAAAAACCAGCATCGCCTGCGACAGCTGGAGATGGCATATCTTTTGCATGCCGCGCTTGCCCGCCACGCTTTCGCTGCGAACAATGCCGGCTTCCTCCAGCATATGAATATGTCTTGTAACGATAGGAGACTTTATATCTAGCGCCTCGGATAAGCTTTTTATATTCATAGGCTGCACGCCTAGCAATTCAATCATTTTGACCCGTGTGTGTGATGAGAAGCATTCAAGAAACTTCATATTGCGGCTGCTCACTTCAATTTCCATTGCTGCTTCCCCTGTCTCTAGCTAATTTCAAATCATTATATAACTAAAAAGTTATCCTTTCAACACTTCCCTGCTCCACCTTGACTTATGGAGTAGAATTAACTAAAATAAACGGCGTATACATAACTCAAAAGATATTTAGTTACCTTTTTAGTTATCTAAATAGTTTTAGGAGGAATTAAGATGAACTCATTTCAATTCGTTAATCCAACTCATATTGTGTTTGGTGAAGGTACAGCCAAGCAAGTAGGCCAATTAACCTCCAAATACGGCAAAACAGTCCTGCTCGTTTACGGATCAGGCAGCGTCAAAAAAACAGGCTTGTACGATCAAACCGTAAGCCTTCTTCAAGAAGCTGGCATCAAGGTGCACGAGCTTCCTAATATTGAACCAAACCCGCGTTTAACTACCGTCAAAAAAGGGATCGACATTTGCCGCGCTGAAGGCGTTGATTTCATTCTAGCCGTTGGTGGAGGCAGCGTTATTGATGCAGCCAAAGCTATCGCTGCAGGTGTTCCTTATGAAGGCGATGTATGGGATTTCTTCACAGGCAAAGCTGTTATTCAAAAAGCGCTTCCGCTTGGTACGATTTTGACACTGGCTGCAACAGGTTCGGAAATGAACGGCTCTTCGGTCGTTACGAACTGGGAAGAAAACTTAAAGCGTGCTTTTGGCAGCTCGCATACGTATCCTGCATTCTCGATTCTCGATCCTACGCTTACGTACACGGTTCCTCGCAACCATACCGTTAACGGCGCTGTGGACATCATGTCCCATGTGTTCGAGCAATATTTCAGCTTAACGCCAAATACTCCGCTGCAGGAGCGCTTCTGCGAATCCATTTTGCAAACGGTAATTGAGAATGTTGAGTTAGCTCTTGAAAACCCTGAGGATGCGGCTGCTCGCGCGAACCTTATGTGGTGTGGTACGATGGCTTTGAATGGCGGTCTTATCAGCGTTGGCATGAGCAATGACTGGGCTTCGCACGGCATTGAGCATGAAGTGAGCGCCATTTACGATATTCCGCACGGCGCAGGCTTGGCTGTTATTTTCCCGAACTGGATGAAGTACGTTTATGAAGAGCGGGTGGATCGTTTCGTTCAATATGCAACTCGTGTATGGAATGTGAATCCAGAAGGCAAATCAGACAACGAAATCGCTCTTGAAGGCATTCAAGCGACTCGTGATTTCTTCACGAAAATTGGCGCTGAGTCACGTCTTGCCGACTTTGAGATCGGAAGCGACAAACTGGATCGCATGGCTGAGGAAGCTGTACGTTATGGCACGATTGGTTCATTCAAGCGTTTGGAAAAACAAGATGTTAAAGCTATTTTGGAATTATCACTTTAACTGGAGGTTACGATAAATGACTCATGCACTAACAGCACATACCACATTAAGTAACGGAGTAAAAATGCCTTGGCTTGGCCTTGGCGTTTGGAAAGTGAAAGATGATGGGGAAGCGGAAAGAACGGTCGCCTCTGCGATTGAAGCTGGTTATAGAAGCATCGATACAGCAGCAGCTTACAATAATGAAGAGGGGGTTGGCGCTGGTATTCGCAACAGCGGGATCGCGCGCGACGAAATTTTTGTAACGACAAAAATTTGGAATGCTCATCAAGGCTACGATTCCACGCTGACTGCCTTTGAAGACAGCAGACGGAAACTTGGCATTGAAGTTGTTGATCTATTGCTCATCCACTGGCCTGTAAAGGATAAGTACTTGGAAACTTGGCGCGCGCTTGAAAAGCTGTACCGTGACGGTTATGTACGTGCAATTGGCGTGAGCAACTTCCAAATCCATCATCTACAGGATGTCATTACAGCAGGTGAATTTGTTCCTATGGTCAATCAAGTGGAATACCACCCGCTTCTTACACAAACGGAGCTTCACACTTTTGCCAAGAGCCGCAGCATTCAGCTAATGGCTTGGAGCCCGCTTATGCAAGGAAACCTGGATCAAAGCGTGCTCGCTGATATTGCTGCCAAATATGGCAAATCGCCTGCTCAAGTGGTGCTTCGTTGGGATCTGCAAAACGAGGTCGTTACGATACCAAAATCGATTACTCCGGCTCGCATTAAAGAAAATGGAGATATTTTCGATTTCACGCTAACGTCTGAGGAAATGGCTCAAATCAGTGCGCTTAACCAAGATCACCGTTTTGGCCCAGATCCAGATAATTTCAACTTCTAAATTAAATCACTCCAAAATAATAACGGCTCCATCCTTGTTTCAAAGGATGGAGCCGTTTTTTGCTTAAATAGAATTATACGCGCTTAGTAACGTATATCTGTTTGGCCTAACGAGATGGGCTTTCTGCAAACTTGCCGTGAGCAGCTCCGTATCGACCCCGAGCTCCTCCGTCGTTGTCGGACCGCCAACCTGCTTTAGCCACGCTCTAATTTGGGCTTCATCCGGAAGTGCGGCAATGGCCTCCCGTACCTTCTCAGGATTAGCTGTAAAAGCTAGACCTTCTTCTTCAGCAGCAAGCTGGTGATATAGCTTGGAAATTTCCGCGCAGGCTACGCCAACCTTTGCACCGTGCAGCAGCTGTCTTTTGCCAAGGCGAATATATTCCATTTCCCAGAAATGCGATAAATGATGTTCTGATCCGGACGCTGAATGCGATTGACCGAATAAGAGCATGGCAAGGCCGGATTCAATAAGCGCTTCAATAAGTATGCGAATGCCTTGCTGGTCACGGGTAGCAATTAACGAAGCATTCTCTACACATTTGTTAAGTGCAATACGCGTAATTTCAGCAACCTCTTCTGAATAGGGCTCACCGCCTTCAGCTGCGCCAAAGCTCCAATCAAATAACGAAGTATATTTTCCCAGCATATCGCCAAAACCAGCAGCTACCATGACTGCTGGCGCAGCTGCGAGGATTTCCAAATCAGCAAATATCGCATCGGGGCCAATGGCCGCGATCGTCTTCTTCTCGCCGCGAATAATAATCGGCGCTCCTTTGGAATTGAAGCCGTCAACAGATGACGCAGTCGGAACAGATACAAAGGGAATGCCCGCTGTATAAGCGGCATAACGAGAAATATCATGTATCGTTCCTGTGCCTGCTGCAATGACTACCTGTGCTTTGCGCAGTTGAATGTCCAATAAGAGCTGCACGATCGATGCTTCATCCGCAATGACATCGCCTTGGCGGTCCGCCTTTATAATCGTCACATGAACAGAAATATCTTGCGCTGCAATGGCTTCCTCAAGTTGTTTCCCAGCAATGCTGTATGTAATCGCATCCGCAGCAATAACAACCTGACTATACTGCTTTTCCTTTATATATGGAGCTACCGCTTGAAGGGCACCCGCTTCGACAAGCAAAGGGTTTATTTCAATCGCTCGCAACGTTTCTTCATCAAAACCTGCTGCTAGCTTTTTCACTCTATCAATAAGGTTTGACATGGGCTATGCCTCATTTCGTAGTGTAATATTTTTATTCTGCTCTTGATGGCATACCTTGTCAACTTTAACAGCACTCTCCTTCTATTAATATTCACGGCTTGCTAGCGCCATTTTGGCAGATTCCTGCGTAAAAACACCTTCAGCAGTAATAATCTTCATCGGAAGCTCCTTGCCCTCTGACAAATCCTTAACCGCCTTCATGAGCTGAGGACCAAGCAGCGCATTGCATTCAACTGCAAAGTTAAGCTTTCCGATACTTAATGCTTTAAGAGCTGACTTAGTAGCATCAACAGAGATAATCGTAATGTCCTTACCCGGCCGCAAGCCAAAATCCTCAATGGCCTCAATAGCGCCTAAAGCCATATCATCATTATGGGAATAAACGACGTTTATCGCAGAGCCATGCCGTTTAAGCGCCGCCGCCATCAGCTCTTTGCCCTTCTTCTTCGTAAAGTCGCCTTGCAATGATTCAAGCAAAGTGAAGTTTTGATTGGTTTGGATAACCTCCTTGAACCCCTGCATTCGCCCAACAGCTGGCGCAGAGTGTGCGGTTCCTTGCAGCTCGACGAATTGATAGCTTTGTCCTTCCTCTGCCTCTTGAATCAACCATCTTGCCGCCCTTCTGCCTTCCTCGCGAAAATCTGAACCGATGTAAGCTGTCCACAGCGTATCATCGCTTACGTTCACTTCACGATCAGACAGTATGACTGGAATTCCTGCCTCCTTCGCCTCCTTCAATACTTCTTCCCAGCCGGTCTCCGTCTTCGGTGAGAAGGCGATCACATCCACCTTTTTCTTTATAAACTGCCGAATCAGTTCAATTTGTTTATCCTGCGACTGCTCCGCATTCTCATAAAGCAGCTCCACGCCTGCTTCCTTTGCCGCATTAATCACCGACTTTGTATTTGCGATTCGCCAGCCGCTTTCCGTACCCACCTGTGCAAACCCTAATACAATCGGAGATTGTGCCTCTTGGAGCGTAGGCGCTGGTGAATGCGTAACGCGCGGCTCGCCCTTCCCCTCCAGTTGATTCGTTATTTTCTGGCTGCGCAAAATAACTTTTTTGGGAATTCCCTTTTCTTTATTCAATATATCGACCGCATAACGAATCGCTTCCTTGCCGCCAGGGGGACTTGTAAAAGTGCCTGTCAGCTTGTTCTCCGAGACGAGCAGCAGGCTGCCGTTTTCAGAATTGACGCCATCGATGCCAATAATATTAATATCATTCCTATCAAGCTTCTGTACTGCACGATATGCGCCTAACGCCATCGCTTCATTATGGGCAAAGATTAAGTCAACCTCGGGTTGATCTTTTAACCAATCCGTTAGCAGATCCTCCGCTCGATCGCGCTGCCAATCCG
The DNA here is from genome assembly GCF_037976325.1 of Paenibacillus sp. FSL K6-3182. Lineage (NCBI taxonomy): Bacteria > Bacillati > Bacillota > Bacilli > Caryophanales > Paenibacillaceae > Paenibacillus > Paenibacillus sp. FSL K6-3182. The sequence continues at coordinate 4,743,798 of NZ_CP150265.1, forward strand.
CATTCATCGTCTGCACGATGCTAAGTTTGGAATTATGAATCGCTTCCCTAAATCCATTGCTGCGTTCTTCAACGGTCGGAGAACCGGCCAACCCTTGCATTTCAATAATTTTACCGCCCGACTCACCCAGCGTTTCCATTGCAAATTCGCCTGCTTTTCTGCCAATCATTTCATCGTCCGTACCGACATATAGCGTATAATCATATCCTGTCACGCCTCTTCCGAGCACGATAACAGGAATATTCTCGTAAACGGAGCTTACTGTTTGTGTGAGAGCTACTGGATCATCAAGCGATATGATGAGCAGATCGACGCCATATCCAACCAGCTTCTTCACATCCTTCGCCTGCTGCTCGCTGCTTTGCGCGGCATCGGTGAAGATGACCCGCATATCCGAGTGCCTGCTGACCTCCTGCTGAATTTCCTCATTCATGGCCACGCGCCAAGGCTCGCTCAAATTGGGCTGGGACACCCCGATCAAATAATTGTATCCGCTGTCATTTTTCACAACCTTTTCGTTCATTACGCACGCCCTCGTCCATACAACCAAAGCCACAAAAATCAAGCAAAGGATAAGAAAACCTGCTGCCTTTCTTCCAATCATGAACGTATCCCTTTCTTATAGACCATCGGCGAGGTTCCAGTCACCTTCTTAAAGGCGCTGCTGAAATAATGCTGGCTGCTGTACCCTACCTTCTCTGCAATTTCATACACTTTGAACAAGGGATCGCTCATCAATTGAATCGCTTTCCGAATTCGAACCTCTGTCAAATAATCGATAAAAGAAAGCCCAAGCTCCCGCTTCAGCTGCTTGCTTAAATAAGTAGGACTAACCTGCACACCTTCAGCGACATCACCAAGCGTCAGCGAAGGCATGTAGAAATTACGATCAATAAATTTTTTCGTCAAAATAACGATCGGAGACAAACTGCCTTTGCTGCCAAGCTCTCTTGACAACGTACGGTACAGCTTCGGAAACTCTTCGATACTCTCCACTGCCTGCTGCTCAAAAATAATCGTTTTTTCAAGAAGCGCTTCCATTTTATCTTGAATTTTCTGTCCTAACTTGAGCCATTCGTTATAGCTGTCTATACAGCCCATGACGATGATTTGACCTTTCTTATCGTTAAGCACAACATGATTGCCTGCTCCATTGCCAGCAAGCAGGTCCTCCGTAATGTTTTTCAAAGCAAACTCCAGAAGGTCGCGGTCCCACACGCGCATCGCCTTGCCGGATTCCACGTTTTGAATCACCTTAAAGGCGATCATGCCGACAGCATCTACCCAGCCAAGCCTTAGGAAGGCGGTCTGATTATGAATTTCCTCAGGCGCAATAATGCCTTCCAGCCATTTCAACAAAAACGTATCCCGAATCGCGACGGAATTGGTTTTGAGCTGCTTATCCATCCATTCCAGCTTTTGCTCCTTGTCTCGTTTCTGCTCAAGCTCGCTGATTGCTTTGCGTACAACAGTCTCCAGCTTGCTTTTCATTACAGGCTTGAGCATATATTCAAATACATGCAGCTTTACGGCCTGCTGTGCGTAACGAAACTCATCATGTCCTGAAATAACAATCACAATGCTGCGTTCCAGCGTTTGCCGCAGCCGCTCAATGAACTCCAGCCCGTCTACAAATGGCATGCAAATATCAACAAACAAAATATCAGGCTTACGCTCTTCCGCAAGCTCAAGCGCTTGCAAGCCGTTCTCGGCTTCGCCTACCAGTTCTATGCCAAGCTCCTCCCAAGGAAGCACCTTGGCTAATCCTCTGCGAATCTTCGGCTCATCATCCGCTATAAGCAGCTTCCACATCTCCATACCCCCAGCCATTTCAAGTTATCCAACCATTAACGGTAGTTTTACCACGATTTTGGAGCCTTGTCCCCGCTCGCTCTCAATGGTAAGACCATAACCAGAGCCATATGACAGCTTGATTCGTTCATTCACATTGTACAATCCATAACCTCGATCCTCGCCGCTTTGCCGGATAGCATGAAACGATTCATTCATCTGAATCAGCCGCTCCGCTTCAAACCCGACGCCGTCATCTTCAACGACGAGAACCAGCTTATTGTCTTCTGCAGAGCCATGTATACGAATCGTGCCTTTAGCCAGCTTTTCTTTGATGCCATGATAGATCGCGTTCTCGACGAGCGGCTGCAAAATGATTTTGAGCACGCTTAGCGTCTGCAGCTCCTGCGGAATGTCGATCTCGAAGGATAACTTATCCTCATATCTGGCCATTTGAATAATCAAATAGCTCTCCACATGCTGAATCTCGTCGCTAAGCGGAATAACCTCTCGTCCTTTGCTAAGGCTGATTCGGAAGAGATGAGTTAAGGCAACTACGATATCGACGATATCATCGGCATCCCGGTCCTGTGCCATCCACTGAATCGTATCCAGCGTGTTATAGAGGAAATGGGGTTTAATTTGTGCTTGCAATATTTTCAGCTCGGCCTCGCGTTTCTCCCTTTGCTCCAAATATACGAGATGAATCAAATTGTCAATTTCCTGCACCATATGGTTAAAGCTATTGCCCAGCTGTCCGATCTCATCTTTCGTTTTACTAGGAAAGCGCAGATGAAGCTCTCCTTCTTCTACCTTCTTCATTAAACTGCGCAGCTTCCCAACGGGACGAACGATCGCATTCGTGAAATACCAGGATGCCATAAAGGCAAGCAGCAGCGTGACCAGCGCAATAATAACGGTATAAAATTGAATGTCCGCAACGACTTGAAGCGACTCCTTAAGCGGAAACACGCCGACGATTCGCCAATCAAACTCTGGAAAGGTATTATAGATCATCTGGTATTCAAGCTCATTAACTTGGCGAATGACTTTGCCAGAGCGCCCCTCCATCCAATCGCCCGAAATGCGGTATACAATCGGATTGACTGGCGAATACACGACACCGCCATTCTCATCCATAATAAAAATAAAGCCGCTTTTCCCTAGCGATACCGATTCTACGATCGCCTGAATAATGTCTAATTTCATATCGATCAAAATAACGCCAAGCACTTGGCCGGTCAACGGGTCCTTTACAGCCCGCACGAACGACAGCACCTGATCGGCGCTTAAATTTTGCTCTGCTCTAATATTTCTCCCAATCGGATGGCTGAACAAATGAATATGCTCCGGCTGAAGAGCTGCCTTCTTATACCACTGCTCTTCCGTCATAAAATCTCTCGTAATCGGCTCTAAACCGCTGCTTGCGAATTGGTTGTTGCGGCTCACAATCATTGCTCCAGCAATTTCTACATGCTTCTCTATATAGACCCTCTGAAGTTTCCTCACCTTAGAATCCAGCAGCTTCAGCTGCCCTGATTCATTATTCGACCTTCTCATAAATTCGATGACCGACGCGTCCTGTGACAAATAATAAATAATGTTATCCATTTCTTTTATATATACTTCAATGTGGTTTTTTACCTGATCCATCATTTGCACCGTATGTGCGTTCGTTTCCTCTTCAATAGCATTTTTGTATAAGGTGCTGCCCAGAATGCTGAGTGCAGCGATTGAAAATAAAGTAATGATGACGAAATAAAATAAAAGCTTGAAACGGATACTACGATTCGCAAATAAACCGCTTAGCATAAACATTCAATCCGTCCTCATCAAAAAATGATCATTTCCTTTGAAATGCGAAAAACGAAACTGCATAAGAGATTTTTCTCTTCTGCAGTCTCGTAATTTACCTATCTTCAATTGCCATAACGATTAATATTTGCGATTTGGCAGCGCATCGATTGCTTTTTGGCCGAAATAAACGTCCTCATCCGATTTAATCCATTTTTCGAGCGTAGTGCCAGCTTTGTAATCGAGAATCGCTTGCTTCAGCTGTGGTCCCAGCAATGGATTACATTCTACAGTAACATTCATTTTACCTTCTGCAATCGCTTCAAAAGCTGCTTTAATGCCGTCAACGCCTATAATTTTAATATCTGTTCCTGGCTTCAAGCCCGCTTCTTCAATCGCTTGAATCGCGCCTAGCGCCATATCGTCATTATGTGCGTAGACAACTTGGATGTTTTTATCCTTTTTTAAATAAGCTTCCATGACCTCTTTGCCTTTGGCGCGAGTGAAATCGCCTGTTTGGGAATAAACGATTTTGTAGCCGGCTTCGCCAGCAATCGCATCCTCGAATCCTTTTTTACGGTCATTCGCTGCGCTTGCACCTACTGTGCCTTCCAATTGAACGATGTTGACCTGAGCGCCAGCGCCAAACTCATCGATCATCCATTTCGCTGCGTTTTGACCCTCGAGAATAAAGTCGGAACCGATAAACGATACATACAAGTCCTCATTGCCTTTTGTAATGCCGCGGTCTAGCAAAAACACTGGAATATTCGCATCTTTAGCTTCCTTCAATACCGTTTCCCAGCCTGACTCTACGACTGGCGCAAGTCCAATGGCATCTACTTTTTGGGCGATAAACGTACGGATCGCTTTAATTTGGTTTTCTTGCTTTTGCTGTGCGTCAGAGAATTTCAGCTCGAAGTTCGGGTCTTCGCTAAATGTCGCTTTAACCGAATCGGTCTCAGCATCACGCCAGCCGCTTTCCGCACCGATTTGCGCGAATCCTACAACCAGCTTCTTGTTCGCTTCCGGTGGTGCTTCCGTTGCCGCATTCTCTGTTGGCTTGTTTGTTGCATTTCCGCTTACTGGTTTGTTGCCCCCATTATTGCTGTTGTTGCCACAACCGGCGATCAAGCCTACCAGCATAATCGCAGCTAGCATCGTGACGATAAACGGTTTCTTTCTGTTCATTCTTATTTCCTCCCTATCGAACTTGTATTGGCTACACTCTCAATATACAAATGTTGCAAATGTTCTGTATTTACAAATTAACGACTTTATTTTCAAATTTCGGTTTATTTTTGGAAGCTGGCAAGGCGTTTTTTTCTTTTCTCATCACAATAATTCGTTGAAAAGCCATGAAAAGAAACAATAAAAATCCAATAGTAATCTTGGTCCACCAAGAGCTGAGCGTCCCTTGAAACATAATGATCGTTTGTATAATGCCTGTACAAAGCACGCCGAGCGTTGGCCCGATCAAATAACCAAATCCGCCAGTGAGCAAAATACCGCCAATAACGCACGACGCAATCGCATCCATTTCCATACCCATCAAATGCAGCGAATAGCCCGACAGCATATAAAGTGTAAACACGATGCCCCCAATTGCAGAAAACAAACCGCTTAAGGTGTATACAAGAATCGTCGTTCGAGCAACAGGCAGCCCCATCAAAACAGCGGACTTTTCACTGCCGCCAATCGCATACACCGCCCTGCCAAAGGAGGAATACCGCCCGATCAGGAGAGCAGCGATAACAACGGCAATCGCAATGACGACACTAATCGTTATAAAATGATCGCCCCACAAATAAATTTTGTATTGGGAGAGCTTCACATAAACTGAATTGCTAATAACGATACTCTCCGTGCTGATGAGAAAGCTAATCCCTCTAGCGAGGAACATTCCCGCCAGCGTGACAATCCAAGGATGAAGTTGAAAGCGCTGAATCAAATACCCTTGCCCTGCCCCAAACAGCGTACCAATGACGAGAGCAACGATCGTTACAACAAGCGCGTTTGCCCCATGCTGGAAGAGTGACGCCGACACCATGCTGATCAGCGCAACGACCGAAGCCACGGATAAATCGATGCCGCCTTTAATAATGACGAATGCCATGCCTGTGGCCACAATAATGAGATAGGCATTGTCTATAAAAAGATTCAAAAATACTTGCATGGAGAAAAAGCCCTTGTAAAGCGCAGCACCTGACCCGTACAAAATAAACAAAAGAAGCAGCGTAGCCAAAACAATAATATTGTTATGGCTAATTTTCAGAGAAATCAGCTTCATTATGCCGCCACCTTCTTTTTCACCAATTTGAATGACTGCCGGAATAAGTCGGATTGAATCAAGCAGACGATAATAACAACAACCGCTTTAACGAGCAAAATGCTGGAAGGCTCAACACCCAAAGAATAAATCGTCGTCGTCAAGCTTTGGATGAACAAGGCTCCGAAGATCGTTCCGCCAAGGTAGAAGCGTCCGCCACGCATCGAGGTTCCGCCAATTACGACAGCTAAAATAGCATCCAGCTCTATCCACAGTCCAGCATTGTTCGCATCGGCACTTGCTACGTTTGCGCTAATAATAATGCCGGCAATACCGGCGCAAATGCCCGTAATCGTATATGCGGTCATGAAGATTACTTTAGGACGTATACCCGCATAGCTGCTCGCTGTCTTATTGCCGCCAGCAGCCTCTAGAAAAAGTCCGAACGCGGTACGTGTTTTGAATAGATATACGAGTAAAAATACAGCCATTGCAATGAACAGCGGAAACGGCAGCCCTAGCAAATGCCCTTTTCCAATAAACTGATACGCCCTATCGTTAGTCGTAAGCACTTGCCCGCTCGTAATTAGTTGAGCGATTCCTCGGCCAATCGTCAGCAAAATTAAGGTAGCCACCATCGGCTGAATGCCAATCATCGCAACCAGCATCCCATTCCATAAGCCGCATAATAATCCTGCAAATACACCCGCTAGAATGACAAGCCAAAGTGGATAACCATCGAGCATAAATACCGCGATAGCCCCCGAAATAGCGAGAACTGATCCTACGGATATATCAATTCCCTCTTTAGCAATGACTAGAGTCATGCCAATAGCAATGATGATGAGCGGCGATCCATTTTTCAAAATATCAATCAAATTGCCGAATAAATGACCGTCCTTCCATTCCATTCGAAAAAAATCAGGGATGACGATCAAATTGAAAAGAAACAATACAGCGAGTGCCAGAATCGGCCAAATGATTTTCTGCTTGCTTAAACTACGCGCCAATCCCGTCAGACCCGCCATACATTTCCGCTCCCTTCGCAATCATTTCCATAATAATGTTCTCGCGCATGTTTGCGCCGGCGACCTCGCCGATCTTAATCCGATCGCGTAAAACGATAATCCGATTGCAGCATTGAACGATTTCCTCAAGCTCCGCCGATATGATGAGGATCGATATGCCTGTTGCCGCCAAATCAAGAATGAGCTTGCGTATTTCCATCTTGGAACCAACATCGATTCCGCGTGTCGGCTCATCCAGAATAAGTAGCTTCGGCTGCGTAGCAAGCCACCTCGCCAAAATAACCTTTTGCTGATTTCCGCCGCTTAGATTTTCAATCTTCTGCTCGGCGCTTGGCGTTTTGATCTTTAGCAGCTCAATGTAATGATTGGCGATTTCCTTTTGCTTGCGCAGCGGTATGAATGAGAAGAGGCCTTTACGGGCTTGCAGCGCCAAAACGATATTTTCACGAATGGTAAGCTCTCCTATGATGCCTGCTACTTTGCGATCCTCTGGCGTGAATCCAAGCCCTTTCTGAATAGCTTTCTGCGGGTACATAGAAGAAATAAGCTCGCCGTCAATGGTCAAGCTGCCTTCATCCGCTTTGTCGATGCCAAAGATGAGTTTAGCGATTTCTGTTCGGCCAGAGCCAAGAAGTCCTGCAAGACCAAGCACCTCCCCTTTCCCGATCTGAAGATCGATAGGATTAATGCTGCCTCGTTTGCCAAGCGAGCTGGCCTCCAAAAAGTTTCCGCCAGCCGTTCGCTCTACTGCCTTTTTCCCTGTTGCTTCTTCTACGCTCCATTCCCTGCCGATCATATGGGACACAAGCTCTGTTTTGGTCAGATCCTTCGTTAAGTATTCGCCGACGAGCATCCCATTGCGCAGCACCGTAATCCGGTCGGTTACTTCATATACCTGGTCTAGGAAATGAGTAACAAATAAGATGCCCATGCCCTCTTGCTTCAGAATGCGCATAACTTTGAACAGCTGTTTAACCTCATTCGCATCAAGGCTTGACGTAGGCTCATCCAATATAAGAATACCGTTCGAAATATCAACAGCTCTCGCAATGGCTACCATTTGCTGAATAGCAACCGAATAATGCGATAATGTTTGCTTAACATCAATCGCAAGGTCTAGACGCTCCAGCAGCCGCTCGCTGTCGTTGTACATTTTGTCCCAGTCTATTAATCCGCGTTTTCTGGGATGACGACCAATATAAATGTTCTCAGCCACGCTGAGATTTGGGCATAAATTGACCTCTTGATATACCGTACTTATGCCAAGCCGCTGTGCTTCCAGCGGAGATTTTGGAGCTATCGTCCTGCCAGCTAGCAACACCTCTCCAGCATCCCATTTGTGCACGCCGGTCGCTACTTTAATCAACGTCGATTTTCCTGCGCCGTTCTCTCCCATGAGCGCATGGATCTCGCCTTTCCTGAGACCAAAATCAACATTTGAAAGCGCCTTGACGCCAGGAAACGATTTGCTAATTCCTTTCATATGCAGCACATAATCGGTGCCCATGGTCCTTCACCTCTTTCCGTTTTCACCTCCAATTGTAGAAAAAACGACCATCGTTCGTATTTAGAAATATAGGTCTTTTTTTAATGAATTCGGACATTTATGCAAAACAAAAGAGCGACCCCGCAGCTGCATCAGCTAGGAGTCACTCTTTTGTTTACCTTTGATTTATTTGCCTGCGGCTGCTTCCATAAAGCCAGCAATTTGTACCTTTTGACCGGTTTTTGCACTCTCAAGTGATGCCAGAACCATCGCCATACTATAAATATTGTCGCTGCAATCCGTTTCCGGCTTGCTGCCTGCCTCAAGCGAAGCGAACATATTGTCCAAACAGCCTTTATGATGCGTATTTTCCATTTCAGGAAGCTGGGATTCTACTCGTTTATAGTCACGTATGAATTTCCCACTCTGGTCACCGCTAACCACGATCTCCGCGTACGGGTTGTTATCTCCTTCCCAAATCGCTGTACCATGCTCGCCAGTTACTCTCCAAGAAGCCTCCCATGTTGTGGACGCCCCCTCCGCGCACCAAGACCCGCGATAATTAAATACGGAACCGTCGGACATCTCAAAAATACATATCGCATTGGCATTTCCTGCATACCAAGAGCCTGGAGGATTAAACTCATGACAATAGACAGAAACAGGATCAGCACCAATAATAAATCTCGCCTGATCGAAGGTATGAATCGCCATATCCAGCAGTAATGGGCTGTCCATCGCATCGCGGAACCCGCCAAAATGCGCGCCTAGAAAAAAGTCTGCGCCTACAAAACCTGGTTTGCCGATCGTGCCCTCCTCAAGCAATTGCCGAAATGCACGAATACGCGGGTCAAACCTCCGATTTTGCATTACGGCATGTGTTCTGTCCGACTCGGCAGCAATACGTACGATTGCATTGCAATCAGCCATCGATTCTGCAAGCGGCTTTTCTCCGAATACATGGCAGCCCATCTCTAGAGCCGTCGTGCTGATTGTATAATGGCTTGCAGGAATGGTCACATCAAATACGATCGTTGCATCTGTCTCCGCGATCGCTTTTTTAATGTCGGTAAAGGTTGGACAATGAAGTCCCTTGCGTTCAGCCATCGCTTGCGCAAACTCTTCCTTAATATCAACAAGCCCGACAATTTCAGTGTCTTCCCGTTCTTTGGCGTAGTCTACCCAAGTATTCGCCATGCCTCCGCAGCCGGCTACGACTACACGATGCTTAATCGACATTGTATTCTCTCCTTTTTTGAATTCTATTATTTTCTATACCGGGTTAGGAACAAAATCGCCGCCGCGGCAGTTTTTCAAATAATTAAGCGCATGTACTTGTCCTGTCATTTCCAGCTCGTCCTTATAAACAGGATCATGCCAGCCCTCAATATCAATTGTGCCTTTATAATCGTTCTGTCTCAAAATCGTAATAATATCTTTCCAGTTGGTATCGCCAAAACCAGGTGTACGGTGCCATACAAACTGCTGCTTGCTGTGTACCCCGTGCTCCTTCACGATATCCCATGCAATTGTTGCATCTTTGCCATGCACATGGAACACCTTATTCGCCCATTTGCGCAGCTGCGGAATCGGATCGATTAAACTGACCATTTGGTGGCAAGGCTCCCATTCCAATCCGATGTTGTCCAGCGGCACCGCATTAAACATAAGTTCCCAGGCTGCCGGGTTATGGGCAATATTCCAATCGCCTGTCGCCCAGGTTCCGCCCATATCGCAGTTTTCAAAAGCAATCCGTACACCTTTATCCGCTGCTCTGCGTGTGAGCTCCCCGAAAACTTCCTTGAATTTCGGAATGGACTCGTCAATCGGTTGATTCGTCAAGCGGCCTGTGAACCCAGATACAATATCAGCACCAAACAGATGCGCATGATCAATCAGACGCTCCCAGCTCGCAAGCGTATCTGCGTTGTTTCCTTCTCCCGTTAGCGGGTTTCCGAAAACGCTTACAGCTGGAACCACAAAGTCATGTTCATCTGCGAGCGCTCTTACCCGTTTAGCCATCTCCACAAGATCTGTTTCACCAGTCGTTTGCCAGAAAGTTAAGTTAAACGATTCAAATCCGTGCTTTACGATTTGTGGAATGATCTGATCCGCATTCCCTCCGCCGACAAGCGTTCCAATTCTCAATTTGTTATTCATCCTTGTATATCACTCCAATATTGGCTTATAGTATTCTCAACAACTTCATTATAACTAGGAGTTTTGCATATTTCTCTATACAATCTTGCGCAATACTAGTCAAATCTTGTGTTGGAGGTGCTGTAGATGAGCTATCCGAAAGAGCTATGGGAAAATACGCGTCTAGAGCAAAAAGCGTATCCATTTCAGCTCTTCCAAAACCGTGCCTATAATGTAACGCCAAATGAATGTTTCCTTTATTTGCACTGGCATGAGCATTTCGAGATTATCATCATGAGAGAAGGCAATGCTCTCTTCCATATCGACAGCCGTCCATTTGTCGTCAAGCCCGGAGAAGTGCTGCTCATCCCAGGCGGCGGTCTTCATGTCGGCTATGCACTGGGTTACGACAATATTTATTATGATTGTATCGTCTTCAACGCATCCCTCTTCAATGATTGGGTGCATGATCCGCTGCATGCGCAGTTTGTTGCGCCTTATTTGGAGGGAAGGCTTCGTTATCCCGTAAAGCCGGCCGAGCAGGATGAGTCCTGCCTTCAGCATTACTCGCTGCTGGAAGAAGCAATTACCGAGCTGATTGCCAAGCCGCCAGCCTATCAGCTTATCGTCAAATCAAAGCTGTATGCTCTATTTACGCTTCTTTCCCGCACTTTCATCGAGCGTCAGCTGGTAGGCATGCCGGCTGAACCATACTTTGTCAATCGCGACCGCTTCAAGCTGCTCATTCAGCGTATTGAATCTGATTTTCGCGAAAAAATGTCGATTGATCAGGCCGCCAAGCAAGTCAGCCTCAATCCCTACCATTTTTGCAAGCTGTTCAAAAAGCTGACAGGACGCACCTTCGTCGAATATGTCAATGTCAATCGCATGAACGAAGCCGAGCGGCTGCTGCGCGAAAGCAATGATACAATTACTGAAATTGCAGCAAAGGTAGGCTGTGAGAATCCGAACTATTTTACGAAGCTATACAAGCAGTACAAAGGGATTACCCCCTCGCAGGCACGTAAGCTGCAATAGCGGCAGATGAGCGTACAGCAACCTTTTGGCCTTTCCCTGCGTCTTACTTACAACGATGATTAAAGGAGATAATTGGATGTTTATGCTTAAAACGAAATACTTCTCCGTCATATCCATGGTTATACTCATAACGGTCATTACAGCTGCCTGCAGCAGCGCCGGCAAACCATTGAATAATGACGAGAGCAGTTCTTCAATATCAGGTGGAAATACCGCAACGGACAAGCCTACCGAGGCACCACTCCCTACTGCGACTGAGGATATAACTACTGAAGCGCCGACAGCCACCACAGCTCCAACGGATGCTGTTGAGACGGCCACACCTGCACCAACTAAACAACCAGCAAAAACTGATGAACCTGCTGCGACTGCGAAACCAACGAAGAAACCAGCAGCCTCGGCTAAACCTTTGCCAACCATAAAGCCGACCAAGAACCCAGCCTCTCCAGTACCAACTGAGAAGCCAAACAATGAGACACTAACCGAGAAGCCGATCATTAAACCAACGGTTACACCGAAGCCATCCACCCTGCCGATTGCTACGCCGTCTCCTACCCCGAAGCCGACGACGAAACCAGATCCAGGCAATCCATCTGGTGCGGTCACCGTTGCTGATATCGCAGCCAAAATAAAAGCCGATGCAGGGCTTGGGTCGCTTTCGGAAGTTGAAGGCGAACGAATAAAAGACAGCTATGGCATAGACCCGGAAACGATGCTGATTGACGGCATTTTCTATCAACCGATGATAATGATTCAAGCTGGAGAGTTTTCCGTCGTTCAGCTCAAGTCAGAGAAAGACTTTTCCGACATTGAAGCGCTGTTCAAGAAACGTGCCGAGGCTGTGCAAAAAGTATTCGAAACCTATGTGCAAGATCAATACGAACAAGCTTTAAACTATCAAATCCTGCGCAACGGAGATTTTGTTCTCTTCTCGATCTCGCCTGACCAGAAAAAAACAGCTGAACTTTTCAATGCGTTTTTCAAGAAAAAATGATGATGCAGAAATAAGTATAAAATATAGCCTTAATAGAAAAATGGCGGTGCAGGAACTCCTGCACCGCCATTTTGTTGTAAAGCGTGCGATGTCACTTTGCTTATCTCCAAATAACCGGCTTTCGCTCTCCAAGCAGTGGGAATTCACCGATTCGCAGCTTCGCGCTGCCATATGGCACCAGCTCCAGCTCAGTCACCGGCTGACCCTCTGTATCCGGATTAAGAGGCGGAGTACCCGCATTGTTGCCTTCCATCCGCCATTCTGCAACAAGCTTGCCGCTTGCTTTCAAGCGGATCGGCGCAGCAGCCGCATCAAACGGCTGATAGGGAATCGCATCTTCGCTCACTATTACCTCAAAGCTCGTGTCCGCAAGCAGGCCATATTTCCATGGAGAACCCGGATATATTTCCCAGTCATGAAACCGTTCACGCGGCCTAAGCAGCTGCCAGTTTTCCACCAGCGGCAGAGCGTAGACTAAGGGTCCACGTTCTACGCTTACTGCGTACAAATTACGCGAAACGGTACGAACCTCCATAGGCAGCTTCAGCAGCAGCTTATCACCGTCTTGCCATTCCCGTTCAATTCGCGCGTAACCTTTTACTGGGTTTAAAACAATAGTTTCACCGTTCACAAGCAGGCTCGAATTGACGGACCATTCCGGCACACGCAGTGAAATAGCAAAAGTAGCGGAACGTTCAAGCACTAGCTCGATCGTCACTTCATCACGGAAAGGATATTGTCCGCTTACTCGCACCTCAGCTGCAACGCCGTCTGCAACTGACGTTTGGACATGGCATGGAGCATACGATACAGCTGCCAAACCTCCGGCTGCATCCGTCATCCACAGATGAGAAGCAAACTTCGGCCATCCCTGATGCATATTTGAAGTACAGCAGCCAAAATTAGGCTCTAAGCCAAATAGATTGGCATCTGGCCCATTGCTCCAATTTCTAGGCGCTACATTACAAACAATTTGATTCACCTGCTGATCATATTGATGCGCGCTCCAATCCTTTGAAATCGTAGCTGGCAGCGCGTTGAACGCCACCTTCTCTAATATATCACCGAATCGCCCTTCGCCAAAAATCCGAGTAAGCTGCTCCATCGAATACATATACTCAACGACTGCGCAAAGCTCAACACCCTGACTTGGATGTGTACCCGACAGCCATTCGTCGCCGGAGAACATGCCATGCGCTTGCCCATGATGAGTCATCAAGCTGTCTATGCCGCGATGAACCGCATCACGCTGAACACTCTCACCATACAGCTCATATAAGATGCCTGGCATCTTGATACCCATCGCCACATTGACAACATGTGTTCGAAAATCCCATTGCTCCACTTTTCTCCAGAACGGGAAGTCATGGAAAATATCCGTCCAATCCAGTGTTTGACGGGCAACAATATCAGCCAGCTTGAGCAGCTCCGCATCTTCCGTCTTCTTATATAGCCATAAAATACATAACAGCATTTCGGAACCGCGAGACTTCGCCCAGCCGCGCAAAGGCTGCTCCTCAATAATCGAGCTTACATAACCGAAAAATTTGCTAAGGAATGGAACGATTCGTTCATCGTTCGTTGCCTCCTCATATTGCATCATCACCTTAAGCATAATCATGAAATGCCACCAGTCCTGCTTCTTATCCAGGTCATTATTAACCGTCGTAATATGTGCAGGCCCAAAAAAGCCATTCTCCTGCTGGCTGGCGAGCGACCATTCTATCCAACGGTTTGCTTTCGCGATCAGCTTCTCGTCGCCCAGTATATACGCAAGCGGCAGCAGCCCGTCCAAATAATAGGGGCCGCGCTCCCAGCTCTCGCCTTCCCCTCCTATCCAACCATTGTTCGGGCCAACATCCGCCCAATGCTCCTCCAGATGACCCGTAAGTCCGTCCGCTTGTATTCGAAGCTGATTATACAGCCAGCCTTCTGCCTTAATGCTGCCAAGCGGCAGCGCCCCAAATGCTTCATGTAATTGTCCCATGCTTCTGTACCACTCCTTCATGCCATGATGAATGCATACCGAATATACCATGCGGGACTTGCCCGATTGGATAGCTGATCTCAACCACTTTTTATCCAATCACAATATCTTGGTTTTATAGTATCTTTACTCAAACTGCAATCATCGCATATGATTATCCCGTAATGACTAAGCAAGGAGTGAAGCCTGAATGTTACAATTCATTTGTCCCCCCATGCCTCATTTCATTCATGGCGGCGAGGACACTTATCCTATACTTGGCAGACATGCTGATCGTTCAAACATTGGCGTATTCGATCTTATATACGTAACACGCGGTAGTTTATACATGGAGGAAGAAGGACAGGAGTTCAATATTTCGGCAGGCCATTATGCTATTTTTCGACCTGACCGTTCTCATCGAACGACTATGCCCTGCACCGAGGAAACCCATTTTTATTGGCTGCACTTTCAAACGGTCGGTGATTGGAGTGAATCACATGAACGGCTGCCTTTCTCCATTTCACAGGAGGGGCAGCCCTTTGCTCCGATCGAGTATTTCCCTTTCCAGCTTCCAAAGCAGAAGCGTCTGCTTGTCCCTCATGCCATTGAAGAGAAAATACGCGAGCTGCTGAAACTGCAGGAGCAGCCCTCTGCCCAATCGCGGTGGACCCAGCAGCAAATTTTCCACATCCTCCTCCAACTGCTTCAGGATCAAAATCAATCGGCGGTGGATAGTCCTTATTTGCAAATTGCCGAAGCAACCGCTCTGTTCCTCCGGCGCAGCTATCAAGACCCGCTTAGTTATAAGAAAATGGCAGAGGAGCTGCATTTTCACCCCAATTATATTGCGATTTGTATGAAAAAAACATTTGGGTGTACTCCCCTTGAGTACGTCACGCGCCACCGTATTGAGCAAGCGAAGCGGCTGCTTATCCACACGAATGAACCTATCGGCAAAATAGCTGAAGAAACAGGCTTCGGCTCCTTTCCTTATTTTGTTCGCTGCTTCACGAAACACACGAGCACGAAACCAAAAGCCTTTCGAATGCTTTATCGCTCTAAATAATCAATAAAAAACCGTTGCAACTTCCATTTTTTTCTTTATACTTAATTAAAATTTACAATTTGGAGGTGCATGCTATGACTGTATTTCATACCGACAGATTAATACTCAGACCATTTGAAGCTGGAGATGCCGAGGAACTACAGCAGCTAATAAACGATTTTGATGTTGCAAGCACCACTCTAAATATTCCTTATCCTTATCCAGAAGACGGAGCTGCTGCCTTTATTGCACGACGCGCTGAGATTGATCAAGAAGGAACAGGCTACACATTTGCTCTGATCGATAAAAGAAACCATACGTTTATGGGAAGCATCGGCATGACAATAAATAATAATCATAAAAGAGCTGAGCTTGGTTATTGGTTAGGCAAACGGTACTGGAATCAGGGGTATGTTACAGAAGGCGTCAAACGAGTTTTACAGTTTGGGTTCGAGGAGCTTGCACTTAATAAAATTGTTGCAGCTGCCATGACAAAAAATCCTGCCTCATCAAGCGTTATGAAAAAAAACGGCATGCAATACGAAGGCACTTTCCGCCAGCATTTCCTAAAGTGGGATGTATATGAGGACATCGCTTATTACAGTCTTTTGCGCGAGGAATATTTCAAATGATAGATTAGCAGGACATCAGGGAGAAACGGTTTCCCAGCAAAACTCCCTGATGCTCAAGCTTAGCTCATTGCCTGAATTCATACTTAAACCTTCTTGCGCTGCCGTGTGTAAATATCGACGTACACCGCAAGAATCAGTATGCCGCCCTTTACGATATACTGCCAGAAGGATTCAAGATTCATTAAGCTCATCCCGTTATCTAAGCTGGCCATTACGAGAGCTCCAATAATCGCGCCAACGATGGTGCCCGTACCGCCCATCAAGCTCGTTCCGCCGATTACGCAAGCCGCAATGGCATCCAGCTCATAGTTCTGACCTGCACTCATTGTTGCTGCATTTAAGCGAGCAGTCAGCACTAGTGCAGCTATGGCTGCTAGCGTATTGCAGAGAACGAACACGAGCAATATGCGGCGCTTAATATTAATGCCTGATAATCGCGCAGCTTCCGGATTGCCGCCAATCGCATATACTTGACGGCCAAAGGTCGTATTTTTTGATATAAACGTAAAAATAAGTGCCAGCACAATAACCATAACAAATGGAACAGGAATACCTTTGTAGCTGTTCATTAAATAAACGAATCCAATAACAATGGCGCCAATGACGCCTAATCGCAGCACGCTGACGGCAAACGGCTCAACATCAAAGCCAAATTTAGCTCTTGCTGCTCGCTTCCGCATGACAAGATATCCCGCAATGGCTAAAGCAGTAATGCCAAATATCCATCCGATAATATCCCCCACATAAGATTGACCAATGGCTTTCACCGATGGCGTCAGCGGAGCAATCGTAACGCTACCGGTTGTACCAAACAAAATACCCCGAAATATGAGCATCCCGCCAAGTGTCACAATAAACGCCGGCACCGCCCGATAAGCGATAATCCAGCCTTGAATAAAACCGATCGCCGCACCCACACCTAAGGTAGCTAAAATAACCGGTATCGTATTCCACTCGTACCACACGTTTAGAATTGCTGCGATACCACCCGTCAAGCCGACAAGGGAGCCAACCGACAAGTCAATTTGCCCTGCGACGATGACGAGCACCATTCCGATAGCCAGTATAGAGGTAACCGACATTTGTAGAAACAAGTTTGATATATTCGTCGGTGATAGAAACCGGTCATGCAGCAGCGAGAATAAAACCCAAATCGATATTAATGCCCCGATCATCGTATACGCGCGTGCGTCAAATTTCAGCCATTGCGGCCGCTGCTTCGTTTTTGTCTGGCTTATCACCGTTTCTTGATTCATGCTCATCGTCCTTTTCCTCCCGTAGCAGCCGTCATAATCATCTCTTGTGTTGCTTCCTCTGCCCTAAACTCACCCGTTTGTTTTCCTTCTGCGATGACGATAATTCTGTGGCTCATGCCTAGCAGCTCTGGGAGTTCGGACGATATCATAATGATGGACACGCCCTGCATAAGCAATTCGTTCATAATATTATAAATTTCAAATTTGGCGCCAACATCGATGCCCCGCGTCGGTTCGTCCAAAATTAAAATTTTCGGATTCGTCATCAGCCATTTGCCGAGTACGACCTTCTGCTGATTGCCGCCGCTTAAAGTTCCTACAATCGTCTCCACTGAATTCGCTTTCACTCGTAAAGAGTTCAAATATTGATTGCCTGCCGCAATCTCCTCATTAGGGCGAAGCACCCCGCCTGAGGATATAGCTGCAAGGCTTGCTAGACTGACATTGCTTTTAATATCCATGCCAAGAACAAGCCCATACTTTTTTCGATCCTCCGAAACGAGCGCCAGTCCAGCTTTTATAGCATGCCGCGTATGCTTAATCTTTACAGGTTTCCCGTCGATCTCAACCTTTCCATTGCTTTGACCTGGATAAGAACCGAATAAGCTCATGACCAGCTCCGTTCGCCCCGCTCCCATCAAACCGGCAATGCCTAATATTTCACCTTTGCGCACCTCAAAGCTTAAATGATCGATCACTTTTTTACCTTGCCGCTCTGGATTCATAACCGTATAATCCGTCACCTTGAGCATGACTTCGCCGGGCTTTGCTTCCACGCGCGGGAATCGCTCCTTGAGCTCGCGTCCAACCATCAGTGAAATGACTTTATCCTCATTCACATCAGCCACGTCGTATGTGCCAACCGCCAGACCATCCCGCAGTACCGTAACGGTATCTGCAATCGCAAACACCTCGTTAAGCTTATGAGAAATGTAAATGCAAGTAACACCGCGTTTTTTAAACTCACGCAAAATATTAAGCAATATATCAACTTCCTGCTCCGTTAAAGCAGCTGTAGGTTCATCGAGAATAAGAATATTCGCATTCTTAGACAATGCCTTTGCAATTTCGATTTGCTGCTGCTTGCCGATGCCAAGGCCGCCGATCAATTGCTCTGGATTCACATCCAGAAGGCCGACTTCCTTCAGCCACCGCTCGCTCTCCTTGAATACGCGCTCCCAGTTAATAATTCCGAATACCGCTGGTTCTTTGCCGAGAAATAAATTTTCGCCAATCGATAAATCCTTTACTAGAGCAAGCTCCTGATAAATAATTGCAATACCCGCTTCTTCCGCGTCCTTTATTTTATCGAAGCGCTTCTCTTCACCGTTAATGAGTATTTGCCCATCGTAGGTGCCGTGCGGGTATAGACCGCTCAATACCTTCATGAGCGTCGACTTTCCTGCTCCGTTCTCACCGCACAGTGCATGCACCTCTCCTTTTTTCACCGAAAAGGTCACGTCGTTCAACGCTTTAACGCCAGGAAATTGCTTCGTAATATTACGCATTTCTAATGCCGCCGTCATTCCTTCCTCACCTCCGTAAATGGCAAAGAGGGGAAGAGCGTCATGGCACCCCGCTTCTTCCCCCTTACCTAGTCAAGCAGCTACTTCACGTTTTTGTAAACATCGTCCTTGGAATGGAAGCCGTCTGCAATGACGGTAGCATCCATGTTCGTTTTGTCTACAGCTACTGGATTAAGCAGCACGGACGGCACATCGATTTTACCATTGTTAACTGTTTTATCAGCGCCTACATCCTCGCCTTTGGCCATCTTCACTGCAAGGTCGGCCGCTTTCTCAGCCAAATCCTTAATTGGTTTGTATACCGTCATCGTTTGTGTTCCTTCAACGATACGCTGTGCTGCCGCAAGCTCGGCATCTTGGCCAGAAACAGGAATTTTTCCATCCAGCCCTTGCGCTGCAAGCGCTTGAATAACACCGCCTGCTGTACCATCATTCGCTGCGACTACAGCATCGATTTTATTATCATTAGCAGTTAACGCATTCTCCATATTAGCCAGCGCGTTAGCTGGGTTCCAATCCTTCGTCCATTGATCGAATACGATTTGGATGTCACCGCTGTCGATGAGCGGCTGCAAAATATTAAATGCGCCTTTTTTAAATAAATGGGCGTTATTATCCGTCTCGGCACCGCCGATGTATACGAATTTCCCTTTTGGAGCCAATTTAATAATCGCCTCAGCCTGCATTTCGCCTACCTTTTCATTATCGAAGGAGATGTATAGATCCAAATCAGAGTTTTTGATTAAACGATCATAAGCAAGCACTTTAATACCGGCCGCATGAGCCTTTTCAACAATCGCTGCCGTTGCTTCTGCATTATGAGGGACGACGACTAGCACATCTACACCTTGGCTTATTAAGTTTTCTGCCTGAGAAATTTGCTTCGCGTCATCGCTGTTTGCTGCTTGCACCTCTACCTTAGCGCCAAGCGCCTCGGCTGCTGCGATGAACAAATCACGGTCGCGCTGCCAGCGTTCCTCTTGCAGCGTATCGAGTGAAAGGCCGATTACAATTTTGTCGTCGCCTGATTTTACGTTGTTCGTTTTTGTTGTTGCTTCTTTATCGGTTGACTTGGACCCCGCGTTCCCATTGTTTCCATTGCCGCTAGAGCATGCCGAAATTACGATGACTAGAGCTAGTACAAGCGATACAACCCCGCCTCTTGTAAACCGTTTCCCCATTTTCTTCGCTCCCTTTTATAAAAAAATGTAAATGCTTACATTTCTAATATAACATCGCGCTGGAAGCAGAGAGCCGCCATCTTCCAGTACTCTTTTGCTATCGTCTGCATTTTTTTAAGGCGAACAGCCCTGCTTAGGCTCTTTTGCCAAGGATGGCTCTGCGGTAATCGGTCGGCGATACTCCACATACCTTTTTGAACACCTTGCTGAAATAATTAGGATCGTTATAGCCAATCTCATAAGTAATTTCCTTTAAGCTTCGATCGGGATCAGCCATCAGCTTCTTGCCCTTCTCAATTCTGCATTCGGTTAAAAAATCGATATAATTCATGCCTTCCTGATCCTTGAACATTTTGCTCATATAAAAAGGGCTTAAGCCAAATCGCTGCGACATCAGCTCCAGCGATATATCCTTCTCTGAATGCTCAATGATATACTGCTTCATTTGCAAAGCCGCATCCGGCTGTACTCTGCTCTGATGAGTGACGATACCTTCGATCAGCTTAGTAAGCAAGCTTTCCGTTTCTGTACGCAACTGCTGATACTGCGTCACTTGGAACGAAAATAACGGCTTCTCCACTTCGATCCCCATCTCCTCTGCGACACGGGCTATAATCCACAATCGCTCCAGCACCCATTGGGCAGATTGCTCCAAGGAAGCATGATGCTGATCATGGACAACGATTAGCTCCATCACCATCTTGCGTACAATATCCCATTTCCCTAATCGAATGTGATCGACAAATTGTTTTTCCGTTTGTTTATCTTGATACCCGCCCGCAAAGGGACTACGAGATTCGATTTCACCATAAAATTGATGTTTCGCAGGCAGCGAGGCATTAGCCGTTGCAAGCAAAGCTTCTTGATATGACAACTTCACGTTTTCTAATCCCTTATAGGAATCTCCGATTCCAACAAATAAATCTCCGCCAGCTTCGCGCTGCCGCAGCAGTAAAAACTGCTGGACAAGCGAGGCTGCTTGAGCACGATAGGTTTTACTGGCATCTCGAAAAATGACGATTGGAATTTGCCGCGCAGACATCGCACCTACCCAGCCGCTTCCAGCTTGTCTCACCTTCGCTTTAATCTCACCATACAGAACTTCTGACGTTGAATGGATTGGCAGCATGACGAGCATAACAAATGCCTCGCTTGTCCGCTCTCTGCCAAGCAGCCCCAGCATATCGTCGATATGGACATCATGCACATGGTCGAAGAGCAGCTGTGTCACGACATCTGATTCGACAATAGGCATCACTTTCCTCAGCGCTTCCTCCTCGTATTGCCTGAGCGCGAGCTCGCTTTTTTCACGCATAATCTCCTCTATGACCTTGCCAATGGTTGTTGTGATTTCACTTGCCTTGCTTGGCTTTAGCAAATAATCCTTAACCCCAAGCTTGATAGCCTGCCTTGCATAGTCAAACGTGTCGTATGCGGTGACCATAATAAATTTGGCCGAAGGCAGAAACACCGAGATTTTCTCGATTGCTTCGATGCCGTTAACGCCGGGCATTTTGATATCCATCAATATAAGATCAGGCTGCCACTCGCTTGCCGTCTCGATGGCTCTAGCCCCATTTTTTGCTTGCATAAATTGACAAGAAGGAAAACCTTTTTGCAAAATAGCCTGCAAGCCTTCCCGTTCTACTTGCTCATCGTCAACGATTAACAATTTCAACATGCTCAGCTGCACTCCCTACGATTGGCATTTTTATCGTTACTTTCGTGCCCTCTTGCGGCGCACTTCTAATTTCTATAACGTCGTCGTCACCGACAAATAACCGCAGCCGTTTCACTACGTTGCTGAAGCCGATCCCCGTTGAATGGCCTACGCCATCCGCATTTCCGCCTTCTGTCAAAATATGATTGGCCTTCTCCGCCGTCATGCCTGTGCCGTCATCCTCAATTTCAATAAGAACAAGATTCTCCTTCTCATAGATGCGAAGTGAAATCGTGCCTCCATCCTCAAGCGGCTCAACCGCATGGATGACTGCATTTTCGATAATGGGCTGAAGCGTCAAGCAGGGCAGCAGCAGCTGCAGGCAGCTCTCATCCACCTCCAGTACAAATCTAAGCCGATCTGTAAAACGCGCGCTTTGAATTTCGATGTATTTCAATATGACAGACAGCTCTTCTTCAAGCGTGACTGCCCGGTCTAGCCGGCGCAAATTATAACGAAGCAAGCCTGCTACGTTGGCAATCAGATCGCTCGTTTCCTCCGAGCCGTCTAGGTATGCTTTTTTGGATAAAATATCTAAGGTGTTGAATAAGAAGTGAGGGTTAATCTGGCTTTGAAGGCTAATAAGCTGGCTTTCCTTCAGGAGCAGCTTATTCTGCTGAAGCTCGCTTTCGAGCTGTGCCTTCTGCTGAATCTCGGAGATGAGATTGTTAATATTGATCCGCATGCGATCAAAGGTTTTGGCGAGGAATGAAATTTCATCATTGGAGTGTACTGCTATAGGCTTATCGAATCTGCCGCGCGATAATTCCTTTGCAGCGATAGTCAACTTCTGGATAGGCCTTGTAATGCTAAGCGAAAACCAATAAGTAAACAGCAGCAGCATAATCGTGATTAGTGAAAGCAGCCATATGCCAAGCCGCTTCAGCTCCGCGCTTTGTTCAATAATGCCGCGGTAAAAAGCATCGTACGTCCGTACTTCCTTGTCGATGAGCGTTACTGTGGTCTCTGCTATGTATTTGTCGATGCGGGTCGCTTCCTCAAATTTTTCAGCTGATTGCTCCCCATTGCCTTGCTCCAAAAACATGACTGACAAATCCGCCGACGCCACCAAGCTATCAATCATATTGATAAAGCTCGTCAGCGTAAAAGCATTATCCTTATTTCGAAGGCTTATCGTTTGCTGCTTCGCCATCATTATGTTTTCCTTGCTTTGATTCAGCGTCTGCTGCTTGAGTGCTGTTGGCTTCTGCAAATAATCATTTAATGCTGTAATCGTCTGATGACTGCGATCAGTCACCTCATTCATGCGCAAATAACGCTGCAAAATATCATTGTATTGCTCCTGCGTCTTCTGATTATAGTAGGTGAGCACCATCCAAATCGTAACCATTATAAACAGCACGATTAACGACATCGTCAATATTTTACGCTGAATGCTGTTCATTTGGCATCCTCCGCCCGCATGACCCGAATATCTGTGAAGTAACCGTCAGGGTTTAGTGGAACCTGCTCGCCTGTCAGCCATTTGATCATGAGTGCGATGCTTTCCTCGCCCATCGCCTCTGGGGATTGCGCAATTAAGGCATCTATCTTTCCTTGCTGCATCAACGTAAGCGTCTCCGGTGAATCATCGAAGGAATAGATAAAAAAGTTGTCCACTCGCATTCGCTTGCTTATTTCCTGAATAATCGAACCCGCATGATTCGCCGAAACTGCGATGAACGCATCCGCATCCGGCTCCTCATTAAGCAGTTCATTTGTTGCCGCCGCCACATCCTCACGGGAATCTCCTGCAGCTACAATCTTGGTTATAATCTTCGGGTAGGCGTTCAGTACATTCAATATGCCCGTTAAGCGCGTTCTTTGGAAGTATTCCTGACGATCTGACACCATCAATACCACTTTGCCCACAAAGCCCATATCCGACACCATCTGCCGCGCAATCATGCTCCCCGCTTCCAAATGATCCGAGCCTACATACGTTCTGCGCAAACTCTCGTTCATCGGCACATCGTTCGCTACCGTTATGACGGGTATACCTCTACTTGCCGCCTTCACCTTTGTTAAACTTTTAAATTCGTCCGTATCAAGCCCCTGTACGATGATTCCATCTACTTTAGAAGCAATCGCAACCTCAATATTTTTCAGAAAATCATCCCGATTTGTGCCATATGTCCCCCACACCTCAAGACTTGCACCATTTTGCTCTGCTGCAGCTTTAGCGCCCCGTTCCACCTTCGCCCAAAAAGGGGTATCCAGCTCCCTCGTTATGAGGACAAGGCGGTAGCTATTGTGCTGCTCTGCCGTTAATGCAGGTTCAATCAATTCGGAGGAGAACACTTTAACCATGGAGGTCAGCGTAAAAAACAAGATGACCAAGCACACTGCAAACAAGCTAACAATTATCGATTTGCGCAACCTATTTTCCTCCTGCCGACAAAATAGGATATTTTTATGAGAGCGGTTTCATATACAAATCATAGTAGATGGCTGGCTTGCTGTCTAGTTGTAGAGATAGAAAGAGGCTGCCCTCGGTATTTAACCGTGAAGGCAGCCTCCAAATATGAAGCCATAATATGAAACATAATTAGTCGGTATTTTTAAATAACGCCCTTTTTCAAAATAAGATTGGCATAAAGCGCACTCTCACCTGTAGCAATTACCGCATAAGCCTGCTTGGCCCGCTCGTAAAATCCAAAACGTTCGACCTGCTCAAATGGCTCCGATAGACCCGTACGCTGCTCGATAATCGAGCGGTATTGCTCCCAAATTGGGGTTTCAACCGTATCACCCGGAACCACCTGCATAAGTGCTGCTGGCTTCTCAACATATTGATCTAAAGGGAACAGCTGCAAAATAGCGTCAAGCAGCGCTGGTACATCATGCCCATCCGCACGAATGAGCCGCTTGGCATGACTTGCCGCGGGAAAGTTGCCGTCGGCAATCACGATTTCGTCGCTATGTCCCATTTCGCTGAGCACCTTCAGCAGCTCTGGAGAAATCAGTTTCGATATCCCAATCAGCATGCTAACCTCCTCCTCCCGGTATCGATATAATCATATGAGTTATTTGACTCTAGCAACACGCTCATAAGCTTCGAACGCATAATTCCACTCATTCTGCTGCTCAGGAGCAAATTCCTCTACCTTAAACGATGCAGCTACAAGCTTCCTTGCTTCTTGAAGATTGCCGCATTCACCTAGCGCGACGAGCTGCATGAGCATATTGCCAATCGCACTTGCTTCTACTGGTCCCGTCCAAACCGGACGGGCAATCGCATTAGCCGTTAGGCGGCAAAGCAGCCTATTCTGAATGCCACCGCCAACCATATGCAAGCCATCAAAACGCTGCTTCGTCAATTCTTCCATTTGAGCCAGCGCCTGCCGATACCTTAATGCCAAGCTCTCCAAAATGCAGCGTGTAATTTCACCTATAGACTGCGGAACCTTCTGAGACGTTTGTTCGCAATAAGCTTGTATGCGCCCGATCATGCCGGAAGGTGCAAAAAACATCGGATCGTCGGGATGGATAAAGCTGCGGAAAGGCTCAGCCGCTTCCGCTTGCGTCACGATTTCTGCAAACGTCCAATCGTTCCCCTGCTCCTCCCATTCCCGTTTGCACTCTTGCAATATCCAAAGTCCCATAATGTTTTTGAGCAGCTGATAGGTTCCCTGAGCGCCTCCTTCATTAGAGAAATCAAGATCTTGCGCTTCTCTTGAGACGTTTGGACCTGCAAGCTCGGTCCCAAGCAGCGACCATGTTCCGCAAACTAGATATGCAAAGCCCGATTCACCATCCGCAGGAACAGCTGCAACCGCTGATTCGGTATCATGCGTTCCAACAGCAACCGCTGTAATCGGAGGGACATCCAGCTCGGCGCAAACCTCTGCCGTTAACTGTCCAATCTTCGTACCCGGATGAATCGGATCAAGAAACAACCGATTTGGAATGCCCAGCTCATCCATTAACTCTATATTCCATTGCTGTTCCTTAGGCTTGTATAGCTGCGTAGTCGTCGCCATGGTAAACTCGCACACCTTCACGCCTGTTAAGAAATAAGCAAGCAAATCAGGCGTAAGCAGCAGCGTTCTAGCTGCCGCAAGCTTCGGCGATGCCGCCTTCTTCATCGCATACAGCTGGTTTATCGTATTAAAGGGCATAAACTGCAAGCCGCCCTGCTCATATAATCGGTCTTTGCCAAACCGTTCGAGCAGCTCTTCTACTATTCCATCTGTTTGCGAATCACGGTAATGATATGGATTGCCAAGCAGCTCGCCATTATTATCGAGCAGCCCAAAGTCTACGCCCCATGTATCAATGCCTAACGTTTGCGGAGCGTAGCCTTCTTGAAAGGCTTTGCGAATGGCAAACTTCAGCTCATGCAGCAGGCGCAAAATATCCCAGTGCAAATGACCGTGTACAGAAACCGGCTGATTCGGAAAACGATGAATTTCCGTCACCTTCAGCAAGCGCTGACCGCTTGCCTTATCAAGCAGCAGCTCGCCGATTAACGCCCTGCCGCTGCTTGCGCCCAAATCAAACGCGAGCACAGTCGCAAGCTTCGTCATGCTTAAAGCCTCCTTTAACTAAAGCTAGCGCTTCACGAATGGGCACCGAATCACTTCATCTTTTGCAGTAATTCGATGCGGTAAGCTTCGCTCTCCAGCGATGCGATCTCTTCAAACTCTTCTGTCGTCAGCACCTTAGGCTCACGAATCGCCTTGGCAATCAAATAAATTTTTGTGCTTTCCTCAACGACCTCCGTACGATAGTAAGCCTCGCGTAAATTGCGACCAGACGTTACTAAGCCATGGTTGCCAAGCAGTACTGAGCTTGCTTCATTTACTTTCGCTACGTATGCATCAGCGAGCTTATCCGTCGTCGGAAGCACATATGGAACGTACACCGTCTTGCCAACGAGCGCTGCTTGATCTGGAAACATAATTGGAAGCTCCTGCTCAACTAAAGTGAATGCAATGCAATAAGGCGGATGCGTATGGACGATTGCTCCAATATCCGGATTAGCACGATAGGCATATAGATGCATCAGCACCTCAGATGATGGACGAAGACCGATATCTGTTATTTCCCCAGTCTCAATATCTACCTCGACCCATTGATGCGGCTCAACCTCATCAAGAGCAAATCCGCTTGGCGAAAGATACATTTTGCCTTCAAACTTTGCGCTAATATTGCCGCCTGGCCCTACAACCAGCTTGTTCGTTACTGTTTTGCGAGCATATTTGCATAGCTCGTTGCGAATGTCCGTGCTGCTCATTGTAAAACCTCCGATTTATTTGTAGATAGGCCCGAAATTTTGACAAGCTAGGTAATCGGCATTCTCTGGATTTGCCGTACCGAACAATCCCCATGCTCTTGGGCGGAATACACGTTCTCTTGAAACGTTATGCATATTAACCGGAATCCGCAGCATCGAAGCGAGCGTAATTAAATCAGCGCCGATGTGTCCATAGCTGATAGATCCGTGATTTGCCCCCCAATTATCCATTACCTCATAAACGGAACTGAAAGCCCCTTCACCCGTCAAGATTGGTGCAAACCATGTTGTCGGCCACGTCGAATCGGTACGTTTGTCGAGTGTGTCATGGACATCCTGCGGCAATTCTACCGAATAACCTTCTGCGATTTGTAGTACGGGGCCAATGCCCTTCACCAAATTAATGCGAGACATTGTCATCGGCATGCCGCCGCGCGTTAAGAAATCAGAGGAGTAACCGCCTCCGCGGAAATATTCGACCGAAGCTGGCCGCCATGACGTAGCATCCAAACATTTTTGCGCTTCTTCCTCCGATATTTCCCAGAACGGCTTCATGACCGGTTCGCCATCCTTCGTCTGCTCTCCTGTTCCGTCAAGCGTTGCTGAACCGGAGTTGATCAGATGGAGCAAACCGTTCTCAGCTGCACCCGCCAGCTTGTGTCCCGTGACTCGCTCCACAGATTCTGGGCTCCAATACGTGCGGACATCGGCAAAAATTTGAGCGGTATTCGTAAGCAAATATCCGAAGAGCATTACCACGCCATTTAAGCTGTCATTTTCCGTAGCTACCATATAAGGCGCCCTTATGCCGTTCCAATCGAATGATGAGTTAAGTATGGATTCCATGAAATCACCGTTTGGAAAATGATCCGTCCACTGCCGCTGCCCTTGGAATCCAGCGACGATCGCGTTATGGCCGCCAGCTTCCTCGCCGAAGCCCAGTTTGGCAAGCTCAGGGTTGCCAATCATCAGATCACGGGCGATTTGCGTCATTTTCACAACTGTTTCCCAGTCCTCATCTTTACGCTCTCTTGACGTCTGGATATCCGCAGCATTGTTATCTGCTCCTTCGATACAGTTCTCCTTCACCCAGGTAAGCGCTTTCTCGAACTCTGCTGTATCATATATGTTCTCTTCCATACGGCGTACAAATTCAGTCATATCGATGTACTCAGTACGCATGCCAAGATATTCTTGGAAGAAAGCGTCATTTACGATTGAACCGGCGATACCCATAGATACAGAACCCATCGACAAATACGATTTACCGCGCATATAAGCAACCGCCAGGCCTGCTTTCGCAAATCCAATCAGTTTGTCTTTAAC
This sequence comes from Paenibacillus sp. FSL K6-3182, assembly GCF_037976325.1. Taxonomy (NCBI): domain Bacteria; kingdom Bacillati; phylum Bacillota; class Bacilli; order Caryophanales; family Paenibacillaceae; genus Paenibacillus; species Paenibacillus sp. FSL K6-3182. The sequence goes on from NZ_CP150265.1 coordinate 4,772,231, forward strand.
ATCAAACGGAACGGAAGTATCGCCAGAATCTTGAACATGCTCACCATAGATGCCAAAGGCTGGAAGCCCTTTTTGCGCGTAACCTGATAGTACAGCTGCCAGATACACCGCGCCTGGGCGTTCTGTCCCATTAAAGCCCCATACGGCCTTCGGAATGCTTGCATCCATATCCATCGTTTCCGTGCCATAGCACCAGCAAGGCGTTACCGTTATCGATACCCCTACGCCAGAGGTTGCAAATTTTTGCGCACAGGCTGCTGCTTCAGCTACTCCGCCAATGCAGCTGTCAGCGATGACACATTCAACCGGTTCGCCGTTTGGATAACGCAAATTGTCCGATAAAAGCTTAGCAGTCGCGATTGCCATGTTCATGGTTTGTTCTTCCAACGATTCGCGAACGCCTTTTCTTCTTCCGTCAATTGTTGGTCGAATACCTATCTTTGGAAACCCTGATTGAAAACGAAAGCTAGTATCTGTCATATTAAAACCTCCATTATGTTATAATAATGTTACCGATAACATTAAAATAACAACAATAAGGCTTGCTGTCAATGACTACTTTTTTGTATGATAGAATCTACGATTTATCCATAAGGGGATTACGAAATGGTAACGATATATGATGTAGCCGCTAAGGCAGGCGTCTCCGCTATGACCGTCTCCAGAGTTATCAATAACACTGGTAAAATAAGCGAAAAAACGAGAACGAAGGTAACTCGTGTTATGGAGGAGCTGGGTTATGTTCCGAATCAAACGGCGCGAAGCCTCGTACTCCAGCAAACGAAGCTGCTATTCCTGCTCATAACTGATATTATGAACCCTTTCTATACAACGCTCGCACGCGGCGCGGAAGATGCTGCCAAACGTTCGGGTTATCGTCTGCTGTTTGGGAACAGCGACGAAAATCTGGAAAAAGAAGCTGATTATGTGACGACCATCTTAACGACTCGCGTTGACGGCGTTCTTGTCGCTCCTGCTGGCGATCCTTCTCTTCCTCATTTAAATTCGCTGCGCAAGCATAATGTGCCATTTGTACTGCTTGACCGTGAGGTGCCGGGCATTGACTGCGATATCGTGCTTGGTGACAGCAGAGACGGTGCAAGAAGGCTTGTTGAGCATCTAGCCTCACAAGGGCATTCCACAATAGCGATGGTGAATGGTTCTTCCTCCATCTCCAGTGCGAGATTAAGACTGCAAGGCTATCAAGACGGCATGAAGCTCAATGACCTGGAATACAACGAGAAATATGTATTTGAGACCAGCTTTGGTCCTTTAAACGATTTGACCGAAATGGGGCAGTGGTTCGATCAGCTCTCCCCTCCTCCAACGGCTATCGTTGCGGGCAACAATGTGCTTGCTGTAGAAATTTTACGACTGTTCCGTGAACGCGGAATGAGCGTTCCTGACAATATGTCCATCGTTTGCTTTGATGATCTTGGACCTTATTCAGAAGTAGAACCATTCCTTACCGTAGCCGCTCAGCAGGCTTATCAGTTCGGCTACATGGGCATGCAAATGCTAGTTGACCGCATACAAGAGCGTGAAGCAGCGCTGCCATGGAAAAAAATCGTTTTGCCGGCAGAGCTGATTATTCGTCGATCCGTGAAGGAAATCACTTCACTCTAGCTAATCTTGTAAAAAAGTGCCTAGAGGAAACCTCCAGGCACTTTTTTAGTTTATTCTTGCTCCTTCAAAACGAGTAGCTAAACCGCTTTGGATTTGGACATTCTTATTCAAAACGGTAGCAAAAACCTGTACTCGATCACGAGCCTGCAATTGTACAAGACCACTGGCCTCTATAATGCCGCTTGTATTTGTAAAATCTTCTTGATCTGAAATTCTTGGCACGCCATTTACTCTTATCTCCAAATCAAGCGTAAAGGTTGTGACCGTAACCGTTTGAAAGAAGACACTTGCAAAAAGAGCGTAAACGCCTTTTTGTTTTGGACGAAAAGTTGAGTTAGCCGGGTTGTATTCATTGTTGAGATCCAGCTCTTCCACTTGATAAAGAACTTTAGCAGTTGTACCATCAAGAAGATTCTGATCGATTCCAGAAACAGCTCTGAACGCGGATTTGCGTCTTCTCACTGGCTTACAGATCAATTTCTTGCTGACAGGTCGCTTGCAGACAACCTCTTTGCAGATAAGCCTTTTACTGCTTTGTTTTACCTTCCTTGCTCTTGTAACAGTCATGCTTTTCCCTCCTTCTAACCCTATTTATTTAGCTAGTAACAAAACTAGTTGTTCTAGCAATACATTATTATATGGATCGAATCGATTAATAGAGACGGTACTTGTCTAGCAAAGATGAATCAGGCTGTTTTATTAAAAATAAAGAGTAACATAGTTATGATCCTGCTAGCTTCCAGCCTTTCTTTTGCCCAGTCGTTTCTCTAGCAATTGTTTGTTGTCTAATAGGTTAGTATCCGTGGGAGCATACGAAAGAGCAATCTCATTATGTTTATACGCATGCTCTAGTTTCCCTAACTTGCCGTAACAGGCCACTAGCTGCAAATGGGGAAACCATGTCCAACCCATGTGATTAATGCCAAGCAGACGTTTTTCCGGTTTTTCCAGCTTCAGTGCCAATTGGTACCAGTTAATCGCTTTCTCATAATCATAGTTTTCCTGAAAATAATAAGCGATACGGCATACGTAATCAGCACGCGGGATATCATAGTTGAATGTTTTTATAAGTGAATGCAGCTCCTGCTCTTTATTGCCAAGCTCATGATGACAATGAGCCATTCGATCACAAGCTAGCAATTGATCTTCAAAGTAGCTTGCGCGATTAGAAATAATAGCTTCATAAATCTCAATTGCCTTTTCAAAATAATTATTAGCGGTTAACTCCATTGCATAGTGCAGCAATTGCCGATTGGAGAGAACGTCTCCTTTCGCAAGCATTCTTTCATAAATACGCAAATTTCGTTCCGAGTTTGTATGCACGCGCCCGTGACTCACAGCAATATCGGAGAAGACAACATGCCCCTCAACTGCCAAATATTCATGCACGGGATCATGCCACTGAAATTGCTTGGAACGCTTCACCAGCCGATTTCTTTGAATGACAGCTGTAGGCTGTCCAAGAGGATCGAATCCAACATAATAATCCATGCTGACGGAGTCAACAGTTGAATCTATCGTTTGTTTAAGCAAGCTGAGCTTCGTTCTATCGTTTTCTTGAAGCCAATCGTCTGCATCCAGCCATAAAATATAATCTTGAGCAGCATGGCTGAAAGAGTAATTTCTCGCAGCCGAAAAATCATCATTCCAATCCATATGAAAGATTCGACTTGTGTAGTTAGCTGCAATTTCCTTTGTCTTATCTGTTGATCCCGTATCTACAATTATGATCTCTTCAACTAGGTCTTTGACGGAGTTTAAGCATTTTTCCAGTACCTGCTCCTCGTTTTTTACAATCATGCATAAACTAATCGTAATCATTGCTTCACACCTCCATAACCTATTCTCTAAGCAGTATATGGAGCCATAACTTGTGGTGTTTGGACAAATATACAAACAAAAAAAGGCCTGGAGCTCCTCCTTTTACGGAGAAATCCGGCCTTAATTGTTGATTGCATATGAACGTTAACTCTAGTATTGCTTTGGTGGAACCTCAGGCGGAATGTCCGGCTTGATCTCAGGTTCAACCTCCGGTTTAATTTCCGGGATCGTCTGCGGCTCAATTTCCGGAATAGGCTGGTCGGGCTTAATTACCGGCGAATCCGGGGGGATAATTTCCGGCTCCTGTCCTGGATTTGTCTCAGGAACCTCCTGCGGCTTGTTTTCATTATCTAACATGCTTCATCAGCTCCTTTCGCTTATAAGCATGTTTACCCCAAAACAGTCCTAAAATAACGTTCAACGTATAATTTTTTTCTCAGACTCGACTTTCCTTTTACCCGTTGACGTAATCGCGCCATTGATGTTTTGGCTTCCAGTTGAGTAGACGTTTAGCCTTTTCATTGCAGAGCAATGTTTCGTTCCCCTCCAGCGGCTTGCGGAAATCATTGACCTCCGGGAAACGAGCTGCCATTAGCGCACGGCTTGGCAGCGCCATGCTGCTATCATCCGCTGCAAGATTAAGCGCCACGCTTCCGAGCCCCTCTGCTTCAATAGCGAGCTGACAAGCTTCCGCCGCATCTCTCGTATCAATGTAGCTCCATAGAATGCGCTCGCGCTGCTCGGGATCATGGATAAATGACTCGAATCGCTCATACGCTTCTGGTGCAATAACATTGCCTAGGCGGAATGAAACAACCTGCATGCCTGTTCTACGGTTTATCATATCCGCTGTTTGTTCATTTACAATTTTGGACAAGCCATAGCTGTCCTCAGGAAGCTGCGGATGCTCTTCATCGACGGGAACATACTTAGGCCCGAACTTCTCTTTGGCAAATACGAGGCCATAAGAGGATTCGCTCGAAGCAATAACTGCCTTGCGGATGCCAAGACCCGCTGCAGCTTCCAATATGTTGTAGGTAGACATCACATTGTTGTGAAAGGTAATCTCATTCGGATGCGAGTACGCAACTGGAATGGCAGCCAAATGCACAACGGCATCCGCCCCAGCCAATACGCCGTACACTTCACCCAAATGGTTCAAATCAACGATTACGGTACGGCATAGCGGTTCGGCTGGATGTTTCACATCCGCATTCACAACCACGTATCCCTGCTCAACAAAATGCTTAACTACCCATTTCCCCAGCATGCCGCTGCCGCCTGTAACAACTACTTTCGGCACTTCATTCACTCCTTCTTATGCTCCTAATATTTGTTCAATCCGCTCCGTAATATCAGCGCTTAGCACGACACCCGATGCCTTCACGTTCTCTTCCACCTGTGCAGGATTGCTAGCTCCAACGAGTGCACTAGATACATTCGGCTGGCGCAAAATCCAAGCAAGCGCCAGCTGACCAACCGTTAATTCCAGCTCTGCTGCCACCACGCTCAGCTCGCGCACTTTATTGATTTTCTCTTCCGTCACACCTTTGCGCATGCCATCAAGCTTCGCTGCACGGCTGTCCGCAGGCACATCATTCACGGAACTGTATTTGCCCGTCAGTAGTCCCTGAGCGAGCGGCGAGAACACGACTTGTCCAATACCGCCGCGCTCTCCGTAAGGAATGACTTCCTTCTCGATATAACGGTTAAACATATTATAAATCGGTTGGTTAACTACGATTCGGTCGAGCAAGTAACGATCAGCAATTGCATGCGCTTCCACCATTTGCGCGGTTGTCCATTCGCTAACGCCAACGTACAGCACTTTGCCTTGGCGTACCAGATCATCAAGCGCACGAAGCGTCTCTTCCATAGGCGTACTTGGATCATGGCGGTGGCAGTAATATAGATCCACATAATCTGCTCCAAGCCGTTTCAGGCTGGCATTGCACTGCTCCATAATATGTTTGCGGGATAGTCCCCGATCATTTGGACCATCACCCATCTGTCCAAACACTTTCGTTGCGAGCACATAGGATTCCCGTGGAAAAGCACGAAGCGCTTCTCCCATCAGCTTCTCTGCTTCCCCTCTCTCATATACATTCGCTGTATCAAAAAAATTAATGCCAAGCCCGTAGGCTGTTTGAATCGCTTTCACCGCATTTTCACGTTCTACGTAACCGCCGTATGTCAACCAGCTTCCTAGACTGATTTCACTAACCTTCAATCCACTTTTCCCTAAATGACGAAATTGCATCTCTACTCATCTCCTCATGAATTGTAAAATAGCAATCGAAATGCTGCCTTAAGCACGCTCGCATCTCTATTCTAGAGAAGTTTGTATCATTATGTAAGTAGTGAAAAAAAGGTCACTATATTATATGAAATATACATACTATACTTAAAGTAACTGCTAGTTTCTTGATTTTCATCTTAAAATAAACCCGTTGGGACGGGTGATTCGCAGTACTATTCGTCCAACCATTGCTGCACTTTATTGTCCATTTCTTTTTGCAAATTCTCTAAAATGCCGCTTTTATTATGCAGCATATCCAAATACTTTTTGGGAAACATTTTTTTCAACGAAGATTGATAAAGACTGCCGTCTTTCGGTTCAGTATATTCGGTTACAACATATCCCTCTGCTTTTTTCTTCAAGCGAATGACCGCAGGCAAGGAATGCCCTGCTTGAATTTCTAGCCCCGAAAATTTATTAAATCCGCCAAAATAGGAATACATATACACCGTAATGATACCCGATGATTCGCTTGTGCCATAAACCTCATGCACCTCAAACTGTTTTTCCGTTTGATAGTAAATTGAATCGTATTTTTGAATAATATAATTTGAAATAACTTCGTTCATATCATCTGATAACTGTTTTTCTTGATTGGAAGATTGCATCTCCTCAGACACGCTAGAGACCACTTTCCCACTGCTATTCGTTGTTCCATTATTCTCTTCCTTTTCGCAAGCACTAAGAATGCAAACCGCTGCTAGCAAAACAAACCAAATCTTGAACCTCACCAAAAATCCCTCCTCTTCATCCTCATCATCATAGACTCTTTAATGATTACTTAGGTTGCATTTATGGAGAAATTATCCACTGCATTCGAATGCCCATCTATCTATTTTCCGCTCGTTTATCGTTCTATTGCTTATTCAAGTTCTTCCGAAATTCCGTAGGCGATTGTCCGCTCCATTTGTGAAATTGCTTCGTAAAAAAGAGCGGGTCATTAAATCCAACAGATGAGGCAATCTGGGCGATCGTAAGCTCGCCTTCAAGCAGCTCCTCTGCTTTCTTCATTCGTACCTTTTGTAAATATTGCATGGGCGGCAGCCCCGTCGCATCCTTGAACAGCCTCGTTAAATGCGCGCGATGATAGCCGAGTGTTTGAGCGATTCCTTCAATAGAGAGCTGCTGTCCATATTGGAGCGATATGAGGCGAATTGCCTGATCAATTTGGCGGTAAGAACGAGATTCTGGTACGATCTCTTCGGTTATTCTCGTAAGGTTCATTCGTCCAAGCTCATGAAATATTAATCTCAGCCAGCCCGAAGCTTCCATATTGCCAAGCGCTGGGGCATTCGTTTTCTCCATACCTTTGCGTATTTTCCGAAACATCCGATAAATCGTCGGCAGCGAGAATCCACGTATAACAGCAAGGTCTGGCGTGATCCCAATCGAACGAAGAGAAGCTTCCACGATATCTCCCGAGAAGGCTACCCATGTATATTTCCAAGGATTGTGCAGGCTTGCCTCGTATTTGACCAGAATATCCGGAAAAATGATGAAGGCATCCCCCGCGCTGCAAGAGTACGTCTTCCCCAGCGCTTCAAATGTGCCTTCCCCATCCAGTACAATGTGAATTAAATAATAATCATGAACAGCCGGTCCTATAAAATGGCCCGCGACCGGTTCGCCGATTCCGCTGAACAAGACCGACATTTCGCCTTTCAGCGGAGCTGTATTAATACTCATGGTTATACGATGATGCGTTTCCATCCATGCACCTCCAATAAGCTGACTTCTCTAAGCATACTAAATGATGCAACATTTCTCCATATAATGCTTCGTTCCTTCCATATTCATTTGCAGTTGTTCTCCTTATACTAAAAGAGTCAGCAATCATCCAATAGGAGGCTATTGTCTAATGTCTAAAATTACTTTTATCGGCGCAGGAAGCAGTGTTTTTGCCAAAAACATTCTTGGAGATGTCATGCAAACACCTGCACTGCAAGGTTTTGAAATCGCTTTATTTGACATTGATGCGGAGCGTCTTCTCGATTCCGAGCAAATGCTGCTTAATATTAAAAAAACAAGTGAAAGCACTTGCCAAATTAAAGCTTATACCGACCGGAAAGAAGCGCTTCGCGGTGCCAAATACATCGTAAACGCCATTCAAGTAGGCGGCTATGATCCGTGTACGATTACCGATTTCGAGATTCCAAAAAAATACGGCTTGCGCCAAACGATTGCCGATACCGTAGGCATTGGCGGCATTTTCCGTAATCTACGCACGATTCCTGTGATGCTGGATTTCGCTCGCGATATTAACGAGGTTTGTCCAGATGCCCTGTTCCTTAACTACACCAACCCAATGGCCGTGCTCACGAATGTCATGAACACCTATGGCGGCGTGAAAACGGTTGGCTTATGCCACAGTGTACAAGTTTGTGTACCGCATTTATTTGATCATTTGGGTATGGACACAACGGGCGTTAAGTACAAAATTGCAGGCATCAACCATATGGCATGGCTGCTTGAAGCAAGCAAAGACGGAGTTGATCTTTACCCGGAAATCAAACGCCGTGCAGCCGAGAAGCAATTGGAGAAACATCATGATATGGTTCGTTACGAGCTCATGCTGAAATTCGGCTACTATATCACCGAATCTTCCGAGCACAATGCGGAATACCATCCATACTTCATCAAACGGAACTATCCAGAGCTGATCGAGCGTTTCAACATTCCTCTCGATGAGTATCCTCGCCGCTGTGTTAGTCAAATTGAAGGCTGGAAATCCATGCGCGATTCACTTATTAATGACAGCAAGCTTGAGCACTGCCGCAGCCATGAATATGCTTCTTACATTCTCGAAGCAATTGAAACGAACAACCCGTTCAAAATTGGCGGCAACGTGATGAATACTGGACTTATTACGAATCTGCCGAAGGAAGCATGCGTAGAAGTGCCATGCCTCGTTGATGCGAATGGCGTTACACCAACCTATGTTGGCGACCTTCCGCCACAGCTTGCAGCATTAAACCGTACGAACATCAACACGCAGCTATTAACGATCGAAGCGGCAATTACTGGCAAGCGGGATCATATTTATCACGCTGCAATGCTTGATCCGCATACCTCAGCAGAATTGTCTATGGATGACATTGTATCGCTTTGTGATGAGCTCATCGAAGCTCATGGCAGCTGGCTCCCAAGCTATAAATAAACGAATAGGCAGACGAGTGCATCGTTATTCATGCACTTGTCTGCCTTGTTTTTTTCCAGTAACCTTCACCATCATATGGGCAAACACATATCCTATCCCAGTAAACATTTAACCAGCTAATGAAAGAGGGGCAGGATTTACAAATGACTTCTTATATGGACTATACGTCTCCACAAACGGAATTTGCTTATGATTTGAACAATAGTACTTTTTTCAAAAAAGATCCATACAACTACATCAACTTGCTTTCAGTGAAGCAATTGAATACGTTAGGGAATTCGTCGCTTCTTGATATCTACCTTAGCAAAAGCAATGTCGTTGAGCCTCATTACCATCAGAATGCCTCTGAACTCGTATATTGCATATCAGGATCAGCAGAAATAGCGCTTATGAACCCTTTTACGAACGAGTTCCTTCATTACTTGGTACAACCTGCTCAAGTCGTCAACATTCCGCAAGGCTGGTGGCACTATGAAATGGCGACCGTCGATAATACTCATCTGCTAGCCATCTTTGATGCGCCAATCCCAGAAGTTATTTTTGGCTCCGATATTTTAAGATTAACTCCAACCAACATCCTTGCGTATACCTACTGCTTAGATCAAGAAAAATTAGAAAATGCGTTAGCACCTTTAAAGGACACCGTTATTTTGGGACCTCCGAGCAATTGCAGCTATAATCCCGTACAAGGCCAAAGCAAAAATATGCAAAAGCCTAATCAAGCTCCAATACAGCAGCAAGCTCCAGTGCAATCGAATCAAGTATTGCAATCCAATCAAGTATTGCAGCCAAACCAAACGTTGCCGTCCAATAAAGCATATCAGCCTAATCAAGCTATTCAATCTAACCAAGCTAAACCTAACCAAGGCTATTACAATCAAATGTATGGCCATCAGTATTATCAGCATCCATATTAATAACTTAAACCCACAAAAGCCGACAAAAAAAAGAGGGAACCCAAGCAGTCCGTTGCTTCGGGTCACCCTCTTCTTTATTGTAAGCAGAATCTAACGAAATGTTACCCCAGAATCCATCTTGCAAGCATCGCGATATCCACAATATCAATTTTGCCATCCGCATTTAGATCGGATTTCTTATATTGCGACCAATTCGGATCTGCGCTTGTTTTGCCATATGCAGATGCTACGATGCCGAGGTCGCCAATCGATACCTTATTGTCGTTATTAATATCGCCTGACAATTTGGAAGCTTGGAACGTCGTCACTGCCGCACTTAGCTGAGCAATAGCTGCGCTCACTTGCGCTTCGCTTGCATTCGGGTTAACGGCAACGGCTTTCGCTGTGGCAATGGCTTCACCAAACGCTGCTTTTGCTGCTGCCGGATATTGACCAGGCTGTGTGCCGACTACCGCTCCATCGTAAATGGCTTCCGCTGCGGCTATCACCTGATTTAAGCCCGTCACATCAACAACGGCACTAATTTGCAGCGTATGGGATGCTGATTTTGCTTCAAGTTCTTCTCCCAAGCTATTAGCAACTGTAAAGTCGCTAATTTGAATGGCTGTATTGCCTGTGCTCCCCGTAACAGCTGCCAAGAAGCTCAGCTTCAGCCATTCCGAATTGGCATCAATGCCTTTGCCTTGACCTGCAGCTACAATCCTCACCTTGCCGGGCTCGATAACCTTTTGCTCAAGGATGCTGAAATCCTGCTGCAAGGAGGTTGCGCCAGTCAGCGTTAATTTCGCAGCATCGAAGCTAACTGTTAAAATTTGCGCATACAGCTTTGAATATTTCTCCTCCGTTACGCCTGACAATCCAACCGTTGCATCGAAGGATTGACCCGCTTTCACCAGTGCCGCTACGGCAATCGTAGCTGTCGCGTCTTTCACAGCAGGAGGTACTACAGAAGCTGCGAAGTCAGCAACCGATTTGCCGAGTGCCGCCAACGCTGCATCTACTGCCGCTTGATCTGCAGTTGCAAGAGCCAATACGTCTTTAGCTGTTGCGATTGAAGCAGCAAATGCATCTTTTGCAGACTGCGGATATTGACCGGGCTCTGTACCTGCAACAGCGGAATTAAGTTTGGCTTCAGCAGATACAACTGCCGCTTGAAGCGCTGTTTTATCCGACAATTGAGCAGGACCAACCGAGAAATAATCGAAATTCGCTTGGATTGACGTTTTATCACCCGAAGATAAACCATAGAAGCCGATTTTCAAATTGCTTAAATTAACAGTCATCGGGTCTGCCGCAGGTTTCCATGCGCTGCCATCCCAATAGAAAGTAGAAACGACATTGCCTACCTTCTTGATTTGCAAATAGGACGTATCGTAACCTGGATGGCTGACCATGTTTGTCGCTTTAACATAAACCGCATTTTTCTCATATGCGGTTTCGAGGCTTTTGCCAGTTGTAGCTTCCGTATCCCAAACATGGCCCAGCTTAACGTAATTGTCCTCATTTTGCCAAATGAACAGTCCCGCTTGCTGGAAGTTTTTGCGTACAGGAGCTTCCACTTTTGTTGTAATGACGAAGTCGCCTGCTGGCGCATCCTTTAAAAATATGTTCGGCAAGTTATTTGAATTTCCGAATGTGTCGCCTGGTGAAGTGTCCAAGCTTAAAAAGCCTGGTTTGCGTGTCAGCGACCATTTGGAGTTGTCTGCTTTAAAGACAGACCAAGCTCTGTCTAGCGTCGCCTCATTAAACGGATCAACGGAAGAACCCGCCGGAATGGGATCGTTTACCGATACAAAAAATTGCTCACGCGCGTTTTGGAGAGATTTAAGGACTGTTTGAATTTGTGCAGGCATTGCAGCCTCATCTTGAGCTGTCTCGCGAGCTAAATCAATGACAGCCTTAAAGGAATCAGCAGTCGATTTCTCATATTCGCCGGCTCCTGCGCCTATTTTCGCGAGATTCAGCATTCCTTCTGCTCTGGCAATTTCAGCGAGCAAATCCCCTTTGGTTGCTGTGCCGATGAGCTCACGGTGCGCGGTCGCAATTCGATCAAAATCCATTTTTTCAACCTTGCGATCGTAAGACAATAAGCCGTTAATTTCATATTCCACATCTGTAATTTGTGTGTAAATGGCTGCGCTCAGGCCTGATTCCTTCAGCTGCTTCAGCCTGTTGATGTAGGCGATATAAGTAGAAGTCAGCTGTTCTTTGCTATTCATTAATTGATAGGAGAATACGAGTGGGCTCCATTCATGCCCTGGGACATGCAAGCCTAAACCGCCATATTCGCCAAGCACAGCTGCCCTTGTATCGCTGTAATTCGGAGCGCCGGGATCAGGATAGCGATGAATATCATTCAAATCGCCGACGCCCGCATCCCACCAGCCGCTTGTGCTGTTAACGAGCCTAGTCGAATCAAGGCTTTTTACATAGCTGGTAGCATCCTTCGTCATTTGCCCGCCTTGATCAAATTGTCCCCAGCCTTCATTAAACACCGTCCACACAATGATCGATGTCACGCTGCGCAATTGATCGACCATCTCTTTGTATTCTTTAAACCACTGCGTCTTCGTTGCTTGTGTAATATCTGACCCTTTATTTCCTTGACGATCCTCAAGGCTAGGCATATCCTGCCATACGAGTACGCCTAGCTTATCTGCCCAATAATACCAGCGTGCAGGCTCCACCTTAATATGCTTGCGAATCGTATTCATGCCGACGCGTTTAACCGCCTCGATATCAAATTTCAATGCTTCGTCCGTAGGTGCCGTGTATATGCCGTCCGGCCAAAAACCTTGATCAAGCGGACCCATCTGGAAGACGAATTTCCCATTTACTAGCGGCCTTGTTATACCGTCTACCTTGCCGAGCGTAATCTCTCTCATGCCAAAATAGCTTGAAACCTCGTCTACCGTTTGTGCTCCATCCTTCAGATACACCTTTAAATCATATAGATAAGGATCATCTGGGGACCAAAGCCGTGCATTTGGAACTGCCACTGCAATCTCAGCTCCAGCTGCTCCTGTTGCGGTTCCCACCACTTTTCCATTTTCCAAAACAACTGCTTCAATCGTTTGTCCTTCAACGCCGATAGCAGCTGCCTTCAGCTTCAAGATGCCGTTTTGAATATCTGTTACCATGTCGAGTTTATCGATATGTGCAGCGGCTACAGGCTCAAGCCACACCGTTTGCCATATACCCGATACGGAGGTATACCAAATGCCGCCGAGTTTTTTGACCGTTTGCTTGCCAACCGCTTGGTCTGCTCCCATATCCGTCTCATCCAGTACATGGACGATAAGCTCATTTTCCCCAGGCACAAGATAATCCGTAATATCAAAGCTAAATGAGGTATAACCTCCCTTATGGCTGCCTACCGATTGTCCATTGACATACACCGTTGCCAAGTAATCAACCGCGCCAAAATTCAGCTTCACTCGCTCACCATCCCAGCTCTCAGGTACGGTAAAGGAGCGCTTATACCACATGAGATCCTCAACGCGGTTAATGCCCGAAAGCTTTGCTTCTGCTGCAAACGGAACAAGAATTTTCTCCTTCAGCACTTGACCTACAGGAACAGCTTCTCCTTTCTGGGCTGCTTGGAACTCCCATTCCCCATTCAAATTCATCCATTTTTCACGCGCTAATTGTGGTCTTGGGTATTCAGGCAGTACGTTTTCTTTGTCTACATCCTCCGCCCAAGGGGACATGATCTGATATTTCGAACCATTGTAGACAGGTTTATCGAAGCTAGCTACAGCAGCTCCCGCCACCGTTTCCAGTCCGCCTTTGCCATCGTAGATTACTTTAACATTGCCTACATCCTTAGAGTACATTGGATCTTTCAGCAGTACGGTGACGACTTTATCGTCCCCATCCTTCAAAGCTGCCGACAGAATAGGCAAATCGCCCGTCACGATACGCAATTTCAGATGCTTAACAAATTCAGCAGTGATTGGCTTCAAAGATTGTTGGAATGGCAGCTCAACTTGCAAACCATCCTCGGACACGATACCTCCAAGCGCGAAACCGTCTGGCAAGTAAAACGCTTCTGTTGGAACTGCCTCCTTCGCTAAGCTCTTGCTAGACCAGCGCAGGTGAACATTCGAGCCGCCCGTGTCTTCGAACAACTCCAGCTTAATGCTGTATTTCTGACCTGCAACCAAAGTGACAGGCTTTGAAGTTTGCTCTTTGTCCCAGTCCGCTATCCAGTGGTCGATCGTAAGCTTATTATCAACCCAAAGTCGGAAGCCATTATCACCTGTAATGTAAAAGGTATAGTCCTCAGAAAGCTTAGGCTGAATGAAACCAGTCCATCTGATGCCGACGCGATCTTCTTGTCCTGTAAACATTTTGATAGCCGGCTCTAAATTGGAAATATCCAAATTCGAATCGTAGCCAGCTCCTTTAAAGGTTCCAAAAGCAAAATTGGGCGGCCCTCCCGCAGTGAAATATTCAGCCATCAGCCCATGCTGCTGCGAAGCTGCCATCCCCCCTGCATCTGCTGCCGCAGCCCGGGGTGCAAAGGAGATTGCGGAAGCTACTATACTAAATATCATAGATAATGCCACAAGCGTACTCATTGTTTTTCTTATATTCAACATGAACGGAACCTCCAAAGATTCATAGTATCGATACCCAAATCTAGTGGAGGAAGTGATGCGCCTTCCCCCTTGTACCGTTTAGCCAAGAATCAAACGAGCGAGTAATGCAAGATCCTCAATATCCACTTTGCCATCATGATTCAAATCTGCCTTTTGGAACTGCTGCCAATTCGGATCGCTGCTGGATTTGCCATACGAATAAGCTACAATCGCCAAATCGCCAACAGTAATTTTATTATCATGATTCACGTCACCGTTACTTGGCTTGATGACACCGGCAAGGAAATCTTCTACTGCAGCATTCAGCTTCGTCATCGCGGCTGCAATTTCAGCTTTCGTTGCCTTCTCGTCATCAGCAACCAGCTTTGCTTTGTTGATAGCCGATTGCAGCTGCTGCTTCATCGCAGGAGGATATTGTCCCGGTTCTGTTCCTGTTTCCGCTCCATCATACAAAGCCTGCGCTTGCGTTAACGCCGCCAGCAGTGCAGACTTATCACCCGGAGCTGCCTGTATCTGAAGATGATGCTGAGCTTCAAGCAGCAGCTGCTCCTGCCCTTCTGCGTTTGCAAGCTTAACGTCGGTTACCGTTATAGAGGTATTTACCGTTTCATCTGCTATGCCAGCTCGGAAAGTCAGCTTCAGCCAGTCTTCGTTTGGTGAAAGGGCTGCCCCCTCTCCAAAGGCTAATATCCGAATTTTGCCCGGCTCAAGCTCTTTGGGTTCAAGTACATTCAGCCCCTCTCGTAGTGATGCCGCACCCGAGAAGCTTAGTTTGCTTGGATCAAAGGTTACCGTAACGTCCTGCGCATAAACGCTCTGATACACACTGTCCGTAACATTTCGAACCGCTAAGGTAAGATTCAGATCAGCACCGCTCGGTACGCTTGCAGCACCTGTCAGTACAGCTGTCCCTTGATCCGAAGGCTCAACAGCTTCTTTACTAGCTGCTGACAATGCGATGTAGTCTAGCTCATAAAAGCCTGGATTTGGTCCAGAACCCCGCATAAACTTGATCGAGTTAACCCCTTCCTTCAGCTCAACGTTGACGCTTGAAGCCATAAATCGGCCCCAATTAATCGTCCCTGCGAGCTGCAAGGACTGCTCTTCGCCTTCATTAACCATAATTTTTGCAGCAGCTGGCTGATAATTCCCCGTATTTTGTGCGTACCAAATGAACATTTTGTACGTCCCTGCTGCTGGAACCTCAACCTGATTAAAGTTAACGTAGCTGTCGGCATAATCGATGCCGCCAACGTAGCTTGAGCCTGATGCATGCACATTATTGCTGCGAGCCGTCGCCTTGAACAGCTGGGCGTTTTCCGCCTCATATTTATAAGGTTGAATGCCCGTTTCCTCAGTCACCTCAGGGAAATAAGTAACCCGCAGGTTTTCTGCTCCAAACGGAACAAGCGTAATTTCCTCCGTAGGCTCTGCGGAAAATACAGGACCAACCGGCGGCTCTGCGGCTGATACCCCGTTAGCTGCTTTGCCCCATGACGGGATTCTCTTCCCTTTTGCAATTAGCTTTATCGGGGTAGTCTCCTGTATGAACGGATTATCCGGCATATCGGATACGACGACCTGAATCGAATCTGCTGGGTTGTCGCGATCAAGCAGCAAACCATAATTCCAAGGGGACTGCGCATTGATGCTGTATTCCTTGAAGCCAGGCGCCTTCACTTGCGGCGCTGGATTAGACTGCTCTACCCAGTTCTCATCGATTTTCAGAGAGAATACGAGCGGTCCTCGTTCGATGCCAATTGAATTGTTGACCCAAGACGACGTTTTGAGCTCCATTGGCAGCGTCAATACAACGGTATCGCCTTTTGTCCATTGCCGATCAATCGTAAAATATTGGCCGGATACTACTGCCTCTTGCGGCTGCCCATTCACCGTGATAACTGCTTTGTCCGTCCATTCCGGAATACGCAGCTTCAGCGGGAAATTCACACTCTTGGACGCTTCCTCAATCGTAAACCGAATTTGATCCTCGAACGGATAGTTCGTCGTTTCCTTAACGGTTACATTCGCTCCATTGATTTTGGCTGATACACGGCTCGGTCCATAGGCAATAACGCCAAGCCCGCCATCCGAAGTACCCGCCCACATGTCCTTCACAAAATAAGGCCAGCCCATATGCATATTGAAACGACAGCAAGGATAACCCGAATAAGGCGATTGTACGGTGCCATTTCCGTAATTTTGCTTATAGCCATGATCGGTTAAGCCGCTTTGCACTTGATTCGGCAGCGAATAGTATTGATGGGTTTTAATATCCTTGCTCATTGCACCCGGAAGCGAATTAAAAGTAATTTTCTCCAGCGCATCTCCGATTGCCGGATCACCGGTAATCATGGCTGCAACCGCGTTGCTGTGTACCCGCTCCACAATGGCACAAAGCTCAACCCCTTGCGTTGAAGCTAACCCTGCGAGCATCTCTGTTCCTGAATTCATGCCGGTAATTTGATTGTGTGATTGATTCAGATGCTCTACGCCTGCTTGAAATGCAAGCTTATCTGCTTCATTGTTCGATAGTTGATAATAAATAGAGGGGGTTTTAATCGATTGATTTACGTTGACTGTATGCTGCGAGTAAAAGTTATCAGGATTAATCTTAGCGGCTGTTAAAAAATGGTCGTTCGTAAAAATGTCAGTCTCATCACCGCCTTGCTTATGCAGCTTCTCAGCGAGCTGCAGCAGAAACACATCTCCTGTACGGTTGTACAGCCAGAGGACGATATTCATATTGTCGCCGCTGCGGATTTGTCCCCAATCCCTAAGCGGACGCTGGTCTAGATTGTTCAGCTGGTAATGAAAATAGTTCGTAAGAAAAGAAATCACTCTCTTATCATTTGTCGCCTCGTAATAATCCTTGAGCACATAAATAGCAACCATGCGCGGCCACCAATCATTGTCGCTGGCAGGACCGAAGAAGCCGTCATCACGCTGGCTATTCAACATCCAATTGACCCATTTTTGCGACTTTGCAATCAGCTCCGGATCGTCAAGCGTATAAGCGAGCGCGACCAACCCCTTCACATAATAGATAGGGCGTTCCCAGTTCGATTCTGGCGCTGTTCCACCCAGCCACTCCGAATTTGTGCTGAGCTCTCCGTATAAATCCTCTGCGTATCCGGTTGCACCATCCTTCATTAGTTCTAATTGCTTAAGCAGCCAACCATCAGCTTTGACCGATCCAAGCGGAAGCGGCACAAACGGTGTTTGTACAAGCGGATCTTTATTTTTGACCAGCTCTTGGAACGACTCCGCCGGTACGGCATAGTCAGTTGCAATAAAATTGTCAAATAGCGGCTCAGACTCATCCGCCCATACCCCAATGCCGCCTGAGGTAAACTTTTGTTCACTGTCATCGGTGTATTCCAGAATGGAATTATGCATATCGTCCACATATATTTTGATGCCATTCCCATAGGTTACCACCTTCAATTGATAAAACTTGTTCGCAGTGACCGTATCCAGCGCCTTAACGACTTTCAGATCGGTCCACTTATCCGTTAGCCGGCGAAGAACCAAGTTTCCATCATTTCGCAGTCCTGCAAAATAACCTTGGAGCACCTTTCCCTCACCGCTTAGCTTAGTTCGAAACAAAAGTCCTGCAGTACCCGTAGCTAGCGGTAGCTTAATATCAGTCTCCACTGTAAAATCGGTGAACACCGTATCTTTTACGAGCAAAGCCTGATTTGCGCCAGCGTTTACGGTTATCCCGCCCGATTGCAATTCCCACTCGCCTTGAGCAGCATGCCAACTCGGCAATGTGAGCCCATCCGCTGGGGCATCAAATGAATCCGTAAATGCGAGCTCCCCCTTATCATTTGAAAGTTTGAGATTGTCATAGGTCGGCTGGGATTGGTAAAGCCTTACGCCGACCTGACCTTTCGTATAGGTCGTATCCGATTGTTCCAACACCAGCTTCTCATTGACATAAAACTTAATTTGCGATCCGGCAACGCTAACTTTAAAGTGATAAACTACATTAGGATTAATCGCTATCGAAGTTCGCTTCAGCTCAGTCCATTTGTTGTCCATACGGCCTAGAAATACGCTGCCCGTTCCTTGCGCGGAAATGCCTGCGTAATAACCTTTCACATTGTCCGCCCCTGGCGCTGCGCTAACCGTTCGGAAAAGCAATCCCGCATCACCGTTGCGACTGGCAAGGCTTATATCTGCCTCCACGGTGCCATCTTGTATTTCGGTTTGCTTAACCAAAGCTTTAGATCCCGATCCGCTTTCTCCGGTCATTTTGCCATTTGCCGTTGACCATATTCCATCGATGACCGTCCAATTTTCATTAATGATGGAACGATTGAAATGATCCTCGAAAAAAACCGGCTCTGCTCCAGTCGCAGCTTCTACATGAACTGCTGGCAGAAAAATGCTAACATACATTGAAAAAATGAGCGGTAAAACAATCATTGATTTCAGCCTGGCACTGAACCGCATCCAGCTTCACTCCTCAATCTTAGTTCTTGCAATCGCAAGCTCATGCTAAGCTTGCGTTTCAATTCAGCTGCTAGTATATGATGCAAGCTCACCTCCCCTCCGTTAACATATCCAGCTTGCTCTCAAACTCCATCGGATCTATCAAATGAAATGTATCCAGTACCGTGGCATCCGTATCGATAATAAACGTAGTTGGCAGCGAATGCAGCTCGTATAAATAAGAGGCACGTTTATTGGCATCCAGTAAATTCGTAAACCGCCATTCATTTTCCTCGATGAACGTTTCAATTGCGCTTGCTTGTTTTTCTTCTGATGATAGATTCACGCCATAAAAATCGACCTTATCTTCGTATTTCTCATGCAGCTTCTTTAAGGTGGGGGCTTCAACACTGCATGCCTCACACCAGCTCGCCCAAAACTGCAATACAATCGGTTTATCTTCTGCACCCGCTACGGTATGGGTCGTTCCGTTCAGATCCTTGAGCGTAAAGGCAGGCGCCTTCACTCCTGAAGTCGCTTTGCGGTGCAAAGCAGCTTCCTGATTCACACTTAATACGCTCTCCAGCGCGGATGCATCCAGCTTATCGCCTGCATTGCCGCTCGTTTGATCCGAATTTAATATGAAAAACAAACCCAAGACCGTAGCTGACAAAAAAACGGAAATCACTAGAATCGTTTTTTTCATTGCTTTGAGTCAATCAAAGTAAGCAAGAGAGTAACGGCTTCAGCTCGAGTCGCATTAGCGCTTGGTGCAAACTTATTTTCGCCTCTGCCTTTGATGATGCCCGCTTCGGCAGCCATCGCAACAAAAGGCTCCGCCCAAGCTGGAATTTGGCTCCGATCTGCAAACGACGATTTTTTCGCCTGATCAACCTTCCATTCGAGCGCTCTAACGACCATTACCGCAATCTCCGCGCGATTAATTGGCTTGCTAGGGCGGATTGTATTGTCCTCGTACCCTGTTATAATGCCAGCTTTTACTGCAATTCCAACGAAAGCGGAAGCCCAGCTTGGTATGCTGCCTGCATCTTTGAACGATATATCTGCTGCAAGATCAGCCTTCAAATCTAGTGCTCGGACGAGCATCGCTGCAAATTCCGCGCGGGTAACCTGTGCATTTGGTTTGAAGGTTCCGTCCGTATAACCGTTAACAAAACCTAGATTAACAGCTCGTTCAATGGATCCTTTTGCCCAGTGCCCCGCAATATCTTTGAATGAAAATGCTGAATTTCCTAGGTTAGCGGTAAGCTTCACATTAGGCTTCAGCGTACTGGAATCGAGGGTACTTTTTACAAGCTTCGCATCTGTGAGCAATACCTCGGTATCTCCATTTCCTATTGGCTCGAATAGAAAGCTTGATAATACGCTTTTACCATTTTCTCCTGCTTTGTTCCCTATCTTCGTCGCAGCAAACATAATTTGATTGCCTTCGACGATCGGCGATATCGAGAATCCTGCAATGCTGCTGCTGGCACTCTTAAAACGAAGCTTCTTTGCATCAAATGACAGCTTCACCTCATAAGCGTACATATCGGTTAGCTTATCGGCAGTAACGACGATTTTAATATCCTTATCCGATTTCTCCTGAGTAAGTGCGAACACCGGCGTATCCGCTGCAAACGCAAAGCTTGGGAGTGCCATAGCAAGCAATAAAACGATCAAACCAGCCGACATAAAACGCTTACATTTCTTCAATGAAATCGTCCCTTTCATCTACATAGAATAGTAATGAGAGATGTGCATAACCATTTAGCAATCCAATCGATAGTTTTATTGTACAAAGATGAATTTGGAATGTATTTGCAATATCAGGTTAAAAGTTATGAATTTCCGCCGTTCCTTTTTAAAAATAAATAGAGCTGCTCTCTATATAGACAGAGAGCAGCTCTAAGATTCTTAATCATATATTTTCATGCATATTTTGGCCAGCGGCTATCCCCAGGATTCGGACAAGCACGTTCTTTATATTTGGCGGCAATACGTACGAAACACCCGCATACGGTACATGTCGTACCATATTGAAACTTCGGGCAGCCTCTACATTGCTGTAGGCGCTGCTCGTACACATCATCCGGCACACTAATTTCGGACTGGAACATCGGCGCCGCCAAAATCCGATCGATCTGCTCATCAGTGACAAGGTAATCATCACGACAGCCTTTGCACGCATTTTTGCTGCTCATCGCTGGAGGTATCCCTATTCCGAGATCAGCTCTAGCACCGTTACCGACATTGGGGAGAGCTTCGCGCTAATTTTTGATCCATTAACAGTGAAAGCTTGGAATGCGGTTGGCGCAACAGCTTCCGGATTTTCAAAATTGTTGTGCGCGTCCTTAACGGAAGCTGTAAGCTCTGTACCCGAAACCTTAAGCCCTGCACCTGCTAGGCCGCGAAGATCAATCTCCACATCCGCTTCGGACTGATTGTCCAAATTACACAAGCTTACATGGATGCGGCCACTCGCGTCCTTCGAAGCAGATACGGATACTTGCGGAATCTTCTGGTCATTGTGCGCATAATCCTGACTGTCAATCGAAGTGGTAAGAAGCGTTGCATCCTGATGCACCTTATACATATCAAAAACGTGATATGTTGGCGTCAGCACCATTTTCTCACCCTCAGTCAAAATGACCGATTGCAGCACATTGATCACCTGAGCAATGTTAGCCATTTGTACCCGGTCACAATGATCGTGGAAGATATGAAGCGTAATTCCAGCAACCAGCGCATCACGAATTGTGTTTTGCTGATACAGGAACCCTGGATTTGTACCCGGCTCCACATCGTACCACGTACCCCATTCATCAACCATAAGGCCTACCCGCTTCTTCGGATCATAACGATCCATAATAGCCGAATGGCGTGTAATCAGCTCGTCCATATAAAAGGTTTTCTTTAATGTACCGTACCATTCATCCTCGGAGAAGCCTGTTGCAGCACCTTTTTGCGTCCAAAACTCACCCGGAATGGTGTAATAATGCAGCGATATCGCATCCATCATCCCATGCGCTTCCCGCATGACAACGTCCATCCAGCCGTAATCATCTACGTTTGGACCACAAGCGATCTTATGGATTTTGTTATCGCCATAATTGCGCACATAGGTTTGATATCTGCGATACAGATCCGCATAATATTCAGGACGCATGTTGCCGCCGCAGCCCCAGTTCTCGTTGCCGACGCCAAAATATTTCACGTTCCACGGCTTTTCCCTGCCGTTTTCTGTACGCAGTTCTGCCATTGGCGATACGCCGTCAAATGTCATGTACTCCACCCACTCCGACATTTCCTGAACGGTGCCGCTGCCCACGTTTCCTGATATGTAAGGCTCGCATTCCAGCATTTCACACAGCATCAAAAACTCATGCGTGCCAAAATGATTGTTCTCAACAACACCGCCCCAGTGGGTGTTGATCATCCGCTTGCGCGACTCGCGCGGCCCAATGCCATCCTTCCAATGATATTCGTCCGCGAAGCAGCCCCCCGGCCAACGAAGAACTGGAATTTTCAGCTGCTTAAGCGCTGCAACTACATCATTGCGAATCCCGTTTGTGTTCGGAATAGGAGAATCCTCTCCTACCCATATCCCTTCATAAATACAACGTCCCAAATGCTCAGAGAAATGTCCATAAATATTGCGATTAATCGTACCTGCAGCCAAATCAGCGTTAATGGTTATGCGGTTTGCCAAATGAATCGACCTCGCTTCAATATAATAGAATAAATAGACTTTGATAAATAGTTGGATTAACATATTTATTTATCCAAATACTTAAACGTTAATCCTAACCAAATCATAATGGTAGCGGATACATTTTGCAACCCTTCGAATAAAAAAAAGCTACCAGCCTCTCGGCATGATAGCTTCCTTCTTATTCGTTTTGTTTTGGCAGCCATTCTAAGAACTGCTGGATATGCGTGTCCCAATAGCTCCATTCATGATTGCCTGGGCCTTCAATATAAGTTAAAGGATAATTTGCCTGCTCGCTCGCATTACGGAAGGCGATATTATCATTGTATAGAAAATCCTCCGTACCACAGCACTGATAGAGCAGAGGCTTAGCCGCCGAATCCAGCTTGGCACTCCCCGCTACAAGATGCAGCAAATCATCATCCGTGCCTTTAATTTCTTTATCACCATATATGAGATGGAACAGACGCTTCAGATCAGTCATTTCGCTCCGTTTCACCATATCCGCCATATCCAGCGCACCGGATAAGCTGCCAGCTGCGGCAAAACGATCCGGATGCCTTAATGCCCATTTGAATGCTCCATAACCGCCCATCGATAAGCCCGCGACAAAATTATCTTCACGGGCATCAGATAGAGGGAAGAAAGAACGAGCAACGGCCGGAAGCTCTTCGGTTAGAAACGTCCAATATTTATTGCCATATGCCATATCCGTATAAAAGCTTTGATGCACATTCGGCATGATAACCGCAAAACCTTGCTCGGCTACATAACGTTCGATAGAAGTTCTGCGCATCCAAATGGTATCATCATCAGACAAGCCATGCAGTAAATATAACGTTTTATGAAGCTTCTGACTGCTGCGATTATTCATACCAATTTGCGATGTCGTCTGCTGCGGCAAAATAACGGTCATCGATGTACTGAGGCCCAGTGCCTCAGAAAAAAAGTTGCAAGTAATGAGTGCCAAACGATATTCCTCCTATTAATAGATATGCTTTTTTTATCAACTTACTCTAATGATATGTAATACTAGTAATGTAGCATCTATATGAAGCGCTTGCAATCTATCATATGAAACGGTGATGCTTCCATGTCCTATACGCCCTAAGGTTAGTTAGTGAACTTTTTTTCAGTGCTTATATGTACAGAAATAGAAAGGTATAATAGAAATCGTCACAGAGCGAATATAAATTTTGGAGGTTGATTACGAATGAAAATGATGCCTTTAGAGCGTCGTGGAATATCCGATAGCCGTCTCGTGTTAGGCTGTATGGGTTTTGGCGGAAGCTGGGATCTTGCAGACCCGATTACCCCTAGTCATATCAAGCAAGCAGAGGAAGCGATAGAAGCCGCGCTATCAATCGGCATTACGATGTATGATCATGCGGACATTTACACAAGAGGCAAAGCAGAATCCGTATTCGGTCAAATTCTTAAACAGCAGCCCAAGCTTCGTGAGCAGCTCGTCATTCAATCCAAAGTAGGCATTCAGCTCTCGGATGGCATTTTACCTGGTCGCTTCAATTTCTCGCAAGAGCATATATTATCGTCTGTTGATGGCATATTGGAGAGGCTTGGCACAGAATACTTAGATGTTTTGCTGCTTCATCGTCCTGATCCGCTTATGGAGCCGGATGAAATTGCAGAAGCTTTTACGAAGCTGAAATTATCCGGCAAGGTTCGCAACTTTGGCGTATCCAATATGAGCCCGGGACAAATTCGTTTCCTGCAGCGCTCGCTGCCCGATCCTATTGTCGTAAATCAGCTGGAGATGAGTCTACTTCGTCATGATTTCATCGATCAAGGTGTGCATGTCAACCAAAAGGCAGGTTTAAAAGACAACTTTGCTGAAGGTCTTATGGAATTGATGCAAATGGAAAATATACAAATTCAAGCATGGGGGCCACTGGCGCAGGGGAAATTTTCTGGAAGAGTATCCGAGAACGCATCGGAGTCAGAATTGAAAACAGCTGCTCTCGTACAACAAATAGCTGAAGAAAATGAAACGACACCGGAAGCCATCGTACTAGCTTGGTTAATGAAGCATCCCGCTCGTATTCAGCCTGTAATCGGCACTGTAAATCCTAAGCGGATAGCAGCCTGTAAGGATGCGGTGAAGCAATCGGAACTTATGACGAGAGAGCAATGGTACACGCTTCTAGTAAGCGCAAGAGGCATAAATATGCCTTAATTCGCGGGAATACGCGGATTATTAATATTTTTTCATTTAATTCTCATAATCGCTCATAATCCTTATTATACCTGCCCTTTTGTTCTCATGAGTGAAAATAGCCCTTTTGCGGATGTGTTATAGTCATAATACATAAAACGAAACGCGGAGGGACAACCTGACAGCATGAGAAAATTACACCTACTGAAATCGATTGCCAAAGCAGGCATTTGCAGCGCTATCGTCATATCGGCATTCACAATCGGAACTTTTGCTCCAAAGGCACATGCAGCTACACCTGAAACACTTAATCTTGTTTCTACAGGAAAAGAATTTATCGGCACTCCATATAAATTCGGTGCACCGGCAGGCGTTACATACGCTTTTGACTGTTCATCTTTCACTCAATTTTTGTTCAAAGGACTTGATGTTTCTCTTCCACGCACATCTGTAGCACAAGCTACGGTTGGCGAGAAGGTTCCTAAGGGTTCACTCAGCATGGGCGATCTTGTTTTCTTTAAAACGAATGGCAAGACGATCAGCCATGTCGCTATTTATGCAGGCAACAACAAAATTATCCACAGCGCTACAAGCACTGGCGTTACCGTGTCGGACATGACCTCCAGCTACTGGTCCAAAAGTTATGTTACAGCAAGACGCGTCACAAATTAATTTTATAATATAGAATTTGGCTGTTATCGCCCTTTGCGATAGCAGCTTTTTTTCTGTTTATCGTGAATCAATCGCAAGCTTCAATAACATTCTTAACCATATATAAGGGATATGAAACAACTTAATAGAAAACGAAATAGAAAACGAAATCACTTTCTTAGAAATTGCAGCGTTAAATCATTTACTATTTCCGCTTGCTCCATCGTTAGTGAATGACTTGCTCCTTCGATTAAATGAGTTTCAAGGCCTGGAATCGCTTTTTTCGCATAGGCTATTGCCTTCAAAGCAGGATAAATGACCTCTTTATCTCCAACAAGAAGCAAAGTAGAAACTTTGAAGTTATGAAATTCCTCTATAGGAAATACGGAAGGCATTACCTGCAAAAGAGGCTTGGCATGGCGATACCCTGCAATAACTTGAGTGCGAAAGATAGGTGTTAACTGCTCCCCCCTGCCCGAGAACCAACGAAAAGCATTATCGACCCATTTCTCTGATTGAAACAATAACGCAGGGTAAACCTTCATAAAAAACTTATAGCTTATTTTATGGAAGGTACCCGCAGGGGCATAAAGAATGAGCTTGGAAACGCGGTCTGGGTAAGCGATTGAAAAATTAAGCGCTAAAAAGCCGCCCATAGAATGACCAGCGATGTCTACCTTGTCAAATAGGAGCGCGTTCAAAACTTCAAGAAGCCATTGCTGCGCAGCCTGCTTGTTTTTTATTACAGCTGTTGGTTTACTCTTCCCAAAATCGCCCATTACATCGACTGCATATACACAGCGTTCTTGAGTCAGCTGCTTTATATTGGGATACCACATTGTACTGCTCATGGTCATTCCATGCAGAAGCAGCAATGGCTGCTTACTCGAATCGCCGAAGCATAACACATGGGTTTCTCCGAAGGATGTCGGGAGGTACAGTGATTTGTATTCCATTTCAAACATGTCCAAGCTTTTCTCATAACAAAGACAATATTCTTTCTCGACAATTTCATTCTTAAAAATAGACATCAAAATGAAGTCACGTCCTGTTCTGCTTTAATGAATAACCACGCTATCTTACATGTATTCAATAAGATGATCATATTTTCCTTTTATGGATGAAATGAATAAAAAAATAAACATGCCTTTCTCATTGGATTTGATTTTGCTCTGGTTTGCACTATCCAAGGTAATCTGAACGGGTTCTGTATTACCTTCAGCAGCCACAATTAATGGTGCAGGTACAAGCAATAAGCAAACAAGTACCAATGCAAGCAGTTTGCTAAAATATTTGAACATCGCATAACTCCCCTTTCGATTGAAAACCGTTTTTCATAGGCAGTATTTCATTCCTTCGTTAAAGAAATAAACGCAAAAAAATGCCATCAGCTTTTGCCGACAGCATTCATCTCACTCCATATAAAATCATCTACGCAAATTCGTTGTTATTAATAAGAATATTAATAATACCTTTACTCAGCAATTGAGGTTTTTTTCTGATCTGAAGCCATCGATAACGATTTATAATCATCATTTATCACCTTTAGCCAGCTCTCCTGACGTCCCTCAGCGTAGGTGCTATCCTTGCGCTTGCAGGCAATGCCCTCCAAATCCGATCTTCTTACAAGATCAAATATAGCTGCACCCTCTCGCTCCACGTACAGCATCTTTTTGAAATAGGCATTATCCTCCAAAATATATTCCAGCAGCCGCTTTCGCTCAAGCAGCGGTTTTTGCCTTAAATCAAGCCCGTTGTAATAAAGAATATCAAATACAAAAAACTGGACCGGCTTCGTCCTTTTGGCTTCACGGATACTCGGCTCCTTCTTCAACCTGTAACGTTCCTGCAGCGACTCGAACTCAATCGCTCCTGTAAATGGGTTTACATAGGTTACCTCGCCATCTAACAGAACATCCGCAGGCTCCCTCAGCGGTACATTATGTAATTCGGGATACTGCCGCGTAACTTCATTGAAATGCCGAGTATATAAAGCAGCCTTGCTTCCCATAAAGGAGAGCTGCAGGCGATGTCCATCCAATAGGGGTTCAAATATAAAATCATCATCATCAAAAGGTTTTTCATATTCCGTTAATAACATGGGTTCCACGAACATTACGGCGCCCCCTTTCCGTTTAACCATTTTAGCATGATTTCACTTCAAAAATAGGAGGTAAATTTAGGTGAATGATATGAATAAACTCTCCCTCGTATCCACATAATAGGTTCAAGAAGGAGGCTGAGAAAAGATGGCAAATCGTACGAATCAACTTCTTATACCGCAAGCCCGTGCAGCTCTAGAGCAGCTTAAATATGAAGTGGCCCAAGAGCTTGGCATTCAACTTCCGCAAGACGGATATTATGGCAATATGACCACTCGCGATATGGGCTCTATCGGCGGATTAATTACACGCCGGCTCGTTCAAATGGCTGAACAGCAGCTGTCAGGACGTCGTTAATTTCTACATAAATAAGCGCCAAGAATGCAGAGATGCTTTCTTGGCGCTTATTTATTTGAGAAAAAATAAGAAATTGTGCAAATAAATGCTTTTGTCACGAATGGAGAACTTCCCTTCTTCCATAAAAATCGGTAAAATGGGAGAGAGTTGTCCCGTTACATAACGCATACAAACAAATTCCATTATGGAAAGGAATATTCTAATATGATTATTCAACCAAAAACACGTGGCTTTATTTGTACGACAGCACATCCTGAGGGCTGCGCACAACAAGTACAACGTCAAATCGATTACGTAAACGCTCAACCAAGCATTGAAGGCCCGCGCAACGTGCTCGTCATTGGAGCTTCAACAGGTTATGGTCTTGCTTCACGTATCGTTTCTTCTTTCGCTGCTGGCGCTAATACAATTGGCGTTTATTTTGACAAAGCTGCTGAAGGCGCACGCACAGCATCCGCTGGCTGGTACAATTCCGCTGCTTTCGAGGAAGCTGCTGCAGCTGCTGGACGCAAATCTTTCAGCATCGTTGGAGATGCTTTCTCTGATGAAATTAAAGCAAAAACAATCGACTTGATCCGTACGGAACTAGGTCAAATTGATCTCGTTGTCTACAGCGTTGCTTCTCCGCGCCGTACGCATCCAAAAACAGGCGAAACGTTTTCTTCCGTTATCAAGCCGCTTGGCGGCACGTATTCGAACAAAACCGTTAACTTCCATAACGGCGATGTAACGCAAGCTACAATCGAGCCGGCAACAGAAGACGAGCTTCGTCAAACGATTGCTGTTATGGGCGGCGAGGACTGGCAGATGTGGATTGACGAGCTTGAGAAAGCTGGAGCACTTGCTGAAGGCGCAACTACAGTTGCTTACTCTTACATTGGACCTGAAATTACACATGCAGTATATCGTGAAGGTACAATTGGCGCTGCTAAAAATGATCTGGAAGCTACGGCTCACCGCCTTAATGAACAGCTCAGCACAAATGGCGGTCGCGCATTCGTTTCCGTTAACAAAGCGCTCGTAACGCAATCAAGCTCCGCGATTCCAGTGGTGCCGCTTTATATTTCCGCCCTTTATAAAGTGATGAAAGAAAAAGGCATTCATGAGGGCTGCATTGAACAAATGTATCGTTTATTCTCAGAACGTCTATACGGCAAAAATGAAACGCTGGTTGATGAAAAAGGCCTTATCCGCGTTGATGATTGGGAGATGAGACCAGAAATCCAAGCTGAGGTTGCCGATGTTTGGGCTAAGCTCTCTACAGAAAATGTATATGATCTTTCTGATCTTGAAGGTTATCGTCGTGAATTTTTTCAGCTGTTCGGTTTCGAGACAGATGGCATCGATTATGAAGCAGACGTTAATCCAGAAGTAAACATTCCAAATCTTCGTTAATATTTCCACTGTAAAACCAATTCGAGCGTTTATTCACTCGAGTTGGTTTTTTTGTGTTTGCTGGTGCAAATACATTACTGGTATAGCCACTGCTATAAGGATCATTTATAATTTGATTAATGTATAAAAAAAACCCCTTAACCGAAGTTAAGGGGTTTTGATTTGATACTATAGTTTTACAACGTTTTCTGCTTGTGGTCCACGGTTGCCTTGAGTTACGTTGAACTCAACGCGTTGACCTTCGTCAAGTGATTTGAAACCGTCGCCTTGGATTGCGGAGAAATGTACGAATACGTCATTGCCGCCTTCAACTTCGATAAAACCGAAGCCTTTCTCTGCGTTAAACCATTTTACTGTACCTTGTTCCATAATTGATTACCTCCAAAAGTATATTAACATGTTTTTTCCAGAAAAACTAAAAATCACACATTGAAAAAGATATCATCATACAAATGACAACCTTTTCAATATGTGAATTCAAGGTTAAATTTGTTGTTTGTATTGATAATATACCATAGGCATTTGTAATAAGCAAGTCTTTTTTAAAAAAAAGATTAAATCCCTTTTTTCTCCGGGATAACAACAGCTTGGTCAGGAAATTATATATCGGGTAGCAAGCACACTATTCTAACGTTGAGGAGTATGTACATGCGGAAATTTTTCATTTTAGCTTTACTTATTTTAGCTGTAGGCTGTTCGTCAAATCCAAGGATGTCAACCAATAAGCACTCTGCTCTTGGTTACACATCAACCAAAACACCTATTATTACGTCAACTCCACACACAACCCAGGCCTCTTCAATCTCTACACCGATGATGAAGAATCCTACCGTTTCAATGAAGGGCTCGCAGTACAACAACATTCCAGATTGGCTGTTGGGCGATGGAGCAAATGGACTCGTGAATAAGTATCCTTATCCATTTCCGTCTCAGTACCCAGGTCAATACCCAGCTCAACAACCAACGACACAGAATCCAACAACTCAAAATCCGACCACTCAAAATCCAACGACTCAAAATCCAACGACTCAAAATCCAGCGGAGAAAGCTCCTTCTTCCTCTGGACAATATGAACAGCAGGTGCTCCAACTCGTCAATTCTGAACGATCAAAATCAGGATTGCCAGCACTCAGCATGGATGGATCTTTATCCAAAATGGCTTTGGTTAAAGCACAGGATATGATAAACAACAACTACTTTGATCATAATTCACCAACTTATGGTTCTCCCTTCGACATGATGAAACAATTCAATATTACGTACAGTTCTGCTGGTGAAAATATTGC
Organism: Paenibacillus sp. FSL K6-3182; assembly: GCF_037976325.1. Lineage (NCBI taxonomy): Bacteria > Bacillati > Bacillota > Bacilli > Caryophanales > Paenibacillaceae > Paenibacillus > Paenibacillus sp. FSL K6-3182. The sequence continues at coordinate 4,802,771 of NZ_CP150265.1, forward strand.
TAAAGGCCAGCCAACTCCTGATCAAGTAATGAAGGATTGGATGAACAGCCCTGGGCACCGCGCAAATATTTTGAAATCCAGTTTCACTAAAATTGGAGTTGGATATTACAAAGGGGCATGGGTTCAAGAATTTACTGGTTAATCGCATCGACCAAAAAAAGAGCAGCCGACGAATTTCCACTCGTTGGCTGCTCTTACTAACATCGCAGCATAATTATTAACTAAAGATTAAACCGAACCAAGTATTTCGCTTAATGCGGCAATAAACTGATCATTTTCTTCCGGCATACCTATTGAGATACGCAAATGGAGCGGCAAGCCCCACGTTTTTCCGTGGCGAACGATAATCCCTTTAGCCATTAAACGCATGTAGATGGACTCCGATTCCGGCCCAAGCTCAGCAAGTACAAAGTTGGTCATACTTTGCGTATATTTGATTCCAAGCTGGTCAAATGAAGCGTACATGCGCTCACGTTCCTTGGCAACCAGTGCTTGCGATCTTAAAACATGCTCTTCATCACCGATCGCTGATGCTGCTGCTGTCTGGGCAAGTGCATTAACATTAAACGGCTCCTTCACTTGAAGAATGCTCTGAATAATTTTCTGAGGGGCAGCCCCATAGCCTACTCGAATACCTGCAAGACCGTAAATTTTCGAAAAGGTTTTTAGCACGATGAGCGGGTAGCCTGCTCTTACAAATTCCATTCCATCCGAATACAGCTCCTCCGAAACGTAGTGGCTGTAAGCTGTATCGAGCATAACCATGATACGTTTTGGGATTGTATCGAGGATATATTTCAAATCTTTTTGAGCTACATAAGTACCTGTTGGATTATTTGGAGAACATAGATATATAATTTTGGTACGATCAGTCACTGCAGCAACAATAGCTTCTGCATCATATTGAAAAGCATCATTGAGCGGGACAACGATTGTTTTAGCTCCCATCAACTGAGCACCAAACTCATATTCACTGAATGTAGGTCCCGGCACAATAATCTCATCACCAGCATCCAAAAAAGCTTCTGCTACAAGCGTGATGAGCTCATCTCCGCCGTTAGTAACAATGACTTGATCTGCATGCAGGTCGTAATAATCGGCAATGGTTTTCTTCAATAGCTGAGACTGGTTGTCAGGATAACGATGAAGATCTTTCAAGGCGATTTGAATGGCTTCTATCGCTTTTGGAGAAGGCCCTAACGGATTTTCATTAGAGGCCAGCTTAATTACATGCTGCAGGCCATATTCGCTCTGAACCTCCCAAATTGGTTTACCTGGCGAGTAGGGCTTCATCACTTCCAATGCCTTTCGTGGTTTAACTTCAATTTTCTCGTTCATACATTTCACCCTTACTAAATAAAGTCAAAACCTTTATTACGATAATACATTAATCCTTTCTCGCAGTAAAGAGTTAATGCGAGACAAGATTGTCGAAATAATGACTATATTCCCGCTCAAGCAGTATCGTATTGAACATTAAGAAAAGGAGGCACCCCTTATAGGCGCCTCCTATTATCTGTTTTTTTCACTTCGTTTTATTTGTCCTCAGCCAAAAAATCGATCATTGAACGAGCTTGTACCTTGCCCGCTGCAATTGGCTTACTTGCTGCTTCTCCACTTTCGCGCAAGCGGAACTCTACGATTTTAGCTACACCCGGTATCAAATCAAAGAAATTGTCCGTGAACATGCCCTCGTGCTCTGCAGTAATCCAGACCTGCTTAGCAAGCACATCCGTCTCCAGCGAGAACGACGTACCGTTGCTGCCTTCAACCTCTGAAATTCGAATAACAGCTGAAGCAAGCTTCTGTTCTTTCGCTTTCACGAAATAATGTTCCTTGCTGTCTATCAGCTTACCGCCTTGGGTCAGCTCTGCATACAATACAACACGGTTTGCTTCGCAGCCTGTCAGCCATTCCAGCTCGTTTATCGAGCTTACAATTGCTGCACTATTTCCTGTTATGGACACTTGAGTGGTTTCCTGCTTAATTAACACGCCTGCAAAGTCGTATAGCGATAATCTGAGCTCGCCTTTCAACGATTCCAGCAAATCCGTTACTGCATGAATGTTGATGACGCCGTCATCTGTCTTGTCAAAAGACAGCATTGTATCGGCGAAGCTCCTTTTCGCATAATACTGCATAGCTTTCCATTTCCCGTAATAATCCATGCCTGCCCAAGAAGCTACTGGCCAGCAATCATTCATTTGCCAGTATAACGTTCCCATGCAATATGGCATGCTGCGACGATGCGCCTCAATCGCCATCTTCATCGCTTCTGCTTGCAGCACCTGACTCATATAAAGAAAAGCAGGGAAGTCCTTAGGCTCGCTCATATAAATATCCATGTATTCTTTAATGAGACGGTTGCCGTCGCCATTCTTCTGATGCGCGCGCATTACCTTAGAATCCAGAGCCAAATCCTGCTCCGTTGCGAATTTCATCACCGTATCATACTCAGGGAATGACTGGAAGCCGTATTCACTCATAAAACGGCCGATTTTCAGGTTGTAGTTCTCGAATGGCTCAACTGCGTGCCATACTCCCCAGTAATGAACATCTCCCTCTGTAGATAGCGGATGCGCATGCTGGTTAATGTCCCCCGACAGCGATATAAGCGGTGAGGATGGCCAATATTGTGTTCCTGGCGCATAGGCTTCAACCGCATCAGGTAAAATGTCATGGAAAACCGCCTCGTAGTCCGACCAAATGACAGCGCGCTGCTCCGATGTATATTCTTTTTTCCAGCCCCAGCCGCCCTTCTCATCAAATTGTGCCCAAGCCGAATCAATCTCGTTATTGCCGCACCACAGCACGATGGAAGGATGATTGCGCAGCCGCTTCACATTTTCTTCTGCTTCCAAGCGAACATTTTCTAGAAAGGCCTCATCGCCAGGATACATGCTGCATGCGAACATAAAGTCCTGCCACACCAAGATGCCGTACTCATCACAAAGCTCATAGAACACCGACTGCTCATATATACCGCCGCCCCATACCCGAAGCATATTCATATTCGATTCCGCAGCTGAAACAATTTCATGTCTATATCGCTCATCCGTTACTTCTGTTATGAAGCTGTCATTAGGGATATGGTTTGCACCTTTCGCAAACACAGGAACGCCATTAAGCTCAAAATAAAACGAGGCTCCTACCTCATCCTTGTCTCGTACCAATCGAATGGAGCGAAGACCCGTACGAACGGACTTTGCAGCTATCAACTCTTCTTCCTTGCAAAGCTCTGCTGTAAATGTATATAAATGAGCATCGCCAAGTCCTCTGCTCCACCAAAGCTTCGGATTCTCGATATCAACAGGCAGTTGAATCACATTGATCCCTTGCTTTAAGTGCGCAGCCTGCTCCCAAGTTTGTCCCCCTGCACTTAACTTCACTAAGCCGTTCCATTCATGCTCCGACTCAATTTCCACATCTACTGTTAAGCTAGCTTTCGAAGCCTTTACCTGATCCTGCTTCACATATACATCGGTAATTTTGCTGTCGGACCAGCCCTCTAGTCTAGCTTCACGCCAAATACCGCTCGTAACGAATCGTGGACCCCAGTCCCAGCCATAATGATAAGGCGCTTTTCTTGCAAAAATACTTATCTTCTGAGCACCCAGTCCGCCAAGTTCTGATTGATCATTACTAGCTGGTAGATTATAGCCAAGCTTCTCGATTTTCGGCAAATCCTCTTGCACAGGGGAGCGGAATTTAATCAACAATACATTATCTTTGGCATTCACCATAGACGCTACATTTGCTTTCCATGTTCTGAACATATTGTCTGCTGACAATACATGATTGCCATTTACATAAACGTCTGCATACGTATCTAATCCATCGAATACGAGTTCAATACTTGAGGCATTTAACATTTGATCATTTACGTCGAAATGAGTCTCGTATTCCCAATCTATTTTGTCAATCCATTGCAAGTCATGCTCATTTGTTTTATAGAAAGGATCTTTAATGATGCCATTGCGCAGCAAATCCGTATGAACGCAGCCAGGCACGATGGCTTCCATCCATTCTTGCTCCTGACAAGCTTTGAATTTCCAATTACTTAGCACTAGTTGTGTTTCTCTCATTTTGTCCTCCTAAGAATATGTGTCTTCCTATCGCTTGTCATTCTTCTTTATCTACAGCTTTCTTCATACCAAACAAGTCTGGAAGTTCATCCAGTGTTGTCACATTTGAATGATTATAGATTTTTTTCAAAATCTCTTGGCTGTTATGTTTTCCATCGTTTAAATAATCGCCTTCCCAGGTGACAAACCAGCTCCAATTCGCACCATACGCTTTCATTAAGTCCGGGTCAGGAATGGAACCATTTTCGGTCATTGCAACAAGTTTTTTATTGCTGACTAGAGCGACGAGATTATCAAAATAATTAATGGCTGGAGAATGATCTCCAGGGGTTGGATAACTATCTACACTAACGATATCCACTACGTCATCTCCTGGATACCATTCGGGCAGGACCGAATTCCAGATCCATATGAGATTGTTTAATTCATGCTTATTGACCAGTCGATCGTATACGATTCGGTAAAGCTGCTTTGCCGGCTCAGGACCCTTTGCTCCCCACCAGAACCACCCGCCTTCTGCTTCATGAAGCGGTCTAAACAATATGGGTACATGGGCGTCCTTTAACCTTTGAAGCTGCACGGCAATCGTATCGATATCAGCTAGCAGCAGCTTGTACTCCTCCGATTCGGTGTCACTCAAAGCTTTCTCCAAATCAAAGGTTACCGAATCAGCATAAAAGCCCCGCCACCATTCTTTTCCCGGCTCGTCAATTATGCCGGTGGGAGCGTTCCAATGCCATAAGAAGGTTGTAATGCCGCCCTGCTTATGCCAGCCAATTGCTTTTTCCACTTCATACGAGATAGCTCCGTGCTCTGCTCTTGTTTTGGAATAATCGATTAAATCAAACCCGACCATCGCTGGTTCTTTACCGGTAACCTTTTCAATCCAAGAAACATTATCCAGTTCGGTTTGACCCGACAACATCGACTTGCCATAGTTTTTCACCAAATAATTCATTAGCTTTTTGGCTTCTGCAGAAGCATTCCCATTCACTAATTCACCAGAGACCTGATGTTTCGTTTCAGGCTTCGTCTTTTGCAGCTTAATATAGTCGATATCGTAATAACCCCAGCCTCGAGTCAGGCTAATCGTATTCGTGCCCTCTTGTAAAAGCAGCTTCCCTGCCTTGAGCTCCGAAAATTGATCATTGGGCTGTAAAACCAATTCGCCGTGGGGCTGATTATTCAATGAAATGCCAGCTACTTTATTGCCATTTGGCGCCCGGTAGCTGACCCATACATTGTATAATACTGCCTTTGGAGCAACAACCTCAAACGTTAACTGGTCCTGCTCATCCGTAAAATCAGTAACGAAGCCTGAGCCAGAGAAGCCCTCCCCTTCTTGAGAAACCATAGTACCTTGAAGCAGCCCGGACTCCGCTTCGTATTTCAAAAATGGTTCTTCCTTGTTTGAGCTTGGCAGCACAGCCAATGTAACGACTAAAGCGGCGCCTAGAAGCGCTAAGCAGACAGCCAGCGCACTAATGACAACTCGCCTGCTCCTTAGGGCGGTCACCTGATAATCCCCACTTTCGCGAGTCGGAAATTAGTGCCTGTGCATTCTGGTCGATTGCCATGAATGACTTCAAGCTCGAAGCGGTGACGGCCGCTCACCCAATCATCTCCGAAACAGTTTAAGCGATACCACCCATCATCCTGGACCCATGATGGCCTCTCCCGCTCCATCACTTGCCACTCCCCATCATCTATTCGGTATCGAAACTCAGCTGAGCTTCTCCCGAAGTCAAAGCCAAGAACGAGTCCTCTTCCCTCGAAGGAGAAGGACAACTCTGCTCCAATGGCCGATGTCTCGAGCACTTGATCGATCCACTCCAGATGAGGCCATCTCCTTATGGCCCAAGAACCTCTCGTATGAATGTGATGAAAAGATAAGTCGAATACATCATCCCAGCATTGTGTATCCAGCGGCTTTGGTATCAAGTATGAAACCTGATCAGCCTCCACCGCGTGATCCGCGTGCGATAATTCCTTCTGGAGATACGCAATTACACTTTGCCCATAGCTCAAGCTTCCTCTGCTTGTCGGATGAAGACCATCTGGCAGCCATTCTTCAAAGCGCAGCTTGCCTTTCTTGACTTCCTCAAATGTATACAATCCCATCCATACCGAGCTTAGCTCATAATGCTCTGCTATCCGCTCAAATTCATTAATCGTATCCGGTACCAAGCCCTGTGTAATGGCGTTGTACATATTTTGCGAATACGTGTATACGATGACGATATCGCGCTGGCCATCAGCGAGCAATTGCCTTATTAATCCTTCGCGCGAGCGATTGCGCTTCAAGGTTGGCTCGCCTTCATCATTAACTGCATATTCAATAAAAACCAAATCGCAATTCGTATCAATTAGATCACGTTTGGCGCGGAAAGCAGCTAAATCGCTGCCCGTTGCTCCGATCGCTGCATTTTCAACCGTGATACGCAGTTCCGGATATTGCTCCGTGAACCAGGCAATGACTGGCTCCGGCCAGTTATGACGCGGCCTTGCATCGGTGATCGAGCCTCCAATAAAACCCACCGTCAAACGTCCTTCTTGGATTCCGCGCCGCGTTCGATGCAGATTGCTTCGGTGATTCCAAATCGACAAAGTCATAAATGGCGTGCTCCTTGCACAAGTATTAGTCCTTGCGATGAATGTCATCCACCCGCTATTCTCGCAGCTGATAATTTTTCAAATCAGGCAGCTCATCCTTCGTTAACGAGAAAGGGTGATTATAAAATTTGATAAGCTGTTCCCTATCTGTAAATTTCTCGGCATACACACGGTGCCCATCCACAATATTGTAGACAAAATTGCCATACCACGTGCAATTCCATGCCCATAGTGCACGATCCTGAAGCATAAGATCAGGATCAGGAATCGGTCCATTTTCCGACAAAGCAATAATTTTGTTCATGCTTGTGTAAGCGAGTGCCTTCTCAAAACGATCAAGCTGCGACTCGTAATTTTGCTCAGGGGGATAAATATCTTCTCCAATAATATCGACGTACTCATCGCCCGGATACCAATCCGCATGCTGTCCATTCCATACCCAAATCAAATGGTTCAACTTATGCACGTTCGTCATTCGGTCATACATCAGCTTCCACAATTGCACGCAGGGCTCAGCCCCTTTGCTGCCCCACCAGAACCAGCCTCCTGAAGCCTCGTGCAGAGGTCTCCATAATACCGGTACCCCTGCATCCTGCAGCCGTTTCAGCTCGGAGGAAATCGCATCAATATCTCTGATCAGCAGCTTATAATCCTCTGACTCTTTATCATTCATCGCCTTCTGCACATCAAACGTCGTTGCTTTTGTATAGAAACCGCTGCCCCACGTTCGGTCAGGGGGCAAATCAATTAAATCCTTAGGCGCATTCCAGTGCCAGCAAAAAGTTACGATGCCGCCGCTTTGCCACCAATCAATCGCAATGTCTGTATCGGAGCATGTGGCCCCGCGCTCTGTGCGCGAGGGTGAATAATTCATGAAATCAAAGCCATAAACAGCTGGGTATTTCCCAGTCACTTCATGCAATATTTCAAGCTCAGGTGTTGATACTACACCGATTTGCTGACCGGTCAATATACGAGTTCCATAAATGTCGCATAAATAGGTCATCAGCCTTTTCGCCTGATCGTCTGCATTCGGGTTTATGAGCTTAGGCTCCACTATGAAACGGGATTGCTGCTTCACATTCAACATTTATGGTTTCTCTCCTTCTTTGACATTTCTTTTTGTATACCCTCACTTAACCTACTGCCTGCTAACCGATAATACCGCTCCGCTCCACACTTTCAACGAAATAACGCTGAACGACTAAGTACAAAATGATTAGCGGTATGATAGCAAGCAAAATACCCGTATCAATAATCATTGCCACATGGTTCGGATCAGCCTTAACATTACCGCCTCCGGCCGCTACCCCCAGCAAACCTGGAAGCAACGCATTCGCTTGGGCTGACAATGTCGAAATCTTAATCGGCATAAGTGCGGATTCACTCATGAACAGCGAAGTGAAAAAGGTATCATTATACTGCCAAACGAAACAGAACAGCACGACAGTAATGATTGGCGGAACGGCGTTCGGCAGCATGATTTTCAAAAATGTTTTCACTCCGCCAGCGCCATCAATCAATGCCGCTTCCTCTATCTCTTTAGGCATTCCTTTAAAAAACTGGCGGAAAATATAAATGAACAGTCCCGCTTTCAATCCGATTGCCGTCGCAGACGTTATAATAGAAGGCCAATACGTATTGAGCAAATTAACGCCTTCCTTACCCGTCACAAGATGAATGACTCCGAGTATGTCAAAGCTTCTAAAATGAAGATACATCGGAACCATCAACGTGCTTGTCGGAACTAGAATCGTTAATATGACCAGAGCGAACAGCACATTGCTGCCTGGGAAGTTAAAACGGGCGAAACCGTACCCAGCAAGCGCGCAAGAAGCTGTCGTTAGCAGCGTAGTCACAATAACAAAGACAAGCGTATTTCCTAGAAGAGGAAAGTAGTGTAAAATATCCATCGCCATTTTGATGTTGTCGAGCGTAAAGTGAACAGGCACCATATAAATTGTCGGATTGTAAATATCGACTTTGTCTTTAAAAGCGACAGAAAACTTCATAAGCAGCGGATAAATGATGATGTACGAGATGCCAATGACAAGCGCGTAACGAAAAATGGCGTACAACGTATCGATCGTCTTATTTTTCATTTTCTGCAGCCGATATTTATTGTCCTCGTTGCGAACAGCCTGTGAAGCCTCCATATGCAGCTTCCTCCTTTGTTAATTACTCAGTTGTAATGTACTCTTCTCGATAGCAGCACTCCGATAATGACCAAAACAACGCTTATAATCAACGTGTAAACCCAAGACATCGCTGCGCTGAGCCCAAAGTTTTGCGTGGTGAATGCCGTCGAGAAAATCATATCCGTAACCGCGCTGCCCGAGAATGAATCAATAATCGTATAGATGACATTGGTCAAAATGAGCGGGCTAACTAATGGAAATGTGATTTTCCAGAACGATTCATAGGCTGTAGCGCCTTCCATCTTAGCCACCTCATACATGGCACCTGGAACGGACTGCAAAGCAGCTAGAAAAATAAGAATTTGCACACCTGAGCTTGTAATAATCTCATAGATTCTAGTAATCGCCTGAACGATGTAGTCAACGAACGATAGCGGCAATCCTATTTCACTAAGTATCATGACCATTGACATAATATTATAGGTTGAAGAAGCTTCACCCATTTCACTTACGACCGATGAATCGCCTACGAGATTAATAAGACCCGCTGTTTCTGCAGCTGAAATCGCATTGGAAGCGAGTATGACCGGAAGGAAAAATATCGCTCTTGCGAGTATTCTGCCACGAAACTTCTGATTAAGCAGCGTAGCAGAGAAAAGGCTGAAAAATAATATCATCGGTACATTCAAAACCATTTCTGAAACGGATTGGGTCAAAATCCGATTAAAGGTAGCATCTACGAACAACGCTTCTTTAAAATTCGCCCAACCAACCGATTCCAATATAAATCCAGTCGGTTCCACCGTTAGCTTACTGAAGCTGAATTTAATAGATTGGATAAGCGGCGTCGCAAACATAAATATGAAGCCCAGCAGCCATGGGAAAATAAATGCTACGCCTAGAAGTGAGCGCTTGTGCCGCAGAGCTAGCTTATATCCATTCATTAACGCTCACCTCCTACCCAATAGTTTTGAGCTTCAACTTTGTTTCCGTTAATGCTGACTTGCTTATCTGTGTAATTGACAATAATCGATTTCCCATTGCTGTATTGCATCTCTACGACACCTTCTTGATGGAGAATATGCTTCACCATTTGAGCGTTTCTCACACCGGAGAGCACATCGTTTGCTTCCTTATACATCGACAGCGCTTGATCATACCAGTCTTTGTAATGGGTAGAGAACAGCTTGTCAAAATGAGTGAATTTCAGTTTAGACGATGGTTCATAGCTCCATGAAAAATGCGGCGCTGAGCCAAGCTCTACCGAACGAAGCAGCTGCTGCTGAATATCCTGCTCATCCTCTAAGTTAATCGCACCGCCAGCATAATCGACATATCCATGAATAACCATTTGATAAAATGGAACTTCCTCATCCGTTAGCACGAAGCCGCTGGATGACGTTGGCACATTTATAAGATGATCTGCGTATGGCCATACATAAGCATTTCCGCCCGTAAGCATCGTTTGATCGACGCGCTCATCCACCTTGCTCAGCTCATCCTCAACGATTTTTTTAGCCGTTTCGCGTTGAATGACTCTGCTCGTACGGAAGTCCGAGCTCAGTACGTTTCCAAGATCCCGCAGCGATATTCCCCGCATGCCAAGCGAATCATATTTCTTCATAAACGTATCAACGAAGTAGGGAAGCTTTGCCGGTGACAACAAATAATACGAGCCTAATAGCATATCCATTCGATTAAGCGCTCGGTTATAAGGATAAAGCTCTGCTTCCTCCCGTGTAACGAACCGCGATGCATCAGAGGATGGAACAAAACCTCCATCATCATGATAAATTTGCTGAAAGGCTACATCTGGGAACAACATCCCGCCGGATTGCTCCAGTTGATTCGCTAGCTTAATGAAGCTGGACTTGCTTCCGAGCTCACTGTCCACTTTCAGCTTTACTGGTGTCTGATGATTGACGCCGTTGCCGAACCAGCCTGTGTAACGCATGAGCAATCGATCAACCCCATCCGACTTCAGTTGTTCAGCCATTTGTGAGGCTTGCTCAAAGGATGTCATGGAAACGACGGAGCTGTACGGTACGCCAAGGAATGATTTCCGCTTGTCGACCGTTCCTAGAATATCCAAATAAAATGGAAGCCTATCATCATCTTTTAATGGCTGAAGCTTGTTTTCAGCTACAAGCCTGTTACGATAAAGCTCTGCCATTCCTGAATAGCTCGCCTTATCGCCAGAGAGAAAGCTGTACCTAATTTGAATATCGCCTTTATAAATCTCTTCACTCAACAGCTGGATTTCTTGAATCTTTGAGCCTGTGTAAAGCTCAAGCTCATCTTCTCCACGCAATGAGTAGCTGCTGTGAATATAATTGTAGGAATTTTTTTTACCGCTGATATCAGCAGCGATGCTGGCAACAGCATCACCTTCTTCAATCACCGCAAACCATGCTGCGCTCCCTGCCTTCATCCCAAATACCGGCATTCTAGCACTCTCGCTTACTTGACCGCGGCGGTAGCTGTTATCGTTCGGATCAAGGCCATATACTCTTTGTACGTATTGCTCTTCCTTTACCTTGCCGTTGTTAAGATGGATCAAGCTTCCGGTTCCATCCGGCACGAACATATATCCTTCGTTTTCCTTATCTGCAGCGCCAAAGAAATTAAGCATCTCGATGCTGCGAATTTGATAGCCTCCGCTTTCTTTGACCTGATTGACTGGAACGGATGCAACCAGCGAACCGCCATCAATGCGGTATTCCAAAGGAATAACGAAGTTTGGTTTGCTCGATTCGCCGCCGCCTGCAACGCCATTTTCCTCATTGTCGAAAGCAAGATCCTCATCGGAATAACCAGCCTTGACGAATGCCGCCGTCATTTTGCTCAATACAAGCGGCTTGGAAACCTGCGCATCTAGTCTCTCTAATACTTCCTTATTGTCCGCTTTGGGATAATAGCGCAATCCCACATATTTGGCCGTCGGCGCATCCAGCTTGGAGAGCACCTTCTCTTCCAATCGCACTTTGCTTATATACCTTGGCAAGGCATCCACGCCGATTGACGTATCGCCAATCGTATAGGTGATACGAATGCCGTTCTCAATGCTCTCAGCTGTAAATTGCTTATTTGCGATACTTTCCGTGAAGTTGGTGAATGTATCCAGCGTACCGATTGAATCCCGGAACAGTACCGTCAACTGAGAAGACAATATTTCCTTCTCGAAGCCCGATGCGATAGCATCCTCACTCCGATTGGGCGGATTGCTGTACCAGATTTGGCCTTGCCGTTTATCCCTCACAGCGACCTCTGTCGTTTCGGCGCTGTAGTATAACGATAATTCGGAATTGTCCGCTACAAGCTGCATGCCTGGCACACCTTTTGAAGAATCAGGCATTTCCTTAATTGCGGCTCCAGCTTCCAGCTCAGTTGTCATTTTCATATAAGCGGCTGCTTTAACGGCTTTAGCTCCACGACTGGTGAATAGCAATACGGAGCAGACCAAGATACAAATTGCTGCGGTACAGGCCAGCACCGCAACCAGCTTTTTACGATTTTTCACGGGTGCGGCCTCCTTTACGTACGGAAAATGATTTCACGATAAATATTGATAATAAAATCGATAATTTGCTGCATCATACTCAGCACTAGCGTCCCAAGGAATACGATAATGCCCATTACGATTACCGTCAGCAGCATCGTAATAATCGTTTTGAACGCCGAATATTGATGAACCGTCATCGTACCGACAAATAGAAGCGCTAGAAACCAAATGGTGGATATAGACATGACTAAATAATAAAAAGCCGTTTCTTCCTGTACCATAAACCGGCTCGCAATGGTCATGGGCACATAAAGAATGACCATAGGAACGAGCGCATAACCCGTCGCCATAACAATTTCCTTGAATTTGCCTTCGCCATCCATTAAGGTTGTAATCGCCCAATTGGATATACACCAAAGAAAGAAAGGAAATACAATCGTAACGAGCTGAGTCAGGCTGTTCAAATGACGTGGATCATTATAGTTCACCAGAAAACCTGCAAACTGATTTTGTAAAATAACAGAAACGATGACGAGCAGCAAAATAGCTAATGCGACCTTTACTTTTCCTTTCCCGTCATACTTCATATCCCAGAAGCCGTCAAAAGGATGAACGATTAAATGCAGCGGAAACTTGATGAAATCCTGCTTCATAGCGATCTGCCCTCCTTAGCGGTTTGCGATGCAAAGTCCGACATCATAAGCTTCCTCTTTTTCATTCGAGAGCTTACCAGCTTGAACGCAAGCCATGCAGCTGCTAGGACGATCAGCATTGTTAGAAAGGTTCCTGAATGTTCCTTCATTACTTCCCTGCGGTACCTTTTGTAAGCTACGGAATAACTATCGCGGTCCATGCCTAGCTTGAAATACTCAAGCGCTTCCCCGTTCTTCCGCTCCATCAGCAATGATTTGCCAATGCCTATATACGCAATATCGTAGTTGCTGTTTAACCGAAGCACTTCTTGCCAAATCGGTACCGCCAGCTTATCCTCACCGGTGTAATGCAGCTTCACCGCCTCGTTTACGCTGGCACCAAACTTCGTTGGCTCAAATACGACAATATTGCTTTTCCCACGATCAAGCACCAGTTGTTTTTCACCCAAATGCTCGACGGCGACCGGTATTTTAAACGTACCGAGCTGATTTCCCTTACCGCCATACACATAGAGCAAATCGCCTTCGTCATTGTAGGTAAATACTTTGCCTTGATTTCCGTCAAGCACGCTGTACATTCCGTTTTCGAGTACCTTTACATCAATTAGCTTGGAAGGGCCAACAGCGCGCCTGAACAAAATATCCCCTAGCACATCGAAGTAACCAAAGCGCTTCAGCACATCCTCACCTGATGGATTAAGTCTTTTTACTGGTTCCTTAGAGTCAGGATCGATGTTCGTTGCATAGACAAATCCTTTGGCATCGATATCGATATTCGAAAACTCGGTTGGAATAAACAGCACCATTTGCGCTTTCTGTGCTTTGGTTGAAAGCAAGCGCCAGATAACTTCCGTATAGTCCCGCTGCACTTTGTTTGTCCCTACATATCCGATAAACTGGCCTTTCTCATCAAACTGCATGATGCCTTCGTAGATGCCTTGCGCTACGACATAAACCCGTTTGGCTTTATCTACCGTTACCTTTAACGGAATAAATTTAAAATCACTTGCCAAAACATCAGATTTGGGCTGCTCGATTGTTCGAAGCAATTCACCGTCGCTCGATAACACGACAACTCGCCCGTTGTCCGTATCCGCAACATAAAGCTGCTCCTCCTCATCAACGAATAGTCCCGACGGATTTTTAAAACCGATCTTCTCCCCGTCCTTCTCGTACTCGCTAATGATGTTTTTCACTTTCCACTGATCATCTAAAATAACGACCCGGCCATTGCCGCTGTCCACAATGTAGATCAGCCCGCTTGCAGACACGACCATATCCTTTGGCTCTAAAAAGTCTCCGATGCCGATATCAGCTCCGGATATGGAGAGTTTGGGTACATAAGCCGCCGGTGCTGGAACTGCTTCTTCCCAATAGTTATAGTTGTAGCTCTCATATGGCGTCGACGCTGCAGCCGCCGGTGCCGGCGCTGCGGTAATAAACAATAGGGAAGCCGCCGCGATGACGAGAAACCATTTTTTCGCTGACAAGTGCATTCCCCCCCTTTTAATCTTTCATTCCTGAAGTCGCCATCGTTTCAATAATTCGACTTTGCGAGAAAACGAACAGCGTAATCGGAACGCTCATCAGAATGAGTGCTACTGCTGCCGCCGCTCCTGCGCGAGCAATACCGCCTGCCACAACTTGATTAGCTGCAAAATGCAGCGATTTAAGCTGTTCGCTGTAAATGAAGCCATTCCCATCGCTGCCCCAAAGAATTTGGAAAAGCAAAATAATTAGCGTCAGCCATGCCGGTTTTACATTGGGCATTACGATGGTCCAGAAAATACGATATTCGCTTGCTCCATCAATTTTTGCCGCCTCTAACAGCACATCAGGAATTTGCTCCATAAATTGCTTCATTAAATAGAGACCAAGCGAATAAGCAAAAGCAGGAATGATGACTGCCCAATACGTGTCGATCAAGCCTAACCATGACATGATCATATAGTTTGGAATAGCTGTTACGGCTGGCGTAAACATCAAGGATAAAACGACAATGCTGAACATGAAGCTTTTACCTGGAAACTTATGCTTGGCTAGCGGATAAGCAGCTGCCGACGCTAACAGTACATGTCCAATGATACCCATGCCGGTAATGAAAACCGTGTTGAAAATATACCTTGAAAAAGGAACCCATGAATTGCCTAACAATGCAAATAAATCGATAAAGTTGTTCATGGTCGGGTTTCGAACAAATAATGTCGGAGGAAACATAAATATTTCATCCAACGGTTTAAAGGCATTATTGATCGCATAGATTAGCGGCACGATCATGAACGCACCAAACGCCGTAAGCAAAACAAAAAGCGAGAAGCTGCCCCAGAACGATCGATTTACCCGTTTCCTCGGGATTCGAAAGGAGAAGTTCATGAACTTATTCACCTACCCTGCGAAGAAGTTTTTGAACGATGAGATTCGATCCCACCATAATCATGAATAACACTGAAGCAATGGCAGAAGCGTAACCCATCTCAAAACGGGTAGTACCGAAATCGATTAAGTGAGTAACTATCGTCTCAGCTGCATAGTTGACGCTTGGGAACCCTGCGAGTGCAATCGAAACATCAGCCACTGCAAATGCCGTCGTAATCTGAATGACTGCCCCGAACATCAGCTGCGGCCGCATCGAAGGCAATGTGATGTACCAAAGCTCCTGCCAGCGATTCTTCACGCCATCGACTGCGCCAGCCTCATATAATGTCCGGTCAACGGTTTGTAAACCTGCAATAAAAGCAAGGAAACCCGTTCCAAGACTAAGCCAAAGCTGAACAAGAATGATGATCGGCAAAATGTATTCCTCTTTTTTCAACCATTGAAGCGGCTCCAAGATGATGCCCAGCTTCAATAAAAAACCGTTGGCAATACCATAACGATCGCCGGAGAAAATCATCAGCCATATAAAATACACGTTTCCGGATATCGATGGCGCATAAAATACGAGTGTCATTATCGCTCTCAGCTTTGGAGACAGCTCATTAATAATCCATGCAAAAACAAAACACGCGATATAACTAATCGGTCCTGTTATTACAGCGAACAACAGCGTGTTCTTAACGGCAATGAGGAAAACATCATCATCTAGAAATAAGCGCGTATAGTTCTGCCAGCCAACAAACTTTGGAAACTCTAGCATATTGAAGTACGTAAAGCTAAGCACCACCGACACCAAAACCGGAAGTACTGTAAACACGGCGAACAAAACCATGTAAGGCGCCAGCAATATGTAGGAGTGTTTGTTTGCTTTCACTTCCCGCAGCTTCAGGTTCCACCAATTTTGCACGCTTGACCCTCCCTCCATTATTGCGGCAACCCGAACTCTTTTCGTTTCGTCGTAATTTCATCCTGCATATATTGGACATAGTCCATAATCGATTCGCGCGCCTGCACTTGACCAACAACCGTCTTATAGAATGCATTAAACAAATGTCGGCCTGTGAAATATCCGCCTGGCACTTCGGGCACCCCTTGTACCCATTCAAATTGCGCCTTCAAGTTTTCGTAATCGGCAACCGGCCATGGCAAGCTGTCGAGTGCCTTAATATTGGCAGTCGGATAACGGGCTGCTGCGCCCATCAAACCTTCCATTTCACGACCAAACACCGTTTGTGTCGCTTCGCTGGTCCACCATTTCATGAACTCCCATGATGCTTCCTTGTCCTTCGCCTTCTTCATCATTACGACAGCACTGCCTCCGCTTGGCACCTCACGATTAATGGAGCCATCCTTCTGTATGGTTCCCGGAACAGGGGCGAAACCCCACATGCCGCGAATTTCTGGCGCAAATACAGAAAGCTGGTTATAGGTTGTATAATCTGCAATGCCTATTGGCATCTGCCCCGTACGGAAGCGATTGGAGAAATCATATTCCCGTTCTAATTTATAGTCGGTATAAAACTCCGTCCATTGCTTGAATGTTTCGATGCCAATGCGTGAATCCAGATCGGATTCTTTGCCATCATTGCGGTAAAGCTGTCCGCCATTCTGAAATAATAGTGCCGCATACATCGAGTTTGGCGGTATGTTTTGCCCTTGAACAGCAGCTTGTGCCACAACTGGCAAACCGAATTGCATATGATTTTTACTTAGAACGGCTAGTAAATTAGAAACTTCATCCCAAGTTTGCGGAATTTCCAGATCCAGCTGATCAAGCACATCCTTACGGTAAAAGAGCATGTTGAACGTTTGTGTTTCCGGCAACGCATAAACCCCGCCATCATAGCTGTATGGAACAACTGCGCTTGGACGGAAACGTTCCCTCACCTCTTCGAAATCAGCAAACTGTGTCAAATCAGTTGAAGCGTTGCGCATCGCAAAGTTAACAGGCAAATCATTTTCAATCTGCATGGCGATGTCGGGACCTTGGCCCGCCAGCGTTGCAGGCAGCAGTGTTCCCATGTTTACCAGCTTCAAGTTGACATTAATGCCGGTAACGGATGTAAAGGTTTCGTCAATCATCGCCTTCATCGTGTTGGCTTGATCCCGTCCGCTTCCGATCCATACGGTAATCGACCTTTGGTCGGCGTCCTCAGAAATATTTCCGATCTGATTGTAATCCGTAAAGAAAGAAGAAATAAAAGTGGCAGATTGATGCTTAAGATTCGCGGCGAAGCCCATCCCTTTTTTAGGGAATTTCTTATCTGGTGAGGCGACATACAGCGCATCGATCTCAAGCGGCTGCTGCCTTGCTTGCTGAACCCAAGTTCCTAGTCCGCCCGTGTTAGTCTTGTAGGCTCCAAGCCTTCTCGGAATGGTATCCGGCTTCTCAACCATCTCATCCAATTGCAGTGACATCGTCTTTAGAAGAGCCTCTTGGTCACTGGATTGTCCTGATAATTTGACGAGCTGCGCGGCAATCGTTTTAAGGCGTTCACTTTCTTCTTCAAAAACGTTAAGTATGTTGGGAACTTTTTTCTCAATCTGATAATCACGGTATTCATCGGGCTTTGTTCCCGTAATCATCAATATTTTGCGATACATCTCATTCAAATTATAAAGACTGCTTTCAACCTCACGAATGAGCGGGGCAAACTCGCCTAGGCTTACCTCAAGCCTGAGTGTATGCTTTCCTTTTTCCAGGCGGTATAAATAAGGAGACTTTCCACCCATCACATCAAGCCGATAGGAGCTCTTATAACGAAACGCAACCTTTTCCATTTCCTTAAAAGGAATTTCGCCGTCAATGGTTAATGTACGAGTTGAATAAATGCCTCTAACGAAGTTTTGCTGCGTTTTAAAGGCAATTTGGTAAAGCCCCGTTTCAGGGACATCAATTTCCCATTCCATCCATTGACCAGGTAGACGCCAATTCAAGCCGCCAATCGTATTAATTTTTATTTTTGAAGAGCTGTAAGGATATACTGCAGCACTTGAACGCTCGCTTAGCGGATACAAGGTAGGTGAAGACTTTGCTGTGGAAGCCTCGCCTTCAATCGTAATCAAATGGCCGCTCGTCGCCTTCATACCATCTGCTTCATACTGCTTAAGCAACTGTTCATAGGTTAGTGGAGCAGGCTGTTGAAATAGTTTCAATTGTTTAACGACCATCGGTTCCCGTGTAGATTCAAGCGTAATCGTATGTTTGCCCTGCGAAAAATAAAATAAGAAGGGTTCATTCTCGTAACCATCGGAATCTTGAAATGTTTTCTCGCTCCATCTCGGCTTCTCCACTTGCTTTGGTCTGAGATCATTGCCTTGATTGTCCTGAACAACTTGAGCTGCTTGATTATCCCAAACACGGTCAAACTGCAGGAAAGCAGCTTCTCTGAACGGACGTTTTCCGTCAATGAATAAATCCCGTTCAATCGCTGAGCTTTTTCCTTCAATGGGATAATAGAGCAAAGAAAGATTATAAAGACCCGCATCAGTCACATCAAATGACCATTCCACTTTGCCCGATTCGCCTGTTAACAAGGAAGATCCGTCCATGCCCTCGTAGTTGTTAAGCTTCTCGAACTCAGCACCCTCTACATGGCTGTAATTGATTGCTTCTAATACGATTTCACGCTCTGGACGGGCAGCCGCCTCATATTGCGAGACATATTCATGATATTTTTGTTCATTATAAGCCGAGATGTTCGTCGATCCGGATTGAACGGACTCCTCCGTCAGCGCATTATCCGAACTGCCGACTGCATGCGCCTTAGGCACTGACGGAAGCACCATTAAAACTGCCAAAACAAAAGGGACTAGCTTCCTTGCCATATTGGTTAGCCGCAAATTGCTTATCACCAGAGGTCCTCCTTACATGCATAAACGGTTTCTCCGTCCATAGGCGGGGAAGCTCACGTTTGATGGTGAAATATAAGCCCATATATCTTCTAGCATTTATTTTCCTCGTTCTCATACAATCGGGGGAAGTCATGAAAGACGTCCCCCGACCTATACATTAAACCGCTGCCTTCAATTACTTAGAAAGCTTGGCTATTGACGCTTCTGCTTCCGGCTTATACTTCTCTGCAGTCGCAGTCACTGATTGATTATTTACGATAATATCTGTAACGAACTTTCCAGTCGGGAATTCAGGATAAGCATCATCCAGCAAGATTTGGCCTGTGTTCGTAATATGATCACGCTGCATAGCTACATCTTCCTCGTGATTGTAGAGACCTTCCAGCCACTCTTGGCTAGGGAACTCTTCCGTTTGAGTAATATCAAATGTTTCTTCGTAAATTTGGTAAACCAATTGCGCGTCTTTTACGCCTTTTGGAATAAATTTAGCCGCTTGTCCTGGATTCGCATACGTAACTTCTGGACTTCCTTGAGGTCCGTTCGGAATAGGCACAACGCCGATATCGAACGTTAAATCACCAATATTCCATACCGGTGCTTGGAACATCGCTACATCGCCGTCTTTAAACGTGTTGAATTCTTCATAATTCATTCTGTCGCCTGTTTTAATTTTCATAACGTTCTCAACGTTATATAGTCGGTTCACAAACTCTGCCGCTTCAATCGTTTTTGGATCGGTTAAGCCTTGAACGCCTGTTCCTTCGTCAACGATTTTGCCGCCGTTTGCAGCAGTAAAGTTGCGGAAAATATCAATGGACCAGCCTGAGAAGCCATAAACGTCGATTTTTCCGTCATTGTCTGTATCCTTAGTTGCTAGCTTTGCAATTTCCAAAAACTTGTCCCAGTTCCATTGGCCGCCTGTGTAAAGCTCTTGAAGATCCGGAAGGCCAAGTTTTTTGAACAAATCGCGATTGTAGTGCATGGCTGTACCGCCTGAGCCTGGATTGTCAAATGCATATTCGCCGCCAGCAATAGCAGGCGCTTTAGCCATCAAGTTTGCATCGTTGTTGATGTTATTAGCTGAAGTTGTAAACTCGCTGATCGGAAGCAGCTGGCCTTTCAATACAGCCGGCAATGCTGCTTTGTATTCCATTTGAACGATGTCTGCAAAAGGCTCACCTGTCAGGACAGTAGCCGTAAACTTCGGCATGTATTCTTCGAAAGGAACGTTTACGAATTCGATTTTCACATTATATTTTTTTTCAACTTCTTCGATCTTAGCGAGACGCTCTTTCTCGGAAGCCGTAGCTCCTGCTGGTGTCAAATCCCACCATGCGGCTACTTTAATAACGCGTCCACCCATATCGACAGGTTCTGGTGTTGCTGTTGATTCCTCAGGTGCTGCAGTCGGATCAGTGACAGCGCTTTCTTTTGGAGCGTTATTCGTTCCTTTATTTCCGCCGTTCCCGCTGCTGCAAGCTGTAAGTATGAGCATGAAACATAACACCAAAATGGACAAACCTTGTATTTTTCTCATGACCGAACCTCCCATTTTTACATTCATCAGTTGGTATAAAGTAAAAATCCCCATTTAAAAGCGCTTTCATTCCTAAACTTTGAAAAACCAAACAGCTAACCTCACCGCCTTTTCGTTATTTGATTTCCGTAATTTGTTATTTCGTTTTGCATAACGAATATAACATCAAAAACAAAACTGGTCAATTGTTTTTTATTTGTTATCTAAATGCACTAATATTTCTAAAAAAATAAGTTAAATTCCGTTTTATCGCTTGTATACCCTTGAAAAAACAGCTATATTTATCTACATAACAAAATAACAAAAAGACAATAATAAAGCATTGAGGTGAATGAACTTCCTAAATAAAACTCTAAATAAAATAATGATGTTTAATGTTTTTTAGCAATTAAAAAACAAGTTTAATTGTTAGTAACAATACGGTAAAATAATGACTAGCATTTCTTCACATATAATAATGGACTTCTTTACATATAGATGGCTTGGCAAACTAACTAATTAAGGTAGGATGAAATTTATGCGCCGGAAGGTAACGATTCAATCAATTGCCGATTATACAGGGTTGTCAAAATTCGCAGTCTCACGAGGGTTATCCGGGAAATCGGGGGTTAGTCCACAAACAAGAGAAGTGATATTAAGAGCTGCAGGACAGCTCGGTTATTTTAAGGACGCTCAGACGCCTCCTGTTTCAAGCGAACTGATGGATACAGAATCACGAAGCTGGTCCGGAACCATTCTAGTGCTTTTCCCAAATGTTCGTTATCAAAATACTGATTCCTTATATTGGGGTCCAATATTTAACGGCATATCTACAAGGCTGAACCAAAAGGGCATTAACATCCTTACATTAACCGAGCCTACTAACGACTCCATGTTCTCACTTTTAAACCCAGAAGCCATTATGGGCATTATTACTGTAGGCTCTATTTCTACCTCTGTGTTGCTTGATATTAAACGGCTCGGCATTCCTGTCGTAATGGTCGATCATTACGATCCAAACTTTCACTGCGACTCGATTTTTACAGACAACTTGTCCAGCATGAGAGAAATAATGAACGCCGTCATTACAAAAGGCTACAAAAACTATCAATTTTTAGGAAATATTAGAGATGCGCAAAGCTTCTATGAACGATTCCTTGGTTTCCGTTCAGCTCTCGAGGACAATGATATTGAACTAAAGCAAATTCCTTCCCTAATGGGACCGGAAATTGAAAACTTTCACGATACATTCAAAGCTGCTATTGAGGAGCATGGTTTACCTGAAGTATTTGTTTGCGCCAATGATATATTTGCCTCTTTTGCGTTAGATACATTGAAAAATATCGGAATGTATATTCCAGAAACGCTCGTTTTCACCGGCTTTGACAATACCCATCCTCAGATTCCTTTTTTGGCTACTGTTAATGTAGATAAGGAACTGCTCGGCAAACGTGCTGTTGATCAGATGCTTTGGAGAATACTCAACGCAACAACGAGCTACGAGAGGACCCTTATCCAAGCTGAGATTATTTTCAGAAATTAAACATAAAAAGAGGATGACCATCGCGGTCATCCTCTTTTCGCAGTAGTGCTTCGTTTAAAAATCCGTTCGAAATGGCGATGCGGGAAGTCCTGCTTTATTATACAAATTAATCGTCGGTGAATCGCTCCAGCCATTTCGTTATTGCAGCACAACACTGTCTACATAAACCGAAGTTGATCCGCTTGAGTTAGTAGGTGAAATGAACTGAACGCCTACTTCACGCACATCACCCAAATTGGCTACTCCAGATAAGCTCAGTGAAATCGTAGATGACCCCGATGAATTGATGTTTACCGTTCCTGAGTCATACCAAGTGTAAGCGGAGCCCGTCTTAATAAACAGCTTCGCCTGCAGGCCGCTGCCAAAGCTTCCCCATGCAGTATGCTTCACTTTAACAGAAACAGAAGATTTGCCAATGAAATTATTAGCACCCGCATATTGCAAATAAAATTGACCGCCGCCTAACGTAACGTCTGCTTTGAGCGAGCTGCTGCCGCTTGCCGCCCATTCCGTTACAGACCAAGGCCCGCCAGCAACGTTTGATGCCGTCCACCCTTGTGCATTTCCGCCTTCAAAATCGTACAACGTAGAGCTGCTGCTGCTGTTAAACACGGAAGCTTTTATAGAAGTAGCCCAAATGCCATTTGTTCCGTTAATGACAAGATTGCCCCATGAAGTTAGCGTCTGCCAATCACTTGTCGTCATATCCAGCCACGAATTGGCCGAATCATTTCCTGTCCATGACCATGCCATATAACCGATGCCTTTCGCCTGACTTTGGTTCATGACCTCTTGTGCATTAACTTGACTTCCCAAGTTGTTATTGCCGTTATTGTAGTTATAGCCAAACTCTCCAACCATAACAGCCAAACCTAAATTTTTAATCGCTTGCAGCTCCGTGCCAATCCGAGAAGAGTCATTCCATGAGCCGTACATATGAATGGAGAACATGACATTATGATCCGGATCATGAGTAAGGAGTGCGTTGCCATATGCTTTGATTGGTGAAGAATTTTGTCCCCAGCCTGAGGCGTCAACGATTATCGTGTTATGAATTCCAGCATTTCGAATGGTTGAGATAGCCGTCTTGTACGCATCGCGCCAAGCGGTATCCGCAAGATTCCCATCGCCCCATTCATTAGCGATATTAACGAGCACATACTTTTCATTGCTCGTCAAAATCGTTTTAACCGCGCTGCTGGCAAAATAGTTAGCCATATTATTTAAAGCAGTTGCGCTGTTAGAGCCTGTTGCATCATGCAGTTCAACAATAGCAACCATGCCGAGCTGTTTGCAACGATCGATAATTTGCTGCAACCGCGATGCCGAACCGCTTGTCGTCCAGACGATTCTAACAGCGTTCGCTTTTTTCGAGCTAATCGTGCTTAGCGCATCATACGCTTGTGTATCAAACCATGCGTGAGCATTATTGACACCTCGAATGACAAAGTTGTTCCCGTTTGCATCCTTCAAATTGTTGCCGCTTACATAAAAACCGTTAGCCGCATGGGTTTGCTCATTTGCGATAAAAGGCACTACCAAAGCCAGCATAAGGACAAGCATAAACGTCATTTTCAATCTCCTGATCATCATAATAACTAATTCCCTCCAACTGTTTTTTTGTTTTGCAGTCTCGGTTCTTAGTGTTTGATCTGGCTGCCTGTTACTTTAAAGACGTTGACATATTTATGAGAGCCTACCACCCCCCTTCATCACCTGCTGCTTCCTTCGTTTTCCTTAATCGAGAAACCGCATCAAATTCGAAACCATTTCAGCCGCTTGCTCACGGTTCACAACTGACTTTGCTAATAGGGAATCATTACTTTTGAATGCAGTATTTCCAATAAGCTTGGCGACGCGTTCCAACACTGCTGCCGCATCCTGCTTAGTCATGGCTTCGCGCGGACCAAAACTTCCGTTTTCTTTTCCTTTAATAAGCCCGAGCTTTTGAGCTGTTGAAACAGCCTTGGTATACCAACCATCACTCAGAACGTCGTTAAATGTGTTGCTGGCGGTATCGTCATTCAAATCAAACGCTTGAATAATGATTTGAACAAACTCCGCTCTTGTCACAAGGTCAAGAGGCTTAAATAAACCATCGCCTTTTCCCTGTACGATGCCTCTTGCAGCCAAATAATCGATCGCGTCCTGGCTTGCTGCGGATGAGCCTTTATCCTTGAATGAAACATCTACTGCCGCAGCTGCATATTGACTGAAATGAGTGGGATGAAAAATAACTTTTTTTGTTGCTGCATCGTAATAGCTGTTTTTTACAACCTCAAGCTCGCCGTTTTCTTTGATGTGGTATGTCACGATCGTGTTTGGATTTGCGCCTGAGGCTAGTGAATAATTCAAAGCAACTTTTAAAGATGCTGCTCTGAATGTAGTTATTCTCTTTCCGTCAATGTCAAGATTCAAATCATAAACCTGCGCGCCACCAATCTTAGCTTGGGCAAGATCGCTCATTTGGGATGGATCGACAATAGAGAATGTGAACGTAATCGTTGCAGATGTTCCGCTTAAATGGCTTGATAATTCGGAAAGTGAAATTGTAATCGCAGCATAACCGATATTCACTTCTATCCGCTCAAGACCTTTGTCTATTGCTTTAGCTATTTGCTCAGCTGGAATATTGACCTTTACCTCCTTAGCTCCTGCTGCTGGAGTCCCGGTAACAAGGATTGTACCCTTTTGAGCTTTGGCGACAGCTCCCTCAAACTCCGCGCTATTAAGCTGAATCGTTTGTTTGCCGCCAGGTCCCGCTGCAGGAGGCTGGCTTGTGTCTGGATTAGACGGCGTTACGATGGGCTCAGACAAAGTGGTTACTTCAATCTGAGGGCCGCCAACGCTCCAAATTCCATCTCCTGTAGCCGCTTCTACTTTAAACGTATATTTTGTACCCGCTGCTAGTCCGCTAACCTCATAGCTGCTGCTGGAGCCATTCACCGCAGCCAGTTGAATACCGTCTTTATAGATCAAATAATTTATGATTTCCTGCTCGCTTGATGCACCGCTCCATGACAAGGTGGCGCTCGTTTGATTGACATTTGCTGCTTGTAACTCAGCATTGATCCACTCTGGCACTTTCAAGCCATAGGTTGACAAGTTGCTGGGCAGCTCATCGAGCGTAATGACATATTCATGGTTGAAGACATGAGTAAGATGCTCGGCCGAATTATAAATACCGTTCCTAATAAAATCACCTGTCCATGTGCTGAACCAGCTCCAGTCTGCACCATATAAAGGCAGCAAATCAGGATCTGGAATCGTTCCGGTCTCCGGTAGCGCCACAAGCTTGCGATCCTTGACGACCTCTACTAGACGATCATATTTATTAATATTTGGGCTATAATCGCCTGCTTGGTTGTAAATGTCGGTGCTGATAATATCAACCACATCATCTCCTGGATACCAGTCCGATGACACGGAGTTCCACACCCAAATCAAATTGTTCAATTGATGCTCGTTTGTTAACCGCTCATACATCAATCGATATAGCTGCTTGGCGGACTCTGGTCCTTTGGCGCCCCACCAGAACCAGCCTCCCTCTGCCTCATGCAGTGGTCTCCATAGAACAGGAATATTCGCATCCTGAAGCCTCTTCAGCTGAATGGCAATCACATCGATGTCACTGAGCAGCAGCTTATACTCCTCTGAATCCGGATGACTAAGCGCATACTCAACATCAAACGTTGTGGAGTCGGTGTAGAAGGCTCTCCACCATTCTTTGCCCGGCACATCGATTAATCCGTTTGGCGAATTCCAATGCCAGCAAAGGGATACGATCCCGCCTTTCTCCGCCCACTGCATCATTTTTTCTGTTTCCTCTGACTTCGTACCATGAGCTACCCGAGTAGGAGAATAGTCGATTAGGTCGAAGGAAACCATCGCAGGAAGCTTGCCGGTTTTTTCATAAATCCACTCCGCATCAGATAATTCCTGCTGGCCGGAAATGATGTTTTTGCCGTAGTTATCAACTAAATAATTCATGAGCGCACGCGCTTCCCTTGTTGCATTTGGGTTGATTAACGACTTTGGAACCTGATGCTCTTTATTCTCGATAGGCATTGGAGTGAGCTTTATATAATCAATGTCATACCAACTCCAATTGGCATCAAAGGTTATCGTGTTGTTTCCTGCATTCAAAAAAACCTTACCTGCCGATATTTCAACAAATTCAGTTGATTCATTAAGATCAACTTCAAACCCTGAAGCCCCGGCTTGATTTTTATTAACGGTTATTAGCGTTTTTTTGAAGCCGTAAGAAGCTCTGTAACCAAAATCCAGCGTATAAAAACCTTCAGCAGGAGCCGATACATTTAACTCAACAGATCCTCCAGGAATAAAAACATAACCATCGCCGGAATAGCCGTTTCCAGTAGAGCGTATTTCCGCTCCACCCGCCAAAATCCCCGCTTCCGCTTCATATTGGCTGGTATCTGGCACAATAACGGTATCCGCGGATTCAAGCGAAATGTATTCAATGCCATAATAACCCCAGCCTCTTTCAAAACGAATCGTATTGTCACCTTGCTTCAGCATAACTTTCCCTGCGGAAGCTTCTGCTGTAACGGAGCCCGGCTCCTCAATCGCAGGCAGCTCAATCTCCCCGTTGCTCTGACCGTTTACGAGCAGCGACGTTACCTTCCGTCCATAAGGCGAGTAATAACCAATGTTCAGCTTATATAAGCCAGCTGCTGCTTGAACATGAAAGGTTGCAGCTCCAGGATCACCAGTGAAAAATGAAATGTAACCGTTTCCAATATATTGAATGTCACCTCCTGCAGTTGTAGTCAAGAATTGTGCAGCGCCCTCTACTTCTGCATTTGCTGCTTCATATTTAATAGCTGATGCAGTCGCGTTTACATAAGGGTAGAGAGGAATGGCACCCATAACATACGTTAGAATCAAAGCATAAAACAAAACCTTCCGTGTTCCCCATCGGTAGTTAAAACCCATTTCATTCGTCACCTCTAATTCATAATGATGAAGCTATGCTTTTGGGACATTCGCCTTGCGATAGTATAATTAGTCCCGTCAGAAAACGCTTTCAAAAATAAACCACCTCCTTTCTACGTTTAGTAGACGTAAGTAGCTAAGTTACTTGAACAGGAGCATCTTGCTGCATGGATAAATTTACAATCAGCATTTCGTTATTGAGAAGATAACATAAATAACATTATTTTTGCAATAAAAATAATAAATAACTTTATAATAACAAACTATATTTTTGTTATTGTCGAATTTAGCCGTATAAATGCTGCACTTTGTCTCATTTGCTAGCTCAAACGAATAACAATTTTCATAAACCTTGCAAACAAAACCTACCCTTTCGACTAAAGTCTAGGTAACAATTAGACCAATGACTGATTTGATGAAACGGCGATTCCATTAAAGTTAAGAGGAAATAAATTACATATTACTCGAAAGGATGGAAATCAATGATGTTGGTGTTTCAAGAAAGAAGGAAAAGCAGGAAAGCTTGGGCTCCCGCCCTGCTCGCAGCAGTGATCGCCTTTTCGGCCATCTCATTTCCTGCAAGGAGCGTTGAGGCAGCAGATGCAGCTGGCCCCAAGGATGCTAAGGAAGTTGAGGCGTTTGTCGATGAGTTCTTTAAACGTCCAGAGGTTGCGAGCTCGCTAGCTGGAAGTGCAGTGGTAGTGGTGGGCAATGATAAAGTGCTGCTGAACAAAGGTTATGGTTATGCCGATGTGGAGAGCAAGAAACCTGTTGATCCTGATAAAACCATGTTCAGAATAGCTTCCATATCCAAAGTGTTTACAGCAACAGCCGTCATGCAGCTCGTAGAAGAAGGCAAAATAGATTTGGATCAGGATGTAAGCCCCTATTTGAAAGGTGTGACGATTCCCAATAAGACCGGCAGCAAACTAACGATGCGACATTTATTGACTCATACAACAGGTTTCGACAAAACAGATGTGTTGACTGCTCCAGATGCGACCCGCAAAGACTATCCTCTCGAACAATATATTAAAGAGAATTTACCTACCATCGTGCGTAAGCCGGGAGCGGCTTATCGCTATGATAATTTAGCTTTCAATTATCAAGGATTAATCGTGCAAAATGTGACTGGCAAGCCATTCGAACAAGTCATTGATGATCAAATATTCCGTCCGCTGCAAATGACAAACAGTGATTTCCGGATGACGGATAAAGTACTGGAAAACCTTGCTACAGGCTATAACCAATTAAAGGAGCCTTGGCCGCAATACCAGCTCATGCCTACAATAGCGCCAGACGGGGGCATGTTCGCAACAGGCACGGATATGAGCAAATTTATGCTCGCTCAATTAAATGGCGGCAAGCTTGGTGAAAATCGTATTTTACAGGAAAATACAGTTAAGGAGATGCAGCGGGTACAGGTTGGCATTCATTCAGAAATTCCGAACATGGCTTTAGGTTTTGAGATGTTTTTCCAAGAACATTTCAATGGTGAGACTGTCATTGGAAAGGGCGGAGATTTGGAGGGCTATCATTCGTGGATGTGGCTGCTGCCTGAACAAAAGGTAGGCGGATTTGTTGTAACGAACAGCGATGCCAGCGATATACGTGAGCAGCTGTTCGCCGCGTTTATGGATCATTATTACCCTAAAACAGAGAAAGAGCGGCCAGCTATTACACTTACCAAGGCACAATTAGCACACTTTGAAGGCAGCTACCAGTATTTGCGCGCCCCGCTCATTTATTACAAAGTAAAGGCTGAAGATGGTTATTTATCCGTTGCCGGACCCAATAGCACCAGGAAACTAAAACCCGTTGGCGAGCTGCTGTTCCAAGATGAAGATGGAAAACTTGGCGCATTTAAAAAAGATGAAGCTGGCAATATCTCATACTTTTATTATTTACTTATTGATGCTTGGTGCGAACGCATAACCCCATCACCCAACTATTCAGACGTACCGCGCAATCATCCATATGCCGATGACATTTATACTTTACGTGATTTGGGCGGGGTTTTGAATCAAACGTCTACTCTTTTCGAACCAGATGGAAAAACGACTCGTGCACAATTCGCAGCTCAGATTGTACAACTAGCTGGTATTACCAAATCACACCAGCCCTCTAATTTCGCGGATCTAAAGGCTCATCCATATGAAACAGAAATTCAAACCTTGCTAGAGATTCACGTATTAAGCGGTACTTCAGCCCAGAGGTTTGAACCAGACCGAACGATTACAAGGGAAGAAGCTGCTGTCATTATCTATCGATTATCACGTTTTCTTGGTTTCCCTCCCATTCCAGCGAAGCTGAGCGGCAAGACTTCAGGTTGGGCTGAAGAAGCGGTTCAATTCATTGTTGGAGCTCGTTTATATGGACCAGAAATAAAATCGACAGATGAAGGTACAGATTTTCGTTCGAAAGATCCGCTGCTCAAAAAGGAAGCTGCTGCGATTTTAAACCGTTTCGCTAAATTGTTTGCGTCAAGTGCAGGCATCTAATACAAAAAAAGACTGCGTAGTCGCCCTTCATCAAGGCGAACTATGCAGTCTTTTTTTGTATAAACGTCAGTTGTTACGAAAGCAGTACAACATACGGATCACTCAATCATTCATTAATGCTTCTAAGGAATAAGCTCATCACCGTTCATAAACGTTTGCAGGTCTTGATCCGCCTTCGATTGGTTGCAAGCATTGCAAGCACAGACGCAATTATCCGGCGTTGTATGCCCGCCCTTAGCGCGCGGCAGCATGTGATCGATCGTATCCCCCTGCTCCCCGCAAAAATAACAAACGTGATGGTCACGCTCCAAGATGTAGCGCCGGAATTCCTTATTGCTGAACAATCGGCGTATCGTATGGCGATTGACGATAACCGCAGCATGCTCCTTCACCAGCGTTATCGCAAGTTCTGGCTCAATTTCTTGATACCAGCGCCGTCCTTTATCCGTCTTGCCTCTCATCCAAATCGTACCTTGACGCGTAGGCTTTAGTACTGCCGGATCATTCGGCAGCGTTATGGATGTCAACGGTGGAACCGGGAATGGTTTGCGGGGATGAGCTTTTCTTCGTATTGCTTTATAATCATTAAGTTGAACATCAGGCAATGAAGCTAAAGCCGCTTTCTCTTGCCTGCAAGCTCGGCATGCACCGCGCCTTGCACCAGCGCCGGCTCGTTTGCCCGTTCGCCGCAGAAACTCAGAGAGCGGTTTCGTTTCCTTGCAAATAACGCATGGTTTGGTAGCAAGAGGTTCTGTATCATCCATCATTTTTTCCGGAGCATATAATTAGCTATGCAGCCGAATTCGTCCCCTCGTGTTTTTATACTATTGTAGCATTAATATAGGTTCGAGGGGGAAATGGCACATAACCTATGATTCCAATAAACCGTATTTCCTCTTGAAGCGCTGCAATATGGCAATCCAGCTGCTCCCAAACACGGCAAGAAAAAAAACATTGGACAGCGCATGCGCAAGATCAAAATAAAAGCTTTGAATGTAGGCAACAAAAATCAAATTCCAGCTCAGCGCGTCTGGCAATCCGATGATAAACCAAATATTCATGATCCAGCCAAACAAGAAGCCCCATCCGAAACCAAATATGAGCAAGCCGGTCTTTGTTTTGATGAGCCAAGTATGCCGCAGCCACCCAGCACTAGCCCCGATCATCCCCCAGCAAAACATTTGCCACGGCGTCCACGGGCCTTGACCTAGAAAGATATTCGATACGACTGCAGCTATTGCGCCGATAATAAAACCCGATTCAGCTCCAAACACAATCGCAGCAATAATGATGACGAAGGATGTGGGCTGAACGCTCGGCAGCGGTGCAAACGGAACGCGGCTAATGGCCGCAATGGCCGCCAGCACAGCAAGGATAACAATCTCGCGCGCTTCGATCTTCCGTCTCTCAAACCTTGCAAAAAAAGGAATCATCGTGACAAATAGCAGCACGATACTTAGCATTAAATAATGATCATCGGTAATGGCAGAGGATAAAGCCATAGCTGCGATGAACAGTCCAATGCTGGCTAAGAACCAGAACTTTATTTTGCCCACGTTGCAATCACATCCTCTGTCGTCAGCGCTTCTGGCAGCCATTCCCGCACCGTTCGATTGATGGCTGTTGTGTAAAAATAATTAGTACCAAAAAATTGCGCCGGCTCCGCCTCAGCAGATATTGCTCCATCAAACAGCATCGCGCAGCGAGTTGCATGCTCGGCAGCAAATTCAATATCATGTGTGACCATGACTATGGTTTTGCCTGCATGGCATAACTGCTGCAGCAGCTCCGCTGTTCGCTGCTTGGCTATGGGATCTAGCCCCTTTGTCGGCTCATCCAAGCATAGAACATCCGGCTCGCCAAGCAGCACTAACGCTAACGCCGCTCTCTGCTGCTCTCCTCCGCTCAAATCATAAGGATGCTTCGGCAAAATAGAGGAAATCTGTAGGGAATCGACAACCTGAGCTATTTTCCGATCCCGATCATCAAGTTTGGCGTAATCCGCCATCCGCTGAAGCTCCTCTTCAACTGTATCGTAGCTAAAATATAGCAGTGGATTTTGCGCCAAATAACCGACTTTAATCGATTTATCCCGCTTCAGCTTGCCTCGCTGCGGCTTTAATAATCCGGCCATCATTTGCAGCATCGTTGTTTTTCCAGCCCCGTTGCCGCCGAGCACCGCCAAAAACTCATGCTTGTACACGTTAAGCGACAGCTTCTTCAAAACCTCTGCACTCGCTTTTTCGTATTTAAACGTTATTTCATCACAAGCAAGCAGCCATTCCTTTTTTTCGAGCTCTCTGCTTTCGTTGATTACTGATTGATTTGCGGCTATTGTATGTACACCGAAATCATTGGAGAGCCACTTCTTCCCTTCACGCACGGTAAGCGGAATTTGATTTGCTTCTGGTAGGTTGCCAGCCTTCTGGGTAGATAGAAACAGCTTCGTAACGGAAGGCAGGTATGGCATTTCTTTTTGTGCTGCATCAGCACCAACGAGCCGGCATAGCTCTCTCGGCGGCGCGTCGTATTTCACTCTGCCTTCCTCCAGCAGAATGATTCGATCTGCAAGTGGAATAACATCCTCCAGCCGATGCTCGCTTATAATAACCGTCATTGACATTTCCTGATTCAGCCGATAAATAAACTGCAGAAAATCTCGTGCCGCTACCGGATCAAGCTGCGAGGTGGGCTCATCTAATAGAAGCAGCTTTGGCTGCAGCAGCAATACTGAAGCAAGATTGATCAGCTGCTTCTGTCCCCCCGATATTTCATGAACGGATTTGTTAATCAGCTCATCCAGCCCAAAGAAATGGCTCATTTCGGCTAGTCGTTTACGCATAACCGCTTGCCCATAACCGACATTTTCCATGGAAAAAGCCAGCTCATGCCATACCTGATCCATCACAATTTGATTTTCAGGATTTTGAAACACCATGCCGATCTGTTCAGCCGCCTCGACCGCAGGCAGCTCCTCTAGCAATACACGTTTATACTTAATGGTGCCTGAGCGTTTTCCCGTAGGCTGCGTTTCTTTTTTCAAATGCCGAAGCAGCGTCGTTTTGCCGCAGCCGGATGCCCCACAAAGAACGACAAAATCGCCTGGCTTGATATTTAAAGTGATGTTATCGAGTGCTGCAACCGTTGATTCCGGATAATGGAACGTCAATTGATCAACCTGAATTACTTCCATGACCTTCTCTCCATTTCTTCAAGTACGACTGGTGTTAACAGAAAGGCGCAATAGCAAGCGTATGCAATGCCTTCCCCCCTATGAAACTGCATGTTTTCCAGACGCGGGTAAATAGTAAGCACACCAAAACCTTGCATCCAGCCCCAAATGCATACTAGTGCCATTGCTCCAAGAAACAATAGAACATACCAATCTCTACGATCCATACGATAGATGACATAAGAGCTTCGTTTAGCTACGCCATACCCTCTAGCTTTCATAGAATCAGCGGTCTGAAGCGCCTCCTCCAAAGACCAGGTCAACAACACACGAACAAGCAGCATGCCGTCCTTGCTCCGTTTTTTCAAGTTGCCTTCAAGAATCGAAACCCCTTTTATTCGTTGAACCGTAGTAATTTGATCCAGTCTCCGCAAGAAAAGCGGTACGAACCGAATCGACATCGAGGTTAGCAGTGCAGTTCGCGGAGCGACTCGTGAAAATAAATACATCCATTTCTCCGTCGTAACAATCTGCTGAAACGATACAAAGGCTAATAAAATGCACAATAAAGAGAGCATCATCGTCACACCATATAAAATAGCTTCCAACGTGATCGGCTGATCCATAAAATAAAATAAAATATGCCGCCCGCGATGAGAAAACAGCGGGTTAAGAACAGCAACCAAACCGCCCATTAGAACATAATAAGGAAGCAGCTTAAGCAGCCGCTTCCCTTCGCCATGAATGACAATAATTACCGTAATCGCAGCAAGTGACGTCAATAAGAAAACAGGATGAAATAAGAGCATGCCGAATGTAATGACTCCTGCATAATAACTGAAGCTCGTAACCGGATGTACCGAACCGAACGCACTATTCATCGAATTTTGCTCCTATATCCTCGCCAAGATCAGTCGTGTACAACCATTCAATAACATCATCTTCATTAACCTTGTAAACCCCGGCGCCCTTGTTAGGGAACTCACCGTTTACTCGGTACATCCAGCCGCTCTTCGCACCCAGATCGAATTCGTAAATATTATCGATGCCTTCGATATAAGCACCGCCTTTAACACCTCTGTATTCCATTTGTATTTTGTTTTTTCTCGTAATTTTCTTCAATACATCTAGAACGGTATCGTCCTTCTTGAACTCTACGGCTGTTGGTGCAAGCACCGTTCCCGTATCTTTGTCCGCGACAATTGAAATCGTAACCGTCTGCACAGGATTCGGCGTTGCAACAGGCGTGACGGGCTTCGCAGTAGCCGCACTGTCTGTTTTGGTTGGTTTCGCAGAAGCAGTAGGCTTCGTTTTTGGATCATCCAGTTTTGGCTCATTTGTCTGCTTCGGCTTCGGGGAAGGCGTTGCTTGCTTACCGCCAGCGTTGTCGGTTGCCTTCCCGTTATCTTGATCTTTAGCTTCGCTAGGCAACTGCGTTGCCTCCGCCGTTTCTGATGCTGAAGTACTCGTTGGCTGCTCATCAGCGGCTTTCTCCGCTTCTTTTCCCACTTGCCCTTCGTTGCTGGTTTGCACTTGATTGGTATTGGAATTAACGCTTTGTGCCGGACTGGCACAGCCAGCTAATAAACCAATAAACAGCCATAGGATGATTAAGCTTGGTAACCATTTCTTGCAGATCTTTGCCATCGTCTCTTTTCTACTCCTTTTTGTCTCATTCACACAAACCTTAACAATAAAAAAAGACCCCCTTCTATTAGGGGATCTGCATGTCGAATGTAAGAATAGCAACCGTATATAACTAAAATATATGATGCGTCCTGCAAAACGATTACGCCTCCACATTCTTTACCCCCGAAGAATGAGAAACAAAATAAAAAAGGCAGGTTTCCTGGCTCGTGCGTCAACGCGATTCTCACACCTTCCCATCCTTGAATCGGACAGTGGCATTTGCAGAGAATCACTCTTCACATACAGTGGCGGGACCGCGCCGGCATTGAACCGGACTTCCCTATTAAGCAAACAAAAGCATGCTTTTGTTTGCACCTTCTCTATTCAATTATGCGATTATTTAATCAATCATATCGGGATTGCTGGGGTTTGTCTATACGGGATTTGAATGATTCGATCGCAAATAGCAGCTGCATCCTCTTGATCATGGGTAACGAACATACAAGTAATTTGGGCTTTGTGAAGCAATCGCTTCAGCTCCTCCCGAATGCTTTGCTTTAAGTGTGAATCCAAACTGCTAAATGGCTCATCCATCAACAGCATCAAGGGAGACGGGGCAAGCGCACGAGCAAAAGCAACACGCTGCTGCTGACCTCCGCTAAGCTCATGCGGATAACGCTTGACGAACTCATTTAACTGTATCAGCTCCAGCATTTCATCCAGCCGTTTGAATCTATCTTTTCTTGATAATCGATGTAAACCAAATAATATATTTTGACCGACAGTCAGATGAGGAAACAATGCATAATCCTGAAACACCATGCCTATGCCGCGCTGCTCAGGCTGAATAAACTGCTGATCATCTACTAAAACCCTGCCGCCAGCGGCAATACGTCCCGAGGCAGGAATCTCAAGCCCGGCAATAATCCGCAGCAGCGTGCTTTTCCCGCAACCGCTTTGACCAAGCACTCCAACAACTTCACCCTTCTGCATTTGCATCGTAAAGTTTTCTAACACACTCTTCTTCCCATTATCATAGCTAAAAGAAACGTTAGTCAGCTCAAAAAAGTTCATCTGGATTTCTTCTCTCCTAACCAATGATAAACAAAAACAGTTGCCGTTCCCACCGTGATTATGAATAAAGACGGTACCGAGGCTTGATGAATTTGCTCATCGCTTGCATATTGATAGGCTTTTGTCGCTAGCGTCTCAAAATTAAACGGGCGCAGCAGCAGCGTCAGCGGCAGCTCCTTCATAATTTCCATAAAGGTAAGCAGGAAGCCTGCTAATATGGAGCCTTTTATTAAAGGTAAATCCACTTTGAAGAAAGTCGCAGTCATACCGATGCCGAGCGTTCTGGAAGCTTCAGAATAACGATTGCCTATTTTATCAAATCCCGCTTCCACCGCATTAAATCCTACACCAAGGAAGCGGATTACATAGGCGAAAATAAGCATCACGAGCGACATGCTGAGCACGAGCTTGCTCGATCCAAAGCCTAACCATGAATAGACGCCGCTTAATTGATGGTCTAGGGAAATAAACAAAGCAAGCACGCCAATGGACAAAACAGCACCCGGGATTGAGTAGCCCATTAAAATTAGCTTCGTTGCTGCAAGCGACAAAAGCGATCGATTCAGGCTCCGGCTTACATTGGCGACAATAACAGCAAGCAGCATCAACACGGTAATCGCAACAATGGAAACCAAAAGCGTGTTTGAGACGAGCTGCGCAAATTTGCTGTTCAATACATCTTGATATGTCCATTTCGCCCAAACGAGGAGCTGAACTACTGGAATAGCGAACGAGAGGGCAAATATAACCGTGCTCACAAAAATAGCAGCAGCTGTCCCTAAATAGGATAACTTCCTTCGTTTAAGCGGATTAAGCTTGCTTGTCGCGGAATGATACCTTCTTCGCCTGCGAAGCAGTCTCTCCATTATAAACAATCCAATAATAGCGCTCATTAGGAGTGCAGATAATCTCAGGGCAGAATCAACGTCGTACATACCAAACCATGTTTTGAAAATCGTTGCAGTAAACGAAGCAATGCCAAAATGTTTGGTTACTCCAAAATCATTCAGTACCTCAAATGCGACGAGGCTGGCTCCGCCGATAATTGCAGCCTGCGACAAAGGCAATACGATTCGAAAAAAGATATGAAGCTGCCCTTTGCCGAGCAATCTTGCGTTTTCTATGAAAGCTGCGCTTTGCTTCTCCATAAAGGTTTTGGTCATCAAATAAATGTAAGGAAATAAAAACATTGAAAATATGAAAATAGCGCCTTTCATGGACAATATATCAAAATAAGCTTGGTTAGGGGTTACGCCGAGCGTATTTCGCATAAAAACTTGTACGCTGCCCGTATAGCTCAGCATAGAACCGTAAGTATAAGCTGCAATATATGGTGGAATAGCCAGTGGCAGCAAAAATGCAAAGTGAAAAAACTTCCGCATCGGGAAATCATAGGCTGCAACAAGCCATGCAAGCGACACGCCGATGATAACGGAGAAAAACACCGTTCCTACTACAAGATATAAAGATTGAACGACAGATTCAAACAGCATATACTCTTTGATTTGCTGCCAGTTTTCATTCGGTTTGTCAAACAAACCGAAAAAAATATAAAGAGACGGAATAAGGGCCATGATGGCCCCTATTACGCTCAATATAACCCAGCCGTTCAATATTCTCTTTAAATTTCGCAAAGAGATGGAAGCCATCATTTTTATTTCCAACCTGCCTTAGCCAGAAGCTCGACTGCTTTTTTGTTATGATCGCCCAGCTTGGAGAAATCCAGCTTCTGTGTTTTAAAGTCACCCCAGCCCTTTAACAACTCAGGCTTTTCTGCAGCAGCATTTACAGGAAATTCGAAGCTTCCTTGCGTTAACAGCGTTTGCCCATCCTTGCCTGTCATGAATTCGATCAGTTTAACAGCGTTATCTTTATTCTTAGCATGCTTAGTAAGGCCTACACCGCTGATGTTAAGATGTGTGCCTGTCGTTTCTTGGTTCGGGAAGAATACGCCAATTTTCTCTGCAACCTTAACCTCTTCCGTATCCTTCGAATTCAACATTTGCCCAACGTAATAAGTGTTCATAATCGCAACATCACCTAGACCAGCAACGACCGCTTTCGCTTGGTCGCGATCTCCGCCTTCTGGATCACGAGCAAAGTTTGCTACAATCCCCTTCGCCCATTCTTCAGCCTTTTGCTCTCCATTTAGTTCGATGAATGAAGCAAGCAGCGACTGATTATAAAGGCTGGCAGACGAGCGCGCCAATACTTTCCCTTTCCATGCGGCATTTGCAAGATCTTCATAGGTGGACAGCTGCTCCGGCTTCACACGATCTTTGGCATAAACGATAACGCGTGCACGGGTTGCAATGCCAACCCAATTGTTTTCGTTATCCCGCAGCTCTGCGGGTACATTACTATCAACCGTTGTGGATTGAATCGGTTGAAGCACTTCATTTTGCTTCGCATAATTTAGAACGCCGCCATCTACTGTAATGAACAGATCTGCTTCTGAGCTTTCTCCTTCTCGCTTCAAACGTTCAACGAGCTCTTCTGCTGTACCTTTAATTTCATTGACTTTAATGCCTGTTTCTTTCGTAAAGGCATCAAACAACTGGCTGTCAACATCATAGTGTCTTGCTGTAAACACGTTTACGACTTGCTCTTTGTTGTTATTCTTACTCGTATCATTACTTCCACCGGCTGCTTCAGTCGTTGCTGGGCTCGCCTCTGGCGATGGCGAAGAAGCATTCGTCTTATCGTTTCCTGCATTATTCGCTCCACAACCTGCTAATACGAGCACTGTCAGCATCGTTAACAATACGACACTTACGATATAATTCTTTTTCATCTTGGTCATACCTCTCGTTCCCACTTTTAATTTGATAATGAAAATCATTACCACCAATTCAACAGTTCCTATTGTAACCTACTAAAATGAGAAAATGCTGTGAAAATAAAAAAAAGCTACCCGACATTCATTTTCGGGTAACTCGTTTAAAAACAGCTGAAACGGTGGTACCTTGATGAAGTTTACTTTCAATGAGCAAACTACCGTCATATCGTTGCACCAAACGGTTCGCAATCGCCAGCCCGAGTCCATGACCGCCGCTTGTGCCGCTCCTCGAACGGTCTGCGCGGTAAAAACGATTCATAACGAGCGGTAAATCCTGATCAGATATGCCAACGCCAAAATCTGTGACTTGAATGACAGCATCCGTTTCCCCTAACAAGCAACAAAGCTCTATTCTTCGGCTTTCTCCCGAATAGTTGACTGCATTATCAAGTAAGATGAGCATAATTTGTTCCAAATGCTGCTCAGACACAAATAGATCTACGTCTGACAAAAGACTCAAATCAGCATGAAAAGTGAACTCCGGATGAAGCACCTCTACATTTCTAATAAGCTGTTCCATCTTCTGCTTCGAATGGCTGCTCATCTCATTCCCGTAAGTCGGCTCTTTCTCTGCACGAGACAATGCGAGCAGCTCATGTACAAGTCCTTTCAGTCGAGCAATTTCCTGCGACGAAGCTTGCAGAGATTCTTCCAGAACTGCAGGGTCATCCTTTCCCCAGCGCTGCAGCAGTGCGAGATGCCCTTCAATGATGGCAATTGGCGTTCTTAGCTCATGAGAAGCATCCTCTACAAATTGTTTCTGTTGCCCGAACGAGCGCTCAAGTTGATCCATCATTTCATTAAAAAGCTTCATGAGCGTTGCAATTTCATCATTTTTATTTTCGTTTAGCTGAACCCTTTCTTGTAAGCCCTTCTGCTTTACGCCGGTCATCGCAACATTCATCGCTTGAAGCGGCTTTAGCAGCTGACGCGCCAGCAATCCTCCGCCGATGCCGCTTATAATAATGGCACCGACACAGCAAATTAACATAATTCGAAAAAAAGCTGAACTAAGCTTCTCAAAATCCTCGATGTTTTTCACAATTTCGATTGTTCCATTAAACGAGAAGATCGTTAAAGGGCTGCGCATAAGCAGCAGGTTTTGGTCAAGAAACCACGACCCTTTGGCAGCTAAACTCGAAGAAGGATAAGCACTTAACCACTGCTCTGTTAGATTATCAGAGACAATCATGATCGGTGCTCCATCTTCATCAAGCACGCGTATTAGCTGATTTTTACCATTTACTTTTTCAAGAAAGCTTCGTATTGAAGTCAGCTCCGATTGCTCGAAAGTGAACTCCTTTTCCAATAAATAGTTTAATATTTCCCGCATGTCTTCCTGTGTGTTCGTCTCTGCTTGTTTATTCATCCACTTCTCTACAAACATATATTGAACGGCATTGTACGCAGCAAATAAAAGAAATAACAGCAGCGCCGACCATAATGTCAGCTTCCACTTGATCGGTATTCGTGAGAAACTTACGCGCAAATTATTCATTTTTTCATCACATACCCAATACCGCGCAGCGTTTGAATGCAGCTCGTTCCTCCGGGGACATCAATCTTATTGCGCAAATATCTCACATATACATCAACAACATTCGTATCGACAGCCGCATCGTAACCCCATACGGTATCAAGCAGCGTTTCGCGTGAGAAGACACGGTTTGGATTTTGCATGAAAGCAAGCAGCAATCCGTATTCCCGCTTAGTCAACTCTATGATTTGTTCGCCTCTGCTAACGATTCTAGCGTCTAAATCAACACTTAACTCGCCAGAAGACAAAATGGAACGCTGATCTGATGCAATCATATCCTGTCGCCTAAATACAACGCGTAGACGTGCAAGCAGCTCTTCAATCGCAAACGGTTTCGGGATATAATCGTCCGCCCCGCTGTCAAGGCCAGATACTCGGTCTGTAACGCTGTCTCTCGCTGTCAGCATAAGAATAGGTGTTGCTTTTGATTCCCGAATACGCCTGCAAACCTCAAGTCCGTCCATGCCAGGCAGCATAAGATCCAATAAAATAACATCCCATTCTTCTCGCAAGGCGCGCTCTAGACCACTATTGCCATCATAAGTAACAACTGTCTCAAACGATTCATGACGCAGCTCAAGCTCAATAAAACGCGCTAAATTTCTTTCATCCTCAATAAGTAAAATCTTTTTCATGGATTGACCCGCCTTTAGTATTGCAAATGCTTGTCTACAGCATATTTTCAATCATTGTAATTGATAATTGTTCTCACAGTCAATCGTTCTATCAAAAAAGAGACAGTCCATGTTCCCATAGACTGTCTCTGGTATTCAAATCTATTAATGCTGTTTGCTCACATGAACCCGTTTAATGAAGAAAGCAACGATCAAACCGATAATGGCAACAATCATAGCGAAAATAAATGCGTTCTGAATTCCTGCTGTCAACGCAAGCGGAGCATTGGCTGGATCTGTAGGATCAGCCACATCCTTCATAAAGCCGGTCATTCCTGCGGTCATAATACTTACTGCAACTGCGGTACCGATAGCGCCAGCGACCTGCTGCAGTGTATTCATAATCGCCGTACCATCCGGGTACAGCTCGCGTGGCAGCTGGTTGAGCCCGTTTGTTTGTGAAGGCATCCATACCATCGAAATACCGATCATCAAGCATGAATGAAGGACAATAATTAATGTAATCGTTGATGCTGTCGTTATGCCTGAGAAGAACCATAGCGCAGCGGCAACGATGACAAGACCTGGAATAACAAGCCACTTAGGACCAAACTTATCGAACAGGCTGCCCATAATGGGAGACATAATTCCGTTAATAAGTCCACCTGGCAGCATAATGAGGCCAGCTGTCAGTGCACTAAGACCAAGTCCACTGATCAAATACATAGGCAGAACGAGCATAGAAGATAATATAACCATCATACAAATAAATACCATTAACGTTCCTACAACAAACATCGGATGCTTAAACGCCCGTAAATTCATCATCGGCTGCTTCATCGTCAATTGACGAACAGCGAAAATCGCAAGGGACAATATACCAACGATCATGGTCGCAATCACTTTTGTACTGCCCCAGCCGCCTTCACCTTCACCCGCGCTGCTAAAGGCAAACACAATACCGCCGAACCCAAGCGTTGAGAATACGAGAGAAAAAATATCAATTTTCGGTTTTGTTATGGTAGATACATTTTGCATATACATAATCCCGAATAATAGTGCAATGACTAGGAACGGAAGCGACAACCAGAAAATCCAGTGCCAGCTTAAGTTTTCAATCAAGAGTCCTGCAATCGTTGGGCCTACAGCAGGCGCAACCATAATAACAAGCCCAATTACACCCATTGCCGCTCCCCGCTTCTCAGCCGGGAAAATAATAAGAATTGTGTTAAACATAAGCGGCAGCAAAAGCGCCGTTCCAACTGCTTGGATAACACGCGCAGCCATAAGAACTTCAAAGCTTGGTGCGAGCGCCGCTACCAATGTTCCTAGTACGGAGAAACTAAGTGCGGCTATGAATAGCTGCCTTGTAGAGAACCACTGGAGCAGCAGCCCCGATACGGGAACCAATATGCCGAGCGTCAGCAAGTATCCCGTTGTCAACCACTGTACCGTTGGCGCCGTGATATCAAAGACGCGAATTAAATCGCTTAGTGCTACATTTAATGCCGTTTCACTAAACATTCCGATAAAACCGCTTAATAATAATGAAATCATAATGGGGATTACTTTATATTTTTGCCCCGTATTTTGTTGCGATTCTGTCATTGTTGCTTGCAAGCCTTCCACTCTCCTATTATCTATCTAGCATTTATTCATGACTTCTCATAGAGAAGGACATTTATTAATGATATACGGCAAACATTTCGCTGCGGATAACAACGGCTGCTTGTCCCGATTCGTCAGCGTTAGAATAAGCGCACCTTCCAATAAGGAAACGGTAACGACGCCAACCTCAACTGCTCTAGTCTCTTCCATTCCAAGTTGAACCAGCCTCTCGGAAATCACGTTCTGCCATGCTGCAAATACACCTTGTCCAGCTGCTCTCAGCTTCTCGCTAATCGATGAGGTTTCGACTGCCATCCAGAAGCTAAACGGCATATAACCCTTATAATCAAACTTCTCTGCGTCATCAGCCATATCAAATACAAAAGCCTGAACGGCTTCAGCAGGGTCCTCATAATCGGCAAATTTCTTTCTCCATTTCTCAATCACAAGCTCCTTCGTGCAGTTAATGCATTCCAGCGCAAGCTCTTCTTTGCCGTTTGGGAAATAATAATAAAGAGATCCCTTCGGACAATCACTTTCTTTAATAATTCGGCTTAATCCCGTCGCATGATAGCCCTGCGTAAAAAAAAGCCTAGCTGCCGTATCAAGTATGGCATGCCTTGTATTATGTTTTTCCGACATTGATTCACTCCTCGATTATAACGATCGGTCTATATAATGAAAACATTGATCCGCTTATCAAGTCAACCTTTTTTTATATCCAGCGACAATAGAACCTTTCGTCCTTCGATTTCATTAATACATAAATCAACTTAATAATGCGATTATTATATATTTTTAATATTAAATATAGATTGCTATAATCAGATTTACATTGAAAGGAGGAATGAAACATGAATTATAGGAAACTAGGTAAAAGCGGCTTATTAGTAAGCGAAGTGGCTCTCGGAAACTGGATAACCCACGGTGCACAAGTGGATGACAACACCGCACAAACATGCGTAAATGCTGCACTAAACGCTGGAATTTCAACTTTCGATACAGCTGATGCTTATTCGGAGACGAGGGCGGAATCGGTCTTAGGTCATTGTTTAAAGGGAATACGTCGTGAAAGTATTGAATTGTGCACGAAGGTTTTTCATCCAACAGGGAATGGGCATAACGATAGAGGGTTATCACGCAAGCATATTATGGAATCATGCCATGCTTCACTTCGCA
The DNA here is from genome assembly GCF_037976325.1 of Paenibacillus sp. FSL K6-3182. Lineage (NCBI taxonomy): Bacteria > Bacillati > Bacillota > Bacilli > Caryophanales > Paenibacillaceae > Paenibacillus > Paenibacillus sp. FSL K6-3182. The sequence continues at coordinate 4,846,164 of NZ_CP150265.1, forward strand.
GATTACAGACGGACTATATTGATATTTATTACGCTCACCGATTCGATACGACCGTATCGCTTGAAGAGACATTTGTGGCGTTTTCCGATTTGGTTCGACAAGGAAAAGTTTTGTATATCGGCGTAAGTGAGTGGACAGCAGATCAGATAACGCAAGGAGCGGCTTTGGCAAGGGAGCTGAAAGTTCCTTTTGTTGCGAGTCAACCCCAATATTCTATGCTATGGCGGGTTATTGAAGCCGAGGTTATTCCCGCTTGCGAGCGTGAAGGAATTGGTCAGATTGTCTGGTCACCACTGGCGCAAGGTATCCTTTCCGGTAAATATGCACCTGACAAGCCAATTCCAGAAGGCTCGCGCGCTTCTACGGCCGCTGGTTCGCCGTTTTTCAAACGTTTGGCAGGACAATGGTTGAATAAAGAAGTCCTTCAGGCAATAGAACAACTAGGGCCGATTGCACAAAAATGCAGCTTAACGCTGCCACAGCTCGCGGTAGCGTGGGTTTTGCAAAATCCGCAGGTGTCCTCCGTTATCATTGGCGCCTCTAAGCCGGAGCAGGTATTGGAAAACGTAAAAGCGGCAGGAGTTTGTCTAGATGCTGAGATCGTAGTGCAAATAAATAACATATTAAAAGACGTTGCTCAGTTTGATGCTAGTAAAACAGGTTAGAGCGTTCACACAAATCAGCTTGTCTGGTTAGCGGCTGTTTCCTCCACTGCTTTTAGAAAATGAGTCAGAACCGTTTCACTCTTCTCTGTTTTCCAGGCTGCATAAAGAGGGACACGCGGTGTATCCTCATCAAATGATCGAAATACGACATCACTGCGTTGAAAAACGGAAACCGAAGAGGGAACAATTGAGATGCCTATGCCTGCAGCTGCCAGATTTACAATCGTGTACATTTGAACAGCTTCCTGTACGATGCGGGGCTGAAATCCATGCTGCCTGCAAAAATCTACAATCAGGTCATGAAATGAAGCCCCCATATGATGTGGTGATAAGATAAAGGGATCTTCTTTCAATGAATGCAGTGAAACGGTTGGTTGAATGGCTAACGGATGTGTTTTGGGCAATACAGCAACTAGTGATTCGTTCGTGAACAGTCTGGATGTGATATGTTTTGAAGGGTCCAGCAACCGATGGAATCCAACATCAATTTCCCCATCATGCAGCGCTTTCAGTTGCTCAGCAGATGTCATTTCAGATAATATAACCTGTACATCTGGGAAACGTTCTCGATATTTCTTTAGAACATTGACCATCATACCGCCTGCTGCTGAATCCACAAACCCGATGGATAAATTGCCTATTTTCCCTTCACTTGCAAGTTGTGTCATCTTTATCGATCGTTCCAAATGAGCAACTATGTTTCTCGATTCCTCCAAAAATATCGCACCGGCAGTCGTAAGTCGAACCTGTCTCTTGGTTCGTTCCAGAAGTTTCACACCAAGCTCTTCTTCAAGAACTTGAATTTGTTGGCTCAATGGAGGCTGAGTCATATTCAGCTTTTGGGCAGCACGGTTAAAATGCAGCTCTTCTGCTACTGCGATAAAATAACGCAGCTTTTTCAAATCCATAGACATCATACCTCTTCCTATTTTAGCTCTGATTTATCACCTTTTCGTCCATGCTCTCCTATCGCCATCGTACCCGATCACGTATCGCACCGCAAATTTTTATTAACGGTTTGAATTTATCCACATACAAAAAGGCAGCCGAAATTGTCCGGCTGCCTTCGCATTTAAACGGTTGATTTAGAAACGAGCAGCTGATGCTGCTGCTTCCTCAAGACCTTTTGCTACAATAGCTTCTGCTTGGTCAGGAAGTTGGTTGTGACCTTCAATGATGATGCTCTCTAGGTTAGTCACACCGTAGAAGCCCATTACTGTGCGGATAAAGTTATGTGCCATTTCAACCGAAGCTGCAGGGCCTTCGGAATAAATGCCGCCGCGAGCAGTAAGCAATACGACTTTTTTATCAGTGATCAGACCAACTGGGCCTTCAGCTGTATATTTGAACGTTTTGCCAGCTTGTGAAAGGTAGTCGATATAAGTGTGCAATACTGCAGGAACAGTGAAGTTCCAAAGCGGGAATGCGAAAACCACTTTATCCGCCGCAAGAAATTGGTTCATATATTTGTCCGAAACAGCTACAGCTGCTTGCTCTTCAGGTGTAAGGTCATAACCGCGAGCTGCTTTGAAGTTGCCGTTAATCATATCAGCGTTCATGTAAGGCAAGTTTTCATTGAACAAATCAAGCTCAACCACTGTGTCTTCTGGATGGCTAGCTTTAAAGCTGTCTAGGAAAGATTGATATAGCTTAACGCTGACTGCTTGTTCGATTCCGCGATCGTTTGCTTTAATAAATAATACTGTACTCATTGTATATTTCCCTCCAAGATGTGTGTTTACTTTTTGTAAGTACCTTAATTGTATATAGTTTTAGAGCAACAATCATCGGTAAATAGTCCGAAAAATCGACATAAAAAAACCGCCAAAGGCGGAGAGCTAGTCTTACGACTATAGTCTTACGTCAGCGTGTTATTCAGGTTCTCGCATTAACTGCACCGCGTATAACGCAGCTTGCGTTCGGTCCGTTAAATCCAATTTGCTTAAAATGCTGCTCACATGCGTTTTGACTGTTTTCTCCGCTACAGTGAGCGAGTGCGCAATATCTTTGTTGCTCATTCCTTTGGTAAGCAATTGCAGCACCTCTAGCTCTCTCGGAGTCAATATTTCACTTAACTCACGAATAGGCAGCCCTTTCACCGAACTAATCTGCGGCGATACTTGAGCGAGCAACGCACTTGCTATATCCGGATGCAGCTGAATATTCCCTTTATAGGCGCTGCGAATTGCTTCTGCAAGCTGATCAGGTTCTACATCCTTCAGCATATACCCAGCAGCTCCGGATTGTAGAGCAGGCACGATATGACTCCGATCCGAGAAGCTGGTGAGCACAAGCACTTTAATATCCGGATTTTGCCTAGCGATTAAATTGCTCGCCTCGATCCCGTCCATAACCGGCATGTTCAGATCCATCAGTATGATATCAGGCTTTAGTTCAGCAGCTTTTTCTACCGCTTCCTTGCCGTTATTCGCTTCACCCACCAGCTCAAAATCAGGCTGCATGCTTAGAAAAAAAGAAATTCCCTTCAACACAATTTGATGATCATCAACGAGCAATATTTTTATCGTCAAAACAGTTCCTCATTCCTCTTCCCACATTTCCATTTCCGTTGCAATCGGTATAACAGCTGTTACCATTGTAGGTTGCCCTTTTCCGCCCGTTATCGTTAGCTCTCCGCCAAGCGTTTCTGCACGTTCCCGCATCGTTAGCATTCCCATGGTCAGTTTTCCTTTACGCTTCTCTTGCGAAAACCCGCGGCCTCGATCCAAAACTTCCAAGCAGGCGCGAGACTCTGTTTTGATGAGCCGCACATAAACTGTATTCGTATCTGCATGTTTCCTTACATTATTAAGCGCCTCTTGCCCGATTCTCCAAAGGGCTTCTTCAATCGCACGCGGAAGCTCGCGAACGCCCTCCACCTTCTCATACACGGTTAAGTCCATGCTCTTGCCATATTGCTTAAGCGCAGTAATTAGCCCATGCTCAAGACCTGCCGGTCGCAGCTGCCATATCAGCGTTCTCATTTCCTTCAGCGCTTCCTGTGACAGCTGTCTTATTTCTTGTAATGATCGTTCCACGACAGGTTCTTTGCCTGCCAGCACCGTCTCGGCGCCCTTCGCTAGAAAGGATAAAGAGAAAACCTTTTGAATAACCGAATCATGCAAATCTCTAGCCATTCGATTTCGCTCTTCCATGCGCGCGAGCTCGCGACGCTGCTCATATACCCGCAAATTTTCTACGCTTAACGTGAAATGATCCCCAAGCGAATACATGAAGTCCTCTAAGTAATCATCAAACTGCTTGCCTAACTGACTGCTTACAAACAGAACGCCAATCGGGCGGCTGCGAATGCGAAGCGGTATTGCTACTGCTGATGAGAACGGTGGTATCCCTATGGATGATAAGGACGAGCAGGAATTGCTGTCGCATTCGGACTGTTTGACAAGACGATTCTCATGAAACGCTTTGCTCACCATCCCGCCTTGATCGATGGCAAGCGAAAGCCACTCTTTTCGGACGTGATTGTCTGTATAATGTGCGCGAAGCGATAATTGCTCTTGTTCATACATAAATAACGATACATGCTGCCAGTTGAACGTATCGCCTATATGGCTCACTGCTTGCAGCGGCAGATGGTTTATATCTTGTATGGCGTTTATTCTCTGAATAACATCACCAAGCTTCGCATAATGAATCGCATGCTGCTCCTGCACCTGATACAGGCGGATTCGCTTAATCGCCGTCCCGATCTGATAAGCAACGGCTTGCAACAGTGCAAGCTCCTCCTCAGTGAAACGATCCTTGCCAGCTTCAGCAACATTTAACAAGCCGAATTGATCCGTTCCTGCTCTTAGCGGAACCGTCGCATGATGAGTAACACCCTCATTATCACCAAGCTTGTTCGTGATGGCATATGTAATTCTTGAGCATTCTATAATATTTACCGCTTGATCCAGCTTGTTTTGCTTAAAGCTTTCAATGCACCAGCAAACCTCGCCGCACATGACCGCCTGATTGTTTGCCGCTAAACCTTGAGGCAAATTATGTGTAGCCACGCAAAGATTTTCACTTTTATTGTCAATCATAAATATCCAGCCCGTAGTAAAACCTGTAACCTGAAGCAGCTTGGCAAGCACATCATTCAGCATTTGATCCATGTCGTTTGTGCTGTTAAGTGTCTCTGCTATCTCCTTCAATGCGACCAGCTCATAAGCTCTTTTTTCTCTGGACATGCTTCCACTTCCTTCTAAGCACACATTATACACCTACCTGAACAGCAAAAAAAAGAGCCGATCCAAAGCAGCTTGCGCTGCTTAAGCTGGATGGCAGGCTCGTTGGATTAGCGCTTTCGAAACGGCTTTTTGATCAAAAGAATATAACAGGCTACAGCACTCAACTCTGCAATGGCTATCCAAATTCCCATAGGGAGCGCATTTGCGCTGCCGCCAAGACCTACGAGCGGTAAAATCATGCCCCCAAATGTAAAGGATAATAACCCGAGCAATGCAGATGCGCTTCCCGCAGCATAGCCATGCTTTTGCATTGCTAAAGAGAAGCCAGTCGTCGAAATAATACCAACGCTTGCTACAACAAAAAACAATGGCACAAGAATCGCAGCGAGCGGCGCGTCAATTAATATCATGATAAGCAATATTCCGCTAGCTGATGCCGAACAAGAGACGCGCTTGTAACGAAATCATCCGTTAGCTGCGGCAGCGCCGGCAAATACATGTCAAGGGACAACGGCCCAAACGCGGAGAGCGATCCAAGCAAGAGGATCAGCCAAAGCCGTTTAATGCCAGTGAATTGATTTTGAGTTTGAATTTTTTTCTGAGCAAGCAAGTAGGGCATCTCATTCTGTGGCACTTTTTCCTTGATCCACTTTATCACCTTTCATTATTTGTTCCAATAGAAAAGTCGTTTCAGCAAATATTTGTCCTCTTTTGTTTTGTTTGTTATGATTGAGCTAATAATGTCGTTTAACGTAGCATCTTGTAGCTACCATTTAGGAGGATCACATGCAAAAGATTAAAATTTTCTCCGGCACTTCGAACCAGAAGTTGGCTGAGGAGTTATGTAAAGAACTTGAGCTCCCGCTAGGCAATGTTGCAATATCAAGGCATCAAAGCGGTGAGATTCATGTTTCATACGGAGAACCTATTCGTACTTGTGACGTATTCATCGTCCAATCACTATCCCATCCCGTTAATGAGCATTTAATCGAAACTCTCGTCATGATAGACGCTGCCAAACGAGCATCAGCGAAAACCATTAATATCGTTATGCCTTACTATGGTTATGCACGTCAGGAAAGAAAGTCGGCACCGAGGGAGCCCATCTCCGCTAAGATGGTAGCCGATGTATTGACTACCGTTGGAGCAAACCGAATCATTACCGTCGATTTGCATGCTGATCCGATTCAAGGCTTCTTCGATATTCCAGTCGATCATTTAACGGCGCTCGATTTGATCATTGATTATTTGCGAAGCAAAAACATTAAAAACCCTGTTGTCGTATCGCCAGATGCGGGCCGAGCTACAACAGCCGAGAAACTTGCCGGCTTGCTGGACTGTCCATTTGCGATCATGATCAAAAATCGTCCCGCTCATAATCAGTCTGAAATCACGCATATCATCGGTGATGTTGAAGATATGACACCAATTATTATTGAAGACTTAATTGATACAGGCAGCACAATTGTAAACGTCGTAGAGGCGCTTAAGAAAAAAGGCGCGCATGATTCCTACATATGTGCAACACATGGCCTGTTCTCAGCCAATGCGCTTGAGAAGCTGGATCATCCGAACATCCGCGAAGTCGTTATTACAGATACGATCAGTATCGGTCAAGAGCATTCGAGTAAATTTGTCGTACTGCCGATGTCCCCGCTCCTTGCAACCGCCATTAAAATCATTACCGAAGGCGGCTCGATTGCAACTTTGTTTAAATCAGGCTCATAGGCCGTCAGTAAAGCAAAATAACATATAACATCAATTATGCCCCCTTGCTCTTTCGCAAGGGGGTATTTATTTTGCATGCGTATAGCTATGGTAAACCGTGGCAAAATAGGTGTATCAATCAAGACGGCAGCGAGGATGGGAGGATAACAATGGATCAAACAGAACCTATCAGCTCAGACCTGAAAATAAACATAGAACGTATAAAAGAAATTTTTTCGGATACAAGCGATTTAGTCATAAGGAAACTAACGATCAAGCAAACAACTGAGCAAGCAGCACTCATATACATCGATGGGCTGACAGATGGAGCAGCAATTAATAGTGACGTCCTTCGTCCCTTGCAGCTAGATTCGAGCGGGGGAAAACCCGGTGATGAGTTAATGATGACCATTGGACAAATCGTACCCGAAACGAATTGGTACCAAATTGAGATAGCAATACTGCACGGCAAATCCATATTATTCGTGAGCGGCAGAGAGGCGGCCTATGTGCTTGGCACAAGCGGCTGGCCGCAGCGGGCAATTGAAGATCCACAAATGGAAGCCTCCTTAAAAGGCGCCCATCAAGGCTTTGTCGAAACCAGCGGCCAAAATATCGCTATGATCAGACGTTATATCCCGAATCGCGAATTAAAAATGAAACGGCTGATTGTCGGTCGGCGCGGCCAGACCTCCGTAACGATTATTTACCTAGAGGATGTAATGAATCCTCAATTGTTAAACGATCTTAAGGATCGCATTCAAAAGATTGACGTAGACGTCATTTTAAACACCGGTGAGCTGGCAGAGCTGATCGAGGATAATCCCTTCTCACTCTTCCCGCAATTCGTTCTTACTGAGCGGCCAGATTCTGCAGCATCGCAAATTTTGCAAGGAAGATGTGTCGTTGTCGTCGACCGTTCGCCAAGCGTACTCGTTGCTCCAGTCAGCTTCTACTCTTATTTCCAAAGCATCGACGATTATAGTACTCGTTGGTCCATTGCAACCTTTTTGAGGCTGCTGCGAATGTTTGCATTTATTACTGCTACATTTTTGCCTGCCTTTTATATCGCAGTTGTTTCCTTCCATATCGAGATCATTCCAATGAAGCTGCTTCTCACCCTGGGAGAATCACGCGGACAAGTACCGTTTCCACCTTTTGTGGAGGCCATTATAATGGAAATCACTTTGGAAATGCTCCGTGAAGCTGGCGTCCGGCTGCCTGCCCCCGTTGGCCAGACGGTTGGCATCGTTGGGGGTATTGTGCTTGGACAAGCTGTCGTTCAAGCAGGCTTAATAAGCAATGTTATGGTTATCGTTGTAGCATTTACAGCCATTTCTTCATTTATTTTGCCGAACTACGATATGGTTGCAGCCGTTCGCTTAATTCGTTTCATGCTCATGATTTTATCCTCACTGTTCGGATTTGTCGGGATCATCGTTGGTTTGATGACGATGATCGCTCATTTATTAACGCTTAAATCGCTTGGTATGCCTTATGGAAGCCCACTGGCTCCGCTCCGTTTCTCAGATTTGAAGGATACCCTAATACGAGCACCATTATGGCTGATGGAAAAAAGACCAAAAAACGCACTCCCGCTTCAAGAAAAACGTCAAACAAACACTCGGAAGGAGGATGGAGCACATTGACGAACACCGAAGGTAATACGATAACTTCGATGCAATTTATATTTATTATTTCCGGTATTCAGATTAGTGTTGCCGTCCTTTCCTTACCGAGAAAGTTAGCAGAAATAGCAGGAACGGACGGCTGGATTTCCATTTTAATTGGTTATGCCATCAGTCTTCTATGCGGGTATATCATTATTATGGTGATGAGACATTGTTCTGATAAAACATTAATTGATGCGCTGCCTGCAATGATGGGGAAATGGCTTGCCAAAGGATTCACCCTATTGTTGGCCTTGTTTTTCCTCTCTCTTATGTACGACGGTCTTGTGCGCACTATCTTGATTATTAAAATTTGGCTGATGCCAAACACCCAGTCCTACATACTCATGATTCTGCTGTTAATACCCGCTTATAAAATCGCTATAAACGGACCGCGCATCTTGGGACGATATGCAGAACTAGTTGCTGTCATATCATGCTGGTTGCCCTTTGTTTATCTATTTACCCTCAAATATGCTCATTGGCTCAACTTGCTGCCCATATTAAAAGTAGGCTGGCTGCCTGTCCTGTCGGCGTTGAAAGTAACGATTTATCCGAATCTGGGCCTGGCTGCCGTTTTTATATTTTATCCTTATTTAGTTAAGAAGGATAAAGCTGCTTCTTCACTATTTATATCCAATACGATTACCCTATCTGTACATCTATTTATTACAATCATATGCTTCATTTACTTCAGTCCCCATGAAATCACACTTTATAATGATCCAATCATCAGTATTCTCAAAACAATTGAATTTCGCTTTATTGAACGGATTGAGGTGCCTTTCATCGCGTTTTATTTGTTTGTCTTCTCACTCGTTTGGATTCCGTCTATGTATATCGTCTCTTTTTGCATAAGCAAGGTTTTCGGGCTAAGCAGCCATCGTGTCCCATTACGCATCTTGTGCATTATGATTGCAATAGCTACTTTTATTCACATCCCCTCATTCAAGCAAAGCGATCAAATGGAATTATGGCTTACTTGGTTTGGTTTTGGGATGGAATATATACTCCCTATTCTACTGCTGATATACATGGTCATCTACAAACGAATACATCGGAGGGCTGAACTATGAAGCTGCGCCTCTTTTTTGTATGTTGCTTGTTCATTACGATTTGTCTTACTGCAACCGCCTGCGGGGATCAGCTGTATTTAGAAAATGCGGCAACACCGCTTGCTCTTGGCATGGATTTGGATAAAAATGAGAAATTTCATTTTTATTCTTCCGCTCCTGTTTTCAGCAAAAATATAAAGAAAAAGAGCCAAGAAACGTCAGGCAGCGCGAATTCGCTTCGGCAATCCAAAGCGATCCAAGACTCGCAATCAAGCGGTTCCATCCAAGGTCGAAATTACCAGGTTATTCTCCTAGGCAGACATTTTCTGAGTTACGAGGATTGGTTTCCGATGCTTGATGTGTTGTTTCGTGATGCAAGAAACACGGTAACCGACCGAGTTATTGCTGTTGATGGCTCTTTAGATGAGGTATTTTCACTAAATCCTCCTGATCAGCCGCTGCTTCCTATTCTTCTCAGAGGCATGGTGGACACCAAATCGATAAAATCGGAAACGTATGCGACGACCGCCCAAGAATTTCACAGGCAGTTTTATGATAAAGGCTTAACGCCTTACATTGCAGAAGTGAAGATCGTCAATAATCAGGTTAGGCTGAAAGGCTCCGCTTTGCTGAATCCGAAAGGCAAATATGAGCTTTCATTGGGCCCCCAAGAAACGATCCTGCTAAGTATTTTGCAGAAACAAGCGGCACCGGGCTTCAGCTTGTCCTATCCCATTCCCGGTGAGCCTGTAAACGGGCCATTCGAAACGAATATTTTAAGCCTAACTGGCGCCAAAGTAAAAACAAAAATCAAAACTACCTATGAAAACAATAAATTCAAGTTTGATATCCACGTGAAGACAAGGGGCAGTCTCTCCGAGCATCTATTCCCTTTCAATGTAGAGAAGGAGGATAAAAAGCTGGAAAAACAAGTAGCTGTTCTCATGCAGGAGCAATTTACGAGCATTATCGAGAAACTGCAAAAACATAAAATCGATCCCATAGGGCTTGGAGTGTATGCAAGAGCAAAGGAATACGAGAAATTTTGCAAGGTAGAGGATCATTGGGGTGAAGCATTTGCGAATGCTGAAGTGCGTGTAAAGGTAGATTTAGAAATCACTTCAATGGGGCCTGTTAAGTAAGTATCGAGGGATTAAAAAAGAAGGATACCAGCAAGTATGCGGTATCCTTCTTTCTAGCGATGACTATTCCTATGGCGCTTGCTGAAAACGAATCTTATGCGCAAGCAGCTCTGCACGCTGATAAGCTTCTGCGATCCCATAAACAGCAATGTCCGCCTTGCTTACTTCTTTATAAGATAATGAAGTCTCCACCTCATGTTTGAAAGGGAATGGATGCAATTGGATGGTCGTTTCATCCTTCCAATCCGCTATCAATGAGGTTTGTCCCGTACGATCGAACCAATAGGGAAACCCATTAGCAAACCATTCATATTGATTTCGAGGTGTTCCCGGCTGCTCCATACATACAAACAGCGACAGCTCATCACAAAGCAGCAGCGTTTTCGCATGAAGCTGAAGCAGGCTAACGTCCAGCTGAAGTCGCTCGATGATCGCGCTTTGTCTTGCAAATTCACGTTCTACAAACGTAATCGTATCATCATTTCTGAACCTTTCAGCAAGCGTCGTATACAAAATACTGCCGAGCAAAGCGGCGTATTCGCTCGTTTTCTGAACATGATCCAAGCCTTTGGAATAGAAGAAAAAGCGGATGTTGCCTGGAAAATCGCGGAACGAAAACGGCATATTTGCTGCATCATTCCAAAGCGGGATACGGTCCAAATCAATCCAGTTGCTATCATGCTCATATGCAGCGTAAGCTAATTCATCTTTTCGTTCCTCACTATGAAATAACTGGCTCTGCCAGGCAGAAACAAGATCTCCGGATATTCTCGCATGATCATGTTGTGCGATCAATATGAATGCGTCTTCCTTCTCATATAAAATCATCGTTTCCATCCCTTTCTTCGTCACACAGTAGTTAAATAATATTGTATTTCTATATCAGCTAATCACGATTGTTCAGCGCGTAAACTTGCTCAATTTCCTTATGCCGTGAAATAACAACATCCATTAAGCATCTATAAATCGAAGCTGCTGTCTCTGGATTTAAATCATGGCTGCTCGCAAGTTTCTTTATTTTATCAAATTGTTGGGCTTCCCGGCTCAGGTCTTGTGCAGCGAGATGGTTTGCTGCTTTGTACATACCCACTTCTTCCGTTAATTGAAACCGCCTTGCAAGCAAGGAAATGATGTCGTGATCGATTTGATCGATCGCTTGTCTTAATTCATCTAGTCTAGATACTTCCATGCGTCTCTCCCTTAAATATTTTTCCTATAATTGTACCATCTCCATCACTTAGCGGCTATGTGCATTCGCATTTATCGGATGTAAATTCCAGAACAATAAAAAGAAGAGCCGCCTTATTTCTAAGAAGGAGCTCTCCTGTGAACATTTCTATCGTTCTATTTCGCAAAGACATTACGAATGAAACTGTGGCAGTAAATCATCATGGCTTTCGAGCATCTGCTCCAAAGCTTGATAAGCAGCCTCTTTATTTTCAATAGCCGGATCAGCGTCTATCGCTTTTTTCGCAATAGATACATTGCCCGTCACTGCTGCTTCAACGACAAGCTCATGAACATCCGAAATAACACGGCACAATTGAAACAGCGGCTCTGGGAAATCTGGAACCTCTACCGGATGAATCATCCCGCCTGATACGGTTACTGGTAATTCTACGATTCGATCCGAAGGAAAACCCGGTATTGCGCCATCATTCTTAACGTTCAAAATATCAATCTGAAGGTCGCTGCCTGTATATAACGCGTGAGCAAGCGCTACTGGATGCTCCCAGCTGCCATGGTCAAATAAACGATCATAATGCATTTTGCCTGCACCAATCTGCTTCAGCTCTTCCAAGCGTCTGCTGCGTTCTTCGAACGATCCATGATATGGAGGTGCTGTCGTGTAATGAATGTCCTCTTGATAAGGAAGATATTCCGCATGATGATCAACATGTCCAGCCGCGACTGCCCCATACTCGCGCAGCCATCGCTTAGAAATACGAAGCTCGCGCTGCGTCTCTTCATCTTGATCAGACCAGTTCTCCTCTTCAATAAATTGGATAAGCTTAGGCAGAAGGTCCTCACCCGTGCGGCTATCTTTTATTTCCATCACCCATGCAAAGTGATTAAGTCCAGCAGTTACGATAGATACCTCAGAGGCCGATTTGCCGAGCAGCTTTGGCAAGAATGTGTAGCCCTCAGCACCCCGATACGCAATATTGCAAAATCCAGCTATGCGAATCGATGAATAACGTGCTGCTGCCGTTACGACACGAGGCATTGGATTCGTTACATCCAGAATCCACGCCTGCGGGCACAACTCATCCATATCACGGCAAATATCCATAATCAGCGTAATGGACCGGAAAGCATTCATCAAGCCCCCCATGCCTCCACATTCCCTTGCTTGATCGGCCATCCCTAATGCATGTAATATATCAAAATCGATTTGCCAACGGCGTGCACCTTGAACCGAGGCGGATACGATGACAAAGTCCGCACCTATTAGCGCTTCTCGTCTGTTTACCGTTGCAGTCGCAAGCATGTCTACCTCTAACTGCCTTGCTATTTCTCTTGCAGCTGCTGCCATCCCTTCAGCCGCATCCAGATTTGGATCAACAAGGACAAGCTCACAGCCTGCAAGCCTCTCCTTTACGATGATATCTTCGAGTACCGTTGGCGCAAATACGAAGCTTCCTCCGCCAATCAATACGATTTTCACGATAGTCTCATTCCTCTCGGTTGTCTTTGGATTGCTATTGTTGAGCGGTAAGAGAGATAATAAAGGTATGAATAATTCCGTTTACAAAGGAGCTATGATGAGCAATCTTAATCCTGCCCTCAACCAATCATTTCCTAATTATAAAGAACAGCTTATCCTATACGGCATGCGCACGTTCGAAGCCGGCCAAGGCCCTGTATGCGATTTACATCTCCATCATCGGATGCTGGAGATCAATATTGTCCTAACAGGCGATCAAATCGCTCGTATTGGAAACGAGAGCTTCACGCAGCATGAAGGTGATATTATTCTCATTCCTCCCATGAAGCTCCATGACTTTATTGTTCCCGAGCAGCAGACGATGCACGGTTTTGTCCTTCATTTGCAAAATGTGGACAGCAAGCTGCTCTACGCCTTTCGAGCTTGCGGAGAGTATTTATTTGCGAGAGACCATCCGCTCAATGAACGTTTGAATCCGCTGCTAAAAGCACTTATTTCCTGCTTGCAGCAGAATCCTTCTGCTCACCGCGTCTTTATGCTTTGTAATGAAATGCTGGTGCATTTGGAGGAGTTTGTGCAGAGCGAAGCCTTACTCTCCATCAATGAACCAAATGAGCAGCCGCTTGCTGATCGGATCGCGAGGGAAATTGAGGCGCTCATCAGCACCTTCAATGAGCTCGGTACAGATTCCTCAACGAGCAACTGGCTTGAAACCATTGCAGCTAAGACAGGCATTAGCCGCAGACATGCCGGCCGTTTGTTTCAACAAGCGTACGGCATGTCGCCTCGTCAATATTTATCGATCATTAGACAGCAGGAGGCGATGCATATGCTTGTCATGCGAAACATACCGCTTGAAGAGATCGCATTCCGAATCGGATTCGAGAATGTGCAAAGCTTTATTAGGCAGTTCGCCAAATGGTCAGGATTAACGCCTGGCGCCTATCGGAGACAGCATAAATCAACGATAAGCTATTTAACGCCGCTTGAGGTGGAGCCTCATGCTGGTCATTTATCCAGCTCCGTTCCCTCTGCTACCTCAGAGTAACTTGAGGACGCTCATTCAATTGTACGCCGCGTTCAGCATACCAATTGAAATGCCGCTCCTCTCCGGCTATCTGCCAACGGGACGGACAGCGATCATCAAGCCAGTCCAGCGGTTCAGCCGGCGGCAGCGGTTTAGACGCTCGTTCGAACGCTTTGCGAATCGCTGCTTCCTGTTCCGCGCCAACCGCTTTTGGGTCTGCGGAAATGAACAGCGGTGTTCCGCTTTCGGACAATAGCTCCAGCCACTGCTTGTTCAAATGCCAAGGGACATCGTCGGTCAAGCCAACACAATCCGCATCAGCCGCAAAGAAAGTGTCATGCTGCGGCATGCGGAAAGCAAGCGTGTTGACACCCATTTTACGTGTACGCTCCCATTCCTTACCGCTCGTATCGTCACCTGTCCTCTGAATTTCAACCAAGCCCGCTGCTAAGTGCCCTACTGTATTACAGCCAATAATTAAACTGTCCGCTGAAGCTTCTGCAATCTTCTTATACAAAGCGACAATAATTTCCGCCGTCGTCTTCGTGCGATCAGCAAAAGCTAAACCATGATTACTCATTGATGCGCCCATTTCAAAGCCCCATTTGGCAAAAATATCGAAAGTGGAAAAATCATGCTTAATCAGTTCATAACCCCAATCATGCAGCTTGCGAATTTCATTGCCTACATAGTCAAGCACATCAGGTACGCTTGGGTCCAAATAGATGCTGCCCACATTGTGGCCACCATATCTTCTCCAATGATTTGGCACACTGTTTGCGACTAATAGCGGTCTGCACCATATGCCAGGACGAACCCCGATTCCTTTCATATCGCTGGCCAGCTTCTGCATATCAGAAAACTGATAATTGGGTTCCCAAGGCCCACCATTGCAGCTGCCCCCGCCGCTGCAGAGCTGCCAACCGTCATCAATGACCATAAACGGACGGTTATCGACCGAAGAAGACCAATCTGACACACGCTCTGAATCTGCGATTATCTCAGCTGTCGAGCTATTCCCATAGGCATAATACCAGTTGTTTCCCCCATACACAGGCTGTGAAGGCAGAATCGGCTGCTTGCACATCATTCTGCAAAAAGCCGTTGCCGCACCGAATGCCGATTCGCCTTCCGCACCTTCTCTCGTTACAATGACCGCAGCCTCGAGCGTTCGATCACCAAGCAGCACTCCCGCTTCACCACAGCGAACATCAAGTGTCAGGCTAATTCCGCCTGCATCCGCTTGCCAATAACAAAAGGAGCTTGTACCGGTCTCTACGCCATAACCATGCGTACGTCCCCCTTTTGACAACAGGAAATACCAAGGCATTTCACGCTCAGCAACTAAACCCCGCCATTCCAAATCACCGTAACCTCGTTCCCATTGGTCACCCAGAACACGAATGCCCCCGCTGTCCAGTTCTCGCTGCCATCTCAGATGAAGCCGCCTAACTGGCGTCTGACCTGCACTTAATCGAACGGCCATACAATTAGCCCTCGTTTCAAATGAAATGACGGTTTCGCCTGCATACCATTCTCGTGAACGGAATGACGCGCGAACCCATCCCTGTTCCCACTCCATTTCAACATTGTCCGGATTGGTTAATAGATCTAAAAACTCCATCGTGAGCGCCTCCCGTATTTGAACATCGTTCTATAAAACCGAGTATAGTATTCGCTGCCAGCAATTTGAATAACGAAATGAGTCGTACCACGAATAAATAATGAACCAAATGGGACATCCAATAACATTAAAAAAGACTGCCGCCGCCACTTCATGGCATTGAACAGTCTTCATATTCACTATTAATCTGACTTAGCAATCTTTTATTTGCTCAGTTCTCTGCGTACAACTGGCGCAACCTTCGTCGCCAGCAGCTCAATGGAAGCCGCTACCTTTGAGAACGGAATGCCGCCGATATCAAACTGAGCCATGAAGCGCTGATGACCAAAGAGCTCATGCTGCGCCAAAATTTTCTCAACAAGCATTTCCGGGCTGCCTACAGCCAGCGCATTGATTGGACTTGCCAATTGTTCGAATTGCTCGCGTGCCATCGACTCGCCCCTCTGCTTGCCTCCCATAAACTGGCTTACATAATGAGCATAATAAGGATAATATTCATCCTTTGCTTGCTCAGTCGAGTTGGCAATATAACCATGGCTTGTGATCGCTACTTTTAGAGCTTCTTGTTTATAGCCTGCGCGAACACCAGCAGCACGATATACGTCTACAAGCGGTTTAAATCGAGCTGGATCTCCGCCAAGGATGGCAAGGGCCATTCCTAGACCATGACTTCCTGCGAGCTCCGCGCTCTGAGGCGTACCGCCGACACCGACCCATACGGGCAGCTGCGCCTGCTCTGGACGAGGTGCAATCTCAGCATTCAGCAGCGGCGTTCTATATTTTCCATTCCAAGTGATATGCTCGGTTTCATTTAATGCAAGCAGCAGATTAAGCTTCTCCTGAAAGAGCTCCTTATAGCTCTCAAGCTCATACCCAAACAATGGAAATGACTCTATATACGCTCCTCGTCCCGCAATAATTTCCGCGCGTCCATCCGAGAGCAAATCAAGTGTAGCGAAATCCTCAAATACTCGAACTGGATCTGATGTTCCAAGCACCGTCGTTGCGCTCGTTAACCGAATCCGCTTCGTCGCTTGCGCGATTGCAGCAAGCAGAACAGGTGGAGATGTAACAGCGAAGTCCAAGCGATGATGCTCACCCACTCCAAATACATCAATGCCCGCCTCATCTGCAAGCTTGGCAGCTGCGACGATTTCCTTCAAACGCTCTCTCGCATTTGGCGATACTTTACTGATAGGATCAGTACTTATATCACCTAATGTGTAAATGCCAAATTCGAACACATCTGCTCGTTCCTTCGAAGGCTGAGCAACTTGTTGTATTTTCTCGTTGATTTCAAACACCGCTTTCCTATATTTATATCCAAGGCAAGAGTACATATTTTGTTCGCCGACCTAGTTACTTTACGTAAGTAATGATACATAAGTTATTAAGTTGCGTCAAGATCAAGAGCATGAAGCACGCCTAAATCGCTTACAAAGTACAAAAGAACCTTCAAAATCACAGTAAAAGTGATCGGAAGGTTCCTACTATTTAGGCTGATATGATGAGAAAGCCCCATGGTGCGAGCTCCAGCTGTTGTCCACTTATAACTTTAATGCCATTCAGCAGCTCCGTACCGTCCTGATACTTATAGTCAAATGTAACGGCGTCATTTGAGTAGTTGAAATAATATCGTATATGCTTTCCGCTAGTATTCAAGCCCGATTTTACGATGATTGGAAAAACAAGCTCTTGCTCTGCGCCCCAAAGACCTGCATTCTGCAAAGCCCCGCATAGCAAACGTTTTACAACAGCAGGGCTAGGCAAGCATCCTATATAGGTAGCCGTTCCTTTTCCATAGTTATTTCTTGTAATTGCCGCATATTCACCCCACTGCGCATGATCATAATAAGCCAGCACTTCAGCGGTTGTTGGCGTGATAAGCTCCATCCACGCTTCAACCTCTTTCGCCTCGTTACTCTGATCGATCAGTGCCCCTTTTAACCCGACATGATTTGGCGTTACGAACATGCTATAGGATATGCCGCAAGCTGCTTGTATGATACCGGGCTGCTGTGAAGTACGTACCTTAACGACTTCGTCGGCGAATCCGCTTTTGAACGTATAAACCACATGTCCCCCGCTTCGTACGAATTCATTTAATCGCTCCAAAGTCTCTGAAGGGGCAGCGTAAAGCGCTGGTACGACAATCATATTGTATTTATCCAAATGGGTGCAGGTCGGCTGAATAAAATCGACCTCGACGTTAAGCTTGTACAATTCGTCATAGAGAGCGCGAACAACATCATTGTAGGTTTTTCCATCTGGAAGCTTAAACCATTCCATTGCAGATAAAGCCTCGTTGCTGACCATTACAGCCACTTGATTGTTTTTGCGGAGGCTGGCAAGCTCCTCGCTCAGCCTAGCAAAATCCGCACCGATCGTTTTAGCTTCGTTATAAACAGGATTAGGCTGAAAATCATGGCTGAGCAGCCCCTTCCAATACGTTTCGAACGAATTGTGAATCGAATGCCAGTGCCAATACGCAACCATGTTCGCACCGGAAGCAAGGTGGCTAAACGCCTGCAAGCGCAATTGCCCGGGATACGGCGTCCAATGCGGGAAGGCTTGTGCCTGCGTTTCGAGCACTAAGTAATTATCGTTTTTGAGCGATCTTGCCATGTCGCCGCCAAACGAGATTTCGATGCCGGTTAAATCATCCTGCGAAGGATGATAAATATCGACACCAGCAATGTCAAAAGGCACCGAAGCAGCAAAGTGATCAACGGAAGGCTGAACGCCAAATGAGTAGCCTCTCCATTCAAAATCAAAGTTTTGAGTTACAAATTGTCCCGGCTGCTTATATTCGTTCACGATAGAGACCTGCCATGCCAAAAAATCATTTACCAGCTTCCGCTGGAACTTCGCGAACTCCGCGCCTAAGCTGCCATTGATTGTGCCGACAACGGAAGGGAACTCCTCCCAGCTGTTGATGCGATTGCTCCAATAATCAAGCCCAAACAGCTGATTAACGACGTCTAGCGTTTCATAAGTATCCCTCATATATTTGACAAACTGCAGTTGAACATTTGGCCCCGCCGTGTCATAATGTTTCGTTTCATTATCCGTCTGATAGCCAATCACGGCTGGATGTTTGCTTACCCGGCTAATGAGCTTGCGGATGATTCGCTCTGAATAGAAAAGATAAGCAGCATTTGTAATATCCATAATTTGGCGAGCGCCGTATTTTCCCGGTCCGCGAGGTGTTACAGCAAGTACATCCGGGTGCTCTTTGACCATCCAAGCAGGCACAGCATAGGTTGGTGTGCCAACAATGACGGCAATACCGGCTTTGTGCATCGCATCCAGCACTCTGTCTACGGATGAGAAGTCGAATACGCCGTTTTGCGGCTCATGTGTGCTCCATGTCGATTCCGCGATTCGAACCACGTTAATGCCTGCTTCCTTCATCATCCGAATATCCTCATCTAATCGCTCATAAGGCATATATTCGTCATAATAAGCGACGCCATATAACAGTTTATTCATCCTTTAACAGCCCCCTCGGCAATCCCATGCATAATAAACTTTTGGAAGAAGGAGTAAATAATAATGACTGGAATCGCAGTCAGTACGAGCGCCGCCAAAATAAGCGACCATTCCTTGTTATACTCACCGAACAGCGTGTTTGTCGATAAGATAAGCGTGTAATTGCTTACGTCTGTCAGCATGAGCAGCGGCAGCAGGAAATCATTCCAGATCCAGAGGAAATCTAAAATCGCTATCGTCACTGTAATCGGCACAAGCAGCGGGAAAATAATTTTAAAGAACGTTTGATATTCATTGCAGCCATCAATTTGCGCCGCCTCCTCCAGCTCCTTAGGTATAGACTTCACGAAGCCATGATACAGAAAGATCGCCATATTGACGCCAAGTCCAATATATATGATTGCAAGCCCATACGTACTGCCTTGAACAGACAAGGCTTTGGCCATTCTAGTCAATGGAATCATAATCGAATGAAACGGCACAAGCATGGAAGCGATAAACAGGAAAAAAATCAAATTGCTTATCTTTCCGCTCGTACGTGACAGCTTATAGCCAGCAAGCGATGCGCAAAAGATGATTCCGCCGATGCCGAGCACCGAAATAATGATCGAGTTGAGTGTGCTGCCCAGCAGATTGATTTGATGAAAAGCATTTACATAATTATCGAATTGAATCTTCGATGGCAGCGAGACGAACGACTTGAACATCTCACCTTGTGTCTTAAACGAGTTAATAACCGCCAAGTAAATCGGAAAAAAAGAGATCGCAGCCCCGATCGACAGGAAAATGGTAATAAGGAGGGAGGTTGATTTCTTCTGTCTCATGCTTCCACCTCTCTTTTCTTCATGACACGAATTTGGATAAATGTGAAGATGAGAATAATCACGAATAGAATGACCGATTTTGCGCTGGCATAACCATATCGGAAGTTGTTTGAGAAGGCTTCCTCGTAAATGTTCATCGTAATAACCTGTGTGCTTCGTCCTGGTCCTCCGCCTGTTAAGCCATATACAACCTCGAACACTTTAAACGCGCCGTTTAGCGTAAGGAAGAAACAGATTGTAATCGCATGTGAAATCATCGGCAAGGTCACATTGCGAAACGTTTGGAAAGCGGTAGCGCCATCGATAACAGCTGCTTCCTTCAAGCTTTGAGGCACACCCTGCAGCCCTGCCAAATAAATAATCATCATGTAGCCGACGCCGTTCCAGAGGGAAACGGTCAGAATCGAGAAGAAACTTACTTTTGGATCACCGATCCAAGCTTGGTCCAGAAACGTAAGCGCTGTCTTTTCTGCCAGCTGAGGAAGAACCTGCGCGAATACAAATGTCCACATAAATGCGCTGATAATCGTGCTTATCATGTTGGGCATGAAGAAAATGGTACGAAAGAAACCTTTGCTTTTGCGGCGTGATTCAATAAATACAGCCAGCAGCAGCGCAAATACATTTTGCAGCACAACCATGAACAGCACATACTTCAAGGTGAACAATAACGAACCGACAAAATCGGGATCGTCTCTTAGCGCTTCAATAAAGTTGCCCATTCCAATAAAGTCATAGTCACGATTCAAGCCATTCCAATCCGTGAAGCTGTAAAACATTCCGCCGAGCGTTGGAATCAGCAGGAAGATCGCGTACAAAATAAAAGCGGGCGCGACAAACGTAAATAACGAGATGTATTTTTTGTAGCTCTTGATCGGCACAGTATCCGCCCCTCTCCTATGTGTCTTTACTGCGCAAAGATGTCTTCGGCGTCCTTTAGACGCTGAGCAGCTTTGACGGTGAAATATAAGATAAGTATGAGAAAATGATATACTTTCTTATATTTTAAAATCGGGATGAAGCGAAGCAGAATCTCCTTGTCTCCCCTTCATCCCGAGCATGTGTGGTTTATTTATTTACCTTGTTGTACGATTTCCAAGCTTTATCGAGTGCTTTGAGTACATCATCTTGCGATAATTGACCGGCATAATATGCTTGCAGCCCTTTGCCCACTTCATCCTTCACGGATTGAGGAATAGCTGGGTCTTGATAAGACTTGCCTTCTTTCACATAAGCTGTTGCATCATTTACCCATGGATAGCTCTCATACGTATGCACAGTGGAGATTGGGTTGAATTTAAGCGCTTGGAAGAAAGCATTTGAAGCAGTATCATCCAGAATGTAGTTGATGAAATCCAGCGCGACTTCCTTGTTTTTTGTGCTCTTAGAGACAGCTAGGGAAGTCGAAGCGCTAAGGTTAATAAGTGTCGCATCTGGATTGTCATTGATTGGAAGCGGTGCTACGCCAAAATCAAGATCCGGATTGGATTTAAGAATCGTTTCTGCGTACCACGGACCTTGCAGCCACATTGCGCCTTTGCCTGCCGCAAACGCTGCTGCGCCATCATCGCCGCCCACTTCTGTCGCTTTTTCCGTTCCGTTCGCATTAATAAGATCAAAGATGTCGAACATTGCTTTTAGCTCTGTAAAGGAGCCTTCATCCTTATTCATCCGTTCGATGAAATCAGCGTCCTCCGTATTGATAAGTGCGCCTGCTGCGAGCGGCAGCACTAGCTGTGGAATCCAAGCTTCCTTATATGAAAGCACAAAAGGCGTTACCTTATTCGCTTTCAGCTTCTCGACAACCGCTTTCATTTCTGTCAACGTTTTTGGAGGCGTAATGCCAAGATCCGTAAAGATCTTTTTGTTGTACAAGTAGCCCCATGACAATGTTTCCAGAGGAACGGCTACGACTTTACCATCTGTCGTTGTAACCGATGGTTTAACGCTGTCCAGCAGCTTGCCGACAAAAGGCTGATCGGATAAATCTTCTAAGTAACCTGCTTTGTAGTAAGAAGGAATTTCGTTAATGGCATGAAGCGCGAAAATATCAGGTGCATCATTGGAGGCAAGGCGAGTCTTCAAAATTTGCGCCGCATTATCGGCAGTCGGCATTTCGAGCTGTACCGACACGTCGATGTTTTTCTCTGCTTTTTCTTTCGCTACGAAGTCAGCAATATATTTATCGTAATGCTCTTTAAAACGAGGCTGAGCAATGAACATTTTCAGCTTTACGCTCTTAGCTTCACCGCCGCCGCTTGCTGCCCCATCTGTGCTGCCAGCATTATTTGTATTGCTGCCGCAGCCAGCTAACAGTGTTGTCGCGAGCATCGTAACGAGTAAGCCTTTAACTATTTTTTTCATCTCATTTGACCTCCCAGAAGCTTGTTTTGTTTACGCTTTCATTGTATCTAAAAAATGAAAGCGTTTAATTGGACAGAATTAGACTCTTTCGTTGGACATTTTTAAACCTCGCTGCTCTTCCTCATCTCACCTGGCGCGATGCCAAAATGCTTCTTGAACACTCGATAAAAATAGGTGATGTCTTCATAGCCCGCCATTTCCGCAATCGCTTTAATGGGAATGCTCTCATCCATCAGCCACTCTTTCGCTTTCACCATGCGCAGGTGCAGCATATAGTCCGTGACATTGCGTCCATATTCCTGCTTGAACACTTTGCTCAAATATTCCTTGCTCACAAAAAAAGCTCTAGCGAGCTGCTCCAGCGTAACCGGCTCCGTATAATGTTTCTCCATATACAGCCTGACTTCATCCAGATTCAATTTGTTTTTGAACTTCCGCTGATGAATAAGCTGCTCCAGTGTAGTCACATAATGATGGGTAAGAAAAGCAGCTGTATTCTCACTTGACTGGGTGATTTCATGCCCATACGGCGCATGCAGCGAGTCGCTGTCTTGTGAATTAGCATTCATTAATTCCTTAAGCAGCAGAAGCAGCTCTTGTACGACCTGCTCCAGCATGACCGCTTTCGTAATTCCGCTCTGCTCAAGCTCCTTCATCATTTGAGCAAGCGTTGTCTTAACGCCATCTTTATTCAGCTCATTGAAACGCAACTTTAAAAGCTTCTTATACGATGCCAATGTATATGAAATATCAAGATCCAGTGATATTGTTCCACGCTCCATTTGAACAGCTTCAAGCCCGCTTTTGCAATTTTGCAGCGCCGTATTTAGCTCTTTCGGATCAACTGGCTTAAGCAGATAATCCATCGCCTTGAAGCGAAGCGCATGTTTGGCATATTGAAAATCATCATACCCGCTGACGACAATCGTCTTGATTGCTGGAAATTGATCATTAAGCTGCTGCAGCAGTGCAGCGCCATCTGTTCCGGGCATCCGCATATCAGTAATGACAATATGAGGCTGCAAAACCTCCATCATTCGAAGCGCTTCGGTACCGTCCTCTGCTTCTCCTACAATTTCCATGCCGAGGCTTTCCCACTCTCCGAACGCTTTGATGATGTCTCTTGCCCAGCTCTCATCATCCACAATGAATACTTTAAGCATGCTGATCTCCCCCTGCTATTGGAATAGAGACGGTGACCGTCGTTCCCGCTCCTAACTCGCTTTCAATCGTAATCCCATAGTCTGGGCCAAAATGCATTTGAATGCGGGACGCAACATTTTGAATGCCGATGCGATTGCCGTGCGTCCAAACCTGTCCGCTATGTTGGTGAAGCCGCTTTTGCAGGTCGGCAAGCTTATCCTCGCGTATACCGACGCCATTGTCACGGATTCGTATTCGAACTTTATCATGCTCCCGCACTACGCTCACGCTAAGCTCCCAATGACCTGATTTATTTTCTAGTCCATGGAAAAAAGCATTTTCAACAATTGGCTGGAGCGTCAGCTTCGGAATCGGAGAAAGCATCAAGGACTCGTCCATTTCCGTGTGATAGGTAAGCTTGGAGTAAAAACGCTGCTTCTGGATAAGCATATAATTGTTTAAATGATCGATTTCTGCTTTTAATGAGGCGAGATCGTTGGGATCGCGAATGACATATCGAAACATATCGCTAAGCGATCGAATGATTTCATAGCTCTCCGCAGGTTTTTTCGTAAAGAGCATGCTGCCGATCATTTGAAGTGTATTTTGCAAAAAATGCGGATTGATTTGCGCTTGGAGCGCTTTAAGCTCCGCGGTTTTTTTCTCCAGATTGATACTGTATTCCGTTTTAATATGCTCTCTAATGCGGTAGGACATGTTGTAAAGCTTCGTTTCAAGCAAGCCGATCTCATCTACGCGGTTGCTTTGAGGCAGCTCCGTTTCCTTAATGATGCCAAGGCCCTGCATCGATCTTGCGAGCGTAACAATTGGCGTGGCCGTCCGCCATGCTAACAAAATAGCAATCAAAATGGACAGCACAATAGAAATTGCGCCTACGATAAGGCCAAATCGCATCGTCGATTGCGCGCTCTTATTAATAAAGCTGGTCGGAATAATTGTAATCAGCTTCAAGCCGACGGGATCAATCGTGTTATAAAACACGTACTCCTTCGACATGCGGAAATAACCTTGATCCTCTGTTGTTTCCTTGATCCGCAGCATAATGTTATCCGACGGGCGCTCTCCGAAACGTTGATAAAGCACATTTCCGTCTTCGCTCGCGATCAGAACCTGATGATCCTTGCCTCGGCCTATCAAATCGAGCGTCTGATCAAGCATCGACCAGCGAATTTTAAGCGAGATGCCGCCTAGCTTCTCCCGATTCTCAAAACGGTTAATGCTCCGAATCAATTGAAAGTGACCTTCATCCAAAGTATTGGATTGAATAAGAAAATCTTTATTTTCCTCAAATAGCTGCTTATATGGAGAAGGGATTGCAGGCGACGTTTCCAAATCATACTGATTCCCGCTTATGGTAAACAGTTTCCGCGGCTCTTTCAAAAACAGCTCAACGCCGATGACATGATTTCCTGCGGAATAAAACAAATTGCTCAGCGTATCCATAATATTTTTTTGAGCGGCGAATTGGTTAATGAGCAGTGAACCCTCTGTGCTTGCCAAATAATCACTAAGATGAGGGCTGATGAGTACGGAATAAACGAGATTGTTCAATTGCGAGAACTGCTCGCCCAAGTAGACGCCAGTCCACTTCATATTGGATAAATTCGTTCCGATAACTTCCGCTTCCATCGACTTTCGGTTGTTTTCGGCGGCTAAGGCAGTAACCGCTATAATCGGAATAACGGATAAAAAAATCATCGTAAAAATCAATTTATTCCGAATACTGCGACGGAAGGGTTCTGTCAGTAAACGGATTAGCTTGGCCAACATTTGCTCTCTCGCCTCCCGCTTCTCTTCTAGCTATTGTGTGCAAAAAACTAACGCCCCATCGATTGCTGGCGTTAGTTTATATGCTTTCATCATCCACATGGAATGACAATTGTATGAAAGGATTCCGGTTCCAGCTCAAACAGCTGGAGTTTGGAGCCGATGGACAAACGCAGCTCCCTTTTTTCCTTGAATGGATTCGTTAAGACGATGATGCGTGTGCCGTCCGGCTTCTCGAAAGCAATCGCATTGCCTGACCATGGACCTTTCAGCCCTATTCTTCGATCATCAGGCGAAGTGAAATGGGCAAAATGCTTCATCACATAATACTCCGGATTACGGATGGCAAGCTGCTTTTCCTTGTCTACGGTCAGCATCGCATTTTGCTCCCAGCCCCATGTGCTGCGGCCTTTTGGTTCCAGCACCATGTTCCAGTAAATATACGCGTTCACGCCATTCGTAAAATAATGATGATAGAGATTAAACACATATCTTGCATAGAACCAACTGTTTTCACCGTCACCGCATTCATTTTCCGTTTGCATATAACGAAGCTCAGGATAGCTTTGAACGGTACGCTGCAAAGCATGCTTGCCCGCCCATTGATAGCCAACGCCCTTCACATATTTATAAGCTTCAGGGTCGCTTAGCACCGTATTGGCATACGCATCAAAATCAGTTGCCTTCTTCTTCAGCCATTCATCCCATGCTTCCGGCGCATTAATTGTGCCCAGCCATATTTCTGTATCGAGTCCGTGGCTCTCAAAGGCAGGTCCCAAATAATCACGTATAAATTCACGAAGCTGCTCGCCCGTCCATACGCAGGAAGGAAACTTCTGATCCGCAACCACCTCATTTTGAACATGAACCTGGTGAATCGTAATGCCTTCTGCCTTGTATGCCTCTACAAACTTTACAAAATAGAGCGCGTACGCTTCTAAAATTTCTTTCTCCCAGCGTAGCGTGCCGTAATTGTACGCCTTCGGAAATTTCATCCAGGTCGGAGGGCTCCACGGAGAGGCGAACAGTTTCAATTCAGGATTAAGTTTTAGCGCTTCCTTAATATAAGGAATCAAATGTTGTTGATCACGGGCAATGGAGAAATGCTCCATACTTAAGTCTCCGTCTGTTTCGTTTAAGCTATACCATTCCAGTGCATAATCGCTAGCGCCAATCGGAAGCCTGCAAATACTGAATTTATGCTCGCCTTCGGGATGAAAGAGCGCATGCATCACTTGACTGCGTTCTTCCTCCGGCAGATGCTGCAGAGCAGCATAACCAAGCTCGTTAAAGCAGCCTCCAAACCCTTCTAACCGCTGAAAGCTCTCACCTGAGAATGTCAGATTATGGTTTCCATTACCGGCTTCCTCTATCGTTTTATTGAACCATCGCTTGGTTTCCGTGCTTGCAAACCATTGTATCTGTTTCTCTCTCATCACCGCAAACCTCACTTTTTGAAAGCGTTTTTATCATTATATCTTGTAAATGAAAGCGTTTAATTGGACGGAATTAGACTTTATTATTGGACGATATTAAACCAACGCTGTAAAGTTCAAAAACATAATTTTAAAAAGACAAACAAAATTGTGATTAAAGGCTCATAAGCTAATCTATCCACTCATATTTCCAAGAAAGTTAGTTTTTGATGGGGGGTGAATACGATACCTCTGGTCGTCCGATCAACATTAAACGCAACCGGCGCCATTACATTTACGGGGAATACGCTAGGTCTCAGCCGCTCAGAAGTAGCTGGAACCCCTGGTACTTCCGATAGTATAGGCGCTTTCAGTACTACGAATACAGCAGCTCGGTACGGCACGTACCCGCTTGGAACGACGAGCAACTATTTGGAGAATAGTTCTGCCGCCGTTCTCGTTCTCCCCACTGGAAGCACTGTTCTTTATGCAGAGCTTATTTGGGGCGGCACCTATGTCAACGGAACCGTTAATCTAACCGCAGCCATTAACAATCCCGTTACGTTTATTACACCGCTCGGAACCTCAAGCATCACTCCTGATGCAGCAACTAGCAATACGTTCGATTTGGGGGGAGGCGCACTTGGCTATACTCGTTCAGCCAATGTCACCTCGCTTGTGCTGGCGGCCGGTGCGGGTACCTATATAACAGGCGGCGTAGTCGGAACGATTGTTATTCCCGGCGATTCAACTGCTAACCATGCTGGCTGGACCCTCGCCGTCATTTATCAGAATCCTTCACTTCCGTTTCGCAACATGTCGCTGCGGGTTGGCGCTATTTTGGTTCAAAGCACTTCGGCAGCGGTCAACACGACAATTACCGGATTTGCCACGCCGATCTCAGGAGCCTTAGGTGGCAGGGCGTTGTTTAGCGCTCAGGAAGGAGATGCAAACCGAACAGGTGATCAAGCGTTGTTCGGCCCGACGGCAGCTAGCTTAGTCGCTCTATCTGGCACGAACAATTTCGCTAACAATTTTTTCGCCTCACAAATTAACAATGATTCCGGTGCATTAAACACAACTGGAACTTTCGGGGACCGCAATCAAATAAATGGCACACCCGGCACGAACATCATTGGCGGTCGACAGGGCTGGGATATTACAAATGTTGATATTTCCGCTAGGCTGACGAACAACCAGAGCTCAGCCGTTTTGTCACTTACAACCTCTGGGGATGCTTATGTACTAAACGCGAATGCCATCCAAGTCAATATTAATGCGCCCGTTATCAATGTAACGCTAAGCGAGAATGCAACAGGGCCTACCATCGGCGACATCATCACCTTCACGGTCACGGTCAACAACTCAGGGACAGCAAACGCAGCCAGTATCGTCTTAACCGATACTTTGCCTGCTGGCGTTACGTTCGTACCAGGCAGCGTCGTTGTAGGCGGCGTCTCGAAACCGACATTCGACATAAGAACCGGAGCGCCGCTAGGCTCATTAAACCTGGCAACCTCCATCACCGTTACCTATCATGCTACCGTAACCTCCTTGCCAAGCAACGCTCAGCTTTCAAGCACAGCCAATGCGGCCTTTACGTTTCAAAGCATAGCAGGCGGTCCCAATATTACAGGCGTTATTCCATCAAATACTGTCACTATCCCTGTTTATGCCCCTAATTTATCTATTGTAAAAAGTGCGAACACACAGAACGCAACAGTTGGTAATCTAGTAGTCTACACACTGCTCGTTGCGAATACCGGCAGTTCAGCAGCCATTGTCAACCTGACGGACAATATACCTGCGGGAACATCTTTTATACCGAATAGCTTCCGTGTCAACGGAGTCGTTGTAGCAGGTGCGAATCCATCTGCGGGAGTAGCCATAGGAACGATTGCAGCTGGGGGATCGTCAACGATCACGTTTCAAGTGCAAGTAAATGTTTTGCCATCTCCACCTCAGCTTGTGAATCAGGCATCAGCCACCTATACGTATCAAATACCTGACGGAAGAATCTTTCCCGGCTCATTATCTTCAAATACGGTTACAGTTCCTGTAAGACTTCCAAATGTTGTTGTCACGAAGAGCGCTAGCTTAACCGACATCGCTGTAGGTGAAACATTAACCTATTCCTTAGTCGTCACGAACAGCGGTATCGAATCCGTCACCAATGTCACATTGGGAGACATCATTCCTGTTGGAGCGGAATTCACCTCTGGGAGCGTAATTGTAGCTGGCGTATCCAAACCAACTGCAAATCCCGCGAGCGGCATCAGTTTAGGAACCATTGCGCCAAGCAGCTCTGTCACCGTTACTTTTGCCATTCGCGCAACTTCTATTCCAAGCTCAGGTGCATTAGTTAACCAGGCTTCGGTATCCTACAGCTCTGGCGTTTTCACAGGTCTCTCACTGTCTGGCAGCGTAACAACGCCTGTATATCAACCAATCATCAGCATTACAAAAAACGGTACGCCTACGAACGCTACTGTTGGAGGAACAATAACCTATTCATTCAGCGTAAAAAACAGTGGAAATATTGCTGCCCAAGTGACCTTAACGGATAATATCCCAACCGGCTCAACCTTTGTGCCAAACAGTGTCATCGTTAATGGAACAGCACTTCCCGGCAGCAGTCCCGTTTCAGGCATTTCACTTGGCGCTTTGCCTGCTTCCGGCGTATCCAGCGTTTCATTTCAGATCTTGTTAAGCTCGCTTCCGTCGCCGCCAACTTTGGTCAATCAAGCCTCAAGCTTATATACCTATCAGCTGCCTAGCGGCAGAAGCTTAAGTGGAAGCAGCAGCTCCAATACGATCACGCTCACTGCCCAAGCCCCAAATGTCACAATTACTAAAGCTGTCAACGCCACCGCAGCTGCTGTAGGTGACATTTTGACATTTACGATTGTTGCTGTGAATAACAGTGTCGTACCCGTTACAAATGTCAACATCTCCGACACGTTGACCAGCAGCGCAGCTTTCATTGCAGGAAGCGCAACAATTAACGGGGTCGCAACAACTGCAAACCCGAATGTCGGCATTTCTATCGGTACCATTAATCCATCTGCCAACGTTACTATCGTATTTCAGGCACAGGTAACATCGCTGCCCGATCCTGCTGTCATATCTAATCGTGCGGCCATCAGCTATACATCTGGTTCATTTACAGGATCATCATTATCCGAAAAGGTTCAAATTCCGGTGTACCAGCCCATCATTTCTATTGTTAAGCTTGCAAGCACACAAAATGCAACGATAGGCGACACTTATACTTACACATTAAGAGTCCAAAACAGTGGTAATATTGGCGCAACAGTAAACGTAACGGATAATATCCCAGCCGGCGCTGTTTTCGATACAAACAGCGTGCTCATAAATTCCGTACCCTTTCCCGGATTAAATCCTGTAACTGGGATACCCATCGGGAATGTACTGCCTGGGACCATGACAGAAATCAGCTTTGTCGTAACTGTTGCAACGCTGCCCTCACCTCAATTTCTCGTCAACCAAGCAAGTGCACCCTACAATTACTCACTGCCGGACGGTCGTCAATTAAATGGGGCATCGGCTTCTAATACCGTATCAATACCTGTGTCACTGCCAAACGTAACTTTAGTGAAATCTGCAGCACCCACTTCCGTAGTTGTGGGCGATACCTTTACCTATACCTCCATTGTAACCAACAACGGTATTGCTCCTGTTAACCATGTTGTTGTTAACGATCCTTTAGCCGATAATATTGCCTTTATTAGCAATAGCGTGTTCATTAACGGCACTCCCCGGGCGGATTCAGCTCCATCCACCGGTATCCCAATCGGTACCCTCGCCCCTGGCGGTTCGGCTACCGTAACTTTTGAGGTGAGAGTAACGATGGCAGTCCCAACACAAATAACGAATCAATCAACCGTTAGTTTTACATCAGGTGTATTCTCAGCTTCATCCTCGTCCAATACGACAACAACTCCTGTAACTCAGCCGCAAATTTCTTTGCAATTAAGCGCGAATACAAGCAATGCTACGCTTGGAGACACCGTTACTTATACTGTAGTTGTAAGCAACACTGGGAATCTTGCAGGAATACTCACGTTAACTGACATACTTCCGACTGGAACAACGTTTGCGCCAAACAGCGTCGTCGTCGGCGGAGTTCCGCATCCTGGAGAATCTCCTGTAACCGGCATTAGTGTGGGAAGCGTTTTGCCCGGGGTGCCGATAACTGTTACCTATTCGACAGTAATTACAACACTTCCAAACCCGCAGGTACTTGTGAATCAAGCCATAGGAGCTTATACATTTACACCGCCAGATGGCAGGCTCCTGAATGGCTCCACACAATCAAACGTATTATCTGTTCCCGTTTCTGCACCTAACGTAGCGGTCGTCAAAAGCACAACGACGGTCGATGCCGCGCTTGGAGACATCATTACTTATTCAGTAGCCGTAACAAACAGCGGCATTGAATCGATCAATAATGTTGTACTTACAGATCCTGTGCCGGACGGAGCAACATTCATTGCTGGCAGCTTGACGATAAATGGCAATCCTGCACCTGGAGTACCTGCATCGGGAATTGCCCTTGGATTAATTCCTTCATCCAATACGGTAACAGTGTCGTTCAAGTTGAG
This sequence comes from Paenibacillus sp. FSL K6-3182, assembly GCF_037976325.1. Lineage (NCBI taxonomy): Bacteria > Bacillati > Bacillota > Bacilli > Caryophanales > Paenibacillaceae > Paenibacillus > Paenibacillus sp. FSL K6-3182. The sequence goes on from NZ_CP150265.1 coordinate 4,877,566, forward strand.
CGTTACTTCTATTCCAGTTTCCGGACAAATCGGAAACCAAGCAAATATTACCTTTACATCCGGTGTATTCTCGGGCATGACGATGTCCAATGTCGTTAATACCCCTGTCTATCAGCCCGTAATCTCACTCGTTAAAAGTGCAAATTCTATTAACGCCACGCTTGGGGACACCGTCAGCTACCGAATCGACGTCAGCAATACAGGAAATTTTGCTGGGAATGTGACGTTAACTGACAATATCCCGCTTGGTGCAATCTTCGAGCCCAACAGTGTCCTTGTGGGAGGGCAGCCTCAGCCAGGTACTGACCCTGTAACAGGCATCAATATTGGTGCTGTTGCTCCTAATGCTACCGTGTCCGTCACCTTCTCTGTCATCATTGATTCCCTGCCGAATCCGCAGCAGCTTTCAAATCAAGCTATTGCGAACTTTGCATTTGTTCTGCCAAGCGGCCGCCCGCTTAGCGGCAGCGCAAGCTCCAACACCGTCGTAATTTCTGTATCTGCACCTAATGTCAGTGTTGTCAAGAGCACAACTTCAACAGCCGTAGCAATTGGCGATATCGTCACCTATTCTATTAACATTCTCAATAGCGGCATCGCAGCTGTAAATAATATTATTTTTACAGACCCATTGCCGGTCGGAAGTGCTTTAGTTCCAGGCAGCGTATTGGTAGACGGAGTGCCAAGACCAACGGCCAACCCGGCAACCGGTGTAGCTATAGGGACGATCGCGCAAGGTAATACCGTTGTAGTATCCTTCAACGTATCCGTCATTTCTTTACCCGCTTCTGGACAGCTTAGCAATCGTTCGTCTGTCAGCTTTACATCGGGTGTATTCTCGGGCGTCACTTTCTCGAACACAGTAATCATTCCTGTCTATCAGCCGATACTAACGGGAACCAAAAGTGGAAACACCAGCAATGCGACGGTTGGCGACACCGTTGTTTATACGATTCCAATTCAAAATACCGGAAATTATCCCGGTGACGTTACCTTAACGGATACGATTCCAGCTGGCACAAGCCTTGTCCAGAACAGCGTCATCGTAAATGGCCAGCTCGTGCCAGGTGCAGATCCCGCAGCAGGAATATCGCTTGGCAGTGTCACAACTACGGCAAGTGTCATTTTTTCGGTAGTCATCAATACGCTTCCGCAAAATCAGCAGCTTGTTAACCAAGCGTCCGCTACCTACAGCTTCTTGCTGCCAGATGGCCGCACCTTAGGCGGCTCATTTAGTACAAACGCATTGTCCATTCCTGTATCAGCACCTAATGTTGCCGTTGTGAAGAGCACCACTGATACCGATGCCGTCGTAGGCGACACGATTACCTATCGAATTGCAGTTACGAACAACGGCATTGAGAATATTAATAATGTGCTGGTGGTCGATCCCTTGTCCCCTGGATCATCCTTTCAGGCTGGAAGCGTCTTAATTGATGGTGTTCCTAAACCAGCAGCTAACCCGTCCCTTGGCATCTTAGTCGGGTCAATCGCGCCTAGCGTTACCGTGTTAGTTGATTTCAGCGTACTAGTAACGTCACTTTCAGATTCCGGCACGCTCAGCAATAGAGCTACCGTAAGCTTTACTTCGGGCGCTTTTTCAGGAAATACGTTTTCCAACACGATCGTTACACCGATTTTTCAGCCTATTATTGCACTTGGCAAATCTGCCGATACCGCAAATGCGACTGTCGGAGACACAGTAACTTATTCACTAACCATCACGAATACAGGCAATATTGCCGTGCAGGCTTCCGTATTTGATACGATTCCAACTGGCGCCGCCTTTGTACCAAATAGTGTACTAATCAATGGTGTTCCGCAGCCTGGCGCTAATCCGGCGACTGGTGTTTCCGTTGGCACCGTTTCGCCTGGCGCATCCATTAGCATTCTGATTTCACTGCAGGTAACGGTAGATGCACTTCCTTCACCGCAGCTGCTCGTGAACCAAGCAACAGCTAACTTCTCCTACGTACCGCCGGATGGCCGTGTGCTCACCGGAACTATTTTATCGAATGTATTGTCCATTCCTGTGTCTTCTCCAAATGTGTCTGTCGTGAAGAGCACATCTTCCGTTGATGCTGTTGTAGGCGATACCATTACCTATACTATAACGGTGTCCAACAATGGCATTGAATCCGTCAATAACGTCATACTCATCGACCCTACCCCAGCAGGAACAACGTTTACGACGGGCAGTGTCACTGTAGATGGTTCACCGCGGCCAACAGCTAATCCCAATAACGGCATTACTATTGGCACCATTGCTGCTGGGGGCAGCTCAACCGTTACATTCAATGTGCTGGTTGTTACACTATGAGCCCGCTTCCTGGCGGTAATCCAATGGTTCAAAATCAATCGCTTGTTCAGTTTGCTTCAGGAAGCGCAGAGCTGGTGACCTACTCCAACACGGTCAATACCGCATTAATAGGGACTCGTATCGTACTCGAGAAAAAAGCCTATGAAAGCGAGGTTACTCTTGGCAGTACGATAACCTACAATATCACGGCAACGAACATGGGAAACACAGCCGGCAGCGTCACACTTACCGACATGCTGCCGGAAGGAACTTCATTTGTCGCGAACAGCGTAATATTGAATGGTACACCCATGCCTGGCGCTAACCCAAGCAACGGTATTGCAATTGGAAATATGATGCCGCAAACGCAAGCTCAAATCATATTTCAACTCATTGTCGTTTCCATTCCAAGCAGCCTTCAGCTAGTTAACCAAGCGCAGGCAGATGCCGAATTTCGAACAGCAGAAGGGCGAATTGTCACGAGTATTACCTACTCGAACACGCTCGTTACACCTGTTAATGAGGTATCGCTATCTGCTCGACTTAGTGCAAGCACCGAACAAACCTTTGTCTCAGAGCATGTAACCTATGAACTTACGATTGTTAATGACGGCAACCTTAGTCTCCGAGAGGCAGTCGCTTCCTTCGATCTGCCTCTCGGCATCCTTTTTGTGCCCGGCAGCGTGACAATCAATGCTGTTATTTCACCAAGCGCTGATCCGAATGCAGGTATCCCGCTCGGCACTATTAGACCACAATCAACCATCGTTATCACCTATCGCGCGCAAACGACGGAGGATGCAGCCTCTATATCTATCAGCAAAGCAAACGTTCGTTATCAAGTTTCCAGCACGCCGGATTATACGCATTCAAATAAGGTCGCCGTTATCCTTATCCAGCCCGAGATCAGCGTTAATAAGCAAGTAGATCAGCTTGTTGCTGTCCCAGGTGATGTCTTGCATTACTCGATCTACATTGAGAATGCCAGTAATGTTGCCGTTGATGCCGTGATGGATGACGCTTTGCCTGCTGGTACAGTCTTTGTACCAAATAGCCTGAAGTTAAATAACCATTCGATGCCAGGCGTGTTTATTGAAGATGGCATTAATCTCGGTACGCTGCTCGGGCAATCACAAAACATGATAACCTTTGATGCCCAAATCCCTTTACCCCTTGCCACTGTTGCACCATTAACGAACACTGCATCGGTTGTCTACACTTTTCGGCTCTCAGACGGAAGAGTAGTTAGCAATTCCGCGATATCAAATGCTGCAATAACAGAAGTGGCTGCGCCTATCATTCAGCTTACAGCAAAAATTACTCCACCTATTGTGGAGTATGGCGATACAATAACCATCGTTTCAACGCTTATGAATAATGGAAACTTGCCAGCTTTCGTTTCATTTACAAGCGAGTTTCCATTTGGCGTGGATTTATTGCCAAAAACGTTCCGTGTGGATGGAGCTCGACTAAGCTCCATTGATTATGACGGCAAACAAACATGGCAGCTTGGGAATGTACTACCCGGAGCAACACTTGAAATCATTTATTCTGCTATCGTTACTGACGCAATCGTTTCTGATGAAATCGTAGGTTATGTCAAAGCGAAATTCTCCTATGAGGTAAGCGGGCAAAGCTACACTGGCGAGGCTCTATCCAATTCATTAGCAGTTGCTGTGATTGGGGATGACGAGTGAAACAAAGAAACAAATAAACCCCGATTTGAACCATGATGGTTCAAATCGGGGTTTCAATTATTGGATCTCCTTTTGCCAAAGCTGCCTCACAAGTTGCTTCAAATAAAGGGACTGCGACCAGCGGTCACTAATCTCCGACTGCCGAGAACCAGCCTCATCTGACGTAATCGCATACGATGCAGGACCCAGCTCAACGACGACAGGGAATGAATCATTCTCTTTTCTTTGTCCATTAAGCCAGTGTCTCATTGCACTGCCCCACCATCTGGAGAAATGGGGTACCATCGGATGATTGCCTGCTTCCCCCGGGTCGATCTGTATTTGCTCGCCATTTGAAATACGGGTATGAATACTGTGCGTGTTTGGCAGCAAGCTTTGCAGCATCTGCTCCGCCTCATCCGAAATCGTATGAAGCTCACCAGCTACGACATAATGTGAATAGTCAATCGTAAGCCTCAGTTCCGGCAGCGACTGCAAATATTGCCGCGTTCGGATGAGATCCTGTGTAATCGTACCTCGGTGCGTCTCTACATAAACCGGGATGCCCGCCTGCCTCGACAGTGCATCAATTCCAGATAACAGTTCAATGGCGGAATCGCCAATGAGGAAAGGCGTCATCACCTGTGCATTGATGTAGCCGATGTTTTCGAACGCTGCTGCTTTTTCCAAAAACTGAGACATCTCGTTTAGTGAAGAAGGATAAGCATTTACACTAAATGACATGTTGTATTTATGGAGCAGCTCCTTCCATAAGCTGCTTTCCTCAGTTGCCGGCACAAAGGCGTTAATGCCGTCGAAACCATTCTCTGCTATTAGCTTGAATTTCCCTTCTATATCTTGCGCATGCCCCGCTGTTCCTTGCAACCCGCTCATACCCCACCAGGACATCTCAACCAACAATTTATTTTCTGTTTTCATCATTAATTAGTGCGGATAGGCCGTATCAAATTCAACTCCGCATGGTCCTCCGTCCGGATTAATTTCCAAATCAACGGCAGTGCCATCCTGTCTAAACAAAGGGCGATAATGATCGCTAATATGAGTTGCTGATGCATTCGCATAATGGCAGATGAAGGCTCTGCGGAATTGATCCTTTGTTTTGTTTCTATACGACCCATGGATCAAGTTCCCGTTGAAAAATAGCACGTCGCCCTTATCCATAATTACCGGCATCGCCTTTTGATCCTTAGGTGGTTTAACGAAATGGGAAGTGAACGATTCCGTTGAATCCGCAATTTCAGGGCAGCTAATTTCATGCTCGCTCGTCTTCGGAACGACAAGCAAGCTGCCGTTCTCCTCATTTGCCGCATCGATCGCCGTCCAAGCTGCGATACAATTGCCAGGCTCCACCTGCAAATAAAAATTGTCCTGATGCAGCGCTTGACCGCGTGAGCCTGGCGGCTTGTAATAAAACATGCTTTGGGCTGCAAGCGCTTCTTCACCATAAAGATCTGCTAATACGTCCATGACCGGCTTATGGAGCAAATATTTTTTGGACGTCTCATTAAAGCGATGCGGATGCATGACCCGCGGATAACGCTTTAACGGATCATCTGTCTCCCCTGACAGATCTGGCTCAAAATAACCCGGCACTGCTTTATGGCTCATTTCCTCGAAAGTATCCTCTATCGTGCGAATGTCTTCCTGAGAGAAAAGACCTTTTATCACAATGTAACCCTCAGTACGAAATTGATTAACCTGCTCTTCTGTTAGTGCAATCAATGCTTCTGTCATCGCATAACGCTCCTTCACTGAATTAATCATTGCTCTTGACATAATCATAGTAGTTTCGCTATTTTTAAGGAAGAATGATTACTGCTGAAAACTACTTGTATTATGCTATTTTGAAAATGAAGGAGGAGTTTGGCATGCATCCAAATCATAGAAAAGAAGCTGAAACAGAAGCACATGGCGGTGTGTTTCTAAGTGGTCTATTTGATGAATCCGACTCCTATCGTTATCGCAGGCCAAACGGAATAAGTGATTGGCTTATCTTTTATACCTTAGAGGGTGAAGGCTATTTACGCACACCCGCTGGAGAGAGGCGCTGCCGCAAGGGACAAATCGGGCTGCTGCGCGCTGGCATTCCCCACGAGTATGGCACAATTGCGGGAAGCAGCTGGCACTTTTATTGGGCACATTTTCAGAAACTACCTGAAATCGACTATTTGCCAAAGGATGAAAGCATCGTCATCACGATTCCAGACGGCAATATGAGAAGTAGAGTACAACTCACCTTCGATCATATATTGAGTGATTCGAGAGAGCGGGCAAGCTTCTGGCAAATGTTATGTGAGAATGCACTGCGCCAAGTGATATTGCTCACAGCGCAGCAGCTAGATAAACGGCTGGATCCTCGCATCGAGCTTGCCCTGCAGTATTTATCACAGCATATGGAGCAGCCGATACGCATTGAAGAGTTGGCTCGGTCGGTTGGTTTATCTCTCTCGCGGCTATCCCATCTATTCAAGCAGGAGACAGGCATGAGCGTGGTCGAGCATCTGAATCATCTGCGGCTTCAGCAAGCGGCTCTTCTCATGGAGCATATGGGCCGTTCGGCAACCGAAGCTGCGCTTGATGTCGGCTTTAACAATTACAATCATTTTGCTGCATTGTTTCGCAAAAGTTATGGCGTAAGCCCACGAACATACAAAAAGGACAAAACCGCTCATAACGAGTAGCTTTGTCCTTTGGATGCCATCTATTTAATTAGGGAATGTGATTAAACCTTTTGTACGGCTAAATCAAGCCAATCCATCTCTTCCTTGGTGAGCGTAATTAGCGAGCCTGCATCACAGGAATGAAGCTCTTCCGCTGATTGCGCGCCAATCAGGGCACAAGTCGGAAACGGTTGGTTTAGCACGTATGCTAGTGCTATCTGGATAGCACTAACGTTTTTCTCAGCTGCCAACTGCTTTGCACGCGCCAGACGCTCCCAGTTCTCATCGCTATAGAACACGCGCACAAGATCCTCATTATCTCTAACTTCTGGTGTAAATCTACCTGTGAAAAATCCTCTTGCCTGCGAAGACCACGAAAGCAGCGGGAATTGCTCTTCCTCATGCCATGCGCACGTTTCCTCATCAGCAGAAACGCAGCCATGCCAGAACGGTTCATTCGCTTTCGCAAGGCTAAGGTTCGGACTGCTGAATGAAAAACCGACAAGTCCATTTGCAGCTGCGTATTCATTCGCTTCCTTAATACGCTGCCATGTCCAGTTAGATACGCCAATCGCTCGAATAGTTCCTGCTTTCACATGCTCATTAAGAATATCGATAACCTCTGCTGCTGGTACTGCCGGATCATCCCGATGCAATGCATAAAGGTCGATATAGTCGGTTTGAAGACGCTTCAAGCTAATCTCCAAATCATGAGCAATGGCCTCTTTGCTCACACGCGAACCCGTATGATCATGATGTGCGCCCTTGGTCAAAATAACCAATTGCTCCCGATTGCCGCGTTCCTGCATGTAGCGGCCAATCACTTCCTCGCTTTCCCCGCCGCAATAAATATGGGCTGTGTCAATTGAATTGCCTCCAATTGCTAGAAAAGCATCTAGATTAGTTGCTGCTTTCTCGTAGGAATCGTTATAGAAATAATCCGACCCCTTCATTAAGCGAGATACCTGCTTGGGCGAACCTTCAATTTGAATATATTCCATCGTTGTTTTGCCTCCTTAATTATGGGTTCGTTATATTTTAATTCGTGTATGCTCATGAGCAGAAAGCAGGCAAGCATCGATTACTTTCATGTTGTTAACCCCATCAGAGCTGCCGAACTGAAGCTCTGATACACCATTAATGGCATTTGCCATATGATCGGCCTGCAAAGTGTAGGCGTTTACATGCGGCACCTCAACTTCACGGCGCTCTCCTTTTGCATCGACGAAGAAATTACCGCTGCCCGGCGCACCAGTCACAAATGCGGAAGGCACTTCGATAATACCCTCTGTACCTAGCACCTCAAGCGGGTTGCGGAATGCTGCCCACATGCCGCAATCAAACGTCAGTGAAACCGCACCTTCAAACTCGATTAATCCAGAGGCCATCATATCGACATGATCATGCTCTGGTGAGAACAAAGCCTGAACGGTAACCGCTTCAGGTTCTTTGCCAAGCAGCAAGCGAGCAGCATTAATTGGATAACAGCCTACATCGTAAATCGAGCCGCCTCCCCACTCCTTGCGGTATCTCACGTTTTCTTTATGTCCTGCATTGTTGAAGGTGAACGCGCTGCGAATGCCGCGAATGTCGCCAATTTCCCCATCTGCGATCACTTTCTTGATCATGTCGTATCGAGGGTGATAGCGATACATAAAAGCTTCGGACAATAACACGCCTGCTTTCGCAGCAGCTTCAGACATTTCAGCTGCTTCTTGTGCAGTCAAAGCAAGCGGCTTCTCGCACAAAATATGTTTTCCTGCTTCAGCAGCCCGGATCGTCCACTCTCTATGCAAATGATTTGGGAGTGGAATGTATATAACGTCAATAGAAGCATCCGCAAGCAATTCTTCATAACTGCCGTAAGCAGTCGGGATATTCAGCTCTTCTGCCGTTTTCTTTGCCTTGTCCACGTCACGGCTAGCAATAGCCGCTACCTCATTTAATTCCGAAAGGTGAAGGCCAGGTATTACTGCGCCTTTGGCAATTCCAGCGCAGCCCATGATGCCCCATTTTAGTTTCTTCGTCGTCACTCCATCGTCACCTCAACCATTATTTTATTATTATATTGCGATTACATGCTGAAACTAGTTACACCATCAGTTCAGAGCGCTGCACCTAAATCGTGAGGTACAAATTAGTATCAAACGATTTCATTGTGCTTGCCTCTAGTTTAAAGTAGATAACCAAAAAATAAAATGATATTATTTTGTTATAAGTTAAAACAATATTGTCATTGAGGTGAACAACTTGCAAAGACAAATACATCTGCTTACGCTGCCAAATAATCCTTTTTTCTGTTTACCTGAATCCGTCGGGAATTACTGGAATGAGCCTGACCATTACACGCTTCGTATGGCGGGAGCGCTCAATAACTTTAATATTCATTACGTCGTTTCTGGGAAAGGTTATGTGGAATGGGATGGCGAGGTACACACCCTCGAGGCTGGTGAAGCTGTTCTATATTTCCCCTTGCAGAGACAGCATTACTACAGCAGCAAGGATGATCCGTGGGATATAAGGTGGGTTCATTTTTATGGGAGTGGGCTTCAAGACTATATGATCGAAAGAGGTTTTCACAAAAGCCAGCTCTGGACAATCCGTCAGCCAACCGCTTGGGAACAGGTGCATGAGGATTTGCTGGTCGAAGCAGAAAAGTCTCGCATGCTGCATCCGACCAAGCTTTCTGCTCTCATGTATGCCATACTCGCAGTATTCATCGAGCAAGCTGTACCGATATCCGGCAGCAAAGCTAGTACGTCCGGCAACCGAATCTTAAAGCTGCTCCCTTTAATGCAGCAAGAGGCGGCTGAGCCGTTCATACTCGAGCAATGGGCGGAAAAAGCAGGAGTTAGCCCCTACTATTTTTGCAAATTGTTCCGAAATGTGATGGAAATGACGCCAATGGACTTTATTACACGCTGCCGGCTTCAAATGGCGAAGCAATGGCTTCTGGAGCGCAAGGATGTTAATATCGGACAAATTGCTAGTGATGCCGGCTATCCGAGCGTCAGCTACTTCAACAAAAGATTTATGGCTCATGAGGGGATGACGCCTACGGTATATCGTCAGCTTTACGGGGTGTAATACGAATGTTACTTTACGCGCTGTAAGAACACATATGCGCTTAATGCTCTCTTTTGTGAGTAACCACCCTTCACTTGGGCTCTGTAAGAACCTATTGGTTCTTACAGACACTTATGAATGTTACTTTTTGCTCTGTAAGAACACCTATGCGCTTAATGCTCTCTTTTGTGAGTAAACCGTCTGCACTCGAGCTCTGTAAGAACCTATTGGTTCTTACAGACACTTATGAATGTTACTTTTTGCTCTTTAAGAACACATATGCGCTTAATACACTCTTTCGTGGGTAACCCCCCTTCACTCGAGCTCTGTAAGAACACATATGCGCTTAATGCTCTCTTTCGCGGGTAACCACCCTTCACTCGAGCTCTGTAAGAACCTATTGGTTCTTACAGACACTTATGAATGTTACTTTTTACTCTGTAAGAACACCTATGCGCTTAATGCACTCTTTCATGAAAATAAAAAGTAATATACACACGCTTAAATTCCTAATGGAACCATATACAGTCCGGTATCTCCGTCATTTCTTATCACAACATCAACGCCATACGTTTGCTTAATCGTTTCCGCAGTCACAACTGTCTCAGGAGCACCTTCTCCTACGATGCATCCTAATTTCATCACAATAATATGGTCGCTGTATCGAATGGCCTGATTCATATCATGCAGGACCATTACTATCGTAATTCCATGCTTGCGGTTCAGCGTCTTTACTAACTCTAATATTTCGATTTGATGATAGATATCCAAATACGTCGTAGGCTCATCCAAAAATAGCAGCGAGGTTTTCTGTGCCAGCGCCATTGCGATCCAAGCTCTCTGCCGTTCGCCGCCAGATAAATGCGCTAAACTTTGCTTTCGCTTGTTCAGCAGATTTGTGCAGCTAAGCGCCCAATCCACGGCTGCATCATCTAATTCGCTCTCTTGTCCCCACCGACCCCGATGCGGCAATCTACCGAAGCGAACCAGCTTCTCTACAGTCAAATCTGCAGGCGCTTCCTGCTGCTGATGCACCACGGCCAGCTTCTTGCCAAGCTCCTTTGGCTTAAATTGCACGAGCTTCTTTCCATTCAGCAGCACCTCACCTTCGCTTGGCCGAAGATTTTTCGCCATTACACCAAGCAGAGTTGACTTGCCGCAGCCATTTGGACCAATGATCGTCGTAATCCGACCTTCCGCGATACGGCTGGTTATTCCGTTCAAATGGAAAGTTTTTTTGTCATATGAAAACCTTATTTCATTAATGTCCATGGACGCGTTCGCTCCTTCGCAGCAAAAAGATGAGAAAAGGACCGCCGATGACTGTCATGACAATCGAAGCTGGAATTTCTGTCGGGGCTAAAAGAGTACGGCCAAGCGTATCCGCAGTCAAAATGAGCCATGCTCCGCCAATCGCAGAGAAAGGCAGCAGCACTTTATGGTCTGAGCCAATGAGCAGCCTCGCGATATGTGGGACGAGCAAGCCGACAAACACGATTAACCCGCCAATAGCTGTTGCAACAGAAGCCAAAAGCACGGCAACAACCGAAACGAGCAGCCTTACTTTCATAACAGACAAACCAAGATTTTGAGCGGTTCGATCCTGCAAAACAAGCGTATTGCACCATGAGCCAAGCAGCATTGAGAGTAACAAGCCTACACCGCCATACAGCGTCAACATATGTACATCATCCCAGGTTTTCATTGTAAAAATAGAGGAAATCGCTTGATTCACGCTAGTTACCGCGTAGCTGCCGCGATAATTAAAGGACTGCCCAAGACCTGTAAATGTAGCATTGACCGCCACACCGACCAGAATAAGCCGAAGCGGGCTGAGTCCAGAGCGCCACGAAAGCGAATAGACCAATAGACAAGCTATTGCTCCTCCAACAAATGAAAACAGCGGCATCCAAAAAAACAATGTCGGGAATATCGTTACGAGCAGCAAAGAAACCAAGCCTGCCCCTGATGAAATGCCGATAACGCCTGCATCCGCCAGCGGATTGCGCATTACGGCTTGCAGCAGTACACCAGACACAGCTAGCGCAGCCCCTGTCAGTAAAGCAACGATTATACGCGGCAGCCGCAGGTCGCGAACAACCTCTACCTGTTCACTTGGCGAGCCAAGCAACCCTTTCATGAGTTCAACAAATCCTACGCTGATGCTTCCAGTCGTCATGGAGTATACGATGGTTGCCAAAAGGAGCAGCGTAATTGCGATGAAGCTGAATATTGTTTTTGGCATGAAAAAACATCCTTATTTATAATCCTGATAAAGCATTGGAGCGAGCGCGGTTAGTGCTTGGACAACAGCCAAATTGCCCGTCGTACCAAATAAAGTTTCTTCCAGATCATATACACGCCCCGATTGTACCGCTTCAAAATGCTTCCAGATATCATTTTTTTTGAATTCTTCATCAAACATTTTTACAACCTCAGCCGGCATGCCATGCGCTGCTCGCAAAATGACATCCGGATTCGCCTTCTGCAAATATTCCGTATTGGAAGCCAAAAATTCAACCTGCTCGCCCTGCACGATATTTACTCCCCCAAGCAAACGAACAAGATCTCCGATGTAAGAATGCTCCGTCGCCACCAAATAACTGCCGGGCACACCAAGCAGGATCAACACCGTCGGTTTTTCTTTACCTTCTGTATTCCGAGTGATGGCAGCCAGCATTTCCTTCTGTTCATTTACGATTGCAGCAGCCTGAGTTTCCCGCTCATACCGTTCTCCGAGCGCTGTAATTTCAGCTTGCATGCTGGAGATACTCGTTAAATTTAGAAAATCAGCCTTTAGCCCTGCACTCTCAAATACAGGCTCCAGCTCATATTGCAGCGTCGAGACAGACAGCACCTCCGTCGGCTTCAAGGATTTAACCATCTCCATATCAGGACTCATTGGATTTCCGACTTTAGTAACGGTGCTGTAACGCTCCGGCAGCGTTTTTACGCTTTTTGGTATGCCAACTAAATCAAGCTCAAGTGCATCCATAATTTGTGTTATAGCAACGGTTGTTGACACGATGCGCTGGCTAGACTCCTCGGATACTGAACCCAAAGCAGCAGCTTTGGACGAAGAGTTTGCAGACGGCGCAGCAGTTGGCGCAGCAGCCGAGCCGCTTCCCGCTCCAAGCGTTCCGCAGCCTGCCATCATCGCAGCAAGAATTAGCAGGGATAACCCCTTTATAAATCGATAGCGCATCTCTTTCTTGCCTCCTTAAAAACAGCACAGAGGACACCCGTCAGTCAGGGTCCTCCTATGCCATCTGTTTAAATAACCAGCTTAAGCTCTGCAACAGCTGAAACCTTCCTTGCTGCCGCTTATGCCGTTTTAGCTTTTTCTTGCTCCGCTGCTTTCGCTTCTAAATAATCGACAGCACGCAATACGAGAGTAATCGCCTCAGCTCTTGTTGCGGACTTCGTTCCGCCGAACTGATTTTGATCCAGTCCCTTAATTAATCTGTACTTCACTGCCGTAGCAATGTAAGCCTTAGCGTAGGAAGGGATTTCCGCTGCATCCGCAAAATTAAGCGAATCCGCTGCTTCCAGCGGCAAATGAAGTGCTCTTACGATCATGACTGCAATTTCCGTACGATTTACATTTTGCGTTGGACGGAATGTCTGATCCTCATAGCCATTAATAATGCCTGCTGCTACCGCTTGCTCAATAAAGGACTGTGCCCAAGTAGGAATGTTTTTCATATCTGCAAAAGTTGTTGAAGCGTTCTTGCCTTCCAGCTTCAGAGCTCTGCCGAGTATAACCGTCCACTCCGCACGATTGACCGTTGCATTTGGTTTAAAGCTTCCATCCGGATAACCCTGAACGATGTTTAGCTTCAATGCGCGATTAATGGCATCTTTCGCCCAGTTGTTCGCTAAATCTTTAAATGCAGCCGTTGCATCTTTGCCAGCCAGCTTATCTTTTTCCTCTTGTTCCTTTTTCTTTTTCTCAATTTCTTCTGGCGTCTCTCTTGGCACCACAGAACCAAATGAATCAGAGTCCCAGCTTGCTACTGGCGTTATTGCCCCAAGCTGAATTTGAATGCTGTATTCATGATGGTACTTCACTTCTGGCCAATCTATTTTCACCCAGCCATCCAGCTTAGCCGGTAGATCGGCTACTGTAAATTGTACTCGTCTTGTGTTAGCGGAAGCATCGGATTCGATCGTTGTTGGCGTAGAACCGCCAATCGTAAATCCGGTAATTTCCTTGCTTTGCTTTAGATTCACTTGTACAAGCTTCACGCCATTTTGCACGAGCAAACGAGCAGGATGTGCTACATATTCATCCATCACCGATGTTTGTGTAGTGCCTTGTTTTAAAAACTGAATATCAATCAAATACTTGCCGTCCGCAAGTGCACCCGGTTCTGTCGGTTTGACCGGATCAACAACGACAATTTTTGTCGCTTGGAAAGCACGAAGCGCTTGATCCAGCGTGCCTTCTGCATCAATGAGCTGCTGCTTTGTAGACAATATGCTGTTTGCGACAGCGTTCGCTGCTGTAATTGCACTAAGCAGTGTATCTTTCGCTGATTGCGGATATTGCCCGGCACCTGTACCTGCAGCTGCTCCATCATGAGCCGCCTTTGCTGCCGAAATAGCTGCCTTCAATACTGCTGGATCACCATTGTCAAACAACAGACGAATGTTATGAGTCGCATCATAAGGTTTGCCTGTACGTGGGTCAATTACGTTTGGCATAATGATTCGAACTTGCCCTGGCACAATTGCCGTTAAATCATCCACTTTAAATTTGATAACCCTCGTATTTTCTGTCTTGTTTTCACTGACAACGGTCACATCTGTGAGTATGCTGTTCTGAGCAACTTTAAACTCTGTAACGATGCTGCTGTCCTTTATTGAAAATGATACATAAGTCTCACCGTTATTAGACGTAACAGAAGCCGGCTTGAGGAAGTAACTGTCCATGCTCGATAACGCTGCATTTGTTGCATGCAGGGCTGCGAAAGAAATATTGCGAATCTGGCTTCCTTTGAAAACTTGAACAGATTTCTCTAAAATCTTTGCCGCATTAGCAATTTCTGGACGTGTAGAATTGAGTTTCTTCCCTGTTTGTTCAGCTAATTGAATAGCAGAAAGCAAAGATTCTTTTGCCGCCGCCTCATATTGCCCTGTAGCCGTTCCAACAACAGCGGAATCATGCAGTTTACGCGCTGCAGTGATCGAAGAGTTTAAGGCATTAAGAAGATTGGCATTATAGCTGAAAAGTACTGTTCGCTTCTCTGTACCAATTGAGTACTCTAGTTTTGATAAGCCTTGATAAATAGAATTGTCTGCCTTTTGATGTCTTGCGGCAAACTGATAGGCCTGTATCAGTCCTTCATAGCCCTTTTGGATAAGCGTTTTATAACCTGTCAGCGTACTAGAGGAAATCTCGCCGTTTGCGCTTTGTCCATATAACGTTAATTCAGGTGCAATTTCCATCGGCTCTGCAAAAACAACGTGAGCATACGCTTGAAAATAAGGCGCTGCCGATTGAGTAAACATACTTACTTCTGTTTTGAATTCTTTATTGTGTTTGGATATTTCTCCTGTTTCAGGGTCCAGCACAAGCAGCGGTAATATCTCCTTCTTGTACTGCTGCTTTTTCAAATCCTCCACATTCGCAGTCAACACATTTAAAACATTATTGACGGCTGTTTGAGATGCTTGCGTATCAGCAGCAACAGTCTGAGCGTCCACAATCCATTGCCCAAGCCTTACGCTCGCTCCAACCGAATACTCACCATCCGTTAATACCCCATGAGCCACTGATGCTCCATTTGCTGTCCCTATATTTTTCACCGTTGTCGCAAAAGCTGAAATCTCTTCTATTGCACGAACCAAATTAGCTTTATTGACGACAAGCCGAGCAGCCTCGTACTTCTTTTTGCCCTCTTGCAGAACAAGGTAAGCAGCCTTGATCAGCTCTTGATTGGAACCGCCAGCGCTATCGGCAATACTTCTTGCCTGAGTGATCGCATTTTGAAAAGCCGCTTTGGAGCCTAGCAAATAGAAGCCATCGCCAGTTCCCTCCGTCGTTGTATTCAGCAGCTCATTCGAGGTTGTAAATAAAGCTTCAAGCTGCTCTAATGTTACAGCACCCGTCTCGCCTCCGCCCCCATTGCCGCCTCCATCAACTGGTAGACCTGAGATATCCAGCTGAAGCTGAACATTATACCAATTGTCATAATTTACTGAAGGAATGACGATATGAATCAAAATTTCTTGTTTCTCTTGCATGTTCTCAATATCATAGCTAACAACGACGTGATCCGGATCTAAGCCGTCCCCTGCTGGCTGAGCAGCAACGACTTGATACCCTTCTATGCCGTTGATTGTGTTCCCATTGATTACTGCTTTGTCTTTACCTGGTAACTTAGCAGAAAAATGATGAAAGGAAGTATACTGCGTAACCTCATGCTGAAAATTTGCACTGCCATTAGTAATAATCAATTTGCCTGTGCTTGGATTTAGATAATCGTTAATGATTGATCGTTCATTGCTCCCATCCTTCACATAAAGAAAAGGAACACTATACTCCCCATTTGGCGTTACTCCCGCCGCTGCACTCACAGGAAAGGCCGACAGCAACAATACGAGCGCCATGAGCAGCGCCGTCAATCGGCGAAATTTCATTTGCATTTCAAAAAACACTCCTTCGTCATTTAACTGCTATCGCTTATGTACCCTTGCATTTTGAACAGGAGAGCGAATCATGCCGCAGCATTGCTCTCCTGTTATTTTTAAAGCGCTATTCTAACCGTAGAGCTCGCTGATGCTTAAACGCTCCAATTGAATTGGATTGTATGAACCGTATTGTAGCCTTCAAATCCTGGTGATGGCGGAACGACAACGTGGATTTTGGCAACTTGGTTCGGTGTGAAATCAGCCACTTCAAATGTAAATTCAACGTTGCCGCCTGTATAATTAGCAGCTGCATAGCTGTATGTTCCAGTAGCAGGGTCTTGCACTTGCAAGTATTGAATGAAGCTTGAACCAGAGAATGTAACCGTTGTCGTTGTGCCATTGCTTGCTACAACTGCATCGCCTACTTTATAGGCATCAGCATAAGAATTGGCTGTATCTCCCGCGTTGCGAACGACATAGCTTACACCAGTACTTGCGAAAGCAGATGGAACAACTAGAGCTAGAGCCATAACAAGCATCATCATTACAAAACTAGTTTTTTTCATCGATTTGATCATTTATCAACACTCCTTATTTTTTAGCGAATTTGGTTTTGCGCAATAAGATAAAGGCTACTCCAACAACGATAATAATTAGACAAATAACAAGTGGCGAAAGCAAACGATTGGAAGCCGCATCTGACAACTGCTGCGCAGCTTCACCTGATGCAGGTGTATCCATATCAGCCCCAATAAGCTGAACATCGACCTTCGGCTCTTCGTGAACAGCTGTCTCCGCAGAGTCCATTGCTAGGGTATCCTCTGCAGAGGTAGACTCTTGTGTAGATGGGGTTAAAGTCTCCTTAGGCGATGATTGCCCTTCAGCTTCAGCCGCTATCGGACTAACGGTTGGAGCAGGCGAAGCTTCGACCTGTATCTCTTTCTTAGAATCTTCTTTTTTAGAATCGACCGTTTCAGAGCTCGGCTTATCTACCTCAACCTTTGGTTTTTCGATCACCTTATTTGTGGTTTGAGGAGCTGTTGTACCTGTCTTTACATCGGTCTCTTTTTTTGGTTCTTTCGTGGTTGTTGCTGGTTTCTTTTCTTCTTTGACAGGGGCCTCCGCTTTGCTGATCTGCTTCAGACTGCTAGAATCGAAAACTAGACGAATCGTGTAGCTGTGATCGTAATCAATATCCTCTACCGTTACGTGGATCTTGGACTCTAACGGCGTTGTTAGATCAGCAATCCCGAACTTAACAACTCTCGTATTGTCAGCTTCGTTGCTAGATACAATAGCCGTATCTATGTACCCGCCGTCACTCGGAACTTTATATTCCGTTACCCATGAGCTATGGTTTATTTGCAGTTGTACCTGCAAAGCTCCTTTGGTCACAATCAGCTTGGCTGGTTTTTCCCAATAGTCATTTGCCATCGATACCGATTCATCTTCGGCTTTCTTGACAACATAGTCTATCGAGTACGTACCATCAGCCAGTTCAGCCGCATGTGCTTCAGGTGCAAACGGAACAACGAGTAAAGTAATCATGATGAAGAAAGCCAGCACTCCAAACTTGCGAATAATTCTCTTCTCCTCCTTTACTCCTGACATCCAAGCTCGCAGCAGATTATCCGAATGGCTCTCTCTCACATCATGAATATGATAATCATTATCAATAAAAAGATATATTGATTATGATAATCATTATCATTAAACAATTAAAAAAAAAGCAATCTGCTGCAGAATGCATCACCATTTCAGGAAACGCCATTCTCAGGAATGAAACTATCATGCATGCCCACATTTTGTCAACACAAAATAAGAAAATTAGTTATTTTCTATATAATTCCTTTTTAGGTATTGACATCCTCTGTTTTTAAGCATTATACTCTCGAAGAGATCATTGAGACTGATTATCAATACCATTTAGCTTGGAGGTACTGCAATTGTTATGAGAACTTGTCTCCCCCTATTTGCTGTGCTTCTGTTACTCGTTTTTACAGGATGCGGTATCGGCAAAGGCAGCTCTTCAGAAATGAGCGATGGAAGTCTGATTGTAAAAGACTTTGCAGGACGCCAAATTTCTTTTAAGGAACCTCCCGCCAACATTGTTGCACTGGGCAGCGGCGAAGCTGATATTGTAGCAGCTTTAGGAGGAAATCTAGTCGGCCGGCCAACAACATCCGTTCAGCCCGTTAATCGGGCAGTCCTCGAAACTGAACAAATCGGGAATGCTCACGAGGTTGATTTGGAAAAAATAGCATTGCTTCGCCCTGATGTCGTGCTTGGCAATTATCCATTGAATGAAAAGGATATTCCCGTTCTTCAAGGAATCGGTGTACAGCTCCTGTTGACGGGTGCCAACTCCATCGAAGACATTAAACGCCAGATTGAGCTGATAGGCCAGCTTCTTCACAAAGAAGAGCAGGCACAAGCAATTATCGCCAACATTGTTGATAAGATTGCTGTTTATAAACCTACCGATGAAGCCAACAAGCCGCGAGCGCTGCTTGTATATGGAGCACCAGGTACATTCATGGCAGCACTCCCTAATTCCTTGAGCGGCAACATACTCGAAACCGCTGGCGGAGTAAATATCGCTTCGGATTATCCGAGGCTGCAAAGCTTCCCGCAATACGCGCAGCTAAACGCAGAACGTGTTGTTGAAGCAGACCCCGACATCATTTTTTTCATGACGCATGGCAATCCGGAGGAAATCAAGAACAGCTTCATTCGTGAAATGGAGACTAATTCTGCATGGAGCAGCATATCCGCCGTCAAGCAGCAGCGTATTGAAGTGCTGCCGCAGGACCTGTTCGGTACTAACCCTGGAACTCGTGTGATCGAAGCACTTGAGCTTATGGACCGCTTGCTGAAAGAAGTGCCTAACTGAAAGGATGCTAAATAAGGATTATGAATAAAGAAACACGTACAAAAAGACGTAAGCTGGCCTTCATCATCACACCCATATTTCTGCTTTTAAGCGTTCTTATCGGGTTAATATCTGGATCAATCACGATTCCACTGCACGAGATATGGAGCATTCTTATCACAGGCGATTCATCAGCTCACTCCGTAATATTGCTTGATCTTAGGCTCCCTAGAGTATTAATTGGTTTGTTGACAGGCGCATGCCTTGCTGCATCAGGAGCAATTCTGCAAAGTGTCATGCGCAATCCGCTTGCCGATCCCGGCATTATTGGCGTTTCGGCAGGCGGCGGTCTCGCTGCTGTCATCACGATGGTGATGCTGCCGCAATTCAGCTTTTTATTGCCAGCTGCTGCTTTTGTTGGCGCCCTCTCTGCAAGTCTAATTATTTATTTTCTTTCATGGGATAAAGGTGCATCACCTATAAAGATCGTATTAGCCGGTGTTGCAGTAAACGCCCTCGTGGGGGCCATTATGAATGGCGTGATGGTCGTTTACAGCGACCGTGTTCAAGCTGTGCTTCCTTGGCTTTCCGGCGGATTAAATGGACGAAGCTGGCATCATTTCAGCTTTATGCTGCCTTACGCGCTCGTTGGCCTCCTTCTTACGATACCAGCGATCAAATCAGCCAATCTGCTGCTGCTCAGCGACGATTCTGCTCGCTTGCTGGGACAAAAAGTGGAGTTGCAGCGGCTTCTGCTTATTCTCTTATCTGCTCTGCTTGCAGGAATTGCAGTAAGCGCCGCAGGCCTTGTCGGCTTCGTTGGGCTGGTTGTGCCCCATATGGTCCGCCTTTTAATTGGAGACGATTACCGTTATTTGCTGCCAGTATCTATAATAAACGGTGCTGCTCTGGTCGTCATTGCCGATGCCGCGGCTCGTTCCTTATTCAACCCTGTTGAGCTGCCGGTTGGCATCTTATTAGCTTGCATCGGCGCACCGTTCTTTTTGTATTTGCTGAGGAGGAGTAACTGTCGATGAAGGCGATTCAAACCCATTCGTTAACGCTTGAAGCAGGTATGTTCAAGCTGTCCGATGTTAATATGGTTATCCCTAAAGGTAAAATAACTGCGATAGTCGGGCCAAACGGCTCAGGCAAATCAACGATGCTTAGATTAATCTCGGGTCTGCTGACTCCAGATAGCGGCAGCATTCTCATTAATGAGAAGAGTACGAGCGATTATAAAAGATCCGAATATGCCAAAAGTCTTTCCATGCTGACGCAAGCCAAAGATATGCTTCCTTCACTGACCGTTCGCGAGCTGGTCGCTTATGGGCGTGCTCCCTACCAAAAAAGCTTCCGTCAGCGGCTAACTACGGAGGATGAACGTATCATTGACTGGGCATTGCGGGCAATGCGCATTCGGAGGCACGAAGACCGAATGTTTCACACCCTCTCCGGAGGCGAGCAGCAGAAGGCGCGAATCGCCATGACTTTAGCGCAGCAGACCGAAATTCTTTTACTTGATGAGCCAACTACCTATCTGGACATGTGTCATCAGCTCGAGGTGCTGGAGACACTCGCCAAAATAAATCGGGAATATGGAACGACGATCGTTATGGTTCTGCACGATCTGCAGCAGGCAGCCGCTTATTGCCATTATATGATTGCCATGAAAGAAGGGGAGCTTGCTGACGCTGGAGAACCACGAACTATCATTACGCCTCGTTTCATGCGCTCCGTATTTGATTTGGATGCGAGAATCAGCTTTGCTGAACGTTATCCCATTATCATTCCTATACCCAAAACCAATGAGGAGGAAGAAACGATGATCATTGTGACGAATGTATCGCAATTTACGAAGGGCGAAGGAGAAAAGCTTGTTGAACGTTTTGATCGGGTAGGCAAAGTCGAGGAAATGGAAGGGTTTCTTGGGCTTGAGGTGCTTCTCACGCAAAACCTAAAGGACTATGACGAGGTTTCCATCGTTACAAGGTGGCAATCGAGAGATGATTTTAACAACTGGACAAAAAGCGAGGCGTTCCGTGAATCTCATTCCCACCGCAAAACGCCGGAATACATTCTATCTAACAAAATTATGTTTCAGGAAGTCAAAGTCAAGCGTACTCCGCTCCCTGCCGCGGAACGCAGTGATGAACGGCTTGCCCAATAAACTCCTTCTTAATAAACAAGCAAGACAGCCATTCCTCCTCTAAACAAGGCGGCTGCTGTCTTGCTTTTGTCTGTTCATTATAACGAGCTTATCCGGCTACTAAGTGAATGCTAGGCTTTTACAAAGATACTAGCGTTCCGCCTTCATTTGCAGAGCGCAGCTCTGCTTCAATAATTTCAAGCGTGCCTACCGCGCTCTCAGGTGCACAAATCGAAACTGGCTGCCCCGCATGAATGGATTCAATAAAATATTTGATTTCACGATAATAACCCATATCCTCAGACAATTCAGCAATAAAGCCTGGCGCATCATTTGGATTAACTTTCACTTGCCCATTTTCAAAAATGAGATTTCCGCCTTCAAAATTAACGCGATACGTCATAGCGAAGCCAAAGTCGCCTTCCAGCGTCCAATCTGCCTGAGCATTCAGCACCTTGCCATCTGGATAAATATAATGAGTAGACACGACATCATAGCCGCTGCCTGGAATGACATTGCGTGCAATCGTTGATACCTTCTCTGGCTTGCCGAATAACCAGTGAACCATGTCTGCATCATGAATGTGCATGTCCAGTAAACAGCCTCCGCTTTTGCTGCCATCCAGAAACCAACCCTTTGGCGCGGCAGAACCTCTGAAGAAATAACCGCCCGTAACAGCTCCATAACGGCCATCCTCTACGCAAGCCTTTAAGTATTCATAAGCTGGCCAGAAGCGCAGACATTGGCCGATCATCAACGTTTTTCCTGTGCGCTCTGCTGCATGTGCCATGCGCCAGCCATCCTCTGAGCTTCCTGCCACAGGTTTCTCGCATAATACATGCAACCCTCTCTCAAGCATCGAGCAGGTTAAATCAGCATGCAGATTAGTAGGCAGCGTAATATCGACGATATCTAGTTCCTCGTTCTCTAGCATTGCAGCAATATTATCGTACAAACGGTAAGGCGCAAGATCGTAGACGTCCTGCTCTGTCGCGATGTTTCCTGACGCTTTTCCTTCCTTCAACTCCTCGATCAGCAAATCGCAAATCGCTACGAGCTGCACAGGAGCTCCTTCCTTAGCAAGACGGACATAATTGTCAAAGTGCATCCGACCCATAAATCCAAAACCGATTAAACCAACCTTTAACATATTAAAAACCTCCTAATAGTTTTTGAGTAGATGAATTCTAACGTCCTAATATGGCATCCATCGCTTTTGAAGTGTTGAAAATGATTTGTTCGGAATGATGATTGTATGGCGGAATCATTTCTCCAGTTACATAATTGTCATAGCCAATTGCATGAAGCGCCTGCATGACAGCTGGGTAATCAACATCACCTGCTAATAGATCAACAAAACCATGCAATCCGCCTGCTTGACGGCGGTAATCCTTGAAGTGCACTTTCTTGATGCGATGACCCAAAATTCGAATCCATTGCTCAGGATAACCATTATGAAGCGCATTGCCGACGTCGAAATACGAACCTACAAAACTCGAGTTATGCGCATCAATGAAGGAACGCATCTCAAGGGGCGATAATAAGAACTTGTTCCAAACATTCTCAATGCCAATCGAGACCCCCGCGCTCTCAGCAAACGGAACAAGCTTCCCGATCGCTTCCAGCGCCCGGTCA
Organism: Paenibacillus sp. FSL K6-3182; assembly: GCF_037976325.1. Taxonomy (NCBI): domain Bacteria; kingdom Bacillati; phylum Bacillota; class Bacilli; order Caryophanales; family Paenibacillaceae; genus Paenibacillus; species Paenibacillus sp. FSL K6-3182. The sequence continues at coordinate 4,900,580 of NZ_CP150265.1, forward strand.
TATGCATATTCGTAGTCAGCAACTTCACTTCCTGGTATAAAGTCAACGCCTACAGCGCCTGGAATGACCAAAATGGTATCCACGCCAAGAGCCGCTGCAAGCTCCAGCTGTTTCTTGCACACATCGATTGCTTTCTCGCGTGTAGCCGCGTTTTCACTCGTCATTGGATAGGACCAGTACAAGCCTGTTGCTAAACCTGCAATTTCCAGTTCATTTTGCTGCAGTTCGTTTTTGATTTCTTGAATCTCTTTGTCGGAAGCTGCTAGGCTAAGCTCACCCGTCTCGTTCAATGACAGCTCAATTCCGTCAAAACCTGCTTTTTTTGCTGTACGAATGTTTTCTGCAATGGTTGAATCACCTTTGAAAGACCAAATATTAATCCCTTTTTTCATGTTAAACCCTCCTACATTTATGTTTTAAATAAATAACAGCCTGCCAAATTTACGGGGAAGATGAAAGTTTATCGCTTTGGTAGCCTGCCAAGCCTGGAATTCACGGTTGCCGTGTTTATCCTCATCAATTCGGTAAAAATTCACTCTCCAGCTTAATCCTTGCTCGAGAGGCTTCTTGAAATTCTCAACCGGAATATGCACAAAATAAATCCGTTCAGCATCGCCACTCGTTTCAACAGTCGTCTGGATACCCTCAAACCTCCATGCTAAGTCCGTCGAAGTGATCTCAGCTTCACCATCATTCGCAATCAGAGCATCAAAAACAACATTGTTCGGACTAACTTCTAGCTCTAGATAACGATGCCCAGTTCCATCCTCATCGATAAACAGCTCAACGACATCCTGCTCATAAAGCGGCTCATCGCGTATGGTGAAATCAGATACAACATGTGAATCCTTGCATAAATAGCGAATATGCAAATAGTTCTGGCTCCAGCACGCTCTTACTTCCGTACGCTCCTTAGGCTGCATGGCAGTGACCGTATCAACCAGTTCAATCGCATCGAAGCTATCCCAATGGATAGCGCCAAAACCGGCGTCTTCGATGCTGATCGGCACTTGCCTGCAAAGATAGGTTTTACTCTCTTGAAACGCAGGAACCTCCATTTGTTCAAACTCCTTTTTAGATAAATACGTTATATTGAATATGCTGCAACAACATGTGATAATACGTTTATAATAAACGATTATTCTTAAAATTTATTTAGCTAGAATAGCGATTTTTTGGACAATTCCGTTCTCTTTTTTATTTTCTTAATGAAAGGAGCCTACCGCTTGGAAAAGTCTGAATCTCCCTTTCCACGCATTCGTTCAACTCCATTTCGTGAGTGGTCGCCCAGCGTCCACTACGCGCAGTTCCAGCGCTTGCCAACGGGTGCTCTGCCAAGACGTAGATTGTATGATTACGAGCTCCTGTACGTGTACCATGGCGAAGCAGCGACGACCATGCATGGGCAGCGCTATAAGATTGAAGCTGGTCAGCTTATCTTTTTGCCCTCTGGCGTCTATCACCAAAATGAAGTCGTTTCCAGCCCAAACGCTCGATTTCTCGGCATTCATTTTGATTTTTTTGATGAGCTCGATATTCAGACAGAGGCTGACATGGTTGTGAACGAAGCTGCTGTTTTGCCGCATAAATTCATTTATGAGCCTTATGTAGAAGGGTTAGCTCCCTTATCTGACCATCCAGTCTATAAGCCGCCTCTTGTATGTGTACAATTAATGGAGCAGCTTGTTCATGAATTCACAATGCGTCCTATTGGGTATGAGCTGGTTTGCAAAGGTCTAATGCTACATATATTGGCCCATTTGCTGCGTTTGCCCTCATCTCGATCCGCTGGACAATCCTCACTTCACGGCGGCAGGATTGCCGAGTTAATGGAGGAAATAGAGGCATCACCTGCTGCCAATTGGACAAACACAACGATCGCAGCAAAGCTGAATTTGAGCATCGACCATACCGCGAAGCTGTTTAAGCAAATTGCCGGCATGCCTCCTAGCGAATATGTTCAATCGATACGTCACCGTGAAGCTAGAAGGCTTCTTCGGGAATCCGAGCTTTCAATCGAAAACGTCGGCAGCATCGTCGGCTATTCCGATATCCACTACTTCAGCCGGATATTCCGCCGTCATGAAGGAATATCTCCGCGAGAATATCGGAAATTGTCCAAAATATTATAAAAAAAGAGCTCTATATAATGAAAGCCGAATACCTACAGTGGTGTTCGGCTTTTAACTTTTCTTCATGTTTGGACAAACTAAAAAACACTTCTTTGCTTTGTCCATTGAGTACAACTCGTGTATCTATTACGATAATACATATCGATAATGATTATCATTATCTCATAACATCTATTGGGGGAGAATTAAAATGTATCAAGGAACAAAATCAGCCGCTCTTTTGGCTACATTCGCACTAATGGGAACCCTATTGCTAGCCTGTGGCAGCAATTCAGCAAATTCGGGCAATACAGCGAGTCCAGCTGCAGAAGTAACAAAAGCACCTGCAGCAACGGAACAAGCAGCCGATACCACCCGCTCCTTCACCGACTGGTCGAAGCATGAGGTAGAAGTGCCTGTTACTCCGCAGCGTGTTATCTTTCACGGTGAAACTACAGGTGATTTGCTTGCGCTAGGCGTTAAGCCGATCGGCGTCATACAGGATATGATTAAAGGGACGGTTTTTGAGCAGCAGCTGACTGGTGTCGAGGACGTAGGTTTTCCGCTAAGCGTCGAGAAATCATTAACACTGCAGCCTGATCTTATTATTTTCTCGAATTCGGACGAGCAGCAGTATGAGGTTATTTCAAAGGTTGCTCCAACGGTAACGTTCAACTCCTTCGCCACGCTGGAGAACAGAATGCGTACGCTAGGGGATTTGTTAAATAAGAAGCAAGAAGCTGAGGATTGGCTTGCAGAGCACGCGGTCAAAACCGCAGATATGTGGAAACAAATTCACGATAACGGTATTAAAGAAAGTGAAACGGCAGCCGTATTTACAATGTACCCTGGCAACCGCCTCTTTATTATGGCTGGTACTGGGCTGCCGCAATTCTTATACGAGAAAGGCGGTTTAAAGCCAACGCCAATCATCCAGGATCTTATTGATAAAGAACAAGGTTTCGCAGAAATATCTTCTGAGCTGCTGCCAGAATATGCGGCTGACCGCATCTTCATTCTGAATCCAGTCGCTCCTGAGGCGCAGCAATCAACGAACGAGCTTATGAAAAGCGATTTATGGCTCAAGCTCCCTGCCGTGAAAAATGGACAAGTGTACAATTTTGATTTGCTCAAAGCTTCCAGCGACGCACTTTCTAGAGAATGGTTGTTAGAAGAGCTCCCAAAAGCACTTATTAAAAAATAAATGCTGCTTAACGTCAGTTGAAATAGAAGAAGCTCTTCAACTACGGTTGATAAGCTTCTTCTATTTGTTTATAATGGGATTAATTGATAACGATTCTCAATACTGAAATGAGGCTACAGCCATGTCTAACTTAACGCATCCGACTTTACCTCTGCGCTCCTTAAGCTTCCATTTTGTAGATATGAAGCTGTACAGCCATACAGAGGGCGAAGTATTAGCGGAGAAAGTGACTTCCTGCTATACGATGCTTATATCGAGGAGCGGCAGAGGCAGACTGTTTATGGGTAATGAAAGTTCCCTTTTCTCGTCATACAGTTCTTTCCTTCTATCCCCGAACACCGCATATCAATTTGAAAATATAGGCGACGGCAAATTGGAATATTACCTCATCTCTTTCCAAATCCTTCATTTGCTGAACCAAGGTCCTGTGCTTTATACGGAGCAGCTATTTCCGAACCGTCAGGAGCTGCGCGTTTATCCGCTCGCACAATGGATGGATTTGCTGAGCCAGCTTTATACCGGAATTACGGACTGCGATAACATTGAAGCGCATCGTCAGCAAACGCATTTTCAGAAGCTTATCGGATTTGTTCTTGAACATAATCTGCAATTCGACTCGATGAGCAGCTCCACGCAAACGGTTGAACAAACCATTCAATATATGCAAAATCATTTTCAGAACCGAATAACGGTCAAGCAGCTCGTCGATATGGCCAACGTACCTGCTTGGCAGTTCACTTCAATATTCAAGGAGCTGACTGGCAAGAAACCACTTGATTATTTGAATGAGCTTCGTATCAGTCGGTCCAAGGATTGGCTAATCCATACCGACAATACTTTGCGCGATATCGCAGATCGTGTCGGCTTTACTGATGAGTATTATTTCAGCCGCCGCTTCCGTCTTATAACCGGCTTTTCTCCAAGGCAATATGCCCTTTCGATGCGCCAAAATATACTCGTTAAGGATTGGGATGGTCACGAGGTCAGCATTCCCGCTCAGCCCAATCGCATCTTTTATTGTGGAGAAAGCATCGGAGATATGAATACGCTTGGCATACAGCTTGTAGGAAGCCATATGATTAGCAAAGGCGAGCCTTTTCATTCGGAACAGGCTTCTGCACTAGCGCCTGACTTAATTATATTCGACCATTCTGATGAAAGCCTGTACGCACAAATGTCAGAGCTTGCCCCTACGCTTACCTATAATTCACGCGGGTCACTTGATGAGAGACTGCTCATGCTTGGAGAGTGGCTTGGCAAAAAAAAAGAAGCCCAGCAATGGCTTCTTCATTATAATAGCAGTACGTTATTGATGTGGCAGCAGCTTCAGGCGTGCATTCGGCCTAACGAAACAGCTTCTGTCTTTATCTATCACCGGGGAAAACGTTTATTTGTAATGGGCAATATCGGTTTATCCTCTATACTGTACCATCCAGACGGTTTCCGGCCTACAGGGAAAGTTCAAGACATTCTGAAGTCTGGCAGACCCTATAAGGAAATTACAGAAAAAACGATCCAACAATACGCAGGCGACCGCGTATTCATGATGCTGCCCGAAAATGAGGAGTCCAAAGCAGCCATGGAGAAATTAGTGAATAGCCCAATCTGGAGAAACCTTCCTGCTGTCAAAAATGGCTTCAGTTACGTGCTCGACGAACGCGACTGGAATCAGGAGGATGCTTCAGCAAGGGATAAGCTGCTATTGCTTCTCCCCGAGCTGCTGAACCAAACCTCATAACTCCCCCTTATGCGCCGAATTGAGCCTGGTGAAGCCTGCTGTAAGCACCACGCGCGTCGAGCAATTCATCATGATTGCCTTGCTCGGCAATCCCTTGCTCAGCTACAACTACGATGCGGTCAGCATTTTTGATCGTAGCAAGACGATGAGCGATAACAAGCGTCGTTCTGCCGCGGGACAGCTCAGCAAGCGCTAGCTGAATCGCCGCTTCCGTCTCGGTATCCAGCGCGGATGTCGCCTCATCCAAAATAAGGATCGGCGGGTTCTTCAGAAACATTCGTGCAATGGAGAGCCTCTGCTTCTGTCCTCCCGACAGCTTAACCCCTCTCTCGCCGATCATTGTATTCAATCCCTCAGGCTGCGACAAGATGAGCTCCTCCAGCTGCGCCTGACGAGCGGCTTGCATAATTTCTTCCTCCGATGCTCCGAGCTTGCCGTAAGCAATATTTTCTCGAATCGATCCATCAAAGAGGAACACATCCTGCTGCACAATCCCAATGTTGGAGCGCAGTGATTCAAGCGTCATATCCCGCAAATCAATGTTGTCGATCGTAATCGAGCCTTCTTCGACATCGTAGAAACGCGGAAGCAAGCTGCATAACGTTGTTTTCCCTGCTCCCGATGGACCTACTAGAGCTACCGTCTCACCTGCGCGGATCGATAGGCTGAGACCTTGCAGCACCTTGTCTTTATTCTCATAACCAAACGTCACTTTGTTAAACCGAATATCACCCTTGAGATGGCTTACCACTTGTGCATTCGGCGCATCGGCAATATCAGGTTCCGTTTCGAGCAATTCCAAATAACGTTTGAATCCGGCTATTCCTTTTGGATACGTCTCAATGACAGAGTTAATCTGTTTAATCGGACCTAAAAATACGTTCGAGAGCATAACAAATGCGATAAACTCACCATAGCTCATATCGCCTTGAATAACGAACCAAGTTCCGCACACGAGTACAAACAAAGAAATGAGCTTCATTAGAATAAAGCTGATTGACGAGTTCCATGCCATCACGCGATATGCAATGAGCTTCGTCAAACGGAAACGACCGTTATTTTCAGCAAAACGCGCCATTTCATGCTTTTCGTTCGCAAACGCTTGAACGACACGAATGCCGCTCACGTTATTTTCAACGCGTGCATTGTAGTCAGCGATATCAGAAAACATCCGATTAAAGGCTGCTGACATTTTACGGCTGAAGTACAGCGACAAATAAATCATAAGCGGAATAATAATAAAGGTCATTAACGCAAGCTGATAGTTAATGCTCAGCATAATACCGAATGCACCAGTCAGCGTCATTAAAGCAATAAACAAATCCTCCGGCCCATGATGGGCGATCTCTCCAATATCCATCAAGTCATTTGTCATCCGGGATACCAGATGTCCTGTCTTGTTATTGTCGAAGAAACGGAAGCTCAGCTTCTGTACACGGTCAAACAGCTGCTTGCGCATATCGGACTCGATGTTAATTCCGAGCTTGTGCCCCCAATAGGTAACGACATAATGCAGAGCAGAGCTGAACACATAAATAGCTAAAAGTCCGATACAAGCATACAAAATCCATTTCCAGTTGCCGCTCGGCAGTAGATCATCCACAACCCGGTTGACGGCAAGTGGAAAAGCAAGCTCAAGCAATGCAGCCAAAATGGCACATGAAAAATCTAAAATAAACAGCTTCTTGTAGGGCTTGTAATAAGCAAAAAAACGACGTAGCATATCCAGCTTCCTTCCTAATCTATTTTTATCACACAATCAATGATAACCATTATCATTTGCAGCTAATCTATCGTAGAACAAAAGGGTAAGGGGAGGCAATGGACAAATGTGATCATTTTTTTGTACAAAATGAAGCAGGCATCATCCAAACAGATGTCATGATTTTGTAGATGCCATGTCCTTTTCTCACCATTTCATGCCTAATACAGCTGTGCTAAAGTAGAATCACTACAATGAAATGAGGGATATTGAAATGACTAGAACGATCCGAATCGGAATTATTGGAAGCGGCGGCATTGCAAGAGCGCATGCTTCAGCTTATAAAAAAATGCCTCTTCACGTGGAGATCGTGGCAGTGGCAGACAGCATAGCAGGAAAAGCACAAGCTTTTATTGATCAAGAGGAACTTGTAAACGCCGTTGCTTTTGATGATCATAAGAAATTATTGGAGCTTGACCTAGACGGCGTCAGCATTTGCACACCAAACTTTGCACATTCTGAAACTTCAATAAACGCTTTGAATGCAGGCAAGCACGTGCTCGTAGAGAAGCCGATGTCTGTCACACTCCAGCAGTCCATCGATATGGTCGAAGCCGCTGAACGCAGTGGGAAAATTTTGACGGTAGGCTTCCAGCCGAGATACGATCCCAATATGTCGTTGATTCAAGAAATTGTTCAATCGGGAAAACTTGGTAACGTTTACTTTGTTGAAACAGGCGGCGGAAGACGGCGCGGTATGCCTGGCGGCACTTTTATTTCCAAAGAGCTTGCAGGTGCTGGCGCAATGGCTGATATCGGCTGCTATTCGCTTGATATGGCGCTTAATGCGCTCGGCTATCCTAAGCCGCTTACTGTATCGGCTTATACATCAAATCATTTTGGAACAAACCCGAAATACCATCGTGAAGCGGCCAACTTTGAAGTTGAGGATTTTGGCGTGGCGATGATCCGTCTTGAGGGCGACATTGTTCTCAATTACAAAATCAGCTGGGCTATGCACATGGATTCATTAGGTGCAACAATGTTCCTTGGAACTGACGGCGGTCTTAAAGTCACTCCAGCAGGCACTGGCCCTTGGAGCGGTGTTTGGGATGGTAGCGTAGGCAGCATGACGCTTTATCATGATGTCGTTGATCAGCATATCCATTCGACTATTCCTGTTATCCAACATGGGCTAAATTTGTTTGATGAGAAAGTAAGAGACTTTGTTGCAGCGATCGCAGAAAATCGTCCAGCTCCTATTCCTGGAGCAGAAATTTTGTACAACCAAGCGATTATCGACGGTGTGCTCCGTTCAGCTGCAAGCAAGCGTGAAGTTACAATAGAGCTGCCTTAAGCTCATTACAAAAAATGGCGGTGCAAGATTACTCTTGCCCGCCATTTTTGTATTCTTTTCTAAGCTTTCATCCGCAAACAGAAATAAGAAGCAATCATTTCGGCGGGTATCCTTCCATACATTAATCTATAACCTGTAAGAAGGAAGGAGCCTGCAATGTACGGCAATCAAATCTACTATACCGCTATTCCCATTCCCTGCAAAAGCGTGTCCACGATTGAAGTTTTGGGCGAAGGGATCGTTACAGCTGCTCCAGATACAGCTTTGGTCATCCTTGGTGCTGTTACCGAAGGCAAGGAGCTGCAAGCGATACAAGCTGAAAATGCACAAATTACAGCAGATATCATACAATCCCTTCTCGATCTAAGCATTCCGCGCGAACATATCCAAACGAATGATTATCGAATCGAAATGATGTATGAATTCCCGGACGGGAAGCAAGTCTTTCAAGGCTACAAAGTAACTCATCTCCTGCAAATCACCATCGATCAAATTGCACTCACTGGAACTGTAGTAGATACCGCCGTTTCTCACGGTGCCAATACAGTCACTTCCATTCAGTTCTCGGTTTCCGATAGAAAACAGTTGGAAAATGAGGCCTTGTCGCTTGCTGTCCAGAACGCCCGTCTGAAAGCTGCTGCTATCGCAAATGCATTAGGAACATCCATTTCTGCAGTTCCCAGCAAAGTTCAGGAAGTCTCCAGCTCATCTGAACCCTTCCCTATCCAGAGAACCTTCCAATCCGATGTTATGGTCACACCAATCGAGCCTGGACAACTGAAGATTTTTGCAGCTGTTCGTGTATGGTTCGCGCAAATCACATAAAAAAAGAAGCCGCTCCATCCCGGAGCGGCTTCAACCCATTCTAATTATACAGATGAAATAATGCCGCGGTTACTATTTTTTGCGAAGTTGATAATGGACTCATATTGCGTTTTAGCAATGCGACGGTCAGACATGGGAAGCTGAGGATTTTTGACTATCTCGGCTAGTTTCTTAAGCTCATGCATTTCCTCAGTTGTCACTTTGACCGTTATTTTCCCCACACGCTCCACCCTCCTTCGATATTTTTGTGAAAAATCGATTAGTCAAGCTAAAACGCCTTCGGCGTCCTTTAGACGCTGAAGTAGCTTTGACGGTGAAATATAAGATAAGTATGAGAAAATGATATACTTTCTTATATTTAAGCAAAAGGTTTATCAGCTATGGTCATTATACGCAAAACTTAAGTAAACTTGCATGTTATTTCGGTGGCGTTTGCGGATTTGAATCATCTATTTCTTCAGGAAATAAATCAGCAAACTCTTTGTTCTGCTTGCTCTTCAGGTAAGATAAGCCTGCGTAGCCTGCCAGCAATGAACTGCTCACGACTGCAAAGTTGTCCGATGTATTTGCCATAGCCAGCGCTGTTTTTGCTAATATGCCCGTTCCGATTGCGATCAGCAAATCGCCGAGAAAGCCGAGATCAAAAAAAATCTTTTTTTTCGCATTGCTGTGATCTCTGAAGCCGATGACAAAAATAGCAAAGTAATAACAGCGCTGAATCCACTTTACTAACCAATTTGAAGAAAGGGATAATCCTTCTTCATCATATTCTATGACGAGTTTCGGCATTTCGATAATCCCATTTTTCACAAAATGTCCGATGAGGCCGCCTACTAAGCTCATGGAGATTGATAAGCCAAACACCTGAATAAAAGCTTGAAAGCTTGAAATAACCATCGCCGCATGACCACCTTTCAACAACACTCGTTTGGCAGCACTTTTTGGCACTACTCTCACTTTATGTTGCTGATGCATGGTTCACGACTATTATTTTTTGGTTCCATCCTCAAAAAGCTCTAACAGCATGTTTGGAATAGAGCCGCTTTGATTGTTCATAATCAGCCGAAGCATCTCATCGCCCAGATCATCCTCACGCTCTTCTTTAATGGCTGCGATCTCATTATGCAGCCGCTCCATCTTCTGATCCAGCGCGGATGCGGAATCTGCTGCTTCTTTTAGTTCATTCAGTAAGCGAGGAGGTATTGCCTGTTTATATTTATAATAGATTTTGTGCTCCAGGCTCGCCCAGAAATCCATCGCTATCGTTCGAATTTGAACTTCTACACACACATTTTCCACTCGATCCGATATGAACACCGGCACCTCAATGAGCAAATGCAAGCTTTGGTAGCCGTTTGGCTTCGGATTTTTTATATAGTCTTTAACCTCCAATAAGGTCAAATCACTCTGATTGCTTAACATGTCGCTAATCCGGTAAATATCAGAAATAAAAGAGCAGGTTATTCGCAGGCCTGCTATATCTTTAATGTGATTCCGAATGCCGTTAAAAGAAAGCTCGCTTTGCTTCCGATATAGCTTTTCAACAATGCTCTTAGGCGACTTTAGGCGCGAGCTTGTATGCTCAATCGGATTGTATTCATGCAATAAATGAAATTCTTCCTTTAATATTTCGACTTTTGTCTCAAGCTCTTGAATTGCAAATTTGTACATCATTAGAAAACGAGTGATTTGCTGCTTCATGTCTTTCATTTTTTGCATTTGATCCATAACCATACTTCCGTATTCCCCTTCCAATTCTTGCTGCTGAAATGTTTCGATTAGATCCCGCTAATCATCAAGCGATGTAAATATTCGTCTCAAATGCTCCAAATCCTCTTGCGAGATCCTCTCACTCATATATCGGATAATAGCATCATCATTTTCATTAAAAGCCTTCACAAATTGTTTTCCCTCATCTGTAATTTCCAGATAAACGACTCGTCTATCATCCTCGCTGCGATTTCTGCGAATAAGCCCTCTTTCCACGAGCTTGTCCCCGATGAGCGTAACCCCGCCCGCGGTAACCAAAAGTAATTCAGCTAGATCCGTCGACTTCATGGGACTTTGTTTATCCAAATGTTGAAGCATTCTTGTTTGATTAATGGAGAAGCTGCAATCTATTCCTTTATACCATTCGGTTTTTAATTTTTTGTAAACAACCTTTAATTGCGGAAACAGTTCTTTCCATTCCTCATAGTTGTTCATGTTCCACCTCATTTCTGTTGTTTTGTTGACTTCCTGTCATCATAATAACTATAATTACTTAGGTAACCTAATTACTTTATAAAATAAGTTCACCGAGGTGAATCCAATGTCCGCAGATAAATATGAGAATGTAACAGACTTAATCGATGTTTTCCAAAAGTTCGCTAAAGCCGACTGGCGGAAAAAAACGATGTGGGGCGGTCTTAAAGCGAGCGAAGTTCGTATGCTCGTTTGTGTGAAAAAAAGCAATGATAAAGGTTCAACAGGGACGACGGTTACAGAAATCAGTAAGTTGCTGCAAGTCACCTCTCCAACCGTTACACAGATGATTAATAGCTTAATTGCATCTGGCCATGTGGTTCGTACATCCGATAACACAGATCGAAGAATTACCGAAATAACATTAACGGACTCTGGCGAAGAAATTGCTCAAAAAGCAATAGACCGTTTTATCTCCATGTTCAAAGGCATGATTGATCATTTAGGCAAGGAGCAAAGTGATCAGCTTGTCGTCATGTTAAACCAAGTATTCGACTATTTGGACTCAGCCAAAACGAATGAAGACTTTTAATAAACAAAGGGATTTCGCTTCCTGCAAGCTGCAGGAAGCGAAATCCCTCCTATAGGAGCCGCTCTTATTAATTATTAAGAGCAGGCTCTTTTTTCAACTTTTCAGATGGCTCTACGTTAACTGCTTCTTTCTTGTCAGAAGAGCGAAGCGGAATTTCTTTCAAGAAGAACACGAGTACAAATGCGACGATCAGCAAGGACATACCGAACAAGAATACAACCGTCAAGGAGTCGCTCAGTACCGAGCGAACCATCTCGATGATGTGTGTAAACAAAGGCTGAATTTGTTCCGGCAGCGTCGCATGAAGCTCTTTAAGCTTCGGTTGATCGAGCAGCATTTGCGGGTTAAGGAAACTAGACAGTTTCTCAGCTGTAGCCGCATCTACTTGACTTAAATCAGGTCCTTGACCTGCTGCGACAGCATCCTTCAGCTTACTGGTCAAAGTGGAGTTCATAACCGTACCCATAACTGCAATACCAATCGTACCGCCCAGGTTACGGAACAACGTAGCTGTAGCTGTAGCAACACCAAGCTGTGAAGGCTCTACTGCATTTTGAACGGTAAGTGTAAATACTGGCATCGAGATACCAAGTCCAATACCAAATACGATCATTGCAGCAACCGCAACGCCAACGTTAGTCATGAATGCCATCATAAGCATTCCCGCGACCATGAATGGCATACCGATAAGGGCGAATCGTTTGTATTTCCCTGATTTGGAAATCCAACGACCAGACATTGCACTTAGGAAAATCATGGCGATCGACATCGGCATATTTACAAAGCCCGAGTTCGTTGGTGAAATACCAAGCACGCCCTGCACGAAGAATGGCAGGTACATCATCGCGCCCATCATGCCGGCATTCATAAGGAAACCGACGGAGTTGGAGATCGTTACAATGCTGTTTTTAAACATCGACAAAGGCAATACAGGGCTTTTGGCTTGACGTTCTACAAGAATCAATAGAACTAACAACACTGCTGCAGAGGCGAACATGCCAATAATTTGTGGCGAGCCCCAGTCATATTTTGTACCTGCCCATGAGAAGCCGAGCAGCAGTGCAATAAGCATCAGTGAAAGCAATAATGAACCCCAATAGTCAATGGATTCCGTTGTTTTACGCGCTGTTTTGGGAAACATGGACCAAATCATGCCAAATGCAATAATGCCAAGCGGTAGGAAAATCCAGAAAATCCACTTCCAAGCGATATGATCGACCATAAAGCCGCCTAATGTTGGTCCAATTACACTTGAGAAGCCGAATATGGCCATCATTAATCCAGTCCATTTCGCCCGTTCTCTAGGTGCGAACAAATCACCAACCGCCGTAACGGTTGCTGACATAAGAATACCGCCGCCTATACCTTGAATACCACGATAAGTGATAAGCTGGAATACCGTAGTTGAAGTGCCGCATAAGAAGGCTCCGATTATAAATAACACGATACCGACTAACAAAAACGGCTTCCTTCCGTAAATATCCGAAAGCTTTCCTACAAGTACAGTAGCAATCGTTGATGTGAGCATATAGATGGTAATAACCCATGTGTAATACTCGATGCCACCCAAGATGGCAATAATGCGCGGCATAGCCGTACTTACGATTGTCTGATTGATAGCTGCGAAAAACATAGCTGCCATCAGTGCAATCATGATTGTTAACTTTTTCTTCTGACTCAATTGCTCCATATGCTCTGCACTCCTAAACATTTTTATTTATTATGGCCTATTGGCCGCCAAACTACTTCGCGAAATAGTTAGGTTGCCTACCTATTAGACAATGATACAATAACTTTAGTACTAAAACAACTGCCAATTCATTGTCGTGCTGGATACACTAAAAAAAGATTAAATCGATTAAAGACGCAAAAAAAAACAGGTCAAGAAATGCTTGACCTGTTTTCCTGTCATCTATATTAATCGCCTAACGGGAACCAGCCTGGCGTATGAACAATTGCTTGCCAGAGCGGGGTAGGAACGACCAATCGATCTTGATCATCCTTGCTGAGCGTTGTTTTTATTTCCGATTCGCGGCCTTCTTGCACCTTCTCGACCCAATCCGGTTCAACAATAATTTCACGGCCAATCGCAACAAGTGGAATGCCGATATCCAATGCCTTTACAGCATCTTCTGGGGTATGAATGGAGCCCACGCCAATAATCGGTATGGAGTGACCTACACGATCTTTTATCCATTGCATACGCGTTTTCGTTTCTTCAGCACCTCGTTTAGGCAATGACCAGAAATCCATTAACGATACATGAAGATAATCAAGTTCTTTATTGGTTAGCTCATCTAGAAGCCTAAATGTATCCGACATGGTAATACCAGGCGTAGTCGCCTCCTCAGGGGAGAAGCGGTAACCGACTAGAAAAGGTTTTTTCGCATAGGCAGCAACAACTCGCTTCACTTCATCAACGACGGCTAATGGGAAACGCAATCTGTTCTCTATATTGCCTCCCCAACGGTCATCACGTACATTGGAATGCGGAGAGAAAAATTGTTGGACAAGATAACCGTTTGCACCATGAATTTCAACACCATCGAACCCCGCCTCAATCGCTCTTCTAGTCGTTTCTCCAAAGTCGCGAATAATCGATTCAATTTCCTCATCTAATAATGCTCTAGGTGTAACCCCAGCGTTCTGCTCCGAAGCTACAGCGCTCGCACTTACCACATCACCATTTGGCACGAGGTTAATTGGACATTCTCTGCCGCCATGAAAAATTTGAAGCACCGCTTTAGCGCCCTTTTCTTTAATCGTTGCTGCCAAGCGCTGTAGACTCGGAATCATGTCATCGCTGTCGCTTGCAAATTCGCCGTGAAATCCTTTTCCGTTTGGTGAAACGTAAACACAAGCTGTAATGACTAGGCCTACTCCACCTGATCTGCGGCTATAATAGCTGAGCTCCGTCTCCGATACCGTTCCGTCTTCGTTTGCTGAGAAATTCGTCATTGGCGCCATAACAATCCGGTTTTTTAATTCAATACCGTTTTTAAAGGTCATTTGTTCAAACAATGGCAAATAAGTTGATTTCATTTATTTCATCTCTCCCGTTATCCTCTGTTTATTTAACTAACTGTAACTTTTTCGTATACTGTAATATTATTTCATACAGTTAGAGATGTCAAGCAGCAATAAAAAAGCATCCAAAACCATAAGGCTTAGGCATGCTTTTTCTACTCTTCCCCATTAGTCTTGCTTATATAAATACTCGACTTCACTTCTATTGATGTATAGATTCCAAAATTGATCCGCAATTTCATCTGGATCATAGAAGCTTCCTTTGGCAACAAAACCAGCAATTGTTACGGTGCCGACATAAATGCCATGCGGTTGTAGTTCTTGTGAGAGTGAGAAAGCAAGAGAGCGAATGCCCGCTTTACCGATCGACAATGACGACAATTCAGCAGCAGGTGCCAGCGCTAATCCGCCGCCAGTAAACAGTATTGCCCCTTTCTTATGCTCAATCATATTAGGGATGACTTGATTCGCGCTCGTTAACGCTCCAACAACATTTACTTTAAACTCCTCGAGCAGCTGCGTTTCGGTTAATTTTGTTGGTGTAGCCTTAGATATGACAGCCGCATTATAAACTAGAACATCAGGGGAACCATAAAGCTGCTTAATTTGTTCAAATGCAGAAGTTAATGATGATGAATCCACTGCATCAGCCTTAATGCTGTAGGCTTCAATCTTGATATCATTAAGCTCCTTCGTATAGGTTTCCAGAGCATCGGCGTTCCTCGCTGCAAGCACAACGCGAAATCCTTCGTTACCGAATTTCCTTGCAACACCCGTACTTACACCTGGTCCAGCCCCGACAATTACGACTAAAGGTTTGCTCATCTCGCTCTCTCCTTCTAATTAAATAATATATTTTCCAGTTTATTACACTTGTAGGTAGAGTCAAATTTTATCATTTTTCGCATCATTCATCTAATTCAAATATTTTATATCCTTATTATGAAATCACTCTGTTTCAAAACAAACAGCCCCCCAAAATCAACTACAATGCAGCACTAACTGCATTTAATTGAATATAGAGAGCTTCGTTTATTTTACGATTGGCTTCTAAGCGGTTGTTGAAGATGATTTGGTCTTCTCAAGCTTTGTCTGCAAAGCTGCTTTATCACGCGATGGTCTAAATAACAAATAATACAAGCCTACAATGATTGCAGCCAAGATAGCTAAGGAAAAGAAAATATTGCTATATAGGTATGCCCCGTTATGAATGGCAAATGGGTTAAAATGGACCGCTGTTTGCTTTAAGTCCAGCATCTTGCCGATAATGCTCGTTGTCATTGCTCCCGAGATAAAGTTAAGCAAGGACATGAGTCCCATCCCTACTCCTATTTGCTCCTTGGCAAGCGTTCTTGATATTGTGTTGGACATCGCAATTTGCATAAAGGTTTGACCTATATTTCCGAATATTAACAAAAACACGATTAGATATGGTGATAATCCAACAAACACTGATAACAAAATAAAACAAGTAAAGCTTAATGAAATCGCAAGGTATACTAAAAATGAGTTGCCTTTCTCATCTGCAAGCCTGCCCCCGCGACGCCCCATTAAAGCAGAGGTAATAGCTGCGGGAAACATGACAAAGCCGATAATGGCAGGGGACAACTGATTAAGTCCCGCCAAAAACTGTGGGGTTACAAACGGCATGCTAAAGCTTAACGATGTAGCTAGAAAGGTCATGATTAAGCTAAACGTATATTTCTTATTGCTGAACAGCTTGGGCTGGATAAACGGCTCAGTCGCTGTTCGAATGCGAACAATAAATAAAACGAGTGTTACAGCACCGCCTAGAGCAATAAACCAACTTCCAACTGAAATGGACATTAGTAATAATGCGACGGAGCCTCCAAGCAGAATGCCGCCCAAATAGTCAATTTTTTGAGCTTTTCCTCTGTCGTTGTCCAAATATTTTCTAAAGAACGGAAGTGCAATCAGCGGAATCACTGATATTAAAAATAAAAATCTCCAGTTGATGAAGCTTGTAACGATTCCGGCAACAATGGGCGCGAGTGCGGTTCCAAGAGCAAGACCCGCCGCAACCGTTCCTAACGCCCTGCCACGCTTCTCAGGAGAGAAATAACGTACTGGGACAATCATCGCTGTAGCTGGGATAACGGCTGCCCCGCTTGCTTGCAGCACCCTCCCAAGCACGATCATCCAATATTCAGAAGCGAGCAAACCTACGATCGATCCAAGTGCAAAGATAATTAATCCGAAGGTCAATAGATCCTTTAGCCGATATTTGTCCGCGAGCTTTCCGTATGTAACGGAGCCTACTGCAAAAACGATCATATACCCCGTAATCAGCCAGCTCACCTGTGAGGCGGTAATGCCAAATTCCTTGCTGATGACAGGCATAACAACATTAAACATTGAAGCATTCATAATAGAGAAGACTAATGTAAAAGCTAATATAGGCAGCAGCTTCTCGCCAATTTTTTGTTTATCTGTAACTTCCATATCCCGTTACGTCCTTTCCTGTTTTAGACTACATTTAGTTTGAATTCAAACTATATGTTCGAATATAACAAGCGTATCGCTTACTCATACGCTTTAATAATTTTTCTAAGTAAAACATGTAGATGTGCCGCTTCTTCCTTGGTTAGCAAATGGTCCGATTTCTCTTTCGCTTGTGCAACAGCATTTGAAGCTTTCAAGGACATTTCTACCCCTTGCTCGGTTAAATAAATTCTTTTCATTCTTGCATCCGAGTCATGCGCACGCCTTATTACCCAGCCTCTCTTCACCATCCCGTTGATTAAGCTGGTTACACTCGATTTGTCTATAAATAGCAGCTTCTCCAAGTCGGCATTCATCACGCCTGGTTTCATGGTGAGCAAATGAAGAGACTGTGATTGCTGAGGAGTGAGGCCGAGCGGTCGAAGCGAAGTTTCAATCTCACGCCGAATATTCGTAAATGCCAGCTTTATAAGCAATGTACTGCTGTCCTCTTGCTCCCAAGGAAAACGAGTAATGTGATTGTCTTCTCCCATTCAGATCACCGCCTAAACTAGTTTGAATTCAAACTAATAATAAGGATGTAAGATTGCTTTGTCAACGTAAAATTACTGGACCGCGCTCGTTAATCTCCTATATCTAGTCTATAACTTCAATTCTCTTGTTTCATTTCATATAAAAGAGGTTATAAACAATAGAATTAACTGCATATAATCAAATAGCTTGTTTCACATTACAAGGAGGATTCAATCATGGACTATATTATTAACAAAACATTTAAAAACGTGGATGTATACTTTGACGGCTCTCATTATATTGGCTGCTCATTTATAGACTGCACGATTCATATAACATCACTGCGTTTTAATTATGATCGCTGCATGTTCTCTGGTTCAAAATTCAAGCTGAGCCCTAAAATGCTTATGCTGAAAAACGTTTATTCATTATTGCCTTCATCTATAACTGGATAAACGATTGTACAAGCCTAAACCTAATGTCCAGCTTCAGGGAAGCTAAAGTTTAAAAACTTTAATGCCTCTGAGCGCTGGGCATTTTCTTTTCCCCTAAAAAAGATGTTCCACTTCGTTCACATTTCGGTTTAATTTCCTAATTGAGGAAACATTAATGAGTGAGTAGGCTATACTTTATGTGTCCCACATGGCAAAATAATGAATAGTAAGGGACAAACCATACATAAGGGGAATATTAATGAAATGGATTCGCGAAATAGCTTACAGGCTGCATCTAATTAAGCTTGTATCCATCCTATACCGTGCAAGAGTGCTGCGTTTTCTACTGCCAGTTGCTATTATCGCCTTTGTTTACTTCGAAGGAAAAAAACAATTCCGTGAGATCCACTGGGGAAGAATGATCCATGAGTTTCATCACATGCACCCCTTTACGATTTTTCTTCTGCTCAGCTTCTCCATGCTCGCTGTCTCTGTCATGAGTACGTATGACTTGTTGATTCGCAAGCATTTTCATTTAAAGATTGGGATTTGGGATACGATTCGTTATGGATGGATTGCAAACACCTCAAACAATTTGATTGGTTTTGCGGGTCTTACAGGAGCAGGGCTGCGATCAATTTTATATAGAAATCGAGAGGTTCCCATCGGGAGTATTGCTGCTTCTGTTGCCTTTCTTTCGACGATAACTTTCACTGGGCTATCGCTGCTAGCATGGCTGTGTATTATCGGCATTTTCCCTGTTCAAGCATTGCTGAATGCTCATCCATGGCTCACCTATGCGATGTGGGCAATCGCACTGTATTTACCGCTATTCGTGCTGCTTCAAAGAACCTCGCTTTTCTCCAAATGGATTAATCGGAATCGAGGACAATTGACTTGGCGCATTATGACCGCTTCCGTTGGTTCTTCCTTTTTGGAATGGTTTTTTGCTGGTATGACCTTCTGGCTTATTGGAGCAACATTTATTCCTGAACTTACATTTACAAACGCGCTTGGAATTTATACGTTAGCAGCAATAGCCGGCATTATTAGCATGGCGCCTGGCGGTATCGGTGGTTTTGATTTAACGGCTATATTAGGCTTACAGCTGCTCGGCTTTCCACCTGATAAATGTGCGGTCATCCTTGTTCTGTTTAGAATTTTGTATTATTTTGTGCCATGGTTAATTGGCCTTATGATGGCAGCATTCGAGTTTCCTATGAACCGGAAACGAACAGAGCAGTCTGATAGCGGCATCATGGATCGAGCATTAAATATTTGGCAAAGCGTTTGGCGCTGGCCGGGACAATTTGCGTTTATCGGCGAGGTTGGGGCATGGTCACTCGGTAAGCTTGTATTTGCGAGTGGGGTCATATTGCTGTTGTCCGCAGCGACACCCGCTTTACTTTACAGGATACATTTTACGGAAGAATTGGTTTCGTTTCAGATTATGAGGCTGTCCCATCAATTAAGCATCATCATCGGCATTATGCTGATCATGCTGTCTCGCGGCATTTCGCTTCGAGTAAAGCGAGCCTATTATTGGACACTTTTCCTGCTTTGTGCCGGTTCCTTCTTCGCACTTGCCAAAGCGTTTGATTACGAGGAAGCTATATTTCTACTCATTGTCGCGTTGCTGTTATGGATTTCAAGACATCGATTTTATCGTTTGGCTATACCCGTAGGGATTTATAATGTGCTAGGCTGGGGGCTTATTACACTCTTAATCACCTATGGTTATTACCTCATCGCATCCCATTCGTATCCGGCATTTCTCAAACATCTGCCAAGAAAGGCTCACACCACATGGCTGATAGATCCAAGCCAGCATACGATAGCTGCGATATTTGGTCTCTTGGTTGCTTGGCTCTTCCTATCCTTGCTTTATATGTTTCGTCCTAAGCCGCTCGCCGTTGGAGAAACAGCCGAGGATGAGCAGTTGAAATTAAAAGCTTTTCTTGAAAAGGAACAAGGAAATTTATTGACGCATATGCTCTTTACCGGTGACAAGAGCTTCTTCTGGGCGATGAAGGATCAAGTGTTAATACCCTATGCGAAAATTCGAAATAAACTTGTTGTGCTCGGTGATCCTTTAGGTCCCAAAAGCATGATTAGCGAAGCGATTCAACAGTTTCAGCAATTCGCTGATCAGTTTGCGGTAGAGGTCGTATTTTATCAAACGGCACCTGACTATTTACCGTTCTATCACGAAAACGGCTATCGCTTTTTTAAACTGGGTGAGGAAGCATTGGTTCATCTGGACAATTTCACGCTTGTCGGAAAACAAAATGCCAGTCTTCGGGCGGTTAAAAACCGCTTTGAACGTGAAAATTTTCAATTTGAAATCGTACATCCGCCTCATGATAAGCAGTTGTTAAAGAAGCTGTCGTACATCTCTGACCAATGGCTCGATGGAAAACATGAGAAGGGTTATTCTCTCGGATGGTTTGACGAAGATTATTTGCAGCTCGCGCCCATTGCGCTATTAAAAAATTCAGATGATCAAATTATTGCTTTCGCTTCTTTGACGCCTGCCTATGATGGTACGACCTTATCTGTAGATTTAATGCGCTATTTAAAATCCACCCCAAATGGAACGATGGATCAATTGTTCATTTGCCTTATGGAGTGGGCAAAAACAGAAGGATATGCGCAATTTAATTTGGGGATGGCTCCACTTTCGAGTGTAGGCCAGAGCCAAAACGCAATAAAAGAAGAGAAGCTGGCACGCATTCTGTTCGAGTATGGCGGAAGCTGGTATGGCTTTGTTGGCCTCCGGCGATACAAAGACAAGTTCTCACCACATTGGGAGCCACGCTATTTGGCGTATCCTTCGACAGTATCATTACCGCTATTGCTAGTCGAGCTGGTACGGTTAATCTCACGGCACCCGAATAAAAACAAATAAAAGCAAAGCCCATGGAATCCCATGGGCTTTGCTTTTATTTATAGAACAAGCTCTAATTAATGCTGCCTACAAGCTTCATAACGGCGTCTCGCGTTAATTTGTTACCGCCAACTGCAATGAGGTTAATGGTTGCATGTGCCAGCGTAAGCGGAATTTTGCAAAACTCTAGCGCAGGACCGCCTTTTAAATCAGATATATACGAATCCGCCAACTTCAGGTTGCGGCGCGTGTACTTAATCATTTCTTTCTGTCCCCAGCCTTCAGGGAAAAAGTCTACGCCACGTTCAAGATCCTCTGTGCGGTTACGCAGAATATTTACGGCTTGTAAGCCTCTTCCAAAAGCAACTGCTTTGATTCGGTCTGATTTCGTGCCATCGTGCCAGAACCATATGTCAGACAACATTTCCCCTACCATACCTGCAACACTATAAGTATAATTATCCAGATCCTCTTCCGTTCGGATATCCCAGCCTTCATGAACCCAATCAGCCATCTGCTTGGCCATTGTCGCTGTATGGTTATAAACGACATTCGTAACCGTCGGAGGACATAAAAGCGCCCATTCATGAATTCTCATCGTAACTTCCGGCAGTGTTTCTGCATAAGGAGAAAGGAGTTTTTGCGATTCATTAATCACATCATCGGAACTAAACGCATCATGAATGCCAAGCAATAATTCTGCTTTCACCTCATCTGCTAGCGTCTCATGATCCTCAATTTCATCAATTGCTCTCATACACAAATAAGCGGATGCAACTGCATCCTTTAAACCTGACTTCAACCTGCTGATGGGAATATAAAAAGTACGACTTGTTTGCTTTAACATGATCATCGCATCATTCAAAATAAAAACTCCTTCATTATGGCAGCTTTACTTTTAACTTGTTTTAATCGTTAATATTATAATACCATACATGGATTTAGATGTGCACCGCAACTGTGATTTCCTGCGTTTATCCTTCTTGATTTAGGAAGAACCTGTAACCGTAACCTTAATATCGGAGGCTTTTGGCATAATTATTCAGTTAGGATGACACATTTCCCTCTCCTATCATTTAAACGCAGCCTTACTTCCTGAAACGATACCCTTAATAAAACAAAAACCCGAATGTTAAACTCATCCTATTGAGTGTTTAACTTTCGGGCTGCAAAAAAGCTGAGCTGTGAAACAGCAGTTATTTATAATAAGTGGCTTCTTTTATTCTTACTTTAAAAATAATATTTTCAGCTGATAACCTGTTAAGAAGAACGTTTCTCTTAAAAGAAAAGGAAGCTTAGTACCCAAACTCTTGTAGGCTGACGTCTGAGTTGGTGAAGAGTAAGCATCCATCCCTAAGTGTCTAGTCATAAGAAGAGCACGCTTCATATGCAAAGGATCGCTGACGATGGTAAAGGTATTGATTTGTTGTTGTCGTGCTATCGCATGGGCATTAGCTAAATTTTGTTCCGTGATTTTTGAATGCTCTTCAAGAACAATAGCCTCACCCGGAACCTTATTCTGCATAACATATCGTTTTGACACTTCCGCTTCAGACAAGGAATCTCCCTTACCTGTGCCTCCAGTAACGATTATTTTCTTTATGTATCCATTGTTATAGAGCCAAATGGCATGATTCAATCTGTTCTTTAGAACTGTCGACGGTTTATCGTCCCAGACTGCTGCCCCAAGCACAATTGCGGCATCTGTGTAAATGAGCTCATTAACCTTAGCAAACGAAATAATGCTCCATACTGCATAGAGAATATAAACAAAACATAAAAGCACAGCAATTGCTGTGCCTTGTATAAGTCTCCTTCTCACTGCTGTACCCTCCTAACATGGCGTATATTTTTATACGTCACATTTATGACCGAATATATTTTCTCCGAAACTCTCGAGGCGATTTCTCATACTTTTTTTTAAACGCTCGTTCAAAGTTTGGCAATGTATTAAAGCCCGCGGCATAACATACTTCCGTTATCGGCAATATTGAACTGCTGAGCAATGCAGAGGCGAACTGAAGCCTTTTTCCTTGTAGATGCTCTTGAAATGATGTACCTGTATGCTTTTTGAAGCATTCGCTAAAATAATTCGCTGATATTCCAGCATATCTCGCTATTTCATCTAATGAAAGCGGCTCTCGAAAATGATGTTGAATATAGATGATCGACTTTCTAATGGAAGAAGGGATTGCGCTAATGGCTACATAGTCGTCAAGCAAGCGCTGATGCCCGTTATTTCTATAGAGATGGATGAGTATTCTCTCAAAACTTCCCTGCACCAGCATGCTGCTGCCTAGCTGCCACATCTGTGATTCATTCCAAATCCGAGTAAATTCTATTTCAATTTCACTAGCACTTTCGTCACGAAAGGTATGCAAATGGAGCGATACCTGTTCAAATAACATTTCTGTCAGCTCTGGGCGGATAAATGATTCATCAAAAATAAGATTAAACAAATGAATCGTTTGTCCTTCATCAGGGATGATCTCATGGAAATCTGCCGTTGTCAGCAGAAAAGTCATTCCTTTCTCTAAAGGAAATGGCTCTCCGTTTATAACATGAGTTCCTGTACCAGACACAACAAAACCCATTTCAAAAAAATCATGCCAATGGGCAGCAATTTTATTATCGATCACATGTTTGAAAATCTTATAGGGGGATGACAAGGTCAAAAAGTTTTTACCAAGCAATCTCTCAGGTGTTAATTCATACTTCATGACGATTTCCCCCTATCAGACTTTTATTGGTCAAACCATTCGGCATATTTGGCAGCCATATAATCGGTCATCCATTGATTTACTTCTATTAAATCAACAATAGGCTTATTGGTAAAGGGCACCGTCGGCATATAATTCGGTGGACCGAACTCTGCTGTAAAAGTTGTCCAAGCTCTTTCCTCCGCAGCTTGCTTCATAAAAATCCGCTGCCACCAGCCTGTAAATAAAGCAAGCTCCGATGCGTATTCAGGTGCGCCAGGATGTGGCACTTGAGGTCCCTGCGGAAATCCGACACGGCCATGAACATGTATGCTGCGATCAATAGCAAGAGCGAGCTCATCCGCATGATTATCCAGATGCGACTCACATACGTTCACCCAATGGCTGAAGTCTGCAGTGATGCGCAAGTCAGGAAAACGCTTCAGCAATCTTGCAGTTGTCCATGGTGTAAACATCGCTCGGCTGCGATGGGTTTCATGCCCGACCTGAAGGCCACACCTCTGTTCAATTGTAAGTGCTCCTTCAAAAAAACGATCCTGCTCCGCTTCTGACATGCTGTCTCTAGCGCTTTGCGAGTTAATAAACAGCGGATTAAAATCCGTTGCTCGCATGACTTGTTTCTCGAAGCTAACGAGATGGTCATCATGTGTACTTACCTGCGCGATGAAGGCCAGCTTATTTGTTTCCAATGCCGCTTTAAAGGACTTTTCTTCAGAGGCAGGCGGCAGCGGCGCTTCTATTCCAAAGTAACCTGCTTCTGCTGCATATGTCAAAAGCTCCTCATAGCTACCCTGCATTCCCCACAACGCTTTTATTCGTCTCAATTCCAATACCTGTCCCCCCTTTTGTTAAGCCTATTATACATTGACAAAAGGATTGCCGGCTAAATCTTTTCCACGCGCTAGCCAGATTTTATGACCACGGTTCTTTTCAGTATAGACTTGCGCATCCGTTGAGAAATAACGCATCGTATAACCACAGCGGCGGAATTCACTTTTGTTAGGAGCTGCACCATGTATGATGCGAGAATCATGGACTGAACACTCGCCTGGCTCAAGCTCGAAATAAACAGCTTTTGACTCATCCTTATTGCGAATTTCTGTATCAAAAATGTTGTCATTGCCATCTACCTGCTCGTACTCCGAGAAACCATTGTTATGCGTTCCCGGAATGACGCGCATACAGCCGTTTTCCTTCGAGCTGCGGTCAATAGCCAGCCATACGGTCACAATGTTATCAAATCGGCTAAGTCGTCCATTCCAATACGCAGAGTCTTCATGCCATGGCGTTTGCTTGCCAATAAGCGGCTCTTTGCAGATGAAATGACTGGACCACAAGCCAATGTTAGGACCAATTAAAGGCTCTACCAGATCAAGCACTTCATCGCTTAATAGAAACTTAAGTAAACGCTCATCACGGAAATGCGGGGTATCCAGCTCGCTGTTCAGCTTCCGGCCCACAAGCTCCCATTGCTCCTCAAAAATATAAGTCAGCTCCGTCATCTTATCTGCGCTAAACAACTGTTTCTTATGCAGCGCATAACCATTTTCCTTATAAAATTGTACTTCTTGCTCCGTCAATGTAGATATCGACATCAATATCGCCTCCAATAAAAGTGGTGTATTGCTATGAAATGATCATAACGGAGCAGGAGCAAACTTACTTCTTATCCCATCGGCAAAAGTATGCATATCTTCTGATCCAACTGCTCGCTTATCCAGAAAATAAATTTAATATGCAAAAAGCCGCTTCCTAATGGACGCGGCTTATTCGTTGTTTATCCTGCAATATTTGGAATACATTCTTGAATAATAAGATTCCTTTTCCTTGCTGGAATCCTTATATGGACAGTTGTTCCAATACCTATACGACTGAATATGGAAACCCCATATTCTGAACCATAGTGAAGCTTGATTCTCTGATCGATATTTCGAATCCCATATCCAATGTTCCCTTTATCTAGCCCGCTGAATATTTCATCAATTCGCTCCTGCGGCATTCCGAAGCCGTCGTCGATTATCTTATAATGCACTGTGTTTTCTTCCATATAGGTGACAATCCGAATATGAATGCGATCTCCGCTCCATGCGTGCTTAAGCGTATTTTCAATGAAAGGCTGCAAAATAAGCTTCACCGTCTCAAAAGGCCATATATTCTCATCAATCTCGAATAATACTTCCAGACGTTTCCCGTACTTAACCTTCTGTATGCTTACATATGCGTTTGCCTGCTCCATCTCCGCTGCGATTGGGATCATCGTACGGCCTGAATTCAGTGTAAGTCTATAAAACTTCGCGAGCTCCAACACCATTTTTTGCAGTTTTTCATTTTCCCCGAATTTTGCCAGCTGGTTGATCGATGAAAGGGTATTGTATAAAAAATGCGGATTGATCTGAAGCTGCAGCATTTCCAGCTCAGCCTCTTTTTTCTGAAGCTGCGTCAAATATACCTTATTAATTAATGCCTCTACATCCTCGCCCATTCCGTTTAGCGCCGTTGCAATTTGAGAAAATTCATCCTTCCCTCTGTAGGCAATTCGCTTATGCAAATCCCCCTCGCGGAAAGCATTCAATACCGATACAAATTTCAAAATTCGTTTGGAGAAATAACGTGAAATAAAGACACCCGCAAACGTTAACAAAACGAAGCTTAGTACGCAGATGAAAATAATAAATGCCCGTACCTTCGCAGCTTCCTGCTCGATAATGGTAAGTGGAACTTGCGCCACTAATGTCCAATTCTGATTGAGCAATTTTTCTTCTATTCTTAAGTATTCTTGCTTATCGCTATTTTCATTTGTCGATACATTTTTGTTTATTTTCGAAACTGGTTTGGTTGAGCCTTCCGGAAGCTGCCCAGAGGAGAAAATAACGTATCCCGTAGAATCCACGACTGACAGCATGCTGCCGTCGCCAAGCTTCGAGAAGTCAACGCTATTAAACAGCTCCTTCATCTGAACGCTAAACCGCATAATAGCCAGCTCTTCAACTTCCAATGGATTATCGGTGTCGACGATACGTCGTATCATTGAAATACGATGATCTCGTACATCCTCTTCAACCTGTTTCCACTCCATAGTCACACCGTATTCTTCTTTTGGAATGGATGTGTACCATAACTTATCCTGAATGCGGCTCATATGATAAATATCATAGGTTTGCTCTTTGGATTCGTCATTATCGGCAGCATTGTCTTTCTTCCATCTATTCTCATAAATTTGGTTCACGGTTTTATTATGAAAGTAGACAGACAACCTTAAATTCATCCCAATAGATTTCGAGGCGCTTTCCAGCTTTGGGCTAATGATCTGATTCATTCGATTTAAATTTGCAATGCCTATTTCATCAACTCGAATGCTCTGAACCAGATTATAATCATCATAGAGCGTAGATGATATTCGTACGATATCATCTAGTTTATACTTCACGTTGTCGCGCATTTGCTCCATCGTTCCTTCAATATTCATACGCGTCTGCTTACGCATGGAAGAGTCATACATCGAATGTGACACATAGAAATTGACAACGACCAAAATAACGATAAAAATCATATAGGACAGCATAAGCTTGTATCCGATCGGCATATATCCGAGTCTCTTTCTATTCTCCCGGACTATTTTCATCTAAAGCTCCCCCATTAATGATCAATTCTCTCTCTTCCGATATTCCATAGGTGTCATGCCAAACTTCTCCTTAAATTGTCGGCTGAAATAGGGAAGATAACGATAACCAACCTGATCGGCAACTTCATAAATTTTTATCCCGGGTTGATTGAGCAGTTCACATGCTTTCTCCATACGCAAATGCACGAGCAGTTCATTGAAGGTATGTCCTGACTTTTCTTTTATTAAAAACCCCATATAGCTAGGCGAGAAAGAAAACTGCAGCGCCATATCCTTAAGGGTAATATTTTCACTCATCCTCTCCTTAATTGACTTCGTGACGCTGCGTATAAACTTGCTGTCTTTCATGACGTTTTTCTTCTGCAGGCGTTCAGAAATTTCATATAAGAGCTTTACAAGCCATGAACGTATATCGTTAATCGTTTCGAATTGCATTAAAACTTCGAGATGATGAATATCAATGCCTAGCAGTTCAAATAAATCCTCATTCATTTCACTTAAATATTGATCCAGCTTCCATATAATATAGCTGGTCATATGATGAACAGTAAATCTGGAGCGAAGACTAGAAGCCGATGCAAACAAGTTCTCGAATTCGTCGTAAATCCGAACAAGCTCATATCCTTCCATAGCCTTTAATAGTGCTTTCATTCGTGTATCCAGAATCCGAGCGTCCAGCATGCCTGGTTCCGCTCTGACCTCTTCATATTTGATGATATCCCCTTTTCCAAGAAACATCTTGCCTTCAATAGCTTCTATCGCTTGTCGGTACGATACTTGCAGCTGTTCTATCGAATGAACCGCTTCACCGAGGCCGGTTGTTATCGATACCGTTAGATGCTGCGAAAGCGCATCGCATAACGTTTTGACGGTTTGACCAATAGCTTTGTCTTCCAGCAATATAGCAATGCGTTGAGATGACAGCTTGCAGTATGGAAGCATGCCTATCTTTTGAATCGTTTCATGTACAATTTGAAGAGAGTTGCGCGACCATTCTCTCTGTGAAGATGCGTTCTCGGTTTGTCTCAACGACTGATTATCCAGTTCCATAATCGCAACACGGATAGGCCAGTTCAATTGATCGAAGCCGTAGTGTAAAATCAGCTTGGACATGGAAACGCCCTCCGTCGTTTCCAATCCTTCCAACACATGAATCAAAAAGTCGCTTTTCGCAATCGGAATCATTTGTTGATAGGCTTCTTCGACTTCACGCTGCTTGTTCTCCTCATCAAGGTCCTGCTTCACCTTTAACAAAGACGACACCAATTCATTGTCATCCATTGGCTTTAGTACATAATTGTAAGCCTTTAAAGATAACGCCTGCTGTACATAGCTGAACTCCTGATAGCCGCTAACGAATATAATACGCATATTAGGCTTGCGTTCGAGTGCAATTCGGGCAAGCTCAAGTCCTGACATATAAGGCATATTAACATCGCTGACTAATATATCGATGGGCTGCTCATCTATGATTTCGCATGCTGATAATGCATTATTTACGCTGCCCTTCACTTCCATTCCAAGCTCAGACCAAGGAATAAACCGTTTCATTCCTTCCAGATCGAGTTCTTCGTCATCGACTAACAATACCTTATACATAAGAGCAGCTCCTTCAAGTTAACAAATTTACGTTACTCTTGATTTAATACTTTTAAGTTTTCTTGCCACTTCGAAGTAATAAAATCTAAATAATCTTGAAAACCTGATTCCATCGAATCCTTATGCGCTAAATCCAAAATCTCTAATACCTCTTCATCCGTTTGCCCGTACATCGCATATGAGCGCGCGCTTAACCATATTTCTTTCACCCGGGCAAAAATTCTGCCTTCGTCAGAATTTGGAGTCGGTTGTAAATTGATAAACGGTGTTGCATCCCCCTGAGATTCCCAAGTTACCTTTTGCTGCCAATATGTTGACCAGTTTCGCTTGTCCTCAGGCAATGTTTTTTCATAATCGCTTTTGGTTTGATCGAGATATACGGTGTTGCCAACCCAAATCAACTCGCCAGAGATTGCTTGTATTTCACTCAGCCCATCCGGGTCTGATGTGTATTTGCTCGTAAATTTTGGCGTTATTCCATCTTCTTTGAAGCCATCCCAGTACCCGTTTGGCCCCGGCGGGCCCCACATCTGAACAGCAGAACCTTCCGGTCCTGTCATCCAATCCAGCATAGCGAATATCGCTTCTGGATTTTTTGCGCTTGTCGTTATCGTAGAGACATTCCAGCCAAGCACATTGTATGTGCCAGGATAAATCTTGTTCGGATCCAATCCTTCCTTATAAATAGGATCGATAAAGATATAACCGTCCTCGGGATTTTTCCTTACAAGCTCTGCATTAGCCAACATCACTTGACGCATAGGGTCCGCACTGGCATAAACCGCCACTTTACCGCTCATAAGCTTCTCACTTACCTGATCATCCGTTTGTGTCCAAGCATCCGAGGTAATTAGCCCCTCACGCACAAGCTTAGCTACAAATAATGCCGACTCGCGAAATCCTTCATCTTTATAGATCGATGTCATCTTATCTCCACTCGTTACAGCGTAGTAGCGAGTAAAGCTATAATTATTTTCCTTGAAGGCGGAAAATAATTGATCAATTCCTTGCCCCTCACTGGCAATTCCTGTTTCAAAAGGTACGACGTCAGGATAGTTGGCTTTCACTTTATTGAGGTAATCATAAAGCTCATTTGTCGTAGATAGCTTAGGGGAACCTAATTCCCGATATATTCGTTTATTAACGACATAACCTGCGTTGCCGTACGGTTTATTAGTGTAATAATTTGGAAAATAATAAATATGTCCATCTGGTGCTCGAAGCAAATCTAAAATTTTAGTGCCTGCCCATTTTTTTAAATTTGGATATTTATCTATATAGTTATCGAGCGGTACGAGTAAGCCCGCTTCACGCAAACGTTCCAGATCATAACCGCGATCACCCCAAATGATATCCGGCAGCTGCTTGCTGGCAATCATCTTTCGAAGCTTCTGCTTTCCGTTTCCTTCTACGTCGATTCCTTTGATGTGAATATTAAGATTATCCTTAATCCACTTCGAAGAGGGATCTGCGCCCCACTGTGGCATCGAATAATAACTGTAGTGACCATAAAAAGAAATATCAAGCCTTTCTTTGCCTAGTTCATAGAGCTGATCGGGAGGTAGATTTATTTGTATATCTTCCGTTGTTCCCTCATCAGTTGTTGGAACTGGTTTACTGTCTACTCCACTGCAGGCGACAAGCATACTAACAATGAAATAGACCAACATGAACCGCAGGAACCTCTCTTTCTTCGCGTACACTGACCAAGCACCCCTTATATGAGCAGCATTTTTTGAAAAATCTCCCTTTAATAATATCAAAATAAATGCAAGCTATATATATAAAAGTTAAGTATAACCAAAAATACAGAGATATCCCAAGTGATCCAAACGGATCCCTTGGGATGATCTCTTTCACTATTAAACCTTATTATTCTCCAAGAATAGTTCTGTTAGCATGCCATCTTTCAGTACGCCATTCTAGAAGCTCTTTGTATTTATACGAATTAGCTTTCTTATCAGCTGCATCTAGAATACGATCAACATCTGCATCACTCTTAGCTGTAGTTGATTCTGCTAGAGTCTCAAGAGTAAGATCGACAATTTGTTGTCTGGTATCACCGTATGGAGAATCCGGCTCAATATTAATGTTGGTAAGTGCTGTTGTATCATTAGATGACGGCCAAGTAATATCTCTCTGCCAACGTGCTGCCCAGTTTTGTTTTTCTAATGGCAGTGAATTAACATATTTCAATTTTGCTGGGTCGATGTACGATACGTTTCCTACGATGTGAACAACATCGTTTGCAGCTTGAATTGCTGTTACTTCCTCTTCATTGTAGTTTTCAGTGAAGATTGGTTGTTCATTTTCGTCGAAACCTTTCCAGTTGCCGCCCTCAGGTCCAAAGAATGAGATTGTCATACCTTCAGGTCCTGTCATCCAATCAAGTGCCGCGAAGATTTTTTCTGGATCTTTAGCATGTTTAGTAATCGTCACAACGTTCCAACCAAGCGCATCGTAACCACCTGCAAAGATTTTGTTCTTATCAAGTCCAGCTTTGCGAACAGGCCAAATCATGAAATAACCAGCATTTGGATCTGCCTTTCTAAGCTCAGAATCTCCGCGTGAAGCAAACGTAGTAACGCCTGATCCTGCATAAACAGCCACTTTACCGGTTACGATTTTTTCCGCAACGACATCTCTTGTTTGTGTCCACCAATCTTGTGCGATTAGCTTCTCACGGTACAATTTTGCAAGGTATTTTTGAGACTCACGGAAAGAAGGATCTGTAAAGAATGAAACGAGCTTATCATCCTTGATTACGCCTTGTACATCGCTGCTCAATGATTTGTAGAGGTTGTTTTCACCAAATCCTGCATAAACAACGCCTTGTCCTTGAATTTCAGAACCACGATCCAGTTCCAATGGAATCATATCAGTGTATTTCTCTTTTACTAATTTTAGGTATGCGTACAAATCATCAAATGTTTCAAGTGCTGGCGATCCAAGCTCAGCATACACTTTTTTGTTCACTACATAACCAGCTGTACTAGTTGGTTTATCTGTGTACCAGTTAGGGAATTTGTACAGCTTGCCATCCGCGGAACGAAGAAGTTCCATGGACTTAGGATTAAGATATTTCTTCAAATTCGGATACTTATCAAGATAAGGATCAAGCGCTACGAGCTGATCATTTGCAATAAGTCTTTCAATATCCGGATTGTAACGATCACCATAAATAACATCTGGCATTTGACTAGAGTCAGCCATAAAGGTCTGCATCAGCTGTGCAGAGTTCCCTTTTGCGTGAATCGGTTTGATCGTTACTTGTTTATTTTCTTTCAGGTATTTCCAAAAAGGGTTTGCATCCATGGTGTCAGGGAAATCTTGCCAACTATAGTGTGTATAAGCCGAGAATTCTATCGGGCTAGAACCAAATACCCATGGTTGATCTGCTGGAGCGTCTGTAGCCTCACTCCCTTTATTTGTGTTCGTTGCTGAATCTGTTGCTGCTGGTTTTGGATCATTGCCCCCCGAATTGCTGCATCCTGCAAGTACAGTTACCAGTAGAAACACCGCAGAGACTACCATTAACAGCGGCTTTTTCATTTTCTTCATGCTGATTTTACCCCTCTCATGATTAATATATATGTCCAAAGCGACATTCGCCTTAAACCGCTGGTCAACAAGCTATTCTTTTAGAGATCCAACCATAACACCCTTCATAAAAAATCTTTGAAGAAAAGGATATACAGCGATAATGGGAAGAGACACAATCATAATCATTGCACTAATAAGAGATTTGGAGGTAAGGGCTTTCGATGCCATTTTCTCACTAGCAATACTGTCATTTCCGATCGCATCCGTTAGAACATTAGAGTTCAATACTTTCCGCAATATCGTTTGAATAGGCAGCAAATCTTGATTAGAAACATAGATCGATGGCGCAAACCAATCATTCCAATGGGCAATGGCCGTAAACAAACCAAGTGTGGCGATTACTGGCATAGACAGCGGGAGCGCCATTTTGAAAAATATTCCCCAGTTGCTGCAGCCGTCAATTTGAGCCGACTCTTCTAATCCCACGGGCAAGCTTTTGAAGAAGGTTCGGAAAACGATCATGTTCCATACACTGATTAGACCGGGAATAATGTAAACAAGGAAGCTGTTCATCAAACCGAGTGATTTAATCAATAGAAAAGTTGGAATCAACCCGCCGCCGAAGTACATCGTAAAGATGAAATAAAAGGAATAATAGCCACGACCCATTAAATAGCTTTTTGACATGCCATACGCGAGCAATGCTGTCAAAAATGTTGCTGATATGGTTCCAATGATCGTTCGGCTAAAGGAAATGTAAAATGCATTTAAAATTTTGTCATCCTGAAAAACAATTTCATAATTTGCAAATGTAAACATCCTTGGCCAAAATGTAATGCCGCCTTTGGCTGTATCTGTTCCTTCATTCAACGATACAACGAGTGTATTCCAGAACGGATACAATGCGGAGAAAGCTAACAAAATGAGGAATACATATATGCATACAACCATAGCTCGGTCGTTATAGCTCAAACGCTTGAAAGTCAATTGATTTCGCCCCCAGTTATGAAGTAATGTTCTACCATAAGCCGTTGCCGGACCTACGGGCTAGGTAGTTAGCCGCCGTCAAGAGCAATACGCTGATCACTGCTCTAAATAAACCAACTGCAACACCGTAAGAAAATTTCCCATTCTGCAGGCCGACCCGATATACATAAGTATCAATAACATCCGACACCGGTCTTAGAATTGGATTCTGGGCAAGGATCAAAATATCTTCAAAACCAGCACTCAATAAATTCCCCATTGCTAGAATCATAAAGATGATAATAACCGGCATAATCGTTGGTATCGTTATGAGATAAATTTGCTTAAACTTGCTGGCTCCATCAATATCTGCCGCTTCATACAAATGCGGATCTACACCTGCAATTGCAGCAAGGTAAATAATCGAGCCAAAGCCGATTTCCTTCCATACCGTGGTCGAAACCAGTATGCCCCAGAAGTATTCCTTTAGGGACAGGAAGTTGACCGGTTCATCTATCGCTCCAACACCTTCAAGCAGCATATTGACACTGCCGTTTTCAGTTGAAAGCAACGCCATAACCATGCCGCCTACAATAACCCATGACATGAAGTACGGTAGATATGTAATCGTTTGTACGACTCTCTTAAACACCATATGCCTGACTTCATTAAGCATTAGCGCCAATATAATCGGTGCTGGAAAACCAATTAATAGCTTTAAAAGGCTGATCATAAGTGTATTTCTCATGACCGTAGCGATATCAGGTGCAGTAAGGAACGCTTCAAAATGTTTAAAGCCCACCCAAGGGTTATCGAATATTCTCGATCCCGTAAAAAGGTTGTAATCCATAAACGCCGTCAATACACCATACATCGGTATATAGGCAAATACGAATATCAGCAAAATACCCGGCCACACCATCAATTGCACATCCATTTGCTTCATCAGGCGGTTGAAAAAGGTTTTTTTTCTCGGGCTGTTCTCCGGCGGAGTCGCTGTGTACTTTACCTTCGTTGTTGCTTGCGACATGCTCATCCTCCCATAATAAATTGATATAATTTTTGCAAATTAGCACTGAAGCGTCCTGCATCTTCAGCAGCAAATGCCGTTCATTAGGCTCATTTACATTCTAACTCTGTAAAAATGTTGAAACTATATAATAAAAACCCGATTTTTTATACTTTCACAGGCTTTTATGATAAATTCGATCATTTTATTGATTTTTGCAAACAAAATCGGTGAGGATGGTTTCAAAAATGGCCTTAAAATGACAAAAAAAACACGCCTTAAAAGGCGTGTCGTGTGCTGTACAGCTATATGTTCAAACCACCCAAGCTGGCACCTTTAACAAATAATCGCTCGATGCTCTTCAGTACCGAAGGATCTGGAATTAATGGCGGTGCTTGATGCGGTTTAATACGAGCGTCAATAATCAAATTGTCACAAGCCCAATGCTTGTTCTCATAATGACTATTCACGCCATACATATCGTGTGATGGATTGCTGCGCGTAAAGGTAACCCATAGGAAGTTTTTAATCGTCTCGCTAATGAAATGACTATCATCACCTACTATAATCATAGGGCATGAAGAAAGAGCTCCCTTTTCTTGTATAGCATCACATAACAATTGCATTTCCTGCTTAGCACTGGCATAACTCATAAATGCAGAGCCTTGGATGACTGCAACTCCCGGCATGACCATACGCGCATGCTCAAATCCGCTTATTTCTTTGAAAACATCGGGCACTTCTGTACATAAGTCTCTTTTTTTGTCCCCATATGCTGCGATGACTACTTTGCTGCCGCTGTTTAATCCCGTACCCGAATAATCGAGTGTATCAATCGTCGTATTTGTATGGAAATGAATATCACGGCTAAGATCGATACGTTCTAGTATATACGTTAAAAAATCCACTTCATCGTGTGAATCCAACGGCCGTTTATCTTCAGCTGTAATAAAAAGGTATTTTGCCAAACTCAGTTGTCCCGTACCCAAAATCCGATTAGCAATGGTGAGCAGCTCTGCCGGCTGTTTCACTTGCTGATACGGGGTGTACCGTTCGCTCCCTATTGCAAAAAGCAGAGGATGAACACCCGCTGCATCTACAGCATGCACTTCCTTTACACCAGGAATTTCTTGTCTAATCGCATCACCTGTCAGTTCATGAATGAGCTCTCCAAACGCAGTATCCTCCTGCGGCGGACGGCCAACAACGGTAAATGGCCAAATCGCTCCCGGCTTCGCGTACACTTTATGAACTTTCATGACAGGGAAAGGATGAGTAAGACTGTAATACCCCAAATGATCACCAAATGGTCCCTCAGGTTTCGTCTCGCCTTGATGGATTTCTCCAGTTATAACAAAATCAGCATCGTTGCTAATACAGAACCCATCCAAATAACTGTAGCGGAAACGGTGGCCTGAAAGCATTCCAGCAACAGTCATTTCTGTCAATCCTTCAGGCAGCGGCATAACAGCTGCCAGCGTATGTGCTGGAGGACCGCCAACAAAACAGCTTACTTTTAAAGGAATGCCTTTTTTATTCGTTTTATCTTGATGCACGCCGATGCCGCGATGAATCTGATAATGCACGCCAATTTCTTTGTTCATTTCATAATCATTGCCGCTCAGTTGTACACGATACATACCCAAATTGGAGTTCATTATTCCTGGCTTGTCCGGATCTTCCGTGTAGACTTGAGGCAGAGTTACAAATGCACCGCCATCCATTGGCCAGCTTTGAATAAGCGGCAAATCCGAAATTTGTATTTCCTGCGCGGTTACTGGCAGACTGCCCGACTTCTTAACCGGAAGAGCTTTCCAAGCGGCCAAACCGGTTCTGACATGCTTAAACGGATTTTTTAATGCCTTCATGGGATCATTGCGCAGCTCCATCACACTTTGCACCGATTCCCAAGTGTTGCGGAATATGAATTTGCTGCGCTCTACCGTTCCGAACAAATTAGAAACTGCCCGGAATTTAGAGCCTTTTACATTTTCGAATAGCAGCGCTGGACCGCCAGCCTCATAAACTTTCATATGGATAGCAGCCATCTCAAGGTACGGGTCAACTTCTTCTTTTATACGAACCAAATGTCCGTTTTTCTCTAAGTCAATGACACATTCTTCTAAATTGCGATACATTTGAAATTCTCCAATCTCAGCCTGATAGGGTGATCAAAACTCACGCTCTTTTTATTAAAATTAATTCATATTGTTGCCTATTGTCAAACGCGAACAAAAACCAAGTGTTATATGCAGCCAAGTATTAGCAAAAAATAAAAATACGCCATAAATGGCGTATTTTTATCATCTTATTAACGAAGTTTATAGTATTGATTATATACTTACTCTACTACAAAAGTATAGGCAGGCATCCTTTAACAGGCGCCTCTCTTGCCTTACAATTCGTTTTTTGCAGTATACAATACAGGCCAAGCGTCGCCCTCGTATATTTCTCCCTCTCTGCCGTTCATCATCTGTGCATTAAAATGATTATTGCCCTTTGCATCGTATTTATATTTGGTTTCACCCGTCATGAGATGAACCGCCATCGAGCGGCGTGCTTGATCACTCGTATTAGGCCCGCTTCCATGGATAGTCAATGCATGATGAAAGCTTACTTGCCCGGCTTTCATAATAACAGGTACTGTTGAAAACTTTTCGTTTTCCGGGATGTCCATTGCTTGCTGCTGCTTCTCCAAATTTTGCTCAAAGAAATCATTTACATTCAACAAGCCCCACTGGTGGCTGCGCGGCACCATCTGCATACAGCCATTTGATAGATCCACATCCGTAAATGCAACCCAAGCCGTAATGAGCGTCGGACCCGCGCAGCATTGCCAGTAAGCGTAATCTTGGTGCCAGCCTACATTTGCTGTTTCCTTGCCTGTACCTCTTCCTGGTTTATACAGCAGCTGATCATGAAACAACCTTATCGTTTCCGTCTCCATCAGGGCTGCGGCAATTCCTCCGATTGTAGCGTTTACTGCTACGTTACGTAAAGTCAGATCTGACCAATGCGAATTATCTGTCTTCCTCAGAGCCCGCGGATTATCCTGTCCCTCCAGCCAATTGCATACCGGTGCTTTTCCAGTCTCGTATTCGCCGCGATATAGACGATCCTGATGCGCAACGATTTCCGCTAGCTCATCCTCAGAGAAAATAATAGGCGAAATCCAGTAACCATTTTCAGCAAAAAATGCGACATCTTCTTGTGCAGGGAGACAATCTTTACGCAGTTGACCATTCATAGACATATTAAGCACCTCATGTAATCATATTTAAAACATATGATCATTATAAACCGGTTAAATTACGTTGTATTTTTTAATCCCATGCATAGATTTAAAGTTTTTGATCATTATTGCTTGTTGAGATTTTGTGCTGAAAAGGTATAATCGAAGGTAATTGTTTTGAAGAGGAGAAGGAATACGCGAATGAGTGAAAATAAATCATTGAAGAACGAGGTGCCCAAACAGCATCTTGTTATTGAAAACGATGGTGAGTTTCGAATCGAATTGCCCTTCGATTCTGATGCGAGCCATATTTATTATCTCGGTGTGAACCATTATGAAAACTGGAGCACATCGATTCATTATCATGATCATTTCGAATTATGCTACGTGGATGAAGGGTACAGTCAATACAAAATCGATAAAACGGTTTATGAAATTGAGAAAGGCCAGCTCCTGCTTACTAAGCCTGAAGAAATCCATTTCGGGTTAGCAGGAAAACATAAGCCTTTCAAGCTCTATTACATCGGGTTTAGGCTTGAGAGGCTCCACCATTTGTATCCTGAATTTTATCGCATTGGGCTTCAACGAATCGCTCATGATCAAGATAGCCGAGTAAAAGCACTTTTCGAGCATATAATTACCGAAATTAAAAATAACGCTTATTTAAGCTTGCCCATGGTGGAGGGGTTATTTCAACAGCTGCTAGTTACGACGCTCCGTCATTTTCTTGATCCAGCATTAGCAGCCGAGACCCCTCCAAGGCCGCTTAACGACGCGATTACTGAAGTAATGAATCAGCTGCATCGTGAGGTTCGCTATAACTATGATCCCGAGCAGCTAGCAAAGTCTATCCATATTAGCCGCTCGCATCTCGCAAGGGAATTCAAAAATGCCGTTGGCATTCCCCTCGGAGAATATGTTCGTCACTTATGCTTGGATAAAGCGAAGTCCGAGCTTCGAAGCACGTCGAAAGCGATCTCGCAAATCGCAGAAGAGCTGCAATTCTCATCCATTCATACGTTTAGCATATTTTTCAAACGATTTACAGGGCAAACGCCAACTCTCTATCGCCAATCTACAAAATCTAATCTATAAATAAATACATGACTTTTGCTCTGATACACAGCCCAAAGAAGCCTTCCCGTCGACATGACGGGAAAGCTCCATCTGGATAAATAAAAGGGAAAGCATGCGAGCTTATTTCAGCCTTACACTATAAAACCTCATTGCACGAGGCACTCCCTTTATTTCTAATTTGCCTGCGTAAACAAGACAGCGCAGTCTATATTCGAAATAGCTGTCTCCAATACATTGCTCATAATAGCCCAATGCTTGGCCAACTACTCTGGCCGCCTTTATAAATTCATCTTTTGGTTTATGCTGCAGCAGCGACTCCACCGTTTCAAACAAATAATCATCCAAGTAATCTTCATCTACATGTTGAATTTTACTTTCATTCCAAATACGCAGCACCTCATCATGCTCTGCAAGCGCTAGCCATTCCCTCTCCAACTGCTGCCTTATGTCGCCAGTTGTCTGCCCATTTTCCTCTGCTTCACCTATAACAGCCTTTAACTTATCTACCGGAACCTCTCCTAATTGCAAATAGTTAATGAATGTTTCGGGTGTATTATACCTTCTGCTGCAGGCCTCTTCTGCATTAAACACGTAAATACGATTTAAATGGTGTCTGAGCAAATAAAGCGCATAACGCAAACCAGTCTGCTCATGAGCATTGTTGCCACACCATATGACAATTGAAGCTTGCTCTGGAATTTGTGCT
This sequence comes from Paenibacillus sp. FSL K6-3182, assembly GCF_037976325.1. Taxonomy (NCBI): domain Bacteria; kingdom Bacillati; phylum Bacillota; class Bacilli; order Caryophanales; family Paenibacillaceae; genus Paenibacillus; species Paenibacillus sp. FSL K6-3182. Next base: position 4,940,091 of record NZ_CP150265.1, read on the forward strand.
AATAAGCTTTGATGAGAGGAGGCTTCCTCTTCCATATCAAAATATGATTCGTCATAACCAACATTAATATTATTTCTAAACCACTCCTTCCTCTTAAGCCATCCCTCTTCCTTATGCAGCTGCCATATTGGGCCTATAGAGAAGCTTTCATTAAGAGTAATGACCTTATTGGAATCCGCTAACCCAAGCTGTTTAATAGCCAGTTTCAAACTGCCTGCAACAGAGTCTCCAAACACAATATGAATTTTCGTGACAGCCGAATCCAGCTCTCTCTTATTATTGTTTTGGGAATTCAGCAATGAATCGTAAAGTTCTTTCAAATTATTGAAGAGATCCTCTCGAGCCTCTAAACTCTGCTCAGCTATCTCAATTTGAAGCATAACTAGCTTTAGAGCCTGTCTCACATCATCTGTAGAAAGCTCCTCGACCGCCTTGCGTATTTCCAGCATTTTATTCAAAAGCTATCTCCTTCCTCTCCTCTATACTTGGCGATACACAGGGATAAGAATAAGCCAGAAGATCAAAGCCCCTTTTCTTCAGAATAGGAAGACTCATCGGACTAGCATCTACCGTCAGCAAGCGGAATCCATTTTCCCAAGCTGCCTGTGCTCGTACAGCAAGTAAAGAAGTATACAACCCTTTATTTCTGTATTCAGATAAGGTTGAACCACCCCATAAGCTTCCAAAGGAAGTTCCATTATGCAAATACACCCAAGCCGCACTGACCGCTTTTCCTTCTTCATAAGCTGCATAGATGAACAAGCTATCTGGATCATTTTTCAAATTTCGTATTAATTCCTCTCCAAGCTCGCGATGTGATTCTCCCCATATTTCTTCTTCCAGTGAGACGATGTCATTGATTCCTACTTCATCTGTGATTCGTATGATAGAGGAAGGAATTTCACAGGATAACATAAAATCTCCTTCTGTTAGCTGCATAACCAGCAATCCCTCGGGATCTCCAATCGTAAATCCATGCTCAAGAAGTTTATCCTTTAAATTAGCGGGCTGGTCATAGTCATATAGCTTCCACTCAAACCGCTGATCCAATTGCTCAAAGTAAGATAGCTGCTCATTAATCGCATGTTGAACCGTTTCATTTGTTAATGCTGAGTAGGTTACATATCCTTCCCCGCCTGTAAGGGAAACCTGCCTAATCATTCCACCTTCTTCTTCACGACGAAAGCCCGCAATAGTCTGATCGATCCGTTGTTCCTTATTAAACAATGCTATAAGTTGTTCTTTATTCATCGAAAGCCTCCGTCGTCCATTTGTTCTTTCCGTCTTACTTAGGTACGTGACTGCCGGCAAAAAAGAATCACATCTGTCTTGCTCAGTATGCCATACTAACAGACCAATCAGCAAAATAAAACGAGCCTATAGAATGATTACTATGGCTCGTTTTATGAGGTTTTGGATGAAAGGACAACGCCCTATATTAGAAAAATTGCTTCTTATATTTATTGCGATTCACGATTTGGTTGATGAATAATCGCACTTCATGGAAGTCGTGTCTCTTGTATGCAAAGCGGCTATATTTTAAAATGGTATCGATTTCATTTTGTGAAAAAGAGATATTCATAATCTGAAATTATGATTGCACTCTTTTATAATTTGAAGAAGCACGAATGCACAGCTGAGAATCAACAACGACAATACGCTCATCGTCGTCCGCCATCTCACCTTTAATTTTCTTGATAAGCATTTCCGCAGCAGCATAGCCCATCTCAATCTTCAATTGATTAACCGTGCTAAGCTGAGGCACCAAATATCTCGAAACTCTTTCATTGTCTACGCCAAAAACAGCTAGATCCTGAGGGATTCTTACATTCGCTTCTCTGCACGCGGCATAAATGCCTAATGCCATCTCATCATTGGCAGAAAAAACAGCTGTGAACTTCTGCCCTGCATCCCAAAGGCGCTTTAAAGCTGAGTATCCGCCTCTTTTGTTGAAATCGCCATTTTCCACAAGCTCTGGCCGGATCGGAATTCCGTGTTTTTCTAATCCTTTGATGTAGCCTTCCAGACGATCCAAGCTATCGATCGCATCATTATAGCCGCTTATGAATGCTATATCTTTGTGCCCCTGCTCGATGAGATGCTCAACCACGTGCATGGCGACCTCTGTCGTATTCGTTTGGACATTATAAATTCTGGAATCCAGGATACTGCGTCCAATAGACCCTATGACATAACCTCTGTCGAGCAGCTCCATAACCGTCTCTTTCGGCAGTAACGACTCAATCAGGATCATGCCGTCAACCGTTCTGTTCGTTAGCATTTGAAGATAACCGAGCTCAATTTCTCTGCTGTTTTGGGTACCGCAGATAATGACTTTAAATTTCTCCAAATGCGCCTTGTTCTGAATTCCTTTTACTAAATTAGAGTAATACGCAACCATAATATCAGGCACTATTATTCCAATGGTAAACGTTTTTTGCTGGCGTAGATTTTTGGCTGCAGCATTGGGAACGTAGTTCATTTGCTCAATAACCATGAGAACCTTTTCCCTCGTTTTGTTCTTAACGAGCGGGTTATTGTTTAACACGCGCGAGACAGTAGTCGGTGATACCTTTGCCGCTTTAGCTACATCAACGATATTAACATCCATAAGATTCGACCTTTGCTATAAATTTTGTCAGATATAAACAAATAAAGCGATATCAAGTTGATATTTAATAATATAGCAAACAGTGAAATCGATTTCAATTATTTTTTGAACAATATTTCCAATGCTTCAAACTGCGCCAATATCATAAGAAAAGGTGATCCACACCGCATTTTACGGATAGAATCACCTTGAGCTTTTTTAACGGATAACCTTAAATGATTTACTACCTGCCTAGAAAACGCCAGAAGTTTTGATTCAGCATATCATCCAGATCCCGCTTGATCTCCTCTTCCGTCACCGTCCATCCACTATGATGCAGCTTCTCGTATTTCGCTGCAAGAACATTGCCAATGATTTTTCTAGAATGCTCCCATTTGTAAATCAATTGCTCAAACACACGACAATCGGAGTGCTGAGGAATCATTGAAGTACCTAGAAGCTCTATTCGGAAACGTGTCATTTCCTCGACCATCGATTCAATATGCAGAAACCACCAGCAGCCAAATATCATCAGATTCCGGAACTTACGAGCAAGCACCGTTAATTCATGCTGATTTTCTCTGGCCAGCATCGTGATGAGAAACTTTTGCTCAGGGTAACGGCGGCATAAGGCTTCCACTGCGGATACATCAGACAACATGCTCATATCGCCTGCTAATCTGAGTGATGGGTTCACCCGTCTGCGTACGCCAATCATTAACGCAAACGGAATACTTTTTGCTTGGCATACAGGAATCATAACCTCGTCAATCATCTTGCTTCGATGATCATCGGCTGGATATTCAAAATCACCAGGCATCGACACGGCAAGATAAAGCGCATCCATCCGAGTAATCCATTCCGAGAGAAAACGTCTTGTTTCTGCCTTTGTCCGCTCAGACCATTCCGCTTGTACATCATAACCAAGATTTTGCAGCTCTTTCACCGCATGATCCCAATCATTAAGAAGCGCATCAACTCGCAGCGCCGCATAGAAACGGGCATCCGTTTTTCCTTTGCCTGACAGCCAAACGGGACGTTCAACAGGATCAAACGGATCGTTCGTCATGACGATTTTCTCAATTCCAGCGATCTGCATGACCGTATCTACCTGCTGTTCTACCGTACGCTTCGCAAGTGCTTGCCTGTAATCGTCAAGATTGCGTGAAGATACATCGAATCCAAGGCGTTTAACAATCGTAATAAATCCGCTTGCAGCTTCGCTTACAGGAGAATGATCAATGAACAGCTGCTTCCATATCCAGTCCGCCTGCTCGCGCTTTGTCATCGACCAGAATTGGCTGTACTCCTCCTCTGACCATCTGAACGACTCTGAAATTAAGTAATGATAAGTCAATAGCTCATCGATGCCCCATAAAAGCAGTTCCCCAAATTCAGGAGCATATAGATGCGTATGCATATCCGTAACAGGCGTACTCATAGCTAAACGATCAACCGTCGCTTTAATATCTGCTAGGCTTGCAATGGTTTGAGTACTCATTTCCTTTTCCCCTCTCTTATTGGCTTCAACCGTTTCCCCAAAGCTTTATGCGCCTTATATGTTCAAATGCAGTCGTTGTTGTCCGTTCCTTTAGCTGTAAACGCGGTCATATCGTCATCGCACCAAATCCGCCATCCACGCGGAGGAATGAGCCGGTAACAAATGAAGACGCTTTGGATGAAGCCAAATAAACAACCGCGCCCTTCAGCTCATCCGGGTTTCCGAAACGATTCATTGGCGTATGCTGCATAATCGACTCTACTCTTTCGGGTGAAAGTATTTTTTTGTTCTGCTCCGCCGGGAAAAAACCTGGAATAATAGCGTTAACTCTTACTCGGTCTGGCGCAAATTCGCGTGCTAAAAATTGCGTGATGCTGTTAACTCCTGCCTTCGATGCTGAGTAAGTAAACACGCGAGAGAGCGGTGGTGATGAGGAGACAGAAGAGATATTGATAATGGAGCCGCCGCTGCCCTGTTCAATCAATTGTTTACCGAACACTTGGCAAGCCAGCACGACACTCTTTAAATTGACGTCCATAATTCGATCCCATTCATCCATCTCCAAATCAAAGAAAGGTGTGGGGCTGTTTGTTCCTGAAGCATTTACAAGGGTATCTATACGTCCTCCCCATTGCAGAATATCGTTCAGCACCGCTTCTAGTTCATCTTTTTTTGTTGCATCTGCTTGCAAAGAGATCGCCGTTCCGCCGCTGCTATTTATTTGATTGCATACTAATTTTGCTTTCTCCATATCGCGGCCAACGATGGCTACTTTTGATCCTGCTTCAGCCAGTGCAGAAGCCATGGCACTGCCAAGAACACCATTTCCACCGATTACAACGGATACGGTATCGGTTAAATTAAACATGAGAAAACCACCTTATAATCAAAATAACAACGTTGTTATTTTTCATAATATCGCAATAAGCCCATACTGTCTACACCAATTATACCGCTTTCATTTGCATAATAATTGGACTATGATAGGATGTATGACTTATGATAATAGTCGTTAAAGTTCCTTTCGGAGGGAAGCTATGGTAACCATCAAAGATATCGCAGAGCGTGCAGGCGTCAGCTTTTCTACAGTATCCAAGGCACTTAGAGACAGCCCGCTCGTACAAAATAAAACGAAACAGCATATCCTTTCCATCGCCAAAGACATGGGTTATCAACCCAATATTGCTGCTCGAAGCCTCGTCTCGAGAAAAAGCGGAGCGATTGGCATCGTATGGCCATCAATAGAACGCGCAGCCCTATCATCCCTTCTTACACGGCTTAATGAGGAGCTCGAGAAATACGGCTATATCACGTTGCTGTCTATTAGCAACATCGAATCCGCGATCGAAACTTTTCGCCGCTATCAAGTGGATGCCATACTCGCCTTTGGAGACAGGGATAATAAACCTAATCCAATCGACTCCAGCGCCATGCAAATCCCAATTCTCACCTATGGTGCCGCTGACTATACGCCCTATTCCGCAGTCGATGTTAACCGTGGTCAAGCCATTCGGCTAGCGGTTCGTCACTTGGCAAATTTAGGTCATAAAGAAATAGCATACATCGGGGAACCGAAGTCGCATGACCCGCTGCAAGCTGTAAAAATCGAAGCCTTTCAAGAAGAGATTAGACATCATGGGCTGAGTTTAACAGATGATTCCATTCTCCAAATGAACGGTTTAGAATTTCACGATGGTTATATTGCTGCACGAATGATGCTGGATCGTCCTCTTCGACCAACAGCTGTCATAAGCGGCGGTATCGATCTAACTCGCGGCATCCTTCGCGCCGTCAGTGAACTCGGCCTCTCCGTTCCTCATGATGTTTCTGTCGTTAGTTACGACAATCTTCCGCAGATGGAGAATCTTGAGGTTCCAATGACCGTCGTAGGTGTTGCCCTCTCCTCCATCGCAGCGGCAATAGCCAAAACTATTCTTGAACTTATCGATGCTCCAAACATGATTAAGACGGTTCACTTGGAACCCGAACTTGTTTTGCGTGCTTCTACTTCTAAACGGTTTTCAAATGCTGAATAGGGCTGTCCCATAAAGTAGATAACACTACTTGAGGATAGCCCTGTTGTTTGAATATGTATAAGCTTTTCCCTCATTCCTGGGCTTAGCGAAATACCGGCAAGCTTCTTAACGCTTTTGCCACAATTCTTTTCGTTTCCTTCGCCTTTGAGCGCTCCAACCAGTCATTACAAATAGCTCTTACCCACTCAGGATTAGTTTTGCTAGCGTCATTCATCCAGTTGCCTACTGAATCCTGAACATATTTGGCATCATCGCTGTTCACAGCTTCTAATAAGGAAAGAGCCATAGCAGGGTTTTCTTTCAGCTTAGCAATATGTTTGGCCCATACGCCTCGCGGTCGAATGGATTCAATGGCAAATCTCCTAATATTCGCATCATGATCACGCACCCAATCTTCGAGTAAATGAAGTGCTCCCACTAAATCATTGGAGATGGATTCCCTTAGAGCCATCCAAGCAATCTCGCGAACGCCAAAATGGTGATCTGCCGCAAAAGGACGAATCGATGCAAGCTTCTCTACTAAACTTAAACGCTGATCCACTCCGATAATAAAAGCAGCCCAGCAGCGAACACTGTCTGAAGGGTGAGCAGCTACTATGTCGTAAAGTTTAGACTGCTCTTCTTCTGCTAGTCGAGCGATTAAACTAAGCCATTCCTTTGCGATAGCAGGTATGATTTTCATAATTTTTTTCTCGTTCAAATGTTTCAACCTATCCAGAATGGGATCGGATTCTTGATGCAAACCAAGCTCGTTTAGTACATTTTGCAGCAGTACAATATGATCGACAACGAGCCATTCCGTCAAATTGACCGTCTCCAGTTTCCCCATATGAATCAGATCTATCACTTCATTTGGAATATCGCTCAACTTTCTTGCACCTTTGCGGTATAAAATGGAGTCAGAAATAAACATCGCTTTCTCATTATTCATAACACGGTTCCCTCGCTTATACGACATTTAAAATTGGAAGTACGCCAATCATACTTCTTATTTATAAGCGAAGATGTAATCTAGTTTACAACCATTCCTACATGACCTAGCTTTGCAGCAACATTTTTTTATGGATGTAGATGGTTTTAAAACCTGTCTTAATGTGTTTTTGTTCCGAAAGCTCTTGTAAGGCTACCGTTACCGCTTCTCTTGTCGCTCCAACTAGATTTGCTATTTCTTGATGTGAAAGAGGAAAATCAACTTTGCAATACTCATCCCTATCCATGCTCGTAAGTCCAAATTGCTCAGAAAGCTTCATGAGAACATGCAAAATTTTATCATGAAGACCTCCTAGAGCTAAATTTTGTGTTAAACGACTCATCGCACTAATTCGATCACTAAGAACCTGTAATAAATTCATCATGAAGCGAGGCCGCTGCATTAAAAAATTTTCAAACCTATCTTTACTCATCAAACAAATATGGCTTTCTTCAATCGTTTCAATATAGTGATCCCGCGTACCAAATGAAATGATATTCATCTCGCCAAATACATTTCCTTCACCTAATATATCCGAAGTAAATTGCTTGCCTTCCACAGACAGCTTATATAAACGAACCTTTCCCTTTTTTACAAAATAAAGCCCTTCTGAAAAAGATTCCGGTGTTTGAATAAATGTCTTTTTCGGGATAACGGTAATAGAGGTCATTTCATCCATCTCTATCAAGTCTTCTATTGTGAGTGATTGAAGCAAATTGAATTGCGATAAATATTGAATGTTATCCATTTCTCCTCCAGTTCGTTAAACGAGATGAAAAAATAAAGATTTAAGGCAGCTTCTTTTTTACAAAATGACCAATATGGTCGATAGCCTGCTGCGCTTCCGGAAGCATGTAGGCGAGAAAATGAAATACACTCCACATCTGATCCCATACTTCCAACGTAACTGCGACACCTGCTGCTCTTGCTTGATCCGTAAACCGTGTAGAGTCGCTTAACAAAACCTCATGATCGCCTACTTGGATAAACAAATCGGGCAGTCCGCTCAAATTCATCCTAAGTGGGGATAAGAGCGGGATTTCATCCGTTCTGCTGCCTAAATACATGTCCAATATCCTGCGATTTCCCTCCAAGCTCCCTGTAGGATCAAGCTCCGATCGAGTCGTATAGGATTCACCATCCAAATGAACTAGATCCGTATGGGGGGAGATGAGAAAAGCACCTGCTGGAAGCATCTCTCCTTGATCTCGAAGTGAAAGCAAGGTCATAAGCGCAAGGCTTCCGCCTACTGAATCCCCTCCAAATAGGATATTAGCAGCGGAATAGCCGTTTTCAAGCAACCAACGATAGGCAGTGAGGCAATCCTCGTTTGCAGCTGGATACAAATGCTCCGGTGCAAGTCTATATTCAATGACAAGCACTTTCACCCCACTGGATTTCGCTATTCTTGCCGTCAAATCACGATAGAATGCACAGGTGCCTGCTATAAAACCACCGCCATGGAAGTAAAGAACGACCTTGTTCACATCTACAGTTAGATTAGCTGGAGTAATCCATTCACCATATAGATTTCCGATTACTACCTCTTGGACAATAATATCCGTATTCATTTGCATTGCAGCTGCGGTATTGTTCATTTCATTTCGTATTTTCTCCACAGGCATTTCGCTAAAATTGCTCGTTTGTTTTAAAAATTGTTTAATCGCTGCAAGCTGTTCGATACTCGATTTTTCCATGTAATACTCCTCCTACAGGCTTAATAACGTAAGTTTACAGCCTGTAGCATAGTACAACGTCAAGCTAAGATTCCATGTGAAGGATGTGAAGTGTTTGCTGAGTTTCCGGGTGCCTTTCTTCTGCTTGCAGATTTGTTTTTAAGCTTGCGAGCATTGCTAATGTTTGTTCTTGCCGTTCCATATCTGAACGGATTTTACCCATTTTTTTATCAATCACAGTCAAAAAATCAGCGAGACTAATTTGACTGCTGCTAGACTTTGTTAATGCTTTTTTGATTTCTTTTAACGTAAATCCACAAGCCTTAGCATTTTTTATAAACGTAAGATGACTTAATACTTCCTCAGAGTACATCCGATAACCTGATTCAGAACGCATCGGCGCCGGAATTAGACCGTGATTCTCGTAGTATCTTAACGTTTCGATATTCACATTCGCCATTTTTGCAATTTGCCCTCGCAAATAACCGGTCATTTCAATCCCCCTCTTATGTTGGTTGAAAGATTGTTCTGAAGAGACACACAGGCTGATCATAGGTCTTAATGTTTTAATTAGAGAATAGTATTGTAGTTATGCCAAAACGAAAATGCTATAATATACTAATTATGGATCTAAAAAGTAAAAACCAAACAAATTTAAAAGTCGATAAAGGATCAGCCATGAACAAAAAAACTCGTAAACCAAAATTAAAAGTCATAATGAAAATCGTAGTGTCTGTTGTCATCCTTCTGTTAATAGGAGGAATGTGGCAATACAATATGATGAATAAAGAATCGCAAATGTTTTTGCCGCAAGGAAAACGATTTACGATAAACTCGCATGACATGCACGTATACAGTGTTGGAACTGCTGGTAGCCTAACCATTGTTTTTGTTGCTGGGTCTGGTACGCCTAATGCTTTTACTGATTTTTACTACTTACAAAACGAACTGCAACAATATGCGAGAACCGTAAGTTTTGACCATGCTGGTTTTGGTTGGAGCGAGCAAACACATATCCCTAGAACGATTGATACATTAGTTGATGAACTGCATGAATTGCTTAATACATCAAATGAAACCGCGCCTTACGTTTTAATTGGACACTCGCTCGCATCATTAGAGGTGCTTCGTTTTGCACAACGATACCCTGACGAAGTAGAACAAATCATTTTATTAGATGGCGGCAGCCCTGAATATTATGCAAATGCTAGGGAGATGCAGCCCTATTTGATAAATCGCTTTATGGCAGGTCTGCGTGTAACTGGAATAGCTAGAGCTTTAGGAAATATAGGCGTTTTACTTCCATTTACCGCTGAGAACATACGTAATCAACGGCTCCCTATCGCATGGAAAGCCACTGACTTAGCCATGTATTATAATCATATTGGAGATTCCAATAATTTGAGTTTCATAAAAAATATGAATGAGAATGCTCGTGCTGTATTAGATGGCGGTTACTTAAAAGACACCCCGCTGCTTATTTTATCTTCAGATAGTGGAGGCGAATGGGCGAAAGTGCAGCGACAGCTTTTACAATGGTCCAGCCTTAGTAAACAAGAAACCATTTCTGATTCTGAGCATTACATTCATTGGTCTAACAGAGAAGAAGTATTGCAAAAAATAGTGAACACAATTAATAATAATTAAAGCTAATTTTAAAAATATGGCATTCATACTAGAAACCTTCTTCAACTATTTCTCGGGAAATGAATCATCCAAAGCTTCCTTATATTTATTCTCTTTATAGCCAATAACCTCAGACATGACATCACTTATACTTTTACCTTGTTCTCTCATCTCGTCTATATAAAAGTCCGCTTTAATTCTGCCCTTATGAACAATAATGGCACGGTCGATAACATGCTCAATTTCTTCTATTAAATGTGTCGTAAGCAGGATCGTCTCATCGCCTTTTAAATTGGAAACCATCAGCTTTAAAAAATCCTTTCTAGTGAACATATCTTTGCCCTGAAAAGGTTCGTCCATCAGCATATATTTTGCGTCCTTAGCAAACCCCGCACAAATTTCAAGCTTCAGCTTTTGCCCTTTGGAAAATGTTTTGATTTTTTGCTGCGGTTCAAGCTCATAAAAGCTGATCAGCTTGTCAAAATGTTTTCTATTGAATCTAGGAAAAAAACCAGCCAAAAACTCTGCATATTGAACGGGTGTTAGATCAGGAAGAAAGCTGCCCTCTTCCGTAATCAACGCAATGTTGTCATACTGCTCCGTTACTGGTCTGCCTTCTACTGTTATGGTTCCGTTCTGAATTTCTCCGATTCCCATAATCGCTTTCAGCAATGTTGTTTTTCCGCTGCCGTTTCCGCCAAGAATACCAACGATTTCACCTTTGTTTATCGTTAAGCTATCCACGTATAAGTACTCACTGCTCCCAGGATAGCGCTTTTCCACATATTTCAGCTCGATCATCCATGCCCCTCCTGCCTGCTAACCTTTTATTCAATAGTGAGGTTATCGTAATACCTATACTCTGATTGGCTGTATCCAAACCCGCCTGGCAGCGGCGGTAGATTCATCGCTCTCATATTATCGTCATTCAGATCAGTCATAAGCTCGCCTTTGTAGAGCAATCTTGAGGCTTGATACACGTAAATCATAAATCGTTTAGGAAGCACAATATCATATTGAAGCTGACTTTCATCTTTAGGCTTGCTTCTCATTGTTTTAACGACATATAACTTATCGTTGCGATAGCTCATCGCGAGCATACCGCTGAAATTGTCCTCTTCTCCGTCCGCAAAGCTTTCTTTTATCGTTTCGTTTAATTTCATTTCACTCGATAAATGAAAACTAAACATTGTTTTATTATTATTATTGGCAACAGCATCCTCTGCTGAAGAGGACCGGCTAAAACTCAGATTTAGCGTGTTCTGATCGTGATCGCTAAATGCTTCATAGTTTTCATAATAGGTATCCCCGCTCGGATTATTGAAAGAGCTCGCTCGATTCCGTCCTGCCAAGTAAAAATGAGGAACTATTGTCTCACCTAATTGCTTCCCGCTGATACTGTCATATGCCCGAATAATAAGCTGGTTATCTTCAACTGCAATTAATGCCAAGCTGCTGCCAACGGCTTCTAATCCAAGAATTTCAATGCTTGAATTCGGATTATCTTTGTTTTTATCCAGGCTGAAGGTTGCCACGGTACGCGGCTCCTGCCCTTTGTCTCCGGTTATGCCTCGATAACCCCAATTATCTGAAAACTTGAGCTCATAGATTCCGTTCTCTCCTGTGTAATGCGTTGTCGTTGGCAATGTAAAATATACGTTATCGCCAATTTTGGCAAGTCCACATTCAAGAGCATTCGTATAAGTGACGCTGTTACCCTTCTGATCCGCTCTATTATAATGAACAGGCGGGTTAACCGTTGCCGTACCGATAGGAATGGGAATCGCGTTCCGTCGATCACGAGCAACGATTTCAAAAAGCGGTCCAGTATTCGAAATATCATATTCAACGCCATTCATTATTTTTGCATTTCCCGGAATAAATCGTTTTGGGGTTTGCTGCTGCATCTGCTCAAATAACACGGTACTCGTTTTCACTTGGCCTTTCTCAATACGGAAACTAGTGCGATGGCTCCCATCCTTCAGCTCTCCACTTATGGCTGCATCCTCAATCGCTTGGCGTGAACCCTGCAAATCTTTTAAAAAAAATGTCCCTTGATCCTTCTTCGAGTATATACTGCCGGACATTATCCCTATGACAGCTATCGCTGCAATTAGAGCAACAAGAACTGCATGATTTTTCAGCTTTTTCATAGCGATCCCATCCCTTTCTTAAGCGATAGCTGCTTTTTTTATTAGCTTGATGCTGTGCCATATGAAAAATCCACTTAAAATAAGCATAATTGAACTGCTAATATACAAATGACTTGGTGCTGCATAAGAATAGGATTCACTCATTCGATAGCTCAGTATTTTAATTGCCACTATAACCGCGGCTCCAATAGCGACAAAACCCCAGTACCTTTTGCTTCGTTCACATAAAGCCCCGTAATATAGAGCTGTTGTGATCATAAATAAAATACTTGCTGATGATAAGATTCTGCTTAGGTTTAATGGCATGATGATTCGAAAAAAATCAGAACGGATAACCGCTAAAAAAAGTCCATTTGTCATCGAAAAGCGGCCTTCACCATAGCTTGCAAACTTCGCCGATACCACATCGTATCCAAGCTTTATGCTAATTAGCTGCGACCCGAGCAGCATGAGCAAGCAAATGACAAAAACAACGATTTTGCTAAAATAAATCGATTCACGCCTTACAGGCAGTGATAAAAACATGTATATACTTTTACTGCCCCAATAACCTGCATAAATCGTCTTTAAGAAAAATCCGCATGCTGCTGCTATGCATAGGAGGAATACGATGATGCAGCCTGAAGAGGCATAAATATTTTCATAGCGCTCGTGAATGGTATATTCACCATAGTCTTTGACAAACATGTGGAGCAGATAAAGAGGGATAACGATTACAGCTGTGCAAAGCAGCATAATCGCTTTCAACCAGGTTGAAAATTCATATTGCAGCAATCGATAAAAGGTTCTCATGATACCACCTCAATTGTATTATAGTAGTAGTACAGATACGCCAAAAAAAACTATTCCCAACGCTCGCTAATGAGGGAAATGACTTGTTGGAACGACAAATGAATCTCCTTAGCGGAGCCAATAAACGCTTTCACTAACTCATCCGTCAGCTCAGCTTCAATTTGCTTTAAGATCGCCTCATCTACATAAATGACACTGCCGAGCGTACTGCTCGTGCGAACATAACCTTCATCCTCCATAAGCTTAAAAGCCTTTTGCACTGTATTCGGATTAATGTTCAGTTGTGCAGCTATTTCTCGCCTAGACGGCAGCTTATCTCCCGATTCAACTTTCCCCAGCAGTATTTGCCTCTTCACATACAATGCGGCCTGCACGTATACGGGCTCCTTGTTGTTTAGCTTTAATTCATAAAAATTTAGCACGTACACATCACCTGCCTTATCTCTTGGTTGTATTATTGCACTAGTACAATTTAGTTGTCAATATGTAACAAAAAAAGGAGCGTGATTTTGAGATCTGCTCCTTTTCTTCGATGATATGTAATAAATCTTTCTAAACCTTTTAAAAATGAAACCTTTTCTTTATTTCCTCTTTAAATTGCCGATCCGAAAAAATAATCATGCCGATGATCGTGAGCAATGAGTAAACAATCGCTGCCACACTTGGCCAAATGACATCCGCTAATTGAAAAATAAATAAAATCGCAGGACATAGGCTGATGAAAAACATCGCTAATAAATAACCGATATCATTATGCCATAACGATTTTTTTATAATGGCGAGCAGAGTCATCATAAAAGTTGCTGCCATACCAAACAGCGGAATGGCATAGGTGGTTGACCACTTCATAAACCCAACAAAAATATCGATTACGAGTAAAAAAAGCGCTAATATCGCGTAATGAAACAATATCTTTTTGCCGATATGCGCCTTTGACAAAATCGTATCTTTTACGATCACCCATGCATAGATTAACCCGGTCGTCACAATCGCAGACCACAATTTAGGATTGAGCTGCAACGTTAATAAATTAATCGTAATCGAGAGTACTATAGCCGATATCGTTAAAAACAAAAACAGCTTCGTACGTGTAAATACGGCTGTTTCTTGATGTAATTTTGCATAGGAGGGGTACTCTGACGCACTATTCCCGCGATTCCCAAGAGGCCTCGAGCATAACGGACAATAGTCGTGCTGATCGTCAACGCTCACATTGCATCGATTGCATAACCTCATCCATTCCTCCCCCAATCATTTGAATATACTCTCACGTCAAGCTCAGCCTGAGCCGCTAAATAAGAGAAAAAATATTGCAGTATATCGGCTTCTACAATACTTCTCGTAAACGTAATCGTCAGCTTATCATTAACCGTACAGACGCCGCAGCTTACTGGGCTTTTATTTGATGGATAGACTACAGCCTCAATAACGTCGATATAGTCATACATTTGCTGCGGCAAAATGATGTTGCCAACATTGGATAACGTCATCGTTCTTCTGCTTTCTCCTAGTGTGCGAAAACCAAAATCAACAAACCAGCTTTTGAGAAACAGCGGAATAAAAAGAGTAGCTTTGTTGCGTTCGAGCGCTACATTGTTATAAATAATATTTTGCAAATTTTCTTTTCCAGTTTTCTGCTTTAACATTTCATTTACTCGAATAATGAGCTCATCAAATGAAGCGTCCTCGGTTACTTTTATTCCGATATTTACAACGCCAAAAAAATTGCGAAGCGTTCGCGACGGGAAGGCTTTGCGTAAATTGGCTGGAATAGATATGACCACCGGGGCATTCTGCTCACTAAATTTAATCCTTGTTTGATAAATAGAGTAAATGAGCAATGTCGTTAAATACGCTGTTATCGTACAGCCCTTTTGCTTGGCAAGTGCATTCAATGCAGAAGCACTAACAACGCCGTGCACCACATTGTTTCCGAAGTGCTCAAAGCGTGTACCTTTAACATGATAAGATTTGCTCGTTATCACTCGTTCAACATAACAATCCTTGTAATACCTGCGAAAGCTGTCCTCCATATCAAGCACATCCACTCCAGTATCCGCGAGCAAAATTTTCCCTTCAGGATCGATGTTTTTTCCCAAATATATGAGGTAATAGTATAAAAGTGATTTTAAAAATTCAATGGTTCCATTGCCATCCGTAAGGGAATGAAAAACTTCAATCGATACTCTATTTTGATAATATAAAACCTTAAATAGGTAGCCATTATTCGTATTCGGATCAATATCCCGACATGGATACTGCTCGTCCTCTTCGATCACAATTTTCTCCGTATTTTCATCCAAGTAATTCCAAAACACACCTTTACGTAGTTTAACTGTAAACATCGGAAAACGATCAAATACGGTATCAGCCGCTCTCTGCAAGGCGTCAGCATCTATTCTATCCTTCAATACGGCTGAAATTCGATAAACAGAGGTGTTTTTTGTATTCGTAACGGATGGAAAAAGCTTTGCAGCATTATCGAGTTTATACCATTTGTTCAATTGGAATTTCTTCCTTTCTAGATTCATGCTGTTTAGCTCTTGTTTGTATAATCAATCGAATTTATTTACAATGAAAATCATAAACTCTTGTGTAACATAAGAGTCAATAGGAGCAGATTGACATGAGGACATACTACTCTATCGGAGAAACAGCCAAACGAAGCAGCACGACCATAGAAACCTTACGGCATTATGACAGAATTGGCTTGTTGAAGCCTGCAAAAGTAGATGTTCACACAGGTTATCGCTATTATTCAGATGAGGAATTGGTTTATCTGAACGTGATTAACTTTTGCAAACAACGAAGTATGCCTTTAAACGATATTAAAGAGTTGTTCGCAAATGACCATTATGAATATATTATTCCTTGTCTAATAGCGACTGAAGATAAAATAGATCAGGAAATCAAACAACTGCAACAAACTAAAAAATTGCTTTTAGCTTTGAGAGAACAGTATGAAACGCGTACGACACTCATACCTGAGCAGCTTTCCGATCATGTTTTTTCAAGCAAAATGATTCCAAAAAGAATGATCTTAACGTTTCCTTCTATCCAGCAGCCGAGCATTGAAAATTTCCAGCTGCTGCAAGATCTGCTCCTGCAATATAGCAGTGACGGCGAGGGAGGTTCATTTATTTTCGAACATACAGCATTTATATTGACGACATTAGAGAAAGAGCAGTCTGAAAACCATTCTGTCCTATTTGGTGTCTGTGAAAAGTGGCCTGCTGAGGCAGACAATATGGCCGTATTGCCTGCCGGAACGTATATTTATGGTTATTGCTCCGAAGAGCAAAAACCATTGGCCATGCAAAATATGATTAATGATGCAAAAACGAAATATGATGCTGAACTAACATTTATTGTCCAATCGGTTATTTTTACAGGCATTTTTCAATGGGTATATGAACTTCAAGCGTTATTGGTGCCCTGTTCAGAGTAAAAAGCAAACGGGACTGTCACTCAAGGTCATAGACCTTAAGGGACAGTCCCGTTTTTTGTAAAATTAAATATAGTCCATAATAAGTCCAGCCGTTTCTTCTATCGCTTTGTTCGTCACATTGATAACGACGCAGCCTATTTGCTTCATTAACGCTTGCCCGTATTCCAGCTCTTCTATAATACGCTGAAATGTTGCATATTGGGACCCCGTAGGAAGTCCAAGCACTTTCAACCGCTCCGTACGGATATTCAGAATATGCTCAGCATCCATCGTAAGTCCAATGATGCGGCGGCTTGGAATTTTGAATAGCTCCATAGGTGGATTGACCTCTGGCATGATGGGCAAGTTCGCGGATTTTATGCCTTTATGCGCCAAATAGATACTTAACGGCGTTTTTGATGTACGGGATACGCCAATCAGAACGACTTGGGCTTGCAGCATGCCGCGAGCATCCCGACCGTCATCATATTTGACCGCAAACTCCATCGCTTCTATTCTCCGGAAGTAATCCTCATTCATTTCATGGAGCAAGCCCGGTTGTCGTTTAGGTGTATTTCCATACGTGTCCACGAACGCCTGAAGCATCGGACCCATAATATCTACTGCGCGAATTTGAAATCGTGTGGCTTCTGCTTTCATCATTTCCCGCAGTTCAGGCTGGACTAGCGTATAAGCAATAAAACCACCTTTTTCTGCCGTTTCCTTAACAACTTGCCGAACCTCATTTACGCTTCGTATATTGCTAAACCGCCTGACCGTAACTTGCTCTGGGTTAAATTGACGAATGGTCGCCTGAGCAACCGCCTCGGCCGTTTCGCCAATTGAATCAGAGCAAATGACTAAATATTGCTGCTCATTGTGCATCATTGTTTTCCGAATTTCAGCTTGGCTTGAGCCGCAGCTATTCTTGCCAGAGGCACCCGGTAAGGGGAACAGCTGACATAATCTAATCCCGCGTTATGGCAGAAAAAGATCGATTCCTTATCCCCGCCATGCTCCCCGCAAATGCCTGTTTTGAGCTGCGGTTTACGCGATCGGCCTTTCTGAACAGCCCATTCGACTAAGAGGCCAACCCCTTCGGTGTCCAGCACCTGAAATGGATTTACGGGTAATATCTCATGGTCAACATAGTGACTGAGAAACTTGCCCTCCGCATCGTCCCGACTATAGCCGAAGGTCATTTGTGTCAGATCATTTGTACCAAAAGAGAAAAAGTCAGCATGCTCGGCAATTTTGTCTGCGGTTAACGCCGCTCTAGGCACCTCAATCATCGTCCCTATTTTATAGGATATGTGTTCTTTATTTGGGCCAAGCACCGTATCAGCGGCACCTTCAACGAGCGATCGCATCACTTTCAGCTCGTTCGCATGCCCCACAAGAGGAATCATAATTTCAGGTAAAACTTGAATGCCTCTATTTTTACAATTCAGTACAGCATGGAATATCGCAATGGCTTGCATTTCGTAAATCTCGGGGAAAAGAATGCCTAAACGACAGCCTCGTTGTCCAAGCATCGGGTTCATCTCTTGCAGATTGCGCACCTTACGTATAAGAGCATCCAATGCTTGCTTTTCGCTGACATGCTCGTGAACATTTGCAGCTAGGAGTATTTGCTGCTGTCTCACGACCAGCTCCTCCAAATGCGGTAAAAATTCATGTAAAGGTGGGTCAAGCAGCCTTATTGTTACAGGAAAACCATCCATCGCAGTAAATATACCTTCGAAATCGCTCTGCTGCATCGGGAGAAGCAGATCGAGTGCTCGTTGCCGCTCCTCCTTCGTATCCGCCAGGATCATGGCTTGAACGACAGGCAAGCGCTCCGCGGACATGAACATATGCTCCGTTCTGCATAGACCGATGCCTTCTGCGCCGAATGCTCTTGCTTTCTCCGCATCCTCCGGTGTGTCGGCATTCGTTCGAACGGCCAAATCGCGGACTTCATCCGCCCATTCGAGCAGCTCCTCCAGCTCCACGCTAATTTCTGGTTCTTTGAGCGTCACTCCGCCCAAAATAACGCGTCCAGTGGAACCGTCCAGCGTAATCCAATCGCCTTCACGTACCGTGATTTCACCGGCAGTGAATAATGCAGCATCTTTATCGATGCGAACTTCCTCGCAGCCGCATACACATGGCTTGCCCATTCCCCGAGCCACAACGGCGGCGTGGCTTGTCATCCCCCCGCGGCTTGTTAACACGCCTTCGGCAGCGATTACGCCGTGAATATCTTCCGGACTTGTCTCTGCGCTGACAAGCACAACCCTTCTGCCTTCGCGCACCCATTCCTCTGCTTTGTCAGCATCGAAAACAACTTGGCCCGTTGCTGCTCCCGGCGATGCTGGCAGTCCCGTTGCCAGCACATCCAGCTTAGCATCCTCATCAATCGCTCGGTGAAGCAATTTATCCAAATGCTCCACCTCTATTCGAGCGAGCGCCTCCTCCCGCTTCAGTATGCCTTCCTTGGCAAAATGAACAGCTAGCTTAACCGCTGCTTGTGCCGTTCTTTTCCCATTCCGTGTCTGCAAAATGAACAGTGAGCCGTTCTCCACCGTAAATTCAATATCCTGCATATCCTTATAATGAGCTTCCAGCTTTGCGGCCGTTTCTACAAGTTGTTTAAATACTGCTGGCATTTCCTCCTCCAGCTTTGCAATCGGAAGAGGTGTTCGCACGCCAGCGACAACGTCCTCACCTTGGGCGTTGATCAAGTACTCCCCGTAGAGCATCTTGGCGCCCGTTGAAGGATTCCGGGTAAACAATACGCCTGTTCCGCAGTTATCCCCCATATTGCCGAACACCATCGATTGAATATTTACTGCTGTTCCTTGATAATCTGGAATGTTATACGCTTTCCGATAGACGATTGCCCGGTGATTGTTCCACGAACGAAATACCGCTTCGACGGCTAGCTCAAGCTGGATGTAAACATTTTGCGGAAACGTTTTTCGCGATTTAGCTTCTATTAACTGTTTATAGGAAACAATCAACTCCATCCAAGCTTCAGCCGGCAAATCCTTATCATCTTCTATAGATCTGCTTTGCTTCAATTGATGCAGCAGTGATTCAAAATATAAACCTTCAATATCAAATACGACGTTGCCGAACATTTGGATGAGCCTTCTATAACAATCATAAGCGAAACGCGGATTTCCCGTTTGGCGAGCAAGCGCCTCTACCGTAACATCGTTCAGTCCTAGATTAAGTATAGTGTCCATCATTCCAGGCATTGAATTAACCGAGCCCGATCGGACTGATACCAGCAGTGGATTCTCATCCCCGCCGAATGATTGTCCTTTCAGCTTTTCCACTTTCATTAAAGCATTCCGGATCTCCACGAATAGACCTTCCGGCAAAAGCTGCCCTCCAGCATAATAAGCTCTGCAAGCCTCCGTTGTAACTGTGAACCCAGGAGGAACTGGAAGTCCGGCATTCGTCATTTCTGCTAAATTCGCACCTTTTCCTCCGAGCAAATGCTTCATCCCTGCGTTGCCTTCATGAAAGAACAGCACTCTATTGCTCGTCATCACTCGTGCCTCCTTGTATTCTCCCGGAATTGTAATTCGTACAATCGGCTTGACCGCATTCCAAGTAATAGACCGTTGCTTTTTCAGTATCCAAGGTATCAATGACTGAATCGCAATGCTTACAGAGTATCACTCCCATTTTTACCTTGCAGCGGTTTGTTTCCATCCCTCTACACCTCCGATAGAATGTGGATTGCATGCCCATTGCGCCAAATCCATTACTCTGCAGGAATAAGCCCACTCATTGTCATACCATGCCAAAACCTTTAATTGGTCTCCGCTCACCATAAGAGATGAACCATCAATAATAGCTGAAAACTCATTACCAATGTAATCCGATGAAACAAGCGGTACATCGACTACATCTAGATAAGATTTTAAGTTCGTCGCAGCGGAAAATAAAAAAGCTTGTTTTACTGCCTCATATGAAGTCTTTTTGGCCAGATGAACAGTCAAATCAACTAACGATACATTAGGAGTCGGAACACGTACCGAGATACCTTGAACGAGCGAAGCTAAGTGCGGCAGTACATCAGTAAGCGCTTTACCTGCTCCCGTTGAAGTGGGGATAATGGATTGTGCACATGCACGCGCACGTCTAAGATCTTTGTGAGGATTGTCCATATGATTCTGATCACTGGTGTAGGAATGTATCGTAGTCATCCATGCCTGCTTTATGCCGTAAGCTTGATCTAACACATCTAGCACTGGAGCAACACAGTTTGTCGTACAAGAGGCTGCGGAGATAATGCGATGTCGATTCGAATCAAAGCGATGCTCGTTAACTCCCATCACAACCGTAAGGTCGGCTCCCTTGCAAGGAGCAGTAATCAGTACCATCTCGGCACCTGCCGCAATATGTTTTGATGCACCTTCACGATCAGTAAACTTACCCGTCGCATCAATTGCCAGCGTTACGCCAAGCTCCTTCCAAGGAAGCCGCGACGGATCTTTTTCCGTCAAATATTTAATTTTATTATTATTAATCAGGAGATCTCCATCTTGTACAGATACATCTACATCCCAGATGCCATGTACGGTGTCATATTTTAATAAATGTGCAATGGTCTCAACAGGATAGGTTGAGTTGACCGCTTTAACCCTCAGTCCTTTCATTTTTCTGGAAAAAGCTCTGCGTATAAGTAATCTGCCAATTCTACCCGTGCCGCTAATGCCTACTCCAACCTCCATTACCATTACCCCCTGTTGTGATTTGAATCTATATAATACATAACATATAAATAATTAGTACGCAATATATAATTATTTAAGACACATAAATCGCATATTATTTACTTAGTTTTTATATATGCGTCATATACTGGAGTGAGTATGAATGTTAAGACGATTTGCGCCAGCCACTTGATCGACTCGTTTTGTTGATTGTACACCATTTTGAATAATATTGACACCATGTCATAATTATAATATAGTTATCTAAACAATAATAGAATTTACTCAAGAAGAGGTGACATAATTGAAAGCGATTACGCAGGATTATTCGTTAGAGTACGCCAAACAATTAGATCATATGGATAAGCTGGCACATTTGCGCGAAGAGTTTTATGTACCTGACGGCATGATTTATTTAGACGGAAATTCGCTTGGCCTCATTTCCAAACGCGCTGAACGAACGATGCTTGAGATGCTTGAGTCATGGAAAACACAAACGATCGATGGTTGGACCCAGGGCGAGCGCCCATGGTTTTTCTTGCCTGAATCCCTTTCCAAGCAGATGGCTGCCCTTGTCGGGGCAGATGCGGAGGAAGTAATTATTACAGGTTCTACATCGACGAATATTCATCAGCTTGTGTCGACCTTCTACCAACCATCAGGCAATCGCACGAAAATAATGGCAACTGATCTCGATTTTCCGACCGACATTTATGCTCTTCAAAGCCAGCTTCGCCTAAAGGGGTATGATCCCGAGACACATCTGATTCGTGTAGCCAGCCGTGATGGCCGAATGATTGAAGAAGAGGATATTATCGCAGCAATGTCCGATGAGATCTCTGTTATACTGCTTCCTACCGTTCTATATAGAAGCGGACAATTACTAGATATTAAACGTCTAACAGCAGAAGCACATGCTCGTGGTATTATAATTGGGTTTGATGGCTGTCATTCGGTAGGCTCTATTCCTCATTATTTCAGTGATTGGGACGTGGATTTTGCGCTGTGGTGCAATTATAAATATTTGAATGGCGGACCGGGCGGCGTTGCCTCTCTTTATGTGAACAAGAAGCATTTTGGCCGTGTTCCTGGTTTAACGGGTTGGTACAGCTCTAATAAAAGCAAGCAATTCGATATGGAGCACAATTTAACAGTCGAGCACACTGCAGGCGCTTATCAAATCGGAACGCCGCATATATTCAGCATCGCACCGCTCATTGGAGCATTGGAAATTTTTGAAATGACTTCGATCGAACAAATTCGCGAGAAGTCACTGCATATATCACGCTACATGGTTGAGTTAATTAATCATGAGCTGCCGGGTCTTGGTTATGTGCTTGCAAATCCACAAGAGGATGACCGCCGCGGCGGCCATATCAGCTTGGAGCACGATGAGGCGATTCGAATATGCAAAGCTCTTAAGCAAAATCATGTCATCCCCGACTACCGTTCTCCGAACGTCGTGCGCCTTGCACCTGTTGCTCTCTACACGACCTATGCAGACGTTTGGCAAACCGTACAAATTCTCAAGAATATCATCGTAGAGAAGCAGTACGAAGCATTTGATGCCAAGCGCGGCGTTGTTGCCTAGTTGACTAGTTGACTAACCGAATAACAAATGTAACGCAGCCCCCTCTCCACAAATAGTGGAACGGGGGCTTTTGAAGCGGTACGGTAGACATTATTACGGAGTTTATTAATAGTATGGAATGAGTTTCAATCACCGTATAAAAACGCATCTGCTCAGCCAACTCACCCATCCCCAAACGCATTCTAACGAACTCCACAGGTGCTATTTGATCAAATTAGGCTTGTTTTAAATTCTAACGAACCACACACTCGCTATCTACCTAAGTTACCTCGCATTTGGACATCATTTTGAGCAATAGCGCTTCTGGAGTTCGTTAGCGTTCAGAAAACACAATTTCCTGCCAAATAGCGTCTACTGAGTTCGTTAGGATTGGTAGACTACCCTCGCACCCTAGCCCCTACCTCATCACATTCTAACGAACTCCACAGGCGCTATTTGATCAAATTAGGCTTGTTTTATTTTCTAACGAACCCCACGCTCGCTATTTACCTAAGTTACCTCGCATATGGACATCATTTTGAGCAATAACGCCACTGGGGTTCGTTAGCGTTCAGAAAACACAATTTCCTGCCCAATAGCGTCTACTGGGTTCGTTAGGAATTGGAAGACTACGCTCGCAACCTAGCCCCTACCTAGACACATTCTAACGAACTCAACAGGCGCTATTTGATCAAATTAGGCTTGTTTTATTTTCTAACAAACCCCACACTCACTATCTACCTAAGTTACCTCACATTTAAACATCATTTTGAGCAATAACGCCTCTGGGGTTCGTTAGCGTTCAGAAAACACAATTTTCTGCCCAATAACGTCTACTGAGTTCGTTAGGAATTAGTAGACTAAGCTCGCAACCCAGCCCCTACCTCGATACATCCTAACGAACTCCACAGGCCCTATTTGATCAAAATAGGCTTGTTTTATTTTCTAACGAACTCCACACTCGCTATTTATCTAAGTTACCTCGCATTTGGACATCATTTTGAGCAATAACGCGACTGGAGTTCGTTAGCGTTCAGAAAACACAATTTCCTGCCAAATAGCGACTACTGAGTTCGTTAGGAATGAAAATGTAATTGTAATGTGAGCATCCCCTCAACCAAAACAAACTAAAAATGACACCCAAACTGTTATCAGTTTGAATGTCATTTTCATTTCCAAGCCATGCTTATACGCAGCTTAAAGATACGCTTCCCAGATGAGCAAACTGTGCTTGAATTGTATCTCCCGGCTGAAAAGCAATCGCTTCCGTAATCGCTCCGCTCAGCACAATATCGCCCTTGCGCAGCCCTAAGCCACGCTCGCCTAACTTATTAACAGCCCATGCGACCGATACAGCGGGGTCGCCCAGCACCGCGGCACCGGCGCCAGTAGCCATCACTTGATTGTTTTTCGAGAGCACAACGCCGATTTCAGGCAAATTCAACTCTCGCACGGGAACCATTTTGCTGCCAATTATAAATTTAGCCGATGAGCAATTGTCCGCTACAACATCCGCAAGCGTAAACTTGAAATCCAAATACCTGCTGTCTATTACTTCAATCGCTGCAGCAACATACTGCGTTGCTCGCAGCACATCTTCACCGGTTATATTCGTTCCTTGCAAATCCTCACCTATAAAGAAAGCAATTTCCGGCTCAGCCTTCGGATGAATCAACTGTTTGAAATCAATAGATTCCCATTCCAAAGCTAGCATATCGCTAGTCAGCTCACCGTAAATCGCTTCATAGACACCCATCATTTCCTGCTTTGCTTTGCTAGTCAGCCCCAGTTTATAGCCAATCGAGCGCGTGCCAGCTTGAATCTTGCGCTGCAACAGCTGCTTTTGCACATCATAAGCCTTCTCTATCGTTAAGTCTGGATATTGATCTGTAACCTTAATTACTTCTCTGCACTCTTTCTCGGCATCGTACAAATACATTACGATTTCTTGTTGCATTTCGCGTGTGATCTCCATTGTTTACAACACCCCGTTCTTATTTCTGTCCGCCAGCTCTGCGGCAACATCAACAATCATGTCTTCTTGTCCGCCGATAATGCCCCTTCTGCCAAGCTCTATTAGAATGTCGCGCGAGTCAATGCCAAATCTTTTGCTTGCGCGATCCGCATGCAGCAGGAAGCTGGAGTATACACCCGCATAACCCATCACGAGACTGCCCGTGACGATTTCTTGCGGACGCTGAAGAAGTGGACCGACGATATGCTCAGCCAAATCCATCATTTTATACAAATCGATCCCGATATTCAGACCTAATCGATCTAACACCGCAATTAAAACCTCTGTTTGGGTATTGCCCGCTCCAGCTCCCAAGCATCGCACGCTGCCATCAATTCGAGTTGCACCTTCTTCGATTGCTACAAGCGTATTGGCAACTGCCAAAGACAGATTATTATGCGCGTGGAAACCAATTTCAATCGATAAGGCTTGTTTTAACGCTTCAATTCGCTCACGAACCTGATGCGGCAGCAGCGCTCCGGCAGAATCCGTCACATACACAGCCTCAGCGCCATAGCTTTCCATCAATTTCGCTTGTTCCACCAGTTTCTCTACGGGAGCGGAATGCGACATCATCAGGAAACCAATCGCTTCCATTCCGAGCTCTCTAGCCATATAAAGATGCTGGGCTGACACATCTGCTTCCGTGACATGAGTTGCTACTCGTACTAGGCTTGCCCCTAGAGCTCTTGCTTGCTTCAGCTCATGGACCGTCCCTATGCCTGGCAGCAGTAGAACGGCGATCTTCGCTTGTTTGCTTTCATCTACGGCTGCTTCAATCAGCTTCATTTCATCAATGAGCGAACGGCCATACTGCAAAGTTGACCCGCCTAAACCATCGCCATGGCTGACTTCAATATTGTGCATGCCCGCATCATCAAGCGCACGAACAACGCTCCGTACCTGTTCTTCTGTAAATTGGTGTGCAACCGCATGGCTGCCATCCCGCAAGGACACTTCCGTAATTTGGACCGGCTGATTACTTTTTCGGTTCACCCTTTACACCTCGCTATTCGTTTCGCTAGACTGGTTAGATAGGCGGTTTTTTGCATAATCTTCAGCTACCCGGACAGAGGCAGCCGTCATAATATCAAGATTGCCTGCGTATGGCGCGAAGTAATCTCCTGCTCCCTCAACCTCGAGAAACACCGATACTCGATTTCCATCAAAAATAGGCTCTTGCTTCAAGCGATAGCCTGGCACGTATTCTTTTACGCGTTCAACCATGACATAAATCGCTTTGCTTATAACAGCCTCATCCATATTTTTCACTTCGCAATAAACGGTGTCTCGCATCATAAACGGCGGGTCTGCTGGATTTAAGACGATTAGCGCTTTTCCACGATCTGCACCGCCCACCTCTTCTATACCGCGGCGTGTTGTAATCGTAAACTCATCGATATTAGCCCGCGTGCCTGGCCCCGCGCTTTTGCTTGCGATTGTCGCTACAATCTCAGCATAAACGACGTCCGCCGCTTCATTTATAGCATGAATGATCGGGATCGTTGCTTGCCCCCCGCATGTGATCATATTGACGTTCGTCGCTTGCAGATGATTGCCCATGTTTACGACAGGGGATAGGAATGGCCCAACTGCTGCCGGTGTTAAATCAATGACCATTTTCCCCATCTTTTGCAGCACTTCATTATGTTTAACATGAGCTTTGGCGGAAGTCGCATCAAAAATAATGTCTGCAAGCTCAGGATTGTCGATAAGCCCCTGAATGCCATTCGAAAAAGTCGCATATCCGCGTCCTTTGGCCCGCTCAAGTCCTTCCGAATTCGGATCGATGCCGATTACCGCTGTAAGCGTAAGCCAATGGCTTCTTTCCAGCTTGTACATTAAATCCGTACCGATGTTGCCAGATCCGATAATAGCTGCTTTCAATTTCCCCATATGGTTTGTCCTCCTACTCGAATGCTACGGATACCGACCCGATAGAACCAAATCGTGCTTCGATGTGGTCTCCGGCTTTAACCTGAACCGCTCCTGACAAAGCACCCGGCAAAATAATTTCTCCAGCCTTTAATGAAATATCAAATTCACTAAGCTTGTTCGCAAGCCATGCAATCGCATGAGCTGGATGTCCGAGTGCAGCTGCTCCCGCTCCCGTTGCGACTTGCTCGCCATTTTTAAATAAAATCATTCCAAGATCGCGTAAATCTATATTGTCGATAGACGTTTTTTTCTTCCCGATCACAACTTTTGCCGAAGAACCATTGTCAGCTACCGTATCGATCAGCTTGATTTTCCATTCTGCAATTCGGCTATCAATAATTTCTAATGTAGGCACAATATATTTTGTAGCTAACAGCACATCGAGGAACGTTACATCCGGCCCCTTCAGATCCCGATCAAGGATGAAGCCAATTTCCGCCTCAATGCGCGGCGCGATCATTTCCTTTGCTTTTACGATGCTTTGATCTTGCACTTCCATATCATCCAGCAAATGTCCATAATCCGGCTCATTGACATTCAGCATCGTTTGCATCGCTTTGCTTGTTAGTCCAACTTTCTTGCCTATAATGTGACGACCTGCCTCCAGCTTTTGCTTGACGACCTGCAATTGTACGTGATAGGCATCGGTTACAGTTATTTCCGAGTAACGTTCAGTAAAAGGTGCGATAGCCACTTGTGTCGCTTCCGCTTTCAATAGTTCACTTGCTAGCTTTTCAATGATTGGATTCATATTAAGCGTCCTCTCTTTCCTCCTAAAAATAAAGCGGATGGTGACGATATCGTCACCATCTTCCTTATAGCTTCATCGTGATCGATTTGGCTTCTGTATAGAAATCAAAGCTATGACGACCGCCTTCACGGCCGATTCCACTTGCTTTCGAGCCTCCAAATGGGGTACGCAGATCGCGGAAATACCAGCAATTAATCCAAAACAATCCGGAGTTTACAGAAGCGGCCACACGATGTGCGCGGCGCAGGTCATTCGTCCAAACGACGCCTGCAAGTCCATAAATCGAGTCGTTTGCTATTCGAATCGCATCTTCTTCTGTTTTGAATGGAATGACCACGAGAACCGGTCCAAAAATCTCCTCCTGCGCAACTCGCATCTTGTTGTCTACATCATAAAGCACAGTTGGCTTATAGAAGTTGCCATTTCCAAGCCCTTCGACGCGTGTGCCTCCGCAGCCGAGCTTCGCACCCTCAGCGAGTCCTATCTCCACATAGCTGTGGACCTCTTCGAGATGTGATTTGGATACGAGTGCCCCCATATCCGTCTCTTCGTCAAGCGGCATACCTACTTTTATTTGATTAACAGCTGCAATAAATTTTTCCAAAAACGTATCGTATACGCTTTCATGAAGCAGCATACGTGAGCCAGCAAGACAGATTTGTCCTTGGTTACGGTAGATGGCATCGATTGAGCCTTTCACAACTTCATCCAAATCAGCATCTTCAAAAACGATATTAGCTGATTTGCCGCCCAGCTCGAGAGAAACTGGAATCAATGATTCTGCTGCATTTCGCATGACCGTCTTACCTGTACCCGACTCGCCGACGAATGAAATTCGGCGAACATAAGGATGGGAAGCCATAATTGTGCCAACCGTGCTGCCTGATCCGGCAATAATGTTCAATACGCCCGGAGGAAGCCCAGCTTCATTTGCAATTTCCCCAAGAAGAAAAGCACTGAGCGGTGTGTTCGAAGCTGGTTTAACAACAACCGTATTGCCAGCTGCAAGTGCTGCCGATACCTTCCAGGTCATTTGCATGAAGGGCAAGTTCCAAGGAATAATGATGCTGGTTACGCCCGCTGGTGCATATTTGGTATAGGACATCATGCCTTGCTTTTCAAAATTTTCAGCATGATGATAGAGTGCCATTTCGGCAAAAAATCGCATATTCGATGCCGCTCTCGGTATATCAAAGCCACGGCTTTCTTTAATCGGCTTGCCGACATCAAGTGTTTCTAGTACCGCAATTTCTTGATGCCTTTGCATAATCAAATCGGACATGCGGCATAAAATTTCGGCTCTTTTCTCTACTGTCATATGGCTCCAAACGCCGCTTTCGAACGTTCTCTGCGCTACCTCGATCGCCCTGATCGTATCTGCTTCATTCGCCATTGCCACTGAGGCCAGCTTCATATTCGTTGCCGGATTAATCGTATCGAATGTGGCACTCGAAATGGAATCTACGAATGCGCCGCCGATAAATAGCTTCGCATCTTTTACAGCAGGATTTGCTATAATGTCATGATTCATTTACAGCCCTCCTACTCTTCAATTTCGAGAGTCATTTCAATTTCAATGGCTGTATTGTTTGGCAGCTGCGCCATTCCAACCGCGGATCTTCCATGCTTGCCCTTATCTCCGAATACATCGACCAGCAAGTCAGATGCGCCATTCATTACTTTCGGCTGCTGTGTGAAATCTTCTGTGCTATTTACGAAACCTAAGATTTTGACCACACGTTTCACTTTGCTAAGCTCGCCGAGCTCCTGCTTCACGACTTTTAATAAATTTATCATCGATTGCCGTGCAGCCAGATAACCTTCCTCAACGGTTAAATCCCTGCCCAGTTTTCCATGATACTCATCTACTCCCTGACCTGCTGTGAAGAGCAGGTTCCCCGCCCTAACGCAGGTTACATAATTGCCTACCAGCGGACGTGAGGAGCCAAGCGTGATGCCAAGCTTTTGCAAGTTTTCTTCCGGTGTTGCCAGCGCTTGATTTTCCACCTAAGTCACCTTCTTATTCTGGTTTCCATTCCTTAACTTCTTCAGACATTACATGTCCGCATGATTTGCAAGTACGCACTTCTATATTTGAATTGAAGCTGTGGATCGCTCCTTTTACTTGTGTTTCAATGTCGGTTAACTGTACGGTTACGCGGTGCATCTCGTGGTTGCAGCTCTCGCAAAACCATACAAAATCCTCTAGCTCCCCTTTGTCGCGTTTGCGCTCAATAACGATGCCAAACGTGTCAGCCACACGATGCGGTGAATGCGGTACCATTGCTGGCAGCATGAATACTTCGCCTTCATTAACGGCAACAACCTTACGCTCACCAGCCTCGGTAATACATTCCACATAACAAGAGCCCTTCACTTGATAGAAGAACTCATCAGACGGATCAATGTGAAAGTCTCTGCGTCTGTTCGGTCCGCCAAGCACCATTGCAATAAACTCAGAATCTTCCCATATTACCTTGTTATTAACGGGAGGTTTGAGCTGTTCCTTGTTATCTTCGATCCATTTCAAAAGATTAAAAGCGGTTAATGATTTAGCAGTTGCCATAATAAACCCTCACCTTCAAATCGATATTTTTTGGATAAAAGCTGATCTTGTTTTCACTATAAGATAATGTCGACACCATGTCAATATTAATATTGACGATATGTCAGTTTTATTTGAAAGCACATTAAAAAAGGGAAAAGACCGCGTCGCCAATCGGCACTACTGCGGTCTTCTCCCTGCCAAATCATCTTAAATACTAGTCACAACAATCGCCTTATCATCCTGATTCCACACGGCTTTACTTCCGGTTGCTAGTTCAATAAAGGAGATCGGAATATACGTTGTACCGCCCACCATGACTGAAGAAGCAGCCATCGGTTTCTTCACTCCATTCACCGTTGCTTCCTTCTGCCCAATCTGCAATTGAATAGTAACGCCGTCTTTTGTCCCCGTTACCGTCTTGGAAGCACCATTCCATTTCACTTCATAACCTAATTTCTCAAAAATAGTACGCAATGGAACGAGCGTTGCACCATCTTTACTAAACGGCTGTGCTGCCAAAGGAAGTGCCGCCTCACCGTTAAGCTGCAGACTCGCCTTAGGCAGTCCGCTAACAGGATCACCAAGTAGCGGCGAAGAAAGGACGTACATCCCATGGCCAGAGAACACCCAAATTAAATGGCGATCCCATTCTACAAAGGTGCCGTGCACAGGATCCGATTGATCGCTCATATATTTTTTACCTTCATCGTCAGTCAATTCGCCTGACATTTTCGGTACAAAATAAGCAGCAATCGTTGGTTTTAACGGATCTTTAAGATCAAACATTTGAATGCCTGCATTGTAGAATGCATAAGGCATATATTGTTGGCTTGGTGTACCTGGCTGAATTTCAGCATAGCCGGTACGCTTCGGTCCGAAGCTGCCTCGTCGCTGGCAATAGTCCGTAAACGGCGCATCTGCCGGCGGCGTTGGACGCGGCATAATCGTTGCTATTTTCGGATTAAGCGGATCTTTAACATCAATTGCATAAATTTCTTTATACGGCTCATGGCAATCCTCGCTGAGCGGATAACCGCTGTAATAAACCATGCCTGTCGTCTCTACTTTACTGACGTCGATATTATCGCCTTCAGTTCCTGCAAAGCTCATCGGCATTTCAAGATGCGATACCGTCTTCATATTGTTCGGATCAGAAATATCTACAATGTAGAAGCCTAATCCCCCCATCGCTGCATAACCGTATTTTCCGCCTTCTTCTACTGTTTTGGGAATAAACAACGGCATTCGCGATCCCATCCAGCTTGTTTTATTACCTGCTCGCGGATTTAGATTATATTGTGCTTTTTCGCCAATGCGTTGTCCAGGTACTGACCAAATCGATAGCTGCTTTGGTTTTGTTGGATCAGAGATGTCATAGACAAGCTGTGCACCTGAATAAAGATAGGTTTTATATTCTGTGTTCGCGTAGCTGTCGTCTGGAGCACCTGCAACAAATAAATATTTATCGCCGGAATAGACCGGGATGTCTTGGCAGCCAGATCCTTGCTGCGGCTTATCTTTGGAGTAAGTACTTGAATCAAGCGGCGTCTCGGAAAGAATTTTCCAATCCGTCCAGTTCGGGCCGTTCACCTCATAAATTCGGAAGCCGCGCAGCATTTCAAAGTCGCGAATTGCCTTTACTTCGTCTGGATTCGTGTACTTATTCGTTATTTTGCCGTAGCGCGGAACCTCATAGCACTGAACAGCTAAATTTTTATCTAATTCCTCGTTGTACTTCACGTTAAACGGGCCAAATTGATGTTCACCCGCTTGTTTGTCGATCCATTTTGTCGTAATAAGCTCGGCCTTTAGCGGGTCCGTTATATCAAACAAATTGTATTGATTGGTCTCATAGTCATACAAATAGCGACGTCCATCCAAATCAAAGGATGTTTGCCAGCTGTGTCCGTACCCCGCTACGAATGGATAAAAGGCTTCAACCTTCATGTTTTTAATATATTGATTCAAGTCTAGATAAGGCAAGCTGCCGTTGAACGGCTGTGGTCCTTCATTTTCCGGCATGACCGTCGGATGAGTAAATACGCCAGTCTCTACATTGTAACCCCAGCTGCCTTCTGCTGGTTCGGCGGGCTCACCCGGCAATCGTTTATGCGTTTCGTCTACTGGATACGGTTGTCCAGCATCAGGTGCATTCACGTTGACGCCTGTGCGCTTCGCAACATAGGCGCCTGAATTGGATTCTGCCTTCACGGCTGCTGTATCTGAGGATGCAAAGATAGGTAAAGACGGAAAGATGAGCGTACTAACAACAGTTACGAGGAGAACACTACTAAAAATTCGCTGCCTGACCGCTTTTTTCATCAGTTCAAAACCTCCAGGAATAAAATATTCATTACCTTTTGGAAACGCTTGCAAATGACCTGATCGAGCAACCCTGACAAGACATTCATGCTGTTCTTAGCTCGAACGTATTCAGCCCCTTTAACAGCCTCCTTCAAAAACATCAGATGTAATTCCAGAATCAACCTAACAATATATTGAATATGACACAGTGTCAATATGATTAATTTCATTTTTTTTATCCAAAAAAAAGCTGCAACGACAAATAAGAGTCTGTCGAAATTACCATTCGCCAAGACTCATTTTCAGTCATCATCCCCTATCGATCACACAAAATTAAATCGTTAAACGTCTTTCCAATCTGCGTGCAAGTAAAGAAAGCGTATAATTTACGATGAAGTAAAGAATAGCGACTAACAATAAAATTGGAATAACAAACTTAACATTATAGTTATAAATAATTTGTGCACTTCGCATCATTTCTGGGAGTGTAATTACAATAGCAAGCGAAGAGCCTTTGAGAATAGAAGTACACTCGCTGACGATAGGCGGAATCATCCGTTTTAGCGCTTGTGGGAGAATAATATGCCATATCGTTTGGACATAGGTTAAGCCGGAAGCTCTTGCAGCCTCCACCTGCCCCTTAGAAATGGAATTTAAACCACTGCGAACAATTTCACATAACATTGCTGACGCATAGATCGTCAAGCCCGCAACTGATGCGGTAAACACGTCCAGCTTTAAGCCAATTTCAGGCAGTGCAAAAAAGATAAAGAAAAAGACGAGCAGAAGCGGAATGTTGCGAATTAAACCTACATAGAGAGCAATGATTCTCGCAATAATAGGAATTTTTGCATATCTAATAATGCCCATGATCGTACCAAATACGAAGGCTAATACAATAGAGAGAGCTGATACTTCAATCGTTACTAAAAATCCTTTAAGTAAGTAAAGAAGATTATTCGCTGAGTAAGCACCTATGAAATCCATGACAGCTCTCCTTTCTAATCGCTCGCCGATAATTTCCGTTCTAGATAGCCGATAAAGAGACTGAGCGGAAGCGTCAATATTAAGTAGAAAATAGCTACAAAAATGTATACATCAAATACAATAAACGTATCCGATGAAATAATGTCCCCGTAGTACATAAGATCCTTGCCGGATATCGACCCCAGAATAGCAGATCCCATCACCAAATTTAGAAATTGATTGCCAAGAGGCGGGATAACAACTTTAACCGCCTGCGGCAAAATAATATGTCGCATCGTTTGAATGTAAGTAAGTCCTGATGCCCGCCCCGCCTCAACCTGCCCATGAGGTACTGCTTGAATTCCTGCCCTAATCGCCTCTGCAATATAGGCACCCGAATATACGGCTAATCCAAGCGTTCCGCTTACAAAGGCATTTAATTGGATCCCTACCGCCGGTAAACCAAAATAGAAGAAAAAGATTTGAATGAGCAAGGGCGTATTTTGAATAAATTCAATATACATCGTCGCCAAGCCCTTAACGGGCTTCACGGGAGAAATCTTCATGACGGCAACGATCGTTCCAATCACTAAACTTAATAGCAGCGCGAGCAGACTGACCTGAAGCGTTGTTAGAAAACCAGCCCAAAATTGTTCCCTGTATTCAAGTAAAATTGAAAAATCCAACATCTAACTCAGTCCTCTCCGCTTCTAGATGTCTAAGGAGATAAAGGGACGAATGAACGCATTCGTCCCCTCCTGCCATTATTCTGGTTTTTGTTTTAACCATTTTTCATATATTTTGTCGTACTCACCGGTTTCTTTTAATTTTTTTAGCGAAGCATTAACCTTATCCAGCATTTCTTTATCGCCTTTTCTAACTGCGATTCCCCATGGCTGATCTTCAATAACACCGCCAACTAGTTTATATCCCGGGTTTTCCAAGGCAAGTCCCATTAAAATAGCATTGTCAGTCGTTAGCACATCACCTTTGCCCGTGCTAAGCGCCGTAAACGCTTCGCCAAGGTTCTCATATTCAGATACGACTGCTTCCGGTGATTTCTCTTCAATTACTTTGCCGTCTCTCGTTCCTTTAACAGCGATAACCTTCTTGCCCTTTAAATCTGCAATGCTTGTAATTGCTGAATTCTCCGGCACGAGCAGTGATTGCCCTGCACTGAAATACGGATCAGAGAAATCCACTTCCTGCTTTCTCTCTTCTGTAATTGTCATCGTGCGGACAATCAGATCGATGTCGCCATTTTTCAGCATCGGAATTCTTGTTTTACCATTCACTTCAACATATTCAATATTGTCTTCCGAGCCCGTGATGTCTTTTACGATAGCTGCTGCAATATCGAGGTCAAAACCTTTGGTTTTGTTATCTCCCGTGTCAACATAACCAAATGGAAAAGCATCTGCGCCAATTCCGACGGCAATTTTTTTCTGATCCTTGCCTGATGCCGGTTCTGCTTTACCTCCACACCCAGCCAGACTAACAGTAAGCAACACCGATGCAACCGTTATACTTAGATTCTTCTGCCATTTCTTCATACGTAAATCCCCCTTATTCCCTTTTATTAATGAACCAGAATTCGACTAAGAAACAATCTCGTTCTGTCTTCACTTGGACTTGCAAAGAAATGTTCAGGTTTTCCTTCTTCAACGATCTGACCTTGATCCATGAATATAACGCGATCGGCTACTTCACGTGCGAAGCCCATTTCATGCGTAACCACAACCATAGTCATCCCTTCACGTGTTAGCGCTTTCATGACGTCTAAAACTTCACCAACCATTTCAGGATCTAATGCAGAGGTCGGTTCGTCAAAAAGCATGACTTTCGGCTTCATTGCAAGTCCCCTTGCAATAGCAACCCTTTGCTGCTGACCACCTGATAGTTTGGATGGGAAAACATTTGCTTTCTCCGTTATCCCAACTTTATCAAGGTAATACATAGCCAGCTTCTCAGCCTCGTTCTTTGGCATGCCTCGTACTTTGATAGGAGCAAGCGTAATATTCTCGATCACTGATTTATGTGGATATAGATTAAAATGCTGAAACACCATTCCAATCTCTTGCCGCATGACATTAATATTCGTGTGCTTGTCATTCACTTTATGGCCGTTCACAACAAGTTCTCCAGAAGTAACATTCTCCAATCGGTTAATGCAGCGCAGAAGTGTGCTTTTTCCAGATCCTGATGGACCAATGATGACAACCACTTCTCCTTCTTTGATGTTTAGATCTATATCTTTCAGGACGTGGTTCGAGCCATAATGTTTATTTATTTTGCGAAATTGAATCACGCGGTGAACCTCCGATACGAAAGAATTTTGCAGCATTTCCGCCAAATAAAGCGGCCTTTTCTTCTTCGGTTAAGCTGAGGCTTTGTTCGATGACCTGGCCTGGAGGAACCTCCCTAAGCAAAAAGGGGTAATCAGAGCCCATCATAATTTGTTCATGACCAAATCTATCTATCATGAATTTGAGGTTAAGAGGATCGAACACTAAAGAATCATAAAACATTTTTTTGGCATAATAGCTGGGCGGATGCGTTGTTAAACGAAGCTGCGGCCAAACGTTCCACCCTTGATCAAGCCTCGGCAGAATATAGGGAAACGATCCACCGCCATGAGCAAAACAAACCTGCAAATCTGGGAATCTCTCCATCAGGCCGCTCCAAACAAAAGTAGCTGCTGCTAGAGCCGTTTCGCTTGGCATGCCTATCGTATACATGAAATTATGCCTTGGCGTTCTATCTTTTCCGAGTGTCTCCCATGGATGAATGAACAAGGGAACCTTCCATTCTTCAGCCATTTGGAAAAATGCAATAAAAGAAGGATCGTCTAAATTTTTGCCATTTATGTTGGAGCCGATTTCAATTCCATTTAAATGAAGCTCAAGCATGCAGCGATCCATTTCACGAATAGCGGCATCAGCGTCCTGCATCGGGACGGTACCGAGCCCGGCAAAACGGTTTCTATGCTGCGCGACCGTTTCAGCTATAAAGTCATTCTGAATGCGTGACATCTCTATTGCTTCATCTAATGGTGCCCAATAAGAAAAGGTAACCGGAATTGGAGACAAAACCTGCATATCAACGTTTTCCCTATCCATATCCTCTATTCTTTTTTGGGGGCTCCATACTTGATCTGTTACTTCACGAAATGATTTGCCGGCTACCATAATCGTAGCACCGCAAGTACATGTTCGATTTAATATCGGCCATCGATCTCCCCCGTATTTCTGATAAAAATCGGGAAGCTGCTCAGGTATAATATGCGTATGCGTATCGATTCGCATGATTTGAAACCTCCTTATAAAAGGGATATCATTCTAAGTAGAGAAGCATGTGCTGGGAATAAAGATGACGAGATGTCAGTTTTTTTGAAAAAAAACACCATCGAATCCCAAATGAGGTATACTATTTAAATAAACCGCTTACAAATTGTGCAGCCTTTGTAAACTTTCAGCTTGGATATCTATCATATTATGATGATCATGACATCATGTCAATAAGAATTATGCAAATTTGATTTTGGATGATAGCCGATGAACCGCCATTCTTTTTTATATTTACAATAGGGATGTCATTCGACTAGAATGTATAGTACTCTACAGGCAATATTCTCTTGAAAGGTTGAGATCCTATATGGAAAACGAAATAAAAGATATCGACGGTCGACACCTTAGATCGCAGCAAACGAGGCAAAAGCTTTTAAAAGCAGCCAGAACCGTTTATTTGAAAGAAGGCTTCCAGAACAGTACAATTAATCAAATTATTAAATTGGCAAAAACTGGTTATGGTACAGCCTATACCCATTTTACCGGAAAAGATGATTTTCTAATCGTATTGATGGAAGATGTCATGCAGCAGTTTTTTGATATCGCGAATATCTCCTTCCAACCGACATCCAAAGAAGAGGCTAAAAAGGTCATTAAGAGTCAAGTACTCACCTTCTTCCAAATAGCCGAATCAGAACGAGACATGATGAAAGTGTTTGCTGAAGCTATGGGACTCTCATCCGCGGTAAATACAAAATGGGAAGAAATACGACACAAGCTTATTCAAAGTATAACGACTGACATCACCTACTCTCAGCAGCATGGTTTAGCTCGAACAGACTTAAAAGCAGAGCTTGTTGCATGCCAATGGTTCTATTCGAATGAAATGTATCAATGGGATATTGTTCATAACAGACACCAATATTCTCTCGAAGAAATTGCGAATACCATCACAACTATGTATACCGACGCTCTTTACTTATAAGGGCTCGGTATGCCTTTTTGGCATTCTTGCACAATAATATTGACACTTTGTCATATTTATTTTATATTGATGCTGCGTCAACTTGTTTGCACAAAATTGGTTGAAGGGATGGAAAAGCAGATGATTATCGGGGTTCCAAAAGAAATCAAAAACAATGAAAACCGTGTCGGAATTGCACCAGCCGGAGTAACGGCCTTCTTGAACAATGGTCATGAGGTTTGGATAGAAGCACAAGCAGGAGCAGGCAGCGGATTCTCGGATGCTGACTACTTAGCCGCAGGAGCTAAAATTGTATCCACTGCTCAGGAAGTCTGGTCTGCAGAAATGGTTATTAAAGTGAAAGAGCCGCTTGCAGAAGAATATGTTTATTTTCGTGAAGGCTTATTATTATATACCTATCTTCACCTTGCTCCAGAAGCAGAGCTAACGAAAGCATTGGTCGATCGCAAGGTCGTGGCCATCGCCTATGAAACAATTCAATTCGATAATGGAGCTTTGCCGCTGCTCATGCCGATGAGTGAAGTTGCCGGACGGATGTCGATCCAGATCGGTGCCCAATTCCTTGAGAAGCCGCATGGCGGAAAAGGTGTTTTATTAGGCGGCGTGCCTGGGGTAGCACCTGGTGAGGTGGTCATTATCGGGGGCGGAATCGTTGGTACAAATGCGATTAAGATCGCTGTCGGATTCGGCGCTTCTGTTACCGTACTCGATGTAAGTCCAGATCGCCTTCGGCAGCTTGACGATATGTTTGGCGGGCGTATTCGAACGCTAATGTCCAATAGCTATAACATCGCAGAAGCGGTGAAAAAGGCTGATCTTTTAATCGGTGCTGTTCTTATTCCAGGAGCGAGGGCTCCTCGCTTGGTGACGGAGGAAATGGTTAAAACGATGCAGCCGGGGTCTGTCATCGTCGACGTTGCCATCGATCAAGGCGGTTCTATTGAAACGGTGGACCGTATTACTACCCACAGCAATCCTACCTATGAAAAACATGGTGTCATCCACTATTCCGTTGCGAACATGCCTGGTGCCGTCGCTCGAACTTCTACGATTGCTTTAACTAATGTAACGATTCCTTATGGCGTACAAATTGCCAACAAAGGCTACAAGCAGGCTGCTCTAGACAACAAAGCCATTGCTAGAGGAATTAATATTGCTGAGGGCAATGTAACCTATAAAGCGGTTGCCGATGCACACGGATACGATTACATTGACATTTCCGACTATTTGAATACCCCTTCTAAGCAAGTTGCCGTGTAAGGGAGAATCATTAGATATGCCAATCGTAACGATTCAGATGATGGAAGGAAGATCAACCGAGCAAATAAAGTCTCTTATTGCCAGTGTAACAGAGACCATTGCAGCAGAATTGAACTCTCCAAAGGAGCGAATTCGCGTTTTAGTTACAGAAATCCCCTCCACCCATTGGGGAATTGCCGGTGTTCCAGCAGCAGAAATTATCGCTCCACCTAAACATACGTAGTGACTTCCACCTGCATAAATTCAGCCACTTTATTGGACGGTGAGATCGGTACCGCCAATGATGGTGGCTATTTGTTTTGATAAAGTTGCTTAGAAAAGGGGTTTACCTAACGATGAAACAAATCAGCAATTCTAAACAAATGAAACTATCTTTTTTTGGAAAAAACCTGCTTCTCTCCGGTTTGAACATCGTCTTGATTGCGCTTATCCTCATTGCAGCCAGCTATTTTATCCAAGAACGAGTTTTAGTCAAAACCTTAAATCAACAGGCAGAAGGTTTTGCAGCGCTTGCTGCAAGTGAATTCCAATTAGCCGAAGTTAAAGAAGCTTTCCAAAATCATGACGTAAACAGTCCGCTCCACAAAAAACTTATTGGGAAAATAGCTCATTTTCAAGAAACGAACAACAGTGTATCCCAATCCTATCTATACTCTGTTGATATCGCACAAGGAAAAACACCGATCCTGCTAGCCGTCCCGCAAGACTATATTGACTCCGGCTACACGCCCGGCACCGCTTATGAGCAATCCCCCGTTATGCTGAAGGTCATGAAAAAGCTGCTCGAAAGCAAAAAAGCAGCAACAACAGACATTTACACGAACAGTTATGGACAATGGATAACCGTCGTTCATCCCATCATGGATGAGCAGAACAAGGTCATTGCAGCATTTGCGATTGATCTTCATGCGGATATCGTCTCCGAAGGAAAAAAAGAGCTGCTCCTATGGACGGTATCCGTTCTGATAGCAGCGCTTCTCGTCATTTTGTTTATCCAAATTGTTGTGCTGCGCAAATTGCTTTCACCTATTAAAGAGTTGAACGGTGCTTTTCGTAAAGTTAGCGAGGGTCAGCTTGATGTGAGCCTGCCTACAAATCGTCTGGATGAATTAGGCTTATTGAATGCCCGTTTCAATGAGATGATATTAAGCTTACGAGACATGATTAGTGGTGTGCAGCAAAATGCCCATCAAGCAACGATTCAAGCGAATGAACTAGCAATGAATGCCGAGCAAAATTCGAAGTCGCTTAGTGAGGTTTCACACCGCATTCGCCAGGTTGCTGATGGCGCAGAAACGCAGGAACAGGTAGCCTTCGAAAGCTCTCGTGCGATGGAGGAAATGGCAGCGGGCATACAGCGTGTAGCCGAATCCGCAGCTAGTATGGCTGTTGCCTCTGAGGATATGTCTGAGGAAGCCTCACAAGGCAATCTCTATATTACGAAAGTTATCCATCAGATGGATGGCATTCATCAATCCGTTCAACAATCGTCCGCTTCCATCAACTCGCTAAGCGATCGCTCTAACGAAATTGTGCAAATTGTCGAGGTCATTGCTGGAATTGCGTCACAGACCAACTTATTGGCACTGAATGCCGCCATTGAAGCGGCAAGAGCCGGCGAACAGGGAAAAGGATTTGCAGTTGTCGCAAGCGAAGTTAGGAAGCTCGCTGATCAATCCCATCAGGCTGCCACTCAAATTGGCGTATTAATCCTTGAGATTCAACGAGAAATAACGCAGGCGGTACATGCTATGGATGAAGGAACGAAGGAAGTAACACAAGGCATGTTAATCGCGGAGGAGACGGGAGACAAATTTCAAACCATATATGCGGCCACGCAAAATGTTGCTCAGCTGATTCAAGAGGTTTCAGCCATATCTGAGCAAATGTCAGCGGGCTCTGAGGAAGTCGCCTCCTCTGTTCAGGAGCTCTCAACTATAGCTGAAAGCTCTTCAAAGGCTGCTGTTGACGTCGCTAATGCATCGGATGCACAGCTCGATTCTACGAAGGAAATTAGCGCTTCTGCTGTATCACTTAATGAAATGTCCAAGCAGCTTCAAACATTAATTAGCAAATTCAAACTATAAAATAAAAAAATGCGTCGGCAGATATAAACCCTACACTCTGCCGGCGCATTCATTTCCTCCCACCTAAATAGGGAAAGCTTATTTTGTTCAGGGCGTATAAAAAAATCATAGTTTTACCTTGTTTTTCACAACTGCACTCTTATGAATTTTCAGTTCATCGCGGTATTCCACCGTCTCAATTTCGCAGTCTATACCTATAGTTACATTCTCTCCTCTAACGATACTTGCCTTCGTATAATGAAGCTCGATGTTATCGCCCTCGATCAACCCCGCATTGAAAATAACCCCGTCCATCGATTTCATCAGCCTCAGCAATGTTCCCACTTTGCTTCTTTTAATTTTGATTTTGCTGCCTCCGACCTCTTTAGCAAAGCTAGGTCCGAACATACTAATAGCCAGCTGATCTGAG
This sequence comes from Paenibacillus sp. FSL K6-3182, assembly GCF_037976325.1. Lineage (NCBI taxonomy): Bacteria > Bacillati > Bacillota > Bacilli > Caryophanales > Paenibacillaceae > Paenibacillus > Paenibacillus sp. FSL K6-3182. The sequence goes on from NZ_CP150265.1 coordinate 4,981,696, forward strand.
CTTAATAATCCATCGATATTTACTGCGCCAGTTATGTGCAGCTCTTCCGCTTCACAATCACCTGCTGCATCCAATTGACCCGTTAACTTAATTTTGTCTACTCTGACTCTTCCTTTTGACTTCATCTCACCTCGTCCTTGCAAGCTAACCCCGTTTAAGCTGCCGTCAACGGCACATACGCCCGTTATCTTCATATCTTTCGCAATTAAATTTCCAGCGATCTTGACTTCTCCCGTCAGCCTGAGCTTCTCACAATCCACATCACCGTTAAATTTACATTCGCCTGTTATATTCACATTTTGATAAAACCCGCCCGCTGACGTTGTTTCACCTAATACTTTCAATGGATTCCGTATAGGCTCAGTCACTAACCTTCTCCTCCTTCATAATTGCAGCGCCGGGATGTACGGACAGCTTCGAGCGATATTCTACTCGTCCTATCGAGCAGCCCTGACCAATGATGACAACATTACCCCTAACGATATCTGCAGTTGTAAATTCAATATCAATATTGTCGCCTTCAATGACCCCAACACGCAGCTCAGGCTTTAGCTTCGGAATAATTCCACTGAATAATTTATTCCACATCCCCACGTCTGCCTGCCTGATGATCAGGTTTTCCACGCCAATCTCATTCGCTTTTCCTTGGCCTTGCAGTTGAAATTCCAGCTGGCCCGCACTGAGCAAGCCGCCAACCGTGAAGCCGCCCTTGCCTGTAAAATGCTCTAGCTCACAATCACCTTTTATGCTCATCATGCCATTTAATTCACAGCTTTCGCCGCTAACTCCGCCCGCGATAGTAAGCAAACCATCCGCCTTCATATTTCCAAATTTCATATTGCCTTTTACATCCATCGTACCATTAACTTCAAGCTCATCTGCCGTAAGATGCGCCTTCATTCGTATATGTCCATTTCCCTTAAATCTACGCGCAACAATAGGTCCGCTTACTTTGCCAACACCATCTATAGATACGTTATCGTAGCTTCCACCTGCGGCACCGCTAACTCCGCTAATCTTTAAATCTGACAGCTGATATTCCATCATCGCTCTTCCCTCCATTAAGAAAGCTTCCCTTTTAATTGTTCAATCAAATCACCTAAGCTTAGCTTGGCAACAAGTCGGACACCTTCGTCAAATACTAATTCAGTTGGCGAGTGCGCCATGATAAAGGAAGTCATCCCCATTTTTCGAATAAAAAATAGATCCCAACTCTTCCCCTCGAACTTCCTGACCTTCTCGTTCAAGGTTTGAAACAACAGTTCTGCTTCCTCTAAGCTCAGCTCTCCGAGGCCAAGCAGGTAATCAACTGCAAATAAATGCACAAGCTCGTCAAACGAATATTGTCCACCAATTCCAGATAACGCTCCGAACCTGCTTAGGGTCATAGACGAAACAATGTTACGTTCTTCGACTTCTGCAGCAGTCAGTGTCATATCGTTAATAGCGGACGTATCAGATAACTTACCCGCTAGGTCATCTAACGAAAGATCATCCTTCATATTAATAATGTTATGGATGCGCGCTAATATCGTCTGTTTTGGGAAAAAGGTTTCTTGTCCTGTAAACGTTGATTTTCGAATAAACCATTCCTCAGGAATAAGCTTCTTTCGTTTCCAACGATATAGTTGCCCATACGAAATGCCGGTTAAATCCAGCAGTTCCTTTTTCGAAATTAAATCCTTATCCACTATAATCACCTCTCGAAATGATCGTAACATAACACTGTTACGTTGTAAATGAGAATATCGCAATAAAGAAAGGTTATGCTGGCTTGCTATTCTTCATTTATATAAAAGAAAAAGGCAGCTCCCGATTCCATTACGAATCAGAAGCTGCCTTTTGATGAAAAAACTTTTAAGAATTTATGCCATGTTCATTTCGGATGTTATACATGCCTTGAATCAGCAGCTCCGCAGGATCCCGGTTCAACTGCAAATGTGTCAACAATAGATGTAACGGAATAGCGCAAACGTTGTTTCCGTCTTTAATCGTTGGAAATCCAGCTTCAAAGACTGGACCGTGTTCTTCGTTCCAAGCTAGACCCGCATGTACCTGTTCCGGAGCAAACTCTTCCGTCACAGCTGTTATACATTGCGGAACGAGGATTTTATCGATTACCGCTTTAGCCTCCTCTTCACTTGCAGCTGCTTGTGAGAGAGGTTTCCCACCCTCGATCTCCATAAGATCGACGAAGAAAGAAGCCATCCACACCGCAGGATCATTCCCCGATTGGAATCTATTGACCAACTCATGCAGGAAAAATCCGCAGGAATATACGCTGTCCGACTCATCCTTCACATGAAATACAAAAACTGGTCCATAAGCTTCGTGGTTCAACACTTGTCCTTCAACATCGTTAAATTGCATTTTTAAAGCTACGATGCCATTATGGTGAACAGCCTTAATAAGCTCCGCCCATTTCTCCTCGGTCATCGCCGAATCCTTACTGCTTACTTCCTCATTTGTTGTCTCATTGTTTATTGTCATAGTTCTACTCGTCTCCTATAACAGCATCATCTTGTAAATCTCGTTTTTTTCACTAGCCTATCCATCAGCAAGCTTTCTGCTCATTAATTATAGATTACCACAATTGCTTACTTTGTTTATATGCAAGTATTTTCCAGACTCATAATCGACTGCGAAGAAACTCAGCCACATTATGGTTTCCTTGCTTAACTGCAAGAGACAAGGCAGTATCCCCTTCTTGATCTTCAGTCTTTATATTTGCTCCATGTTCAAGCAATAAGCAAATGATTTCAATATTATCATCATGAAAAGCTGCAGTATGCAAGCAAGTATGACCATTGCTGTCTAGAAGATTAGTGTCGGCATGATGCTTCATAAACAAATTAATGAGATCTATATTTCTTTCGCCTGCTATCGCAGCATGCAAGGCTGTATTAGAGGGAATGAAAGAAATCTTGGAATGAGATACTGCATTAATGTCAGCACCATAGTCAAGCAATACCTGTGCCGCTTCTTTATTGCCGAAATGTGCTGCGAAACCGAGTGGTGTAAGACCATCCTTATTTTCGGTATTTGCTAGGCTCGGGTCCGATTCTAATAAGCTATTTAGCTGAGTTCCTGACTGAATCGCTTGAAATAAATCTTCGATCAACGGACCATTCATTTTTTTCCCACTCCATTTCAACTGGTTTCATTCTACAACATTACCAAACTTTAATAGACGATTTCAATTATAATAAAATACGTTTATAAACTATTTTTTACTGCTTCTATTTCGAACAATTGTGATAGATTAAAATAGATAGGTATTTTTGCTTGCATGAGGTAAATGCAGGGATTAGAGAGGCGTGTGAAGTATGGAATTATATATATCAAATGAATGGAATAACGATGATAAATCGTATGTTAGCAGCAATATGTTTGCTTTTAATTTAAAGCATTTTCCAGATGACCTTAAAGGTCGCTATCAGGAGGTGAATCTATTTCTAAAGAACGCTGATGGTCAAATTTTCGGTGGACTCCTTAGCGAAATATGTTGGAACTGGATGCAGATCGAGTACTTATTTGTTGCGGACGAAATTCGTAAATCCGGGTATGGCAAGCAGCTTTTAGACGAAGCCGAAAAAATAGCTAAAGCGAAAAACTGTAATTTCATAAAGCTGGATACATTAAGCTTTCAGGCGCTCGATTTTTACAAGAAGCAAGGCTTCGAGGTGTTTGGATCGATACCGAATGCTGGCGGTTATACGCACTATTATCTAAAAAAAGACCTTTAAGCTCAGTTGCTTAGCTGTTCTAATTAATCTTTTAGCGCCAAATAAAAAAAACTCCATCGAAGGATGGAGGGAGCTTTGTCGAAACTGATTATAAGAAAAACAGTTGCACGATGCTCCTCCCTCATCTTTACTTCTTACCAAATAAATGAAGAATCGAAACATTCATGTCCTCTAGTGAGCAAGCTGCTTCCACGTTTTATTAAGCCACTCCGCAAATAACTCCTTCTCCTCAAATTGCGGATAATGAGCCGATTGTTCAAACAGAACAAAATCTTTCACAGGAGCATGCAGCACGTCAAAATATTGTTTTGCAGCATTCACCGATGTCATATAATCATATTTCCCCATCACAAAATAACTAGGAATATCCAGTGCCTTCACTACATCAATAATATTATTGCTCGCTTCCTCAGCGAGCAGCATCTTTTGCGTTACAGAAATTCCTCTTAAATAGCGAACAACATCAAGCAAATTATACTCAGGCTGAAATATAAAACCTTTGTAATAATCCATGTTGTCGTCAATTAACCTTGCTGCCCCGCCATATTTTCGAATGATCGATCTAGGCGTCGTTTCCTCCCCTTTTTCGATTGGTTCCCGAAGTGACTCTAATCTTTCCACTTCCTTGGTATTGTCAGCCAGCTTCGCCTGTTCTATAACGTATTGCAAACTATCCAATTCGCTCGTTACCGTATCAGCCACTTGCCCAATTCCGATATAAGCCGCAAACTTGTCAGGTGCTTTAGCCGCAGCTTTCATCCCAATGTATGTGCCAAAAGAATGACCGATCAGCAGCACTTTTTGTTGTCCAAATTTCGCGGTAACATAATCGGTCAACGCAAGCAGATCATCAACAAGCACGTCAGTCGTTAGATTAGAATAGTCTTCATTAAAATGATAAGATTTCCCGCTCCCGCGCTGGTCATAATGTACGATTGTATAGTTTTTCTCAAGTAGATCTTGATATTTCCTTACATACGGAATTTCAGAACAACCCGGGCCGCCATGCACAAAAATGACAATCGGATTGCGTTTGTCTACTCCTCTAATCATCACTTCATGCCCAGTACCATTGATTTCAACTTGCTCTAACGTACTTATGCTGTTGTCACCTTTAATGCGAGGTGTCCACGTTGGGAATATCAATCCGACCAGAACAATCAGAACGATGATCATAATAGTGACCTTCCCTATTTTTATTATTTTCCTATTCAAGAGCTGGCTCCTTCAAAACGTTATTATCCTTTCATTATAAATGATTTCATTTTGACTTCATAATTAACGATTTCCTTGCTAAACTTTGCTGCTGTAGGAAGAAATGAAAAAAACGACATCGCTGTCGTTTCTCATGGCTATGATGATATAGAGGTATCGAATTAAAAAAACTGATCACTATTATGATGCAGCTTCATCTGATGCAGAGAGCCTTTTTCCATAAACCCGATATAGAATGAGACCAAACAGCATGCCTACAAAAGATATGGCGGAAATAGACAAGTACAATGTTTTGCCTCCAAAGCTACCATACACGGCTCCGCCTACATAGGAGGCTAAAATGCCTGAAACACCAAAAAACAGCAGCGCAAGCACCGTTTGACCTGTGGCGCGCCATTCGGTTGGTACTATTCGATAAAGATACTGAATAGCTGCTGAATAGAACACAGGGAAAGTCAACAGCTGTAAAATTTGCAAATACGCGAGTATGTGCGGATCGGTAATCCAAGCTGAGAGGAAAAACCGAAGGAAATAGAACACGGCTGAAAACGAAATAATAAGCAGCTCTTTACCTTTGCGCATCCACCAAAAGCTCAGAGCGAACACTACAATTTCACTGCCTGCTGCCAAGAAGAACGCTTGACCAACCAATTCGGTACTCCCGCCAAGCTCACGAATGTATACGCCAAGAAAGGTATCGTTCATCCGTGCAGGGACGGAACAGATAAACACCAAGAGCAGAAACATTAGTGTCTCTTTATTGCTAATAAAATGCTTGAGGCTCTTTAAGGTAACCGGCTTGCCTGTCACAGGCGCATCCGGCATGATCCAACCTATAATAAAACTGATTAACCCGATTCCTCCAAAAAGCAGCGCCAAGCTATGTTCACCGAAATAAGAGATAACATAACCTGTAAGCAGCGCTGCTAAGGCATAACCCAATGCGCCATAAGTACGAATAGAGCCGTAGCTGGTTCCTGAAGATTCGGCAATTGTAAAATTCAAGCTTTCCGTTAATGGATCGATGGACATGAGAAAGAAGTACAACAGCATAGCGTACAGAATGAGCTGCGGATAACTGCTGGAATCATAAAGCAAATAACCAATTATGGTTGAGAAAAATAACAGTACCAACAATACTTTACGAATGGATTTGGTTCTATCGCTTATCATCCCCCATAAAGGTTGAGCGATTAGGGTAACAAATCCGCCTGTTCCAATAATGAAGCCAATTTGCGAAGGACTTAGTCCTTGTACATCTAAATAAACCGGAAGGAATGAAATAAACATAGCCAATAGTGCAAAATACAAAAAATTAAAGCCTCGTAATAAGTTTGATGCCTTCATAAAAGTTTAGTTCCTCCACTTATTTCTTAAATATAGCTATCTCAATCTTTTATTCTACCATGAAATGAACTTTTATATGTGGATCAAAATTAAAAAGCGTTTATGCTGCTGAATTTGTTTTCATTGAGGCTTATCACATTTCGCGAACATAATTTCGAAAATGTTTATGTGGATTTTATATTTTATTAATAACTGGTTTCTTGGGCGTTTAACTCTATCCTCTATTATAGAAACAGGCAATAACAACCGAAACGATCTGAGGAGGATTTACAAATGAGAAACTATAAGAAAAAAGCAGCAGCCCTTTTGGTTGCAGCAGCACTAGGAGCATCCACCATTCCGTATGCTGTTATGAACGTATCCGCAGCACCAGCAGTCATTACAAAAGTTTCTGCATCCTCACCATTATCCAATAAAGATATAGAAGCAGCTGTTAAGGAGCTCGTAAAGCTTGGTGTTATGCAAGGTTATCCCGACCAATCCATGGGCAGCCTAAACCCAATTAATCGTGCCGAACTTGCCAAAATGATCGTAAAAACTTTCCTTCTCGAAGACTCTGCTCCAAATGCAGTAACCTTAACGGATGTGAGTCCGAATGCTTGGTATGAAGATTATGCTGCAACGGTTGTAGCGCTTGGCATCATGCAAGCTGAGAACGGTCAATTTGGGCCTCGAGCTGTGGTCTCAGATGAAGAGCTGATTCAAGCTGTATCCAAAGCATTAAAGCGTGATCTCAAGTCCGTGAATGCATGGGCCAGTCCGTTCAGCTCTACGAATAATAACTTAACCCGCGGCGAAGCTGCTTATTTGTTGCAAACCGCTCACAAGGCTATTCCATCAGACCAAGCTAAAATTACAAACGTCCAAACGCTAAATGCCATTACACTCATCGTGACTTTCGATAAACCGCTTACGACAACGGATGAAGAATTCACGAAGGCAAAAACAGATTTTGCTTTTAACGATGGGCTTACTTTAACCAATATGCCGCGTCTAAAAACCGGTTCCATCGCAACCTATATCGTTCCTACTTCCGTTCAGCAAGCAGGCACAACCTATAATCTCACTTATAAAGGTCAAAATGCCGCTTCTTTTACTGGAAATGCAACGAAAGTAAATATGACAACAGCAAGCCAAGTAACAAATGATACGTTTGAGGTAGAAGCGCTGCAAGCAAACGGAGTAACTGACTATGGCTATATCATCTCAGCCTATAGCGGCGGTCGAGGTGCGAATGCATTCATCCTCGATGAGAACAACCAAGCAGGCGGCAAGACATTCCAAATCATTTCTTCAATGCAAGCTCGCCAAGTGACGATTACACCTGAAGGCGGTCAACCGATCATTGCGAAATATGTACCATTCACACAATCAACAGATGGAAAGCAGGAGCCAAAATTCCGCCTTCCCGAAGGGCAAGCATTGAAGCCGGGCGTGACTTATATGGTAACATCAGATTGGGCTGCTATCGCGAACGCTTCCTTTGTAGCAAAAGAAATACCAACCTTGCAGTTAACAGGTGCTGAAGCTGCTAGTGAAACTTCGATTCTCTTGACTCTAACACAAGACCCGGGAGATGAACTATTCTCTGGCCGCAGTGTCGAGTTAACGGCGCCAACTGGCGAGAAGATCGTTGCTTCCTATAAATATTCCAGCCGTAAAGGCGCAGTTGGCGTATTTGATTTGGCGAAAGACACGAAATTAACGCCAGGAACAACGTACACAGTAAAACCGATAGGCTCGTGGGCAACCGCTCAAGATGTTACAATGTCCTTAAAATAAATTAATTTCTGAGAAAGGATGGGTGTGTGATGTTGCGATTAATTATAATCATGCTGGCTCTTGTCATTTCGGGCTGTCAGGAAAATAATGATCAGGAATTAACAAATGATGAGCAGCATGCAGCCCAATCGGTGAACAACGAAATGGACAAGTTGAATAAAGCTTTGTTAGCAGCAGCAAAACAAGGAGATCGAGCGTCAATAACTAAGCTGCTAGCCGAAGGTGCCGACATCAACGCGACTGACGATCAAGGCAGAACCTCTGCAATGATTGCCGTGCATACGAACCAGCTCGATGTGTTTAACCTCTTCATAGAAAAAGGAGCAAATATCAATATTCAAGACAATCGCTCTGACAACCCGCTCCTTTATTCCGGCGCAGAGGGGCTGATGGACTTCGTTCAAGCATCGATAGCTGCCGGCGCAGATACAACCATCACCAATCGCTTTGGCGGTACCGCACTCATTCCAGCTGCTGATCGTGGACATGTTGAGATTGTAAGGGAGCTGCTAACCACATCCGACGTCAATATCGATCATGTGAATCAGCTTGGATGGACCGCACTTCTTGAGGCTATTATTCTCGGGGATGGCGGAGCAGATCATCAGGCGATTGTGCGATTATTAATCGATCACGGCGCTAATGTAAATATTGCGGATTCAGAAGGCGTAACCCCGCTGAAGCATGCCCAGAACCGGGGTTTTAAAGAAATGATTGAAGCCTTGCAGCAAGCTGGTGCACAGAAATAGCGGAACGATAATTTATACAAGAACAACCCACGTGGAGTGGGTTGTTCTTTTGTATATTTATTTCAACGCTTTAATACTAAATGAAGTATCGGAAATGGTCGTCCTGAACTGTCTAGTTCAGAGCGTCCTTGCTGCACAAAACCATATCGTTTGTAGAAGGTGAATGCTCCTTCGTTTTGCTCATTGACATCGACTTGGAGACTGCTGCCTTTTAATGCTTCGGCATGTTTTATTAATCGACTGCCTATACCCCTTCCGTGGTTATCGGGGTGTACGAAAAGCATCTCGATCTTTGTTCCATCAAGCCCAATGAACCCTGTCAGTACTTTGTTTTCATTTACCTCTACCCAAATCTCAACTTCCTTTAACGCACCGTTTTGAAGCATCTGATGATAGAATGCAATATCCTCATCTGTCAAAAATGTGTGCGTATGTCGCACAGCCTGAAACCAAATATCCACTAATTTATCGTGATCGTTTTCTTGATAGGGAACAATTTTGTTTATCATAACTCATCCTCCGTATTCATTCACTCATTTGTCAGAGAGTTGTTTTAACCAGGAATAACTAATACTAACCTGCGAGAATCCAAGTGATTTATATAAACCTACATCCGATGCGACATAAACATTTTCAGCACCTAAAAGCCTGCATCTCCGCATTCCTTCCGTAAGTGCAATGCTTGCTAGTCCCATACGCCGGTAATCCGGATCTACACAAACAGGTTCAATATAGGCTGTACGACTAAGATGATCATACCAGAACCCTGCATAAGCAACAAAATTCCCTTCTTCATTTTCAATTACGATATTTATAGAAGGATCATATCCAGGTGCACTCTGCATATAGCATGAATTCCATAAATCTTTGGGATCCGGTTCTCCAACATGATCAAAACCGCGCCATAAAACGCGCAGCCTGCGTCCATCGTCTTCTTTTTTTCGAATATTTCTTACAAGAAGTCCTTCAGGCAGCTTCAGATCAGGGAGCTCGTCTACGATTGACCTGCCGGAGTAAACCTCATAGAGGGCAACATCCCGTATATATCCTCTTTCTTCTAATAAAGCTTTCAATGCTTCATTGCTCTCATCCACATGAAACTCTATACTTTTCCGGCCATCTTCTTTTATTTCATATAAATTCGCTTCCGCGTATTCAATCATTTCCGAATACAGAAATGTATAATTCGGGTCTACATCCAAATATACCTCGCCTAGTTCGCTCTCGAAATGAGCAACTGCTACTATTTCTCCATCTTCTTCCCACAGTCCGATTTGTTCGAACACTCCAGCTTGTTTCAGCGGAACGATATTGGGATGAAAAACGATATATTCCCACCGGGCTGGCATAAACACATGACCAACCGACCATTTTCCAAATATATTTTTTAGAAAATCTCTAACCCTGATAAAATCATCTTCTTTATAATGCCTGCACTCTATTCTCATTTGCTTACATTCCTCTCAAACTGCTATTCGGTTGCGCCTTTGACTATCTACAACTATTTAAGCATAGTTACTGCAAATCAGAGATACTAGGGATAAAATAGATATAAACAAATAATCCTGCGCTTAAGATAGCAAATCCCTTTCAATCCTTCATTTTATACAAGTTTACATAACCCTCGTTTTTGCTTTTAAACAGCAAGTAAAATATTTTTAAATTTTTTATGAAATGGTGTCGATATTCCCATCAGCGGTTCGTCGTCTTAATAAAGACATAAGGCTGTTTATTCTAAGGAGGCAATCAAATGTATACCGCAACTTCTAAAGATGGAACCAAAATCGCATATGACAAAATGGGTAAAGGGCAAGCACTCATATTAGTAGCAGGTGCTTTCAGTTACCGAAAATTCCCCGCACAAGTACAGTTAGCACGATTATTGAGCGAGCACTTTACGGTTTTCAACTACGACCGCCGCGGCCGCGGCGATAGCGGCGATACACAGCCATATGACACAACCCATGAAATCGATGACCTTAAGGCGATGATTGAAGAGGCGGGCGGCTCAGCATATGTTTGGGGACTGTCATCTGGAGCAGTTCTCGCTCTACAGGCCGCTTCGAATGGAGCTAATATCACGAAACTGGCTTTGCATGAGCCGCCATTTGTTGTCGATGCAGCAGATCGCAAAGCGCCGAAAGACTTTGCACAACAGGTCAAGAAGCTGATTGCACAAAATCACCGTGCCGATGCCATCAAATATTTTATGACTAAAGGAATGGGAGCCCCCTCCTTCATTGTTACCATGATGCGCATGATGCCAAGCGTTTGGTCTAATCTTATGGCTGTCGCACATACGCTCCCTTACGATGCAGCATTATTGGATGGCTTTATGGATGGAAAACCACTTCCTGCCAAGCTTTGGAGTACGGTTACAATGCCAACACTGGTGATTGAAGGAACCGAAAGTCCAGCTTCACTGCGGCGGGGTGCCCAGGCCACTGCGAAGGCGCTCCCACATGCCCAGCTCGTTAGTAAAAAAGGGCTTGGACATACCAAGAAGCTCGACGCCAAACGAATTTCTGCGGAGCTTATCGCTTTTTTTAAGAACAATCACTAAATATAAATATTAACGAATAGATGTAGATGAGATGTCGATCTAACGATGATTGATTCGTCTAATGAGTAGAAGCTGAATTATCGGACTTACTTCAATCGGTAGAAGCTTCACTAAAAAATAGGAGGAATACACCTATGAGATTTATGATGATTGTAAAGGCTACAACAGATTCAGAGGCTGGGGTTATGCCAAGTTTGGAGCTCATTAATGCTATGCAGAAGTATAACGAGGAGTTGGTAAAAGCCGGTGCCTTGCTTGCTGCAGATGGACTGCTGCCGAGCTCCAGCGGCATTCGGATTTCTTATCCGGAACCCGGCGGCAAGCCGAAGGTGATAGACGGGCCGTTTACGGAAGCCAAAGAATTAATTGCCGGTTACACGTTGATTGAGGTCAAATCCAGAGAGGAAGCTGTTGAATGGGCGCTTCGTTTCCCGGATCCCCATGGATTTGGCCAAGGCGTAATTGAGCTAAGGCAAGTATTCGAGGCAGAAGACTTAATGAACAATCCCGAAACCCTTGCAAAGGAAATGGAGCTTCGTAAACAAGTTGTCGAGCAGAAGAATGCGTTTCTTCACCACGCTATTGTTAAAACCGCTAAGTTTTGAGAAAGGAGATCCTTGTCGATCTCCTTTTTCATTTTTCCAACTAACAATAGCCTGGATTACTTTTGACTCGGCATAACAATTTTTGTCCTTTTTTCGTTCAAGGGTCTACAGGACATACTAATTTCATATAGATAGACAAGTTGGATGCCTGTACTAGTTGAGCGAATTATATTAGAAAGGATGCGATTGTCGTTATATGGAGCATCTGTTGCCTTTAAAAGTAGAGTTTCGTCTCATGTTTGGGATAGCACTATTTTGGACGATCGTCTATATTCTCGTTATTTACAAAGGATTTAAGGATCAAGCCTGTGGAATGCCGCTCGCTTGCATATGTGCAAATATTACTTGGGAATTTCTATTTACCTTTATTATGCCGTTCCACCCGCTTCAGCAACTCGCGACCTTAATTTGGTTCCTGCTTGACTGCATTATTTTACTGCAATCCCTCTACTATTCCAAAGGCACCTATCCAAAACGCGTTATTCACGCATCTGTGTTTGCGCTGCTTGTTATCGCTTTTCTGCTGCATTATGGTATGGCGGTTGAATTCCATGATAAGATGGGCATATATTCGGCTTTTGGCATCAATCTGCTCATGTCGATTCTCTTCATCCGAATGCTGATGATCAAAGATTTGAAGGGACAATCCCTGTCTATCGCTTATTTCAAAATGATAGGTACCTTATTCGCCTCGATCCTCTGCTTCTCGCTCTTTCCGCAATCTCTATTATTGTTTATCATGTATGTTCTGATCCTTGTACTGGACATTGCTTATATCCTACTTGTTTATAGGCTTTCAATTAAAACCGTTCACAAACATACGATCAATAAAACACCGCATATCAATGCTTAATGCCTGCTAGCGAAAGCTTAGAAAGCGTAAACTTTCGCTAGCGGATTTCTATACTGGCTGCTTATTCTGCTGTGTATCCACCATCAACCATCAGACTGGTTCCCGTAATAAAAGATGCATCATCGCTAGCTAGAAATAGAACGGCTTTCGCCACCTCTTCTGGTTTGCCTAATCTGCCTATTGGATGTAATCCTGTTAAATATTTTTTTGCTTCTTCACTCAATTCCGCAATTAATGGAGTATCAATATAACCTGGGCAAACGGCGTTTATACGGATACCTCTAGCAGCATACGCTATCGCTGTAGACTTTGTAAGCAGCTTGACACCGCCTTTTGCAGCTGCGTATGCGGTAACTCTTGCTTTACCTACATGGCTATGGATGGAACCACAGTTAACAATCGCACCGCCATCTCCTTGCAACAGCATTTGCTTGATTGCATATTTGTTGCAAAGAAAAACACCTGATAAGTTAATATCGAGCGTATGCTTCCAATCCTCAAAGCTTAACTGATCTGCAGGTGCATCCTTTGCTATTCCAGCGTTAGCGTACATTATATTAAGCTTGCCATATCGCTTAACGGTCTGTTCTACCATCTGGATAACTTCATTTTCTTGGGTTACATCTGTTTTTATAAAATAGGTATCCAGTCCATTTTCATTGCATTGATTCGAAAATAATAACCCTTGCTCAGAGTAATCTGCTATAACAACCTTTGCGCCCTCTTCCGCGAATAATCGTGCTGTCACAGCTCCGATGCCGCTTGCTCCCCCTGTAACAATTACCACTTTTTGCTCAAATCTCATACCTGTCATTCTCCTTTTCGTTCATTTATCGTTTCAACCTCTTCGATCACACGTACCAATAAAAGCATGCTAAGCAGCTCCAGATTTTTAAATTTTCTTTAAGCATCACCACCCTCTTAAGCTAACGGGAGATTTCTAAAAGTTTATATTTTTAAAACTAACTAGTTATTTATAAATTATTTAAAAGAAATCCGCCTTATCAAACTAAAGGCGGCTCGGCTCCATAACTCCATATATGACTAACTTTTTAACCTGTTCTCTAAAAGCATCCTGTGACATTGTCCACGTTATCTCATCTCTTTTATCATTAAGCCTTTCGAATGTTTGCAAGAACGGAATAACCGCATTCATCATTAAGATTGGAACCATAATCGGCTCCAAATCTTGCCGGATGATACCGTTGTTCTTAGCAGCTAGCGCAATCTCATAAAATGGAGAAACATCATCGGGAGGATTGGATATACTGCCCCATGTTTTCCATCCCTCTGCTGCCTCCCAAGCATATATTTTTAAGTACCGGGGATTGTCAGAAAGAATTTGAAATGAAATATCTATAACCTTTTCAAGTAATTGCTTAAACTTCACAGCATCAGACGTAGCCGTCTCGTCCAACATCAAATTTCCAGCTAAATCCTCCAGCATTTTATTCCCCGATTGTTCCGCTCGTTTCACTACTTCTGTATAAAGCCCAAGCTTATCGTGAAAATACTGATAAATAAGACTTTTATTATATCCTGCTGCGCTTGCAATCGCGTCAATTCGCGCTGCGGAATAACCTTGCTCGGCAAATAATTGCTCGGCTGCATCAAGAATAATCTCTTTGCTTCGTGCAGCATCATAAGTCCTTTTCTTCTGAACAGCCATCTTAATAAACTCCATCCATTTCAAAAGTAACCAACTGGTTAGATTATAAAAACAATCCATTTTAAAGTCAAGCATAATCGCTTTTCCGCCTTAGAACTAAAGACAATCCCCTCCAATATGCAAACTAACTAAGAGTTGCGTTTTAGTTGCTGGGTGAATACCCTATTGCAATGAACTCAAATGGAGGATATCATGATGATTCCGTTTTATCCCTATTATGGCTACGAAACAAAGTGCAAACAGGAACCCCTAACCTTTCCGCCCCAGCATCAAGACAGGCAGCCTGGCCTTGAATACAAAATGAACCCGCTACCGATTTCCGACAATCCCGCATATAAAGGAAGTGGAAAGCTGTCCGGCAAAGTAGCGATCATTACTGGAGGAGACAGCGGAATTGGCCGAGCTGTTGCCATTGGCTTCGCCAAAGAGGGTGCTGATGTCGTTATCGTTTATTTGTACGAACGTCAAGACGCGCTTGCAACTCAGCAAATGGTAGCGCAATACGGTGGTCGCTGCCTGCTAATTGAAGGTGATCTCCGCAGGCCAGAGCTCTCCACAGAAATCATCAGAATAACACTCGAGCATTATGGAAAAATCAATTGCTTGGTGCTTAACCAAGGAGTCCAGTTTCCTCAGACGAGTATTTTGGACATATCGAATGAGCAGCTGGAAGATACTTATCGGACCAATATTTTTCCTCATTTCTATTTGACGAAAGCCGCGCTTGCATATCTTCATCCAGGCAGCACCATCATCAGCACAGCGTCCGTAACTGCATATGCAGGTGCCCCGCTTCTGGTCGATTATTCTTCAACAAAAGGGGCAGTCGTATCTTTTACCCGTTCGTTATCGCTGCAGCTCGTTAATTGCGGGATACGTGTTAATGCAGTTGCACCGGGTCCGATATGGACACCTCTGACCGTCTCCAGCTATCCAGCTGAATATGTGCAAACATTTGGCGCCAATACGCCAATGAAACGTGCAGGGCAGCCATTCGAGCTCGCTCCAACCTACATTTATTTAGCTTCAGACGATTCATCATTCGTTACAGGTCAGGTATTGCATGTCAATGGCGGAATCATGACAGAAACTTAGTCTTCACTGCCTTCTTACCTTTTCACAAAATAAGGGGTTGCTCCTCAAGTAGATTAAGCTACTTGAGAAGCAACCCCTTAGCATTTATGAATGCTTTAAATAATAGGAAGCCGTCATGGGACGTTTCTCACATTTCTTGCGATAGGTTACTGGACTAAGTCCCGTCACCTTCTTGAAAATTCGGCTGAAATGCTCAGGATTAACATACCCTACACTTTCCGCTACATCGTAAATTTTCAACCCGTTCTCTAGTCCTTCTTTCGCTTTTTCAATTCTTAAATTGGTTAAATAGTTGATAAAATTAATACCGATTTCTTTCGCAAACTGTTTGCTAAGATAACTGTCGCTCACACCGACCATGGCGCAAATCGTAGACAAATGCAAATCTTCATTAAAATGATTATCTAATATCGCTTTAGCTTTCGCTACAACAGGGCTCAGCCAAGCAGCTGTTTTGTCGAGCTTAGGATGCAGCTTATCATGCAATGCATCAAGAAATAATTGCAGCCATTCCATGGTCTCATCCCATGTCTCTATACTCCGGACATGCTCAACCGGTTGAGGAAATCTTTCATGCAGCTTATCCCACGACATTCCTCGCTCATGCATCAGCGTGCCCGTTTCCCAGATCAAATCGCTGAGTGCTTTTTTGATAGGCTCAGGCGAGGATGGAAAGTATTCAAGCAGCAGCTTGAATCCGTGCTGAATGGACTGTTTCCATCGCATAGGGTCAGCATCTTTTAGCGCTTGCAGCAGCTCGAGCTTAAATGGCGCCCATGCTTCTTTCCAATTGTCCTTCTCTGCACCCATTGATCGTTCGGCTTCTGGATAAATCAAGTGGTCATATCCTTGATAGTAACTAAGAAGGGAAAGCCGTTCAGCTTGACGGAACAAACGATTCCACTGCATGACTCCATTCGCAGAGTCACTGATGCCGATCGATAAATGAAGATTCAAAAACTGCCGCAGCCTTATTTTCACATCCGTTAAGACGGCTTGGGTCAAACTTCGAATAGCCATCGCACTGCATTGCTCAGGGAAGGTGAAATACAGGATATAGTTCCGTTCATCATGACGACAAACGCGGCATATTCCTTCATTTCTATCCGTGTTCGTCACGGTTCTAATGGTTTGCATAATAATTTGCTTCGTATGCTCGAAGTGAACCACTTGAGATAGTCTAATAAAGGCTACCTTTTGATTTTTCTCGCCCAACTGTTTCCGAACGATATTCAATCCTAATTTCAACTGTTCATCCAGTTCACAATCAGATGAGCTCAATCCATCTGACACGGACAGCTGATGGAGCATGGAACAAACGATTTCGTCTTCATCCAGGGCAGACAATTCAGGTTCCGCAGCCTTGCTCCGCTGTCGCCTATTCAATTCCTCCACTGTCTTATTCAGCACTGGCGCAATATATTGTTCATCCAATTTCGCCTTTAGCATATAATCAAACGCCCCAAGCACAAATGAGTCTCTTACATAGCCATAGTCGCCATATGCACTAAGCATAATAATAAGCGGCGGGCGTTCGAACGACACTTCTCTAAGTGCGGCAAGAAGCTCCACACCATTCATGCGCGGCATCTTTATATCTGCGAAGATGATGTCGATATCCTGACGATCCTTTAGAAGATGCAATGCTTCTTCTCCGTCGCCAGCCTCTCCTACAATTTCAATATCTGTTGAAGTTAAAGCGATATATTCCCGAAGCGCTAATCTGGCTAAAGGCTCGTCATCCACGATAAAAGCTTGGTATTTCGGCATCTTACTCCCCCTCATACATCGATAGGCTTTAATTATGCTGAACATATTGGACCGCTTTGCTCCAGTTTTCATTTATCTTGTTCTGAATGCCTGCTGCTGACTCGCCTGCAAAAATTTCTTGTGCCAGCTTTTTCTCGTCATACTGCGCTGCGTTTTTCACTTGTACAAATTTCTCATCTAACGCGGAATACATAAAAGGTACAAATGGATGCTCTCTATTCTCCTCATTAAAAAAGGGAAGTATGGACTGAACATCCGTTAACGTCGATGAGCTTTGTGAGTTGTTAATAAAAGCCTGATAAACCTCAGGGCTGAATACCCATTCAAGAAATTGTATCGCTTCTTCTTTGTTTTTGGAGTTTTTGTTAATCGCCATATACTGGTCCGGCATCGTTACAGAAAGCAGCGGTTCTTTGGTCGTTTCCCTCCACGGCAGTGCAAAAGCACCTATATCCTCATCATTGCTCACTTTTGCCACATGATCCGAGTAATACCATTGACCGAGTGCGATCATTGCCGCTTCTCCGGACTGAAACAATTGTTTCGCCTGATCAAAGCCAATTTCGAGCGCGTTGGGACCAGCTAATTTATTTTCCGCGATCGTCTTGAGCATATCGGCTGCTTTGCCAAAGGCTGAGCCTTCTCCGAATGGTCTCAATTCGTTTGATATATTAGCCAAATAGTTCTCGTCCTTCGCAAAGATTGGCGGTCCAAATTCAATAAATGGATAGAAGGTCCAATCATCTTTGCCCCCGATAGCAATCGGAATATATTTGCCGTGCAATTTAATTTGATTCAGTATATCCATAAATTGTCCTAAGGTTTGCGGAACACTAACGCCTACCTCTTCAAAAATACTTGGTCGATAATACACATACTCAGAGAAGGATATGAGAGGCAAGCCAAGTGTTTCCCCCTCTATTTCAGCTGGGTATTTATTTCTGCTCGTTGCTTGCAATTGATTAAGAGACAGCAATGAATTTTTATAAATAGGCAAATGACCCGGTTTCAAATAAAATAGGTCAGGCAAATCATTTGCCGTCAGACGCACCTTTAAATATTGGCCGCTATTATCTGGAATCGTCTCTACTTCCACGGTTACATTTGGTTTGAGAGCCGAATATTCCTTCACCTTCTCCGTCCAAAATTCGATATCCGTCTTCGATTCCCATATTCCAAATTTCATTTTTACCGGCTGATTTTGATTGGAGGTTTGTTTCTGTGGTGCATTAACAACCAAAGAATAAATCGTGTCATTGGTATCAGCCTTAAACATTCCAATCCATCCTGCAAGCAAGCCTACCGATATCAAAGTAACGACTAAGACTGAGACAATATTTTTGTTAAATTTCATTTCCACTTCTCCCAGCAAAACCTGAACCCGCAAAGAAATGATTGCGCTTTCAAGTATATGGCATTTATTATACAGCGTTTATGGATAGAAAAGATGACATTTTTAGTTCAAACATGATCATTTATGCTGAAAAATCAGCCATTTCCTCATCCGGTTCATTAATCAAAGGCAATCGAATGCTAACCTTTGTTCCCTGCGGCAGATTAGACTCGTATCGTAATCCATATTGCAAGCCGTAGTGCAGTTGTATCCGTCGATGTACATTTCGATTACCCATTCCGCTAAACGTATAGGAGGCCGTTCTGTCTTCAAGCTGATCAATTACGTCTGACGTTATTCCCATCCCATTGTCTGCGATCGTAATGAGTAAATTTTTATCCTCCTTTACGATTGTGATTGTGATAATTCCAGGGTAATCAATATCCTTCAGACCATGAATGATGCTATTTTCCAATATAGGCTGCAGCAATAGCTTTAACAGATAATGTCCTGTAACCTCAGGATCAATGTTCCATTCCATTTGGATGGGCCTGCCGAAACGTATCTCCATTATGTACAAATAATGCTTCAAATGGTCGACTTCGTCCGCTATCGTAGTTAGAAGCCCTCCGCGGTTAAAAGAGGATGCTAAAAGCTGTGTCAACGAGTGAGTCATGTTGCGGATATTGTCCGCTTTGCTTATAAAAGCCATAAATTTAATTGCGTTTAACGTGTTGATTAGAAAATGCGGATTAATTTGCGACTGCAGCGCGGCAAATTCAGCTTTACGCTTTTCGACCTCCTGCTTCTCACGCTGGCTTATTAACTGGCGAACCTGTTCGGTCATCAGATTAAAAGAATGGCCCAGCCTCACCATCTCCAAGCTGCCTGAGCCTGTAAATTTCGCATTTAAATCTCCACCCGTTACACGAACCATTTGGTGGAGCAGCACACGAATCGGCTTGGTCACATTGGAAACGAAATAGAAGGAAACGAGCACAAACGCTAAAATGATCAAAATAGCGAGAAACCATACAAACGAATTTACATTCCGGTAATTGGCGAGCAAATCTGCGAATGGAATAATTTGAACAATGTACCAATCTGTATTGTCTACTTTTGCATATGTTATTAATTTCTTATTATCCTCTGAGTCATCCACGAAGGACCCTTCTACCCCGCGGCTTATTTCTTTCGACCAATTCTTCACAACGTGGCTTCCTCTATCAATAACTGTATTTGAAGCGATGATTTGACCTTTGCCGCTTACAATATGCAGAACTGATTCAGAATTATCGCGTGACTGCAAAATATGATCGAAAGTTCCGCTTTCAAATGTAAATAGGATCAATTCCATTTTGGACATTCGATTAGTCGTGCTTGGAGAGAGCGCAGCGGCCATCATGTACGGATTGTAATTCCCATAAAGAGCGTTGGGAAGCATGCCTTGAAACCGTATGACATCAGGCTTGCTAATTATGTCACGGTACCAATCTTGCTCGCGTACAGCAGAGTCATCCATCATCATGTTTTTCAAATAAGAATATGATTTTCCGTTATCAAAAAAAAAGTTAACAGAGAGCACACGGCCAGAGACCGATGCGGTGTACTTCTCGATCATTATTTTCAGCTTATTGGCAGCCTTCTGCTTCTCGATGCCGCTCAAACGATTAATATCAAATATGGTAAAAATGACATCCTGATCTACGCCAATCGAAGCAAACAGACCAGACATTCGGTTAATTTCCTGACTCACCGAATATGAAAGCGCTTTCGATATTTGCAGCGAGCGCCCAGTGTTTTGTTCGAGAATATCCCGTTCGTAAATGTTCAATATAACGGAGCATATTAAAAAGACAGGTACGATAACAACAGAAATAAAAAATAGTTTTAATATGGTAGACATGCGCAAGTTTTTTTGCATATTGGCTCCTTGATTAGATGTTAGGCTTACTCCTCGTATATAACCACCTCAAGCTCATCGCTGTCAATATTCATTTTGGCAAAATCAGTTTCCTTTCTATTAATAAAGTAGTGCACCCGCTCGCTGTTTGCTGTAACCGCTTCCTTATCAGCTATAACCAAATATAAATTGAGTACAAAATATGACGGATTCAGTTCAAAAATGGTCATGTACCCGGTTGCATACCCAGCGGTATACTTACCAAAAAAAGGAGGAGTCAACAATGCAAAGAAACAAAATATTTTCGATTTTATTAACAGTAATGATGATCTTTTTAGCCGTCGGGTGCTCAAACTCGAAGAGCAACAACCCGGAGGTTACCGAGTCTCCCGCTCCTGCTGCAACAACCGAGCCCACTTCTGCTGCCGAGCCAAGTCCTGATGCTGCCGGCCTTGAAGGCAAAGTCGTCTTCTGGTCCATGTGGAGCGACACCGAACCGCAAGCAAAAGTGATTAAAGTGGCAGTCGATGAATTTAAAGCTGCTAATCCAAAAGTTACCGTCGATCTGAAGTTTACAGGACGGGATATTAGAAAGCTGATTAAACCAGCACTCGACGGCGGCGAACAAATCGATATATTCGAGGATGATCCTTCCGTTACGATGGCGATCGTTAAGGACCATTTGCTGAAGCTGGATGAATATTTGGCTACACCATCTGTAGGCATGGAAGGAAAATCATTGCAAGATTCACTTATGCCAAGCTTAATGGATTGGACAAAATCTTTATCAGTAACAGCAGGACTTGAAGAAGGCCACTATGCGATTCCGCAGCAGCCGTTCGCTGTACTATTTTTCTACAACAAAGAAGTGTTTGAGAAAGCAGGAATTACGACTCCGCCTAGCTCATGGGAGCAGTTTATGGAATATTGTGAGCTGATTAAAAAATCTGGCGTTGCTCCGATTACATTTGATGATGCATACCGTGATTTGTTCATCGGCGGATACCTCAGCAGCGCAATGGGCAATGAATGGGTCGATGCACTTGTGAATGACAAAACAGGCGAGATGTGGAAGGATCCGATCATCCTTCAATTCGCCAAAGATATGGTCATGATGAAAGAGAAAGGTTACTTCTCTTCTAAGCTTGCAGGCAGTAAATACCCAGCTGCACAGCAGGATCTCGTATTCGGTCAATCCGCAGCTTATCTGAACGGCACTTGGCTTCCGAATGAAGTTTCTGCAACAGCAGGTCCTGATTTCAAATGGGGCTCCTTCCAATTCCCAACTGTGCCTAACGGCAACGGAAAAGGCCAGAATGAGCTGACATTTGGCGCACAAGCTCTTATGCTGAACAAAAACAGCAGCAATAAAGAAGCTGCTATCGAATTGGTTAAATACCTGGTAAGCCAAAAAACACAAGCTGAAATGGTGAAGCAAGCTCAAGCTATTCCCGTTTCTATCGATACAGAATGGCCTGCAGCACTCGCTGAAGCAGAAACAGCAATTAACAACGCTAAGGTCAATGCGCCATGGGGCTACGGAATCAACAACTCCGCTGACTTCTCCAAAGGCGTAATCGTACCCGTATTTATGGAGCTTGCCGCTGGTAAATTAACGGCAGACGCATACGTCAACAAAATGAGTGCAGAAGCCAAAAAGTTTTATGGCACAAAATAACGTTAATTAAATACTTCGATCATTGTGCAGCGATCCTTCGGATTGCTGCACAATGACGTTATAACGGATTATGAATCATATCCGGGAGGGAAATTTACATGCAAATTAAAAAACCGATGATTGCCCTTTTCCTTTTGCCGGCGGTACTCATCTATCTTGCAGTCTTTCTATATCCAACGCTCAGAGCTTTGCTGATGAGTTTCTATTCCTTGCCGTCCATATCCAGCAAAATGTCAGAGTGGTCATTTATCGGATTCGAAAATTACACAGACCTGTTCCGCAACAGCTATTTTATGGACTCTGCATGGAATGTATTGAAAATATGGCTGTTTGGCGGCATCATCACGATTTGCTCCGCCCTCCTTTTTGCTGCTATTTTATCATCCGGTGTCCGCGGCAAAACGTTCTGGCGCTCGCTCGTTTATTTGCCGAATACCGTATCTGCAGTCGTGTTATCCGTTATTTGGATTCATTATATATTTAATTCAAGCTATGGCTTCTTAACGAAGCTGTTCCGTTTCCTTGGACTCGATATGCTTGCCGATATTCAGTGGACGAGCGACAGTTATTTGTTCCTCTCCATGCTGCTGGCGTACTGCTTTGGTTCCATCGGCTACTTTATGCTTATCCTTAACGCCGGAATGGACCGTATACCACGCGATTATTACGAAGCTGCCCTGCTCGAAGGGGCTAACCCATTGCACAAGTTTTTCCGAATCACGCTGCCGCTGCTTCAGGACATATTCCGTATGACGCTCGTTTTATGGACGGTAACAGCCGTGAATTTCTTTGTCTGGTCCGCTACCTTTGGCGGTGCGAGTGAAAGCGTCGCTACGATGACGCCGGGCTACTTTATGTATCTCAAAGTGTTTGGCGACGGCACTTCAGTTTATACGCAGGATGCCTTTAATGTAGGAGCAGGCGCGGCAGTAGGCGTTAGTATTACGATATCAATTCTAATCCTATCCGCCATCATCAATCAGTTCTTCCGTAAAGAACGTCTTGAATATTAAAGATGAGGTGTTAGCATGGTTAATAAAATTCGGTACGTACCGCTCTATTTGTGGCTGCTGTTCACGATTGTATTGTTCGGCTTCGCCATTCTAGCTTCACTGAGCACAACAAGAGGCATTTTTACGAATTCACTATTTGAGAGCGGCATTCATTTCTCCAATTATATCGATTTATTCAAAACCCAGAAGATGGGACGGTACTTTCTGAACAGTGTTATTTATACCGTTTCAGCTTGCGTCGGTGTTCTCGTATTCGCTGCTCCTGCCGCTTATGTTTTGGGCAGAGTAAAATTTCGCGGCAAAAAAATAGTCAATCTGATGTTTTTATCCGCAATTTCCATCCCTGGCCTGCTCATATCCATCCCGCTTTTTTCATTGTTCGTTGAGCTGAAGCTTACGGGTTCCATTATTACGCTCGTATTAATCTATATTTTCACTAATATTCCGTTTAGCGTATTCCTTCTCACCGGATTTTTCGCTTCCATTCCGAAGGAATTGGAAGAATCAGCAGCTGTTGACGGCTGCGGCCCTATCCAGACGTTTATCAAAATTATATTACCTGTTGCCCAGCCTGGCCTAATTACAGTTTCTATTTTCAACTTTATGTCGATATGGAATGAGTATTTGTATGCGCTTATATTTGCTGGTGATCCGAAACATCATACGCTCGCGCTTGCATTGCAATCCATCGTACTCGGCTTTACCAACACAGGAAACTATTCCGGTATTTTTGCAGCATCCATCATCGTATTTTTGCCTACTTTCATTTTGTATTTGTTTATTTCCAAGCGAATTGTTGCAGGCATTACAGTTGGATCAGTAAAAGGATAGAAAGGAGTTCATTCACCATGCGTGTATATCAATCTACCTTACGGATCGAAGGCTCAAGCATTGGCGATCAAAATCCGCTGCCGATGTTTCGGAATCGTCAAAAACATAGAGAAGTCAGTGATAACGGCACTCTCCCAAGCGAGCTGCGATCAAAGCTAGGATATGAAGCAGGGGAACGTTATTTACCCTACCGAATGCAGGATCGTTATACTAGAGATCGGAAAAATCTATTGCTAGAAACTATCGTGCTCGAAAATGAACATTTGCAGGCTGTTTTTTTACCTGCTTATGGTGGAAGATTGTATTCTCTTACGGAGAAAAAAACGAATCGCAGCCTTCTCTATACGAATCCGGTGCTGCAGCCTGCCAACCTAGCCATATTGAACGCTTGGTTCTCTGGAGGAATCGAGTGGAATATCGGTCAGCTCGGACATACGTTTACCACATGCTCCCCCGTTCATGCAGCCATTCTGCAAGATGAGAACGGAAATGATTTTCTAAGGCTCTATGATTACGAGCGCTGTAAAAACGCATTTTGGCAAATTGACTTTCATCTGCCCGCCGATTCAAACAAGCTCATTCTTTATGTGCGGATCATTAATGACAATGAAAAGTCGGTTCCGATGTACTGGTGGACGAACATCGCTGTAGAGGAAACACCGCAAGCCCGTCTTTTTTCATCAACAGATGAAGTCATTTATATTGACCATAAAGTGAAAGGATTTGGCCTTGGCAAGCTGCCTTATCTGCCGACTGTACCGGGCAAGGACGTCACCTATCCGCTGAGCTTTCCTTTCTCTAATGAATATTTCTTTCAAACGCCGGCAATCTGTGATGCGCCTTGGGAAGCTGTCGCTTATGAGGATGGACGATTGTTTTATGAACGCTCCACCTCTCTTCTCCGTTATCGCAAAATGTTTTGCTGGGGAAACCATGCCGGAGGAAGACGATGGTGCGATTATCTTGCTAACCCCGGTGAAGGAAATTACATTGAAATTCAAAGCGGCTTAGCTCCAACGCAGCTGCATGGACTTGATATGCCTGCTCAATCGGAGTGGGATTTCACACAAGTAATCGGCATGACCGATATTAAAATCGACAAAGCCCACCAACAGGATTGGAATCAGGCGAATCAATACATTCGAGATTGTGTCGATCATCATATCGATGCCGAAGAAATGGATAAGCTGCATGAGTCCATGCGAATTCTCGCACAACAAGCGCCTGAGCAAGTCCTTTATACGGGCTCTCCATGGGGTGCACTAGAACAGCTGCGCCGAGAACTCAAGGAAAATCGAACGATTCCTGAAGGCTTTTATTTTACGAAGTTAAGCACAGCGCCCGAAGCCGAGCATAGCGATTGGCTCGCCCTTCTTGAAACAGGAACGCTTCCAGTCCACGACGTGCAAGAAGTGCCGAAAGCATGGATGGTTCAGGATGAGTGGCTAACTCTGCTTGAAGAGAGCCTTGAGCACCAAGAGAACCAATCATGGAACGCTTATATGCATTTGGGCATCATGCTTTATGAGCGAGGAATGGAGCAGGAAGCTATCGATGCATGGGAGAAATCGATAGACATTCAACCATCCCTATGGGTGTATCGAAACCTAGCAGAAGCGATGAAATATGCCTCGCGAATCGATCTGGCGCTTGCCTACTGGAAGAAAGCCTATCTCGTTTCCAACTCGTTCCCTGATCGAGCTTTGGCTGAAGAATATTTAAATTTGCTCATTGCTGACAAACAGTACGAAGAGGCATGGCAAATGTACAATGAATTGCCTGAAGCCTATTCGAGCAGTGACCGCATTCAAATTATAGTAGGCGTTGCTGCACTTGAGCTTGAACAGGATGCGTTCGTGAAGCAATTGTTCCTTAAGGAATTTGCGGTCATACGTGAAGGTGAAATATTAATCATAGAGCTATGGTATAAATACAATGCCAAGAAGCTTGCACAATCAAGGAATGAATCCTATTCCGAAATACATCTTAAAGAGGCGAAAAATAAATTTCCGCCGCCAACCAATATTGACTTCAGAATCATAGGTGAATAAAAAGATGACGGTGCGTAGTAACGTACCGTTTTTCTGTGCTTTGAGAATGCTGCCTCGCCCTATTCTGTTCCGTTTTAGGCATAATATAAAAATTGAAATTGGCTGTAGACATATACAAATTTTGTGTGTTACATTGATTAACATAGAGGCATGAACGAAAAACAACCATCAAGAATGGATGGCTAGAAGTAACTGGGTTGATTCTATAGTGTGTCCTGCACCTTTAGTCTCATCTGAATTACTTTTTTTATAGGCCTAAAGTTAAAGCGCTTAAATGTTTTATTTTTTTGCGTTTAAATTAAAGCGCTTTAATTTTGTTTAAGCTTGATTACATGCAAAGGAGGCTGCGAATCTGTCGACGGTTATACAACTATAATTTTAGGAGGAGTTTTAATTGTGCACTTTAAAAGCAAACAAAAGTATGATGAAATGGATGGGCCATGTCTTTCTCTGTTCAGCGATGCTTCTAACTTTATTGGGTGCACCCGCTCCACTTCAAACGAAGGTGCATGCTGCAGGAGAGCTTAGACCATTTCCACAGCAGCTGAGCTATCCTGGCATTATAAAACCTAACCATGTCACTCAGGCAGCTATGAATACAGCAGTTTCGAGTTATTATACTTACTGGAAATCAACCTATTTAAAAAATAACCTCTCCTCATTGCCTGGCGGCTATTATGTCAAAGGGGATATTACCGGCGACGCTGATGGTTATGATCCGCTTGGCACTTCAGAGGGGCAAGGCTATGGCATGGTCATCACCGCTTTGATGGCAGGTTTTGATTCAAATGCCAAAACCATTTATGACGGCCTATTCAAAACCGCTAGAGCTTTTAAGAGTTCAGGCAACTCAAATCTTATGGGCTGGGTTGTTGCAGATGCTGCTGGAGCACAAGGACATTTTGGCTCCGCTACCGATGGTGATTTGGACATCGCTTATTCCTTAATACTTGCTGACCAGCAATGGGGATCAGCTGGCACGATAAATTATTTGGCAGAAGCCAAAAAAATGATTACGAACGGTATCAAGGCGAGCAATGTCACGACGAATAACCGCCTGAACCTTGGCGATTGGGATGCTAAGAGTGCATTAAATACCCGTCCCTCCGACTGGATGCTCTCGCATTTAAGAGCTTTTTATGAGGTGACTGGAGATCAAACCTGGTTGAATGTCATTAACAACTTGTACACTGTTTATAGTCAGTTCTCAAGCGCCTATTCAGCTAGCACAGGGCTGATTTCAGATTTTGTTGTCGACAATCCTCCAAAGCCAGCTCCACAAAACTACTTAGATGAATTTCCAGAAACTAACGAATACAATTACAATGCAAGCCGGGTTCCATTAAGAATCGTAATGGACTATGCTTTCTACGGCGACACGAGAGGCCGAGATATTGCTAACAAAATGGCCGTATGGATCAAAGGAGCCACAAGCGGCAATCCGAATAACATTAAAGATGGATATAAACTAAATGGCGGAGTTAGCGGTTCCTACGCAACTGCTGTTTTTGTATCGCCGTTTATTTCAGCAGCAACCACGAGCAGCACGCACCAAGCATGGGTAAATGCAGGATGGGATTGGATGAAAAACAAAAAAGAATCCTATTTCAGCGATTCCTTCAATTTGCTTAATATGTTATTCATTTCAGGAAACTGGTGGATACCAACTGCTGGTGGAACTACGGACACCCAGGCACCTACTGCACCAGCGAATTTGACTGCATCCGCTGCATCAAGCAGCCAAATTAATTTGAACTGGTCAGCTTCTACCGACAATGTTGGCGTATCAGGTTATCAAGTATTTCGCGGCGGCACATTAGTAGGCTCTCCTTCTGGCACGACCTATACTGACACTGGCCTAAACGCTTCCACGTCATATAGTTATACAGTGAAGGCCATTGATGCTGCGGGCAATCTTTCTGCGAGCAGCAATACAGCCAGCGCAACAACGAGTCCGAATTCAACAACAACGAACCTTGCTTTAGGCAAGACCGCTGTAGCAAGCTCAATTGAGGGAACAGGATTTGAAGCTTCCAAAGCGACGGATGGCAATTCGACGACAAGATGGGCGAGTGTTGAAGGAAGCAACAACGAGTGGATTTACGTAGACCTTGGTTCCATTCAAAACGTCAACCGTGTGAAATTAAACTGGGAAGCCGCTTACGGTAAAGGCTATAAAATCCAAGTTTCCACAAATAGTACAACTTGGACAGATGCTTTTACAACGACAACAGGCAATGGAGCCATCGATGATATTACGTTTGCATCCAAAAGCGGAAGATATGTAAGAGTGCTTTGCACGGCACGAGGTACAGCTTACGGATACTCACTTTTTGATTTCGAGGTATACGGCTCTTAATAGGTAAACACATACAAAGCCTGACCGATAACTGTCGGTCAGGCTTTGTGTTGTTTGTCTCTCATTTAACGAAGGCCGTCTAGAAGCTTACGCAGCGTCTGCAAACAATCCTCCATCGCTTCAGCAGCCTCAGCAGTATCCGATATTTGCGCGAGCCAAAGCGCCGCTTCATTCATAGCTCCCGACAACAAATGAGTGGCAGCATCCAGACGAACACCCTTAAGGTAGCCCTGCTGCTGCATCATTTCCAGCTGTTCTAGCAGCAATTTCATCGACTGCTGCTCATCCAGAAGCCGCCACTCCTCCCAGCCAAGCACGGCAGGACCATCGATTAGCATGATCCGCCTGTTTTGCGGCTCGATTGCGACAGTCACAAATGCGCGGCATCCCAGACATAATTGCTCCCACAAATCATCGCTAAGGGAAGCCTCTTCCTCCAGCCGTTGCGCTACTTCAGACTGAACTAGTGAAAGCACCGCTCGGAATAAACCTTTTTTACTGCCAAAATGGTGATAAACAGCCCCCCGTGTGACCTCAGCGTCTTTGGCTATTTCCTCTAGTGAACTGTCCGCAAACCCGAAAGTGGTAAAATGATGCCTTGCCACTTCCTCTAGCTTATGAATCGTCTCTTCCGTATCTTTTTTCGTTTTCCTCATCCAGTTGCTCCTATTTTCTTAAAGCTCAGAAGGAGCTTTAAGCAAGCTTATTTAATTATCCGCTGCTGCTCCCTCTTGCTGCCACAATGCTTGCACATAGTTCATACTTTCTTCCTCCGAGGGCGGAATAATTGCAATGACATCTATTAATACGCCGCCGGGATCAGAGAGAATAAAGTGCCGTTGCCCAAAGTCCTCATCGCGAATATCCTGCTCCAAAGACAGCTTCGCGTCAAGGACCAAGCGCTTGTACTCACTATCTACATTATCAACTTCCATGTTAAGAATCAATCCTTCAGCTCTCTTACGATAGCTCGCGGGAACCGTGGAATGACTTGCTGATAACAGCGCTAATTCATAAAAGCATTGCCCTTCACCCGTCTTCCGCAAGCTCACATACCAGTCGGACTCGTACACAACTTCAAAACCAAAGTAACGTTGATAAAAATCAGCACTTTTCGCTACATCCTGTGACATCACAACTGGATAAAAACTGTTCATTTTCAAATGGAAGCTCTCCTTTAGTATTTATAGGATTGAATACAGTTCGATATTAACATACGTACAGTATGTATGTAAATAGTTTTGTTATTTACTCTGGCCGATCGCAAAAAAATGACCTTCCGGTAATGAAGAAGGTCATTTCTTATGTCAGGCTAGCGATAGCTCAATCCAAAGTTTCTTGAGTATTCGTTATTTAAGGTCACAGGCAGCTTCCCCTGTGGCTTGGAACCAAATATAACCTTCACAGCAGCTTCCCACGATATCGGAATCGGTGTTATCCAGTACCAATTATCAAGCGCATAAGTCGAGACATATGCCTTCACGTTCGGATATCCCAAAATATCGCTTGGGTTTCCCAGGGAGACAGCTGCTACCGGCTTTCCAGTTGCAAGTAATCCGTTCACCAGATCCACTTGCCCTTGCGGTATTTGCTGATCCGACTTCGTAAAAACAATAATTCGATCTGCATTTTCAGCCTTCTCAACCGCTTTCTTAACCGCTGACCTTGTAGCATCTAACACTTCTCCCGCAGCTTCTGCTGCCTGATAAGAAATGACTTTGCCTTTGCTTATTTGCCTAACTGCTTCTGCAATCTGATCTGCATAAGCCATACTTACGACAAGCGTTGTCTGATTTGCTTCCGCATCAAATGGAAGGACATTTTCATTTTTGATGAGCGTTATGGATTCCAATGCCATTCGCTCAGATAACTCACGGTGTTCTTTTTTCCCTACTGCTTGGCTCACATGATCAATGTCTACCAAACGATGCTCAAACATCTCTAGCTTGAATTTATAGGTCAGTATCCGTTCCACCGATTCATCCATTCGGCTTCTCTCGAGCTTACCAGCCTGCAATGCTTCATAAAGGGACTCCAACGTATCGAATTGATCAGCTTCAGAGCCATTTGCCATGACGATATCTGCTCCCGCATTGATGGCCATAACCGCTGCTTCGCCCGCTCCCCAATTGTCGGATATCGCTTGCATCACCATAGCGTCTGTGACAATGATCCCTTTAAAACCCATTTCCTTTCTCAACAATCCTGTAAGAACTTTCTTTGAAAGTGTCGCAGGAAGTTCAGCATCAATTGCTTCAATAATAATATGTGAAGTCATAATAGACTCGATTCCTTGGTTGATTACTGCTTGAAATGGAGGGAGATGCACGGTCCGCAGCACTTCTTCGCTGTAAGACACTTTTGATAATGACATATGAGTATCAAAACCTGTATCCCCATGCCCTGGAAAATGCTTGGCGCTGGATATCATTCCTTCGCTTTGATAACCCCTCACCTCTGCAACAGCCATATCGCTTACAAGCTTCGTGTCTTCTCCAAAAGACCGAACCCCAATCACTGGGTTCATCAGGTTCGAATTGACATCAACGACCGGCGAGAAACTCCAGTGAAAACCCATTGCTTTGGATTCAACAGCCGTCAAGCGCGCAGCTTGTTCTGCATAATCCACATTTTGTGTAGCTCCAATTGCCATCTGCCTTGGCAGTACCGTTGCCTCATCAGGTACTCTTTGAGCAGCGCCGTATTCCAAATCGCCAGAAATAAATAGAGGGATACCTAATCTGGATTCAGATCCCAGTTGCTGGAGCGCATTAGTAAACCGGGCAGTACCGGCAGCAGAATTCATTCGTCGATTCAAGAGGGCACTGCCTACACCGTATTCCTTGATCATTTTATTTGAGAACGAATCCGCTTGACCCGTAGGTGTATACATCACAAGCTGGCCTATCTTTTCCTTGTCCGTCATTTGACTTACAAGCTGTTTAGCTTTACTCGCATTGGATATCTCTTTGTCTGTAGATTCCGAAGGTGATGGTGTTTGAGCCGTTTCGGGTTCATTACTCTTTTTTTGGAAGTCAATCGGTGTTATTACGAATATTACAGCTATGGCGATAACCATTACAAATGTAAATAACATAACTGATCGCTTCTTCATCGTTACCTTCCTTTGCTTATTCATTTCGAATGATATGAGTTAATACTTCCCATATGTTCCGAATAAATCCCCTTCATTCACAGTTCTTGCCTAGTGTAGCACGACCATTTTTAGGAGAACAATATTGGAAATTCATTATTTATTATAGTTATCCATGCTTTTAAATTTGCTCAAAAAACAACACTTGTCAGACTACAACTAACGAACCCAGCAGCACTTATTTAAAGCATTCGTAGTGGAATAAAATTGTAACGAACTCCAGAAACGTTATTTCGAGAAAAACAGCCCATTAGACCCTGTAAACCTTGTAATAGCGCCAATAAGGTTCGTTAAAATCTGAGAACAATCGTTTTCTGCATAATAAGCATGATACAGTTCCTTAGAGAGTCGACTTGGGCTGACTAGAGCAAATCTATCCTTGTATCGCTGCATCGCTGCATGCCAAAAGTAAGTCTAGTGCTTCGCTTGCCCATAATCGGTTTAAGCAAACAATCATTCACCAAAAAAAATAGCGGTGAAGGGACAGCCCTTCACCGCTATTTTTTCATGTTCTATAATATCTCTGCTCAAAGAGAGAGATCACTCAGGCGAGTTAACTACTACTGCTGGAACAGCTTCCCCCGTTCACAATTACTCTACTGTGATTTCACCGATCAAGCCCTTCTCGGAATGAGGACCAACCATCAGCTGGAAAACGCCAGGCTCAACCGACAAACGGTCATCTGCTCCTATGATTGCAAGCTCCGAAGGGGTTACCGAGAATGTCACCGTCTTCATCTCACCGGCACTTAAGCTCACCTTGGCAAAACCTTTTAGTTTCTTGAGAGGCTGTGTCACGCTTGCCGCTGCATCACGAATGTACAGCTGTACTACTTCTTCACCTGTAACGCTGCCTGTATTCGTAACATTTACAGAAACAGATACGGAATCCGAGCTGCTTATGCGAGATGAGCTCACGACAAGATTGTTATAATCAAAGTCGGTATAGCTCAGACCGTACCCGAACGGATATAATGCTTGCACTGGAGCATCGATATATCTTGAAGAATATACGCCTCCTGGAGGACGTCCTGTGTTCTTCCTGTAATAATAAAGCGGGATTTGTCCTACACTCCGCGGAAATGTTGCTGTCAGCTTGCCGCTTGGGTTATAGTCACCAAACAAGACATCAGCTATTGCATTGCCGCTTTGAATACCTAAGTGCCATGCTTCTACAATTGCTGTTGCCGTGTCATCCAGCCAAACGGTTGTCAGCGGACGGCCATTGAACAAAACAATGATAACCGGCTTGCCCAGCTGTATTGCTGCTTCAACGAGCTCACGCTGCTTACCCGGCAAGTCCAGTTCTGATCTGGAGTTTCCTTCACCGCTCATCGTCAGACTTTCGCCTACTGCAATAATAGCAGCATCCGCCCCAGCAACTGCTGCCAGAGCCTGTTCAAAGCCGCTCTCGTCTTCACTTTCAATGCCGCAGCCTTCCGCATATAGCAGCTGTGTGTCTGGCGATACTTTCGCCTTAATGCCATCAAGCAGTGAAACGACATCATCCGCATTGCCGTCGGCTGCCCAGCAGCCAAGAGGATCTTTCGTGTTCGTTGCCATCGGTCCAATAACAGCCAGCGTTTTCAGCTGCTTAGAAAGAGGCAGTATACGATTATCATTTTTAAGCAGAACGATAGACTCTCTTGCTGCCTCGCGCGCCAATGCCACATGCTCCTCTGACAAAATAACACTTTGGCTTCGTTCTGGATTTACGTATGCATTCTCGAACAATCCAAGCTTCATCTTTACAGCTAAAATTCTGCCTACAGCGGCGTCGATCAGACTCTCGGCAACCCGTCCCTCTTGAACGAGCTTCGGCAAGTATTTGTAGAATATGCCTGAATGCATATCCATATCCGTACCCGCTTTAATCGCAATTTCACACGCTTCCTCCGCGTCTTTGGCAACACCATGAGTGATTAATTCACCTAGAGCATTGTAATCACTAACGATAACACCTTCAAAGCCCCATTCCTCACGTAAAATAGTCGTAAGCAAATAACGGTTGGCACATGCAGGAATGCCATTCAATTCATTAAAGGATGCCATAATGCTAAGCGCTCCAGCTTCAACCGCTTTACGAAACGGTGGCAAAATAACTTCACGCAGCACGCGGTCCGAGACGTCTACCGTATTATAATCCCTGCCCGCTTCCGCAAATCCATATCCGGCAAAATGTTTAGGACAGCTCGCTACAGAGAGGCTTTCGCTTGAAGCATCATCGAGCTCGGCGCCCTCAACCCACGCTTTTGCCATAATCTCGCCTACATAAGGGTCTTCTCCCATCGTTTCGGCAATTCTTCCCCATCTAGGATCTCTCGTAATATCGATCATCGGCGCAAACACCCACGAAATACCGTCGGAAGCTGCTTCCTTAGACGCTGCTGCTGCTGTTCTTCTAATCAGATCTGGGTTCCAGCTTGCCGATTGAGCGAGTGGAATAGGGAATACTGAACGGTAGCCGTGAATAACGTCTCTCCCAACGATCATCGGTATGCCAAGGCGTGACTTTTCAATGGTTTGTTTTTGCAGTGTATTCGCTTGTTCAACGCCCGATAAATTAAACAACGAGCCTAACATTCCTTTATCGATGAGATCCTTCATGATTAGATTGATCTCACCGCCGGCATCCGGATTTATCGCATGAAAGCCCCAGTCAAATTGCGACATTTGGCCAATTTTTTCTTCTAATGTCATTTGGGAAATAAAGGACAATACTTTCTCTTTTATTTCCGACGAGAACAACTTCTTGTTTCCTGCCATCGATAACAACTCCTTCATGTATATACTGTCCATTATGAAGGAAATAGACAGGCATGTGTAGAAACAAACTAATGATAAACATCAACGATCTGCTTATGGAAGAGGAGAAACAGTCATGAAGGAAACTGGAATAAAGCTCGATTATTGTGCCTTTATGTACCATAATACGCCTTTTAGACATACCTATAAATCCGGCCTCGAAACCTATATCATTCGATTGCAGACTGAAGGCTTATGCCAAGCATTGATTGCAGGGCAGGTCGATATCATCGAGCCTGGTGACCTTCTTCTGTTTGCCCCTGGTGAAGTTTATGATCTGAGAATTGGCGAGCTTGGGCCAAGCGGAGACTATTATGTGATCTGCAGCGGTCCTTGGCTTGATGAATGGTGGAAGCTTCAGCGAAGACCTCAAAAAACAAAAATAGGTGAGAACGGCAGAATAGCGGCTTTATGGCAGCAATTAATATTAGAAAGCAGGCGGCATGACGGCGGGAATCCTGAACTATTATGTACGCTGATGCAATCACTTTGCTATTTGCTCGATAGAGCTATAGATGAAGCAACCTCCTACAACTCCGGTCCAAAGCTGCTGGCATATAAAATAAAGCTTTATATCGAGGAGCATGCAGCGATTCCGTTTACTTTAACCGATGCTGCGAAACATACGGGACTAAGCGTATCCCGCTCTGTTCAGTTGTTCAAATCTGAATTCGGCATGTCCATCATGCAATATGCCCAGAAGGTGCGTCTGGCGATGGCGCTTGAATTAATGGGCAAAAGTCCGCTTACGCTCGAACGCATTGCCGAAGAAACTGGATTCGGCAGCTATACTTACTTCCATCGCGTGTTCCAGCGATATTACGGCATCTCACCTGGCGCATACCGAAAACAAATGACAGAGAAACAATAAGCCACGTCCAGAGGACGTGGCTTATTGTTTCATTTCCTTTTTTATAAAACGGTTTGTATTCGAATTAGGATTGAATGATTGCCTCTTCTGAATTGTTTTTAAAATATTGCTTCAAACCTTCAACAATAGCTTTCGCAGCACGATCTTGTCCATCTTCTCCAAGTAAAACTGCTTCTTCAGCGGGGTTTGTCAAATAACCTACTTCGAGCAAAATCGCCGGCACCTTGCTTAGTGAAAGAACCTTTAACTCTTCATTTCGTATTCCGCGATCCCGAAAGCCCATTGCCTTTACAACCTGATTGTGCATGGTCTGAGCTAATTCTATATTTTCATCAAAACGATAAAACGTTTCAATTCCACCAACATTCTCGTCCTTATAGGTGTTCGCATGAATGGATAGAAGAACATCTGCTTCCATTTGATTCGCTATATCAGGACGTACGTCCAGATCAATAAACGTATCATCATTCCGAGTTAGATGTGGCTCAAACATGTTCTCTTGCTTTAACAGCTCGTACACTTTCTGAGATAGCGATAGTGTAAAATGTTTTTCCCTTTTCCCGCTAGCTCCTTCCGCCCCAGGATCTTTGCCGCCATGTCCTGCATCAATGACAACTTTGTATATCCTATCTGGTTTTCCATCCAAGGATTGCTGCTTCGTTGGAACAATTGGCGGATTGGCTGACAGAGCTTGCGACTTTTCTTCTTTGTTTGCGGCAAAGCCAATTAAAGTTACACTAATTAAAACTAGAGTGAATAAAAGCACTATAAGCCTGACTATACGCGATTTTCGTTTTTTCGTATACGAGTACATGTTGTCCTCCTAAGTAATAGATGTTTAGCAGCTTCTTTATTTATACATAATCCTCATTTCGAGCACTTCTCCAATTTGTAAACAAGTTGTATCTAAAAATGTTGAAATCCGTCGTCATATGAAACACAAAAAAACAGCCATCACCGATGGAAGCAGTGATGGCTGTTTAGAAACATGTTTTATTTGAACTCAATGATGTAATTCATCGGTAACTGTACGGATAATTGGCTTTTAACTTGAGCGTCAAATGACTTCCAGCCGCTCAAATAGAGCTTGTTGCCCGATGGACTCCACTCCATTTGACCCGGATTTATTCCTTTGAATACCTCCTGTTCATTCAAAAGATTGTTTCCTTGCAATTTGGCAATATAGATATTCAGCGAATCTTTCGAGTAAGCAATATATTTGCGATCTCTTGTTAAACGGAAATTACCCACTTGCTCACCTAAAATCGTGGTAGCTTTATTGCGGCGATCATATGCAAACAGCAAATTGTTCTCGCTGACAAACAAAATTTGATCATTATTGAGAAAGTCTACCGTCCCATCACGATTCAACAGATGATTATACAAACTGGAAATTCCAGTGCCGTCTATTTTACCGAACAAAATCGATTGTCCATCATACATTTGTCTGATGATCAATACCGTTTCTCCATTATCAGAAATTTTCACATATCTCGACCAGCTTTTCTCACTTTCATACGGAACATCATATTTCTTCATCTTTTTAGTCGTAACGTCGTAAACGGCAAGCTTTTCTACTTTCTGATCATCCCATATGAAAAAAGAGAGATACCGGCTGTTGTTAGACCAGATCATCGTAGCCGACAAAGAGTCCTGCATATCCTCGACAGTAATCGCCTTGCCATCAATCTGGCTGTAGATCTTCAGGGTTCTGTTTTTGTTATTATCCCAACCGTATACTGCGATTTTAAGCCCATCTGGGGACACCATGCTTGCTTCTGAATATTGATTGAAATTCATAACCTCTTTCATCGTCTGATTCTTATAATCAAAGCGCTGCAAGGTTTGAGTAAAATCTATATTTTTGAGCATGCCTAGAATCTGCTCATTGTCTGTCCATCCGAGAATTTGGATTTCACTCTCATCTTCCTCAAACATGCGATAGATTTTGCTTACTTCAAAATCACCGTTCGAATGGGCCAATTCTGGTGCCGCTTCTGTATCTGGTATAACGACGGTTCTTGAATTAAATTTCGTAGATGCGCAGCCCGACAAAATAACGAAGATAAGCAGAGCAAATATTGATTTTCTAATCATGAGGTCACCTGCTTGTTATCAAATTGCGGGATGTGAACAATTACGCTTGTTTCTCTATCCTCGCTTTGGATTTGAATGGTTCCTTGATGCTCTTCAACAATGGCTTTGCAAATGCTAAGCCCCAATCCGCGGCTCCCGACTTCTTTCACAAGACGACCATTTTCTCTATAAAAGGGTTCATAAATGCGGGCTAAATGTTTTGGTGCAATGACATCTCCCTGATTTATAAAAGTGAATTGTATGACCTCGGAGATCAGACCTGCCTTCACTATAATTTCAGAGGAAGCATCGCTGTATTTAATCGCATTATCAATCAAGTTGATAAACAGCTGTCTTAATTTAGTTGGACTGCCCTCAATGATGAGATGATCTTCTAATTCGCAAACAATATTTTTGTTATACTTTTGGGCTTTAAACGCCATACCTTCACAAACGCTTAGCAAAATAAACCCTGCATCAACCATTTCATAGGATGCTTTAGAATCTGTTTCCTTAGACAACTCCAATAGCTGCAAAACCATTTCGTGAAGGCGAGCACTTTCATCCGCTATATGCGCAATACCTTTCTCGAAAAAAACCTCATCATTTTGCCCATTGTCTTTGATCATCTGCGCGTAGCCCATGATAGAAGTTAGAGGTGTTTTCAGCTCATGGGTAACATTGTCGTAAAATTGCTTGCGATGTTGGTTTAACTCTTTAAGGCGGTCACGGTCCTTTTCTATTTTGCCAATTTGAAGTCTAATTTTCTCAATCATTTGATTGAAGTTATGAGCAAGCTTGCCCAGCTCGTCCTTTCGGTTTAAAGAGATATGGACATTAAGATTGCCGTTTATCACTTCCGTTGAAACTTTGGTCATCTTGACGATGGGCAGTGTAATGTTCCAGAACAATGCATAACAAAGCAGCAAGCCCATAGCGAAGATAGCGATCGTGACATACAAAATGACATCTAATATTTGCCTGCTGTTCTCATAAAGCATCGATACGTCTTTGGAAAATCGTAAAATACCTATTTTTTCACCGTCAATTACAACAGGATATGAAAAATAGATCGTAGATATTTTTTCTTGATGGGAGATGGTATAAGCGGTTTCTCCCTTGAGAGCATGCTTGAAATCGTCTCCAAGTGGACTCATGAAGGGAGCACTGTCCGATGCAGCAAGCTGCTTGCCCTTTAATGAATAAACAGCCACTTGGCTAGACGTAATGTTTTTCAAATCAACAACCAACTCTTTAGACATCTGCTCGAAATAAATTTCATCATGACTGTAATGATTGATCATAAACGTCTGTTTTACATAAACATTGCTGTTTTTCTTCATCGTATTCAAATCCTGCGTAATGATGGTTTCGTTGCTGGATTCAATAATTTGCATGACAAAATGATGCAGCAGCAATAGCGAGGTGAAAAAAATAACTAACAATCCGATTAAAAACTTAACCTTGATAGACTGTACCATATTCATTCCACATTCTTCTCGAATTTGTACCCGACACGAAATACCGTAGTGATTATGTCATTGGCATCAAGCTTTTTGCGCAAACGCTGAATATGAATATCCACGGTTCGAGTATCACCAAAATAATTATAGCCCCATACTAAATCAAGCAAATTTGAACGAGTAAATACGCGTCCTCTAGAGCTCGTCAAAGTCATCAATAGGTCAAATTCTTTTGGTGTCAGCTCAATGAGCTCATTGTCTTTTTTGACCATTCTTTCGGGCACATTAATTTCTATCGTTTTGAACTTGATGATTGCTGGCGCTGCTTCTTCGTTCACAGCCGTTATAGGATTGATTCTGCGCAGTAATGTACGAATGCGGACGATTACTTCACGCATATCAAATGGTTTCGTAATATAGTCGTCGGCGCCAAGCTCCATTCCGATAACTTTGTCGGAAATATCAGACCTAGCCGTAATCATGATGATCGGAAGGATGTATTTCCCCATAATTTGCTTGCAAATATCAAGTCCGCTTTGATCGGGAAGCATCCAATCAAGCAGCAGCAGATCTGGCTTGAACTCTTCGATTTCTCTTAAGCCATCCTTGCCGTTATGCGCAAGCTTGGTTTGAAATCCCTCTTTCTGCAAGCCATATGCAAGCAAATCAGCTATCGCTTCTTCATCTTCTATAATTAATATTTTGGTAAGCTCCATTCGTTCATCTCCATTCACCCTTGATCGTATCACAGCCTCGTTTTCACAAACAACTAAGCCCACAAAAGTTTACAGTATTGAAACAAGTCGGATGCATAACAGTTGGATATACTTAGCATGCGCAAAAAAGCAAATATCGACTATTAAAATTTGAAGTTGCTCGCTGTTTACGAATAAAAAAAACGCAACCCTTATCGGGTTGCGCTAAATACATTTTGATTCGTAAATGTTAGCCTATGCCATGTTCTTTTCGGATGTTGTACATTTCTTGAATCAACAGATCTCCTGGATCCCGGTTCAACTGCAAATGAATCAACAAGAAATGCAAAGAAATCGCACATACGTTATTTCCGCCTGTGAGCGCCGGAAATCCAGCTTCAAAGACTGGACCGTGGTCTTCCTTCCAAGCCAGACCTGCATGTACCTGCTCCGCAGCAAACTCTTCCGTTACTGCTTTTATACATTCCGGTACGAGTATGTTGTCAATTATCGCTTTAGCCTCAGCTTCAGTCGTTGCTGGTTTTGGGAGGGGCTTGCCACCCTTCGTCTCCATAAGTTCAACGAAAAAGGAAGACATCCATACTGCAGGGTCATTGTCCGATTGGAACCTGTTAAGCAACTCATGCAGAAAAAAACCGCAGGAATATCTACTACCCGACTCATCCTTCACATGAAATATAAAAACTGGGCCATAATCATGGAAATTCGAAACCTGTGCCTCAACATCGTTATAATGCATTCTTAAAGCTGCAAGGCCATTATCGTAAACAGCTTTTATAAGCTCCGCCCATTCTTCCTTGGACATCTCTGTTTCCTCGCTATTTACTTCCAAGTCAGTTGTCTCATTGTTTAAGTTCATAGTTCCACCTGTCTCCTATCATACTATCATCCTGTAAAGTAGGCTTCATTGCGATCATATCATACGGCAACTCTACTGCAAATCTATTATAGATTACCACAAATGGTTTCAGTCATCCAACAACGATACGGCAGCTCTGTCTTCATCCTCTTAACAACAAGGGGAACAAATCCATTGGACTTGTTCCCCTTGTTTTCTGCACCTTGCAATGGTTCAGCGGCAATCTTACAACTATTTTGCAAAGCTATGATTGTCGATTGTCACAATAACATCTAAGCTGGACCAAAACGATCCTTTGGAAATATCGGGATTGAAGAAATAAACGGCATTCTCCACATTATTTTTACCGTTAAGCGCATCTTTCGCTGCACGAAGTGAGCTTGCGTTTGGCTTACTTTTATCTAAGAGTCCATTATGCGCTGGAGGAAACTGCTTGCCTGAATAAATGACGTCGCGTATCGTATCCGGAAACCGCTCATCCTTCACTCTGTTTAATATGACATTCGCTAATCCAAGCTGTCCTTCATAGGATTCATTGCCTGCTTCAACCATCGTAATCTTAGCAAGCAGCATATAATCCGCATCAGTGAACGGTTTTGCTATTTGATCAACATTTGAAGGAATGATGACCTTGAGCTTTGTTCCCGGCTTGATCTTCGCCTTGCTATCGAGTCCATTCCATTTGAGCAGTTCTGATTTGGTGCTGCCAAACTCCTTGCTGATCTCATCCAAGCCGTACTCTTCTGTAATTACAGCAGGCTGTACTTTTATAAGTTCAATAACGTTTGACTCTGCATTCAACACCACGTTAGCATGCAGCATTTCTGACAATTGGCGCAGAGGAGCATACAGCCTATTGTCCTTTAAAAATGGCACCGCGTCCAATTTATAACGGGCTTCGTTAAAATATACGACTGGTACTCCATTTCCCAGCACAACTTTATCTTTGATTTCTGTATGTATTGTTACTTCTTCGTTTACATTATCCCAGCTCGACTTCGCACCGAACATATCAGCTATGCGGGCTACCGGAACAAACAATCTTCCTTCTGACATATAAAGCGGATCTGTTATCTTCACTATTTTCCCATTAAATTTAATCGTCCAATCATCCGCAGCAGCTGCATTCCCTGCATGGACACTCGACATAGGTCCGATACAAAGCAGAAACAAACCCAATATCATGGTGATTATAAGACCTCTAATCCGCTTGGCATCCCTGATCATGCGTACCTCCCAGTTAATTAAGTTGGTGTAAAATCCAACGTTCATCTTCTGGGCAAAATTATATCACAGTTTATTGGGACTTTAGCATTAACATTTTCACAGAATTAACATAAGCCTTAGTTTGCCTTCTTCATTAGCCGGTACTGATTAGGTGACACACCATGCTTCTTCTTGAACACAGTAATGAAGTACGTACTGTTCAAAAAGCCAATTTGCTCGCTAATTTCCTTGATTCGAAGCGGAGTATGAAGCAGCAGCGATTCAGCCTCACTAAGCCGGAGGCTCGTAACATAGCTGGAAAAGGTCATCCTCATGTTCTCATTGAACAATTTACTAAAGTAAGGAACAGAGATATTGAGCGTAGCGGCGACAGCGTCTGCTGAGAGATCCCCATTTCGATAGTTCTGCTGAATATAATCACAAGCATTTTTTACCACTTCCTTGCTGTCCCTATATCGATTGCCCTTTAAATCTTGAATAATATAATCAACCAGCTCCAAACAAAATTGATGCAGTTTTTCAATATAATTCAAACCTTCGATAACGCCAATCAAGGATTCCTTCTCATACTTTGTGCAAAGAGGAGCAAAGTTCACCATATTGCGAAACTCGTTGTCGATGCTTGAACCAAGCTGCTTTAAAATAGCATACATCTCCTTAATGGAATAAAGCTTAATTTCTTTGAATATAGCTTCGATCGTTTCACGAGAGCCACTGCTATCATTGAGCTTCAAATGATTCATTAGTACATGCTCTAGCTTAATGGGATACTGAACCTGCTTGCTTAATTTAGTTTGTATTTCGTCATAGTAATAGACGCTTTCACCGCTGGCTACAAACTGGTAATGAAGAGCCTCTTTTGCTGACTCATACGATTTTGGCAACCCTTGAATCGTGCCTGCCCGAACGCCGACACCGATTTTCAATTGAAAGCTCATTAATTTTTCGACCTGATATAGAAATTCACCCATTTTAGCCTCGATGCCATTTTCTTCGTAATCATTTATGATGAAGACTAACGTATGGCTTCCCGTCACGATTTTTTCCAAGTCTGCAATATCCGCAAACACGTGCAGAGCAAGCTCATACATCGCATCGACGACAAAGCTCATTCTGTTTTCCAATTGCTCCTGCTCCAAAGCGATGATTGCCTGTTGCTCTTTAATAACCAATACGAGCACACGCAGATCGTTTGGTTTCAGTTGAATGTTAAGCTTGCTGAAGTTCAGTGCAATATCGCCCTCATCCATCCGTCCCTCATGATTAAGCATATCTCTAAGAAAAGCAGCTTTTAATCGATTACGATCCTTTACAGCCGAATCTTCAAGCGTCGTTACTTTTTGGATAAGCCCTTTGAATACATCGCTCATATATTCAACATCATCGTAGCTCTCTTCTTCAGAATAAGAAGGATGATTGAATTTAATCATTTTAACTATTTTGCCGAAGGGCGTATAAATTTTATTAAGGAGCAGCACCGTGGCTGCAATACTTACAATCAGAATAATCATGGAAATCATAATAATATTTTTGAGTACAGCAAGATTGTCCTTGGCCAAATATTCATAGCTGGTCGTATTAATGAGATACCATTCCAATTTGTCATTGTAAACGTAGGTGACAAGCGATTTCACGCCATCCACACTGCCTATAAAATTAGCGGATTTTGCATCTGCATGAATAACCTTATTAATGTAGGCTTGGTCGCTGGTATCGTGAAGAAATAGCTCTGGCTTTGAGCCATTAATAATATTCAATCCGTTTTTATCCACGATAATGAAGTTGGAGTACACAGAGTTGCCCATTTTATTAAACAGTTCCAAAATCGCGTTCAGCTCCAAATTGATAAAAATCGCATAGCCGTTTTTTGACCCTGAATATGTAAAAATCAAGGAAAGCAAGTTGTTGTCATAGGCTTTGGATTCATAAATATAGCTCTGCTTATGAGGCAAAAATATCATTTTCTTCATTTGCTTCCGAACCTCAATGAGAGAAGGCGCATTTTTATCTATCGTTTGAATGGTTACATTCTTGCGAATCGTATGTATAAACCGGTCCTTCTCACCATTATAAAGATAAATCGAATTGATAGATTTGTTCGTAATTACGATATCGTTAATTCTGTTTTGAACCTTGAGGGAGTCCAATGGGCTTAGCTTATTCGAATAGAGACCTTTTATTACTTCGCTATCATTTAGAAGCTGTTCACCTATTTGAAATACC
The DNA here is from genome assembly GCF_037976325.1 of Paenibacillus sp. FSL K6-3182. Classification (NCBI taxonomy): domain Bacteria; kingdom Bacillati; phylum Bacillota; class Bacilli; order Caryophanales; family Paenibacillaceae; genus Paenibacillus; species Paenibacillus sp. FSL K6-3182. Next base: position 5,025,652 of record NZ_CP150265.1, read on the forward strand.
CTCTCATATAATGCCTCAATGTTATAGTCGGTTTGAGAGAGCAATCTCTTGTACATGACAGAGGTATGCTTATCAATAATTCTAGTATTGTTATCGTAATTCAGAATGGAAATCGTAATAATCGCTATTACAAAAATAACAACATTCGCAACGATTATTCGACTTAAGAAACTTCCGCGCGTCTTTAAAGGCTTCAACATCGAACCATCCCTGTCTTTTATTTTTGTAAACGTTTTCAAACCCTCTAACAATGAGCCGCATCGCAACAAGAATATACTCTTTATCTTGAAATAACGTCAAGTTCTACTTTGACTTTCTACTTATTTAATAACGAATTCAAATCCAAAAGCGCTTGGATACCTCTTTGTAAAAAGAAGGCCAAGCGCTTTCGATTTGTTGCTTCTGAGTCTGCTTTAATCCATTAGTCTAACAATTGCCTGAGCACCTTCCGCACGAGTAGCTAGACCTTGAGGCTGAAATTGATTTTGTCCTACGCCTTCAAGAATTCCTAGGTCAAGAGCGGCATTTACGGAGTCTCTTGCCCACTCATGAATCTGATCACTATCCGCAAATTGGCTTTGCTTAGCTGCTTCGGCTTTCTTGCCCGTTTTCACCTCATATGCTCGAACGATCATAACCGCCATTTCTTCGCGTGTTATCGTTTCATGAGGCGCAAATCGGGTTAGGCTTCGACCTGTCGCAATTCCGGCATTGCAGGCCGTTACTACCGCGGATTCGTACCATGCGTCTTTCTCCAAATCCGTAAACGATGTTGTCCCTTCAGTTTGCAATCCTAATGCACGAACCAACATTGTGATAAACTGAGCACGGGTTATTTTAGCTTGCGGCGCAAACTGTGTTGCATTCACACCAGTCACGATGCCTTTAGCTGCTAACCTCCTAATCGCCTGAGCTGCCCAGTGACTTTGAGGAACGTCACTGAATGACTTCTCGAAAGAGAGCACCCCATAAAGGCTTAAATGATTGATTTGCGTTTCAAGCAAACCATTGTTTTGTTTGCTCCGTAAAAATTCAAGCTCCCCATCTTCCTTGATGTAATAAATAGAAACCAAATCGCTTAAGTCTTCTTCAAATGCTGTAAGCTTTAACGTAATAGGCTCAGCTAAGGTGTTCAGCTTCTTCCGCTCAACCTGATTTAAACTAGCTGCTGCCAGAGACAAATCATAGATATGACTTGATGCAGCAATAGCCGCATGTGCCTTGTTGGATGACTCCTTCAGCAAACGATCAACGTCCGCTTGCGCTTTCTTCGTAAATAAGAAAGCGATAAAGTCATGCTTCTGATCCTTCGCCAGCTCAAGCAGCTGAGCAATGACTTTGCCCGTTAACTCCAGTGATATACCATCAGCTTGGAATACGAGTTTATTCAGATCCTGAAGCCCCTTAGTATTTGCAGGAATCAGCACCTCCTTAACACCTTTTTGAATGGCTATAATAGCCTTTCCGTTTTCGGATTTGAGCTCAGATATGATCTGCTGCTCCTTACTTACACTAACGGATCCTTGACCTTCCCCTGTCGGCGTTCCCGTCTCAGGATCAGTCGGGCCGTGCACAACAGTGAAATGGATGACATAGATAAGCTTAGTTATACCATCCTCGGCTGTCACTTCTATTGAAGTTGTTCCCGGCAGACCTGCGGCTGGACTTAACTTGACAGTCGCCTGGCTATCCGATGTGTTGACTGTAACATTCGGTACCGAATGCATTCCAGCCGGCAGTGTCACATCATAAGTCAGCTTGTTTTTCTCGAAAGAAATGATCGCTTCATTATTAATGCTTATCCCGCTGAGTGCTGCATCGGTACTTGGAAGCACCGCATTCGATTGTTTCAGCAATTTCGCATCCGCAAAGTTCCCATGATCGCTGACAACGCTATTGCCGCCATCAGTTACAATTAGCTTCAGCTCGCGTTTACCTGTGATGTTTACATTAATCTTCTTCGCTGCTGTACGGCTTTCCATGACATCACTATCAAAGAGCTTCTGACCATCTGCCCATACTTGGAAGGCCAATTTACCTACGTTAGTTTCTTGATCGACGCCTACGTAGGCTTCAAAGCTCTCAAAGCCCAATCCATCGATGTCATATACAATTTCCGAGTTTGCATGTGTGCCAATGCCTTTTGCATACGACTTGCTTCCCATGCCGTCAAATAAGGTTAATACATTACCTTGAATGCTGGAATCTTTTTTGACTTCCCCCCAGCCTGTCGTCGCCGAAGTCCAGTTCATATCGCTTAGATAGGTTGGCACATCGGCATAGCTAACGCTGTAATCATCATGATCGTCTAGTCTGACATTGATTGTGTTCATATACGCAGCAGCTAATGTAATCGGTTTGCTAATGGAATTCGCCTCTATCCAGCCCGGGAATGCAGCGGGATGCGACCAGATCGAATTGATCTCAAACCGAATGGTTCCATCTGGATTGACCGAGCTTTTGACCGAGCCATAACCATCTCCTTGTGCTGTAATACGTTTGCCCGTCTCGCCCAAAATCAAGGAAGCATAGTTAAAATTGTTCTTCGAGGCAACAAAGTCAGCTGTCCCGCGCTGCCCGGCATCATCTTTGCCATATTTGCTGAAATTTTTCTCATCCTGCGACCATGCCCAAGTCGGCTTCACACCGTACTGTTCATTTCCTTCGCCTCTAACCCGGAATGCCGTTCCTTCGTTTCTCCCAACCTGATCCTCTGGATAGGTCGACCATAGACCATTGCGATTCCATGTTATGCGGTCTGCTTTGGCTGCAATATCGAAGGCAACGCCAATAGAGTCATAGACAGCAGGCAGGTTTGTAACGGTATACGTGGTGGAAATCAACCCGCTCCCGTCAATGGATAACACAAACAATACTCCCGTTTGACCATAACTGCCGGCAATGTTCACGATTGCCTCGTTTCCAACAGTCATGCTGTTCATGCTCGAGAAAGTCCATGAGCCAAGGTTGGACGTAAAGCCCATATTCAAATAAGGACCCCCGGTAATGATCGTTTCTCCTTTATATGTTCCTTCTTGAATCATACCTGTTGCATTATTGAACACCAGTTTAAAGTCTTGCCCCGTAATAGTGGTTGCTGTATCATCCTTCGTAATGGCTGGGGCGCTACCCTCCGCGCCTGTGAAATGGAATATTTTGTTGCCGATACTTAGTTTATACTCATCCACTAATCGATTAGCCTTGTACCGATCGCTTTGGTAAAACTTCAAGCTCACGTTATCACCGAGCTTCCATGCTCTAGCCGGTATAATCAAATGACCGCTGGACATCGGTTCAATGGAAGGACCCGTTAACGTGCCTGATTGATTGCCGACCGTCCATTCGACCTTGATTTCGTTCAGATTCGTATGGTTAAAGCGGTTCTCAATCGGAAGGCTTAGCGGGGTTCTCGCACCTGGATTCGGCAAGGAATTGGCATTAATTCGAATCGGCGAATAAGCCTTCTTCACGTTCCAGTACTCTGGTTTCTCCCGATTCCATGAATCCATAATTCCCCATTCCACTCTAAAACCGCAAACGGCTGTCTCGCAATAGGTCGTTAAATCCCGAGAATGCCAGATTGCACCTCCCAGAGCACCATCTGAGCCATTTATATTGTCCCAAGAGCGCTTGATGGACTCACCGTAGAAATCTTCGAAGGCAGGATCATCATTAAACCAGTCTTCATAATACACATACAGATGTGCGTACTCATCCACGATTTCCGGCTTATCAAGTCCTCCAAATTTCAAGCTATTATCCACATAATGAACGCTGAATAGGTCATTATATTGGCTCGGAGCGTTGTAACCGAAACTCGATTTAATCACACGCGTCGGATCAACGGCCTTCACATAATCATGGGTTGCTGCCACATTGCTTCCCCAACCGCTCTCGTTCGTGAGTGACCAGATTACGACGCTTGGGTGGCTTCGATCCTTCTCAATCGTTTCAGAGAATTGACCCATGAAATAACTTAGGTAATTCGCATCATTCAACCGAGGACCATTGACGAACATGACGGAATTTTCCTGCTCGACATACAAGCCGATTTCATCCGCATAATCCAGCACGTATTCGAATTGCGGCCAATGAGAAGCCCGAATATAATTGATATTGCCATCCTTGAGCTTTAACAAGGATTCCTTGTCATGCTCTGGATCAACTGCAACTCCTGCTGAGGGAGAGGATTGATGCCAATTGACACCACGGAGCTTGACTTCTTTTCCGTTGACCAGCATCTTATTCCCGACAACCTTAATCGTTCGAAAGCCGATCTTGCGAGTAATCGTTTGCACGATTTTACCGTCTTCCTTAATATTCGCAACCAGCTTATAAAGGTTTGGATGCTCTGCATCCCATTTCTGCGGATTTTTCACTGGAATGCTTACCGTTCGATTAAGATGCTGTGGATCCAATGCAATGACCCCTGGCTCGATGGGTACGATTTGTCCATCCGGATCAATTAAAGTAAGCTCGACAAGAGAATCAGACTCACTTCCATAAATCATTCCGACAGAAACGTTTAACATCGCATCGGTATAAGTTCCGTCAAAGATCGTTTCTGCATGCAAGCGGGTCAAGTAATTATGAGGCAGCGCAAACAGCTTCACTTCACCAATCAACCCTCGAACATGCTGATACTCGACGAAGCCCTTCTCAGCCGTAATGCCTACGGTTATCCATGCGTTTTCGCCGGGTGTTACATAATCTGTAATATCACAATCAAACGTTGTAAAACCGCCGCGATGCGTACGAACGAGCTTTCCGTTCACCCAAATTCTAGCGACATTAAACGCCGCTTCGAAACGCAGCATAACCCGTTGCCCTTGAAAGTCCTGCGGAATTGAAACGGATTTCTTATACACATTCTCGATATTTCGGTCTGGGAACCAGTCACCGCCCTGTTTACCGCGAATATCGAACCCGAGCACCTCTAAATTTGCCGGCACCTTAGCATCAGACCATGTCGAAGGTTCAACACTGTTTTTCCAAAATCCTTGTTCTGGCGTTTGTGTAAACTTCCAAGTTCCGCTTAAATTGATTACGGGATTCTGAACGCCGTTTACAGAATCAGGAAAAGGCGCAATGATCGGTCTCGCCCAGCCGTTCGTCGATGGTCCTACAGGTACTTCTGGCATCTCTTCACTTGGATATCCGAGAACTTTGAACTCCGATATTCCCGTTTTGCTTCCAAGTTCGAAATCCGTAATGGTTATCCGAACATAACGCCTTGCTGCATCAAGAAAACGATCCGTACTCACTTGCTCTCTATCCGAAGCGCTCGTTTGATCGACAGCCGGGTACCAATTCATGGCATCCGAAGACACTTCGATTTTGTACTTGTAATTTTTGCTGTCCCTCCAAGTCACTGACGTACCCGTCAATTCATAATCCGCGCCTAGATCAACCTGAAGCCATTGACCTTTCCCTGAGTTGCTGGCAACCCATGCGGTATCAACATTTCCATCTACGGCTTGAGCGGCCAAGCTTGCACTTTCTTCAGAAGAGGCTGTTGCCGCCTTACCTAGCGCTGCATTCGTTTCTTCTATGCTGATGCTGTATGAAAAATTGATAGCCGTGCTTTTATGTCCGTCTGCATTGGCATATGCTCTGATAGCCAAATCCTGCGTAATCGCAATAGGCTGTGTATAGAGCTTCTTCGCTGCCGAAACGATCGGATCCGAACCATCGATTGTGTAATAGATGGATGCACCCGCTACTGAACTAGATAATGCAACAGCAGTATTCTCATTTACGATACCCGGCTCTGGGTTTGCTGATATCGCCACAACCTGATACAAGAATGAGCGGACTTCGCTTTCTTCCTTCCCTACTGCTTTCGCATACGCCTTAATCGTTATCGTCGAGTCTATTGAAGAAGCGATGAGAGGAACTCCGGTCGAATAAAGCTGCTTGCTTAAAGATGTTATGGGATCGCTCCCATCAGTCGTGTAGTAGATGGCGGCATTAGGTTCTAAAGTGGATAGTCCGATCCGAGTACCCTCAGCAACTACTTTAGATGATACATCTGCTTGAACAGGAAATGCTTTGGATGTGTTATACAGCTCAAATTCCCATACCGCAGCAGCCAGGCCGACTTTCGCTACTTGATGCAACCTAACGTACCGAGTACTTTGCACCTCAAATTTATACCATAGATCCTCTAAGTCTGTATTGCTATTCTCCGTAGCTACCGTCTTCCAATCGGTTCCATTATTCGAAACATCAATCGTAAATTGAGTAATATAGTTTTGATGATTTGGATTTTTGCGTAAGACCGCATAATTGACTGGCTGTTGATTACCGAGATCGACAATCAAATCCCATACGCCAGCTTGCTCTGGTTGAGCGTAGGTTGTCATGTCACCATCAATGGCTCGCCCTGCTACGTTGCCCCAACCCGCTTCAACCGTCATCGAGGCATCGGATCCCCTTGCTAGGTTGGGATACGCTGACAAGTCTTCAGTCGGAATCGTGTAATGGAGCGTCTGTATCTCACTTACCCCTCCGCCTTTCTCATCTACTGCGACTACCTTTATGCTTACAGTACTGTTGATCGTTAGCGGTTCAGAATAGAGTATTCTATTCTGAGATGTCGATGGATCGCTTCCGTCAATCGTATAGTAAATTGAGGCGGTTGCCGGCGTACTTCTAAGCGTAACCTTAGTGCCTTTAATAACGGAACCGGAATCTGGCGAAACCGAGAGCAGTGGAACAATCGCTGGGTCCGAATAAAGCTCGAGCTCGCCGATCCTCACTGCCGGCCAATCAGATCCTTCCTTTGCCTTCTTCGTAACGCGAATCCGAACATACTTCGCTTGAACGGAAGATAGGAGTATCCGATCCGTGATAATAGACGTATTGTCTGTGACCGTGTCAGCTATCAGCCATGGTCCGTCCGGATTCCCTGTACTGTACTCCAGTTGAAAGTCCTGCGTTGTTAAATCACCTGAAGCGGCATGCTTGACGATCCACCTAGAAATGTCATAAGTATCTCCCAAATCAACCATCGCCCATTCGTTGGATAATGGGCTTGATCTCCAACCCGTATCGCTTGTTGACCACATGGTATCCATAGATCCATCTGTCATATAGCTAGGCGAATGCTGCGATAACGAGCTGCTGGCCGTTACACTCTTGCCAAGCGCTACATTCCCTTTCACCCTATCCTTCGGTATTTGATATGTTAATGTCAAAATGTCACTTATGCTTCCTCCCAGCTCATCGATAGCAACTGCTTTAATCGTTATGTCGCTATCGATCGTAAGCGGCTCATTGTAGAGCTGCTTGCTTGAAGAGAGTGTTGGATCACTGTCATCCGTCGTGTAATAAATGGCTGCAGCTGCGATCGAGCTCGTAAGCGTCACTTTGGTTCCTCTCTCAACAAGACCCGATGGGAAATCAGCTGATATTTCCGGCACCTCCGTAGCAGACGAATACAGCTCTAATTCGCCAATTCTAACGGCTGGCCAATCGGCTCCATCTGACGTTTTCTTCGTAATGTGAAGCCTCACAAATCTTGCACTAACCGCTTGATCCAATACGCGGTCCGTGAAACGAGTGGTATTCGCGGTCACGGTATCCGCCGTTTGCCATGGCCCGTTATCCGAATCTGTACTGTATTCGAGCTGATAGTCACTTGTCACCAGAGTATCAGCACCACCGCTCTTCACGACCCAACGAGAAATCGCATAAGTTTCTCCAAGATCCACAACTGCCCATTCATCCGTAATTGGGCTCGTAGCATATCCGGTATCACTCGTTGACCACATCGTGTCCATCGAGCCGTCTGCCAAATAGCTTGGTGAATGCTGGGCAAGCGAGCTGCTTGCCGTTACTGCCTTGCCTAATGCCAAATTGCCTGTATTCGCTGCTGCTGAAACCTGAATGGGCTGTGCATTCCAAGACACAACACTACTAGATAGAATGACTAAGCTTAGAAAGAAATGAAGCAGAAACCTTCCTCTTCGCATTTCGAATGGGCCTCCTTTACCACTTATCGGTCAAGTCATCTTACTTTTACTCATTTTGACGCTTGATTTGCTTTGAAATCATTGAATTGCTTCTGTACTTCAGCGATTATTTTATCGATTCCAGCTGACTTCAGCTTGCTCTTAAATTCAGGATAAAACTTTTCATAGTCGATGAAGCCAGAATACGCAGCACCCACATACTCCGCCCCAACCGCGTCAATTTGAGCAATTTCGGATTTCACCGGATCAGCGTTGAAACGGAAGCCAAGTGTAGGCGCAACGACGGAACCATTATCCCATACCTTCAAGTTCTCAATGTAGCTCGGATCAACATTTTTACTAAAATGCTTCATGCGGATATCATCCCATGCCCAGTAAACCTGATTGTAGGTGGAGTTCTCAGCAATGCCTTCAACCGAAACCGCATCACCGTCAAGCTTATAATTCACGTCTTTAACGCCATAAGAGAACAGATCATAATTCTGTTGATTGCTTCTGAACCAGTTAATAAAGGCCATAGCTCCTTCGCTGTTCTTGCTGGTCGAGAAAATAGACAATAGATTTCCAGCTGCATCAAAAACATATTTAGGTTTTTCCGGATTTAAGAATACATCCTCCAGCTTGCCGTTTGGCAGCGTTTGTTTGAAGGCATCGATACGCTCTGATGTCTTAAGAACATTTGACCATGTCGCTGCGATTTTGCCATTGTTGAGTGCGGTTTCAGAATCTTTAATCTCCTGTGCATCTTTCGGCATCCAGCCATTCAAATACCATCTTCTTTTTGTTTCTACTATTTTTCTGAAAATATCAGATTCAAAAAAGCTTTTAACTTCCAAATTCGGATCTGCCGGGTCAATGTAAGCTGGACCTGCGCCGTTATCGCCAAGAGGCAAATAGACATCGCCAAATTCTCTCAATAAGGCGCGATTGTTATCATTTGCAATTGGAACCATGTCAGGCTCATTTTTCTTAATCGTATCTAAGTAGGCTTCGAAATCTGCTAATGTTTTAATTGGAGCCAGATTGTATTTCTCTCTTAAATCGCCGCGGATGACAAAAAAGTTATTGTTCTCAGCAGTCGGAACTAGAGTAGGAATGCCGTATATCTTATTATCAATAGATACGCTCAAGAAATTAGCAGCCGGTATGCTTTCTTTCAGCTGCATGCCTTGCTCATCGAGTAGATCATTGAGAGGAATGATGACATTTTTGGCCGTAATTTGCGACAGCCAGCTTACATGCGTCCAGGCCATATCATAATCCTCTCCTGAAGCGGCAATTAGATTAAGCTTGTTTGAATACTGATCCCATGGGAAATATGTAAATTGCAATTTGATGTTAAGTCCATCTGCTTTCAGCTTCTCTTCCATCGCCTTTTGAACGCCTGCCATATCCTTCGGTTGATCGCCTGGCAGAACAATTTTTACCGTTCCTACAGGCTTGGAGGTTTCTTCCGTAACATCGGGCTTCTCAGCACCCTCCTTATTTCCCGTCGTTGTTGCAGGGGCATTTGTTTGTTTGTTGCCCCCTTCATTAGACGAGCATGCAGCTAACATGCTAAGCAATAAAACGATAACCATGACGAAACCCGATACTCTAATCTGTACTTTTTTCAATTGAATACCTCCCTATTTTCTCTTCTATAATGAACCTATTGCTAGGCTGCAACCTATCCTTTAACCGCTCCGATCATGATCCCTTTAATGAAATACTTTTGAACAAAAGGATACACAAGGACGATCGGCCCGATGGTAACGAGCACCATAGCCATTTGTGCAGAGTCAGAAGGCAATGTACTGTTGCCTACTCCGTAATTGCCGCCAGAGCTCATATAATTGATCATGGATTGAATTTTAAACAACATGAATTGAAGTGGATATAATTCACGGCTATCGATGAGCCACAGGGCTAAATTCCAGTCATTCCAGTAAGCTAAAGCGTAAAAAAGAGCGATAGTCGCTATAATGGGCGCCGATAGAGGGAGTATTATTTTTCTGAAAATATAAAGCGGGCTTGCTCCTTCTATTTCTGCTGATTCCATAAGCGCCGGCGGCAATGACTTAAAGTAATTTCGCACGAGAAAAACATTAAACGGGCTCACCAGCATCGGTAAAATTAGCGCGAAAATAGAATCTTTTAGATGCAGATACTTCGTAATGAATATATACCATGGAACAAGTCCCGCGTTGAATATCATCGGAATAAACACGAGAAGCGCGATAGCATTTCTGTACTTTACCTTCTGAACCGCAATCGCATAGGCTAGCATAGAGGTAATCAACAGACTTAGGAGGGTTCCTAAGACGGTCACGGCAATAGAGATCGTATAGGCGTTATAGATCTCACTGCTTGAGAAAATCAGTCTATAAGCATCCAGCGAGAAGCGGTCAGGAATGAATCGATATCCATTTTTTACAATCGAGTTCTCATTCGTGATCGACACGATAATGGTGAGTATAAAAGGTATCGTCGTAAACAGACAAAATGCAAGGAAAATGACATGGAATAGAATTTGCGCTGCTCTTCCATTATGGTTGCTCACTACTCCACCCCGATCTAAAACAATGAATGGTCATCGTTATATTTTTTTACTGCCCAGTTGCATGCAACAACGGTAATAAATCCGCATACCGATTGATAGAGTCCCACAGCAGCCGGCATGCTGATGTCGCCTACCGATTTAACTGCTCTGAACACATAAGTATCGATAACGTCCGTCGTTGCGAAGAGCAGCCCGTTATCACCAACGATGGAATAGATAGTTTGAAAATCACCGTAAAACATTTTACCCACCGACAATAACGTAAGAATAATAATCGTTGGTACTAATAACGGCAGCGTAATGTAACGGACCTTTTGCCATCTTCCTGCGCCGTCCAGAGCCGCAGCCTCATAAAGCTCATCGTCGATCCCAACGATCGTAGCTAAATACATAACCACCGCATACCCCGTATTTTTCCAAATAAATACACCGACCAGAATAGAAACCCAGTACTGCGCGTTAGAATACCAATCAATCGTTGAAAGGTGCCATGTGTCCAACAGCTGATTCGCAATGCCGTATTTGGTACTGAAGACCAAATAAACGAAGTTCCCAACAACGATTGCGGAGAAGAAATACGGCAAGAACATAAGGCTTTGGTACAGCCTCTTGAGCAGACCATTTCTTAATTCATTTAGCAATAAGGCAAAAGCTACGGAGAACAGCGTACCGAAAACAATGTAATTGGCATTAATAAACAGCGTGTTAAATGTGGTTCTCCATGCGTATTCTCCATGAAAGAAAAACTTGAAGTTATTGAGCCCTACCCACTTGCTCCCAAACATACCCTCAAGAAAATTGTAATCTTTAAAGGCAATGACTAAGCCCGGAAGCGGCATATAGCTGAAAACTAAGAAAAACAATATTCCCGGCAGCGCCATCATGTAATACCAGCCATTTTTCCACAGTTCATAAAACAAACCTCTTTTTGATTTGCGCACCTGATAATCCTTACTTGTAATTAGTGATACCTGACTCAAATGATTTCTCCCTTCTGCCTGCGGCTTGTTTGTAAGCGTTTTATATTTACAATGCGATCATAGGGTTTGGAACCCCTTTTTGAAAATATCTCATTCCACAGAAAGGTTAATTTTTTTATGATTTGGGGCTTCATTTTTTTATGAAGATATAAATTTATTATGTTTCTTCCGAAAAAATCGAAATAAGGAAGAGAAATTTATAGATGGATTGTAATATAAAGTGCGACACCTAGGAATGCACAAAAAAGCCCATGATCGGATTTGTGTAAAATGGAGGTTTTCACACCACCATAATTACAGAAAAATCCAACATGAGCTACTCTCATAATAACGTCATTTCTATGATGCTAAGCGATGATATTGAATTTAATAAAAGGAACGAGGAAAAAAGAGCCGTTTCCAAAAAAATGGTGTGTAAATTGGGTGAAAGTTGGTTCAGTTTTGCTTTGAATTCATTGTTTACAGCTTCACAAAGATACAGGAAGGCGGTATAAAATCAGAAAGCCAAACGCCATTATTAGCTAAATAAAAGCTGACGCCAAGAGATAATGCAAGCTCGGTGTTAACATGAAGAATGACGAGTTCTCCTCGCCTTTTTCCTGCAAGTGTTGCAAAATCAAGCGATTCCGAAAGATGAACATATTGTCTTCCCATTGGCTTTAAACCTTCAGCTAAAATAATATTCGAAACCTTAGTGTTCGTACCATGAAACAAGAGGGCAGGGGGCTTCGCCTCTTTATAAGTTATTCTTTCAACGCTGTGCCCATAGTTTGCACGAATAAAGGCACCGACAATTTCATATCGCTGCTTCTTACAATGGCGAACGACCTGCTCAATATCACTATTTTGAATGCTGCTCCATCTTGCTTCATTCCGAATGGAGGAAACGAAATCATCCAGTTTACAAAATCCCTCTTGGTCTAAAGTAATGCCAAAAGCATCAGGTGAATGTCTTAAAATTTTACTCATGAACTTACTTAGAGATTCTTCTTGTTTTTCCGTTAACATTTTGTTGTCCCTCCTTTTTTCGGAAATTCATGTTATTGGGACTTGCCCGTCTCACAAATGGAAAGTGCTTGCCGAATCGTCTCCGCAACAATATCCTCCGCAGTTTGGCCAGAAGTAAGCATCCTCGTTCCTTGACCAGCCCATAGGGACATATATTCTGAATTGTTTTGGCTGCTTGCAGCGTTTCTTATATCACGAGTCACGGTGTTTTGCGTAGGAAACGGAAGGGGCTCGATCCCGTTCTCTTCCCATTGCTTAACAAATGAATTACGTATGCCTCTAGCTGGTCGACCCGAGAAAGCTTTCGTAATAACCGTGCTCTCCTCTGTACTTTTCAGCAGAGCCTGCTTATAAACCTCATGCGCACCAGATTCAATCGCTGTAAGAAATCGCGTCCCCATCTGGACTCCCTGTGCTCCTAAAATAAGTGACGCTACTAAACCTCGTCCATCCATAATGCCACCCGCAGCAATGACTGGAATGCTCACACGATCTACAATTTGCGGTATCAAAGCAAATGTTCCAATATTTGCACCCAGCTGATGTTCGGTTATATCAAACGTTCCTCGATGTCCGCCCGCTTCGCTGCCTTGGGCAACTATCGCATCGCAGCCTGCTTGCTCCGCCAGAAGCGCTTCGTTCACCGTAGTTACCATCGCTACAACAAGAAGATTAGCCTCTTTAGCTTGCCGCAAGAAAGGCTCCGGAAGAATACCGAATGCTGTGCTGATTACAGGAACCTTCTCTTCGAGCAAAACAGCCATTTGTTGGTCAAAACGATCGGGAGTCGTCACATGTTCCGCACTCGCATGAGAAATTCCAAGCACATTCCGCATAAGGTTTAACTCTCGCTGAACTTCTCCAATTCGAGTATTGTGATCCGAAGTTTGCGTCGCAAACAGATTAACTGCAAAAGGCTTATCTGTCAGCTTGCGGATTTCATTAATCGCTTCTCGAATGGCAGCCGGCTCCATATATGCAGCACCAAGCTTTCCTAGACCACCTGCATTCGATACTGCTGCTACCAACTTTGCAGTTGATGGCCCGCCAGCCATTCCAGCTAAAAAAAGCGGATAACGAATATTAAACCGTTGGCAAAGCTCAGTATGTAGATTTATATTCATGTTTTCTTCTCCAATTTGTTATGATTTTTGAATCATTAGCATCAACCCATTTATTATTCTTATTCTCTTAAATTGTACACTTTTTATGATCTTTGATCGATTTTATCATATAAAAAAAACGCAGCCTAATCAGGCTGCGTTAAATCCTATCCTCGTTATTTATTCTAAGCCATGCTCATTCCGAATGTCATACAATCCTTGAATTAGCAGCTCCCCTGGATCCCGATTCAACTGCAAATGTGTTAGCAATAGATGCAAAGAAACAGCACATACGTTATTTCCATCTATGATTTCTGGAAAACCCACTTCAAAAATCGGACCGTGGTCTTCCTTCCAAGCCAGCCCCGCATGTACCTGTTCCGGAGCAAACTCTTCTGTTACAGCTTTTATACATTGCGGTACGAGTACTTTGTCTATGATCTCTTTAGCCTCATCTTCATTCGTAGCCGGTTTAGGAAGAGGCTTGCCACCTTCTGTCTCCATAAGATCGACGAAAAAAGAAGCCAACCATACGGCTGGATCATTATCCGATTGGAATCTAGCGATTAACTCGCGCAGAAAAAATCCGCACGAATACACACTGCCCGATTCATCCTTCACGTTAAATACAAAAACCGGGCCGTAATCTACGAAATTTGATACCTGTGCTTCAACCTCGTTAAAGTGCATTTTTAACGCTACAAGTCCATTATGGTGAACAGCCTTTATAAGCTCAGCCCATTTCTCCTCGGACATCGCAGCTTCCTTATTATTTACTTCCTCGTTGGTTGTCTCATTATTCGTTGTCATCGTCTCACCTGTCTCCTATCCTACTATCATCTCTTAAAGCAGGCTATATTTAGCTATCTCGTAGGGTAACTCTTCTTCAATACGATTATGGAATACCACAAATGCTACATCTAATATTATAGGCATGTGTCAATCAGACTAGCAAACACTATACGATAGCAAATAGAGGATATTCAACGGATTATTACAGAGGGAATGATGCAATTTTTAATCAGAGGCCATATATCACGAGGTTTGCTGACGATTTTGGAAGCTATGGTTACTATCAAATCTTTGGCCGGAATGCAAACAATAGCATTGCCTCCATCACCCATTGCCATATATGCAAAATACCCATCCTCTTCCTGCAGCCACCACAAATAACCGTATTTGTTCGCATTCATTGCGATCGACTCATCATGCCATGTTTTGGAGACGATCTGTTTATCCTCCCAAATACCGTCATTTAAATATAGAAATCCAAAACGCGCCATGTCTCTGAGCGTTAAACAAAGCCCCCAACCCCCTGTCGAATTTCCGTTAGGGTCATGAATCCATCCTTTTAGGTTTTTCCCAAATACATCTTCGAGACCAAATGATTTCATTTGGCGATCAGCAATGATTTTCATCCCAATTGGCCCAAACAACTGCTCATTTGCAAACTCACGAGCGCTTTTACCTGTCGTGCGTGTCAATATAACCGACAGCAGATGTGCACCCGCAGTACAATACTGAAACTCGCCCATTCGCCCTTTTTGTCCTAATAGGTCAAGCGTATATTGGGTCCAATTCTTTTGCCTCCGCAGTCTGTCCAGCGGCTCCCTCACTCCCCCTCCTGGTTTCCATGTAAAAGGAAATGGCGCCGTCATCGTGAGAAGCTGCCGGATCGTTACCGCCCGCTTCTGAATGTCGCTAGCATCGGAAACATATTCGGGAAAGAAATCCAGTATCTTTTCGTCTACACTTTTGATAAATCCTTTGTCAATAGCTATGCCGATGAGGGCAGATGTCACGCTTTTCGTTACCGAAGCTACATGATGGGTATCACTAGCGATAAAGCTGTTTTCATACTTTTCAAAGGCGATATAACCCTTATGCACAACAACAATACCATTTAGATTGCTATATTGGGTTTTAATTAAATGGTTAAGTTCGGAGAACTTCTCTGTGTCCAAGCCGAGAGCTGCTGGCTCCCTCGTCCGCCACTCTGTTGTTGGCCAGTAATCTCTTTGCATTATAGATACCTCCCGGTTAAGGACTTTGGATTTCCTTTCAGCACATCGGGTGAACCTTCTGCAATAATATAACCTCCTTCTGGGCCGCCACCTGGTCCAAGTTCTATCATCCAGTCGCAGGAAGCGAGAACAGCCGGGTTATGCTCAACAACGATTACAGAATTCCCATTTGCTACAAGCTCGTCTAACAATTCGATGAGCTTTGCGGTATCATACAGACTAAGACCAGTAGTAGGCTCATCCAGTATATACAGGGTATTCCCTTTCCGCCTTCGGCCAATCTCTTTAGCGAGTTTAATTCTTTGCGCTTCACCGCCACTTAAAGTGGGAGTGGGCTGGCCCAGTTTTAAGTATCCGAGCCCCATTCGATCCATTACTTTCAAAGCTGTCACAATCACCTTGTTGTCTTCAAAGAAAACAACCGATTCCGAGACGCTCAGTTCAAGAATGTCATAAATATTTTTACCTTTGTATTCGACCGATAACGTGTCATGGTTAAACCTTTTCCCATAGCATGCTGTGCATGGTTTTTCTATTTTCAAATTGCCGCCCAGCCAGATTGCCGTATGTCCACTGCCGTAGCATTCCGAACAAGCCCCTTTCGAGTTGAATGAGAAGTGGCCTGAAAATAATTTCCGCTTCACGGCTGCCGGCTGTTTGGCAAACAGGCTGCGAATTTTATCCCAAATGCCTATATAAGATGCAGGATTGGAGCTCGAGCTCCTGCCTATAGGTGCCTGTGATATTTCGGCATAGCCACAAATATGCTCCAAGCCCTCCAGCCTATCCGCAACCATTTGAGTCATCATGGCTTCTACCTCATTGCCCATTTCGGTTTCTTCGTTGCCATCCTGCTTATTACGAAAATAGTTTTTCAGGAGAGGAAGCAGTGTATTTGAAATCAGCGAGCTTTTACCGCTTCCCGACATACCTGCAATCCCGACCATTACACCTAAAGGAATAGCTGCTGTCACATTCTTGAGGTTGTTCGTTTTGGCATGTCGAATGGTCAGACTAGGTACTGTTTCAATACACGGATGTTTAGTTCTGGACGGCATGGGCATTTTGCCTGAAAGATATTGGCCAGTGATAGACTCCTTGCACTCGAGCAATCCTTCTAAATCACCCTCATAAATAACCTTTCCACCTTCAATACCCGCCATGGGTCCTATGTCAATAATGTGCTCAGCTATTTTGATTGCATTACTATGGTGCTCTACAACAATCACCGTGTTGCCCAGGTCTTTGAGTTCTTGTATAAATTTTAAAACATCCAATTTTTCAGACTCATGCAGTCCTGCAGTAGGTTCGTCGAGAACATAGATCATTGAATCCATTTTTGCATCCAAATGTGAATGCAGAAATAATCGCTGTATTTCACCACCACTCAAAGTTGGCATTTCTCTGTAAAGGGACAGATGGCCGAGGCGTGCTTTAATCAAATTATTCGTTTTAAGCAATATTTCTTGCAGCAAGTTTTTCCCCATCATCGTGAACGTGTTTTGCTGGGACAAATCTTCAAGTAATTCATTCACTTCTGAGATTGTCATCCGCCCAAGTTGACCGATATGCTTGCCATTTAACAGCACCGCTCTTGCTTCTTCACCCACTCTAAATCCATGGCACTCGGAACATACAATATTAGCATACACACCATTTAACGGTTCTCCTCTATGAAGGCGAGTATGAAATATGTTCGTTAAACAGGCGCTTCGTTTTTCAGAATTGCCGTTTGCATAATGCCCATAGATGATTTCTCCCCTTACTTCTTCTGGCAGCTGTAAGAAAGGAATAGCTAAATATGAATGGAACTTCCTTTGAAATAATCGCAAATAACCAGGAGTTAAGCCGACTCCATCAAGAGCCTGCTCCAAAGTCATACGGCTATCTGAAACAAGTTTTTCCATGTCAACTTCAAAATACGATCCTCGCCCAGAGCACTTGATACACATTCCATTTGGAGAAAGGTTGGAAAAATAACTTGGCGACAATCGCTCCTCGCTATTTCCGCATTCTAAGCAGAATAGGTTGTCATTCACAGCTGTTCCGCAGTTGGAGCAAAGGATTGACCCTTCTCCAGCATAGAGCAGTGCCAGCCTATTCATAATATTGGTCTTTGAGCCTACGGTTGAGCGCGTGTTGCTTTGACAGATCGTATTTTGCTGCACGGCTATGGCTGGGCTTAAGCCTTGTATACTGTCGAATTTGTCTTCATTATCAAGCCCAGCAACAATACCTAAGGATTGCAAGTATTGCTTGCGTCCTTCCTCAAAAATAATATCAAACACAAGGCTGGATTTGCCTGATCCGCTGACGCCAGTTGCTGCCACCAGCTTGTTTTTTGGAATTGAAATGTCGATGTTCTTGAGGTTATGCATTCGTGCCCCTTTTATCGTTATGGTTTTCTGCTCCATTTCATCGCCCCTTATTCTAGATTTGACTATGCAAGAGGTCCTACTGGCAAATAAATATCTACGAAATGTTTTGTTTGTGGGTTTGGGTCTGGTTCGCTGACATATACTTCAAAACTTGAAGTGTCACGAGGAAGATAACCGCTTTGGGGCAGCCATTCGCCGCATAAATAGTCCCAAGCCTCACTATACTCATTTTGGTATATTTCAAAATGACCTACAGCGTATTTGCCGGAAGGTATAATCATGATTCCGACATCACTATCCCCTTTTTCGATGACCTTCGCAGCACTGCTTGGGATTGTCACACAAAGGCTGGTTCTTCTATGATGATCCTCTGTAATTTCCGGATGATCATGATAGATCGTCAACACTTTTATGCTGCTCGAATCGATGAGGTTCCATTTGCTTAAATAAGCGAACAGCTGTCGCATGAGTGATTGAAAAACAAGTTTTAATTGTTCATAGCTGCCAAGATGTCTCACATAGGCAACATTCATGTCGCCAATCGTCTCAATGGTTACCTTTCCTTTTACCTTATTTTCATCATCCTTTTTTGTCATTTTCAGCATACTTTCATGATAAGGAGATATTTTTATCAAGTCTTTGCAATTCTTGCGATGTTGATTTCTATAATAGCTCGGGCTTACACCATAATAATTTTTAAACGCCCGTGAAAAAATCGCAGTATCCGTAAAACCAAATTGATAAGCGATAGCCGTAACTGTCCTATCTGGCCGATGAATGAGAAAATTTAATGCTTTCTCCAGCTTCACTCGATTTACGTATTGCAGCAATGATTCATTCACGATCCCTTTAAAAATTTTATGAAAGTGATACTTTGAAAACCCGGCAATGGAAGCAAGCTCATCTAGTGAAAGAGAATCACATACATTTGCTTCTATATAATCCTGCACTTTATGAATGCGACGCAAATACTCTTTTTTACTTTGAGAAATTGTCATATATGATCCCTCCGCACCTTCAGGAGCAACATTACTCCATTACAGAATACAGAATAACATATGTTAAAATATGTTTTTCCAAAAACGAATTAAATAATGTATTACATTTGTGTATTGTTCTGGCATCAGATGAAGTTTAGAATGAATAAAACTTCAAGAGAAGCGAGTGAGGACTAAAATGAGAATGTGGATTGAAAAATGGAAACACCTTTTAGGCATTCTTTCCATTCCTCTTCAGGGGTTTATTTATATGGGGATTGCCAGCAATGTTGGACCAGACATTATTTTGGATTATTTTTGGATAGATACGTTAATTCCTTTTGTAAAATGGTTTATCTTCCCTTATATAAGCTGGATGCCCGTTTTATATCTTAGCTTTTTGTATCTGGCTATTAAACATCGCAGTATTTATTGGCGTACTCTATTGATCTATAATATTTCCGTCATGGCGTGCAATGTTGTTTTCTGGTTTTTTGCTACCCTTGTACCTCGGCCCGATGTTGATGGCGCTGACTTGGCAAGCAGGCTTGTTAATTTTATTTACGAGTCTGACGCACCCTTTAACTGTTTTCCAAGTGTCCACTGCTTAACGAGTTATTTGCTATTCATAACTTTGAAACGTGAATTAGTTGTCAAACTGTCTGTTAGAGTCTTTATGTACATTTTGTTGTGGCTTATTATCATTTCAACTGTCTTCACCAAGCAGCATGCACTCATTGATGTATTTGGGGGAATTCTCTTCGCTGAAGTGACATACCAGATTGTCCATTATATCTCATCTCGAAATCAGCGGCGTGACAAGCTGGCTACTACAAGTATGTAGTAATGGACTTATGATCATTACAAAGGGCTGGAAAGTCGAGGTAACAAAAGGGAGGACCATCCCAGAAATCGGAATTGGGTTTAACTGGAAAAATTACATAATGGGGAGTAGGTTTCCTGCAAACTTGCTTCCTCCAAAGAAGACCGTTCCCCTATTATGCATAGGAAAACGGCCGCCGCTTAATTTACTATTTTACTACTTCTTCCCGTTCTCCCCAAGTCGTCACTCTGACGCTAACTAGAGGCTTCGGATCGCCTTCGAATTTACAACTGAATGATAGCGGCTGTCCACCCGTTCTTACGATTGGCGCATCGGCGGAAGCATGAATGGTTCTTAGCAGATTCCAGTTCTGATCATAAACTTTACCGATTCTGTCACCTTCACAAACGAGATATTGGTTCACGAAAACTTCTGTATCAAACGTCATATAAACACCATTCGTATAAAAAGTTGGACGTTTAATCGAAGCATCATCGTTACCATATGAAGGAATGACACGCAGCGTAAATTTTAGCGGTTGATCCGCATAACGGTTGAAATACGTCCAATCTGCTCCCCCTGGCTGGCCTGGCTGCAGCTCCGCCGGGTTGCATACGAGCGGTTTTGAGATATGGACAGGGTATAAATTCCACTTCCCTTCACTTGAGGCTTCCAAATGCCAGTCGCTTTTCGGATCCTTCAACCGTTCCCGTTGTTCGGATGTGAAGGCGCCGACTTGTCTTGCTGTCTCCCACTCGCGCACGGATGTAAATACCGACTCGATGTTACCGTTACGACCAAGCACCTGCATATCGGCAACTAAAGCAAAACCAGCGTTGAAACCTGCCGCTTTCGATAATACCCACTCTATTTCATCAGGTGACGTCGCTTCGAACTGATCGGAAGCAGAACGAACAAGAAACCATCCAAGCATTGACGGAATGAAGTTACGGGCAAAATACCGCTGGTTGGTAAGCCGCCATTCAAGCTGCCCTTCACGTGTTGCAGCACCCCAAGGCTCGCCCCAATTGAACCTTGTGAATACATGCCACAAATAGTTCGGAACGACAATGCTAGCATCGTTAATAACTTCTTCTCCCCAGCCGTCATAACACATTTTCACAAAACGATTCACTCCGTACCCGTCATGACCTGTTGCATAGCAGCCTTCCAAACCATCAAATGATATTTGCTTCAAGCCTGTTTTCATAAATAGATCGTTGATGCGAACGCAATATTCGTCCTGCAGCTCAATGTTCGGGAAAAATACATCGTAAGGGTGATCCCATAGTCGACCTATAAGCGTACCACTTTCATGCGTCGCGATGGTTGTTCCATTTGCTCCACGCTTAACGCCTGTAATCTTCCACGGCGCGCTTTCTGTAACTCCATCATATTCGATTTGTTCACTTCCGATTTGTGCTGTATGCCGGAACAAATGTAGTTGAAACGGCGCGGGATCATCAATCTCGATACAATCTGCTTCTAAGTCGACCATTGCAACTAATCGCGACATACCTGCCATTTGCAGCCTTTCATCCGGCACTGGCGTTACATAGGAATCATTTAATGTCGTAAAGTTGGATAGTGTATGCACGCCGACATGAACACCCTCACCTTCTGCCATTGCCACAGAAGACTTTAAACCCTCATCCCCATTCGGGAAGCTTTTTGGCTTCAGAGCGAAATGTCCCCAATTGATGAAAGGATCGGGATGATACACGTATTTGAGACCAGCCATTTTCGTAAAACGTATGGCTTCGGACATTGTAGATTCAGAGAAATCTGTAATCAGGTAGGATTGGTTTGCCATAGGCGATATTTTACCCCAGACCCCTTCGATCATAGGATGAGGCAGCCCTTCTCCAATCTCAATCGCTTCAATCGTCTCAAGCACATGCTGTAACTCACAACCGAACAAAGCAATACTTGTTCCAACGATTGATGCGTCGTCCCCACTTATGGGCGCTACTTGAACAAGCGGTAAGTTCCATGCCGGACGACGAAAGCTCTTCAACCGATTTCTAGCAAATGCCTGCAGCAGGCTTCCTTCGCTTGTCGGCCATGCTGCGCAAACATCATACTCGAATTTACTATCGGATATTTGCTGACTGTCAGGATCCGGCTTTACGTTCCCGTTGTCCGAATAACTTTGCTGCACATTTTCCAATCGATCAAGCTCGATCGGCCACCCCCCAACAGTCTTGATATTCAATGCCTGAAGGCCGATTGCGAATTGTCCATTATGAACGACACCAACCGATTCACCGATTGAACCGGCAACCGTTGTCATATACGGTCCCCATATGACACCATCCACATCGGCGCCTTCAATACGCTGAATCTCAAATGTCGCATACTGCGATTTTTCTACTATTAATACATCGACCACAGCACCGCTATCTGCAAATTCAAATGTTATTAGCCCCAGTACCGCATTCAAGGATGCCTGCGAAGGCACTTCCATTCGACCATCGATGACAATGCGTATAAGCACAGTAGTTTGCGAAGTTGATGCATACGCGTGATCCCTACTATCGTTCATAGCTGTGATTTGACCTTTTTCGTTCAACTGCAATTTTAAGGCTCCAGCGTTTATGGTATACATAGTTCTCTTATCTCCCTGCTGCATAATTTTTCATTTAAGCGCATCCTTAGATCGATACCTAGCTTTTCAAAATAATTATGATTTTAAATTGTCGTCATATACTTGTTGCGCTTCGTTTAACACATCATCGCCGCCCATCTTTTTCCATTCAGCTACAAAACTATCGAATTCGCTCAGCGGTTTGCGACCCGTAATAAAATCTATAAAATTTTGCAGTGTATACTGTTTCAACTTATCTTGCGTTTCATTGTAGATGGGCTTGTTGAATGGTGCTAGAATATCAATATTTCTCGTTCCCTTGGCACGTGTATCCTTCGCAAGCTGACGCAGACTTTCTTCAGATGTATATGACGTTTGAAATTCGTAGTCATTGAACGAGCCTGCCATCGAGTAACCGCCAAGCCCTATTTTTTTGCGTTCTTTCTCGTCTGTATATGGAGCGATGAATTCAACCGTTCCTTTGTCGCTCTTATTCCAATGGACACCTTTCTCTCCAAAGTTCATTTTTTCATAAATTTCCGGATCAAATTGGCTAGCTTCGAAAATTTGCATGTATTTAATCAGTTTATCCTGGTCTTTTTCTAAATGCTTACCGAACATAACACCCGATGCAAAGGCTGGGTTGTACTGTGATATGCCGTATTTCCCATCGGGTCCCTTAATTCCGCCTTCAATTGCAAAATTAAAGCCCGGGTACTTCTTAGCCAGCTTGTCATACCACTGTTCCCCACCAAGGAATGCGTTGCCCGGCAAGAACGCCCACCAATAATATTCAATCGCTCCTATTTTGTCCGTAAGCACTTTGTCTTCAACATTATTACCTTTATTAACGACAAATTCGGGATCAATCAATTCATTTTTATACCAACGATTCAGAACTTCAAGCGCTTGCTTCGCGCCTGGTTCAATTTCTCCGCGGACGATTACTCCATCTTTCTCACGGAATATATTAGGATAAGCATCATAAGCGCCAAACACGGAGCTGAAAATAGATTCGATATTTTCACCTGCTGCAGTGATGCCATACGTATCTTTTTTACCATTACCGTCAGGATCCTCGTTCCGGAATTTCGTCAATGCAGCTTCCATCTCATCAAGCGTTTCCGGTGTTTTTGTTATGCCTACTTTTTTCAACCAATCTTCACGAAAACCAAGCTGTATACCATCGATACCAATATCCCAGATGACCGGTAATCCATAGATTTTCCCATCTCTTCTTATATACTTAAATGGATCTTCCCCAAGGTAACGTTTGAGCCATTCCGTATATTTCGGCATATTTTGTTCAATTAATTGTTGCGGAATTTCAGCGGCAACATCCTGTTGGAGAAATTTATCGTAATCCGTAAACGATGGCTCTTTCCACCAATCTGGAATTTCACCAGAGGATATAAGAAGGTTCAGTTTTTCTTTCATCGCTTCCCTGGTTGATGCAATACTTTCCAAATCGACGTTGTACTTCTCTTTCAGTGCATTTAATCCGACAGAGTCTGTCGTTTGATTCTCATCTAAATTCCAAAACATCAATTTCATTTTTTTATTCGTCGCTTCTCCACCGACTGCCGATTGTTTATTCCCATTATCAGTCTGATTACCCGAGGAATCATTTTTGCCGCATCCCGCCATGATCGACATCAGCATGACTGTGGATAGCCCTCCTAGCAATATACGCTTTTTCATCATTTCAACCAGCCCTCTCTGTTTATGAAATATTATCTATTAGGGGGGTTACCCTTTAATAGCACCAATCATAACGCCTTTGACAAAATACTTCTGGATAAATGGATATACGACCAGCATTGGAATGATCGAGAACATGACAACCGTGGCTTGCAGCTGTCTTCCCGAAAACTCTGTTGTTTTACCGATATTTTGAATGACGCTGTTAATATCCGCCATGTTGTTCTGGATAATAATTTTGCGTAAAACAATCTGCAGTACTTGCTTATTAGGATCTGAAATGTAGATCATGCTGTCAAACCATGCATTCCAGTGGCCCACACCTACCCATAATGCAATCGTAGCCAGCACTGGCTTCGATAATGGAATGACGATCTGAGTAAATATCCGCAAGTAACCTGCACCATCCACACGTGCCGATTCTTCCAGTTCTTCCGGAATCGAACGAAAAAAATTTCGCATAATCAACACGTTAAACGCACCAATCATACCTGGAATAACAAGAGACCAAATCGTATCAAGCATATTCAGCTCCTTAATAAGCAGATACGAAGGAATCGTCCCCCCAGCAAACAACATCGTGAACAAAATCATGCTTGTAAACGATCGGTTGAAGGGAAGGTCTTTTTTTGCTAATGGATAGGCGGTTATGGCTGTGAAAAATATAGATAATATAACACCCAGCGCGGTTCGAATAATCGTATTCCAGTATCCCGTCCATAGCGCATCGAACTTAAAGGCCAGCTTGTAGCTCTCGAATGTGAGCTGTGTCGGCAACCATATGAAGCCTGATGAATAGGCAGCACTATCTGCTCCTGCGCCATCTAAAGAAATCACGACCTGCGTCCAAAAGGGATACAATGTGATAAAGATAATACCTGCCAGAATGAGATACAAAAAGACGTCGACTATTTTGTCTGCCGCTGATTTTTTTATGTTAATCATCGTTCTCGCTCCCTCGTCTAATTAAGAAAATTACCATATGGCATGCTCCTTGCCGCCGATCCATTTCACTATCTTATTTACGATAACGATCAGGATCAAAGCAACCACGGATTTGAACAATCCAACGGCCGTCGCGTAGCTATAGTTCATCTCAATTAAACCTTTACGATACACATAAGTATCGATTATGTCTGAAACGTTATACACTTTGACATTATACATATTGAATATTTGATCAAAACCCGCATCCAAAATACCGGACATTGATAGAATAAGCATAATGGCTATAACGGGCGCAAGCATCGGTATAGATATATAAACCATCCGTTTAAACCGACCAGCTCCGTCGAGTACAGCCGCTTCGTACAACTGCGGATCGATACTCGAAATGGCTGCGAAATAGATAATTGAACCCCAACCGAAGCCTTGAAAAATACTCGTCGCCACAAGTATAGTGCGGAAGTAGCGATCATCTGCCAAGAATAACATCGGATCGCCGCCTAATAGTTTTACAATGCCATTGATAGGACCGTCCAAGGAAAACAACGTAAAGAATATCCCAGCCATGACAACCCATGATATAAAATGAGGTAAATAGGATACAGTCTGAGCTAACCTCTTGAATTTCATATTTGAAATCTCACTCAATAACAATGCAAAAATAATGGGTACCGGGAAACCAAACACCAGCTTGCTTAAACTGATAATTAGTGTATTTTTCAACACAGTGTAGAAATACGTGTCGTTCATGATCTTTTCGAAATGATGAAGTCCAGCCCATGGACTTCCGATGATGCCCTGTGTAATTTTAAAATCTTTGAATGCCAACAATACGCCGTACATGGGGAGATAATGAAATAAAATGTAATAGACAACTGCCGGAATCATCATAATCAGCAGCACACGGTATTGTTTATATTTTTTTATCTTCTCCCTCCTCAGCACCTGTTTCGTGCTAATTGCCCTAATCGTATCGCTCATTGCTTTATTTCCTCCTTTTTGTAAGCGGTTCCATTGTGCTAAAGAGAATATAACATAGGAAACTTATTTAATAATTATCAAATATTTTAGAAATGATGCAGTTTATTACGGAGTTAAAAAAACCCGTCCGGCTAGCCGGCGGGCAAAGTTGAATTTGGGAGATTAAGTTGTTTATACTGTGGAACTATACAAGCTTTGTGGAATAACGATAGTCATAACTGTACCATAGCCAAGTCGACTTTGGATGGAGATGCCGTATTTAGTGCCGAACCGCAGTTGCAGACGCTCGTTGACATTTCTGAGGCCATATCCTGTCGATTGCATCGTAAGTATCGTATCGATCGTCTCCTTCTCCATACCTGGACCGTTGTCTTCAATCGCGAAATTGATCGTCCCTTTATCAAGCCAGGCACTAACATACAGTAGACCCTTTCCATTATTTTTCTGTTTGATACCATGCTTGATCGCATTTTCTGCGAGCGGTTGAAGAATTAAATTTATTGTTGAATACTCGTTAACCTCCTCATCAATTTTATAAACCACATCGAAGCTATAATCACCCATAACCTGAATAATCTCAATATAGGATTTGATATTTTCCAATTCGTTACGCACAGTAATAATATTGTTGCCTTGATTAAGAGCCGTTCGATAAAATTTCGACATCGATGTAACGATATGACTAATTTCCGGCGCATCGTTTTTGAGCGCCTTCCAATTGATGAATGAGAGCGTATTGTATAGGAAGTGAGGATTGATTTGCGATTGCAGCGCTTTCAGCTCTGCCTCTTTCTGAATGATTTTACTTCGATAAGTTTCATCGATCTGTTCATTAAGTCGATTAAGCATCTTGCCGAATCGATTAGTCAGTTCGCCGATTTCATCCCTGGCCTCACTTTGAACCTGTAAATCCAACTCCCCCCATTCGACCCGTTTCATTATCGCATTGAGTGAGAATATCCGTTTGATAAATGTTTTGGAAAAGATCGAAATAATGATCAGCAAGCTGACAATACAAGCAAGGATCACGATTAGCGTCGCATTAATGATTGAACCTGCGTTATGGGACACAAGTGCTGCGGGTACGAAACAATAGACCGTCCAATTAGCCTGCACGATCTTCTTCTTGACAAGAAACATTTCCGTTTGACCGATGCGTACCGTCCCCTCATTCATTTTCGTCATTTCTTTGAAGTCAAAGGCAATCAACTTTGCACTTTGATTCGCATATACGATCCGGTTATTGCCATCAGAGATAATGACAGCATACTCCTGATCTAGATCGGTAATGTTTTTGAAGAAACTATTCTCATTAATTCGCATATAGACCATATTCGTATTAGCCTCTTTTAGAGTTTTTGGGAATTTATGAATGACAAACAGTTCGTTATCCTCATATTTCCATAGCGGTTCTATCCCCTTCATAGCTTCGTTGTACCATGGCTTCTCATTAACCCGTTTATATGAGACTACTGAATCGCCGAATTCTGGAACAGTGCTTTGCGTGTAAAAGGTAATTTTCTCAATGTCCTTGTCAAGGTTCATCATCATGATAAAATACGGATCCAAGAAATCTTTCAAATCCCGTGAAAGATTGACTAAGTCGATATAATCGTTGGCTACAATTTTCTGAAACATCTTAGTGAATACGATCGACCGAATCGCATGATTGTAGCGTTCAACCGAATTGTCAATACTCTGAGTAACGGTATTCACATTCTTATCAATCCCTTGCAATGCCTGCAATTTGAGCATGTCCTTTGATTGATTGTAGGCGTATATGCCAAGCACCATAATAGGAATGATAATAACGATTAAATAAGAAAGAAATAGTTTTTGATTAAACCGTAAACGATTGAACAAACCATAGATCAGCCGTTTCATCGTTTATGCCTCTTCTCTGTATTTGGAAGGCGTTCGGCCAAAATGATTTTTGAATAACGAGCTGAAGTAGGAGAAGTTGTTATAACCAACATCCTGGCCGATATCGATAATTTTACGATTGGTTGTTATAAGCAGTTCCTTTGCCTTTTCCATTCGGTGCACGGTCATGAACTTATTAAGACTTATCCCTTTCTGTTTCTTGAATAAATGGCTCAAATAACTAGGAGATAAATAAACCCGCTCCGACAATAATTCCAATGACAAGTCAGTCTGATATTCGTTCTCGATTATTCGGACGACTTCATCGATCGCTTTGGAGGTCGCTTCCAAATTCGTTTCGCAGAAAGACTCGTTTTCCTTTAGAATACTCAGTACTACTTTACGCAAATCGCTCAGCTTTACCGTTTTATAGATGTCCTCCAAACTATGCTTGAATCTATCGTTATTCTTTTTTATAGAGGCATTGAATGCAGCTTTGACAATTTCGGTGCACACATATTTTACATAGATAACCGTTAAATGCTCACTGTTTTGTAGAGCATCAAACAGTTGCTCGACATACAGTTGCGCGATATCATATCGGTTGTGCTGAATATTTTGCGTCAATTGCGTTAACACATCATTTACTGCTGCTGTCATATCGCCCTGAGCAAATGATGTGCGGTTTGCCAGCATCACCGTACCCTCATCGAAAAAGAACTTGTTTTCCAGCATCGTTTCCATTTCATGAAATTGTTTGTGGAGCTGCTTCACATCATCCATCAATCCGCTGATCACAACACAAATATCATTATCGTACATATCCTGGAATATCCGGATCAATTGCTGGCCAAGCTCCGTTATAGCTTCCAGCGACTCGTCGGGGGCTGTTTCCAAGAACAGCAACGCTTGAAACTCATTCAAATGAATAAAATCGACGTTGCGATGAATGAGTTCGCCCAACTGCTCTTCGATATCGAGATCAAGCCGATCGAAAAAACGTTTACGAGAATCCAGCATCAGCATCCGCATGTAAGGATAATTATCGAACCTGCCGGTAGGCACCTTCAGATCTCGTTTGTCATCCGCCTCCTCTGCCTTGCTGAGTATAATATCGGTAAGCTGCTTCTGCTTTTCGTATCTGACTTCCTTCAAATAGGCAGCTTCTAGTTTTTCCTGCTGAACCTTCAATTTCAACGCTTCCTCGCACAGTTCGATGACCTCGGTCATATTTTTAATAAATTCGCTAACCTGCACAGGTTTTAATATATAATGGATTGCCTTCAGATCGATTGCCTTCTGTGCATACTCGAACTCACCATAGGCGCTCATAAACATCGTTTTGATAGGCTTACCTAGTTCACGAACCTTCTCAGCTAGCTGTAATCCGTCCATGCCGTTCATCCGGATATCGGTGAGCAAGATGTCAATATCATGGCTTTCGATATACAAGAGAGCGCTTTCACCACTGTCAGCTTCAAAGATCTCCAAATGCAGACCGTATTTATCAACGAGAAACCTAACGCCGTCCCGTTCGAACTTGTCATCATCAACAACAAGCATTTTTAACAAGTACATCACCACATTTCGCCAGAAATATTTTCAATGGGAGTTTACCACTAACTTAAGCTATTCATATACCAATACAGTACTATACTTTCCAGTTCATTAACAAACACATCTTTACCAACCAGATACCCGACAAAGGTAACTGGTACGATAACACCTTTTCCAGTGCATCTTTGGCACAATGAAATCTGAATTTCTTTATATAAATGAATTTGAAAGTAATGAACATTTTAATTATGAACTATCAAAATATATCGATTACTACAATAACAAGCGTATTAAGACAAAATTAAAAGGAATGAGTCCGGTACTGTACCGGACTCATTCCCAGAAAATCGCCTAATAAAATAACCTGTCTCACTTTATGGGGTCACTTTAATACCTCTACTCAGCTTTTTAATTATCGTTTCATTCCTTAATGCTTAATCCTAAAGAATTATGCAAAAACAATAATGCTAATGCATTCCTAGCTTCACATGATTAAAGAGTCAGCCTCCGAATAAAGCCAAACAAGCTGACGCCGTTAAAATACCGGAGCCAGCTTTCAGCACATTGCGCTTTTCAATTATCTTTTATCTGCGGCCTTGTCCCCTCCCTACCTATTCATATGTTTTTAGCTGCTCCTAGCACTTTTAAAATTTGCGGGAATTGCTTATCTAATTTATAGAAGTAGAGAATAACGGCCATGAGCGCACTAATGAAAATCGGCAAATAGATGTACATGAACAAAATTGAGGAACGAGCGGATTCGCTAATATGCTCCTGACCACCAACATAACCTCCAAATGCGAGCATACAACCGACTATCGCGGCGCTAAGCCCGCTGCCTGCCTTTGAGCCGAAGCTTCCAGCGCTGTAAACTAAACCTTCTGTTCGCATGCCTGTTTTCCATTCTCCATAATCTACGGTGTCTGCAAGCATCGCGAACATCGTTGCAGCTAATGGAACGCCGCCAAGTGATTTGATCACCGACGCGATGATTACGATTTTAATGCTAGTTGGATCAATAACCGTAATCGCGGCTCGGGACCGTATTTTGGACTACTGCTGGCTTAACTCTCTCTTTCGTCGTGCGGAAAGTAATCAAGAACAACACCGCTGCAATCGCACCATAAATAGTAAACGTCATCATCCATCCCTGTTTGCCGCCGCCGAATGCATTTACGATGGGAACCGTCATGGTCGAGACGAGCACTGCGCCAAAGATAGCCATTAACATACGGAATATGTTAAGCAAAGATCGCTCATAAGGATTTTGTATAATCAATGAGTTCAACACACCATAAGGAACGTTCGCTCCTGAATAAATAATGTTGAGAATGAGATAGGTCACGTAAGCGTAAATATCTCCAACGCCATACCCAAGCTTCTCCGAAAATGAAAGTATAGTCTGTTCCATAGTAGCAACCTCGATTGTATGATTATTTTTGTCCGTTTAGTTGGAGAAGAAGCTGTTCGACCATTTCATCTGAAAAAGCACCTTTAAATGCCAAGCATCCAAGCCAGAGTACATATCTGCTTTTTCTTCCAATGTCGTTTGTACAACCATTTTCTTTAGGTCACGATTCATACTGAATCCCCCATAAATAAACTCACAAACTGTAAAGCGTTTTCATTTTTTACTCCACACTCATTATAGATGATCAAAAAATCGGAAATATGGTATGATTATTTGAATAAAAGTAAATTTATTTGGAGGCATTAGATGGAATTTAATCCTTCCTTTTTAGCTAAATTACTTCATGAGAGCTTGCAGCTGCCCGTTTATTGGTTGAGTGCGGATGATCCAAGCGGGCAGGAATATTTTGAATCCAACGCTCCTATCCCATTTTCCGCCTTACTAAATACTGAATACTTCCAGCAATTAATAAAACGAACCTGGGATAAAACTTTTCCCGTTATACAGACAACGGAGTTTGAGGAATTTTTTATCGTGCAGCCCGTTTATTCGAATTTGAAGCGAGCAGGAACCATTATTATTGGTCCCTCAATTGACTATGTTCCTTCCGAGGAAACCGTTCGAAATCTCATGAATGATAATAATATTCCTAGAAGACTCCATCCAGCTTGGGATGAATATTTGCGCAGTCTCCCTCTTGTTTCCAAGCAGAGATTATTTCACATTGGCATCATGGCACATTGGATTGTCAATCAAGAGACGTTAGAATTGATGGATGTTCTTGAGTATAATTTCCGGTTGGGCCAACGGTTTTTGTCAGAGGAAGCTATCGAGTTATCGATGTCTAATATGAAGGAATTTTCTATTCTTCACACGAGCCGGGAATTTGAACAGATATTATTACGGCATATTAAGAACGGTGATAAAGCTGCACTTAAGAATCTATTCGTAATGGGTGTAATTGGGGAGGCAGGCACACTATCCAAACGAAGCCATTTGAGAAGCCGCAAAAATATTGCCATCTGCGCAATTGCTGTAGCCATTCGAGCGGGTATGGAGGGCGGGCTGTATACTGAGCTGGCATATCGCTTAAGTGATACTTACATTCAGCATATTGAGGATTTAACGGATGTTCGCTCGGTTGAAACCGCGATGATAAACGCCTTCTTAGATATTACGGATCGCGTTAGCGAAAATCGGAAAGGCACCGTTTCTAAGCCAATCGCGAAATGCCGCGAATACATTTTTAATCATTTATATGATGTGATTTCTATCTCTGAGCTGGCTGAGCTGACTGGACTTAACGGTACCTATTTATCCACCCTTTTCAAAAAAGAAACAGGACTCACGATCAGTCATTTCATCCATCAGGAGAAAATAGAAGAAGCTAAGAAGCTGCTCGATTTCACAAGTGAATCGGTCTCAACTATCGCTACTCGTTTGAACTATTATGACCAGACTCACTTTATTAAATCGTTTAAAAAACATGCCGATATCACACCTAAGCAGTATCGTGATCGAAAACGGAATGGTGATAAAAAGCCCACAAAAATATCCCCTCCAAGTTCGCTCTCTTGAGCGACCACTTTGCGGGCTGCGCAGTCAGCCCGAGTGAATGGATCAGCTGGAGCCATTGCAGCTATACAAAGAGAACTGCTCTACGTTATTGAGTTTACAATAGTGCAGTTGAAAATCACCGAGTTTGATTTAAACTCGATCCTCACTCGAACGGCTGCTAACCTTAATGGTCAAAAGCAATTTGCTCCTCTTCACTGCCAGCAACACATTTCGTTCCCAAAACTCAGCTGGCGGTAGAAAATAAAGCATTAAACTGGGTGTCTTTATTCCACGCTGATTCTCAATTGTAATATCGTCAGACTTCATACAATAAGTTTTAGACTGACCTCAGAAATTGAAACAGCGACAGCCAAGGACAAAAAATAAAGTCCTAGACTATCGCTGTTTCATTGAACTACCGTTCCTCGTTAGTTGAACTTTACTGTGCTTAATATTACTTACGTAAGACTATCTAACCAGCCACGATAGTACTCCGCTTGAGCGCAAATGCTCACTGATCTTAATTCCTTTTCGAATTCAAAAATATCGACTACATCATTTACTCGTGCCTGTTCACCAACCGTAAGTTTATAAACCTTTCTGCCCACACCCATGGACAACTGCATTGGTGAAGTAAATACGTTTTCGGTTGCACCATTACAAGCAATGAGAATGTTGTCCTTTTCTAATTCCTCTCTAATACTTATCAATGCATCAAAAAAGCAACCACTTTCGCTGAATAATTGCCTTTCGTCATAAAATAACTGCAACAGAACCAACTCTGAATTATGAGGAGCCTCTTCAAATAAATAGAACTCACCATTAGATCGTTCACCATTAATATGAATCAGTTGTACTTTTATTTTCTCAACATCCATTCTAGCTTCTCCTTTGTTAAGCCAACTTGTATTGTCTTTAACTAACGTCTCTCGTTAGAGTAACAGTTGTATTAGATCGAACGCTCGTTGTATCTCTCTTTTTATCTTGGAAACTGAATTTTTTTAAAAATCGTATCAATCAACCATAAACCTATTGCGACAATAAAAACTGAGTACACAAAAACACTGGCGTACTTAAAAAGAAAAAGGAAGCCTTCTGATTCGGTAAGAGAAAACAAATACAAAATAATAACTGCAAATATTAGATGTGAGGCTAACCCCATGAGCATGCCCATCATTTTTTTTATTACCTTCATTTTTAAGATAATCATGTCTGTAATTAATGAACACGGTACGCCTATTATTAAGCAACCGATGAATGAGTACATAAAATAGATGAAAAACGGTGCATAACCATGAAATTCCACAAGAATTAACGAAAGAATTACTGTTGTGATTATACTAGAAATTATCTTCCTACTAATATCAATTTTCATTAAAATTGTAAGTCTCCCCCTTGTCTATGGATGATTAATAAACAAATCTCCCATTATTTCAGTGATGGATTCCATGAAGATTTTAAACATAACTGCCCGATATTTGAAAGGCTACCAAGGTGCTGGTAGCCTATTGTCATGGTGCTATCGTGTCCCGTTAGCTTAATAAAGCATCGTCGCATCGGCAGTCTAATACTTTATTTTCTCAGTCTACAACTTTATTTTCCTAGTCTAACACTTTATTTTTCAGTCAAGAACTTTATTTTCTTCTAACTTCTGCTACTCCTGTTGTGCTTACGACTCATAAAAATTACTAGTCAGCTCCATGCTTAAAACCCATAGCTTCGCCGAATTTTCAGTATCGATAGCGTATTTAGGATAGCTTCCCGAACCAAATATGTTTTTCAATTGCTCTACACCTTTTTCGCTTTTGGATGGTGCAACTATCTCTCGCTTGTGGTTAATTAGCTGGCCTGTTACATCGCGGAATTCATCTGAAGTACAGATATAAAAATAATTGTCTGCCATGCCGGCTGGTAGCGGATTCGTTAAATTTTGAGCCGTAGCAAGCACTTTCCAAAATAGGCTAAGTTTGCTTATCGTTTCTTTTGATAATTTTACTCGGTTGATCTGAAGCGCATTGATTTTAATTCCCTTGCTTTTCAATTGTTCAGCTAATTTGAAGGTTAATATCAATAACGCCATTTTGGAGTCTCCGTACATCTTATATACACTGTAACGCTGCTTGTTTTGCAGTTCACCGCGTAAATTATCGAAGTCAATTTTTCTTTTGGGATCGAAGAAATTTTTAATATTGGTCGTACAGGCATTAAGAATTCTCGGGTCCTGCGATTTTTGAAGATGGTCTGTCAGCAAATTAGTCATTAAGAAGGGACCAAATGTGTTTGTAGCAAAAGACAGTTCAATATGTTCAGGACTAAGCTTATATTGCTTTTCTCCATGATTTAAGTAAGCTGCGTTATGTATTAAAATGTCCAAACGTGAGTATTTAGCTTTGAATGCAGCGCAGAATAAACGAATAGAATCAAACGATGAAATATCCAGCTCCATCAAATCTACATTAACATTGTTTGCTGCTAGTATGATTTCTTGTTGCACAGGTCTACTAATCTGCAAATTGCGGCAAGCCATGACAACATGATATCCTTCGGTTGCAAACTTCAGCGTTGCTGCTTTTCCGATCCCCGAATTTGCTCCTGTTATAATAACAATCTTAGCTTTCATGCCGAACCTCCTATTGGATATTTTACGGTTACCCTTCAAGATTTGATTCTTAAGCGCTTGAACAAATGCTTTTAGTGCTTTTACACAGTTATGTCTTCTCTATTTTGATGATATTATGGTGCGAAGGAATTGTTTCGATTTTATAAGCTGCGTTATCAGTTGGGTTCTTGAGAAAAATTGATTAGATGTCAATTGTTTGGGTGTGTTACTCAAGCTGTATATCAATAATATATCGTATTTTTTCAATTAATAGTGCATCTTACAAAAACTATGAGACACTTATGAATATTAGAAATAACGGCTATTGATGAAATAGTCAGCTGACGATATACTGACAACATAGGTCGTGAAGAACACGCCGCTGTCATACAACCATTCCTGTTTGGGAGTGTTTGTATGACAGCGGCGTTTTTATTTTGTAGAGGGGAAGTGTAAGTTATGGCATCTCAATTTGATCACAAATATAAGGAATGGTTACAAGCCAATATTGATTCAGAGAGTAATCATAGAAGACTTGAATTGCTCAATAAGGGACTTGGCCACGGAACAGTTGAATTTCTACGATCAGTATGGTTCCCTGCTGTCGGACATTTTGATCATCTGCTGCCTGAATGGGAAGTTCGCGATTTCAATAATGGCTATCGATATCTGGATCTTGCCTATATGCCAGGTGCCGCAAAAGGTGGAATTGAGATTCAAGGATATGCGTCCCATGCTCGAGATCTTGATGTAAGACGATTTAAAGATTTGTGTAGAAGGCATTGTTTGTTAGCTCTTGACGGTTGGATGCTGCTGCCTGTTGCTTACCCTTCTATTACGGACGAACCGCAACAATGCCAGCAGCTCGTTCTTGCTTTCATAGGTAAATTTATTTCTTCAGATGTGCCTTCACAGCTAATGAGCTCTGAAGCGGAAACATTACGACTGGCACAACGTTTGCTCCGACCAATAACTCCCTTAGAACTCGCTGAGCATCTCAGAGTAAGTGATCGACATGCAAGGCGTATTTTGTACAAACTCGTTGAACTCCAACTTTTAGAGGTATCAAGTGGCCACCAACGTTGCCGTACCTTTAAAATTCGATTGTAACGTTATACGTCGTAGGAGCATGAGAGTGGGTAATGCGACGGTGATAGTCTAAATTACGTGCGTGTGTACATGAGTCAGTAATACTCAATGTAACTTGGGTGTGGACTTGTGTCGGTAATGCTCAATGTAAAATCGGCGTGGGGTTATTTCGGTAATACTCAATGTTGCTTGGACGTGGGTTTGTTCCGGTAATACTAGATGTAACTTGGGCGTAGGTTTGTCTCGGTAATACTCAATGTAACATCGGCGTGGATTTTTTATCGGTAGTTCTCAATGTTGCTTGGGCCTGGGTTTGTGTGGGTCAAAGTTGCGTGGGGCGTTTGAATTCTTACTGTGACAGAAGAAGCAGCTTGGGTGGCGGGTGTTACGGACATAGGTTCCGCTATTTAATAAATTTAGCTCTTTTTTTGATCTTAACGGACATAGGTTCCGTTATTTACTAGAAAACCAGAGTATCTGGAGTGTTTCAACACATATAACGGAACATATGTAAACCTCCCAAGGTTCTCAAATAGCGGAACTGATGTCCGTTAGAAAAACTTGAGCAGGTTACGATTGTAGATAAGCATACAGATGTTGTATTTTCGCCATTGAATGGTCAATGTTCCTACGGTTCTCCCTAATTTCATATCCATGATTTGCTTAAACTCGGCGAAATGCAGCTGTTACAGGTATCATGTGGTCATCAACGTTTCCGGACCTTTAAAATTTGGTTGTAGTGATGTATATCATAATAGTTGGGTGCGGGATTCAGAAGGTGACAGATAAAGTAGCAGGGGTGGGATAAATAATTTCGTCGATAATATCGGAGTATTCATAAATAAATTATAATAACCATCGTTTACCAACGTCAGCTATAGTCCTAAGTTACTTTTTCTAAAATTCCCCCAATGACAAATGCCCCGAGTGCTGCACACAGCAAAATAAAAACAAGAACCCCCTCGGACGAAGTGGTTCTTGTTTCTGTTCTTGTTTGTTGCTCCTTATTAAGAAGACCTCATTAACAAATACAAAAAATAAGGAACGCTAAGCATCGTTACAAATATTCCAGCTGGCATATCAGGTCCTGACACAAGTGCCCTGACAATTGTATCCGCACTAAGTAAAATGATTCCACCGATCATACCCGATGCAGGCAATAGAAACTTATGGTCCGAGCCTACTAGCTTGCGTGCCAAATGCGGACTAATTAAACCGATAAAAAAAATCGAGCCGCCCAAAGCAACACTGCCTGATGCCAAAGCAACTGCTGCGAGCGCCAAGCTTACAAACGACTTTCGGACGTTCACACCTACTCCTGTAGCTGTTGTATAACCAAGACCAATCGTATTCAGCAGGCTAGATTTATACCATACGTAACCGGATAAGAGCAAAACCCAAGGAGCTAGAATAGCGATATAGCTCCATTCGTCTCCCCACAGATAACCGGCTTGCCATTTTTGCGCGAATACAAACTGATCGTTATTAAGCTTAAGCGTCAGGAACAACGTTACTGCACCGAGTCCTACATTAATAGCGACACCTGTTAAAATAAGACGGGTTGGAGACGGAAACGCTCCTTTTCTATAAGCCAGCAAATAAATCAATAATGCAGCCAGCAATCCGCCTACAAAGGCGAGCAATGGCAAAAAAATAGCAGAGGACATACTTGTAAGTCCGACAGTAGAAATAAAGAGTAATACAGCTAAGCCTGATCCCGCGCTAATGCCAATCATTCCCGGATCAGCCAGATCATTGCGAAGAATGCCTTGCATGACTGTACCTGAAGCGGCCATCCCCATGCCAACTAACACAGCCAGCACGATGCGGGGAAGTCTAAACTTAAATACGACCAACTCGTTTTTCGCCGTACCATTGCCAAATAACGTTTGAATGACATCGACTGGACCAAGCGACATTTTACCGAGATTCATACTGCATATCGCGCCAGCGATAAGAAGAACGAACAATGAGACCACGATAAAAATCCGTTTGCGCTTCGCTCGTTGGTTATATGGATCAGCTGCTGATGGCTTTATACGACTTAGCTCAGCATTCATTCAAGGTCACTCCTCACTCTGCTCGAAATGAACAGAAAAAGCGGGACACCAAGCATTGCAAACACAATGCCAAGTGCTACTTCATTCGGACGATTAACTAACCGCCCCGTCAAATCCGCAGCCAACATGAAAATGCCGCCATATACAGCTGATGCTGGGATGATATATCGGTAATCAACACCGACGATTAGCCTCATTAAATGGGGAACGATTAGCCCAACAAATGCTATAGGGCCAACAAGTACAACAGATAAGCCGGAAAGGATGAGAACCGCTAGCGTAGATAATAGCTTAATTTGCGTTATACGCTGCCCGAAGCCCACCGCAATATCTTCTCCAAGACTTAATATGGCAATGGAAGGAGACAAAACAAAAGCAAGAATCATTCCTCCTACAAACCAAGGCGCAATTAGTGCGAGCTCACTCCAAGTTGCCCCGGCCACACTGCCGGCTGTCCAATAGGAAAGCGCTTGTCCAACGTTAAATCGAATGGAGACAAAAGTACCCATTGCCCCAAACAGCATTGTAATGGACATACCAGCAAGGACGAGCCGCTGGGGAGTCATGCCTCGTTTGTTAAGTGATGCGACTAGGTAAGTCATGACGGCTCCAAGACCCGCTCCTGCAAAACATACAAGAAGCTTATCCATATAACTAATACCCGGTATAAATGCAAGAACGAGCACCATGGCAAAAGCTGCCCCCGAGTTTACGCCCATTAAGCCTGAATCAGCAAGCGGGTTGCGGGTCGTTCCTTGCATAATCGCTCCAGCCACCGATAAGCTGATTCCTACTATAATGTCAGCAACCGTTCGCGGAAACCTTAGTGCTTGAATGATTTGATGTTCTGGTATGTCCGGATTAAAAGAAAATACTGCAGTCCAAGCAATAGAAATATCCATTCGTGCTGCACCGAATGAAATTGATGCGGCAGCGGCTATCAAGAGCAGCAGCATGCCAAGGAGAAGAAATAGCCCAAAGAAAGCTCTGCCGCGAAATACGGGATTTATACGGTTGGTTTTTATCGCAGCCATCCTAAATTACTTGCCTGCAGCCGTAGCTAACAAGCTATCCGTAATCATATCAAGCTGAGTCCTTAGGGAATAGATATCCGTGTAATAAAACAAACCAAAAGGAGCCTCTATAACACGCTTTTCCTTAACTGCAGCTATACTGCTCCAAACCGGATTGTCTGACAAATCGTCCATACCTTCCCACGAACTGCGCAGCAATATATCCCCAACATATTGCGGCATTACTTCCATAGAGATCGTTTGGCTTTCAGCTGCTTTCGACTTTTCAAGCTTCTTCTGAATGATCTCTGGTCCTTTCATGCCTAAATAATCGTAAACGATTTGGGAGCCACGACCATACTGCTTGCTCTCGATAACCAGCATTTCCTTCTTGTCGCCTTCGACAATCGTGATCGTTTTATCAAGTATTCCAGCCGAACGAAGCTTCTCCTTGCTAAGTTCCACTTTGTTGTTGAAATCATCCAGAAACGCTTTTGCTTCCTTCTCCTTGCCGAATACCTCGCCTAGCTTCATAATCCGCTCTTCTGTAGATACCTGATCGGCAGCAATGAGAACAGTTGGCGCAATATCCTTTAAATTACTGTAGCTATTCTCAGAATTCACGATAATCAGATCAGGATCCAGCGCCATTACTGCTTCTGGACTCGTTTCATCCCAATGTCCTAATGATTCTGCCCCTTTCAATTGCTCTGAAAAAGCCGCCCCGTCATACACCTCGGAAATCCCGATTGGATTGACACCTAGTGCAACGATGTCGCCTAGCATATACAAAACAACAACACGTTTTGGGTTTGCTGGAACGATGACATCTCCTTTAATAGTAGAGATCGTGCGAGTGCCTTCTTCACTTACCGTCTCGGAATTTGGTGAAGCCGTTGCGGTAACGTTTACTGCAGATCCAGTAGAGTTAGTCCCAACATTCGTCCCCCCACTAGAGCAAGCGCCTAGCAGCAACGTTAAACTGAGCAGCGTGCTCAGGATTAGTAACGATTTTTTATTCCTTTTCATACTAATAAAACCTCCGCTTTTGTATTGGTAATGATTATCACTACCAATTACACTATAGCGTCGTAATCTTGAGGCGCCAATGGACAATTTAGAACTGAAGCGCGGACTATCTTCCGATGTTGCCTTTTCTCGTTCCATGGCCTGATATCGTACTGGAGACAAACCGGTCTGTTTTTTAAACAGTCGGCTAAAATAATATTCATC
The DNA here is from genome assembly GCF_037976325.1 of Paenibacillus sp. FSL K6-3182. Taxonomy (NCBI): domain Bacteria; kingdom Bacillati; phylum Bacillota; class Bacilli; order Caryophanales; family Paenibacillaceae; genus Paenibacillus; species Paenibacillus sp. FSL K6-3182. The sequence continues at coordinate 5,066,059 of NZ_CP150265.1, forward strand.
CGCATACCCGACTTGCGACGCAATAACCCGCAAGGATGACCTCGTCTCCAGCAGCAGCTTTTTGGATTCATTTATACGGATCTGAATGAGATATTCAATGGGACTAGCTCCCGTTTGCTGCTTAAATTTCGTCGATAAATAACGAGGACTATAATTGTATTGATTCGCAAGAAAATCAAGCGTGATTCCTTCTTGATAGTGATTATGAAGATAACGTATCACTAGCTTCACGAGATCCTTTTGACCGTTTTTCGAATCGAACGTTTTTTGATTCCGCAATACCTCATGAACAAATTGATAAAATAAACCCTTTATCTCCACACTGCCAAGGCTGCCTGAATTTTTTAATGTCTGCTCCATCGAGGACATCAGAAATAACATGGCGCGCGGTTCCTCCGGTTCAAATCCATATTGGATTTCAAACGGACTTTTACGCTCGAGCCACTGCCTCATTTCCCTCCAGCCAGAAAAAGCGAGCTTCGCTCGATAAAATAAAAAATAAAACTCAAACTCTTCCTTCGCTTCGATCTCCAATATCATCCCTTTTGATCCGTGCAGCAAATAAGATCGCCGTGTCTGATGAATGACATCGTCAAGTATCAAATGTGCCGAGCCACGAACTCCAAAAATAAAGCCACTAGCGGGAAAGCGATAATTTACCATACACTCACCAGCATTCATGACCGTGTGCCTAATATCAAATATTTTAGCAGCTGAATGATTCCAAATCGCAATTTGCTCTTCGAACTTCATGATGTTTCTCCTCTAATGCATTACTTTTTTATTCATTATAATTGAAAATCGTTCTCAATTAAAGTGTGACCAACGAAATATTCGTTTATGGAGTTCCAACTAACATAAAAAAACACACCCGTTTCGATGTGTTTATCATGCGTATCCGTTATTTTTTTATTGCCTGAGCATCTATCGCCGATAAGTTAAATCCTTTTACAATCAGCCATATTGGAAAAATGATTTCAAAGATTGCCCCCGGAATATACAGTACCATTCCTACGTCATGGCCAATAATACCGAAACATCCACTTGCGAATAAAGCTGCGTATCCAATTAGTCCAATAATTGATATGATTCTTGGAATAAGTTTCGATCGGTACAATAAATAGCAAAACATCAAGCTGCCCACGCTAAGAGCTAACATCCCCATATCAAATGCCGCAAAATGTCCTTTTACAGCTAAAGCAGCCATGGTCTGAAACTCATTACTATCCGCTGCTCCTGTAGCAATATATTTCTCACTTAACAGGACTAGCAATTGCAGGGCGACTATACTCACGATAAGAAGTACAGACTCAATAATTCTCGAACCAAAGTAACCAAGTGCCAAAGCCTCATCTTGTTTTTTCAATATGGGGTACATCAGCATGGCAATACCTACAATGGCTGCGCAATTAATTCTAAAAACATACCTGTTATTACTTTCATTCTATCCGGGTAAAGATGTTCAAGAAACAACTGCTTGTTTAGAACCGATTCTATAAGCCCATTTCCTGCCATATAGGCTGCCGTTGCTATAAAAAATAATACCCCAACCATTATTGCCGTCTTCCTGTTTGCATTCATATTCTAACTCCTTTGCATTATAATTACCCGCTCGATATAAGTAATATATCTACTAAGAAGTGTTGGATATAGATACTAAAGTATGTTTTTGAGGTATGGTTATTGAAGTGTTGGTTTTTGAGGTATAGTTTTGAGTCGACACCTTCACACTCCGAGTTATGGTGGAGGATAGAGTTCAGATTCATCAAGCTATCGCCTTTGTGTGATTGGAAACATAGCGTTCTTATTACATTTACTTAAAAAATAGGCCGAACCCCGCTGCACGAGCATGTTACGGACATACGTTCCGCTATTTGCGTAATTACGTCTACTTTTGGCTGTCTTACGGACATAGGTTCCGCTATTTGCTTTAAAACGAGTCTTTTTTGAGTGCTACAGCACAAATAGCGGATCTCATGTCCGTTAATGTGTCAAAACCTCCAAAAATTCAAAATTAGCGGATCTGATGTCCGTTAGCGATGAAAGACAACACCTCTCGGGTCAAACAAAGCGAGGTTATCCGTAAAATATACGTTTATAAAAAAAAACCACTCCTACCAAAGGAGTGGCATCAAATCAAACTAATATAGACTAATAACTAACGAATATAGCTTAATAACTATTTTGTAATGCAGCCTGCGATAAAACTTCTTTTTCTCTCTTAAAACTAGCAGCAAGCAGAATTAGAAGGAAGCCTCCTCCGATGTACCACAACATGTACGCGTTGGAGCTTACGGCATCCAGTCCTCCGAAGTACATTACCTCCCTCATTCCTACAGCGGCGAATCGAAGCGGCGTCCAAGAATAGATCCAATCATGCGATGTTTGGGACAGAAACTCCGGTGCCATGTTAAGCAGCGGCATAGAGAAAAACATAAGCAGTACGAGAATCCCCATTGCCGGCATGCCAATCCAGTTCAACAGTGCGGACTGCAGCATATAGAATGTCGCACCCACCAGCCATAGGAATAACCACGTATCCCACGCCTGCGCTAGCTCCATACCATACCAAGAAGAAGCCATCCAGACGAGAAAGCCTGATGCGATACCAACGATGACAACTCCTGCAGCAGGCTGCATCGAGATTGAGGACAATCTGCTTGCTCCAGCTTTCATTGCGTTGCCGCCTGCGATAAACAGAATTAATGCTGTCACTAAGCTGCCCATCCACATAATTTGTGTCAGTAAACCCGGTGCATTGCCAGCAGCATTGTTCGTACCGACCGTATGCACAGTCTCTTCCTGCACATTGATCGGGGAGAGCAAAGCTTGGGCAGCAGCTACGGTTACTTGCTGCGTTTTCTCACCTATTTGCACAAGCATCGACTTAGACAACTCTGCTCCAGTCAACTTCATCGCTTGCCCCAGACTTTGTTTCACAAGCGTCGCAGCTTGTGAGTTCGACCCTTCACTTACAATAATCTGAACAGTCGCTGGCTTCGGTGACGGTCCAGCTAATGAAGCGATTCCCGCGCTCAAATCAGCTGGAAGAATCATTGCTCCATAATACTCTCTATTATCAATTCCCGCGCGTGCTTCTTCTTCCGAACTAACAATCGTCCAAGAAATGGGCAACTGATCGTTTTCCATCAGCTTTTGTTTCAACATTTCACCCACCGCAAGCGAACCGCCAGTTGGTATGTTCACAGATTGGTCGAGCGTGACAAGCGCCACAGGCACATCCTTGGGCTTTGTGCCAAGCACCGATCCCATCATTGCCGCTCCAAAGACGACGAGCACGACCAGAACGATCAACATTCCGATCCACGTTATTTTTTGTTTAAAAATCCCCATGATTTCTATCCACTCCTTCTCTCTATTAATTAACAAGGTGTTGATTAGCGTTCATGTTGTTAATTATAATGAGATGAGGGAAAAGTACAATAATCACTTCTATCCACAGTGTTCATTACTCATCATTCCTTTTAACGTCTGTTCATTAACTCGAAAAATAGGGGGATTATATACCTTGAGTGATAAACTTGATCGCAGGCAAATTCGTACCAAGCAGCTTTTATATGAAGCGCTGATGAGCTTGATTGAAGAAAAAGGTGCTGATACCGTCACTGTGACTGATGTTGCTAACCGGGCGAATGTGAACCGGGGCACTTTCTACTTGCATTACCGAGATGTGCCTGATATGCTTCAGCAGCTGAAAGACGAAGTATTTGCCACTGTAGAAGCATGCGTCATGAAATTCGATATAATGGAAGCGAGAACGTATCTCGACAAAGATGAACCGTATCCGCAAAGCATCAAAATTTTCGAAGAGCTAGCCCGTCATGCCGATTTTCTTCGCATCATGTTTGGACCAAAGGGTGACATGTCGTTGGCGATTCAATTTCGCACATTGCTCGCTTCACATATTTATGAGAAAATCAAAATCTTGCCTCAGCATAAAGTCGTCATGCCGCCCGAATATGTCGTAGCCTATATGACATCGGCCAACTTTGGCATTTTCATGCACTGGATCGAATCTAGACTAAGCCAAACCCCGACGCAAATGGCCAAGATGATGATCCGAATCATGAACTATGGGCCTTTAGTTTCATTTGGCCTTAAGGATGCGCCGTCTGGGAGTTAAAATAATTTTCGCTTAATCATCCTCTATGTGTCGCTTCATAAAAAAGACAATGAAGCCCTATTAGCTCCATTGTCTTTATCTCAACATACTTAATCATCCAACGTACGAAATGATCGCAAATAATTTTGGATGTCCCCTTGCGGGGTTTCAAGCAAGCCGGAAAGCATTTTTTGCATGCCATGCAGCTTTTTAACTTTTTCATCGATCTCTATAATTTTATTCCGTACTAATTCCTTTAACAGCTCCTCATCCATGTCTTGACTAAGCATTTGCAAACCTTCTTGGATTTCCTTTAACGAATAACCTAATGATTTCGCATCTTTGATGAATTTAATCTTTACAAGATAATCATCAGAATATATTCGGTACCCACTTGCTACCCGGCGGGGAGCAGGCAGAAGCCCTCTCTCCTCATAATAGCGGATAGTAGCCATGCTTAATCCCGTTTTCTTTGCCAATTCACCGCGTGTCATCCCTTCCATGAGTGTCCCCCAGACTATTAGCAAAAATAGTTCAATTACATTCTCTTTTTTGTATAAACCGCATTAAACTTCACTTCGGGATATTCCGGCGAATGACCGTTAAGGAGAGCCTGCTGTTCATCTTTTAAATATTGATCAAAAAAGGCTCTTACATAGGACCGAGTTATATCAATATTATGCGCTGGTTTAATGCCCTTAGCAAAAATTGATGGCGATATAAGCGCTATATCCGTGAAGCTCTGGTGATTAAAATGATCGATGGTCAAATAGTAAGTGTCATTTGTGCTTCTCGTCATCACCGACTCCAAATCAGGAGTAAACTCCTCATAGAAATAATTGTTCTTTTTCGTATTCGTTGGATCTAAGCTCGCTGCTGTACTGCTGGACATCATATACATAAAAGGCTGCTGCAATCCCGTATGGGCAATTTCACCCCAAAAGCCGCCTTCTAAGCTAACACCTGCCTTGAATCGCTTGTCCTGTGCGAGTGCTTCAGCAGTCGTTGCTCCTCCATAGGAGTGTCCAAATATGCCAACGTGATCTAAATCGAGCTTGCCTTCGAACAAACCATTAGGGTCCGACGTGTTCCATTTTGTTATCGTATCCAGCACAAAGGATGCATCTGCTGCACGAATGCCAACGCCCTTGATGTTGTAGTTGTATAGCTCTGCCGAAGATGGAAACTCAGGTGTTGCTTCATAAAAAATAGAGCGCCCATCAGGAAATTTAACTTTAGCCGATGAATAGGGATGGTCCATGCCGACAACAATGTATCCGTGGCTGACCAGCTCCTCGATAGCTGTTATGCTCTGGAACCGGGTTGATCGAATTCCTGGAGAGAACAGCAATACCGGATAGCTGCTTTTATCTGAAGACAACTCCGCTCCAGCAACAGCATGCGTAGGAATTGCTGTGACATGACTGAATATCTGCTTCGGAATACCAAATACCAAACTGATCGCATCCCCGAGTTCAGCTGGATAATGCTCCACTTTCTTACCTTCCATTTTACTCCGATCAGCAGGATACCAAATATTCAGCATAAGCTCCCGTTTGTCACTAAGGTCATCTCCAGTTAAGATCTCATCGCGCGTCACATCTGTTAAATGCTGTGAAATGGTCCCAATCCCATAACTTCCAGTTGGCTCAGGCATTGTAAACACGGGCAGCAGTCTGCTCAAATACATAGAAGAAACCGAAAGAGCCAATACGACAACAGTTAGCAGACTGTTTTTTAACAAACGCTTAGTGCGGACTTTGCTATGCGGCTTAGCCAATCTAAGGACCAGTACAATGATAAGCATCAACACAGCGGCATAGGCCGGAACCATCTGTATGCGAAAATGATCGATTATTCCATGCAATAATACAACCAACACTAAGGACATACATAAAACGGCATTCAGCCGCCGCTCCCTTTTGCCAAATAGGATTCCCGCCGTGACTGCAATAATGACCAAAATAACAAATACCTCTAATACTCGCATCATACATAACCTCCAACTTCATCTCAGACTTCAATTATGGATAGCCGTAATTGATAAGATAGAGCATAAATGTTGAAGTATACTTCAAGGTCAAGCTTTAATTGAGACAAATAATAAAATTTCCCTGATATACTTGTTTTATATTAGGAAGAATCTTAAAACTTATTTCATAGGAACAACAACTATTTAAAAAAAATCAAAAAAATAAAGCTTGAAGGTGACGTAACGTCACCAAATATACTTGAAATGATGAGGGAGGTCGAGTGCTTGAGGAGACTGGAAAGCCCATTCCTAACAACGGGTCAGCTCGCACAGCGAACAGGAATAACGATAAGAACACTCCGCTATTATGACAAAATCGGATTGTTAAAGCCTGCCAAACAAAACAATTCATCAACCCGTCTATACAGTAAAGATGATATGACACGGCTGCAAAAAATTCAGATGCTTAAGTTCATCGGATTATCGCTATCTGAAATTAGTCAAATTATGTTTAATGAAACGCAGGCCGAACGAGAGCTGCGAAGCTCGTTGAAAACGCAAAAGGATATCATCCAACACAAAATCGCTCATATGCTGGACGTATCCAAAACCATTGATGAAGCCATGGCTATGATTGATGATCAAGGTGAGGAATTGAATTGGGAAGGTTTGGCTAGCATTATCCAGTCAATACATAAGGAAAAAGAATGGTGTGAGCAATACTATAATGCCGTTCGCCTGCAGACGCGAATCCGGCTTTATGACCAGTTTAGTTGGAACAAAATCGGATGGCATCGGTGGTTCTTTGAGCATCTTGGCTCTCTTCCCGATCTAAAAGTGCTGGAACTTGGATGCGGAGACGCTGCCTTATGGAGTAGAAATGCAAACCTTATTCCCGAAACCTGGAGTGTTACGCTTACGGATCTATCGCAAGGTATGCTTGATGAGGCTAAGGTTCTTTTAGGTGGACATAGCGGGAGGTTTAAATTTCTGCTTGCCGACGCCCAGGCTATTCCATTTCACGATAATGAATTCGATATCGTAATTGCCAATCACATGCTCTATCATGTGCTCGATATTAACCAAGCTGTATCAGAAATGCACCGAATTCTAAAGCCTGGCGGACACGTGTACGCCTCAACGATGAGCAAGAGCCATTTGCAAGAAATAGAACAGTTAACTAAAGCTTTTGATCCGAATATTCAGGTGTTGGACCCTGTGATGGAACGATTCCATTTGGATAATGGGAGTGAGATGCTGCATAACTTTTTTATGGAGATTAAACAGATCCGGTTTGAGGATTATATGCTGATTGATCATGAGCTGCCTCTTGTTCAGTACATTACATCAACGCCGATGAACGCGAGAAAGATTCTTGTTGGTGAGAAGCTCGACCAATTCAAAACTTATTTACAGGCTAAAATCACAGAAAAAGGGAGCCTCTATATTACGAAAGATTCCGGGTTCTTTTATGGCAAAAAACAATAGAGAATTAGGAGAGATACTTATGACACCTAATATTCAAATCGTGAAAGAAGAGATTTTATCTGACAACTGGTATCTTCTAAAAAAAATAATATTCAATTACCAAAAACGTGACGGCAGCTGGGAAACGCATTCTCGGGAGGCGTATGATCGCGGCAACGGCGCTGCAATTTTACTTTATAACCGGGAGAAACAAACCGTAATTTTGACTCGTCAATTTCGAATGCCGACTTATGTTAATGGAAATGAGACAGGGATACTTATTGAGGCTTGCGCAGGATTACTGGATAATGATTCACCTGAGGATTGTATTCGCCGTGAAACAGAAGAGGAAACCGGATATAAAGTAACGAATGTGCAAAAGATTGGGGAAGCTTATATGTCCCCTGGGTCCGTCACTGAAATTTTATATTTTTTTGTAGCTGAATATACCTCGCATATGCATACAGGTCAAGGTGGTGGCGTAGAACAAGAACAGGAAGAAATCGAGGTGCTGGAGTTATCTTTTGAGCAGGCGCTGAGCATGGTCGAAAATGGTGAAATACGAGATGCAAAAACAATTATGCTTCTCCAATATGCTCAATTGCATGGGCTGCATCAGCCTATCAGCAAGCCACAACATATATTAATAGCAGGTCCTTACCGCTCCAATACTGGTGATGATCCGGTGCTGATCAAGGCTAATATGCAGCTGATGAATGAATCAGCTCTAAGCGTTTATCAGATGGGACATATGCCTGTCCTTGGGGAATGGTACGCCCTCCCTCTCATCGAAACCAGTGGATCACAACGCATCGGAGATGCGATTTTCGAACGGATATTCCACCCCTCCTCCACTCGTTTGTTATCCCATTGCGACGCCGTTCTACGAATAGGAGGACCGTCCAAGGGAGCCGATGAAATGGTAAGCACAGCTGTAGCCAAGGGGAAAAAGATATATTACAATCTCGCTGAAATTCCAGTATTAAGCTAGCCATCGCGCTACGGATTGATGCTCGAATTCACCATTTCTGACGACAACTTCCAGAAATATATCGTTGATCTCATATTTGTTGCTGAACCTTCACTTTCCATCTGCCTCGTTCTATTTTTATCGCCTAATTAAATGTTAGAATAGAGAGATCAATTCAATCTATATTAGGAGCATGAAAAGTGCGAGGACATCCAATTCACATTTTACGAATCACAGGTTTTCTAGATGGCATTTCATTACTTTTATTATTATGTATCGCTATGCCCTTGAAATATATATGGGGAATAGAGCAAGCCGTGACCCTTATGGGAAGTATTCACGGAGGGATTTTCAGTTTATATGCTGTAGCGATACTTTACGCAGCTATTCGAGTGAAGTGGAGTTTGCTTTGGCCTGCAGCAGCAGTAATTGCGGCTTTTGTGCCATTAGGCAACTTTTTGCTCGATTGGAAGCTGAAGAAGGCACAAGCCAAATATAGCGTAAAACCATTCAACTATGCCATATTAGTGTACAGTATCGTTTTTTTCTCTTTTATTGATTTATTTGCACAGCTGCCGGTTATGAGTACTTTTGCCGCTTCCGTTGGTGCAAGCTCGTTTATTGTAGGCATTGTTGTTGGGCTTTATTCATTAACCAATACGTTTGGCAACATATTGTCAGGTATTATGACGGATAAGGTAGGGCCGTTCAAAATACTAATGATCGGTTTGCTTCTGACAAGCAGCGCATTGCTGCTATATCAATTCGTTGACTCTCCAGTCGTATTAATAATCGTACGAATCATTCATGGTTTTGTGGCCGGATTAATTGTTCCAGCTGCGTTTACTTTCTCTGCAAATACTACGATAAATAATGAGCAAGGGAAAAAAGTTGCCTTCACGGGTACATTTGTTGGATTAGCCGCCATTATTGGACCTGCTTTCAGCGGAATTATGGCAAGCAAAACTTCCGTACCCTTCGTTTTTACTTGTGTAGCTGTATTAGGATTTGCACTCGCCATTTTGTCTGCAATTTTTCTAAGCAAGTACAAACCATTGAAGAAAGAAAAAGAAAAAACGATCGAACAAGCAGCAGGCTCATTCTTTAATGCAGGTGTTGTAAAAGCTTATGGCGGTGCCTTTTTCTTAATGTTCTCTCAAGGCGTAATCGCTTATTTGTTGCCGCTGCATGTTCAAACGCTTGGATATGATTCGAAACTAAGCGGTACGCTAATGAGCACTTTTGGGATCATCGCTGTTCTCATGTTTGTACTTCCTACAAACCGTATATTCGATCGCGTTTCCCCATCACGAACGATGGCATTAGGCATGGGTTTAATGGGATTAAGTCAGCTGCTTATTAGCCAATCGTCAACGACATTAGGACTTTATTTTGTTTTAGGACTATATGGTATCGGCTTTGCTTTCTTGTTCCCATCCATCAATACGATGCTCATTAGAGCTACGCCAGCAGAGCTTCGCGGGAAAGCTTATGGATATTTCTACGCCTTCTTCTCTCTTGGTGTGGTTGCAGGCTCATCCGTTCTGGGATGGCTTCCTTTCAACATTATCGAAGGGTTCATCTTTACTGGAATCATCCTTCTGTTATTTACTGCTTTCATCGCCTTGAACAAGCAAAAAGAGCAAGCCTTCAATCACTAGTGCATAGCTGCAAAAAAAAGACAGCATTCCATTCAACTGGAGGCTGTCTTTTTCTTTCTCCGCTTTAGCCGCTATTTACTGTTGTTCTCCAGCGGGGTTCGTCAGGACATTCTCCGACTCTAGCCGCAATGATTACCGATAAATAGTCTTGTATCACTTCTCGGGTAACATCCATTTGGACAAGATACAAATCTGCCAATGTTCTCTTTAATCCCCTGACCACCTCTATATCCTCTGTACCTTCAGGCACGGGTGTATACTCTACCAAAAATACAGTTCTTGCAACATCATATAAAAAATGTCCGTGACACACATTCATGAAATCGATAACTTTTGTCTGACCATTGAATAATAGTATATTGCCTGGATGAAAATCACCATGACAAAGTGTGTCTCCATCCTTCAATTCACTCCATTTTTGCAATACGCCTTCTTGTTCCATTGCATTAGCCGATGACGCATTTATTATATTGTATTTTAAAAATGATTTGTAATCCGGCACATTGCTAGTGCTAACTCTGTTCTGTAAAATCGACTTATGAAGCTTGGACATATGCTCCGCGCATCCATGGAGATCACCTGTTTTCAAAACCCAATCGAGCAGTGATTCGCCCTCCGCTTTGTCATAAATAATACCCATTCGCTCTTCACAACTAATCATTTCATATGCCTTTGGTTTTGCGAAGTTCATATCATTAATGGCTTGTGCGTTTCTAAACTCTCTTTCCACATCACTTTTTGGATAACCGTGCACGAAAAGCTTAAGCACTGTCCCTTCTTCCCATTCATATACCGATGCGGTATTGCCTTCTCCGATTAATTTCCCATACTTCATTGATGTCATCTTTCCTTTCCAAATGGCTGCTTCATTCATGGTATCATCTATACTTTTCTACCAATAATCATAGCATATTATGGAAATTTGCGAATTTTACTAGAACTCGCTATAAAAAAATAAAACAAAAAAACGGCATTTCTGCCGTTTTAATTAGAGCGATTGGTGGAGCTTGGCGCTTGCATCAATCAAACTCCACGCTGTTCATTATGTCCGGCGCATATAGGCGCGAACCGTAATCGGTGCAAAGATCGCTACGATCACAATTGCTCCGATCAGAGAGATAGCCAAATCCCAGCCTACCGTTCCAGAGTTGGTCAAATCACGGACGGCACTGACAAGATGGGAGACCGGATTGATGTTGACAAACCATTGAAGCCATTTCGGCATTGTATCAACCGGCACAAAGGCATTGGAAAGAAACGTCAGCGGAAACAGCACAATCATCGATATCCCTTGTACGCTTGAGGCAGTACGGGCAATGACGCCGAAGAAAGCGAAGATCCAGCTGATTGACCAAGAACAGAAGATCACAAGTAGAGCAGCGATGGCCACATGGTCAAGGCCTCCATCAGGACGATAGCCCATAATGTATCCCATAGTTAAAGTGAGTACAGTAGCAATAGTGTACCTAATGGTGTCTGCAAGCAAAGCTCCAGCTAACGGAGCAATTCGTGAGATTGGCAATGACTTGAACCGATCAAATACACCTTTGTCCATGTCCTCACGCAATTGAACGCCAGTAACAACTGAGGTCGTAATTACAGTCTGCACGAGAATGCCGGGAATGATGACGGGCAAATAACTGATTACGTCACCTGAGATGGCACCGCCAAAAATATAGGTAAACATTAAAGTAAAGATGATTGGCTGAAGTGTAACATCAAACAATTGCTCAGGTGTGCGACGAATTTTAAGCAGGCCGCGATAAGCCATCGTTAATGAATTACGAATGGTTTGACCAAAGCTCGTGTGGTTTTTCAGCTCACGATCAAATCCTGATTGAATGGAAGTGCTTTTCATACTTTTACCGCCTCCGCTTTATTGGATACATCGGACGCTAGTGCAGCGTCCTCTTTAACACCATGACCTGTGATTGTGAGGAACACCTCATCAAGGGTAGGTTTTTGTACGCTCATTTCTGCCAAATGAATACCTCTCTCACGCAGTGCGATAAGCAGATCTGTGACCAAATCGGCATCCGCCATAGGGGCCGTAATCATTCCAGCTTCATATAACACAATTGATTGTGTTTTCAGCACATGTTCAACCGTTTGACGAGCTGCTTCGATGTCCAGCGGGTTTTGTACTCTTAATTGCAATGAGGAGGTACCTACTGAAGCTTTCAGTTCATCCACCGTGCCCTCTGCCACTACCCGACCGCGATCGATAACTGCGATTCTATCAGCCAATTGATCCGCCTCATCGAGGTACTGTGTCGTTAACAGCACGGTCGACCCCGTCTTCACTAGCCGGCGAATCGTATCCCACATTTGAGCACGCGTACGCGGGTCGAGCCCTGTAGTCGGCTCATCCAAGAAGATAAGCGGCGGCTGTGCGATAAGACTCGCTGCCAAATCCAAGCGGCGGCGCATGCCGCCAGAAAAGTTTTTCAACGGCCGCTTCGCTGCTTCCGTCAAACCAAACTCCTCAAGCAAATCATCTGCTTTACGCTTCGCTTCTGAACGCCCGAGCCCTAGCAGCCTAGAGAAGATAACCAGGTTTTCTGTAGCGCTTAGAGATTCATCAACCGATGCGTACTGGCCGGTTACCCCAATTAATTGACGAACAATCTGCGATTCCTTTACTACATCGTGCCCGAAGATGCGCGCCGAGCCTGCGTCTGGTCGAAGCAAGGTTGCAAGCATACTAATCGTTGTGGTTTTGCCAGCTCCATTCGGACCAAGCACACCGTAAATTGAACCAGCGCGTACATTCATATTCACGCCATCCACAGCCCGATTTTCACCAAAGGTTTTTACGAGTCCGTTCGCTTCGACAGCCCAATCACCGTGGTTTGGCTCTATTTTCTTCTTATTTACATGAACCATTGTAATTCCTCCTATACAACTGTTGATAACGTGATGGTAACGTACCTTTGTAAACTGAATTTAAACAAAAAATGATCCGCAGTTTAAATCTTACGTTTTATCGAGCGCTAAAATTCTATCACTGACCTTAAATTCACAGAAATGAAACATCCCACTTAAAAGCAAGTCACCAAAAAAAGCCCCTATTTCTCTGCCGATTGCAGAAAATAAGGACTTTCTAACTGACCGCCATTTGAATTAGGGTCTGTTTTAGAGCTATGTCATAAACTTAAGGCTATGATACGATCAGAGTATTTCATAGCTTTTCATCTTATAATTCTAAACGTAAAAAAAAGCAGCTCAATCCTTTCACTTACTAATTACAATAGACAGCTTATAATTAACATGATTATTTAATTCGGTTAAAAATAGATCCAGCTCATGGTTGGATGGAAATCTGCACTCCAAAAGATAACAACCATCTCCACTGATTTTGAAGTTGTTTAAGATGTACTGCTGTTGTTTCTCAATATAGGCCAAATAGGGCTTATGTTCCGTGCCTTTTGTATAAATATTTATAAAGGAGTGGATTGCAAATAAAACCTTTTTGATTGATCCATTCTTGGCGAAAAAGGGGGCAAATCCTCCGTTTCCAAATACGTTGAATCAGGATACATTTAACCAAACAGTAGATCTCCCCATTTCAATCGAAGAGATCGTAGATGTAGATGTCGTTATTGTCACTCATTTACATCCTGATCATTTTGACGCCGCGGCGATCGAAGCATTGCCGAAAACTATTCCTATAATTGCACAGTCTGAAGATGATGTCGCAGTCATCCGAAAAGCAGGTTTTCAAAATGTACAATCGATAGATCGTATTTCGTATATAGAAGGCATTAGCTTAACTAGAACAAAGGGAAAACATGGTATTGGCGAAATTGGAAAGATGATGGGCGAGGTTTCTGGTGTTGTCTTTAACCATCCGGATGAAAAAACACTTTATCTTGCAGGAGATACGATATGGTGCAATGATGTTGAGGACAGCATCAGACTGCATCATCCTGAAGTCATCATTGTAAATGGAGGGGCTGCACAATTTCTTCAAGGCGATCCGATCATTATGACAAAAGAAGACATTTATCAAACCTATATGGCAGCTCCGCAATCAACCATTATCGTTTCACATATGGAAGCACTCAATCACTGCTTATTAACTCGAAGAGAATTACAAGCATTCCTTGATGAAAAGGAACTTTCAAAACATATTTTAGTACCTATTGATGGTGAATCCATCACTTTTTAAATAAAAAAAAATTTTCCTCTGGCGTAATTAGGCTGTCGAGAAACTCTCGGCAGCCTTCAATATGTCTAATTTATTTAAAGTGCTACTAATAATACAGGATTCAAAGTACTTTATAGCTAACTATTTTGTTCCATAACCTTATAAACACAGTTTCTTCCGCCTGACAAAATATGCTCTACGCGTTCGATCTGAACTTCACTGCCTAGCACGGATTGAAAGAGGCTTAACTCATTTTTACATAACCCGGCACAAGCAGCAGCAGCTTCACAGATTGGACAATGCTTCTCTATAAACAAAAGGCTTCCATCGCCTAGATCCTTGATATCAGCCATATAACCTTCTTTTGTGCGAATATCAGCCAGTTTCTCCAATTTTCCAATTAGATGAGGTTCCCCGCCAAGTTGGAAAAGGTATTGCTCCAGCATTTTTTTATTTCGTACTGCCAGCAGCTTATCCAGCCCCTCGATTCCGAAAGCCTCTCTCATAGATTGAAGCAGACTAACTGACAATTCCGAATACCCGCTCGGAAAAAATCGATCAGCTTCAGGCGTTAATCTCCATAGCTTGGCCGGTCGTCCCATCGGACGGGCTTCTTCTTCATACGTAACTAAGCCTTCTTCTTTCAGTGCATTTAAATGCTGGCGAATAGCCATTCCAGACAATAGAAACTCTGAGGCTAATGCCATAACATCCATCCCACCCTGCTGCTTCAGCAGATTAACGATTCCTCTTCGCGTCTTCGTTGAGGAATCTTTGTTCGTTTGACTTCCGCTCATTATAAGGACCTCCTTTTGAGGCAACTGACTCTATATCACTCTCTATATTTTAAATAAAAATGTTGACAAAGTCAAAGCTGAACTGTAGCCTAAACTTTATAAAGAAATATGTTTACTAAGTATCCGGATATGGCGTATACATAAAAAATTTTGTTGGAGGTTACAGGCAATGCCGAATCATCAAAGCATTTTCAGTCCACGTTACTTTGCACTATCGATAGGAATTATTTTGTCAGTGATGGCAGTAGGATTTGAAGGCTTAGCCGTAACCACGATCGCTCCTTCCATTGCCGGTGATTTGAATGGCATTCATCTCTTTGGCTGGATATTCAGCACTTATCTGCTTGCTCAGATTGTTGGCACCCTGGTTGTCGGTCGAATTATTGATAAAAAAGGGCCAGCAGGACCGTTTACGATTGCACTTGTTTTGTTTATTGCGGGTCTGATTGCTGCGGCTGCTGCCAGCGATATGTACGTTATGATTGCGGCGCGAGCGCTGCAAGGCCTTGGTGCTGGTGCGATGATGACTTGTGTATACACCGCTATCTCCTTAAGCTATCCCGATGAATTGCGTTCCAAAATACTCGGTGCATTCGGTACAGCCTACGTCCTTCCGTCTATGCTCGGTCCATTCGTTGCCGGTTTGATTGCAGAACAGTGGTCTTGGCGTTTTGTATTCTGGGGCATATTGCCGATTATCGTTTTGTCAGCCATTCTTAGCTTGCCGGCTTTTAGAAAATTGAAGGTTCAAGGTACAAGGGAGGGTAATGGTGCCGCCGCTACGTGGATGGCTTTATTTTTAACAATAGGTACTGGTATTTTCCTCGTTGGACTTGGCATGCTGCCCAAAATTACAGGAGCTGTATTAAGTATTGCCGGCTTAGCCGTCATGTCATATCCACTGCGCAAGCTGCTGCCTACGGGCACTCTACTCTTCCGAAGAGGCATGCCAGCTATTCTAGCAACACGTGGACTTTTCTTCGCCGCATATGTCAGTACACAAAATTTTCTTGTGTTAGCTCTAATCGATATTAAAGGCATTAATCCCGCTCATGCCGGATTAATTGTTGCCAGCGCGGCGCTTAGCTGGTGTCTCTTTGCTTATTTGCAAGGGCGCTGGGATACAGAAGACCAGGGTCGTGGGCGCAACAGAAGAATTATTTTAGGAGTGCTGCTGCTCACAATAGGTTTTGCTTTAGTCGTTTGGATTCCAAACGTAACGGTTGCCTTGGCCGTAATGGGGCAAATCATTGCAGGAATTGGAATGGGATTATCCCATCCAACGAGCGGTGCGGTTGCATTTGCCCATACTAGTGAAGACGGAGCTGGCGAGACGTCCGCTAATTTGCAATTTGCAGATTCTTTCACACCGGGTGTGGTCATCGGTATAGGCGGTGCTATCCTTGTCGTTAGTCAGGCTGCCGGAATGACGATGCAATCGGGATTGATTGTAACAATGGGATTTAATCTTTTGTTAATACTTATGAGTTTATTTGCAAGTATTCGTATTTCTTCTAAGAAACCAATGGCAGGCTAAAACACGATGGGGTGATCTGGAGGAGGAGAGATTGTCTCAAGCGAATAAATGAGTGAGTTACTCTGTCAGTTAGTTCATAAAGAAGAAGAGGAGCCTAATTGCAGGCTCCTCTTCTATCGTGTACAACATTAATATAAAGTTTTTGTAGCGCCTGCGTCATAGCTCAGCAGCTCATCTGTTCGATTGTCGCGTATTTTGGCTGCCCATTCTGGATCAGCAAGCAGTGCACGGCCTATGGCTACCAGATCAAACTCTTCCTTTTCTAGTCTTTCAATTAAGCTGTTCAAAATGGCCGGCTTCGCAGCGTCCCCGCTGCTGCTTCTAAATTCATTATCCAGCCCAACTGAGCCTACAGTTATCGTTGGTTTTCCTGTCAGCTTCTTCGTCCATCCTGCCAGATTTAGTTGAGAATCCTCGAACTCCGGCTCCCAATATCGCCGTGTTGAACAATGAAAGACATCCACTCCCGCATCAGCAAGCGGCGTCAAAAATTGCAAAAGCTGCTGAGGCGTTTCCGTCAATTTGGCATCATAATGACCTGCCTTCCATTGTGAGAATCGGAATACGATTGGGAAATCTCTTCCGACTGCACGACGGCATGCTTCAACAATCTCAACAGCGAAACGTGTCCTCACTGCAAGGTCGCCACCATAGCGATCAGTCCGTTTATTTGTTTGGCCCCAGAAGAACTGATCGATCAAATAACCATGCGCGCCATGAAGCTCAATACCATCAAAGCCGATTCGTGCTGCATCTGCCGCTGACTGTGCGTAAGCTGCGATAACATCCCCAATCTCTTTCTCCGTTAGAGGCTCCGTTATTTTCTCACCTGATAGATTGAGTCCCGAAGGACCAATTGGCAATGCTTCGTTATTGGGGAGGTCGCCAATTTTGCGCGTTAACCCAACATGCCATAGCTGCGGAATAATTTTACCGCCGGCTTCATGTACTTCTTTTACCACGTTGGACCAGCCGCTCAGCGCAGCCTCCCCATGAAAGTGAGGCCAATTCGGACTTGCAGCAGCAGCCTTATGATCGATTACGGTTCCTTCGGTAACGATAAGGCCAACGCCATTCTCCGCCCGCCGACGATAATAAGCCGCAACATCAGCCCCTGGAACTCCATTTGGGGAGTATCCTCTTGTCATTGGCGCCATCACAATACGATTGGCAACCTGCAAATTTTTGGAGACAAAGTTCTTAAATAAAGCTTCAACCGATGTTTCATTTGTGGTATTAGACATGTACATTCCTCCTATATATTTGATTTGAGTTTAATTAGGTTTGTGTACTATAGATACTATCATGAATTACCGTGTATTCCCAGCACTTTACTTATTTTCAATGCCGTAAAACCGAAAACCTTTTAATCTAAAAAAATGCTCTGATGGTATAATGGAAAAGGAATCCAAATAAAACAGTTATCCATTAGGAGGGTTTGTATGGATTATCTTCGAGATTACACCATGTATGCAGCAATATTTGGTTTGTTTAGTTTCAGTTGGTTTGGCTGGGCACAAGAAAATCCTAGAGCGTGTTGGCGCAAATACATTGGCATAGCTTCTGGAATTGCACTTCTAGTATGCTTGGCAGGCGTCTACCTTAGTATAACGAACTGGGACGCACCCTCCGCTTTGTCTAATCAATTATCTTTCAAAAACTATTTGATTTCGGTATACACTGAGATTATTTTGGCTGGTGCGGGTGCTTTTGTATTTATAAAAACAAAACGCAGCAAATACGTTTCCCCTTGGATTGCCTTTATTGTTGGTATTCATTTTATTAGTTTGAAACATGTTTTCAATGATCCCAGTTTATATGTACTTGCTGCGTTGTTGGTTGCCGTTTCCATCAGTACGTTAATCATATCTCCAAAGCTTAAGATAGCCCATAGTGCAATTACAGGTATTGGTTCTGGTACAGTTTTATTCTGCTT
Organism: Paenibacillus sp. FSL K6-3182; assembly: GCF_037976325.1. Classification (NCBI taxonomy): domain Bacteria; kingdom Bacillati; phylum Bacillota; class Bacilli; order Caryophanales; family Paenibacillaceae; genus Paenibacillus; species Paenibacillus sp. FSL K6-3182. The sequence goes on from NZ_CP150265.1 coordinate 5,084,672, forward strand.
CGCCCTCTTAGGCTTGATTCGATATTTCTTGGTCTAATACGAGCCAAAACAACCATAACTGCATCTCTGCTGCTATGGTTGTTTTATTTATTTATTTATTTATTTATTTTCTATCTATTAAAATGGCGCAGTTTCTCTGGATTCATGACGATATAAATGTCCGAAATGACGTTGTCTTTGATACGAAAGGTAATAACCGAAAACGTAAGCTCGCCAGACTTAATCACAATGCCGCTATTTCCATTTAGTTCAACAACATCACAAGTGAAATCTGAAGGAACTTCCGGCCTAATCGCCGTAAAATAACGGATAATAAGATTTTGCCCCACAATCGGACGCAGGGCCGCATTTGTTTTGCCGCATCCATCCGTATACAATACTGTTTCCGTGGAAAGAATCGCCAGCATGCGATTGATATTGCCAGAAATGATCGCGTTTATGAATTCCTCCATCATAGGACTAGCAATCTCCTGCGGAGCCAATTTACTGCTGGAAGAGGACCCTATGCTTTTTTTTGCCCTATAAAAAATTTGCCTACAGTTTCCGCTGCTCTTATCGAGAATAGCGGCAATATCTTGAAATGGGTAATGAAACAACTCCCTTAGTAGAAAAACAACACGCTCTACGGCGGTCAGCTGCTGCAATAACAGCAAGTATGCGGTAGACAACATTTCCTTCGAAATGTATAGTTGGAGCGGATCGTTTGAGTTAACACCACTCGTAACGAGAGGCTCTGGCAGCCACGGTCCCACATACAATTCCCGCTGCCTGCTTGTCGATTTCAACTTATTCAGGCATTTATTCGTAACTACTTTGCACATATAAGCTTTAATAAACTGGATATGATCAGACTGATCTTCATGCAAAGAGATAAACGCGTCCTGAACAATATCTTCCGCATCCGCGACACTGCCCATCATTTGATAAGCGAGCGAAAATAATAACGGCTTCAATTCAACATATAGCTGTCACAGCAATTGAGGCTATTAGCAGCTCTGGGTGCGGCACAAAGGTGTTCGTCCGGCAAATCGAATAAATAACATGCCTAATCATCGGATCTTGAACTTCCTTTTCAGCCCATTCTCGGAATGTTACCCTTTCGAGTTTCGTTGTATCGATTTTAGCTAATTTCATCATAAACCGTGCTAGCTCTATTTTCCCAGTAAACGAGAACAATTTAGATGTCAGCAATTGAATGGGTCCAGTCGGCAAAGGAAACACTTGATTGTTCCAAATTGCGGCCACTGATGGCGGTGGATTGGCTCCTTTTAGCTTAACATCAAGCTCTTTTAGCACTTCCTCGCCTACCCCATCCTGATAGAAAGCATGAACACCCAGGTTGAGATAAACTCCTTTCTTTTTCACCGTTAATGCCCTTCCGCCCAATCGATTGGACTTTTCGACTAGCAGCACGCATAATCCTGCTTTAGCCAAATAAATAGAAGCTGTCAGACCAGACAAACCGCCGCCAATAATGACTGCGTCATAGGCTGTTTTTCGCTCATTCATTATGATCACCTCATGTTTTTGCTTATATGACAAATAGCAAAGGTGTTTTGTTACAGAATAGTATTCATTTTTCTGCCCTGATCAGTGCTTAAATGATAATACTACGATTTTTTAATAGAATGATGTGCACCGGTTATAATTAATGCATCCCTTGTATGACACATCGTTCTTTAACAAGTGTACTTGTCTCACATAAGTCCCCTGCTACAATTTCCACTTCAGCTAGAAAACTCGAATGAGGATTACGTGTTAAAAAGCCCTCACTTTTTATCCTAGCTTAGAAACTGATCTACTACTTGCCGTTCAACAGCACTTTCGCTTCTGTCTCCAAAATTGTCATCACTAATCAACTTCCCATTTTTCTTTGATTCTTTTAACTTCGGTTTGATGGGTGAGAGCAAGTTATCGGTTGAACTCGCTCTGGCGAAAAAAGATTATTGAAATCAAATGAATTATCGTTATACTATCTGTATAACGCTGGTCGTGAAGCACACGCCGCTTTGGCACATTCTGCACCTTTATGGGTGAACATGTGTTGAAGCGGCTTTTTCGTTTTTACCACCAATGATTGAGAGGATGAAAATTGCGATGTCAAGATTTGAACAAGCTTATGAGGAATGGATGCATTTAGCCATTTCCCAAGAACAAAATCATAGAAGACGGGAATTACTCGAGAAAGGACTTGGCCATGGTACTATTGAATTTTTACGTTCCGTGTGGTTTCCTGCTGTAAAAAATTTCAACCATCTTTATCCTGAATGGGAAGTTCGTGATTTCAACAATGGATTTCGTTATTTGGATCTAGCTTATATGCCTAGCGGTGATGTTAAGGGAGGGATTGAAATACAAGGTTATGGACCTCACGCAAGAGACTTGGATGTTAGACGGTTTAAGGACTTATGTTGGCGGCATTGTTTATTAGCGCTTGATGATTGGGTATTTTTACCGATCGCCTATTTGTCCATTATCGATGAACCGAAGCGCTGCGAGCAGCTCGTTCTTTCTTTTATTGGGAAGTTTATCGCTATGGATGCCCCTTGTGATTTGACTTGGCTAGAGGCAGAAACATTCCGGTATGCAAGGCGACTATTTCGTCCATTTTCACCATCGGAACTCGGGTCCCATCTAGCAATAACCGACCAGCATGCACGGCGAATTCTTCACAAGCTAGTCGATCTCCAGCTATTAACTGTAGTCAGCGGCAATCAACGTTATCGAACATACGGCTTACGAACCCAGTAATTCTTATCCTCGGCTATTGGCTGTGGTCAGCAGTAATCAACGATATCAGACAAATGGCTAACGAACCCAGTAACTCTTATTTGCCCAAAATGTAACGACTAATTATTCTTACGAACTCCACTATCGTTATTTCGAGTAAAACTGCTCATATTCCACTTAATCTGACGCAATAACACCAATAGGGTTCGTTAAAATAATAAAAATGTAGTTTTCTCCAATATAAGCGCACTACAGTTCGTTAGAAAAATCTCACTGATACAATTCGTTTACTCTTCAATCTTATATAGAGGGGTGAAGCTAAGTGTTCACCCCTTACTAAAAAGGTTACATCGTTTACTCGGCATGTAATTACAGAGGGAATGGTCATCAACCTATGAATTACAGCTCAGTATGCGATGTGAATCCTCCATAATCTAGTCAATTTCAGTTACATACTGTACTCTGCCATAATCAACGTTAGTAGATAAACTACTTAAGAACTCAGTAACTCGTATCTTTAACTTCTTACTGTACTCATACTCAGCAGCAATCAACGTCATCAGATAGCTACTTAAGAACACAGTAACTCGTATCTTTAACTTCTCACTGTACTCATACTCAGCAGCAATCAACGTCATTAGATAGGCTACTTAAGAACTCAGTAACTCATATCTCCAACTTCTTACTGTACTCATACTCAGCAGCAATCAACGTCATTAGATTAGCTACTTAAGAACTCTGTAACTCGAATCTCCAACTTCTTACTGTACTCAAACGCAATAAACGTCATTAATTAAGCTACTTAAGAACTCAGTAACTCATATCTCCAACTTCTTACTGTACTCAGCAGCAATCAACATCATTAGATAAGCTACTTAAGAACTCAATAACTCGTATCTCCAACTTCTTACTGTACTCAGCAGCAATCAACATCATTAGATAGGCTACTTAAGAACTCAATAACTCGTATCTCCAACTTCTTACTGTACTCATCCGCAATCAACTTTAGTGGACATCCGAGCTAACGAATCAAGTAACGCTTATTTGCTTATAATGTAGCAACTTATTGTTCTTACGAACCTCACAATCGTTATTTCGAGTAAAACAGCTCATTTTGCGCTGAATATGGGTCGATAACGCCAATGGTGTTCGTTAAAATAAAAAAACCTTAGTTTTCTCCAATATAAGCATAGTACGGTTCGTTAGACAGGTGCCACCATTCGTAAAAACAAATAAACCTTAGTTTTCTCCAATATAAGCACGCTACGGTTCGTTAGACAGGTGCTACCATTCGTAAAAACACATAACCCCAGTTTTCGCTAATATAAGCACGCAACGGATCGTTAGACAGGTACCACCATTCGTAAAAACACATATCCCTAGTTTGCGCTAATATAAGCACGCTATGGTTTGTTAACAAAATAAACACGGATACAATCCGCCTACTATATAATCTCTCCTATGTGTAAAGTGTAGCAGATTGTGTTTGGTCACATTTAATAGTGACCGACCGATGAAATACGACTTGCAGGTTGACACTTTTCTTCTTCAACCAGTCCAAAATGTTGTTAAAAAGAATCCGCGTCCACTCGGCAAATCCAAAAAGTGCTACAAAGCTTACATTTCCCATCGTTCTCCGTAAGAACGCGGCCAAAGTAATTCATTCATGGTCTGCATAAAACCACCGTTTTCTTCTAGACAACAAGAGAAAAGTGAGCTACACTTTGTTAGAATTTGGAAAGATCATGAGGAGAATGGAGCAGGTTGAAGATGCGTATTGCCGCAGATATGAAACGTTTTTTGCAGGTGGATGGTGCAGGTAGGATGCTTTTCACCTTATTTTGTTATGGCATCGGCATGGGCATTCTAGCACCGATGAATGCTATCTATTTAAGTGAGAGCATCGGACTTTCAAAGAATGAAGTCGTATCGATCTTCGTTGTGTCACTGCTGCTCAATATGGGAACTACGATTACAGTTGGACTTTTAAGTGATAAGCTGCGCAGCAGAAAAAGACTGGTCATTGCCGCTGCTTTGTTATGTCTCGTCGGTTTGATAATTTACATGAATGCAGAAGGTTATGTCCAGGCGCTGATCGGCATGTGTGTTGTGAGCGCTCCGTCCGGACTCATTATGGGACAATTGTTCGCTATATCTCGAAATCACTTTGCTAGACTTGCCGGAGATATTGTGGAGATGGCACAAATTTGGCTGCGCGCAGGGTATAGTGTTGGATTTTTTTGCGGTTTGCTGGCAGGAGCGAATTTGTATTTGATTGCTACGTTTCAAGGTGTATTATGGGGCAACTTTGCAGGTTACGCAATGCTCGTTATCCTGCTGTTGTTCTACCGGGAACACTCTGAAGAGAAAAAACAAGCTAATATGGGAGCGAGCGAGCCTTTTTCCCTCATTATGCTAATTGCTCTGCTGCTGCTTGCATGCGCAGATGCCATTCGCGGATTGTACTTGCCGCTTGTCGTTAAAACGTTGTTCGGCAAGCCGGAATATATGTCTTATATTTGGAGCTCCCAAGCCGTATTCGAGCTGTTGTTCATGACCATCGCCGGTTATTGGGCGGCGAAATACGGCAGCAAAATAATTATTTTAATCGGCGGCTTTGGGGCGCTTATTACTTATACGATTTATGCCTTGCGCTCGCCATTGATCGTTTTTTTCCTCATTCAGCCGATTTATTCTTTTTTTGTATCCATCTTGTACGGAGTAGCGATGGGGTATGTGCAGCGCATGTTCGCAGGCCGGACCGGATTCGGCGCAAGCTTGTACGTTTTCATTTCACTAACGGCATCATTAATCGGATATTTGTTACCATTATTCATCGAAGGCTACGATCCATCCATATTCGTCATTCCAATTGCGCTAGTATCTATTTCAATAACGATTATGTCTATCGTGCTGATAAGGGAACGTCGTCTGTCACAGCTGCCTCAATAACGAAACAAGCCTTGAGCCCATACGGGTTCAAGGCTTGTTTTTTGTTGCACAATGGAGAGTCTACATAAATCATTCACTTTTCAACCATGCATTTAACGGTAAGTCGGATTTACGACGCCAATTGCACGCTCCACGCTAAACTTGCCGTTCTCAAAGGTCAAATACTCATTACCTTTCACATGAAAAGGAATCTCTTGATTATTATAAATAATTACACCCTGAATCTCACGTACACTCATTCCAATGATTCCCTTCATTTGACCCTCGCGATCGGTAATCACGCGAATGCCGCTTGGAAAGCGGATGAAGATTTCTCCATTTCGATACAGCTCCGACCCCGCCTGCATATTTAACAGTTCATAGGTAACACCATCCACGATTCGGCTGTAGCCTGTCTCACCGGTAATCTCTTCTCCATGATCCATATTGTAGGGTACAAGTCCCGTAAACCATAGCTCGCCATCTGGTGTAGGCAAAATTCCGCATAAACGCTCTACATAATCTAACAGGCACAATATCGATGGTGAATACGCCTCAGTAAATCCCTCATCTCCAGTCCACGGGCTAACCGCCTGTGCAAAGCGGGTTGCTTTGGTAAATGAAGCTAAGATCGGGTACATCACCCAAGTGAGTTCAACGTGCCGTCCATGATGCTCGAAAGCATGAGGTGCGCGAATCAAGCTAAGGAAGTTCGATGCGCCTCCCCAGCTGTTGTAGCTAGAGAACGGATCAAAACGCGGATCGTCCATAGCCATCGAAGTAAATGGATATTTGGCAAAAAATTTGCTTGTATTCAATAAATAACGTCTAAGCATCGTATCAAAAAAAGCCTGATCCCCTACTTCGCATGCCATTACGCGCAGCAGCACATCCGATTGTACTCGCACAAGCTCATCATTTCGGTCTCGATCATAGAAGAAATGATCCTCTTCATCAAAGCAATAACGATACAAACTCGTTAAGCTCTCTTCGGCTTTCGCTAGCCAGTGCTGCTTGCTAGGAAGCTCAAGCTCCTCTGCAATTCGAGCCAAGTAAAGACGTTGACAATATACGTTTGCGGTTAAATCCGGCGCCAAAAAGGGTAAAATCGGAGAATCAGGATTCATTTCCGCTGCATCATTAAGATGAGGGGTGTCAGGGACATGCCAGAACCGCGGTGAAAGATCATGCCCCGTGTCAAAAGTACTGAATGCCTCTACACAACCTGTTCCACGGGTATTTCGGTACTGAACCAGCCACTCATCGTAGCTTGCCATCGCAGTATACATCGTTTGCAAAAACAGCTTCCCCGCTTGATTCAGCTTATAGTGGTTCCATATACTGCGTGCAAGCGGCGTCACCAGCTGAATCTGCCGAAATGCAGGACCATGCTCCGTTACCTTATATGGCAACAAACCATCCTCACGCTGGTGCACGGCAAACGAGCGGAAAGTTGCATCCGATACGGATGGAATAAAGCGAGAAAGCAGCTCAGCATTAATCGTTCCTGTACTTTCCAGCCAACAGCCGAGATAGATTCCTCCTTCTTGCAAAATCGGCTCTTCGCCGCCCGTAGGAACAATACAATCGAGCAGCTTGCGCACTGCTGCATAATAAACCTGCTCAAGCTTGCCTGAACGTGTTGTAAAACGAATGCCGGATTGCTTCCATTCCTCAAGGCTATTTATGTGAGATGGTTTCTTCAACTCGCCAATCTTCTCATCTATAGACAGCTCCCGAAGCTGCTTCAGCAATGATTCGCTCATCCTAATCGCCTCGCTTTTCCGATATAATTGTTATCTCCACTAAATTTAAAAACAGACTGCCGCGAGGCAGCCTGTCTATTCATGCATTGCTAATCCCAACTCATAGGAAACTATTGATTGTTTTTGAATATTTTCAGAGTGCCATTATAGAAGTCCTTAACAGCCACTTCTACGCTCTTGCGTCCGAAACCAATTTCATACATCGTTGATTCGGCAAGCTTGGAATATTCAGAGAAGCCCGGAGGATTGTAGCTGACCGCAAACGGCTCCTTGTTTGTCGCTTCTGAAACACGGCTCGTGTAGTCATAAACAATTTTCTCTACGCTGTTCGCGCTAGTTTCAAGGAGCTTGCGGTTAGCCGCAACTACTGGTACACCGCGATCATTGCCTAACAATTTAGCAACATCGGGATCATTAATGAAGAAACTCAACAACGTCGCTACCTCGTTTGGATGCTTGGTCTTGGCATAACCCGACAAACCTTGGCTTGACTCGAACACTACGCCGGTTCCCTTCTCACCGCGCGGCAGCTGTACCATAATCAGCTCATCTTGCGTAAGTCCTTGCAAAGCTGCCAATTGATTGGACGGAATTAAGCTCATTGCTACTTTTCCTGTGACGACTAATGACTTACTCGTATCGCCGGGAGGATTGGATACTTGCAGCTCGGATGGGACAACACCGCCGGCTTTCATCGTTTCATCCCAATATTGGAACCAACTTAATACGTCAGCCTCTTCGAAGCCCAGCGTCCCTTTATCCATATCATAAAGCTGTTTACCTTGCTGCTTCAGACCGATATCCATTCCATCAATGGACATGTTGTAAGTACCATAGACACCGCTGCCCAGTTTGTCCGAGATTTCTTTGCTGATTCGTGCAAAGTCTTCCCAATTCCAACCATCCTCAGGTACGGGAAGGCTAGCTTTCTCGAACATCGTCTTATTCACAACGACTCCGCGTGCATTAGCACCAGCAGAAATATGAAGAAGCTTGCCGCCGATCGTGCCATATTGAATCATCGATTGATCCATATCGCTTAAATTAAGCTCTTTATCCACATATGGAGAAAGATCAAGAAGTACTTCCTTATTCGCATAATCGACCACATTTCCTCCTAAGAAAAAAATGTCTGGCGCCGTGCCGGAAGCAAGCTGCGTATTAAGCTTATCGAAATAACCAGTGGATGGAGCAAACTCGCCAACAACCTTAATGGAGGGGTTTTTCTCTTGGAAAATTTTCAACGCCTCGTTTGTAATATCCGCCCTCTTTTGATCTCCCCACCACATAATGCGCAGTTCTACTTGTTTTGCTTCACTTGACTCATTTCCGTTTTTCTCTTTTTCATTGCTTGATGCTCCACTGCCCGTACCACCTGAGCATGCCGCAGTGAACACCATTAACATTCCTAAAGCCAAAATAAGCAACCGCTGTTTCATTTTGATTTCCCCCAATACCCTATTATGAATTCGCTTTCACTTATGATGCTACCCTGATTTCCGTTTATACGGAATTTCATTCCTTCGGGTATTCATTATCAATTTTTTCGGTTATCGAGCAAGAAAACACAATCTCATTTCAAACCGGTAGTTGCGATGCCATCCAAGAAATAGCGTTGAAAAATAAGGAATATCAGCGTTATTGGCACAAGCGACAATGCCGACATGGCAAGCAACGCGCCCCAATCCGATTGACCCGTAGGATCAAATAAAGAACGAATTCCCAGCTGCACTGTAAACAGCTTAATATCACTCAAGTAGATCATCTGGCTGAAAAAATCGTCCCATGACCAAATAAAAGTGAAAATAGCGGCGGATATCAAAGCGGGTACTAAGAGCGGAATGATAATGCGGAAATAAATTTGCCGCGGACTGCAGCCGTCAATCGTCGCACTTTCATCCAGCTCTCTCGGAATTCCGCGGATAAACTGCACCATCATGAGAATAAAAAAGGAATCATGCGCCAGCCATTTTGGCAGAACCAGCGGAAAATACGTATTGATCCATTGTAGCTCATTATAGATGACGTATTGCGGAACAAGCGTCACATGATAGGGAAGCATAATCGTCACCAGCATTAACGAAAACCAAAGCTTCTGAAACTTGAAATTCAACCGCGCGAACGCAAAGGCTGCTAAGGAGCAGGTAATCACATTGCCAAGCACGCTTAGAATCGATATCAGCCATGAGTTTGCAAAAAACTTACTAAATGCGATTCCCTGAAAGCCGCGCCAGCCGTTAATATAATTATCCAGAGTGAATGAGCTTGACCATAATCCCGGCTGTGTAAAGATCAGCTCATTAGGCTTAAAAGAACTGCTTATTAACCATAGTACCGGGTAAAGCATCGCAATGCCAAAGATGATAATGATCGTATGTTTAGTTAATCCATTTAACTTTCTCACTTGCATAGCTGCTTTACCTCCCTTCCTTGCTGTCACCGTAAAATACCCAATATTTCGATGTTGCAAAAATAATGGCTGTAAACGCCCCGATGATCAGCAGCATAATCCAGGCTAACGCGGATGCATAACCCATATCGAAGAACGAGAAGCCTTTCATATACAAGTACAGGGTGTAGAACATGGTCGCATCAAGCGGGCCTCCACGGCCGTCGCCAATGACAAATGCAGGTGTAAACGCTTGAAATGAATTAATAATGCTCATCACGAGATTAAAAAAAATAACGGGAGAAATCATGGGAAGCGTAATGCGAAAAAATTGACGAGCTTTGCCTGCTCCATCCACTTGAGCTGCTTCATACAGATCAAGTGGCACTTGTTTAAGACCTGCAAGGAAGATTACCATCGCTGAACCAAATTGCCATACGGACAATGAAATAATGGTATAAACAATGTAGCTCGGATGGGAAATCCATGAAGGTCCTTGAATGCCGAACCAGCCAAGAAATTGATTCACAAGGCCGCTGCCATCAAAAATCTGTCTCCATACAATCGCAATAGCGACACTGCCCCCGAGCAACGAAGGGATATAGTATACGGTGCGGTAAATGCCTAGCACTCGAATACCTTTGTTTAGAACCATAGCGACCATCAGCGCGAAAGCAAGACGCAGCGGGACGGAAATGAACACGTATTTGATTGTAAGCCACAAGGAATTCGAGAAGGTTTCGTCATCTTTAAAAATGTTAATATAATTTGAAAAACCAATCCATTTTGGCGATGTTAATAAATCATACTTCGTGAGCGACAAATAAAACGATCCAAGCATTGGACCGAGCGTCAGGCAGAAAAACCCGATCAGCCATGGCAGCAAAAAGGTATATGCGGTTAAGTTATGCTGATTGCTAAGCGGCTTAAGGCTTTTTCTCATCATGAATACCCCTCTCTTATTGATGTAGTTCCATCATAAGGGAGGGGCTATGAACATAGAATGCTAATTCTTTGGGTGTTCACTATCATTTTTTTCAGATTTCAATTCCGATTGCTGCTGACGATAATCCGAAGGTGTCATTCCGTACATCCTTTTAAATTTGGAGCTGAAATAACTTGCATTGGAAAAACCAGTAAGCTCTGCAATATCCCATAGGTTCAGCGTTGTTGTTTTTAGCATCCGAACAGCCTCAGCAATTCGTACTTCATTCAAGTAGTGAATAAAGGTTTTGCCTACTTTAGCTTTGAACATTTCTGAGAAATAAGATGAATTATAATTGTATTTCTCTGCAATCATCGTCAAATTCAATTCATACATATAGTTCTCGTCAATAAACTGCTTAGCCGCCAAAATCAAGGATGGATCACTTTCCTGAGAGTCGCTTTGCCGCTTGCGCTCGATTTTAGCTGCAATACGCATCAGAAACCGCTCCGCTTTCTCTACAGTATCGAGACTAAGTGTCATTTCCGGCCTTAGCCAAAGCTGTTCGCCGCTCTCCAAAGCGATTTGCGATTCATGCGCAATGGTCTCAAGCATTAAGTAAAGCTGGAAAATCAATTTGACAAAACGAAGCTGCGATTTCATTCCGCGCTGTAATTCTTGTCTAATCGCTGCTTCAAACGATGAAAGCTCTCCTCGAATTAAATAGCGCTCAATAACCTTAATGGTATGCTCAGGTATAGCCGTATGCCCCTCAGAAGCAGGAGCTAGACCAGCAGCTTTGCCATATGGCATGTTCCATGCCAGCAAAGAGCTAATATAACCTTCTTTCCACTGCTTAAATCTGCTTACCGTTTGACTGGTCCCGATTTTAATTTCAAAGGCCATGTACTTATTTACGCTTTGAGTCAGAAACTCAGCAAATTCCCGCTCCAATTCATGATCCGCAGCGATTACAAAATGCATGAGGCCAGGATAATTGGTATCACGAAATACCTCCATCTTCCCTTGGAACCTGTCTGCGCATTCTCTTGATATGATATCGAACGGCAATCGAAACTTGTCCGGCGTACGGTCAACCGAGGCGCTTGATTCCCCTCGCTCCCATAGCCCTGCCGTAATAAACCTAACCTCACGTTTATCCCATGAATCCAGCTCAAATAATCGGGAACGATCTTTTATAGTACTCTCCTGCAAAATCTCTTCCTTTACGAGATGAACGATAAAATGCTCTTTCATTTCCTTATAATATTGGGAGAGCCGCCACTGTGTCATAGCCGCCTGATCATGGCTTTGCCTGTCCTTGTCCAGCTCCTTCTTTACGTTTGAAAGTGTGTCGGTCAATTCTTTTCTAGCAACAGGTTTTAACAAATACTCGCGAGCCTGATTGCGAATGGCTGCTTTCGCATAATGAAAATCCTCATAACCTGTAATGACGATCAGACGCAGGGATGGGTACTGCTCGTGACAGGAATCTAAAAATAACATACCGTCCATCACAGGCATGTTCATATCTGTAATAACAATATCAATAGCCTCTGCTGAAAGCTTCTCGAGCGCTTCGACGCCATTAGAGGATTCCCCTGCAATGATAAGTCCAATACTGTCCCAGTCCACCTTAAGCTTTAGACCCTGACGGATCTCGGGTTCATCATCCACGATTAATACTTTATACATGCTGGTGTTCCTCCTGTGCTGGTAGTATGAGCTCAATCGTTGTACCCGCGCCAAGCGTAGAATCGATGCGGACCTCAAATAGCGATTCGTAATAAAGACGGCAGCGTGCAAGAACATTTCCTAGTCCAATTTGGCTGCTCCGGCTAGTAAGAATTTGCTCCAGCTGAACCGATTCCGATCGCTCCAGCAGCTTCTTCTTCTGCTCACTTGTCATCCCCGGTCCATTATCTGACACGATTAGATGAACCCTTCCCGCAGCATGGCTTACACGAATGCGGACGATTGCCTCGGATTGATGCATGAAGCTATATTTAACGGCGTTCTCTATCAACGGCTGGAAAATAAATTTTACTGTCGATAATCTTAAAAGGTCGCCTTCCTCCTCAATCGTTATGTTTAGTTGATCACCGAAGCGGATTTTTAAGATCGACAAATAATAGTGCACATAAACAAGCTCTTCTTCCAACGGAACGAGATCATCGCTAATTTTAAGAGAGAAACGCATCATCTTCCCTAGTGATTCTATAACTTCGACTGTATCATCCGTCCGTCGCTGTATGGCTAAGCTGCTCATGAGCTCCAGTGTATTGAACAGAAAATGCGGATTAATTTGCATGAGCAGCGCTTTGTATTCCGCTTGCTGCCTTAGCAGCTTAAGCTCGAACTCGGTTTTAATATGCTGTCGCAGTCTCGTAACCATGTTGCGGAACGTTTCAGTTGCGAAGCCCACTTCATTGCGCACCCTCTTCTCAGGCGCCAAACGGCTCTCGGCAAGCACAAAATCGCCTCTCTGTACATGCCGCATTGCGAGCACCAGCCGTGAAAGCGGCTTCGTAATTCCATGCGAGAACCAAGTCGCCAGTATCAAAGACACAATTAACAAGACAGCCGCAACGATTAGAATCGTGCTTCGCAGACGAAAGAGTTGTGAATACAAATCTTTCTCTGATACAAACCCAACAAGCATCCAGTTCGTTTTCGGCAGTTTTTTGTATACTAAAATTTCTTTTTCTCCGCTTAAATTATTTAAATAAACGACGCCCTGCTTCCTCCAGCCTGTCCGTAAATCGTCAACCTGCCGTACCATCTCCGAATGGGCTCCGTATTCGTTCTGGGACAGCATTGGTTTGCCATGCTGATCTAATAAATAGATTGTTCCGCTCTCCCCAAGATGGATTCTGCCTAGCGGCTCCAGAAAATAGTCAGCGCTTACATTAATCTTCATCACACTTTTTGTCAGTGAAGGCTCAAATGAACTGATCGGCATCAGCATACTGATTACCGGATGTTTGTTGTTATTTCGCAGCTCTGCGACATCCGTATGAGCCGGAATCCAGTATTCATCCTCGTTTTTAAAATCGAGATACCACTTTTCCTTCAGAAAGGAATCGTTAGACACAACTAAATTGCCGCTGCTGACCCACATGCCATCCTGACGATAGACGGCGACACCAGAAACACTGGAATAACTGTTCGTTGTCTGCGTCAAAAACTGGCTCATTCGGTAATGGGCAAGATTTTTTTCTCCCTCCGTGGATGCGGAATCAGACGCTACTGCATCCCAATTATTCGTAATATCGCTATTAAAAACGATAGAGGCTAAATCATAGATTTGTGTTTGAACCATATCAATGTAAGACCCGTATTCATCCATTTTCTCCAATGCTGAAGATTCAATGTAAGAGCGAATAATGGAACGGGACTCATTAAATAAAAGAATGGACAGTGTGACGAAGGATAGAACAAATAGTAAACAAAAGATTGCAATCAAACGACTTTTTAACGAATAAAACATAGCCAGTCCCCTCTCATGCCAGCCTTTCTTCCAACGATGTTTAGACCCGGTAATAAATCTAGGAATACATTCGCTGCAATCCCCTCTTCTTTAAACCTATTATAGTCGTCAATCTCATACATGCAATAAAATATAACAGGTAAACAGAATAGACATTGGCTCCTGCCCTCCCGCCCCAATCCAATGACAACCGAATATCTTTCCCTCAACAGGGAAAAGATGTAATCATTCGACACTTCACTTCGGATAGGAGACTCGCATGCGGAAATCGCCCAACTTTTCACCTAATCAGACTTCATCCGACAAGCCTTCTTACCCGAACATTTCTCCCCATCTGGAAGAAAATTTGAACTCGCTCGAAGGTTTTTTTGCCAACTGCAAAGACTTGATAATACATCGTTGGAGTTATGGACAGGGCTTGGAGCAATCGGCCTTTACCGTCTATTTCGATACGCTAACTAAAACGACCGTTACGAATTTCGCAAAGGATACGCTGCAAAATCTAGTGCCGCATGAGCTTGGTCCTGCCGAGACGGTAACGATAAAAGATGTTATCCATTATTTTGAGAATCATGGCATCGCTTCCCCTAACGTTGAGCTTATGAGCGAAATGGAACAAGCCGTCAGAGGCATTCTGGACGGCAAAGTTGTCATTTTTTTTGACGGATGGCCTAAAGCTATCGCCTATTTTGCCCTTGATGTCGAGCAGCGTCAAACCTCAGAGCCCATTACGGAGCCTACCGTTCAAGGCCCGCATGTCAGCTTCATTGAAAGCTTGGATCGCAACATCGGTGTCATTCGAAGCTTGCTGAAATCTCCCGAACTTAAATTTGAGTATTTTATATCCGGGGAGAAGGTTCACAGAAAAGTGTCCTATGGCTATTTGGAAGGCGTCGTAAAGCCGGAGACATTAGAAGCGTTTAAGCAAAAGATTGAGGGTATAGATCAAGAAGAAATGATTGATATTTCCTATCTGGAAGAGTGGGTTAATGATTCCAACTACTCCCCTTTTCCGCAAGTTCGGTATACGGAGCGCCCGGATACGACGGTTACTTCTTTGCTGGATGGCAAAATCATTGCGTTAGTGGACGGAAGCCCTTCGGTTCTTATCTGTCCAGGAAAATTCATTGAGTTTTTTACAAACAGCGAGGATTATTACTATCGGACGATTTTTTCTTCGTTAATTCGATTGATTCGACTGGCTGCGTTCCTCATAGCGCTTATGCTGCCCAGCACTTATATCGCGTTATCAACATTTCACTCTGAACTCATACCGACGGTTCTCCTGCTAGCCATTTTAGATACACGGGAAGGAATCCCGTTCCCGGCTATGATTGAGGCGTTGATTATGGAGTTTTTCTTTGAGCTGCTGCGGGAGGCCGGCATTCGTCTGCCTCGGCCGATCGGTTCGGCCGTCAGCATAGTTGGTGCGCTTGTTATCGGCCAAGCAGCGATTCAATCACAGATTGCATCTCCGGTCATGGTCATTGTCGTTGCCTTGACGGGCATCGCTTCCTTTGCGCTCCCTCAATACAACATGGCCATCGCACTGCGGATTTTGCGCTTTCCGTTAATGTTTCTCGCAGCGACGTTTGGAGGGCTGGGCATCATGGTCGGCTTAATTCTCATTTTCATTCATCTAGCGACTCTACGATCCTTAGGTGAGCCTTATCTAGATTCGTTTGCTCCACTGGATTTGAAAAGGCTGCGAGATGCGGTTTTCGTGCTGCCAAGAAGATTGCTGGTTCATTCGCCTAGGAGTCGACATCTACATAAAAAATCTACAGGAAGGAAGAAATCATAGTGAAGCCACTCCTCTCCTTTCTCGCTTCAATTCTTGTTCTTTGCTTGATTACTGGATGCTGGGATAATAATGAACTGGACGAGTATGGCTATGTGCAAGCGATATCGATTGATCGAGGCGAGGGTGATTTTGTCGATATTACGACTCACTTTTATAACCCTTCCAGCAAAATGCAAACTGATCCAGCAACGAGTATAGCAGCGAAAGGAATTAATATTCGAACAACAGGAGAAACCTTTTTTGAAGCGATGCGAGAGATCCCTGCAAAATTTGGACGTAAAGCCAAATGGGATCATATGCGTGTCATTATTATCGAAGAGAATTTAGCCAGAACGCTGAACATCCGTGAAGTGCTTGACTTTTTCTCAAGAGACCAAGAGCCACGGGGCACGATTCTTCCCATCATAGCTGAGAAATCGGCGGCGGCATTTCTGGATATTAAACCGTTTATCGAGCAGACCATTGGTCAACAGTATAGAAAGATGGAGACGACCGGAGCTCTCTATTCCGCGAAAACGTCTAACCTTCCGCTATATGATCTCGCTATTCAGCTAAGCAGCCCCTCCAAAACCTCTGTTATGCCTTACCTGCATAAAAATAGCTTGGATAATAAAGCGTCAATTTCCGGGGTCGCATTGATTCAAGACGGGAGAATGGTAGGGGTTCTTACGGAGAAAGATACCGAAACGCTGATGATGCTAACAGACAAATATAAGTATGGGGTATTTGAATTCCCTTGCATGAATCATGAAACAAAGAAGCAGATCTACAACAAAGAATCGCTTGAAATAATCAATTTGAACAGTCAAATCGTTTCGAAGGCAACAAATGAGAATGTAACAGTCGACATCCATATTACGATTGAAGGTACAACCGGAGAACTACGATGCTCAGACCTGAAGACCAAGCAAGATATGGAGCGTTTTGAACAAACGATTAAGGAGCAGGTAGAACATCAGATTCAGCATGCAATCCGTACCTTTAAGGCAAAAAAAGTTGATGTGCTCGGAATCGGCAATCAAATTTATCGGAACAACCCGAAACTATGGAAACAATTAGAACCCAATTGGGAGGATAAGCTTGCTCACATGCAATTCCAAACCCACGTTCAAGTTCATGTGTTAAGTACGGGCATGAACGCAGGTACGATATTTGGGAAAAAGGAGCACTAGATGTGTTAGGAAAATTCATCTGCGTCCTGCTGTTAGCATCCGCTATGCTGATCCATGACATCCCAAAAGTGAAAGCCGCAAGCAAACGAGATCGGCTTGTGTACATAACGATGTTGGCGCCGCTCCTCTATCTTACAGTTATATTTTTAATAGCCAAGCCATGGCCTAACCTCGATATGATTTTCAATTTATTTACCGAACCGGCTAAACTTTTCATTCGTTGGCTCAATCCCTTGCATACGTGAGTGTTATAAAATTTGGAGGAGACCCCATGAAACAAAAAGAACGTATCAGTTCGATTCAAATGTCCATGCTGTTCCTTTTTTTCATGACAGGCTCCTCCATCGTCATTGTCCCTGCGCCCTTAACGAACATTGCAGGCAACGGAGCATGGATCTCACTACTCGTTGCCTCGGCGATAGGCATGCTTTTGCTGGCTGCTATCCTTTATTTAAACCGGCTGGCCCCAGAACTTTCGTTGGTTGAGCAAGGCCGCTCCGTCCTGGGAAAGGGACTTACCTTTTTGGTATTGATCCCTTTCACCTTCGTATTGCTTTGGAATATTTCGGGCGTTGTCATTGAAATCGGAATCTTCTTCAAGAATACGATGATGAAAGAAACCCCTACCTATGCTGTTAGCACATTGTTTTTCATTATGATCGGAGTAACAGCGATGGCCGGAATCGAAGTCATTGCTCGGATGGCAGCTGTATTAATGTTTCTGATGTTCGGCTGTATTGTTCTTATCTGGATTCTGGTCTCAAACCTGTACAACCCGCAATATCTGCTCCCTGTGATGCCAGATGGAATTGGACCAATCCTGAACGCCTCTTATGTAGTTTATGGTTTTCCCTACTCCGAGATGGTCGTATTTTCGGTCATCTTATCGTTTGTACGCAAGGATGAGAACGCTCAGCTGCGCAAACATATGTACTTTGCGCTTGTAGTCAATTCCTTGACGCTAATTTTCTCGGTCATAAGCAGCATTATGGTACTGGGACCACTGTCCGGTGACTTGAAATACTCTTTGTACCAACTAGCCAGGCTAATATCGTTTCAGGAGGTGATCGAGCGAATTGAATCCATCATCGGATTCTCGCTCATCATCGGCTTTTATTTCAAAGCTTCTATTCTCCTGCTCATCCTGATCAAAATGTTGAAAGAACTTCTAGGCTTGAAAAATGAACGCTTGGTCGTATTTCCCGTAGCATTCATTTGCCTCATGCTGTCGTTAACCACCTATACGAAGGAATCTCAATTGGAGGAGCTCGTCAATGTGACATGGCCGCTGCTCAATAATCTTGCCTATACCTTACCCGTTCTTCTGATTTTAGTGCTTACAGTGATTAAGCATCATAGAAAACGGAGTAAGAAGCAATAGCTGTCATTGATTTGTTATTCAAACTAGCAATTAATAAAAAAGAGGCAGTCCCATCGGTCACTTAAGACCTTCTGGGACAACCTCTAGAATTGATTTGCGCGCTTAATTATGACTGAATTTCGTTTACGATTTGACGGAGAGCCTCTTCGAGCGGTGTGACTGGACGTCCAAGCAGCTTTTCAAAATCATTGCTTTCCACTTCCAATGCTCCATCGCGAATCGCACTTTGAATCTGAACCAGAATAGGAACAACCGGTTCAGGTACGCCTGCACTGCTCATGATGCTGGCATAAGTAGTGTCATCCACTTGTTGAACAGGAATTTCCCGTACCAAGATAGTGGCAAGAATGGAAACCAGCTCTTCTTGCGTCGTAAGCTTGCCGGACAACTCATAAACGGTATTCTCGTGGCCTTCGCCAGCGAGCACCGCCGCAGCTGCCACTGCATAATCGCGACGCGTTGCCCAGCCTACTTTGCCTGATCCCGCTGATGTCAGCCAAGGCGCACCTCCAAAGACCGCTTGAATGCTGCTGATTTCGTTCTCCAAATACCAGTTATTGCGCAGGAAGGAATAAGGAATTCCAGTGTTCTTAATCGCTTCCTCTGCAGCACGATGTACTGGCGCAAGAAACAGCGAGCTCTCGCTTGCATTTCCTACACTGGTATATGCAATGAAACCAACATTAGCACGCTGAGCGGCTGCTACGGCATCGGCATGCTGACGAATTCTCGTTTCGTTATCGCCGTCAGTGGACACAATCAATAGACGGTCGATACCCGCGAATGCTTTATCTAACGTTTGTGGCTGGTCAAAATCCCCATGACGTACATCCACGCCCCGTGCACGAAGGTGTTCGGCTTTCTCCGGATTGCGGACGCTGACAGCCAGATTCTCTGCCGGTATAGTCTCCAATAAAGTCTCTACTACAATTGATCCCAATTTCCCTGTTACACCTGTTACCAAAATTTTCATCGTAATTCCTCCATTTAGTTTAATGTATTATGATTGCCCCTTAGTTATAACCACTTCGGTTACAACTTAGGCATAAAAAAAGCTCAATGAGCTTTTTTGTTACACAAAATGAGCTGCGAGCTGGCTTAAGTTTACTTGAGCTAGCCTTTGTTCCATCGCAGATTGAGCTTCCTTCATTTCCAAACGAAGAGCTGCTTCAATGTTTCGGCCAACCGGACACTTTGGATTCGGATTATCATGAAAATTAAACAGTTGACCATCCTCAATGACTTCCACGGCACGGTAAACGTCCAAAAGTGTGATCTCATCCCGATCTCTCAGCAACGAAGCGCCCCCGACTCCTGGTCGAATATCCACCAAACCTGCCTTCTTGAGCATCCCCATAATTCTGCGGATAATGACAGGATTCGTATTCACGCTGCCTGCAATATAATCACCCGTACAATCATTGGAGCTGACGGCGATTAGAGAAAGGATGTGGACAGCAATGGAAAATCTGCTACTAATTTGTTTCACTTAGCATCACCACCGTTGTAACCATTGTAGTTACTACGCAGCAGATTGTCAATCCTTTAGAAGAAGATAAGCTTATTATATTCAAAACCAGCTTTTTAACCTGCCAAACCAATTTTCATTTGCATAAGAAAAAAATTTTTGATAATATAACTGACGAACGTTCGTTAATGTGAGGTGAACTTATTGAAAAGCCAAGAAATTAAAGACATTGCTTTAAAGTTTTTCACAATTCATGGGTATGAGGGTGCATCTCTGTCTCAAATTGCCGACAATGTCGGGATGAAAAAACAGTCTCTCTATGCTCATTTCAAAGGAAAAGATGATCTATTTCTACAAGTATTACAAGATGCTAAAGAAGCAGAGGTCTCATCGAAACTAAACTATTTGAGTAAAGTGGGTACCCAAAATCCTAAAGAGGATTTATTTGGATACCTGCAATTAGTCATTGATTTGTTTCAACAGAGCGAGCAGTTGAAGTTTTGGCTGCGTATGTCTTTTTTTCCGCCTCTCCATTTGGCGCCAGCCATTAATGAGGAAGTATTCGACTCGGAAAATAAGATTCAAACCGTACTCGAAGGCAAATTTCATGATTGGATCGCGGCGAAAGCCATTAGGGAAGATATAGCCTCCATCCCTACGCTTGCTTTCTTAGGTGTTGTTGATTCCATGATGTTAGAGCTTGCTTATGGGAATAATGAAAAACGTCTACAGGATAAATTAAATGCCTCATGGACTGTATTTTGGAGAGGTATTTCACAGCTATGATTTTACAGAGAGAGGTATTATTTCATGAAGAAACCATTGAAAGAACAAAAAACCGTCTTATTCATTCTACTAAGTAATATATTCATTGTTTTTCTAGGCGTGGGACTAATCGTCCCGGTTATGCCTTCCTTTATGAATATTATGCATTTATCAGGCCAATCGATGGGTTATCTTATGGCGGCCTTCGCGTTTGCGCAATTACTCATGTCTCCCCTTGCAGGACGGTGGATTGACACATTCGGCAGGAAGAAAATGATCGTTATCGGCTTATTCCTTTTCAGCATATCAGAGGTAATCTTTGGACTTGGCACACATGTATCCGTTCTTTACTTTTCCAGAATTTTAGGAGGTATTAGTGGTGCATTTATTATGCCCGCCGTAACCGCTTTTGTTGCTGATATTACCTCTGTGGAGGAAAGGCCCAAAGCGATGGGTTATATTTCTGCCGCGATTAGTATCGGTTTCATTATTGGTCCTGGCATCGGAGGTTTTATTGCTGAGCTGGGCGTGCGTGCTCCATTCTATTTTGCAGCTGGCTTCGCATTAATTACCTGTATTTCATCCCTGTTTATTTTAAAAGAACCGCTATCCAAACAGGAACTTCTAGAAATTAGTCAGCTCAAAAAAGGGACCAGCTTTGTATCTGATTTGAAACGATCGCTTCAACCTCAATACATTATCGCCTTTATAATCGTGTTTGTACTGGCCTTTGGTTTATCAGCGTATGAAACAGTATTCAGTCTTTTTTCTGATCATAAATTTGGTTTCACTCCTCAAGATATTGCAGCCGTTATTACAATTAGTGCAATCTTCGGCGTTGTCGTTCAGGTCTTTATGTTTGGTAAAATGGTAGATAAACTCGGAGAGAAGAAACTTATACAAATATGCTTGATTGCTGGCGTATTTTTTGCAGTAGTATCCACCATGATCTCCGGATTTTTAGCTGTTTTGCTAGTCACTTCCTTTATCTTTCTCGCATTTGACCTGCTGCGGCCAGCATTAACAACCTATTTATCCAAAACAGCCGAGAAAGAACAAGGCTTTATCGCTGGAATGAACTCCACCTATACTAGCCTAGGCAACATCGTCGGACCTGCGCTGGGCGGAATATTATTTGATGTAAACATCAACTATCCTTATCTCTTTGCTGCTGTCATCATGTTGATTGGCCTTGTCATTACGATGATGTGGAAAGAAAAACAATCAGCTGGCAGCTTGGCAAAATAATGTATGGAACGCTATTGTACAACTAGCGCATCTTCCTTCTTCACAATACGCATAATAAAAAAGAAATCCGATGTCTTTTTGAAAGACATCGGATTTCATTTGTAAAATAATAGTTGTCATTAATTAGAAATATTTATTCAGGTTGCGTCTTTTTTAAATAAGCCCGCCACGTAATGCACCATTGCTTCGGATCATCGAGGGATGATTCATCATTTCGGTGTACGGTGCTGCTATGCGGAGCTGATTTCACAATTTCCGGCTGCGTATAAGCTTCGTTCGAAATATGCTCCAGCGCGTGAATGTATTCGTCCAAATCTTCTTTGGAATAGGACTCAGTCGGCTCTAAGGTGAATGGCTGCTTCACGATATACGGATGATGGGAAGTCCAATAATGGAGTCCAAAATCGCACATGCGACGAGTAATATCCTCAGTTGTCACACCCGTTTCCGCGGTAAGCTGCTTCCAGCTGTAACGAACCTGCTCTAGGCGGCGACCTTTGATGTAGGGTGCACTTGCACCGCGAATTTGAAGTATTTTGTGATACAGATAGTTATTGTTAAGAACTGCAGTCTGTGCAACATCCTTTAGTCCATCTGGACCTAGACTCATGATCCAAGCATAAGAACGAAGCACCGTTTGAGCAACACCATGGAAGCTGCGCACTTTGCCAATACTGCTTTCTGACTGATTCGCTAATACATACTGGCCATCAACATAATCAACGAGCGGCCCCGGCAAGAAAGGTTTAAGCGCTTCGCTCACGCCTAGCGCACCTGTAGCTGGACCGCCGCACATATGAGGAGCAGCAAAGGTTTTATGCAAGTTGAAGAAACACATATCAAAGCCAGCTTCCTTCGCTCGGGTAATACCGAGCAAACCATTAGCATTAGCTTGATCATAGAAGCAGATGCCGCCCGCTTCATGAACCAAATCGGTGAAATCGCGAATGCGGTGATTGAAAATACCGGTATCTTCCGGATTTGCTACGACAAATCCAGCGGTCCTCTCAGATATCGCATTTCTCAGCTTCTCCAAATCAGGGAATCCGTCTTCGTCCGGATGAAGCGTAATGATTTTGTAGCCTTTAACTGCAGCTGTCGCAGCTTGAGAAGGATGGGAGAAAATCGTCGTAATGATTTCATCCCGCTGATCTCCTTCGCCCCGCGAATCATGGTATGCACGAACGATGGAAGCCATCGCGAGCAAAGCCTGCGTCCCGCTGCTTGGCTGAAACGAGAAGGCATCCATTCCGCTAATTTCACGCATGGCCAGATCCATTTTATAGAAAATTTCTAATATGCCTTGAACAGAACCTGCATCCTGCAACGGATGGAGCTCCGTCATATGCGGCGTGCGGATCAGCATCTCGTTAATACGCGGAATATATTTCATCGTACAAGTACCTTGACCGATCTCAACGTTCAAATCGGAGCCCAGTGTCTCTTGCGAGAGGCGCAAATAATGGCGAAGTACTTTTGCTTGACCAATCTCGGGAAGCTCCGGCGCATTGCTGCGACGCATCGATGCAGGTATGCGCCGGGTACCATCTCCTACCTCAGCTACAATCCCAGCCTCAGTTCCAGGCGGAATGACACCGCGCTCGCCCTGACGATGAAGTTCAAATATGATCGGCTCATCCCATTTGGCTTGATGGAAATTTCGGACTTTATGGTTCCTGCGAATTCGTTTCATGGCGCTTTCGTCCTTCCTCTGTATAAGTCAAACCTCATTTGCGAACGATCGTTTGAATCGTGTCTGCCAGTCGATGTAGATCAAGCTGCGAATGAATTTCCGTCACGCAGTACAGTGCAGTTTGTCCCCACTGCGGGAAGGCAGCCGACAAATCTTTGCCTCCAAAAATTCCTGCTTCCAAGAGCTGAGCGTTTATCTGAGCGACCGTTAAGCCAGTATGATTAAAGTCAACAATAAACTCTTTAAAGAAGGCTGCTTCTCCGAATCGAAGAGAAACGCCTGGAATAGCTGAGAGCTTGTTCGCTGCATATTGCGACTTCTGCATGATCGTCTCTCCGACCTCTTGCATGCCGGTCGGTCCTAGCAAAGACAAGTAAACACCTGCTGTTATTCCCCATAATGCAGTTTGGGTGCCAACTGATTCCTTTCCTTTCTCACGCAGCGCAAAGGAAGTTCGCTCATATGCCACATCGCCAAAGCCATACTCGCCTTCTACCTCAGTAGGCACAATGCCGAACAATCTTGATGGATACTCCATGACATACTTCTCTTCATCACGGGTCGCAATAAAACCGGCTTGCCCCCCGCCATAATTCATATGCATTCCAAGAGGCTGCAAATCTCCGCATACGATATCAGCGCCGTACTGGCTAGGCGGCTGAAGAACGCCAAGAGAGATGGGATCAACACCAACGATCGAAATCGCATCTACCGAATGCGCAAGCTCTGATATTTCATGCCCTTGGTCTTCGATAATACCTAGATAACCAGGATTCTCGAAGTAAACCGCAGCGATATCGCTCGATAGCTTGCTGCGTAAATCATCTAAGCTCATTTTGCCCGTTGCCTCGTCGATTTCAACGAATCGAAGCTCCATCACAGGCGTGCAATAATTGTTGATGATCATCACTTTATCAGGATCAACCGACCTTGGAAGCAAGGCAACTTTACGCCCTGTCATGCGCCCTGCCATCCGAATCGAAGTTGATGCAGCTTGCGCCCAGTCAAAGGTAGGGACGTTTACAACATCCATATCAACTAGCTCAGCCATCAAACTTTGATACTCAAACAACGTTTGGAAGCGTCCATGATCTTCATAGGGTTCACCTGCATAAGCCGTTACAAATTCGGAACGCTGATTGATCTCATCACAGACAGCTGGAATAAAATGCTGCCAGCAGCCTGCTCCTAAAAAATTCAGATAAGCTGCACCATGCTTATTTTTTGCAAGCAGGCCATCGATATGACGGCGCAGCTCATATTCCGTCATCGCTGGAGGAAGGTTCATCTCATGATTCAGCTTTAAGCTCTCTGGTATGCCATCGTGAAGCTGGTCCATCGAGGTGAGTCCAATTTCCTTCAGCATCGCTTCGCGAACTTCAGGTACAGTATTCGGTATATAAGGATGGGCATACGTTCTGTTCTTAGGCAAAATAAACGCCTCCATTCATCGTTGTCAGAATTAGTTGTATCCTGTAGCCGTTCCTATGCAATACCGCCGCCATCCACAACGAGCACGCTTCCTGTTACCCAAGAAGACATATCGCTTGCTAAGAACAGAACCGCATTCGCAATATCACGCGGCGTTCCAAGCCTTTCAAGCGGACGACCGCTGGCAGAGGCGACAAGGAAGGCTGCCTCGTCCTGCTGCAGCTGCTTTGCTTCATCGCGCAGGAGAGGAGTATCCGTATCGCCAGGTGAAACGCAGTTCACACGTATATTGGCGATTCCGTGATCGATAGCCATCGCTCTCGTTAAATTCACGACACCAGCCTTGGCTGCGCAATAAGCTGCAGCCCGATCTCCGCCTTTTAGACCCCAGCCTGAACCCGAATTAATGATACTTCCTCCACCGCTGCGTTCCATGATAGGAATGATATATTTGGAGAGCAGATAGACACCCTTCAAAGAAACATCCAAAACGAGATCCCAGTCGCGTTCTTCCAGCTCCACGACAGTCTTGCGACGAATAACGCCAGCATTGTTGAACAAGATATCTACTCGGCCATAAGCAGAATCAATTTCTGCTGCTGCACGCTGGCAATCTGCTGAAGAGGTCACATCACAGCGCTGAAAGCTCGCTTGGCCTCCCTTTTCCCTTATTCCTTTAACCGCCTGTTCACCCATCGCCTCATTAATGTCAATAAGGATAGCTGCTGCACCGAAGCTGGCAAGAAGTTCAGCTGTCGCAAGTCCAATTCCAGAGGCGCCTCCGGTGATTACGGCTACTTTTCCCGATAGATTAAGCATGTCTTGTGTATGAAGCATCATTATTTCTCCTCCTGTTGTAGTAGATTCGCTTCCTGTCTCATGTGATGGCTGAGCCTCTCGGGAGCCGTATCTTCTGAAAGATAAGGCTTCAGCAGCAGTCTGAAACGGAATTCCTCTGCCGCAACTTTGTTTTCCAGTGATTGAGAAGGTCCACAACTATTGCTGCCAAGACCATTCTGGCGATAATCCAAATTAAGTGTAATAAAATCCCGTGGAACAAGATCACTCGCATGCTGCGCTGCTTCTAAGTCGCCATCCGTATAACGTCGAGCGCTGAACTCGAGTGCCTTTACCCCTACTGCCAGCAGCCCAATTCCACTGCCATCTGTAATAGATACAAAGCGAACATCCATACGATTCCCGTTCTCTTGTGGATAGATATATGGGGTAAATAGTTCATCAACTGACTTGGTATACACACCAAATCTTCCTGCTTCCTTGCTGTCGGAATAATTTTCTCCCGGACCACGGCCATACCATTTGACTGAATCCATTTCTGACGGCATTTCCAATTGAAATCCAATCTTAGGAAGCATAGCAGGCGGCTTGCCTTCAGGTACGCCATGCACATCAATAATGATTAAGCCTGTGCCTGTTACAGTGTAAGTCGTTTCACAGCGGAAGCCCCAATCATAGACAGGCGGAGCAATTCGGGAGGACCAGCTGATCCGAATCGTCCCTTCATTCAATCGCTCCCAATGGCAATCATCGATTCGTTCCGTCAGCTTATCGAGATGCGCCTTGCGCCAATCGGGCAGGACGTACATATCGTTGTCAATCGGGGCTCTCCAGAAGTTGAGTCGCGGCCCTTTATTTATTAACTCTTGTCCGTTTATTCGGAGTGAGCTGATCCCTGATTGCCGTGAATCGAATACCAAATTGAAATTATCATTCCCAATGCTAATCTGTCGTCCATCCTCCATGCACGATAAGCTAGGAATAGGTAGACTCATAGGTGCTGCTAAAGTCAATCCATCATTGGCGTAATCCCCGTCAGCTCGGGTTGTTGAGCAGCTCCGCGCAGGTTCAATGGCAAACTGCGCCCATGCGACCTCATCTCCTCTCTCTCCCCACATGCAAGATGCTGCAAGCGAGAAGCTGATATTCAGCCAGCGCTCCGCTCCCTCCACGGATAAGGTCAACTGCGAATCATTTCGCATAGGGATACGAAGCTCTGCACTTTCACCGGGTGCTATCCTTGGCAGCGATAGTACACCGCTTTGGACTGTCCGTCCTTCTACTGTCACATTCCAATCTGCATATAGATGATCCAGCGTTAGGAAGTCATACCGATTCGTAATTCGTATACGATCATTATTTATATAGTCGACTCTGACAGGTTCGATAATCTTCTTATATTCAATGAGTCCGGGAGAAGGCGTTCGATCTGGACGAACAAGGCCATCAATAACAAAATTGCTGTTGTTAGGAACATCGCCATAGTCTCCACCATAAGCATAATCAACTTTGCCATCGGCTGTTTTCCTGCGAATGCCGTGATCGATCCATTCCCATACGAAGCCGCCCTGCAATCTTCGATAAGCATCAAAGGTATCAAAATAGGGTTTGAGACCGCCTGGACCATTACCCATCGCATGAGCGAATTCACATAGGATATGCGGCTTAGGATGATCAAGCAGCTGTCCAAAACCTTCCATCTTCTCTACGGAGGAGTACATCGTGCTCACGATGTCGCACACTTCTGCTTCACGATCCTCTTCATAGTGAATAAGGCGGGTCGGATCGTTTTGTTTGCACCATTCCGACATTGCCCGGAAGTTGCAGCCAAAGCCAGACTCGTTGCCGAGCGACCAGAACAGAATGGAAGGATGATTCTTATCCCTCTCCACCATACGCCTCATCCGCTCCACATACGCTTCCTGCCATGCTGGGTCATCGCTTAGCTTAGCAATATTGCCCAAAAGCTCGAAGCCATGTGTCTCTAAGTCCGTTTCTTCCATAACATACAAACCGTATTCATCACAAATATCATAAAATCTCGGATCATTCGGATAATGTGCCGTTCTAACCGCATTAATGTTATGCTGTTTCATCATTTTCACATCTTGGATCATCGTTGATAGGGTGACTGTTCGTCCCGTATCAGGGTGATGGTCATGACGATTTACACCTTTGAGCAAAATGGCTTTGCCATTCACCAGAAATTGGCCATTCTTTACTTCTATCTTCCTGAAGCCCACCCGCTGAGCAACAGTCTCGATCATTTGTACATTCTGATCCACAATACTAATTGTCAGATGATACAAAGCAGGAGCTTCCGCACTCCAAAGGGCTGGCTTCACAATTGGAATGGCGAAACTTGCTACGAAAGTCTGACCATCAGCAGAAGCAATTCGATTCATCGCTGAACAAACAAATGCGCTTTCAGGGTCAAGCAGCTCCAGCCGAACTTCGCCTTGCAGATCCTCTCCACTCAGTTCCACATGTACCGATAACATCGCATCGCAGTATTCACTATCCAAATCGGTAACGATTCGGTAGTCCACAATACGAAGCGCTGATGGCTCCGAAATCAAATATACATCTCGAAAAATACCGCTCATATACCACATATCCTGATCTTCCAAGTAGCTGCCGTCCGACCACTGGTATACACGAACAGCTAGACGGTTGATACCCGTCTTCGCATAAGGCGTCAAATCAAACTCTGATGTCAATCGGCTTCCTTGGCTGTATCCCACGAATGTCCCATTAACCCACAAATGAAAGGCACTATCAACGCCATCGAACTTGACGGCAAGCTTTCTTCCATCCCAATGTGCAGGCAGCTCGAATTCTCGTATATAGCTGCCTGTTGGATTATCATTCGGTACATGGGGCGGATCAACAGGGAATGGATAATACAAGTCTGTATAATGCGGATTTCCATAACCTTTCAGCTGCCAATGACTTGGAACCTGAATATCATCCCAGCTAGATGTATCATAATGGTCTTCATAAAATCCATCCGGTGCCCACTCAGGCCCCTTCGCATAATGAAACTTCCAACTGCCATTTAATGAGCGGAACCAAGGGGAGCTCCCTCGGTCATAGCTCAAAGCTCCAGCACGATCGGAATACGGGATGAAATATGATCGGCTTTTCGCACGGCCACGTGCAAGTATGGCAAGGTTATCCCAATCGCGTTCTATTTTCTCGTTTCGCATCGATGCCGCTCCTCTCCTAAACCTATCTCTATCACTCTACCTATTCATGCTGCCTATCCCTTAATCCCCGTACCTGCTATTCCACCGACAATATAACGCTGTGCGAAAAAAAATACAGCGAGCGGAGGAATCGAGATGAGGCAAGTAATCGCCATAATCGACTGCATATCGACGCCGAACATGCCCTTGAACTGTGCTAATCCGAGCGTCAGTGTGTACTTCGACTGATCATTAAGGAAAATAAGCGGCCCCAGATAATCATTCCAGCAGCTCATAATTTGAAACACAGCGACTAAAATGAGCGAAGGTCCCATGAGCGGCACTATAATCCGCACAAGAATTCCAAATTTGCTCGCCCCATCTATAGTTGCCGCCTCATCAAGCTCACGCGGAATCGTAAGAATAAACTGCCTCAGCAAAAATATAAAGTAAGCTGAACCGAACCAAGAAGGTACGATAAGCGGTTTAAGCGTATTAATCCATCCCAAATAGTTGAACTCCATATACTGCGGAATCATTGTCACTTCCCAAGGAACCATCATCGTCGCTAGTACAACTAGGAAAAGTAGATTGCGTCCCTTAAAAACAAATCTCGCGAACCCGTAAGCTACTAGAGTACAGGATATCAACTGGCCAATCGTAGACAACGAAGTTACGATTAGCGTATTTTTCAGAAATAAGTTAAAAGGCTGCGTCGTCCATGCTTCCGCAAAGTTGCTGAATTTCCAAACCGAAGGAATCCATTTTGGCGGAAAAAGATACAGCTCCGTCTGCGACTTAAGAGCGGTCGTTAACGCCCAAAATAACGGGGCAGCGAACATCAGCGAGCAGAAGATCAGCAGCGTATAAACGATGATCCGCCTCATACGGATCTCCCCTTTCCACTGGACTTCAATTTCTTCTCCGGCAAACGTTTCATTTCGCCTTCATAGAACACCCAAGCCTCTGACGACTTGAATACAAAAAAAGTCAATGTGAGCACAATAAGAAACATAAACCATGCGTTTGCAGCAGAGTAGCCCATTTTGAAAAACTTGAACGCATTCTCATACATGTACATCGCATAGAAGTACGTAGATTTCATAGGGCCTCCGCCCGTGAGCAATAACGCGAGAGTGAGCTGTTGAAACGCCGCTATAATAGAAGTAATTAGGTTGAACAAAATCGTCGGCGTTAGCAGCGGAATCGTTACGCTGATGAACTGCCTGATCATACCCGCCCCATCAATTGATGCGGATTCATAAAGATCCTTTGGAATCCCTTTGAGCCCAGCGAGAAAGACGAGCATCATTGCGCCTTGTCCCCATAGGCTTGCGACAACCATGGCTACGAGAGACCACTGTGTTTCATTCAGCCAGTCCGGGCCTTGTACACCGACGAGTGACAGAAAATAATTCAATATGCCGTAATCACCGCTGTACACCCAAGACCAGATCATTGCTAAAGCTACACCTGAGATGACAGAAGGCAAATAAAATGCTGTTCGAAAAATCGCACTGCCCCGTGTCTTCTGGTTAAGAAGAATCGCAAGTCCCAACCCAACTGCAATATTGAGCGGAACAAATAGCGCTGCAAACTTAATCGTGACGCCGAATGACTTCCAAAACAACGGATCATCTGTAAACATTTCTACATAATTGCCAAATCCAATAAATTGCACCTTGCCCACGATCGGCCAATCAAAAAAAGAAATAATAAGTGAAAACAACAACGGTCCCAAAGTGAAAACGAGGAATCCAAAGATCCATGGAAAAATGAAGAGGTAGGGCACAGCCCCACCCCATCTGCGTTTCAGGCTGGCTGAATGTTTTCCTGCTGTCTGTGGGTAGGTCTGAGCCATCTCCTAACCTTCTTTCTGCAGCTATAATGTTATTTCAAGTAACGCTCGCTATCTTTTACCGCCTGATTCAATGCTTCCTGCGCATTACTGCCATGCATAACTGCTTCTACTGCCGCGGAAAGCTGTCTATTCACTTCATTCCACTTTGCGTTAAGCAGGAAAGCCGGTGTATTATCAGAACGTTCAAGCATCGTATAGTACGGCTTGTACAGAGGATCTTGATCTTTTTTGAGCTCCTCCACGACGCTTAATCTTACTGGCAAATCAGCTACGCGCATCTTGATCGCTTCATTCGATACATAATATTTGATAAATTCCCAAGCCAAATCCTTTTGCTTGGAATCCTTCGCAATGGACAGCGCAGATTCTGCGACAACGCCTTTAACTTGCTTGCCTGGAAATGCTGGCATCTCCACGGTGCCTACATCAATGCCAGCTTGCTTGAAAGATTCGAGCGGCCAAATTCCGCTCTCCCACATGGCGATTTTGCCAGCTTTAAAAATATCCTCGCCGCTTTGTTGACCTTTACCACCTGCAAGCACGGCAGAGCCGTCCTTTAACATGTCGCCAAACATTTGAATCACACCTGCTGTTTCGCTGCTGTTCATGTAACCTTCTATTGTTTTACCGTCATCCGATATATAGGAGCTGCCATTGCTCCATACAAACCCTTGCAGATCATAAGTGTCATTCTCAGCCCGAACTCCGAAGCCATATTGCTTCTTCGTTTTGTCCGTCAGTTGCTTGGAGATTTCTTGAAACTCATCCCATGTCCAGCCATCCTTCGGATAAGGAATCTTCGCATCATCAAACATTTTCTTGTTGTAGTAAACAACACGTGTCGTGAAGCCTGCCGGAATGCCATAAAGGTTGTTGTCAATTGTCGCGTAATTAAATAGGCCGCTGTAGAAGTCATCCTTTTTCAGGTCCGCATCGCTGTCTGCATAGCTGTTAAGTGGCTCAAGCGACTGGTGATAGGTTGGAAAATCCCACATATACATGACATCGGGAGGATTTGTAGCCCCGAAGCCTGCAGCCAGCTTTTGGTCAAATCCATCTGCGTAAGCCTCTACCTGAACCTTCGTGCCTGGATGATTGGCTTCGAACTTCTTAGCGATATCCTGCTCAATCTTGAGCGCATCCCCAGTATCCCATGTGGCGAATCGAAGCGTTTTCAAAGCTGTAGAACCTTTTTCATTATCAGGCTTCGCTGTCGTGCCATTTGTACTTTCGTTATTACCTGAACATGCTGTAAGCATTGTCACAGTCATAACCGTCGTAACAATAATAAGAGAAATTTTGTTCTTCATTCTGGCAGCTCCCCTATCCGTGTAGTACTTCGTAATTGAACTGCTTTCATCTTAATAAAAATGAAAGCGCTACAAAACCGTTAAACATTCGAATGTTGGTGTGGTTTTGTTCGATTTACTTGAGAAGGTGCATATCTGTTTGGAGCGTACTGCCTTTTTGTTGGGTACGGTAGTAGCTGGGCGTTTGCCCCGTGCAGCGCTTGAACCATTTACTGAAATATTTGCTATCGCCAAGCCCTGTACGCTCGGCTATGTCCTGCATCGTAAGGTTCGTTTCTTTCAATAACACATATGCGAGTTTCAGCTTGCGTTTATACTGATAGGCGACAAAGCTGTCTCCTACTGCTTTTTTGAACAGGATCGAGAAATGGCTGCGGCTAAGGCCGACCTGTTTGGCCACGTCGCTGACTGACCAATCTGCCGCTGGGTTCTCATGCAGCAAGTTAACTGCTCGCCAAATTGCCTCTGGCCAATCCACCGCGGATACGCTGTGGGCTTTCTCCAGTTCTGCTTCTTTATGAAGCGCTGACCATGCTTGAAGTCGTTCATCCGCATGCATGAGCGGCCCTCTTTTGGCCCACTGCAGCTTCGTATTCTTGCTCTTTTGCTCCACTAGCAGCATGTCCAAGACATTTAATTTAGATTGCGGGACGATACAGTAGCACCGTTCCTCCCCATAAGGAATAATCGTCCCTTCACAAATTTTTTGATCCTCGTATGTCACTTTCTTCAATAGATCAAGCCAGGATGACTCGCAGCCTGAAGTCTTGACCAAATAGATATAGACAGGCTCGCCATGGAAAGACCACTCCTCGCGAGTGCGTTTCTCCATCTCGCCAATAAATTTATGGTTATGTCCATTCAACCAAGCGTACAACAGGGTGCTCAAGCGTTCTCCTTGATCAATGCCATTTTCTTCAGGCACCGCGGATTCCGAAGCCGCCCCCAGTTCACTCTGGAACTTCGCCAGCATTCCTTCCAGCTCTTCGTCCTCGAAGGCGGTTTTGAGCAGATAACCTGATGCGCCCAGCTTCATGCCCTGCTGCGCGTATTCAAAATCCCGGTGGCAGCTGAGTAAAATTATTTTTGTATGAGGAGCCTTCTCCTTTACTTTCCGTGATAATTCGATGCCATCCATCTCGGGCATGACAATGTCTGTTATGAGAACTTCAGGCTGATGTTCAAGAAAAGCATCCCAGGCTTTGCGGCCGTTTGGAGCGTCAGCGACCACTTCCATTCCATATTTATCCCAAGGAACGGTTGAGCGAAGTCCTTTGCGGACAATACTTTCGTCATCTGCGATTAACACCTTAATCATCTTGGTTGCTTCCATGCAGGTTATCCTCCTTTTTGGGCCATTCAATGATGATCGTAGTCCCTTCACCCTGAATCGATTGTATGGTTAACCCATACTGCAGGCCAAAATGCAGTTTGAATTTCTGATCGGCATTTTGCACCCCAAGTCCTCCTCGGCCCTTGCGATTCGTCATATTGGGCAGTAATAGAAGCTTTAGCTTATCTGGTGAAATGCCAGCTCCGTTATCAGATAACTTAAGCAATAAATGATTGCCTTTCTCCTGTACAGTCAAACGGATCACACCCTTGCCATCCTCGAAGCCATGGAAAAAAATATTTTCGAACAATGGCTGCAGCGTCATTCGAGGAATCAGATAGCGTTTCAATTGCTCATCGCATTCCAGCTCATACTCGAACGTGGAACCGTAGCGCACTTCTTGAATTTTCAAAAAATGATCAATCATCCGAAGCTCACGTTCCATAGAAATCAACTCCTGTGAGATATCCAAATTACCCTCAAGTACCATCGTAAGGTGATACAGCATCTGACGGATATCTTCTGCTCCTTGCAATCTCGCTTTCCATTGAATCGAATTAAGCGTGTTAAACAGTAAATGGGGATTAATTTGATAATGGAAAGCCTTAAGATCCGCCTCCTTCTTAAGTCGCTCGCTCCGTTCCACTTCGCCAATTAACGATTGTATCCCGCTAACCATATTATTAAAGCTCGTATCCAGGATGCCTAGCTCGTCATGGGATTCAACCTGAGTCCTCGTATGCAGCTTTCCGAAGCTTACCTTCTGCATCGCATCCTTAAGGCGGCGAATCCGTGCGGTAAACCGGGAAGAGAACAAGTATGCGAGTCCAAAGGCCAGCAGACAGGAGCCAAAAGCGACGATGACGGTATTCGACCGTATAATGTCGGAAGAGCGATAAAAGGATGCAGCAGGTAATCTTGCCTCAATGCTCCACCCATTAACAGCAAGAGTTTTAGTCCATAAGATGTCACTTTCTTTGGGTTGGAAGGCGGTTGCCGTCTCATAGATAATCCTTCCCTGTGGATCATCAATTTTGAGATGTGCCTTCGTATCATTCTCGAACAGCTGGAACATATGAAGCAGATCTTCGGCATTTTCTTCGATTAATATTTTACTGCCTCGCAGCGCTCCGTAAGGACTATTCACCGGTACTGCCAAGCCAAGCAATGAGATCCCGTTCTCCATCGTTTCGCCCATAGCATGGTTCTGAGAGTAAAATCCTAACCAATACTTGCCGCCAAAAGAAGTGTTCATGGCTTGCCATGCGGGAATAAGGCTGAGCTTGGATACATCAAGATTATTTTCCCCATAATAATAGCCGGAACTGGTAACAATATAGATTCCAATCGTTCGATCGGATTTAAGCGCTTTCAAAAGTGCTTCGAAATCATTTTTATCCATGATATCTTTATACGTAGTCGGTACATGATCACTTAGATCAACGCGCGCAGGATCAAGCAAATAGGAATAAATAGTTTCTGTTGTCTGATTCATTCGATTCAAATATGAGCTCATCTGCTGTTCCAATTGAGCCACTGCATTATCTCCATATTTGCCAAACTGAGAATTAATGACCTTCGCGGATTGGTAATAAGACAAAGCTCCAAGCGAAAGCAGTGGAATAATGGTCACAATGAGAAAACAGAAGAGCAGCTTGGTTCGTATGCTCCGGTAAGAGCCAGACAAAAGAGGAAGTTTAAGTTTCTTAAGTACATGATTCATCATAATTACATCCTTCCTCCTCCACTCCATAATACTTGAAGTGTATCATGGACCTCTTTTACCGAACAATGAGAAGCAATTCCAGCAAATATGCTGTGGACGACAACCCACCAATCACAAAATAGATCTTATTCCCATAAACGTCAAAAGCACCTCCCGTCAGCCTATTATTGGCTTATTGGAAGTGCAGTGATTCATTCGGTTGTATACTCATTACCCAAAATGAGGAACACGCTCGACGTCCATGTAAACGCTCGATCACGTAAACCTTGACCCGTCATCGCATCGAAATTTTCGGCCATCCCGCTTCGATCCAGCATGGCGCAGAACCGGCGTGAGACCATCTCAGCAAGCTCAAGATCTCCTGCTGCGGCAGCACCTTCAACCAGTATCATCGTCGAGGGCGCCCAGATTGGACCGCGCCAATACCCGTCAGCACTATAGAAAGGACTATTCACACTCTCCGTCGCCCAGCCATTAGCAGTTAAGAATCTGTTCTCATCACGCAGCCCTTCTAGCAGTGCAGTGCGGATATGCTCAGGTAGACGTTTGCCCAATATAATTGGAACGAACAATAATAGGCTGTCTCCTTCGGAAAGCTCATGCGTACCTGATCGGCAGGCTGTAAACTGACCATTTTTCCAAAAATGGCTGATCATTTTTTTCATTGTTCCCTCAGCAAGCTTTCTCCATTCGACTGCTTCTTCCACATGACCGAGCCGTTCAGCAATTTCAGCTAAAAGCTCTGCTTGAAGAATAAGAAAAGCTGCTAAATCAGGGCTCTCTACCGGAATGCCATTGTTAAACGCCGTGCTGTTATCCCAGCCGGAGTCGTTGCCATGATTGTATTGCGGAATGCCATCGCTATCGCCATCGCGGTAGTTGAACCACCATTTTGTCCATTTGGACAAAGGGCCATAAACCTCTTGAAGCTGCGCCTCCTTGATAAAGTCCGTTCGTGCCATCATCCAAGCAAGCGTCCATCCATGAATGGGCGGTTTGTTGCAATTCCACAGCTCATATTTATCGTTGATGAAATCCGGGATAAGTCCACTCTCATCCTGCCGGTCAAAGAAAATCATAAACTGATCCCATGCCAGCTTCGGGTCATGACGAACAAGCGCCATCGCATTAAAGCAATGATCCCAGCTCCAAATGTTCGTCATCCAATTCTTTGACATATACATCGCTGGCCGAGTGAGACAGCCTTCTGCCGGAACGAGGCAGGACCACGTAATATAAGCGGCTAGTACTCGGCTTTCTTCCCAGCGTAGTGGCAACGTTAAACTATTATCCAACCACAAATTAAACTCTTCCTTCACTTGCTTAACGACATCATCAAAAGGTTCCCAAGCCATTCGCGGCTCCAAAATGGTCCTAAACTCTTCAATAGCAAATTCTAATTTACCTGTATTATTGTCCGGCAAGAAATTTGCGATAACATATGAGCTTTTGATTTTGTCCCATGGGACTTCCATTCGCAGCTCGCCAACAAGCGCAGTAACCATGAACCTGCATTCATGGGTGAAGCTGTTTACTTCCCAACTGCTAGGTGACGCTTGATAGGCATAATCATAAGCGGCCGTACGGAAGGTCAAGCGAATTCCGCAGCCGTTCGCGCGAACACGGAATGTCCGGCTGTCAGATATACAAATTTCTGCCATTAAGCCGCGTTCCGATGTCAACTGAATCCGCTCTGGGGAAGCTTTGGACAGGAAAGATACAGATTGGCCGCTTTCATCGAGCATATCGATATGGAAAGCTTCGCCAAATTTATCATCGCCACCGCGCACGGTTCGCATATATAGGCCTTGTTGTCTATCTCTGGCTTTAGGCAAAATGGAGACCGCTAGGAACGATTCTCTTCGACTGAAAGGTACTATACTTAAATCAAAGTTCATATCTAATCTCCTTTACGGAATAGTATACGCTTTCATTGTATCGAAAGGAGTCCTCGGAAAAAACGGACAGTTGTTTCTGATGGGTGGGAAATTTGTTTCGTTAGAGGCTTTGTTTATCACGACGAGGGAGTTTTGTTCGTTGAATGCAGTACTTTTGTTCGAATCGGTATTCAAAATAGTTCTTAAATTTAATCGTTTACTTGAATCATTATTTTGGTGGGGACTTGTCCCCCATTTTTACAATACAATCAGAAAGAGGATGTCCTCATGCCATGAGATTGGCAAAGGCACCCTCTTTTTTTCCAGATTAAAAACCTTATCATTTACAACTGTATACTCTAATCTCCACAATTTCCGCTCGGGGGCTGCCATTCGTACTTTCGACAACCAATCTTAACTTATTGGTTTGTACTTCATTTATGGAATGAACTCTTTTTCTTATTCGGTTATTTGTTTCTCTATGCAAAACAGTCCACCCGTTGTTTACCCAAGCTTCAATTCGGTAGTCTTTGACGAGCTCCGGAATAACTAAAAAAGGCGTTTCGTGATGATGAAGGTTAATTAAATCCTCGTTTACATCATCGTTGAAGGTCACATGGATTTCGGACACATTCGTCGCTTCGATTAAATCAACCTCAATCCATTCGTCAACACAGGCTTTCAGCGGTTCCGATACCCAAATATGCGGTCCGCCGAACGGTCTTGCGTAACCATCGTTTACCTTGTTCGCCGCATAGGCTCCCGTTGCCGCCGAGAAACAAAATGGCTCGCGAACCAGTCGCTTCATGCTCCATTCGGTGACAGGCGTATACCGCTCGTCATCATCGCGACTGGAGTGTTCAGTATGCATGCTCTCGAAAGATAGTACGCCGGTTAGCGGAACAGCCGACTTGAACAAGCTGATTCGGTCGTTTGCGCGGACGATGAGAAATGCATTTTTCGCCGCTTCATCGCTACCCTGCACGAGCGGAATCTCGACCCATTGCCGCTCACCCATGCTTACTTTCACCTTCACACTATGACGCAACGTTGCCGGAACGTAGTTTTCCGCACGTCCGGTATCCCACAGCTCAACGGTAAGCTCACTTTCCCCGCTTGCCGACAGCAGCAGCTCGAACTGTCCCATCTCACCTTCAATTGGAAATAGCAAACCGACGTCCTTTGCAAGGGGGTACGCCTCCGATGGCTGATCCAAGCAAATTCGCGTTAAAGTACTCGAAGCGCTCATGGTTCCTCTCCTAGCCAAGTCCAATGCATCCATGTTCCGTAATCCGATGATTGAAGCATCACTCTTAAGCAAGATCTGCTGAAGTTCAGCAATATGGTACTCACGCAGCTCGCGCGGGGTAACACCTTTCATAACGGATAACGCGGCGCCTGCCCCAGCAGCTTCTCCAATTACCGCGCAAGTTGCCATTACCCTCGTCGTGCCAAAAGCAACATGCGTCGCGCTGATGTTCCGTCCGGCAAATAACAGATTGCTCACGTTTCTTGAATACAAAGAGCTGAACGGAATATGGTAGATTCCATCCGCATGCAGATG
Source organism: Paenibacillus sp. FSL K6-3182 (assembly GCF_037976325.1). Lineage (NCBI taxonomy): Bacteria > Bacillati > Bacillota > Bacilli > Caryophanales > Paenibacillaceae > Paenibacillus > Paenibacillus sp. FSL K6-3182. The sequence goes on from NZ_CP150265.1 coordinate 5,123,522, forward strand.
CTTAGATCCACTCTCAGATGCATACATGCCTTGAGGGGGATGCAAGTCGATCGACCATCCACCGAAGGCGATGCTGTCGTCGAATGGATGCTGCGCCATAATGTCGTTTTGATTCAACACCGTGTCGCCGATAAAGCGGCGGTACTCTCGCTTTCCCGGGATCGAGCCAACCCATTCGAGCGTCATCGTCTCCGCATCGAATTGACCTGAATTTTTGATATAGTCCCATATCCCATATATGACCGACCACAGTTCATCGCGGATTCGCTCGTTCTCATGAACGCTATCCAGCTCTCCACCCCATTCAATCCACCAATAGTGGCAGCCCGAATCGCCGCTGCGTATGACTCGTTTGATCGGAATGGATGTCTTCAAAATGTCCTTAGCGAATGACGGAGCGACAAAACGAACCGGCTTGCCGGTATCCTTCGTGTAGAACAGCAGGGTGCTGCCTAACGTAATGTCGTCTGCAACCTCTGGCGCCCAATCTTCCTCGTATTCGTGCTGTGCTTCACGCCCTAGACGATAGGCGGCTCCCGCTAGGAAACCGACCAAACCATCTCCCGTGCAATCGAGGAACACTTCGCTCTCGAAACGAATAAGCCGCTCCGAGCCCATCATCCATCCGGTAACAGCACGAATAACTCGCTCTTCAAGCTCTCCATCCGCTTCGACTTCCCGGACGTCTGTGTTCAAGTACAAGCTGATGTTCGGTTCCGCGCGAACGGCTTCCAGCAATGTCAAATCCCACAAATAAGGATTCCCCTCGGGATTGCGGTACTGGTTCTGGATGAACAATTCTCCCATGATCCCTGTCTCACGGGCATAACGATTTACTCCATGACCGGTTGCACCGCATACCCACACTCTCACCTCCGAGCTGGAATTGCCTCCCAGAACTGGACGGTTATGAACAAGCGCCACTTTCAAGCCCAATCTTGCCGCGGCGATGGCCGCGCAGATGCCCGCCAATCCGGCTCCAACTACGGTAATATCCGTCTTCACTAACTCATTTCTCATGGCAATCTCCCCCTGAATATAAGTTGTGTGTATCTTCAATTTCAAATATATTGCTATTCAAAGTATAAGAAAATGCACTATAATTACTTTAAGGATATACTTTATTTCAAGGAGTTTATAAGAATGGATCATCCCGCGCTATGGTCGCACACACCGACTGTAATACACTATAACTATTGGCAAAATATCGATCGATTCCAGCTTTCCGTGGACACTTACGCCAACTGGGTTATGTTCATACCTGAAAGTGGCCGATTTTCATTCCAAATTGAAGGTCAAGAGGGGGAATCCAGCTTTGGCAGCATCGTCATATGCCCTCCTCATATTGCATTCCATAGAGAAACGCTTGAAAAGTTAACTTTTCATTTCATTTTGTTTCATGTAGCCGAAACGAACACCAACATTCACACAACGACAGAAAGCTATCCACATGGCCAAGTAATTATAGGGGACCCGGATCGCCTAAAATCTAATCTTCGAATGCTTCGTAAGCTATCGGGGCATTCGAATCAACAAGCGCAGCTTTGGAAGAACACGATTATTCACGATATCCTCCTGCTTGCCAGCGATCACTTCAATCCATTTCAGGAATCCATGCCAAGCGCGGAAGATCCTATGCTTGAAGCCATACTCGAGCGTTTGCAAACACTCGCCTATACACCTTTCAACATCAATAGAGTAGCCGCTGAATTTGGTTTAAGCGCTGTGCAGTTGACGAGAAAGTTTAAACAAACTTTTTCTGTCAATCCTAGCGAGTACATCACATCCTTACGAATCAATCGAATAAAATCTCTTTTGATGGAAAGCGATTATACTTTGCAGGAAATTGCTGTACAGTGCGGTTATGACAACGGATATTATCTCAGCCGTATCTTCTCGTCACGTGTCGGAGTAAGTCCATCTGACTATCGGAAAAATAACAAAGTATAACGATATGAAAAGGCTCAAATGTTGAAGATTGACCTTTCACTCCTATTCGTTTACTCTGCCAAACGCACAAGAAGCTGTCCATGAACCAAATCGGTCATGAACAGCTTCTTTCCTTCTTTTATTGCCGCAGCTTCTCATTCATTTCAAGCAATCTTACGATGATCACTGCCGCTTCAGCCCGAGTGACAATCCCTTCTGCGGCGAAACGGTTGCCTCCGCGGCCTTCAATCAGGCCGTTCTCTGCCGCAGCTGCAGCATAACCTTTGACCCAGGCAGGGATGCTCTCGTTATCCGAGAATCCGGTATTCCCGTTGCTGTTCTGTTTCACCGGAAGATTCATTGCACGAACAATAATAGCTGTCACTTCGGCACGAGTCATATTGGCTTGAGGGCGGAAGTTTCCGTCCCCAAAGCCTGTAACCCATCCTTCTCCGACAGCTGCCGCAACCTCTGTTGCTGCCCATACGCCGATTTGTTTTTGATCTGCAAAGTCAGACGCAGTTGCTTCATTTGACGGCTTAAGAGCATGCACCAGCATATATACCATCTCCTGACGGCTTACCGTTTTATTCGGCTGGAAGGTATGATCGCTATAGCCCTGTATAATACCTAGCTGCGCTGCCTTTTCGATCCAGGCTTGTCCCCAATGCCCGTTAATATCGGTCAGTAAAACTTGCTTCGGCTCTCCTCCGTCTTTGGAAAATACAGCGAATTTACCTAAACTTCCAATCTCCGCCTTGATCACGTCACCGACAGCTTCCCCGCCGACTTCAATCCATTTCTTTTGCTTCTCGTCATACTGCCATATAGAGGGATATTGCGATTCTTTCAGCTTCTTCTTGTCGAAAGCAAGACTAAGTATCACTGGCTTATGCAGCTTAACTTCCGGCTCCCCTTGTACCTCGATAAGCGAGCTTAGAAGCTGCCGTGACAAACCAGCGTTGCCGATATTCTCTTTATCATCCAGCTCCAGCAGCGACAACTTCGTGCCTTTGTCTGTCGTGCCTTCAAAAATGACCAGCTTCGCAATTGTGCCTAGGCTTACTTCCCCAGCAGCTTTTACCGGTAGATATAATTGACCCGTAAGTGAGATATTTGGACTTGGGCTATGATTATTTCCACCCTGATAAGGAGGTGTAACGGTATTTTCTTCAATGTTGACCTTTACTGTCGCAATATTAGAATATTCGTATCCATCAAATACTCGGAACGTAAAAGCATCTTCTCCCGCTGCGGTGGCATCCGCTCTGTAGACAAATTTGCCCTCACCAGTAGCGACAAGCTCGGCTGTACCTTTCTTGCCGTTTGCAACAATTTCAAATGTCAGCTTTGCCCCTTCTGCATGCTCCGCTCGCAGCGTTCCTTGCACTTCTTCACCTGATTTGACGGTATAAGTTGCTTCATAGACGGATGGAGCTGCCTGATTATACATCCACTGCATCGACCGGAACATACTTGGCCGTTTCTCATTGCCAATTCCAGAGCCCCATTCCAACCAGCCTCTTCTTCCCTTGCCGTCATTCTCATTCACGAGCAGTGAGAAGCTCATAACATCACCGCGCTGGGGCTGTATCGGCGTCAGCTCCGACCAAGGCAGAGCAAGCTTATAGATCGTCAGCTTATGCTCCTCATCCCTTGTTACAGCTGCTTCACCATTTTGCAGCGGCCCTGCCGGCAATCCTCCCATCGTCGTCCAGCGATAAATTTGCGGACCATTCGGCGTATCCGATATACCATACTCATACCAGCCCCGGCTTTCCCCAGGAATTCCAGGAGACAAGGCAAACTGGATGCTGTCATTATTCCATATATCAGCACCGGAGGCCGATGCCGCATGAACATCGTCCTTTATTTTTGCAGTCATGTACAAATGATCCTGATCATAGTGGAGCCAAGCTTGTCCACTCAATTCAATCTGGCCGCTATGACCGGAGAGTAAGACAGGTTTGCCTTGCGATAAATCCATTGTAGGCGATAATGTATCAATTTCTGGCTCTATGCGGTCATTGACCGAAATCGCTCCCTGGTAGATGGGATTAAAACTGAAATTCCCTTCATAAACATAAGGCTCCTGCTCCTCAAACTCAACTCGGATGGAAGCCGGCTGGTCCCCTCCAAGTGCGATCAGGCTAAGCGGAATGCTGAATTGCTGTTTATTGCCCGGAAGCACAGTCATGTTGATAAGCTCTTGTCCAGACTGTCCTCCGACCTTCCAGGTTATTCTGTTAACAGTAAGACCCGCGGTCTTTCTAAAATTTTCTACATCAACGTTCAGCATTTGATTGTATTGCCCATCGATCTGCTGCAATGCAGGTTTAACAGAAACCTTATGCGGTACGCTAGTTACGACCTGATGCTGCAGCTTGCCTATCTTGTTACCTGCTTTGTCCAGCAAGTAAATTGCTACCGAACGGAAACCTTCCCGCGTCTCATTGACTGTCAGAGAAAGCGCTTCAGCTTGCCCTTGCATAGCCACAATTGAATAGCTGCTTTCCTCCATCCTCGCGGTGATATCAAGCGAAGATCCAGTCTCGTTGTTCACGGTTAAGGTGAACGTATGCGAATCGCCTACTGCCGTTTGCTCACCGGCGAACGCAAAAGTATCATCCTTCACAATCCGGCTAATGCTTCCTTTTATATAAAAAGGTTCTCCTGTCAGCGTCATATAAATCTTGCCATTATGCGGTGTGTAAATTTCTGTGTTCCCCATAAAATCCGTAATTTCCAGAGTATTGTTCGTTTCAATTACGGCACCGGTTTCCTTCTGTGCCCATACAACTCGGAGAGCTTCGCCGCCTTGCGTAAACAAATTACTTTTTATCGGATCGCCAAATTGCTCGATCTGCTCGAATGCCGCACCTGCAAGCTGCCTGCTCATTGCAGCATAACTCGCATAGGCTGGCTTTGGTGTATAAGCCCCCATAGGGTCATCCTTATGCCGGACCAATCCAAAATTATGTTCATTGTAATCGCTTTCAAGACCGTCATTCATGAAATCGTACCAGGACATCCGTTCTACTCCGAGCCCCATTCCCGTTACAAATCCGCGAGGCAAATAATTGGCCTGTGTCTTCTCATCGACACCTTTGGCGGATTGGTGAGTCGGCGAACCAAATTCCGTCACCCAGATCGGTACAAGCTTGCCGTCATTGTATTGTTTGATCAAGGTTTTCAGGCCTTCTAATTTTGCAAATACTTCGTCAGGAGCGTTCGGATCCATATAGGTCTGTACAGACACTGCATCCAAATATTTCAGGCCGGCATTCTTGTCTTCACCTTCTCCTACGCCTTTCAGTACACCTTCGATCCAGTTCAAGTCGACGCCCCCTGAGACGATACCGACTACCGGCACATCAGGATACGCTGGCTTGACTATGTTATACGTCTCCTTCATCAGCTTGTAGTAATAGTCCGGCTGTGAATTGGCAGGACTGTTGCCCCTTTTGCCAAATCCTCCGTTGAATTCATTATATACGTTGAACCCGATGAGCTGATCTTTGTAATGACCCACATAGGCCTTCGCATATTCAGCAAGTCCTCTTCTACCTTCATCCGTGAAGGGTGTGCCATTGTTATCGTAGAACGGATTATTGAATGCCGCCACCAAAAGAAGCTTAAGCTCATTCTCCGCAAGCTTGTTCATGTAGTCATCCGGTGTAGGTGAAAAAGTATAAACGCCTTTTTCCTTTTCAATACTGGTCCATTCCATGCCATCCCTAACGAAAGACGCGCCCATATAGCGGATAAGCTTGGTTAGTTCTTTACTCCAGCCAGAGGCAGTCCAGTTCAGATGAGTGCTGACGCCAAATGGCGACTCGCCATTGCCGGGCGGCAAAACCGAGGAAATGACCGCGTAAGCTGTTTTTCGGACGAGCGGTTCGCTCCCGGGCTGCTCAGCGGAAACATCCAGCGTAAAATAGCCCAATTTTGTGAAAGGCACCGTTATTCTTGCTGTTCCACCTATGTTTTGTTCTGTCCCTGAGGATACATAGGATCCGTAAACGTCATAAACCGACCATTGTACCGTCGGCCTAACTGTCCTCACATCAAACGCGATTGATTCATTCTCCAAAAATACATTGCCAAGTGTCGTCTGTTTAATTTCCATTTCTGGCCACCAGTCCCCTAATCGGGATGTAACCTGATCCACAAGAACAGTCGCTGTAGTCCCACCATTCTTAATATCAAATCGATCGAAGAGTATCATTACAGCTTCGGCTGGTTTGTGCCATATCCCGTCATTGGCGCCATTCCAATAAGTAAATGATTTTGATCCCATTTGACTAACTACAACCTGCTGCCAGTCTGATGTATTTTTCAATTCAATACGCTGTTGAAACGTTTGCCCCGTTGTATCTGTTGTTCGTATGCGGATTGACTTCAATTCCGAGGTTTTGACCCAAAACGCAAATTGTTCAATGTCTAGGTCATCCACCTCTTTTTTTATGGACACATATGGCGATCCCGTAGGGCTTTTACTGAAATCTGCTATTAATTTGCCCATATATTTCCCTTTGTAACTCTCAGCTGACTCGATCACATTGTAGTTTCCCTTTACGGCAGGCGTATCACCGAAAGCAAAGAGCCAATTGTCATTCGCTTGCTCAAAGTCACTGATTAAGTGATCAAAATCTACTGGCGGAGCAGTTACTTGAGCTGTGATCTGATCAAGCAAAATAGTGGCATTTAACGCCCCATTCTTTATATCAAATCGATCGAAGAGTATTGATATGGCTCCGGCTGGGTTGTGCCATATCCCATCGTTAGCACCGTTCCAATAAGTAAATGATTTCGATCCCATTTGACTTACTACAACCTGCTGCCAGTCTGATGTATTTTGCAATTCGATACGCTGTTGGAACGTTTGCCCCGTTGAATCAGTTGTTCGTATGCGGATTGACTTCAGATCCGAGGTTTTGACCCAAAACGAAAATTGTTCAATGTCTAGGCTATTCACCTCTTTTTTTATGGCCACATATGGCGAACCTGTAGGGCTTTTACTGAAATCTGCTATTAATTGCCCCATATAGTTTCCTTGGTAACTATCAGCTGATTCGATCACATTATAGCTTCCCTTTACGGCAGGCGTATCGCCAAAAGCAAAGAGCCAGTTATCGTTCACTTGCTCAAAACCACTGAGTACATAATCAAAATCTGATGTGATGTTCTCGAGTTTTTCCGGCTGATCCTCTGCAGAAGCCTGACTGGGAGTGTTATAGAAAAATAGATTAGTCAGTAAAGCCATTATAAGAACAATAGTTAGTCTTTTAATTAGAATGACCTCCTTATTTATTGCCTCTTGGCATTCGTGAGGCAAACAGAACATGGGTTTTCTTGGATCACATACATCCTCCTATTTTTATAGGAGGATGTATGTCGTTTATCCTTTGACAGCAGAACTGGAGAACCCTTGAATAATATACTTCTGGCCAATAAAGAAGACGATAAGCAGCGGCACGACTCCTGCTGTGGCGGCAGCCATCATCATGTTATAGTCCACTCCCGCTTCCAGCATAAAATTCTGCATACCAAGCGGAACCGTAAACAGTCTTTTGTCCAGCAAGAAAATCAAAGCGTTTTCATAATCGTTCCACGTCCATGTAAAATCAATGATAGCAAAGGTTGCCAGAACCGGTTTGGAAAGCGGTAGAAACAATTGAAAGAAAATTCGGAAATGGCCGGCTCCGTCAATGAAAGCCGCTTCAGATATTTCATGGGGAATGCTCATAAAAAATTGCCGAATCATAAAGACGCCAAATACTGTAAACAAACCCGGAAGTATAAGCGCCCAATGCGTGTTGTAAATTCTCATCCATTCAAACATGATAAATTTAGGAACAAAAAGCACTTGTTGTGGAATCATCATCAGACACAGATACAGCACAAAGATAGCGTTCCTTCCCTTGAATGGAATACGGCTGAAGCCATATGCGGCAAAAGCGGCAAACAAGGGGGCTCCGACCATTAAAATCAAGGATATCTTCAGCGAGTTTAAATAAAATAAAAGAAATCCGTCTCCGGCCGTCCAGACCTTAAAGTGGTTAACCCATACAGGATTGAGAGGAATCCACTGAATTGGATAAGTGAAGACGTCCTTTGCTTTTTTAAACGAGGTGCTGATCATCCAGATCATTGGCGACAATAGCAGCAGACTGGCTAATGCCATTAGGATCGTATTAAAACCTTTGATCACTCGTTCTCTGATTATTCTGACATTTCTTGTACCCATTGTGCGTCTTCCTCTCCGTTAGTAATGAACCCACTTTTTCTGAACAGCCCACTGAATAAGCGAGATGCTGAGGATGATCAGGAACATGGTCCATGAGACGGCCGAGGCATATCCCATTTCATAAAAATTGAATGCTTTTTTATAAGCGAAAATAGAGAAAACCGTCGTACTATTAGCAGGACCTCCTTGAGTGATAGCGTAAATCATGCCAAAACCTTTAATGGAGCCTATGAAGCCGGTAATCATCAGAAAAAAGGTGGTAGGACTAACCAAAGGAAATATAATTAGTCTCAGTAACTGCCCGAACGTTGCTCCGTCCATCTTGGCAGCTTCTAACTGCTCCGAAGACATTTCCTGCAGCGCGGCCAAATATATAATCATGTTGTACCCGATGCCGCCTGCTGTCATCATGACCAGCACAGCATACATCGATGTATCTGGAGAAGCGAACCACAGGGGAGGATCACTTACACCAACAGAACGCAGGAATGCGTTAATCGGACCGTTGGTGGGCTGAAACAGCACCATCCAGACAAAAGCAATTGCGATGCCGCTAGTGAAATACGGGGCAAAAAAGAACGCCCGCAGCGTCTTCTGAAAATAGGTTCGATTGTTGAGCATGACCGCAATCAAAAATCCGAGCATAATAGAAATCGGTACGGGGATCAGCACCAGCAAGGTGTTTTTGACCGATACAGCAAACAAATCGTCTTTCACCATCATCCTAAAATTATCCAATCCGATAAAACGCGGGCTTTGCCCGCTAGCGAATACCCAATCCGTAAACATCAAATAAAAGGAGAACAGGGCCGGAACGAGCATAAATATCATCATTCCGATCAGATTGGGAGCAATGAATACATAACCAATCATCCTCTGCCGCTTCATCCAGCTCACGATTAGTCACCGCCTTTCTCTATGTATTATTTATTTTTAGTTCCAAGCAACATGCAGCTTGCGACCAAGGGGTAGCGGCGCCAAAGCCCCGCCTCCACCTGGCCTAGCAGTGTTACTTAGATGACTCTTGCAAATTCTTGTTATGCACCCTCGCTAACTCCTTCGCGCCTTCCTCAGGAGACAGCTTTTGGGAAAATACATTATCGTAGATTGACTGCTGTTCACTTGACGTTTTCCGATCCAGACGACTCAGGCCTAGCGGAAGATCCCCGAACATGACCCGCTTAATCGATTCTAGGTCATACGTGTCCTCTACACCCTTAAACATAAGGGCGACAGCCTCATCGACTGGAAAGTCCTTGGATGAAGGAACTCTTCCGCCTGCCGCCATCGGCAGCATTCCGCCGTCTGCATACCACTTGATGAACTTCCAGGTGGCTTCCGGATGCTTGGTTCGGGGATTTATGGAAACCACGTCTCCCAAACCGCCGGCGTTAATATAATCGGTCTGATCCTTGTTAACCTTGGGGGCAGGTGCTGCCGCCGCCTTGAACGACCGTGGAAATTCTTTCACATTGTTAGTTGTGCGAAAAATCTGGTTCGTGGAGAATAACATCGCGGTTTCTCCCTTCACAAACATTTGATCCAAGGCAGGCTTTGAGGTGATCTGCTCTGTATGTGGCATCAAGCTTTTATCCGTGAACATCATGTCCGAATAAACCTGAAGTGCTTTGACCGTAAGCGGGTTGTCGAAAGCCGAGGTGCCATCGGGATTCGTCAACTGCAAGCTTTGCTTCTGCATGGAACCGTTGATCGGGACATTGAAGTAATAATCGCTTTGCGCTACTCCCCAAACGTTGTCACCCTTCAGCTTGGCAGCATAATCCCTGAACTCGTCCAGTCCCCATTCTGTCGGAACCGGCAATCCCTTAGCGTCGAGCATATCCTTGTTCAACCAGACAAAGGACAAGCCCTTCTGGGTTGGTACACCATAATACTTGTCGTCAATCTTCCACAAAGCGGCGCCTTCGCCCATTTTCTCATCCACGTTGTAGTCGGAGAAAGCGCTCAAATCAAGCGCGTTTCCTGCTTTGATCCGCTTCTCGTAAAGACTGATATCATAGCTAATGTACATATCTACGGGTTGGCTGGATATGAGCGCTGTATCCAGCTTCAGATTGCCAGCATCATCATTGACGAACCGTACGTATTCCAACTGAATATCTGAATTTTCTTTATTCCAGTTGTCGACAACCTCTTGCGGGCCATTTTCTGCCGGCACGGCTCCCCACAGAGTCAGCTTGATTGGGTCGGCGCTTGCCGCCTTGCCGGGCTCTGCGTTAGAAGATGTTTCTGGTGATTTCGCTCCTCCATTACCATTATTGTTTCCGCCACAGCCAGCAAGCATCAGAGACACCGCCACAATCGAAATCAAGCCTGCAACCAATCTCTTTCTGTTTCTCATCTTTCTTGTAACCTCCCTAATCGGATGTTTAATACATTCCAACTATATCAACTCGCTCTTGGGTCTATAAGAGACGAAACTTGCGGATTGGCTGTATAAAACTTATATATTGTTCTCTTTCCTAAAGGAGCTGGGTGTTTGTCCAACCAAGCGCTTGAACACTTTGATGAAGTACGCATCGTCAGTGAAGCCTGTCTGACTCGCGATCTCTTCTACACTGAGCTTGGAATGCAGCAGCAGACGTTTGGATTGTTCAATACGAATGTTTCGCAAATAGGCGATTGGTGTCAATCCCGTTTTTTTGCCGAATACGGTGCTCAAATAGTCTACATTGATCGCTACCAGACTAGCCAAATCCGTAACTTTAATGTTCTCCCTGTAATGCTCCAGCATATATTGAATCACCCGGTTCACCTCTGGATGGTCTGTATAGCTTATATGCTCCTCTTGCTTCTGCCGAATAAGCTCCCGTATTGCTTGCAGCATAAGCGCGCGCAGCGATTCATGGCTTACGGCAGAGTAGATGTCTGTCCTATCCTCCGATTTCCGTCCTGCCAGCATCGTCACAACATGAAGCAGATGGGCTGCTCGTTTTTTCACTTCCACATGAGAAAATGACGAGTCTTTCATGTACGACCAAATCAGCGTTGCTGCCTCCGTGCATTTTGGTTCATTCCTCTCTTCAAAGCAGCGAATCAACTCAGCCTCCAGCTCCTCAATTGGCACCCGCACGTGTTTCTCCCCTATCGGATCAGAATTACGACCGTACCATTCGCCGTTTAATTGATTCAGCGCATGCAGCCAATCATCGGACAAACGGGACAAGTTGCTAATAGGCGTTGTTTCAATCATCCGCTGGGACCGGATCTGGCTGACCGATTCTGACTTCTTCTGAAAACTCCAGCAAAAGAAAGTGGTCTGACCCGCATCATGGAAGGTTTGGACCAGCAGATATTTTTCCGGCCGGATCCCAACTTGATCCATGCGAGCAGGTGCGGCACCGTTTAGAGTGACTACAATCTCTAATCTCAGACTGCTGAATTTCTCCACCGCCAAGACAAGCTCCGCTGCATCTGCCTGAGCCGATACTCCTGTTCCCAAAATAACCGCCCACGTGCGGTGATAATAAGGTAAAAGCGCCTCTCCGGCCCCTTTAAGCTCTGCAAGCAAATCCTCCTTGATTCGTGCCAAACTTTCCAGCAAAACATCATCATTTAAGGATAGTTTCAGCAAATAGTTGGAAGCTCCGTATTGAAGCGCATCCCGTGCATAATCGAACTGGTTCATAGCCGTCAGCATAATAAAGCGGCTGCGTATACCGGCTTTCCGTGTTTCCTTCAGCAATTCGATTCCGTCCATGCCAGGCATAACTATATCGGCGATGACGACATCTGGCTTCAAATCCACAATAGCCGAAAGCGCCTCATTGCCGTTGCTCGCTTCGCCGACAACACAAAAACCATGGCTTTCCCAGTCTAAAATTTCTCTGATAGCTTCACGAACAAACACTTCATCTTCCACCAATAAAATCGTCCACATGTCCGTCATCTCCTTTCTGTGAATAAGGCGCTGCAATCAATAATGGCATACGTATTCGAACGAGGGTTCCTTCCTCGCCCGATATAAGTTCAATCACTCCCTCACGCTTAAAGAGCAGCTCCAGCCTTTCTCTTAAATTGCTCAGTCCAATCCCGTGTCCGCTGCGTCTCCCCTTATTGCGGGCTGCCTCTTCCATCCCAATTCCGTTATCTTCCACTTCCAGAACAAGCTCGCTCCCCTCCGCTCGCGCCCTGACCCATATGGTGCCACGACCTTCAGACATATTAAAGCCGTGGGCGATAGAGTTTTCTGTCAGAGGCTGCAAACTAAATTTGGGAACAAGCGCATACTGTACCGATTCCTCTGTTTCATATTCGATTGTAAACTGTTCTCTAAATCGAAACGCCTGTATGGATTCATAGGATCGCAGTAAAGTGATCTCTTGTTTAAGTGGAATCAGCTCAATATCGGAATTCAGACTAGCCTCCAATATTAAGCCTAAAGAAGTACAAATACCCGCAATGGCGTCCTGTTTCTCTTTTCTTGCAATCCATTTGACAGTGTTCAACGTATTCAAGAGAAAATGCGGGTTCATTTGGTAGAGCAGCATTTGAAAACGGACTACCTGCTTTTGCCGCTCCTCCTGTTTCAGCTTAGCAATTAGCAGAACAACGTCATCAATCATTCGGTTAAAGCTATCGCTTAGAGAACGAATTTCATCTGTTGCACCTTGGTTGATCGATATTTTAACATTCAGCTTCTTGTCCGACGCCTCTTCCATGCTTCGTTTCAAAACATACAACGGCTTCGTTATTCGGGATGCCAAAAAGAAGGTTACCGTGATGAAAACGATTACCAGAATAATTAGAAACATATAGATCATCAGTCTTAATTGCTTCACTTCACGCTGAAGCTCACTTAAGGGCATTTGACTAACGACATACCAATCCAGCTCCTCCACATAACTGTAATTGATTAGTGACAAAGCTCGTTCATCTTTGTAATGTCCATTTTTTGCATGTGAAGAAATGATCCTTTTCATGCTGTCCACACCGAAAGCGGATTCCTTATTTTGCAAAATGATTTCTTCTTGCCCGGTAAAGATGGTTAGATCCTGATTGACCGGATTATCTTTTAGCGTATTGTTGAACCATTCCTGAATGTTGATGCTGATACGTGCTAATCCGTAATTTCCCCGCAGCTCGTCGTCCAGCATCGTATACAGACTTAGCAGCTTATTTCCTTGACTTCCTCTTACATCATTCCAGTCGTTCGCCACCCATCGGTAAGGACGCAAGCCGATTTGCAACTTATTTTGCCACTCCTGCAATTCTTTCCGTTCGTTTGTCAACTGGTCATTGGGAGCATAGGAGGTGTATACATTGCCATTACGGTCGATAAAACGAAAATACAGCTCCGTCTGATGGAAGAAAAAGCTGTTGTTGATTCCGAACATTTTGCTTTCTATTATTTTCTTTCGAACAAAAGGATCATATTTATCAGGAGCGTGCATAATCTGGATCAGGCTTTCATCCTGACTCAGCATGGTATTTGCTTTATATGAAAATGCCATCATATCCGTCAAGGATATATACACCTGCTGCATACGCTCAGACATGCGGTCGATCATATCATTCTGCCGAATCGTTTCGAAATGCTGGAAAAGATAATAAATTGCGATGCACAAAGGAAGCATCAGTAATGTGATATACGCGATAAACAGTCTATATTTCAACGTATTTGGGAGCCATTTTCTCCGATATTGCATCATTTGTGTATCATTCACTCCTCATATCGTTTTTGAGCCTATCAAGCGCACCTTTCATTTTATCACACCCAAAAACTGAACCAGCAGATTAAAAACTTGTATTTTTATATAACAATTCTTAGAAATTGAGCACTAAGGAGATTTATCTCGTCTAACTGGCTGATCCAGCTTGGGTTCTCCTAGACTTATTTAATTGCTGAAGAAGATGACATAATGAGGAGGTTTCGCCTTGGATTCAGACGGTGTGCTCCTTCATTCGATTCAGCTTTCTCTGTTCAATCCGTCAACATGAACTGACGCTGTAGTTCACTCATTGGGCATTCCAACATATAAAAAAAATCACGCCCAATGGACGTGATTTTTTTATTGGTGCAGTCAAAAGGTGAGTCAGCACTAGCCTCATCACATTAAACTACTTGCATTTTCATCCGGATAGTTCTGTAAATTACATTAAACTTATCCGTTCACAATTTTGAAAGAAATCCTAAGAACTTATTTTCATAATAAGAATGGAAGCATTTGAATTGATTTGAGTTCCCCCGGCATTGGTTTGTAAAGTAACGCTAGAGGCGCTGGAATGATTTCTTAAAGTTAGTACATCACTAGCGGCAGCAGTAATAATAATCATGCCTGGATTAGATTGAGTACCAGCACCCGAACCATTGTCTCACCTGTTGATCCTGTTTCACCTGTCGCTCCACCTGGATTTCCTGTTTGACCAGTTACTCCTGTAACCCCAGTTGCCCCTACTGATCCTGTCACACCTGGATCACCTGTTGCTCCTGTAACCCCAATTGCTCCTGTTGCTCCCGTTACTTCTGTTGTTCCCGCTACCCCTGTTGCTCCTGTTGTTCCTGTTGTTCCCGTTGTTCCCGCTACCCCCGTTTCTCCCATTGCTCCTGTTGCTCCTGTTGCTCCTTTAACACTCGCTGCTCTTCGCTTTGCTTTGACATTTACTATAACTTCCTGTCTAATACCGCACTTACAATTCCTTTTCTTACACTTTTGGCATCGTTTTTTTCTAAATTGAAAATGCCTGTGATTGTAACGAGCAAAACGTTTTTTTGTTGTTATCTTCTTCAGTGATCTCATCTCCTTAGCTGCACCATATGAATCAAAATAGTGTCAGAACGCCATTATACAAAGCCTTCCTAAACAGCGATAACCAAGGCAATATCATATTAGACTAAACCTTGATCCCATCCCTGACTACGACCGTTTTCCCTCCAGAACTGGTTTCACATCTACACTATTTATTAATAAGGACGAGTCAGCGCCGCTGGCTTGTCTCGCCCATTTGAGAATAAAAAGTTTGGTTAGCTTATCGATGTTTTGAATCTTCACTGACTAAGCCACGCCAAATAAACAAGTAAATTCGGCTGGTGTTATTTTTAGCAGCTTCGGATTGCTAAAACAACTCAACCAGTAAGCTCCGTTTTTAATTTAAATAATCACATCTCTCATTGAGCAATTGCTTACTCTGTCATTTAACATAAGGCACTGTATATCGTATGAAGGACATTCGTATAGGGGATGGGCCAATGTTCTAAAATGAATTTTATTACATGATGGTTATATGGTTATAACAAACTACGATAAACAAGAAATAAACAAACTCATCCATAAATTTCTTGTTATTGACATGCGAATGACTTCAGTGATATATTGTGCATGCACAACATACACAATTAACAAAGGAGTTGATTATATGCTTGCCTTAGAAATCAAAAATTTAAATAAAAAATATGAGCATTTTCATTTAAAAGACGTATCTTTTCAACTGGAAAAGGGTTATATTATGGGATTTATCGGAGCCAACGGCGCAGGAAAAACAACGACAATAAAAGCCATTTTGAATTTGATTCATAAGGATAGCGGCGAGATTAGTATTTTGGGCAAGGAGATGACCAAACACGAGCTCGAACTAAAACAAGAAATTGGCTCTGCCTTTGGTGACATCAATTTCTATACTCGAAACAAAGTCAAAACATTAACTAATGTAATCAAAAAGTTCTATCATAATTGGAATGATGAAGCCTATTACAATTATCTCAAGAGATTTAATTTGAATGAAAACAAAAAAATAGCTGAATTATCAACCGGGATGAAAGTGAAATACAGCTTAGCCATCGCTTTATCACATGGTGCAAAGCTGCTTATTCTTGATGAACCAACAAGCGGACTTGATCCGGTTGCAAGGGACAATTTATTGGATATTTTTCAGGAACTAGTGGAAGATGGTGAAATCAGCATCCTGTTTTCCACTCATATCACAACTGATTTGGAAAAATGTGCCGATTATATTACTTTTATAGATAACGGACATATTATCAACAGCTCTGAGAAAGAAGAATTTATTGATACCTACCGCTTGGTGAGCGGGAAAGAAGAACAATTGGATTTGATAAAAGACCAGTTAATTGCCTACAAAAAGAATTCATTCGGCTTTACAGCCTTAATCCATACTAAAGACTTTGATCCCTCTTGGAATATTAAATCAACTTTGCCTAGTCTTGAGGAGATTATGATCTATTTCGCGAAAAAGGAGATTGTGCATGTATAATTTACTAATGAAAGAATTAAAGCTAGGCGTAAGCCCATTCTTTTATATCATGCCTTTTTTGACGGGTGCTTTAATGCTAATTCCCTCATGGTTATATTTCCTTGTCATCCTCTACTTCTGTTTCCTCACGATACCGAATATGTTTGCAGGGTATAAATCTCAGAATGATTTGATATTTACAAACATGCTGCCTGTAACCAAAAAAGACATTGTAAAAGCAAAGGTATACGTTATTGTTATTCTGGAATTAATGCACATCATTGTTGCCATGATATATGGTTTGATTACTATTCGCTTATATCCAAATCTGACCTATTTTTTCTTCAAACCATCCTTTGGTTTTTGGGGACTATGCTTCGTTATGATTGCAATCTTCAACATTATCCTTATATCGATGTATTATAAAACAGCCTATAAATACGGCGCAGCAACGATTGTGTCCATTACAGCTGCGATACTGTTTGCAGGAGGCGCAGAATGGCTCGGAATACAGAATTCATTTGTGTATGATCTTTTCAAAGGAAATGGTACTGATCAATTGGGAATTCATCTATCCATCTTGTTCTCGGGCATCGTCATATTTGCGATATTTACGATAATCGCTTATCATATTGCAATCAAACGTTTTCAGAAAGTGGAAATTTAATGAACATTGCTATTTCGAACTCATCTGATAAACCGATCTATCAGCAGCTTTTTGAACAAATTAGCGCACAAATTCTAAAAGGTGAACTAGAAAATGGTTATAGCTTACCTCCCATACGACAAGCCGCCACAGAGCTTCGTGTTAGTATCATTACCGTAAAAAAAGCGTGGGAAGAACTTGAACGGCTTGGCTTGATTTATACCGTAACCGGCAAAGGCTGTTTTGTAGCCGAGCTCTCCCCTGATGAGATGCTGAAAAAACGCAACGAAATGATTATGAAGCAAATGGTTCTAGACACTTCCTATTACAAAACCTTCGGCCTTACTTTAGAGGAAGTTTTCGAGCTTTTGAAGGAAATTTATTGAATAGGTTTAAAACAAATCAACCACGTCCTATGGGCGTGGTTGATTTGTTTTATTGGTGAATCCCACTATCCTTACCCAAATAGATTGGACAGTTCATCTGCATATAAAAGCACTACTGCAGCAGCTATCAAAAGATTTAATATGGCAGGGAATATTTTTCCGATTGGATGTTTGACTCTGAAATGTGTGAGGCATGCCAATAGCATCATGACGCCTACCAATAATGCGGTCCATGCCGCAATCTCCGCATACCAATAGCCGACAATGAGTCCTATGCAGGCAACAATTTGAACGTAGCCCGTAATGACGCGAAACCATTGAGGAAGTTTAATCGAATCAAACAGTTCAACCTGATGCTTTGCTCCTACAATCTTGCTTCCTCCAAAAAAAGCCATGGAAAAAAGCAGCCAGCTTTGAAGAACAATGGCTAGTATATGCATTTAAAATACTCATCCTTTCTATTTTCTAATAAGACACCATTTGGTGTCCTATTTCATAATAGTACACCCACATATGTCTTGTAAAGCATTTATTACGATGTATTTTATGAAAATTTTATCCATTTAACGGTTTGGATTCTTAATACTCCGCATGCCAGCTCATCATAAAACATGACGCTTTTATTTTGGCATATTTTAATGGTGCATCTCCCCATAAGCTATCCACCTAATGAACAGAAAACCACGTCCGATGGACGTGGTTGATTAGTTTAGTATGGTGGAACTTAGAGGGTCCCTGATTTCTACGAGCTAAGCGCTCTCCTCCTATGGTTAGTTTCACTGCTCCGATCAATTTCCAAAGAAGCCTTTCCGCCTTAGAATATCACATGTATCATTCCATAATTTACTTTGCATCTCCTTCATTCCCCCAGGATGCACGGGTACTATGGGATCGCCGGCTCCTACATTATAATATCCGCCCGATTTTCCTTGATAGTTAGGATCAGTCATTAGACGAATAATGATATCGGCTCCTCTTCGCGGATCCCCAATACGAAAGAAATGGAGTAAACGCTCCAGCAACGAGGCGAACCATAGTTCTCTTCCAAGACCCGTAACATTAAATCCCGGATTCAGTGCATGAATGCTGATTCCTGTTCCATCCCATTTACGAGCAAGTTCAGCAGTAAACATAATATTTAAAAGTTTGGTTTTCCCGTATACCGCGGATGAGCCTCTAGAAGTAAAAGGAGCTGTATCGAGTAAATCCGCCGGTATCTTAAGCTCCCCATGACGGCGAGAAGCCTCAGAAGCAACATTAACAACAGTTGCACTTCCTGCTTTTTTCAAGGAATGATGCAAGAGATGGGTCAATAACCATGGCGCAAAATAGTTCACAGCCATCATTTCTGCTAATCCGTCTGACGTAATCCTCTGTTCAAATGCATGAAGGCCAGCGTTATTTAATAACACGTCAATCTTGGGAACTGCGTCTGATATTTCTTGACCCAAACGATTGACATCCTTCATTGATGACAAATCACCATAGAAAAAGTTAATTTCAGCTGTTGGTGTCAGCTCCTTGATCATTTTTTCAGTTGCTTCTGCACGACTCTTACTCCTCGCGGTTAGAACAAGATGAGCGCCTCGCTTAGCCATTTCGATTGCAACAAGCTGCCCCAAGCCACTTGTAGCGCCAGTAATTACAATTATCGGATTTGCTGTCATCTTCATTCTCCTTTATATGGATTGCATGTTTTTCACGGTCATTTTGACATCTTATTGCTGAAAATATATAATTGATATATATCAACTATATATAAGTGATTGATATATGTCAATTAAATAATGAGTGTGCTTTCTTTGAAAAATCTAGGTTAGGTGGTACCAATAATGAATGAAGAACGTAAAGACACGCTGAGAGGACAATTAGAGCTGAAGCTCGGCGAACAAATTAACGCCCTCATTAGCGCCTCGCATGCGCTGAATGTCAGAACTTCTGCTTATTTCGATTCCTCAATACAACCTGCGGCTTTCCATATTGTGAGATGGCTGTACTCCCATGGTCCAACAAGCGCCTCTATCTTGGCAGATTCAACTGCTATGGACCGAAGCTCGGTCAGCCGTCTCGTCAAACAACTAGAGATTTTGGGTTATGTAAAAAGGGAAAGCTCTCCGGATGATCGCCGAGCGATACTTCTTACTCTCACAGAACTTGGACGCAAAAAAATATTTGATGCTCTGCGGGATAAGGAAAACGTTTTTTATGAACGCATATCCCAATGGGATAATCAACAACTTGATACATTTATCGAAATGCTTAAGTCCATTAATGGATTTGAGCAAAATAATGAGATCCTTTGAATTGGCCAAGGCTGAAAAATGTACGACATGATCCTAAAAAATCGCCTAATTGGGCTTGCTCGATCATTGGATCCCCTTGCAAGGCTCCACCAAACAACAAATAAACCACTTCAGATGAAGTAGTTTATTTGTTGTTTGGTGAAGTTTATTTGGGGCCTAACCTCTGACCTCATCGCGCAGCATGCTTTCCAAATGGTTTACTCGAAGATTGATATGACTGGGCTTATTCATATTTATTTATCTCCTTTCATCATTTACGGAATCACTTGTCTTAAGTCTAATGGCCATCAGTACATCTTCCCAATAAAGCTTCATTTGTTCACGCTTATTCGGATGATCCAGATTCTCTTGATGGAAACTGATCGTTGTTTTGTCAGGTTTATCGGATAGCAGCCGGATTTGCAGCGTAGATGTTTTCTCCCATTCGTTCTTCTCCCACTTTAACCGAAGCTGCTGAAACGGTTATACAACCCTAAATTCGCCAGAAATACCTTCAGGAGTCGTAAAAGTCTCTCCCTTGTGCAAATTTAAGAAAGATAGGCTGCCGAGCCATAATTTCAGCCCTTCGGTAGAGGTGAGAAACGCCCATGCTTCTTCTTGCGAAATCGGAAACGTTCTCCGAACACCAACTTGATAACCCACCGATGCCGTTTGACCAACTATTTTGCCTGATTCGGAATATTGTTTGTTACTCATTGCAACACCTCCCAAATGGTTGTTGGTACTCACTAACTAATGCTTAAAAAACTACGGAGTCAGAGCTCTAACAAATAATTCAATGCTCGATTGCATAAAATTTTGCTGGGTCACCTTAGTGATGGATGACGCACCAAATAGCTGTGTTATGAAAGCTCCATAATTCATCCACATGAAGGTAATCGCCTGTGTTTCCGCATCGGTTGCAATCAGTTTGTTCTTTTCCTGCATGTCTGCAAAATAATTCGTCAATAACTCCAATAGTTTCCGCGGATGCTTCTGCGCCTTCTCACGAATCTCGGCCAGCTCGTTGTCACTCAAGACAATGAGAAACAGTTTACGGTTTCGATCCATGATCTCATGATACATTTGGCTTATCATGAGCAAGTCCGCTCTCAAATCCCAAATTACTTTTTCATGAAAAATCTTAGTCATTTCAATCGAATAATGATAATGATCGACTGCTTTGTCCAGTAGATTTTGCTTGCTTCCAAAATTGCGGAACAAGGTCATCTCGCTGACGCCCGCCGCTGCAGCTATCTCCTTCGTTGATACGCCTTTGTAGCCTTTCTCAGCCATTAAATCGATTGCTGCCAGCATCAGCTTGCTTTTATTGTCGGTGGTCATCCTGTTCTCCAAATCCTCATTTATTTTATTAAATCCCAGGTATTTATAGTTAGTACTCACTAACATAATTTCTTTTAGAATATCGTTAACTTTCAGAAATGTCAACAGGCTCGTTGTTCCTCCGAGTGGCAATGCCATAGAAATTTCCGAACCACCAAATAAATATGGATTGCTCGATAAACGCATTTTTGGATCTACTTACTCATTCCAATAACTGATATGCTAGCGAAAATAAATCAGTATTGAAGGAGTGGTTGAGAATGGATATGGTTCGTTACAAGATTAGAGAGGTGCTCGATAGCAACAAAATTAAAGCTTTCCTGAGCAAAGCGCGAATTGGCCATCTGGGTATGGTTGATGGTCAGTTGCCCTATGTTGTTCCGCTCAATTTTGTTTGGGCGAATGAGAAGCTTTATTTTCATGGTGCTGCAGGCGGGAGACGCAATCAGATCATGAGTGCGAATCCAGAGGTTTGTTTTACGGTTTGTGAAGAATATGGAACCATTACCGATCCAGTACCGGCTAAGACGGACACAGCCTATATGAGTGTCATGATTTTCGGCAAGGCCGAGCTCATCGTTGATCTGGACGAAGCTACATACATGTTGCAGGAAATGCTCCACAAATATGTGCCTGGTTATTATAACCGCCCATTGTCCAAACAGCATGTAGATAAATACAGGTCTGCTGTTTTCAATACTTCTGTTCAGGTGTACCGAATTGACCCCCATCATATAACAGCAAAAGAAAATCCGATTGAGGCAGAAAAAATGTACAAGTAAAAAAAGTCTAAAGGATGACTATACAGAAAAAACATTGCGCATAGTCTGCGCGTTTCCAGAAAGAAGGCTGAACGAACTTGGTCCATTTCGTTGAACAAAATCTTAGATCCGTAAGGGATCAGATGGAATTGGCTTGCCAGCACTCAGGACGCAAGAAAGATGAAGTGAAGCTTTTGTTAGCGACAAAAACGGTTCAGTTTGAAAAGTTGCGCATTGCCATACAAGCGGGTGAAGTATTATTTGGCGAAAATAAAGCTCAAGAACTTCGCGAGAAATTCCCACTTATGCAGCAGTACAACCAAGTAGAATGGCATTTTATCGGACATCTGCAAACGAATAAAGTGAAGGACGTTATTAAATATGTCACCCTCATTCATTCTGTGGATCGTTTGAAGCTCGGAAAAGCCTTGCATCAGCAGCTCCTTAAAGAAAACAAAACTTTGGATATCTTGGTACAAGTCAATACATCATTTGAAGAAAGCAAATTCGGTGTTTTACCGGAATCTGCACTGGAGTTGGTTCAACAATTGTCTCATTTTGAAACATTAAATGTTAAAGGCTTGATGACTATTGGAAAACTGAATGCTACAAATGACGAGACTCGACATTGCTTCCGCTTATTAAAAAAAATTCAATCACAGATTATAGAGAAGGAGCTGCCTAGGGTAGCAATGGATATTCTATCGATGGGCATGTCTGGGGATTTCAAGGTTGCTATTGAAGAAGGGTCAACCATTATAAGAGTAGGGACAAGCGTATTTGGCAAGCGATATTTACCGGATGAGTATTACTGGGATGAAACCGCACAACAGAATGATTAGGAGAGAGAATATGGATACAATATCATCTTCACTGCGCAGCCGTGATTTTATATCTCCTACCATAGCTGCTTTAATATCTGTCATTGTCAACTATGGCGGGACCTTTGTTCTCGTATTTCAAGCAGCCAAAGCAGCTGGTCTGAGCGCTGAAATGACTGCTTCATGGGTAATGTCGATCTCCGTCGGTGTGGGAATTACTGGTATTTGGCTAAGTTATCGATACCGTGAACCGATTATTACGGCTTGGTCCACACCAGGTGCAGCTTTTCTCGTTTCAGCATTAGCGGTAACCCCATATTCTGAAGTGATTGGCGCTTACATCATCTCTGCTTTAGCGTTTATTGCTTTGGGATTATCGGGAATGTTCGAGCGTTTCGTACGGCTTATTCCCTCAGGCATTGCTTCTGGTTTGCTGGCTGGCATTCTATTGAAGTTTGGTATTTCAGCCTTCGGTGGAGCGGAATTTGACCCGTTACTTGTCGTTGTCCTATTTGCTGCTTATGTGATATTAAAAAGGTTTACATCCCGTTATGCTATCATCGGTATTTTAATAATTGGACTTATCTACTTGATTAGTGTGAAGAATGTAGATTTCAGCAATATCAAATGGGCAATCGCAACACCTATATTTGTTGTTCCCGAGTTTTCATTTGATACTTTACTCAGCGTAGCATTACCTCTATTTGTTATTACTTTAACGGGGCAATATATGCCTGGAATGCTAGTATTGCGAAATGATGGATTTAAAACGAGTGCGAATCCGATTTTGACAGTAACCGGTTTAGGCTCACTCCTTGCAGCACCATTCGGGTCGCATGCTTTTAATGTAGCAGCTATTACTGCAGCGATTTGTACAGGTAAAGACTCGCATGAAGACTCAAATAAACGTTATATAGCAGGAATTGCTTGTGGTATTTTTTACATTATCGTCGGCCTATTTGGTGTGACGCTAGCTGCTTTGTTTCTGATTCTTCCTGCCACCTTCATCGCGACGTTAGCCGGATTGGCCTTGCTTGGAACAATTGGCAGCAGCCTTGCAGGCGCTTTAATTGATCCCAAGGGACGTGAGACAGCTCTGATTACTTTTTTAGCAACGGCTGCAAATGTTACATTACTTGGTGTTGGCGGTGCATTTTGGGGTCTCGTTGCAGGTTTGGCCGCGCATATTTTGATACATGGACAATTCCGCCAAAAAACATCCAGAATGAGTAGAATAAAACAAGCTCAGCAGAAATAGTAGGAAACATGATCATAAATACAGAGACAGATCGACTCACCCAAGAGACGGAGATGTTCGAATTATAGCAGCATCTCCGCAAGACGATAAATCCCTTTTTTTATTGCTGACTCATCTACTTTAGCAAAACCAAGCACCCACCCTTTTCGATTACTTTCCAAACAATAATGGCTAAGCGGATAAACGCGTACTCCCTTTTCTAACGCTTGGTTCGTAAAGGCTTGTTCGTTAAACGAGTCTTCCGCTTCTAAAAACATGTGTAATCCCGTTTCTACGCCGCTAAGCTTGAAACGTTCTCCTAAGCCAGATGAGCTAATGGCTTTCGACATCGCTTCATGTCTGCGCCGATATACGTTTCTGACCCTTCTCATGTGACGCATGAAATACCCATGTTCAATAAAGTGTGTAAGCGTTAATTGCTCCATAATCGGAAGGTGACGATAGGTTAGCTCTTGGACTTGTGCTAGCTGGCGAATGGCTTTTTGGGGTCCAATGATTGCGGATATTCGTATACCAGGAGCAATCATTTTTGAAAAACTCATCATATACAATGTGTTCTGAGATTGCTGGCTAAACAACGTAGGCAACGGGTCGCCACGATACCGAAATTCGCTGTCATAGTCGTCTTCCACAATCCAAAATTGCTGCTGAGCAGCCATATATAGCAATTGTTGCCTGCGGGGCTCCGACATGATCACCCCAACTGCACACTGATGTGAAGGCGTAACATAAACAAGCTTTGATTGTGGATGAATGTGGTCTACCTGTAATCCGTAATCATCAACAGGGACAGGTACAACATTCATCCGCCGATATTTCATGGCCATCCATGCGGCGGGGAAACCGGGATCTTCTACGGAAACCGTTTCTCCTTCATTTAAAAGTGCTTGAGCGATCAAATCAAGGCTATGTTGTGCGCCCGAAGTTAAAATAATTTGATCGATATGCACGTGAACACCTCGCTCGAGTGACAGATAACGCCCAATCTGTTCGCGTAGTGGAACGAAACCATAAGCGTTGCCATATGTCCAACTGTCAAGGTCCGTTTCTTTCGAGGCTTGCAAAAATGAGTGTCTCCAGTTTTTCTGAAAATGTTGATCCAAATAAGGCTCATGCGGGCTGAAATCGATCTCAACATTTTGATATTCTTTGCCTCTAAACCAGCTTTGCAAATGACTGACTGCTTCGTTTAATAAAGGTAACTCTGGGGTGATAGGCCCTTGGGGTTTCACATCCTCTGTAAAACTTGTTCTGCTGGTCCAGTCACTCACCCTTGTTCCGCCGCGCCTTGAAGTAACCGTGTAGCCGCGACTAAATAATTCCTCATAAACAATCTGTATCGTTGAACGAGAGACACCCACTAATAGTGCGAGTTCACGAGAAGGCAGCAGCAACTCGCCTGGCTGCCATTTACCGGTTGTGATATTATGGATTGCTTGATCAAGCAGTTGTTGCCATATTGGACGCTTGTCCTCACGGTTAATTTTCAGCATCCTGTTCACCTCTAGTTGTATTCGGATTAATTTATGGATTGCTTTAATTTCTTCTAATAATCATTTAGCAACATTCCATTACTTGAAATACTATCATGCTTCTAATTGCCCCAGCAATGTAGTTATAAAAAATAACCGATTCCATCCGACAATACTGCATTCAAATTTCTGCCGCAATAAATAATTTGAGGTAGTTGAATTCTTGCCTCGGTTTCTACGATGACTACACAATGTTGAAAATCTAGCTATAGAATTTAGATATGAAGCCTTTCGGAGTTTATTCCGAAAGGCTTTATTCATTATTTTCTAATGGAATATCATACACACAAAGATCAAAATAAAAAACGGCATCTCTGCCGTTTCTGTAGAGAAACTATCTAGGTATTCCGTTTCATCCCTAATCACATATTGTTTGCCTACCAAACTTTTATCTTCGAAAGCCGTCGAGAGAACAATTAAGGTCGTTGAAAACCCGAATGGGCTGCACCTATCAAGAAAGTTGGTCATTGATTCTGTAGTTTCGGATAACACCTTCATATGTCAAGATTCCACATATCCGGTTTTTGCTGAATAGACCGTCTTGCTTCATCGCCATCCGTAAAGCTGCTAACCTGCCATCCTTCCTGTTTTAAGTAATAAGCAAGAATCTGATTCAAGTTCATATCATCCTCAACAAGATAAATCGTGTACATTGCGTGATCTCCTTCATGTTTCTATGCTTAGTCTAACAAACGATTATCGCCAAAATACCAAAAAATTATGGGAAATTGTATGAAAAAAATATATAAGTAGAAAACGATTGTCACAAATAAATAAACCACTTCAGCAGAAGTGGTTTGAATTTATGGTTTAATGGAGACTAGCGGGATCAAGCCGCTGACCTCTTGAAATATGCCCTAGCCCGAACATCACACAGAGAAAACTAAACGCCAAACTGCTTTAAATGATGGTCCAAGTGCTTATAGATACCGATGCCCCACTGCTTGGGGGGAAGCTTGCCAAAAAAGGGGTGGGGATGAGTCGTACACCTCTCCGGTCCATTGCGCTGAAATAAGTCGGTTTTTTGTTTCAATAATTCTTTTTCTTTCTCGAATTCTCTTTCATCTGTAAATTTAATGGTCGGGATCGTTGACATATTGTGGGGCAATGTTTTGTCATTATACATTATTGGTTTCACGAAGCCTCCAATCACGACCCCAAGCCATCCTCTCTTTGGGAAAGAAACGCCCGAGGCAATGTCCTGGAATGCGGAGCAGTGAGCCAGCATTTGAGCAGCATTCATCTGCCCCCAATGTGATTCTGAATGACCCTCTAACTTATCGATACGTGCTAAAATCTCGTTCGTATCGTTTCGATCAAAAATACTTTTCATTCATTGCCGTCCCTTCTCTTTAAATGAGCAGTTCATAGGAACCATATTGTTCAGAAATAATCCATATGAGAATCGGACAAGCGAATCATCCGGCTTTTCAGTCGAGTTTATCATGATTGCAGGTTACCATATAGACAACCTTCTGTCGATCATCCACCATCCACTACTTCCGAGCGGTCGAAATTATAGGGGGATTACACACCCCGAAACTCAAGCAGATCACTTTGATCATACAAAAAAAGACTTCTGCATAGCAGAAGTCTCATTACGGATTAACAATATTTATGAGAATGAAAGAGGCCATCGGTTCAAGCGCAGTGTCTTAATCCAAAAAGCATTTCGTTCGACTTTTTTTATTTTTCGCGAATCCAAACCGTCATTTCGCCCGGGTTCCGATTACCCCAAAATGCGTATGGCACAGCCAAGATTGGGACGCTCTTCTTCTTTCGCGTGACCGGCCTGTACAGATCATCTTCCCAACAAAAATCTGAACGCAGCCCCTCTCCGGTTAACACGACAATACCGCCTAGAACATCTTCCTTATACACTGCCGTTAATTCAGAATCTTCGGGAAAGCAGATATCCGTAAGATCCGGGCCGTTGTCCACTTCCTCCATACAATAAACGAGTGGACCGTATTGCAAAGCGATTTTGCCAGCATTCTCGTGCACTTTGGGGTTCGACTCAATACGCTCGACGATCATCGGGAAATACAGCTTGATCTCGTCGTTTTCCATCCACGTTCTGCTGATACGCGCATATCCGCTCTTGACGATCGTATCCAGCGCTTGCAAGTTCCCGTTTACCTTGATGTAAGGATCTCTACACCATGAAGGGATTCGGAAAGAAAGCGTGCAGTCGGTCGGCTCATCCGTTTGCAGTCGGATCTGGATATTTCCGTCCCATGGATAATGAGTTTCCGTATGCAATATCATCTTTCTTCCTTGAACATCGAATGTACTCTCATTGGAAGCATAAAGATGCATAGCGATGTCTTTGCCTTTTTGCGTAAAGAAATAAGTATCCAAAGACGTTAGCAGCCGCGCAATATTAGGCGGACAACAAGCGCAGCCGAACCATGGCACGCGTTCGGTTTTGACGTGTTGCATATCGTAACGGTATTGAGTTACAGCAGGATGAACCTCCAATGGGTTGACGTAAAAATAACGTTTGCCATCTAGCGACATTCCGCTCAGCACCCCGTTGAATAGAACGCGTTCCATCACATCCCCGTATCGGCTGTCAGTTTCAATCTGGAGCATTCTAAATGCCCACATGGCAAGTCCGATGGATGCGCATGTTTCGGTGTATGCCGTGTCGTTAGGCAGATCGTAATCAATCGTAAAGCGTTCGGCATGACCTTGCGAGCCAAGCCCTCCCGTTATATACATCCGCTTGGAAGTCACATGAACCCATAGTTTGCGAAGCGCTTCGGTCAGCGTTTCGTCTCCGTATGCAATCGCGAGATCCGCCATAGCCGAATACAAATACATGGCACGCACAGAATGTCCTTCTGCCGTTTCCTGCTCTCTTACGGGGGCGTGAGCCTGATGGTAATCCAGATCGAACCAGCGATCCTTGGAAGGTCCGCCGAACTCGGGCTCCTCCTTCAGGAAACTCGGCTGCTTTCCACGCTCCTCTACGAAGTATCGGCTCAAATGTAAATACCTTTGTTCTTTCGTTGCCTTGAACAGCTTTACGAGCGCGAGCTCAATCTCCTCATGACCGCAGTACACTTGCATTTTATCCGAATCCGGACCCATAATCCGGTCTATATAATCGGCGTAACGGCACATCATATCCACAAAAGACCGCTTGCCCGTGGACTCGTAATAAGCCACCGCGGCCTCGATCAGATGGCCCGCGCAATAAAGCTCATGCCCGAATGAAAAATCCTTCCAGCGCTGTTCCGGTGCAGCGACTGAAAAATAAGTGTTCAAATAGCCGTCTGACTGCTGGGCACGTCCCATCAGATCAACAACCGCATCGATGACGGCTTCGAGCTGCGGATTCGGAAAGTGCCGCAGGCTGTACGCGGCAGCTTCGATCCATTTGGCTACATCACTGTCCTGAAAAACCATTCCGTAGAAAGTTCCTGTCTGTTCTCCTGCCGAGATGCGGAAGTTTTCTACGGCGTGACTCGGCTCCGCGCCTTCGATTTCATCATTCAGCGCCTTCCATTGATAGGGAATCGTTTCCTGGATAGTTTGCCGAACTCTGGGCTGCCAAAATTGGTCATTAAGCCTCACATTCATATCGATAATTCTCCTTTCAATAGGACAAAGCGACAATGATCCGAACTAATTTTTCAATCCGGTCATCGTGATTCCCTCTACAAAATACTTTTGACCAATCAGGTAGAAAATGACACCCGGAGCAAAGGATAAGCACGTGGCGGCCATCGTCATCGACCAATCTTGCTTTAATTGACCTCTGAAATTGGTGAGCCCCAACGCGATGGTGAATTTATCGCTCGAATTAATGTAAATCATCTGTTGGAGCAAATCATTCCACAAGCCGATGAAAATAAACAATGCGACGACGATCATGGCGGGCTTGATCGCTGGAATAATAATATTGAACAAGATGCGGAAGTATCCGGCTCCGTCAATCGTTGCCGCTTGGTCGAGTTCTCTCGGTATGGAGAGAATAAACTGTCTAATTAAAAAGATATTAAACGCGCCGCCTCCGCAAAAATATGGCAAAATCAATGGCAGATAGCTGTCATGGACCCCCAAACCCCGCGTCCATCCAATGTACAGCGGAATGAGCGTAACCATGGTAGGCAAAAGCATTGAACCGACACATAGGGTCCAGATCAACTGTTTCCCCCGAAACCGCAGCCTCGCAAAGGCATATCCGCACAAGGTGGCCGTAAACGTTCCCGCCAAACAGGAAGGAACGATGATTATCATCGTATTGCCTAGATATTTCCAAAATTTAAATACCTTCAGCGTATCTTCATAATTGGAAAACAACCAATTTCCCGGTAATAGGGATGGCGGATATTTGTAGATCTCGGGATTGGTCATCAGAGACGTACGAAAAATCCACCAGATCGGAAAGAGCACGATTAAAGCAAATAAAACAACGACTACAAACATAATCACGTTTATCGTTCGTTCACTGCGTTTCTTGCTCTTTAGTCTGACGTACGCTGCTTCACTCAATTGCCATCGCCTCCTTCAGAAAAGATCCACAGATTTGATGTCTTGAACAAAATACCGGTAAACGCGGCAAGGATGGCGAAAATTACAAAGGTCGTCGCACAAGCATAACCCAGCCTGTAATTGACGAAAGCCTGATCGTACATCAGATAAGTCATGAACCTTGAAGAATTGCCCGGGCCGCCATTGGTCAGAGAAAGAGCTGGCGTAATGACTTGGAGATTAGCGATCAGGCTCATCAACAAGTTGTAAAAGATAATCGGGGTCATGCAAGGCAAGGTGATATGCCAGAAGCGTTTCCATCCGCTTGCGCCATCCATCTCAGCTGCTTCATGATAAACGCTCGGAACGTTCTGAAGCCCGGCCAAAAAAATAACGATCAAGTTCCCCGACAACCAGACCGCAATCAAGGAAAGCGAAGGAACTACCCATCTGGAATCCGCAATAAAGAGAATTTTGCTCAACCCGATTTCGGAGAGGAGAAAGTTGAAGAAACCGAAATTCGCCTCGTAAAGCCAGGACCATCCTACGTATATAGCAGCAGCCGGCAAAACGAACGGCACATAAAATACGGCTCTGAAAAAACCTCTTGCCGGAATTTTACGGTTCAACAACATTGCGATGAAAAACGAATAAATCATGCTTCCGGCTACGGATAATACGGCGAAGTAGACCGTCGCGATAATCGAATCTTTAATGTACGGATCGGTGGTAAACAGCTTGATATAATTATTGAGGCCAACAAATTCGGGGTTGGCTAACCCTGTCCAATTCGTCATGCTGATTCCGAGCACCCCCAGAAGAGGCAGGTAGGTCAGGAAGATCAGTCCGAGGAAGGCCGGAATCAAGCAAATATAAGCTACTCTTGCCTCGCTTGAGTAAAAGCGAGAACGACGCTTCAGCGGTTTGTTAATCGGTTCCATATCTCGCTCCCCACCTCATGTTTGAAGGAAGACCGCCACTTGCAATATATTGGCGGTCATTCCTTTCATCCGTTATTTATTGCCTGTATGAGCCGCATTCAAAGCATCGAGATTTTTGGTTATGGCGTCCTTAGCGGTCGTCTTTCCGGTCCAAACATCCCCTAGAGTTGATCCGAGCAAGGTGTTAAAGTCTGTCGTATGATTTGTATAGAACCACGATGCGGGTCTCGCGGCGGCGGATTGCGCATAATCGACTACCGCAGACTTGTATTCGTCATACGGAGGGAAGTTCGGATTGTCGACCCATTTATGGGTGAGAGTTTCATCCGTATACCACTTTTGCAGCGTTGGCATCCAAATGCCTGATGAGATGAGCCCCCAGTTGTTTTCTTCGGAATTGTACCATTTGAGCCATTCCATCGCTTCTTTCGGATGCTTGGTCTGGGAGAATACGACATTGGCGCCGCCCGTGTTTAGAGTAACCTTTTCCTTCATATAAGGCAGTACGGCTACGCCATAGTTCAAACCTTTCTCCTTGGCTGTATTCAAGCTGGTTCCTACATTCCACGCACCGTTTGTGGCCATGGCAACCGTTCCTGCAATGATGGTGCGCTGAATGCCATCATCGGTCTGACCAACCGACAACGGGGCAACATGATCTTTCAAGTATAGATCAGCAACTTTCTGAATCGCTTCCGTACTGGCATCTTCTCCGATTCTCACTTCGTTCCCGTCACTCGAATAGAAACCGCCGCCATTGCTAAGTGCCCAGGTTTCCAACTGCCACGGTAGATTTTCAATAGAGGCGCCATACTGAACGATGCTCTGCGATTTAAAGCCATCCTCGTCAGGATGTTTGCCATTCTTGTCAACCGTCAGCTTTTTGGCCGCAGCTACGAATTCATCCCATGTCCATGCTTGATCCAGTGCGGATGGTGGATAAGGCACATTCGCTTTGTCAAACATGTCTTTGTTGTAATAAAGGAGGAGGATTTCATTGGCAGCAGCATATGCTACGGTTTTGCCTTGATATTTGTAGGCCAAGCTATCGAGCGGCTTGCTGTCGCTTCCATCGTACATGGAGCTCACATCATTCAACATGCCGTCGGAGGACCACTGGATGACGCCATCCTCCTTCAATATCCCCGTATCCGGCAATTGGCCTGCCGTTGCCTGTGTATTCAACTTTGTCATGTAGTTTTCCCAAGGAATTGCCTCCACTTTTACTACGATTTTGTCTTGGGAAGCATTAAACTTATCTGCCGCCGCCTGGACGGTTTTCCCTTCTTCTTCGCTACCCCACATCGAATACGTAATCTTGACCTTTTCCGTTTTGGAAGGCGAATTCTCTGGTTTACTTGAAGCCTCTCCTGCCGATGGTGTTGTATTTGTCTCTTTGTTACCGTTGTTCCCACAGCCTATTGCACTGAATGTCAGTACAGCCAAGATTAGACCTACCCCAAGTCTCTTTCCTACTTTCATTGCCCCGTTCTCCCTTCATCAATTGAATGATGTTAAATGCTAATCGTTTGAATGAAACGTTTAGCCTTACTACGCCTGACCAAACCGTCGTGTTTTTCCGTTGCAACATGACATGATTCAGGAAAGCGCTTTAATAGAATTGTGACATGAAGTACCTTGAAAAAAAACAACATTTTCCAACCTGATTTTTAATATTTTCAACCTTCGTTCTTACGCCACCGATTTCCCGA
The DNA here is from genome assembly GCF_037976325.1 of Paenibacillus sp. FSL K6-3182. Lineage (NCBI taxonomy): Bacteria > Bacillati > Bacillota > Bacilli > Caryophanales > Paenibacillaceae > Paenibacillus > Paenibacillus sp. FSL K6-3182. The sequence continues at coordinate 5,156,077 of NZ_CP150265.1, forward strand.
TATCGGGAAACCGAGCTTATGCTAGACGATCAGCAGGAAACACTTTATTTAAAAGACAACTATGAAGTATTATAAAAATAACAATATTTTCTACCTTGATATTCACGATTCCAATCTTAGGAGGAAACAGTGTGGACTCTACGATTCTTCATTTTATCTCACCACCGATTCCCTATTTCGTGGATTGCGGTTATGCCTATTACGAGGTAGGAGATACCCATATCGACCGAAATTGTATCAATGTATTCGATCTGATTGTCGTCCGCAAAGGGGTTCTCCCCATTGCCGAGAATGACCATACCTGGGAAGTCAATGAGGGAGAAGGACTCATCCTTCTCCCGAATGCTCATCATTACGGCAATGCTCCCTGCAAAGCCGATACGGAAATCATCTGGATTCACTTTCAAACCTTCGGCAGCTGGCAGATGTGCCGCGACATGAACGAATGCCAGAGCAACCAGCTGGAATTGATCGAGGAACACAAAAAGTTAGCGTATGTCAATCACGCCGATGTCTGTTCCATCTTCCTCCCCAAGCACATGAAGCTGTCGACGAAAGCGTTGGAGGCGCTTGAGACCTTCTTTCAGCAGGAGAATGAACCGCAGTCGCTTCGGAACTGGAAGCGACAAGTTTCCTTCCAGTTATTTTTGCAACATTTGGATCGCGATCTCGCTTCCCCCACGAACGCCACCGCGATACAGCTCGCAGAGCGGATCGAACTGTTTATCCGTCAGAACTATGCCAGCGATATCACGAACTCGGTGCTGCAAAAGAAGTTGAACTATCACCCCAATTATCTGGCTAAGGTGATGCTGAAAATGTACGGAATGACCCCAATAACCTATCTTCAATATTACCGGCTTGAACAATCCAAACGGCTGCTGCTGCAAACCTCCAAATCTATTGCCCAGATCGCAGATGAAGTTGGCTTCCATCATATCTCGCATTATTCCACCTGTTTCTCCAAGAAAGAAGGTCTCTCTCCCTCAGGCTTCCGCAGCAAATTCGCCAAGAAGCGCTAGATGCAGCGAATCCGGAGGACGTTCCGCTACAGCAATACGAGAAGAGCGTTCAGCTTGCCTTCTCCGATTCCCGGCTTTCTGCACGACACTAAGCTGAAGCTCAGGCCCTAAAACCACCCAAGATGATTCGGGCAGATGGAGCTCGAAGGATTCGTGACCAAGCAAGCATAAGCCCAATCATTGCGCTGCCCACGAAAGGCCAGTTTTGCTGTGAGCATTTTTCACCATATGTGCTCTTGTTTTTTCGCAAAAAAACACGCCATCTATTTGGCGTGCCTATTATTTCTGTTTGGTGAAGCCAAGGGGGATCAAGCTTCGCTCTACTTGTGTTCTCAATTAGGGATGTCTGAATCTCTTTTTCAACGGCTGATGAAACTTACTCGACGAGGACTTTTAGCGGTAGATTCGACGCCGTGCTCCTACACTAGATGTAATTGCCGCATGTAAAGGATGATGCATGTTGCCCGAGCTGGAAGATACTTGTCTTCTGTATAGCCAGTTATAACCTTTCCTTCGATAGATTTACCCGAAGCTCTAGCTAGCATGAGTGCATTCTCTGCACGTGTAATCGGATCATTCGAATGGAAAGCACCTTCTTTGTACCCTGTAATTATACCTGCTTGCTAGATTTAACCATGATCCACAATTAAAAAAGACAACCTGAGGGCGGTCATTATTCGTTGCGTTTTACGGTGATTAAGTGTTCAGGACAAGTACGCGCAGCCATTGCAATAGCGCTTCAATGCCTAACCATACAAAGGCAAATAAAAAGGATGTCAGACTTGGCTAATCGCCGCTGACATCCTCACTGATTAAGACTCTACGATCCGCTTGCAACAATTCTGCTGACTGATCTTCTTAATTCTCATCCAGCTCCAAAATACGGAGCAGAATTGTAGTTACTTCCGCTCTGGTTGCCACTGCATTGAAGTCAAACTTGCCGCCTTCCTTGCCCTGCATAATCCCCATTGCAGCTACTGCGCCAATCGCGCCTTTTGCCCACTCTGGCAGTTTAGCTTGGTCAGTAAAGTTTGCTGCTTTGTCCTTTTGGTCTTCCAGCTTCAACGAACGAGCTATCATAACTGCAAGCTCAGCGCGCGTCAAACCGCTATTTGGACGCAGAGTTCCATCCGCATAGCCGCTTAAAATCCCCGCTGATACAGCCTGCTCAAGCGCTTCTTTTGCCCATGGAGCAATGTCAGCTTCATCATTAAAGGCATGCTGCTTTCCATCACTTTGTACAGTCAATGCACGGGATAACATCACTGCAAATTCCGCACGGGTTACCGCCGCATTTGGCTTGAAGGTTTGATCCTTGTAGCCAACTACAAAGCCTTTAGTCACTGCTTTACGAATCGCAGCTTCTGCCCAGTGTCCCGCAATATCCTTCAATTCAATCTGGTTCTCTTGATTTCCGCCGGTGTTGCTACCGTTGTTACCTCCGTTGTTGCCGCCGTTGTTGTTGTCAGGCGTGGTATCAACTACTGTAATCGTCAATACCTGCGGCTGTCCTGCGCTAAACTCAAACGTTAGCTTCGCAGTACCTTTTTGTAATTTCGCCAAGTAAGCCGTCGTAAACGTGATCTGATCACTATTCACAACATAATCAGTTCCAGCCTGCAGCTGTGTACTGCCGTTCTTAATGGCTGTCAGTGTATTCCCTTTAAGCTCCAGCTTTATTGCAATTGCTTGCTGCTTGCTAGGATTCAGATCAAATTCAGCAGCAGCTTTGCTGATTTCGCTATCCTGAACGATAGGTTTGATTTTGCTAAGAAGATCCGTCTTAACTTCGCCGTCTGCCATAATCGTGACAAAGTTGCGAGCTATAGCGATATCGGCAGCTGATCCAGACGCGAGAGCCTTTGAAACGGCAGCGCTTGCCGATGCTTCAAGCATTTCATTGTATTTGCCTGCGCCTAACAGATATACATCTGTAAATGAACTTGAATTTTTTAATTGTCCACTTTCAACTTCAAAGGTGGATCTGGTGCTGTCTGATTCACGCGAGCTGTCAGATTCATTGAGCATGATTGATATTCCGACTCTTCCGTTCGTGAGCTCCGATGCAGGATTATTATGAACGGTATTAAACGGAATCTTTAAATCGTAAATCGTCGTTTTCGTTTCTTCATCTCTCGTAATCTTTGCTGCGATATCAGTTATCGGAGCAGTCGGTGCATTGGCGCCTGTGGGACGAGTCCAAGCCCATATTACATCTTTGTTGTCATTGGTGAGCGCGAACCCCAATTCATTCCGCGTAGTACTGTTCGTTGCGGGATTGCGTAAATCAATGCCTAACTGCAAATTATCCTCTCTCCATATATTTCCTCCGGTTTGGCTATTGAAGTGCACGTCGTCTGTAACGACAATGTACGCGTATAAATTGCTGTCGTCCCATGCGAAACGCGATCCTACGCTGAGGTCTTGCGGACCATCCCACGTTCCCGAAGTGACATAATCTTTGGTGTCCATTACAAATGCCGGAGTTGCAGCACTCTTTGCCGGATTTTCTGCACCTGCAGAACTTACCTTTTCGGCGTATGCTGCGTCAAATTTTGCCGTATAGGTGTATGCTTTTCCGTCTTCGAGTTGAAGCTTGAATGTGATCAGACCTGCAGCATAATACGGTAAATCTACGGTTACGGATTCGCCTGCCGCAAGCGCGTTAAATTTAATGGGAGTGAAATCTTTAGCATAAGCAGCCGGGGAAACAATTGTTAATGTTCCGGGTGCAGAGGCTCTTCCTCCGACATTATACTTAACGATGAATTGTTGTTTATCTCCCTTTTTGGTTAGGTTAAATACAAACGGTTCCGCCAATAAATCTGAGCCGTAAATGCCGTACGGATTGCCCGCCGGGGTGCTGTTTCTCAAGCCGGATGCGTAATAATTGTTGCTAAGTTCTACCGATGTGCCGCTCTCGCGCAGCATGGCATACACATTATTATTCTGGCCGTTCTTGGACGGCTGGAAGTAAGAAGTGTATACATGTGCCTTACCGCCGTGGACATCAATACCCGGATTGTTGCCGGGCAGCTGAGTGAAGTTTGCTTGCTGTAAGCGAACGACACCGTTATTTACGATTGCTCCAGCTACGGTCGGGCTTCCCCAGAACGCGCTGTTGTACAGGACTAGTTCAGCGTCTTGGTGGATTTTCGCGGTATTAGCTGCATCTCCCATTCTGACATACGCTCTATTCGGCTCCGTCGTGATGTTCGTATTAACCAATTCCGAGTTGATCGCGATTATTTTGGTGTGTTCGTCAGCGTCTTCCACATAGAGAGCATAGGTGGTTCCATCCGAACCGTGACCAATCATCGTCATTTTTCCAGGGTATGCGAATTCGCCGTTCCCCAGGTCTCTTTTCAGGAAGTGTATGCCGTATACCGAACCGAAAACGAAATTATTGAAAATCGTCTGGTCTTCCACATCGGCGAATTTGAGCGCACTCATGTATCTTTGTACGAATCCGTACAAATCGCCGGTAGGTGCCGAATATCCTTGGCCTCCCGGAAGTCTCAAAGCGTAATGCGGATTGAATTGCATATTTCTAATAAATCCGCCTTCGGCGCCTCCTCCGACCCAGATGCCTGCTCTGAGGAGCGTGCCGCCTAAATAGTCTACATAGTGACCATCTGTTTTATAGGAAGCCAGATCTATTCCTTTATCCCCAATTGGGATCGTTAAATTGATTGCATATACACCTGCGCCTTGTCCCTGTACCAAAAACGGAGTTTTTAGCGTTAGGTTAGGGTTGTCGAGATTGACGCTGGTTATATTCGTTTGCGCAATGTTAAGTCCTCTGAGCCCAGCGTTTGCCTTAAGCTGTATGAGGGAATTTCCGTTTTCTCCCTCAGCCCCGCCGGTGTACGCTGTAAAGATCGCCGTGCCGCCGCCTTGAGTATGATGCTGTACGTCCCATGTTCCTCTGAGTTCAACACCCTCGGGAACGATGACGGGATTATTCAGTCTATATCTTCCACCAGGTAAATAGATCGTGCCGCCGCCGTGATTAGCTTTAATATAGTCAAGAGCTTCCTGCAGCTTTGCAGATATATCCACGGTCGGCACGTTGCCGGTTAACGAGCGTGGAAAGTCAAGTCTAAGCACTGCGCTTGATGTTGGTCTCGGGTGTACGTCAATATCTGTTTTTACGTCTTTCGGAATTGGTTCAAACAGATAATCAACATCATTAACGATTTGTACAGCGGTGTTATTACCGTCAGCCTTAACGTCAAGTTCAAGGTTATCGATGTGAGCGGCAAGGTTAGCGCTCTCGATGTTAAGGTTATAACCTGAATTTACCGATTTGAATGTTCCGAAGTTTGCTCCGAGCTGTGCATGTTTGTCTGCCTGTTTAAAATTGCTCTGACTGACTAATGCGTTGCCTCGGCCCAGGAAGTTCAGCGCATAATTGTCATATTCGTCGAACGTACTATCCTCAAAGGATATCACTCCGCCTCTGGCGTTGCTTACAATCGGACCTTTGAATGCAACTCCGTTGAATTGAACAGAAGTGTCGAAACGTTCGTTGAAATATACTGCCGTGTCGCCTCCGAATTCCGAGTTCGAGAGCAGCAAGCCGAAACCATTAACGTTGTCAATGTATATCCCCGTTTGGCTGTCTTCGATTTTCAATCCGTAGAACTGCGCGTTCGGTGCTTCGTCGCCGCCAGGTTCTCTTCCGATCCACATCCCCGTCTTATACCCGGAAATATTCAATCCCGAGACATATTCCCAATCTGATCGGTGCATCATGAATCCGGTAGCGTTCGCTCTTGTGTACGCTCTCGCGTCCGAAAGAGACGGTGCGCCGTCAAGACCTGAATTCGCCCAGTATTTCGGGTCAATATCAACGTTCTCGATACGCCCGATATCTGTACAGGTGTGAACCACGATGCCCTTGTAGAGAGCCGTCATATTGCTGTTCACAACATAATGCATTTCGCTCGGCAGGGAAATGAATCCTCCCCAAGCGTTTACAAGAGTTACGTTATCAAGCGTCACGCTGTTTCCGGTTCTCTGATAGAACGTCCACGGATACGGAATTCCTTTTATGTCCTCAAATTCCCCTGTCTTCTGACCATCTGCGTTCCTCTTTTCAACAGTGGTTGTAGCATTAATATCTTGATTCGGATACCATACGGAAATGTTTGTTACACCTGTGCCTTGTTCCATGTCTATGAATCTATCGGACACGTTAGCTACTTTTTTGCCGCCTGTCTGATTTTCTCTCTCGTCAGAGTCAACATACGTGTCATAATTGGCTGAATTATGTCCGGCATAGACTGCGAGAATGGTTCCGTCGATTTTACCATCGTAATCGTCCGCATCCGGATTATCCCATTCGCCACGGAGCTGTACGCCTGCCCGCAAATTTAAAACCTGTTTATATTCATAGGTTGTACTGCCTGTCGTGCTTTGAACGCTTATTGTGCCGGTAGTTTCCGTATGGAACGCAAAGGTTCCCGCCGGAATATAGACTACGCCGCCGCCGTCATTATAAGCCGCATCAATCGCCGCTTGGAAAGCCTCTCTGTTATCGAAATTAACTAAGCCTTCCGCTTCTGCCATCTCTACTGTTTTCGCACCAAAAGCGAGTACGTTAAAGTCCGATATCGCCCAATCTTTCGCGTCGTATTCCTGAACGATTGCCGCTCTCATGTGTTTTGCGTAATCATATCGACCCGGAACTGTAAGCACAAAGGTTTTAGTCTGGGTTACAGGAGCAGCTACCGGACCTCTTTTTACCGTCGCCGTAAGCGTTACCTCGCCTCCGCCGTCCGAACGGTTTGTCGGTATCACGCCTGCAGTGGTTATAAGGGTAGCAGCGGATGTCGTCCATGTAATATCCGTCATATTTTCACCCATGGACGGAAGAACTAAGTTCGTTGTCACATTAGTCTCAGAAGCATTCACGCCTTTGATTAAATCCCATGTCAGTTTATTCAGCATATCGTTTACCGCTTCCTCGTCGGTTCCGGTCCCTGTTCCGCGAACGACGATATTAAATGTTTTAACAACAGGTGTTGCCGTTCCTTTGCTTACTGTCGCCGTGAGTGTTACGGATGTATTCACTCCTTGACGAACTACTGCGCCAGTGTTGCTGTTGATCACCGTGTTATTGGTAGATGCCCACACAATGCTCGTACTCGCTGAACCCGCCTTAGCAAGATTCAAATTGGTTTCAACCAGATCCTGTCTGGTATTCGTACCCTTGATCGCGTCCCATGTCAGCGCGTCCGAAACAAGTTTTACCGCTTCTTCATCCGTTGGAGGAATTTCGGTTAGTCGTATGCTCTGTATGATTGCTCCGGCTGCACCGATCCGGAAGTGCGCACCTTGATTTTGTGCTCCTATCGCAAAATTAGCTCCGTTAAGCACACCCTTTGAAGTCACCCAAGCGTTTCCGCTTCCTGTCGCCGGAAGGCTCGCTGATCTATACGCTTCAAATCCAGAGAAACTGCCGGGATATATGGTGTTATACTGTAACGAAATACCGCCCGCTGCGCTCGGTCTCCAGTATGTGACCGCTAATTCAACCTTGTTTGCTTGCTTAAGCTTAAGGTCGTCTACAATGACGTACATAAAGTTGCCGATCTTCACAGCATCTACGCCGCTTTGAGTGACTACATCCACTGCGGTGCCGCCGTCTCCGATAAGGCTGACGCCTATGCCGTTGCCTTGTAGTCCTTTGTACGGCCCGGCCGGATCTCCACCGTCGCCGAAACCGCTTCCAATGGTATCAACGGCATCAAATGATTCAGGATCATTGAAGTCAATGAACACTTCAGCAAGTTCGTTAGTCGTACTGGCTACTGTCAAATTGAACATTTTATGAACAGGTGCTGCATTACCTTTGGTTATTTTTGCCGTAAGGGTTACGGCTTTTCCTACGTCAGGGTCGCGAGTTACACTGCCAGTTGCGGTATTTATGATATCTGCAGGTTCAGCCGACCATTCTATAGCCGTATCGTTCGCACCCGTTGTCTTAAGAGTCAACCCCGTTCTTACTTCGGATTGAATAACATTCGAATTCCTAATCGTGTCCCATGTCAGCTTATTTGCTGCGTCCGATATTGCTTGATTGTCGTCAAGATGCTCCACTTTAACTCTTGTATGCGTTCCGTCGAAAGGATATTGCGTATTTTGAGCTGTGCGTGCGAATGTATAATAGATGTTGCCTGTTGGTTTTGTAAATGAAGCAGTATAAACGCCTGTACCCAGAGTACCCGTCGTCCAATCGCCGACCGCAGGAGCGTTACCAGTGGTGTTGATTGCAAACTGCACAGCCTGACCGTTTGTTGGCGCTTCTGAAGATAACGTAACGTTGCCAGTTGACTCAACAGCTGTGGGAATTGGTTTCGGCGAATCCACGGTATTCTGAAAACGCGGGTTCTTGATATAGATGTCGCCTTGAGGCACGGATGACCATTGCATTTGCAATCTCCCCGCCTGTACCGTGTCCAAATGAACGGGATTGAAACCATTCGGAGAATTGGCTGCTGATAATTGCGCATAAACTGTAATCCATTCATTAACCTTTCCATTTTTGATTTCGTTAACATTAAGATTAAGACGCGAATTGGTGTCAAGATTGTTACCGCCACTTGCCATGGCGATCCAGTTATTGCCGCTGAGCTTTAAAAGGTCCGAATGTGTAACATACATATCAAAAACAAAATATTGATTTGCATAAGCTGATAAATCCTGATTGCCGCTGCTGGTAACAAAGCGGGCATCCCAAAGCCGTTCAACGCCGGCGCCTATTTTTCCAGCGCCCAGCTTAACCGCGTTATTTCCGTCCGGCGCAATAGCGCTGCTTGTTCCCTCTTCTATATTAGGGAAATACGTCGCAGCCCGGGCGTTGACCTCCGCCGGCACAGCTCTCACCGTCAAGGTAAAAGTTTGTGTAGCGCTTGCATTACCCTTGGTTATTGTCGCCGTGAGTACTACGGTTTTGTCTACTTCTCTATTCAATAAACGATTTACGCTTCCGGTGCTGCTTATTGCCGCATTGTCCGAAGACCATGCTACGTTAGTTGTTCCTATTGCTGTCGGAAGGCTAAGTTGTGATTTTACATCGTTATTCGAAGTATTACTGCCTTTAATCGCATCCCATGTCAGAGACGCCGCCGCCTCATTAACCAATGTTTGTTCGTCAATAGACGTTACCGTAATTCTTGAAGATGCGCCGATGAAGTTGTAACTGTTGTCTGCTTTCGCGCGCGCGAATACATAATAAGTCTGCGCTGAAGGCAATGTGGCAAATTGATGAGAATAAACATTACCGTTTTTACTTCCATCCACCCAGCCGGCTGCAGGAGCGATCCCATCTTCGCTTATTGCGAATTCCACTGCTTGCCCGCTAGCCGGTGCGTTCGCAGTTACTGTTTTTGTTGCTACATCAAGTGCGGGAGCCGTTGACGGTGAAACCGGTACGCCTAGCGTACTTTTCTGGAAACGCGGGTTTTTTATGAAAACGTCAGTGCTAGGAACATTAGTGTCCCATTGCAGATGCATGGCCAGTCTGGTTACTTTGTCTAACCAGGCGTCATTGAAATTCCCGGCTACGGCACTTGACGTCGATAACTTCGTATAGACCGTCGCCCATGTGCCCACTGCAGCATTTGTGACGCCGCTTAAATCAAGCTGGAGACGAGAATCGGCGTTGAACTTATCCGCAGCGGGATTACTGTCGCTTACGATGACGAGCCAGTTATTGCCTAGCATATTTTTAAAGCTCGCATTTGGAATATACATCTCGAAAACGAAGTATCCGTCCTTGTAAGCGGATACATCTTTTAGAGGCGCCACGCTCGGCGTGAAGAGGTTATCCCAAGGCCCCCCGCCCTTTAAGGTTCCGGTGTTTAAACTCCACGCTTTCTGTCCGTCCGGCGCATCGGCGTTTGTCGCCGTATTACCATCTGCACCTGCATTTACGGTCAAAAGAGATACGTCATCTCCCCACGCCGCGCTGACTGCCATAAGCGGAGAAAACAAAGTAAATAGCATCGCTGTCACAAGTAAAGATGCTAATAATCGTCTTTTTTTCATTCTCAAATTTCCTCCATATATCCTATTTTTTGGTTTTGAAGAGATCCCTTAACTCTTTAAAACTTCTCCACTTAAATCCTAAATTCAAAACTTTCTATGATTTTATGTAGTGCACAAAAAAAGTGATCCTTTACACCCGATATGAACCCCTCATGTGTGGCCTGACAACACTTTCCCGCTTTTATGCTAGCTGCCGCATCACCTCTACTATTCCATATGTCCAGTCTTGTAAATGCGCACCCGTCCTCAACTGACCGATGTTAGCGTTTTCACGAGATCAAAAAAATAACAAGATTCAAAGAGCGATAAGCGTACGTGCGAATAACGTAATCTCACTACTTCTTTTAACCCTGTAATAAGTTCCCGGAACACGATTTGTATATTGGGGACTTATCTTATCATACGAGTGTTGCAATAAAGTTCCAATGAGGTAGTCTTATCCTTTACGGGGGCAATATTAATTTAAGTAGATTGAATTCAATCTTGATTCCAATCCTAAATTTCAATTCCTCCTGTAATCTTCTGAAGCAAATAAGCTTCACCAAAAAAACCACTTCAGATGAAGTGGTTTGAATTAATTTTTTGGAGGAGCCTAGGGGGATTCTCACCGCTGACCTCATATCTGCCAGTGATATGCTCTCTCATGTGGGGCTATTACACTACCCCAATTTATCTAGCATTCGACGGGTAGGCGTTCCATTCATTCACGATATACACGCATCAACTCATTAAGGCTCCACCGATTCGGCTACCTTCATCGCCTCGTCGCCCGAAATCGGACCGGACACGCCATACTGAATGCCGTCAACCACCCAGAACAGCTCTGTGAACTCGGCTTGCTCGAAAATCAAGCCGTCCGCTCCACCCACTTTGGTCTGTGTGAACAGGTCCGTCGGGAACGCCGCCGGCATGCGGCTCGCGCTGAACGTCACCGTCTTATCACCCGAACCGTATGTGAAGTTTAAATCTCTGAGCGGTTGGTCCTTCATTCCCACGCCGACGATCTCAGCCAGCTTGAAGCCTTCCGGGGCGACTTGAGGCACAAGCACACTGGAACCGAAAGCTGCTTTCGCTGCCTCCGCCGTTCCTAATGGAGTTGTAATCAATTGGGACAACTCCGAACCTGTGGCTCCTCCGTTTCCTGGCGGCACGATTTCCGACGAATTATCCGTTGGCGTCGGGACTGCGGCGGGCTCTTGCAGCATCGGCAATCCCGCCACTATGACGACTGCCGCGACCAGCGCTGCCGCTCCTGCAAGCCAGGCTTTCGGAAGAACGAATCGGCGGCGGCCTCTCGCTTCCGCGGCGGCTTGTTTCCTGATCTTCTGTTTAACGCTATCGCTCAATTCCATTTTAGAAAACAACATATCATCCGACTCCTTTTGCAAATGTTGACGTAAATTACGCTCCATGTCCGTCATCGGTTGTCTCCTCCTTGCGCATTTCCCGAGCCAACGCCTCGCGCGCCCGGTGCAGTCTGTTTCTCACGGTACCCTCGGGCGACGACGTCGCTTTCGCAATTTCCCGTGTGTCCAAGTCCAGATAATAATATAAATACAAAGCCTCCTGATACGGCAGAGGCAGACGCAGCATATGCCGCAAAATCTCGCTTTTCTGCAATCTTTTAAGCGCTTCTTCTTCTACGTTGAATATCCGTCCCCGCTCCATCAGGCTGGGATCGGTCGGCTGTTCCGTAAACATCCGTACGCCCATCTTGTCCCGGCAAACGTTGATAGCGATCGTCGTCAACCAGGTTTTAACCGCGCTATCTCCACGAAACGAGTTCCAGTTGCGATAAGCGCGAAGAAATACCTCCTGACTGATATCCTCGGCAAAATGCCGATCCCCGGTATAAAAATAAGCGGTGCGCATGATCGTCGAGCCAAAGCTTTCCATCAGCTGCTCTAGAGCTTGAGTGGGATCTTTCGGGAAATTTCCCTTGTTATTCGAGCCGGCCGGCATCACTGAATCATCACCTCCACCTATTAGACGGCCTGAGCGCATTTTTCGCTGCACTTCGCTTTAAATCTGACAGTCCAATAAAGATTTCGCGAATTTGAGCTTAATTCCCCATACTCCTTCTTGCTTGAATTTATAACGATAAAAGCCACATGTACAGTATGCCTGTTGATGCGGCTTTTCGACTTCATCTTTGGTTTAAAAGATCCCCAATATCCTTTTTATACTAACACTATTTTCTCTAGATGACCTCTTCGCTGCCAGCGATGTGATCTCCCACCTAGACGTATTACACATCATAATTATTATTATTTTCGTCGTTATAGGAAGTGAATGGATGTTCGTTGACACAATAGGACTACACGTGTAGTATATGAGTTGTAGGCCTACAATTGTGATCCTTTTACATGTAACGGGAGGTTTCGAGTATGACAAAATTACCACAAATCACAGATGCAGAATGGGAAGTTATGAAAATCCTCTGGGCGAGGAAGGAATGTCCATCCAGCGAAATTGTTAAACAACTAACGGAAACAATGGACTGGAGTCCGAAGACGATTCGTACGCTGCTTAACCGTCTGGTGCAGAAAGAAGCGGTTGGAATCAACAAAGACGAATCTCGACGAGCCCAAATGTTTTATCCATTGGTTTCAGAAAATGAGTATTTGCAAAGTGAAACCAAAAGTTTTTTGCAAAAATTGTACGGTGGAGCCATTAAACCGATGCTTGCGAACTTCCTTCAGGAGAAAAAACTGACGGAACAGGAAATCAATGAGTTGAAACAATTATTCGATGATAACAAAAACGATGATAACAAATCGAAGACAGGCAAATAGCCATGACATATGTGCAGATGTATATGCAAGTGTTTTTCGACTGGGTGATTCGGGCTTCGCTGATGGCAAGTGTGCTGGTTGTTCTCATTGTCATGATCAAATGGATGCTCAGAAACAAGTTGCAGCCGAAGTGGCAATATCTCCTATGGTTTCCTGTTGTCATTCGGCTCGTATTGCCTTGGGCGCCAGAAAGCTCGTACAGCGTATACAATCTATTGCCAATGAAGCAGCAGTTGTCTAATGAATCCCTTTTAGGATCGCTCGATGATATTTCCAATCTTTATGAACGAAAGAATCAGTTGAAGAACAACGTGGATTCACCGAGCGAATGGACACTCAAAGATCCATCCGATGTCATAGTTCATTCCTCTGCGAATGTTCCTGAAAAACAAGTCCTTGCAAAACAATCGTTTGTGGATCGATTATCCAAAATAACGCTGCGAGACATCCTGTTGTTTGGTTGGTTGCTAGGGGTCATAATCTTGAGCATTGTAACGCTTATAGCCAATATCAACGTGTATAGACGAATTAAAAAACAGCCCAGTGTAACCCATCCGGCGGTATTACAAGTATTCGAGCAATGCAAGCGCCAAATGTCGGTCAAACAACCGATTCTTCTGACCGTAACAGATGCAGTGCCGAGTCCTGCGGTTTATGGGTTTATGAAACCAAGGATTTTATTATCCAGTTCGTTGATTCGTTCGATGGATGCCGATCAATTCCGTTATATTTTCAATCATGAACTGGCACATATCAAGCGCAGGGACATTGCGATGAATTGGCTCATGCATGTTCTGGTTATTTTACATTGGTTTAATCCGATAATGTGGGTTGTCTACGCACGAATGCGAGCAGATCAAGAGGTAGCCTGTGATGCATTAGCCTTGTCCTACATCCATGCTGAACACAAAGCAGCTTACGGCCAGACGATCATTAATTTGTTGGAGCATTATGCAGGAGCCCGGAGATATCCAAGTTTGGTCGGATTATCGGGTAATTACAAGCATCTCAAGAGGAGAATACTCATGATTAAACATTTCAAGAAAAATTCTATGCGCTTATCTGTACTAGGATTAGCAACGCTATTAACTGTCTGCTCATTCTCATTAGTAAATGCTCAAGGGAATACCCAATCAAATGAAACAGTGGAAGTGGCAAAGCTATCGAAGCCTGGAGGCGGCCAAATCCAAAGCCTGACAGTCAATACTGCAGAAGAAGCTACTCTCGTATTGCAGAAGTATTTTAACCTGACTGGTTTTTCACTTATAAAAGATGAAAGAGAAACTGCCACTTATGTAACCGCAGACGACAGTATGCGTGTATGGGTTGGTCAAAATAATAAAATAATTGGTATTAATGATATGAAGGCAGCTAAAGAATCAAACAAAAGCAATGAAATACAAAAAGAACAATGGATTTCAATAGACCAAAGTAAAGAGAAAGCGACTCAATTGGCTCAACAATTCTTGGACGTTAGTGTTAAAGAAGTACAAATCACAACAATAGAGCATAGCTACGCCAATGACTCACTTATTTTATTTGAAATTAGACCTTCTTCCGCAGGCAATCTTACTAGCGATGGCCGGTTTCTTGTAACAGTGGACCGATCCACTGGAGATATTACAAATATTAACCCTTTTCTGTGAATGAGCTGAACGACTAGCGGCTATCAACTGCTACCGCAAGGCCTTAGGGCAACAAATGTACAATCGGAGAACGATAGTTAAATAACCAGTGCAGCAGTCTGAACAAGACTCCATTTTGTAGACAATAAAAAAACCTATGCTGCATGGTCAAGCCCCGATTTTGTAGACATTGAAAAAAGCCCTAGGAAACAAGCTGGCGACGGTACTCAACCGGAGTCAGCTTGTTAAATACCTTTTCAAACGTTTTTAAAACCAACGAATTTTCATTGTTGAAACTCATGTGATAAGCAATAATTTCAGTATTAAACAAATCCTTAATAACGTACAGGTAAATCTTCTGATCGAACACGCGGTACTGAATAATATCCGTGACCCATTTCTGATTGGGTTTGTCTGCTGTAATATCATGATTAAGTCTATTATCCGCTACACGTCCTGCATACGGCGCCCTCTATTATCCTTAAGCCTGTACTCTCCGAGTTGCTTGTATTTACGCATCCATTTCTTAATCTGACCTTCATCTTCAATCCCCAATTCCTTTATTATCTCCCTTTTTGTTTTGCCACCTAGCTTTAGCTCGATTGCTTTTAGCTTGGTCTCCTAACTGTAACGTTTAAACTTCTGTCCTTTTGTAGCCAATTCCAAACACCCCCTAAAATAGTTTAGATTAACCCAGGTTTTTTCTAATGTCTATTTTTGGGGTGCAGTTCAATCATAGGAGAGGTTTTAATTTTCTATGATTACCAGACAGGTCTTACTCTTGTTGGAAAATTACCTTCATTTGCTCCATAAATTAATTTTGATAAATCTTCTTTGAGCATTTGCAGTCGTTCTGCTCCAATGTTTTCAATCCAACGTTGCTCAATCTCAGTTAGAATCTTCTCTTTTGCTTTCACTACTAACCAACCTCGTTCGGTCAAAATAATAATTTTCCCTCTATTATCAGTGGGATGAGCTTTGCGTATTACATAACCACATTGCTCGAGATAATCCACCATTTTACTCACAGCTTGCTTTGTAACTCCTAAATATTCGGCTAGTTCTATACCTGTTGCTCCATTAGGATTGATACATTTAAACATAAAACCATGTACAGGCCTAATATCATCAAATCCCAATTCACTCAATCTGTTATGTAGTTCATTAATCGATACACTAAAAGATAATGACAAAAGGGATGTAAGATCTAATTCACTAAAAAATTGATTATTCATACATATTACCTCCTTAAACAAAGTCAACTAGGTTGACTTTGTTCAGAGTTCATTGTACTATGCGTAATATAGTCAATCAAGTTGACTATATTACGATTGTGAAAGAAATAGAATTTACCGAGACAAAATTAATAAATTATGAAGGGTTCTCATGGCTAATATCGTTAAAATTAGAGGAAGTGTATTTGCACCGTATGCTTGGTTGGAACCTATTAAAGATCCTTCAACTGGAAGGATCTTCGAATATACAGGTGATGCACGCGAATTTACACCTTACGCTGTAAGCAAGAAGTGATTATTGATATTTATAAAAAAGAAATTTTCACATTTGCAGATGCTTGTATTTCGACTGTGAAAATTACAAATCCAGACGGTTCTATCGACAATAAAAAAGGAAAAACAAATACACAAAACATTGTATGTACGAATGTTATGTGGGGCGCTGATGATGTTTCTTTTGGGGATGCACATATCGAAGGTTTACATGATGGGTTCCCTTGCTATGACTTTTATAAACAAACAGATTTCGGTCCATTTGAATTCATATATACATATGATTTCTGAAAAACTGGTAACACTCCAGCAGCGCTAGCTGGGATTGCAAACAGCAAATATTAAAGGAAAAGCAAGCATTTAACCAAACGAAAAATAATATTAAACATTACAGAGGTGTATTCTCATGACTACTATCGTTAAAGTTAGAGCAAGTGTATTTATTCCAACATCTTGGACTGAACCTAGGAAAGATATTCAAACGGGTAACACAATCGAATTCGAAGGTGACTCACGTGAGTTTACACCTTATGCAGTAAACACTTTGCGTTCAAGAATTGAACAAGAAGTCATTGTAGATTTCTACAAAAAAGAAATTTTCACATATGTGAATACGGGCATAACAACAGAAAAAACCACAACTCCTGATGGTTCCATTAATAAAAGATTAGGAAAAGCTAGTACGGAAGGCATTTTGTGCACGGATATTGTATGGGGGTCAGACGAGGTCAAATTTCAAATGAGTGCAAGTGCTAGCAACCCATTAAATGTATTAGCACCTCCTGTTGACTATCTATTAACTGTACTTGTCAAAAAAGATGGTATTGTCGACATTCAAGGGGAACACGATGGATTCCCTTGTTATGAATTTTATAAGCAAGTAAATTGGGGTCCGTTTGAACAAATTTATACCCATGATTTCAGAGAAACTGGTGATACACCTGCAGCTATGGGTGGGGATATGGAGTATAGATTCAAAAAGATATTGTGAAGCTAATATGATGAACTTTTTAGTAATTAAAAATAAAACACCTTAGAGTAGTGAACATCAGGAGGAACAAATGACAACAGTTTTATTCGTAAAAGCAAACAATCGCCCAGCATATCAATCAGTCAGTGTAAAATTATATGATGAATTTTTTGCGAGTTACAAAGAATCGCATCCAAACGATAAAATAATAGAGCTTGATTTATACAAGGAAGAATTGCCATATGTAGGCGTAGATATGATTAATGGTACTTTTAAAACGAGTAAAGGACTTGCGTTAACAGCAGAAGAAGCAAAAGCAGTAGCTGTTGCTGATAAATATTTAGATCAATTCCTTGCTATTGATAAAGTTGTGTTTGGTTTCCCATTATGGAACCTAACAATCCCAGCTGTGCTACACACATATATTGATTATTTAAACCGAGCAGGTAAAACATTTAAATATACACCAGACGGTCCAGTGGGACTTATGGGGAATAAGAAAATTGCATTATTAAACGCTAGTGGCGGTGTATATTCTGAAGGACCAAAAGCTGACGTTGAAATGGCTGTTAAATATGTAGCAAGTATGATGAGATTCTTCGGAGTAAATGATATAGAGACAATTGTGATAGAAGGCCACAATCAATTCCCAGAAAAAGCAGAAGAGATAATTGTGGATGGTCTTGAAAAAGCTCTTAAAGTAGCAAGTACGTTCTAATTAGCAAAACAATTCTCACTGAATATGGCAGTATCAACACTTTTATAGTGGTAGATTCAGACGCCGTGCTCCTCCACTAGATGCATTTCCTTCGAAGCTCACTCACTTTATTACGTCCGCGCGGACTGAACCCCTGACCTCATCGCCGCCAGCGATGCGCTCTCCCGCCGTTACCGGTTTCACAACCAAAAAAAATCACGACGGAATGAATTTCACTCCACCCAGACGGGCTCTTAATCAGTTAATCCATCTTACCAAGAGAAATCTTTATTGAGAGCCTCCAGTTCATCTATTGGCCAGAAGGAGAAGTAGCTCGATTCCCGGTCCCACGAGGGCATGCCCGGCTGCCCCTGTAATGCCTGACACCGGCGACCTTATGGGACAAGGCGCCCCATGTGGGCCTATCCGGTGTCAGTTGACAAGAATCTGTGCCCTTATTCATATTCGCTTTGCTTCCAAACTTCTAGCCAGCTTTGCACGTATTGCGCCGATTCAAATCGATAATCTCGTTAATGCCGTATTCTTCGAATTTATCCAGCAGCGGGTCGCTGCCGTGCATCAACTTGAAGTCCATTTCTTCCGGATATAGCGGGACGATGGCATAGAAGTGTACGGTCCGCCCATCCTCCATGTCAAGTGAAAGAAAATCTTCGTTCACATCAAGGGGAGGCAACAAAATGATTCCGCTCATTTCCGTTTGCTGCGATAGCGGTTCGGCCGGATCACCATTAGGCACCGTATGCTCCCAGCCTAGCCAAGTGTCGTAGTCATGGGGAAAACCGGCCAACATTTTCAGCCATCGAATAGGCCAATAGTGATCCGGATTTTGTAAATCTTCTTGCGAGATCCGCCAATCCGGCGGCAAGCAGATCATCAATTCCGCGTATTCGTAGCCTTCCGCTCCTTCTGGCGTATTCATGGGCATAAAGCTCATGCCCGTTGTGAATAAAGTATAATAATTGCGTTCGGGAGTTGGTTTTATGAAGTGGACGTCAATATGAACGACATCCGATAGGATTTCGTGGAAAACGGAATCGACTTCCCCGATATGCTTGCGCACGTGGTCTTCGATTTTCTCGATCCATTCTTCTTCCCCGTATACCGGAGGCCGCCATTCATGCTGTCTATCGCTATAGCGATAGATTGGGTTCCCCGACTCCGAATATTCCGTAGATTTAGACATGTTCGCCTCTCCTTTTCTTCCTCAATTTTCATCTATTTCATCATAGCATAAAGACTATATACAAGGGATAAATCCCATCTTCCCAATACTCTTCATGCTTTTGGACTTACAGGCGTTTATCTAGGTCTATGAGAAGTGATTTCGATCCCCGCTTAGTCACAGACAAGCGGGGATTCATCAAACCTAGTTATTTAAGTGCCGCTCAGGCTAACTCCCCTTCCCTCCCACTGTTGATCATCCGTCGGGAATGGGACAATGCTCTTGTCACCATCAAATGACAAGAACTTGAGCCCATAAATCAAAAAAGCCACGATTTACGCAACTAGTTATGGAACAAAGTTTCTGTCAACTGACACCAGCCGTACTAGCTTGCGAGGGTGCCCTGCTTGTACTGGCCATCAGCGTGGATCTGTAATGCCGGCGGATATCAATGAAACTTTGCAGTGTTGCCTAAACCACCTTTTCTAAAGGTATGGTGAAATAATCAATCTTCTTGATCTTTAACCAAATTTTCGAATTCGGATGCCTCTTTGGGATCATTTAGACGATAGATCCAAGAAATCTCTTTTTCATCATCTAAATAATCTGTTACGGAAAAAACAACTATACATTTTTGAAAAAATCCATCTGATCTCAACTGTTCCAGAGCGAGTATGCATGAATCATATAGGTATCCCTGAAAATTGGTAAACTGTTCATCTGTATGGGGTGATTTATGAAACTGCTCGATGACTTGCTGTACGTCATTAAACCACTCATGACCAGAGAATTCATACTTCCACTCGGCGGGACTCCATTTGTAGTACAAGGGTTCGTCCGGGTCTTTTTCGCATTTCTCCTTCAGATATTCTTTTGTGTTTGCAGAAGGGCAAACAGTCATTGCTCCTTCATCTGAATAGAGTCCGAAGGCGCAAAACTCATCGGGTGGGTTAGATTTTCGTAATTCGGAAAAGGAGTTTTGAGCTGAGTCTCTAATTAATTTCACAAGATCGATATTTTCTAGCATTTTTCACCTCATAAGAATATGTCTCTGCCTAGCAAAGGTCTTGGGTATTTCCTGCGCTGCTCTTCGGTAGCGGCCTTCCATTCTGATTCCAGCTTGGCCAGAGGACGAAGCCGTCGGGCTCGTAGAGATACTCGGAAAGATGAAAGCCGTGAATCACTCCAGCAAGCAGGCCCAGCGCGTCATAGCTATGGCCGCTGATGCCGTGTAGTACGTTTATTCAATGTGATTACAAATATCGATTAAAATTCATGAACCTGTTAAAAGGAAGAGTAAAGTAATAGAGTTGATGTCGCAGTATGCAAGTCGTTAGCAGAATCTGGATTCTACCCTTGAGTGCTTATATACGAAGTTACTTAGTTTCCTTTCGATGATTGTTGCTTAATGACAGCTTCTTTTGCTCTAAGGACAATATCATCCACATCGGAAAACTGACGCTCAATAGATGCTAGTGCCTTCAATAAAAAAAGGCCAAGATTTTTATTTCCTAGGCATAATTCCGTTTCGGCGAATAATTCGATGTCTTCGAGTTTTTCTATACTTTTTTTGTTATTGATGTTTTTAGGATATTCGATGTATTTATGGAGGGTTAAGACTGCATCTTCGCCCTTAGTTTTAAAATCGTGAACAATTCCATTGAATATGGTGTCTTTGAATCCTTCCTTGAGCCTGCCTTTTTCATTCCATGCATCCGGATGAAATGTCGCCAAATAATTTTCGTTTCTTATAGCCTGATCATTGATGATGTAGGATATTTTTTCTTCGTCAAGAATCTTTATTATTTCATCAATTGACTTAAACTTTAGTCTTGCAAATCTTGCTGGAGAAAATTGCTTGCGTAAAGAATCTTCATTATTTGAAAGATATGCCCTAAAAGAGATTTCAGAATTTCCTTCTAAGAGTTCTTTGAAATAAACAAGATGCCTTTCATCTACCATATCTGCCTCCTGTACTTCTTGAGCTTTTGGGTATATTATGGTCACGCATCATTTTTTTTGATCCATCCGTCAGAATGAATATCAAAATGTAATGCATTGGTGATATCTGCAATCTGTCGAACCAATTAATCCAGATCTCTAGCCCAACTAACTAACTCTTCATCTTCAAAATTATATGGATTTTTGTAAATATTAGAGTAATAGTATTCAGAATCCAATAAATTTCTAATTTTATTGAAAACATTATTGGTGGCATGAAATCCATTGCTGATGGGAGCGGTGAAGGCAAGTGAACCATTATGAAATCCATCTAAAGAACCCGAAAGCTCTCGCTTGACTATAGATTCAGCTGCTTTTATCTTTTCTTTGATAGGCTGTTCGTTGTAAATTTGAATGCAGAAATTTCCACCATGTTTTATTAATTCAAAATCTCCGCTCGGATGGAGTTTTATTGTATCTCCTTTCGCAAGGCCTAGAGCTAGCCCTGGTGATGCACATAATTTGAATTTTTGATCGCTTAGGTATTCTGCAGGAAGCTCTTCTAAAACAGTTCCTTGTGAATTTGTGTCAGCAATAACCTTAATCAATGTTAATTTATCTTCCATATGATGCTCCTCATCTACCTCTTAGGATAAATTCCGCTAACATAACGGACCTCCTTGAGTCGTTTGTATATTTGATTCCGGTTAGATCATTTATTTTTAATCAAATCATATTCCTATTTCCCACATTTTCACCAATACTTTATCGACCCTGCCATCCATATCTGTCCCGTCAAACTTTGGAAAGTTTAGTTCGCTTACGATTTTTCCGTCTCGCATAAACATAATGCGCTCTGTCCTCGCCGCAACCTTTGCATCGTGAGTTACAAGCATAACCGCAGTGCCGTCTGCGTTAATTTCAGAAAATATATCCATAATCTGCTCCGCAGATTTTGAGTTGAGCGCACCCGTCGGCTCATCTCCGAAAATGATTTTTGGGCTGTTCATAAGTGAGCGGCATATTCCCGCACGTTGAAGCTGACCGCCCGAAACCTGTGTAACATCTCGCTTTTCAAGCTCCGCAATGCCCACCCTTTTCATAAGCACTCTTGCCTTCTCTGATATTTTTTCGGCGTTTTTTCTGTTGTCGCGCATTGATGGAAGAATGATGTTGTCAAGGATATTTAGATTTTTTAGCATAGTCGGCTGTTGAAAAACAAATCCCATTTTTGTTCTACGTATATCTGAAAGCTCATTCTCAGAGGCCGCCGATAATTCCCTGCTGTCAAAAACGACCTTTCCACTGTCAACTTTGTCCATTCCGCTCAATGCAAACAATAACGTCGATTTTCCCGAGCCAGAAGGTCCCATAACCGAAACGAACTCGCCCTCGTTTATTTCAACGGACACTTCATCAAGAACATTACGCTGTTCATCGCCCTCGCCGAAAGACTTTACTATATGATCACCGATAATAATCTTAGTCATATGTCTACTCCTTTATATTTTCGGATATTTTTATTTGTCCCGCGCCCGATGTGCCGATCATTGTTGCGATAAGTACCGCGCAAATCATCATTAGCGGACTAAACAGATACGCCGAAAGAGGATTTACTGCAAAATTAAACGTGGACGCTCCTAACGACGAAATAATTAAACCCGCAAGCATCTCTCCGAGAGTGTTTGCCAGAAGCGTGCCGAGAACAATTCCGACAATCAGAACGAATACCGTACGCGAAACATACTGCGCCTTAATATCCGAGTTTGTAAAACCGAATGCTTTCAGTACGGCAATCGAATATCGGTCCTTTGCCACAAGCATTTTCATAAATAACAATGTAACTAGTACCGTTATAACTAACGCAACGACGACGGCGGCGTAGGAGGCCATTTCGACGGAGCTTATTGTAGAGCCAAGGGTCTGTGTAACAAATTCATCAATGTCTGAAGTCTTTGCAAAATCAAACTTGTCCGCATATTCCGCAACCTTCACGTCAACAAGGGATTTATCCGAAAGTTCAGCGCTGACAATGCTCCACATAATGCCCGCTGAATTGTCGGCAAATACAGCCTTGGCGGTTTTGCCACCGTTGGTAATGTCGGAATAGATTCCGCTAACCGTGAGATCTTTCTCCAGTCCCTCAATCACCAGCGTTATGACATCGCCAACCTTTTTGCTCATCTCATCGGCATATATAGTCGAAAATGCAATTTCATCATTTGCTGCGGGTGCTTTGCCCTTAGAATATACGATAGGAAATATCGAATGGTCGCCAAGCTCAATTTTAATATTTTCCTCTGATTCGTTTTCCGTTTTTGCCTTGAATGTTTTTGTTGTAAGAACGCCAACCTTTGATATGGCTTGATCGCTTTTCATCGTCTCAACGATTTCAGTGACTATTCCAGAGATATTATCGATATTGTTGGTCTGTATGCGCAGATCGTAGTTTCCAATCCCCATATAACTGATGAAGCTTTTTGAGGAAATCGTGTTGTACAGGTTCTGCGGAACAATCATGATAAATGCCGAAATCACCAGCACAGCTAGCATTGTGGCGTATAGTCTTTTCCTTGAGAGAACATCTTTGATACCGAGAAAAATATTCGTCGTGTTAAACAGTCTGCTTCCGCTCAGGGTAAAACGCTTAGCACCCCTGTTTTTGTCCTGGGAAGTGCCAAAGCGTATGGCTTCCGCGGCTGAAATTTTCCGAAAGCGTTTCAGCACTCCGTTAACATAGGCCATAATGGCAAGGAATACTAACAATATACCGATAATTCCTAAAACCACGGCAAAAGAAGAATTTTTACTTTCCCCCATATAAAGCCGTATATTTTCAAGAAGCATGCCTTTGAAAACAAATGAAAGAACAAAACCGAGAATAGAGCCTGCCGCCGCAATTGCCATGTATTTCGCTAGATAAATCTTCTTGATGTCCGAGACACGCAGCCCTATAGCTTTCATAACACCAATCTCGCGATAATCGTCTTCGATTTTTGCAAGGAGCGTAAAGCGTATGCACATGAATGCGACGACCACGACAAGCAGGCTTACCAGAAGGATAACCCCAATCATCATCCCGTCGGAAATGGCATTCATCATTTTAAAAAGCGAATATGTAACCGTTGGCCCGTTCATTTCAAGTCCTGCGGAGGCATATGCCGTTTCAAATGCGCCTAACGCCGACATATCCTTTAATCTGAATTCAATCAGATACTCTATGTTTCCAAGGCTTTTTATTTCCGCATAGTCATTGCTGCTTACAAGAAATCGCTTTGATGCGGAAAGCGAAGAATTCATTGTCGAATCGCGGAGAAATCCCTTAACGGTAAATTCTTTTCCACTTATTACGGCCTTGTCACTAATCTTTGCAGTGTTATCCTTCAAATAGCTTACCGGAACATAAATCTCACCGTCAGATACGTTGATGACGTTCCCGTCCAGATCTAGAAGATAATCGAATTTTCCGCTCTGTACGCTTAAACCGTTGTCCTGAACGCTGTTCGCAAGCGAATTATCGCCCAATATAATCTCCGCTCCGTCAATGTTCAGAAATTCCGCCACTTGAAATTCATCGACGCTGCTGTTTTGTTCCGCAAAAGCCGTAAGCCTCGCAGTATCAATCTCACCCGAATGCATCTGCATAAAATGTGGAGTTTTAGCTTGTGTCATTAGCGTATCCAGCGCGCCAGAGAGATTGACAACGAGTATCGCCGCGAGTGAAACAAGCATAGCTGAGGCAGCGACAAATACCATTGTTGTCACCGTTATCGCTTTGCTCTTAAAAATGTCATTGCGGATTATTCTGCTAAACATAAGTCACCTCTGTATTATTTCCCTAGGGATTTTCCAGATTTATTCGTCGCTTCCTCTATCCACCGTCAAACATCTGCATTACATCTATAAGGCCTCCGCTTTTGACACCAAGCAGCCTTTCTACATTAAAAACAAAGGCTTGTATGCGTGAAGCACGCTCCTCGTTCGTCATTTGAACCATATCATCATCAAAAACGGTATTCGCATAAATCACGACCATTTCCATGCATTCATACGGGTATGGCGTGTGGAACAGTCCCTGCTGGATGCCCTCGTGGATGATTCCCGTCAGTATCGGCGTAACGCCATTGATAATGACCTTTTCTATTTTCTGATGCATAAGCGCGTTCTGCGGCTTGTGAATATGCTCCATAATTTCCTTGCTGCTTCCGCCGCTTAAGTTCAGTGCCATAACAACGCGAATAATGCGCTCGACTACAGGTATGCTATTGTCTGTTGCAATTTCCTGCGCCGTGCCTAAAAGACGGACACTATACCGCTCAATCAGCGCGTCCATAATATCCACCTTCGACTTAAAGTGATGATATAATGTTCCTCGCGCAATGCCGACCTTTTCGAGAATATCGTTTGTACTTGTGCCGTCAAAGCCCTTCTGGCCGAAAAGCTCATCAGCTGCGTCAATGATTTCGTTCCTGCGTTCCTGAGCTTCTTTTACAACTCTCATCTTTACATCTCCTCAACAAACCGACCGACTGCCTGTCTATAAATCTTTCTTTTAAAGAATAACATATTATTCTATGATGTTGTCAAGCAGATTCATTAAATAAGGCACGGACTGAACCCCTGACAAAAGCGATCCCGTGTCTCGTCTCTACACAACGCAAAAAAGACACCTAACACGGTGTCTTCTCTGATGGTATTGGTGGAGACGAGGGGATTTGAACTCTCATCGCCTCCACTATGCTGAATTCTTCACATGTGTCGAGGCAATAACATTACTGAATCTGTCACTTTTCATTCTTTCATTTTCGTACCATCAATCATTCCACATGTCTGGTGTGTTGCAACAAAATCAAATCAATACAAAAAAAAAAAAAACGGCATCTCTGCCGTTTAAGTTTAAAGTGTTGGTGGAGAATAGGGGGCTCGAACCCCTGACCTCTTCGCTGCCAGCGAAGCGCTCTCCCAGACTGAGCTAATTCCCCGTGATCATTCTTATGCAGTTCTTTATGGTAGTGTAACCAACCATAAGTGGACTCCCAGCTGAGCTAAGGCCCCAAATGACGACAAGATAGATCTTAGCACAGGGTCGTCAAAACTGTCAATCTTTATCTATCATACCATTGAGCGGGTGTTTGGACAGCAAGTTATTGAGCTCCTTCATGAACATATCGATGTCCTTGAATTGGCGATAAACAGATGCGAACCTGACATAAGCTACCTCATCAACAGGATAAAGCTCGTTCATAACGATTCCACCAATATCGCTGCTATCAACCTCGGCATGTGCCGTTGTGCGCAGCTCCTTCTCAACCTCGGATACGATTACCTCTAGGCGCTCCACTGGTACCGGACGCTTCTCGCAGGCGCGGATAAGACCCCGCAATATTTTGTCACGGCTGAACTCTTCACGGCTGCCATCTTTTTTGATGACGATCAGAGGCGTCTCTTCAATCATTTCGAATGTCGTGAAGCGGCGGCTGCACTTTTCGCATTCACGGCGGCGACGAATGGATTTGTTTTCGTTGGCCGGTCTGGAATCTAATACTTTCGTTCCGGCATAGTCGCAGTATGGGCATTTCATGATGCGTATTGCCTCCTTTCTTAGTCGCTTGAGCCTCAAAAATGGACTCTTCGAAAAAAAATTTTAATTTCCATGTAATTCCTGTAATGAAGTTCAGATTTTTGCACATAATACTTTTACCAACCGCAAGGAGGTGAACATACATGAGCGCATCCCGCAGCAGTAACCAATTGGTAGTGCCACAAGCGACAGCTGCCCTTGACCAAATGAAATATGAAGTTGCTCAAGAGCTAGGCATCGCAATTCCGCAAGACGGATACTACGGCAACATGGCTACAAAAGACGCAGGCTCCATCGGGGGATACATTACCCGTCGCCTAGTGCAAATTGCCGAGCAATCCCTTGCTGGTCAATACAAATAATGATTCATTAAAAGTTGTATGAATAACCGAAGCTTTGGCAGGGCTTGTCCATGAAGAGACGAGCCTCCAAGGCTTCATTTATTTTCGTTATCGTTAAGGATCATCCATTAAAGACTCGGATATAGGTCCTTATACTTATTATAATAGTAAATGACTCGCTGCACATAGTGTCTAGTTTCTCCAAACGGAATTTCTTTAACCGATTCGATCGTTCCATCCCAAGTCCCCGAGTCAAGCCACTTGCGAACATTTCCTGGACCTGCGTTGTATGCAGCAATTGCAGCTATCTTATTTTGATCAAATTGTTGACTAAGAGATCTTAAATACCACGCGCCAACCTCAATGCTAACGTCTGCACGATTCATAAGCATATCATCCGTTACGGCTTGAAATCCTGCTTTTTGAACGACCCATGCAGCCGTATCAGGCATAATTTGCATTAAGCCCAGTGCACCCTTCTTCGATTCCTTGCCTGTCTGAAAATTGCTTTCACTGCGAATAATCGCGGCCACTAAATGCGACTCAACGCCATAGTTAGAAGCACTTGCACGAATGTCTTCTTTGTAATGAACCGGATACATCCACTCCGCAAGCCAATCTGATTTGAGAAATAAAATCGTCAATAAACCAAGCAGCAGGACGAGCAGCACCCTTTTCTTTTGGAATACCCTCATGACAAACACTTACTTTTCCAAAATTCATCCAGCTGACGCTTCGTCTCCTCCAGCGATCCGCTGTTATCGATGACCCAATCCGCTTTCAGTCTCTTTTGCTCAATATCCATTTGCAATGCGATGCGCCGGCTTGCTTCTTCTTCAGGCAATTGGTTTCGTTCCATTAAGCGTTTTTTCTGAAGCTCAGCGGGTACATATACGACCAAAATACCTTCGTACAGATTCTCCTGCTTCGTCTCGTATAGCAGCGGCACGTCAGCTACTACTAATCGTTCTGGATACTGCTCTGCGTAAGTATGTATGGTTTGCTGCATCCGCGCCCGTATAGCTGGATGGGTTATGGATTCAAGCTTTGCTAGTGATTGTTTATCGCGAAACACAATTTCGCCGAGAGCTTTGCGGTTAAGAGAACCGTCCGTTTCAAGGACAGCTTGTCCAAACGTAGAGGCGATTGCCTCTAATGCTGGTTCCCCGGGAAGTACAACCTCCCTTGCGACTTGATCGGCATCGACCAGCAGCGCACCGCGTTCGACGAGCATGTTTGCGATTGTGCTTTTGCCGCTGGCAATACCGCCGGTTAATCCGATTATCATCCTTTTCACCTCAAATTATAACAGCTTCATGATTCCGATTATGATTAATAATATGCCTGGCAGCATAGCTAATGTCTGCATGCCTTTCCAAGCGGAGAAACGAAAGCCAAAACGGATGCCGCCTACAAGAAAAAGCGCACTCGCCGCCGCTATGGTTAAAGCCGTAAGTAAGGAAGGCAATCCGATCAACGCAGCCCCAAGTCCTGCTCCAAATGCATCAAGTGATAATGCAAAGCCAAGCATGACGGCCTCCGATGCAGAGATGGTGCCTGATTTATCGACGTCAGCCGACTGTGGCGTGCGCAAAATCTGAATAACGAGCCCTAGACGCTTCAGCTCTACCATAACGACAAGCGCAGCGCTCGCGATCTCACCGGCATGTGTTTTTGCGCCAGCTTCTGCCGAAGCAGCACTTTCTTGTACTGCGGTTTCTACGTGCTCATGCCTCACATCATCCTGCTGCTGTTTGTTTCGTCTAAGCTGCAATAGCGCCCAGACACCAATCAGCATGAGGACACATGCGCCAATGAGACGCGCAACGAATTCAGACAGGAACGTGGTTATCAATCCGCCAACCTGCATGGACAAATAAATAATAATACCAGAGCAGCAAGCAATAATTAGTATTGACACGATCGGTATGCGGATCCTCCGCAAACCGTAAGTAACGCCAACACCAAAACCGTCTACGCTAACAGCAACAGCAAGAACTAATAGTGAAACTACATGCGCGAACAATGTTTTAGTCCCTCCCCGCACAGCGGCGATCCGGCTTACAAGAAGCTGTAAGTAGACATCCGCCTATTGTTCGTAACACACTTATCATATGCGGGGAGTATTTGACTGTGCATGCTGGTTAACATTTGCTGCGAATCGTATTATTTTGCTGATGCTTGCAGTGTCTGGCATTTATTGCAAATATGTGTACCTCGGCCGCCAACAACAAATTTATGGATCGGTCTTGAACAAGTTGGACAAGGCTCATCCTTCTTGCCGTATACAAGCAGCTGATGCTGAAACATTCCCATCTCGCCTTGTCCATTAACGTACGATTTAATGGACGAACCGCCTGCTTCAACCGCATTTCCCAGTGTCGAGCGTATCGCTTCATAAAGTCGCTTCCATTCGGCCGGCTTCAATGTGTTAGGTGTTCGCTCCGGATGTATGCGTGCTTGAAATAAAGCTTCGTCTACATAAATGTTGCCCAAACCGACAATATGCTCTTGATTAAGCAATAGCGGCTTAATCTTAGTCGCGCGTTTCTCGAGTATTCCGCGAAGCGCTTCAAGCGTAAAGGCTGGCTCAAGCGGCTCTATACCAAGCTTGTTTAGCGGCGGAAGCTCAAGCTCCTGCCCTTCTTGGAATAAATGCATCGTACCGAACTGGCGAACGTCCTTATAACGCAAATCCGTGCCATCTTCGAAATGAAAGATGACATGGGTATGCAGCTCAATCGGCTCTTCAGATGGGAAAACCCCATATCGGCCTTCCATTCGCAAATGCGATACAAGTACGAGCCCGTCCAAGATGATCCGCAAAAACTTGCCGCGTCTCTCAACCGTCTGGATCGTATGTCCGACAAGCGCATCCGCGAACTGTTCAGGTTCTGCTGGACGCTGTATAATACGCGGGAGTCTAACGGTTACTGATTGGATTCGTTTTCCCGCTACAAGTTCAATTAATGTTCTTCTAACTGTTTCTACCTCTGGCAATTCAGGCATTTCTCCTCACCTCAACAACCATTATACCCGAAACTGCCCGCCAGTGGGTTACTTTGCTTCATACCAATTGTCACCGAAACTCATATCGGCCTTCAAAGGAACATCAAGTTTGAGCGCTCCAGCCATCACTTCAGGCACAAGCGTCTTCATCAGCTCCAGCTCCTCTTGCGGCACTTCGAACACGAGCTCATCGTGCACCTGCAGCAGCATGCGGCTCTTCAGCTTGCGTTCGCGCAGCGCAGCGTC
The DNA here is from genome assembly GCF_037976325.1 of Paenibacillus sp. FSL K6-3182. Taxonomy (NCBI): domain Bacteria; kingdom Bacillati; phylum Bacillota; class Bacilli; order Caryophanales; family Paenibacillaceae; genus Paenibacillus; species Paenibacillus sp. FSL K6-3182. Next base: position 5,186,052 of record NZ_CP150265.1, read on the forward strand.
CATATGGACCATGGCCAGCTTAATAATATCTGCCGCAGTACCTTGAATCGGTGTATTCATCGCCGTACGTTCAGCAAAGGATCGCAAGTTGAAATTAGAAGCATTGATGTCATTCAGATAACGCCTGCGCTCAAGCAGTGTGGCCACATACCCGTCGCGCTTCGCTTGCTGAACGATATCGTGCATATATTGGCGAACGCCTTTGAAAACCTCCTTGTAATCCGCAATAAACTTTCCAGCTTCATTACGGGAAATGCCAAGGTTTTGCGATAAGCCAAAATCGCTGATGCCATACACGATGCCGAAGTTGACCGCTTTTGCCGAACGACGCATGTTGGAATCAACCTCCTCGGCAGTTACGCCGAATACATCCATCGCTGTTTTGGTGTGAATATCCATGTCCTTAATGAACGCTTCCTTCATATTCTCATCATCAGCAATATGTGCGAGCACACGAAGCTCAATTTGTGAATAGTCCGCTGCTACGATGGACCAGCCCGGCTCGGACGGCACAAAGGCTTTCCTAATTTGGCGTCCTTCCTCAAGACGAATCGGAATGTTCTGCAAGTTAGGGAACTGACTGCTTAGACGACCGGTAGCTGCAATGGTCTGGCGATAATACGTGTGTATTTTGCCTGTTTCCTTGCGCACCTCTTTAAGCAAGCCCTCTACATAAGTAGATTGCAGCTTCGAGAGCTGACGATAATGCAGGATAAGCGGAATTATCTCGTGATAAGGCGCAAGCTCCTCCAGCACCTCAGCATCCGTCGAATAACCTGTTTTCGTCTTTTTCTTAGCAGGCAGACCAAGCTTCTCGAATAAAATCTCACCCAACTGCTTTGGCGATCCGATATTAAATTCCGTACCAGCAAGCTTGTACACGCTGCTAATGATTGTTGTCAGCTTACTCTCCAAATTACGACCAAGCGCCTCCAGCTCCTCGGACTTTACTTTAATGCCCTGAAACTCCATCCCTGCAAGAATGCGGGACAATGGATGCTCCATGTCAAAATAAAGCTTGCTCATGCCCGTATTGCTTAGCTCTTCGGTTAACAAAGGCACGAGCTTCCGAACCGCTTCCGCTTTCAGCGATAAATGGCGGTAAAGCGTATCGGCATCAGGCACTCTGAATTTCGCGCCTTTGCCATAAACAGCTTCATCCGGCGGCAGTGTCGACAGCCCCTGCTTCTCATTAATTCCGCTTAGCGTCTGGCTCGCTTCTGTAGGATCGAGCAAATATGCTGCCAGCTGCACATCAAAAGCAGAGCCCTCAAAGCTGATTCCGCTCCATTTGAGTGCGAGCTCCACCTTATGGAGATCAAAGCCGTATTTCGGCTTGTCCGCTTGTTCGAGCCAGTCGCGAAGCTTCGCTGCAAAAGGCTGCTTAAGCACTGAATATGGCATTACAAACACTGCTTCATCGCTGGCGATAGCAAGGCCAATCAGCTCGGCATGATGCGGATTCTCTCCAATGGCTTCGATATACAAGCCATTTTTGTCCGACTTCTGGAGCAGCTGAATAAGCTTCTCCAGCATCTCTGCGTCTTTTTCTGATTCGATCACATTAATATTCAAATCAGCAGCAGCAGCTTCGGCTTCCTTATCCATATCACCTGCTTCAGCACCTAGCTCCAAGCGATCAATTAATGATTTGAATTCCAGCTTGCGGAACGCCTCAGCCAGCTTCGAACCATCATACCCAGCATAACGAATGTCATCGATAGACTTTTCTATAGGCACTTCTCGGAAGATCGTCGCCAAGCGCTTGCTCATCGTAGCATCATCTTTATGGCTCTCAATGTTTTCCTTCAGCTTGCCCTTCAGCTTGTCCAAGTTATCAAGCACGCTTTCAACCGATCCATGCTCATGAAGCAGCTTAAGCGCCGTTTTCTCGCCTACGCCTGGAACACCAGGGATGTTGTCAGAGGTATCCCCCATGAGCCCCTTAAGATCGATAATTTGCATCGGCACAAGGCCGTATTTCTCTTGAATTGTCTCTGGTGTGTAAAGTTCAACATCACTAACGCCTTTGCGTGTTACCGCAATGGTTACTTTGTCTGAAGCAAGCTGCAGCATATCTTTATCTCCAGTAACGACAAAAGCTTCTACACCTTTCTCGTCAGCTGCCTTCGTTAGTGTACCGATAATATCATCGGCTTCATAACCGGACAGCTCAAACTGCGAAATGCTGAAGGCTTGAAGCAGCTCCTTAAGCACTGGAAATTGCTCTGACAGCTCTGGCGGTGTCTTTTGTCTTCCGCCTTTATATTCCGCATAACCTTCATGGCGAAAAGTGACCTTGCCAGCATCAAATGCAACCAGCACATGAGTCGGCTTTTCTTGTTCAAGCAGCTTAAGCAGCATCGTTGTAAACCCAAAAATCGCATTCGTGTGATTGCCCGCCGAATTCGTAAGCGGCGGCAAAGCAAAAAACGCACGGTAGATTATACTGTTTCCGTCAATTAGCATCCATTTTTCCATAAGGAATCAACACCTTCTTTATGTAACATTCATACCTTTAAGTATACCACAAAAAGGGCTATTCCCAAGCATCGCTGCTATAGGATAGCCCTTTTTTGTATCGGTTACATCATCATGGAATGAAATGGAGCAGGCCTGCCTAATAAATAACCTTGAGCATATTCAATCCCCATCTCACGCACCTTCGCAAGCTCCGCTTCAAGTTCTATGCCTTCGGCAATTATGGAAATATCCATTTTTGCTGCAATCTGAACCAGCGTGTACAAAATATGCTCTTTCATCTCATCCAAGTGGATATTCTGAATAATTGACCGATCCACCTTCAAATAATCAGGACGCAGCTCAGCGATTGATTGCAAGGACGAATAACCCGCTCCAACATCATCAATTGCAATTTGATAACCTTGGCTCCGGTAATGCTCCAGCGCCTTCTTCACAGAGCCAAAATCTGCGATTGAGCTTCGTTCAGTAATTTCAAATACGACATGATGAGGCGATAGCTTATGCTGCTCCAGCAGACTGAGCGTTTGGCCAGGCGAGAAGCTTGGATCCTCCATAATTTGCGCCATCACATTAATGAATAGCTTTTGCCCTGGCATGAGCCGCAGACAGCCATCTATCGCCTTTTCTCTAGCCAGTCTATCCAAGCTATAAGTCAAATTCTCCTGCTCAGCACACTGAAAGAGCTCCATAGGTCCGGCAAACCAAGTTTGATCCTGCGTACGCGATAGCGCTTCGAAGCCAAATACCTCTCCTTCGCGCAGCAGCGATACGATAGGCTGATATACTGGCTGAATAAGCCGCTTGCTAATGACTCGTTCCAGAGCTCGGCGCTTCAAGCTTCGTTCCATCGATCCGGCGGATTGCCCGTGCAAAATTGCTTTTTTCATCGCATCATACCAGACAAGTCCATCCACAGGGTCATTGTCATTGGGTACGACAGATACACCAATATGGAGCTTCCCAAGCACATCAGCTAGCCCCTCATAGCAAATCTCCTCTGCAAATTGTTTCTCCCAATCAGCGGTATGCTTATAAGCCAGCTCAAGCAGCCAGTCCTCCTGCAGCAGTTGATGCCCGGCCGGCAAACGCATATGGATAAATAAATCCTCCTTCATCCATTGCAGCCCTTCAAATAGTAAAGAGCTTCCAAATGCAGCCTTCACCTCATTCTCAGCAAAAACACGCCATTTCTCATGCTGCGCGGATAAGTGATTTTTCCGAACATCCGTAGGAAACTGCCATGATAAATAAATAATACCAAGATGACCCGAGCTCACGTTTTCCGTATCGTTTAGCCGCCATATGTCCCGTAGTTGTCTCAATTTCCGTTCCGTTCCTCTCCATGATGCATTCCTATAATTTGATCCATGACATAGACGCTGCCTTTAAGAGCTTTCGCTTGTTTCTTCAGCTTTGCCGCAATCCTCGGAATATCATCTGCCGCAAGCGCTACTCTGCCATCCCATAACATGAGTGACAAAGAAAGCGTTACACCCTCCTGATCAATGAGATTGCCCTCTCGATCCTCAACCGTCGTTACTTCAACGCCGCCGTAAAATGCTTTAATCCCGCTATCGAAACGCTTTATCATAGCCTGGCATAATTGCTCCGCCGAATCTGCTCTCATCACCACGATGAAATCATCTCCGCCTATATGTCCGACAAAATCGTCGCCTGCTCCGAGCTGATCAAGCTCCATGCGCAGAATATCTCCTAAATAGCGAATCAAATTATCACCGAGCCCAAAACCAAAGGAATCGTTATACCATTTAAAATAGTCCAAGTCCGCATAAACGACAGCAAACGGCTCACCTTGTCCGATCCGCTGGCTCAGTTCAAGCTGAATTTCCTCGTTCCCCGGCAGCCCCGTAAGCGGATTAGCTGTTCGTGCTGCCTCCGTGCGAAGCGCCGTCATGCATTCCAAGATAGACCTGATCGTAGCTGCTCCTGCCATCTGTCCATCCTTCGTAATGAGAACGACATCGTAGAGCTGCGAGAAATCCCTTGCCATTGCCAGCTGAGATACATGCTCGACAGTAAGCTGCTCATCCACAATAAGCGGTTGATTGTTCATAATCCGCTCAATCGGTCTGTTCCAATAAAGAGGCAGCCCGAATTGGCCGGCTAACATTTGATGCAGCTTCTCTTTCATTAAGATGCCAATTGGTCTGCCTTTATCGACAATGACCGCGCCTTGCGCCTTCGCATTCGTATCGAAAAAATAAGCAACTTCGGACACCCTGGCCCGGGCAGGAAATATCGGAAAAGGTGCAGCAAGCCCGCCAATTCGAACGGTTCGGCTATGGTTCCCCGGCAAATGCAGCTGCTGCACTGGCTCGCCTGCTCCGATGATCTGACCGTAGTTTTCTATTTTCGGTTTGCCTTCGGATAGAGATTCTTGGCGGTTCCTTCCGAGAGTAACGTTATATGCGCTTTGCTCCATCGCATCAAGAATCATCCGATAAACAACCGACTCCGAGGAACGGCCGGTTGCTGGAGGGTATGCAGTTGAAAGACCTATGCTTACCTCCAGATCGGTGTCTGAGAAAGCCCCGTCTTCTTTTTTTGCATCAGACTTCCTTAGCCTATCAATAAGCCGCTCCATCGCTTTCTCGACCACTCGAATGATCGGTTCATCCTTCTGCTGCCGATCAAATAAATAAAAGTAATCCCATTCAAGGCGCTGACGCCAGAAAAGCCTTGCCTCCGTGCCCTCCCATAGCTGCAATACTGATTCTGCTGCTGTGTTCCCGAGGCGAAAACGGACGTAAATGACACCAATTCCGCCTTCATGCCAGCGCTCTTTTATGCTGCGGAGCATATCTCGATTGAATAAACCAACCCCGACTCCATTCATGCCAATCCCCTCAATCGACTATCGTCTATTTCAGTTCCTTTATGTATTACTTTACCAGCCAATTGTGAATGGAGATGCATAAAAGGATTAACTTGCGGTAAAATTCGACATTTTTCTTAGTTCTTTTCTCCTAAATAAAAAAACCGTCCAGCAGCTAAGCGTGGGCGGTCTTAAGTATGTTTTAAGTAGGTTATACGTTCAAATCCGGACGATTGCCCGTTACGAGATAAACGACGCTCTCACCGATGTTCGTCGCGTGATCACCGAATCTTTCGAGGTAACGTCCGACGAGAGTAAGAAGCGATGACTGTGTAATGTTGCGAGGATTTTCCATCATAAGGGAATAAAGCTCGCGCGTAATTTGTCCATACAGGGCATCAACCTGATCGTCGTCCTTCGCCATTTTGTAAGCAAGGTCCACGTTTTCTTGAATAAACGATTGAATGGACTCGTATGTCATAAGCTGAACAATTTCTGCCATACGCGGCAAATCGATTAACGGTTTTATTAGCTCCTGACCCTCTAAACGCAATACAACCTTAGCAATATCAACGGAGAGATCGCCCATACGCTCCAAATCGCTTGCAATCTTAAACGAGGACAGAATTCTTCTCAAATCCTTGGCAACAGGCTGCTGCGTAGCGATCAGCTTCGAGCCGATTTCCGTAATCTTTTCTTCCATTTGGTTAAGCGACGGGTCCAGCTTTATGACCTGCTTCGCACGGTCAACATCAACGGTTTTTAATGCTTCCATCGATTCTACGAGCGCTTTTTCAACAAAAGTACCCATATCAATCAGCAAATTATGAAGATGCTCTAGTCCTTGGTCAAACTCTTTACGCGTGGTCATCATGAACGGCATTCCCCCTACAAGGTTTGTAAAACAACATCATTCGCAAGGACAAAATCATATGATTCAACCTCTTGAATAAAAGCTCTCTCCCACGATCCGTTTGGCTTAGCCGAAACGTCCGCTTATATAATCTTCTGTGCGCTGATCGGTTGGATTGGAGAACAGCTTCTCCGTATCCGAGTATTCAACGACCTCGCCATTCAAGAAAAACACCGTTTGATTGGATACGCGGGCTGCCTGATGCATGTTGTGAGTAACCATCACGATTGTGTATTTATCTTTCAATTCTTGAGCAAGCTCTTCAATTTTCAGCGTGGAAATCGGGTCAAGCGCTGATGTAGCCTCATCCATAAGCAAAATATTTGGGTTTACTGCAAGTGCGCGGGCAATACAAAGGCGCTGCTGCTGTCCACCAGATAAACCGAACGCAGAACGTTTCAAGTGATCCTTTACTTCATCCCACAATACCGCGGATTTCAAGCTTGTTTCTACAATTTCATCGAGCTCGCGCTTGCTAGTAATACCATGCAGGCGAGGACCGTATGCCACGTTATCATAGATTGATTTCGGGAATGGGTTCGGCTGTTGGAATACCATGCCGACCTTTTTGCGCAGTGTTTCAACATCCACTTCATTCGAGTAAATTTCAGTACCGCCAATGGCGATACCTCCCTCAATCCGAGTGCCCGGAATCATATCGTTCATACGGTTTAGTGTACGAAGCAAAGTTGACTTTCCGCAGCCGGATGGACCGATGAATGCAGTGATTGCTTTCTCAGGTATCGTTAGTGTTACATCCTTCAAAGCGTGGAAAGCGCCGTAAAACAAATTCAGCTTGTTAATATTAATAAGTGCTTCCATATCGTTTTCCTCCTAAATATTCTTCTGATACTTGTTGCGAAGCAAAATAGCCGAAAAGTTCATTAGCAACAACAGCGCTAGTAAAACGATAATACCGCTGGCCGCAAGCTCCTTGAATTCAAGCTGTGGCTTAGACAACCAGTTGTACACTTGAATAGGAATAACCGTAAACGAATCCTTAAGACCTTCTGGCAAAAAGGCAACATACGTTAATGCTCCGATCATAACTAGCGGTGCCGTTTCTCCAATTGCACGAGACATAGCAAGAATGACGCCAGTTAGTACGCCAGGAAGAGCTGAGGGCATAACAGAGCGAGAAACGGTCTGCCACTTGGTCGCGCCTAGAGCGAACGAAGCATCACGGCGTGATTTCGGAACGGCACGAATCGCTTCTTGTGCAGATACGATAATAATAGGAAGCACAAGCAGCGTCATCGTGAGCGCCCCTGCAATGAGGCTGCGATCAAGAGCGAGCAGTCGTACGAACAAGGTTAAGCCCAAAATACCGTATACGATGGACGGAACGCCCGCTAGTGTACTGATATTAAGCTGAATCATCCGGGTAATCCGGCCCTTTTTCGCATATTCCTCCAAGAAAATCGCAGCTCCTACTCCAAAAATAAAGGAAATAGGCGCCATAATAAGCAGCATGTAAATCGTACCAACCAGCGCCGACTTCATTCCGGAACCGTCCGCTTTGCGAGACGGGAAGTTCGTGAATAGATCAGGCTGGAGCCTTGCAATACCGTCGATCAAAATATCTACGATTAACGCGCAAAGCGCGAGAACGCCGATGGAAGTGGCGGCGACGAATAGGATATGAAGCATCCAATCTTTTTTCCGCCGATTAGCAATTTGTTTGCGGTTTGCATCTAGAAATATGTTCATCTTAGTACTCCTCTCTGAATCTTCTTGCAATGTACTGGGCAAGAATATTGAGTAGGAATGTAATGACGAACAACGTCATGCCGACCGCGAAGATCGATCCATACTCAACCGTTCCATGCGGCGTATCCCCAAGGCTGACCTGAACGATATAAGCGGTCATCGTCTGGATGCTCTCAAGCGGATTAGCCGTCATATTAGGTGTAGAGCCTGCCGCTACCGTAACGATCATCGTCTCGCCGATCGCCCTTGAGAAAGCAAGTACGGCAGAAGCCACGATACCCGAGAAGGCTGCTGGCACAACGATTTTCAAAGCAACCTCGAACCGTGTTGCGCCAAGCGCATAAGCGCCGTCACGCAAGCTGCGCGGTACAGAGGACATCGCATCCTCACTTAGCGAGCAAACCATAGGAATAATCATAATACCGACAACAATACCGGCACTTAATGCATTGAACACGCCGGCGCTATGAAAAATACTTTGAATAAGCGGTGTAACCAAGCTAAGAGCAAAGTAACCATATACGATGGTTGGAACTCCTGCGAGTACCTCCAATATCGGTTTAATTACTTTACGAACCCGCTTCGGTGCATATTCTGATAAGTAAATGGCACTTGCAAGCCCTAGAGGGATAGCGACTAAACAAGCGATAAACGTAATCATGAGCGTGCCTGACAGGAGCGGCAAAACGCCGAAGCTTTTGGGCGGAATTAACGGTGACCATTTGGTCCCAAACAAGAAATCAAAAATCGGTATTTTTTGAAAAAACTGATAGGTCTCTGAGATGAGTGTGACGACAATACCTATTGTAGTTAGAACAGATACGGATGCACACAGGAACAATAGGATTGGCATCAATTTGTTCATGATGCTTACGCGTTTATTTTTGAAATCATAGACTTCCTTGCTGTTTGTTTGAGCCTTACTGACCGTTTGCAGCCCTTGGCTTGGCATTGCAGCGTCCTCCTTCTTGCCTTTACAATTCGTTTACATTTGTGCCGATAAAAAGGTGATGTCCCTCGAGACACCACACATTTTCATCAGGTCGTTTGTTACTTATTTAATTTTTGCTGCTTCTGTTGCGTATTGCTCATCTGGAAGTGATACATAACCAACTTCGCCAGCAAAAGTACCGATGTTGTTGATATAGTATTTAACGAATGCGTTCACTTCTGGACGCTCAAGCTCTTTATTGTTTGCATAGATGAAGAGTGGACGGGACAATGGAGCATAAGTGCCGTCTTTAATTGTGTCATAAGTTGGTGTAATAGCGCCTTTGCCGCCGTCTACAGGAACAACTTTCAATTTATCTTGGTTTTCTTCAAAGTAAGCAAAACCGAAGTAGCCAATGCCGTATTTGCTGCCTGCTACGCCTTGAACAAGTGCGTTGTCGTCTTCAGAGAAGCTGATTGCTTTATCATTGCGAATGCCTGCTTTTTCAAGAATAGCTTCATTAAAGTAGTCATAAGTTCCGGAATCAGCGCCTGGTGAGAACATTACGATCGGCTCAGCAGGGAAAGTGTCGCGAACGTCTTTCCAAGTTGTTACTGTGCTGCCAGTTGTAAAGATTTTGTTCAGCTCTTCAACTGTCAAGTGGTCGATGAAGTCATTGTCTTTGCTTACAACAACAGACAAACCGTCAAATGCTACAGAAAGCTCTGTATATTCGATGCCAGCTGCTTTACAAGCTGCTGCTTCTTCATCCTTGATGTGACGGGAAGCATCTGCAATGGCAATCTCGCCTGCGCAAAATTGTTTAAAGCCGCCGCCTGTGCCAGATACGCCAACCGGTACTCGTACATCTTTGTGCTCTTTGTTGAATTCTTCAGCTGCTGCTTCTGTAAGTGGGAACACTGTGCTTGAACCATCAATTTTAATCTCGCCTGACAATTTCACATCTTCACCAGCTGGTGCGTTAGTTGCAGTGTTATTCTTAGATCCTGTATTTTCAGAACCTTTATTTCCGCTATTATTACCACATGCAGCTGCGAATACGAGCAGCGTCACCATCGACAACATTAGAATTCCTTTAAACCCTTTTTTCTTTAACAACTCTACCACTCCTCTTATTATGTCTGTAAGGGTTCATCCCCGTGCCTCTTATACTACTAGCCGTTTGTAAACCTCGTATTCTGTTTTTGTAAACTCCATGTTAAAAATAAGATTGCTGTAATTTTTTCATTTCGACTGCGATATGAACGGCTTGCTGATGTGCCTGCTCCGATAAAACGCCAATTTGCTTCGCGCTATTGCGATTATCAGCTGCCGCTCGGAAAAGATGATTAAACACCTCCACGGCTTCATTGATATTCGCTTCGCTTGCGATCGTCTCCATTCGTCCCGAATGAGCAAGACTTGTCGTTTGCGTAATGGCATCAACGATCGTTTTCGTTAACGTCGTAATTTCGTTCGCAAATTGCTTCGTTTGGCCTGCCAGCTTCATCACTTCACCAGCTACTACCGCAAACCCGCGCCCATGCTCCCCTGCACGGGCTGCTTCTATAGAAGCATTCAGCGCGAGTAGATTACTCATCTCTGCCAGTTCTTTTATTAATAAAGAAACTTTGCTGATTGACCCCGCCTCAGATTGAAGCTCATTCATCCGTTTCTCCTGAAGCTCAGAATTCAGCGTCATGGCGTTAAAAGCTTTTGTTACTTTATCCAGCTCGTTTTTGCCGGTTAGGGTCAAATCGACCATATCTACAGACATTGACTCGCCATGTTCAGTTGACTTGCGAACGCTGCTGACGGCTTGTTCGATCTCTCTCACCCGCTGCTCTGCTGAGCGAATCGTACTCATTTGCGCATCAACGGCTTCCTGCTGCAGCAGCCGGGAAATCTTGAGCATGTCCGACACAGTCAATATACCTGCAAGCTTATTTTTTAACGTAACGATGACACAATCATAAAGCACACTCTCGTGGCGGCTTAATGCGCTGTCAATGAGCTGCTGCGGTGCATAATCATAATCGACTACGAGCGGACTCGCATCCATAAGCTTTGTAATTGGTTTGTCATCATACAAATCTGCGCTAAAGCGATGGCCCAGCTTCAGGAAGAATCGATTGCGCATCATCAGACCGATAGGAGCCCCTTGCTCCCCAGTTACGATAATGCACTCACTTTCCGGATGCTTCTTAAACACAGCAATCGTCTGCCGGCATGTATGCTCTGCGTCTATTGTTGGAGCCTGACGTAAAAAATGATGCAGTCGCGTTGCTTCTGCTTTTACCGGATGCATTGTTATTTCATCAGCACGCTGCTCCGATTGCTTAACAGTCCTTTCATCGGTTCCTTTTACCTCAATCGGTTGTTGTACGTTTCCGTTAAGTGGTGTGTTTGGAGCAGTACGCTCATTTTTCTCGATAGCTGATTGTTTTTCTTTATCTAGAACAGTCGCTGTCACTTCACCCTCACCCTTCCTTCTTTTTCCTTATGCACTCACTATAGGTCGTAAGCATCAATTGAATTAGGTAGAAATGTTATCGGAATGTTAAATTCGACAATATATTTTTTAATTTCCGTAAAAACATACCTATTGAATTTTCCAATAAGAGAGTCTTTATGACTAAACAACAAAAAAGCTGTGATCCACGTACAGTTTCCTGTACGCTTCACACAGCTTTTCTATAAGACTAGTATTATTTCGAAGCTCGTTTCAAGATCCGGCAGCCGTAAGCCTTCAATTCAACACTGTTGTTTAGAGCCGCACCCGTCAACAAATCTGTATACTGCTGAGCATCTAAAGCAACCGAAGCCTCATTTGCACTGAAATTGGATACAAATACGTAGTCGTTCACACCATCCGTTCTTAATTGTGCAGTTACGCCATGCGGCAGCTCGGAATCAAGAACTCGCTTGATCCCCTCTTGCTCTATAATTCGAGTCAGAAAATCGTTTGTAAAAGCTGCTTCGTTGCGCGATGCAACATAGTAGGCTTTGCCTGCACCCAAATGATTTACCGTTAAGGCAGGGCGACCCGCATAGAAATCCTCTCCATATACAGCAAGTGCCTCCGCACCTTCAAGATGGATAAGATCACACAGCTCGCGTGCTGTATATTGGCCGCTCAGTCCAAGCTTATTTCCGTCCTTCAGCACGACCTGATTGGAATCATGATCATGCAGCGAATCGATCTCCTCGGACCAGATCCCAAGCGTCTTGCGCAGTGGTCCTGGGAAGCCTGTTAGGAAGCATAGGTCATTCTCATCAACGATACCTGTCCAATAAGTAGCGATGAAAGTACCGCCATTTTCAACAAAACGTTCAATGCGCTCGCCTACACCCGGACGCACCATATATAACATAGGAGCAATAAGAAGCTTGTACGAATCAAAGCTGCATTCCGAATCAATAATATCCACTGGAACACCCAGATCCCAGAACGGACGATAATGGCGTTTAGCCGTTTCCTCATAATGAAGACCGCTATTGCGCGGGCCTTGCGAATCCTTTACTGCCCAGCGGTTTTCCCAATCATAGATAAGCGCTACCTCTGGCTTCACAGTTGTACCTACTACTTCAGTGAGTTTCTCCAAAGCTTCGCCAAGCTCAGCCACATCACGGAAAACGCGAGTATGCTCATGGCCGACATGGTCCACTACTGCACCGTGCAGCTTCTCGCTTGAGCCTCTGCTCTTGCGCCACTGGAAATACTGAACAGTATCTGAGCCATGTGCAACCGCTTGAAGCGATGACAGCATATGCATGCCTGGACGCTTTACTTTGCTGATCGGCTGCCAGTTCGTCATACTCGGCGTGCTTTCCATCAGCATGAACGGCTTTCCGCCACCAAGCGAACGAAACACATCATGGTTAAAGCCGATCCATGCCGCTTGCTCGCTGTCGTCTCCACCATTGTCGTGCCAAGTTGGGTAAGCATCCCACGAAATCATATCGAGCAGCTCTGTAAACTTCCAATAGTTAAGCGGCTCAAAATCAAGCATAAAGTTCGTCGTAATCGGTAGCTCACTGTTAGCAGCGCGCAGCGGAGCAATTTCGTTGCGGCAGAAATCAACCGTTTGATCCGTAACGAATCTTCTCCAGTCAACATTCTGGCCGTGAACCGCTTTCTCGCCACGCTCGGTTGGCGACTCGACTTGGCTCCAATCGGTATACGTATGGCTCCAGAACGTCGTCCACCAAGCATCGTTAAGCGCTTCTAGCGTACCGTATTTATTTTTCAGCCAGTCGCGGAAAGCGTCTTCACAATACGAGCAGTGACATTCGCCGCCATATTCATTTGATATATGCCAGCCGATGACCGCAGGATGATCCGAATAACGTTCAGCCAGCTTCGAGTTCATGATCGTTACCTTCTCGCGATATACAGGTGAGCTGAAGCAGTGGTTGTGACGCGCACCATGCAAATTACGAATTCCGTTAGGTGCTACGCGCAGCACTTCCGGATATTTTTGAGACATCCATACCGGGCGTGCACCGCTTGGTGTAGCAAGCAAGGCATAGATGCCGTTAGCAGCAAATTTATCAAGCAACGTGTCCAGCCATTCAAATGTAAATACGCCTTCCTCAGGCTCGATCGCCATCCATGCAAAAATGCCTACAGACATCACATTGCAATGTGCAAGCTTCATGAGGCGGATGTCTTCCTCCAGCACCTCAGGATACTTCTGCCATTGATCTGGATTATAATCTGCACCATGCAGCATTTGCGGAATTTTTGCGCTTATCGGGGGAAATTTCATACTCATCTCATCTGCCTCCATTTTCGTCTTGCTTGCAGCTATTATTGGTTATACTATAATGATATTCATATTATAGCTTGTTCATCGAACCAACTATATAACAGTATTTTCGCATCATTATAAAAATATGAAACAGGAGGCCACCGCTATCAACACGATGGTTTTTCCGATTTTGACAGAGACAGACAAGACACTCCCGGTTTATCTCACGAGTATCGGGCATTGGAGCGATCAAGAGCCGATTGACCGTCCAAACGGCTATCCTCATTTTCAATGGCTGCAAGTCATTAGCGGCTCGGGCGAGCTTCATGTTGGCGATCAACAAATGACCGTTCGAGCTGGGCAAGGGTTCTGCCTGTTTCCGAATGAGCAGCATCAATATTTTTCAATACAAGCGCCTTGGGAAATCATTTGGATGAGCTTTAGAGGCGATTTGTCGGACAAGCTGTTTAGGCAGGCTGGAATTACACAATCCGGTGTCTATTCAACTGCTGATCATGATATGATTGTTACCCACATGAAAAACATTTACGCAATGACGCAATCCGGCCGATCCTTTCTCGGTCTCGAATGCTCTAAGCTGGTTTACATGTTTTTACTTGATTTAATGAAGGTTATTCTTGTAAGCTCACACTCGGTAGAACAAAACTACTTAAAGCTGCAGCCTGTTCTTCATTATATTGAAGCTAATTACAGCAAGCTGATTACGATAAAGGATTTAGCAGGCTGTATCGATGTAACGCCGCAGTACCTATGCTTGCTTTTTAAGAAAGCATTGAAAATGCGACCAATGGCATACGTAAACCGGGAGCGCGTCAATCGGAGCAAGGAGCTTATGTTCCGCGAAAGCGAGATCAAGATGCACGAAATCTCCCAGCGCGTCGGCTTCGACTCCCCCAGCTACTTCAGCTCCGTCTTTAGGCGGCTTGAAGGGTTAAGCCCGGAGCAGTTTAAAAAAATTCACGGCATGCGTTGATGTGGGGGCAGTTGTGTGGATCGGAGTTGGCTCCGTAAGAACACATAGATGCTAACAGCAGACTTTCCGTTGCTGGCAGCACGCCTGACGGGCTACTTAAGAACCTATAGGTTCTTACAGGCACATAGCTAGGTTACTTTGGAGGCTGTAAGAACACATACGTGCTAACAGCAGACTTTCCGCTGTTGGCAGCACGCCTGACAGGCTCCATAAGAACCTATAGGTTCTTACAGACGCTCAGCTAGGTTACTTTGAAGACTGTAAGATACATACGTGCTAAAAGCAGACTTTCCGCTGTTGGCAGCACGCTTGACGAGCTCCATAAGAACCTATAGGTTCTTACAGGCACATAGCTAGGTTACTTTGGAGGCTGTAAGAACACATACGTGCTAACAGCAGACTTTCCGCTGCTGGCAGCACGCCTGACGGGCTCCATAAGAACCTATAGGTTCTTACAGGCACATAGCTAGGTTAATTTGGAGGCTGTAAGAACATATACGTGCTAACAGCAGACTTTCCGATGTTGGCAGCACGCCTGACGGGCTCCATAAGAACCTATAGGTTCTTACAGACGCTCAGCTTGGTTACTTAGGAGGCTGTAAGAACACATACGTGCTGCCAGCAGACTTTCCGCTGCTGGCAGCACGCCTGACGGACTCTGTAAGAACCTATAGGTTCTTACAGACGCTTAGCTAGGTTACTTCGGAGGTTGTAAGAACACATACGTGCTAAAAGCAGACTTTCCGCTGTTAGCAGCCGACCTACTACGAACATACAGCCGAATTCATAGATTTCACTTCATTTCAGGAGGCAAAAAAATATAATGACCGATAAAAATCTTATATTTAATGAAATTGATAAATATGCGGAAGCTTTTCGCACGGTATCACGATCGGTGGGCAGTCGGCCAGAGCTTGGACATGAGGAGTTTTTTGCTTCGGAGCTGCTTTGTACGGAGCTTGCAAAATACGGGTTTGAGGTTGAACGTGGTATTTTAGGCATTGAGACATCTTTTATCGGTGTTTATGATACAGGAAGCCCTGGACCGACAGTTGGCTTCTTATGCGAGTATGATGCTCTGCCAGAAATCGGACATGCTTGTGGACATCATCTCATCTGCGCTATGAGCATGGCAGCAGCTGTCGGACTTAAAGCGGCTTTGATAAACAGCGGCATTGGCGGAAAAATTCGCATCTATGGTACGCCAGCTGAGGAAACACGCGGAGCGAAAGTACCAATGGCAGAGGCAGGTTTATTCGATGACTGCGACTTCGCTTTAATGGCGCATCCATACTATACGTTTGAACGTTCAGGCGAATCACTAGCGCTGGATGCTGTGCAGTTTGAATTTCATGGTCTAGCCGCGCATGCAGCTGCAAGTCCATATGAAGGAATTAATGCGCTGGATGCTGTGCTTCAGCTATTCAACAGCGTTAATGCGCTGCGCCAACAAACACGCAGCGATGCGCGCATTCATGGTATTATTGACAACGGCGGCAAGGCGCCGAACATCATTCCTGATTATGCATCGGCCAAATTTTATGTCCGCTCGGCTTCACGTACTTATACAAACGAGCTCACTGCGAAAGTGCTGCGCTGTGCAGAAGGGGCCGCATTGCAGACGGGCTGCACCGTTACAACAAATCGTTTCGAATACTCTTATGATGAGCTGCTTACTAATGAAGCATTGTCCGAGCAGTTCAATACGAATCTGATCGAGGCAGGCATTCGCCCTGAGGATATGGAAATCGGCAAGGATCATGGCTCGCTTGATTTAGGCAACGTCTCCGTTCGCTGTCCAGCTATTCATCCTTACGTCAAGGTGGTACAAGATCGTTTGCTGCTTCATACGGAGGCGTTTCGTGATGCGGCAATGACCGAATATGCGCTGGACGGCATGTTATTTGGTGCCAAAATGCTAGCTGCAACCGCATACGACGTATTTGCCTATCCTGCGCTGCTCGCACGAATTCGCGCTGAATTCGAGCATCAAACCAAAAGCAGCAAGTAAGAACAGGATAAAGAACAACTTCGCTCGGAATGGGGAGGCAGGCCGCAATGGATAAAAGCATCATCAATAGCCACGAGATTACACAAATTTGTTTATTGGCCGGCAAAATCATTTTGCAAAACGGCGGCGAAACCTATCGTGTCGAAGATACGATGTCCCGAATTGCAGCTGCTTACGGCATAGAGAACTCCCATAGCTTCGTCACGCCGACCGGTATTATATTTGCCATTGACGGTTCATCCCAAATGACGAAGCTCATTCGTATTTCCGAGCGTTCGACGAATTTGCTTAAGGTATCCTTAGTCAACGATATTTCCAGAAAAATTAGCACCGGTACGCTGGCTGCTGGCGATGCACACCGACTTTTACAGGAAATAGACTCTAACGCCTTCGTTTATCCGGTTTGGATGAAAATCATTGCTGCTGCGATAGCGAGCGGCTGTTTTCTTATCATGTTCCAAGGCAGCTGGCGCGACTTCATCCCTGTTGTGCTCATCAGCGGCATTAGTTTCGCTTTTTCAGTTAAGCTGCATCGAATCGTGCCGATCAAGTTTTTCTCCGAGTTCATTACGGCTTTGCTGATCGGCACCTTGTCCGTGCTGTTTGTACATAAAGGATATGGATTTGACCTCGATAAAATTATTATTGGCTCAGTTATGCCTCTTGTGCCCGGCTTGCATATTACAGCAGCAGTCAGAGACCTGATGGCTGGCCACCTTGTATCAGGGCTTTCGAAGGGAGCAGAAGCTTTTCTCACAGCATTCGCTGTGGGTGCAGGAATCGCCGCGGTGCTCTCGTTTTATTAATCAAGCAAAAACGCCTTCGGCGTACTTTAGACGCTGAAGTAGCTTTGACGGTGAAATATAAGATAAGTAATAGAAAATGATATACTTTCTTATATTTCGCAAAATTCGGAGGTGTATTACGTTGTCGATATTAGAACAGCTAGTCACTAGCTTTATAGCTTCAGCAGCCTTCGGCCTCATCTTCAACGTACCGAAGCGAACGCTTGTGCACTGCGGCGTTGTTGGCATGATAGGCTGGTTCATTTATATTTCCTGCACAGAGCTGTCGCTGGATACCATTCCTGCGACGTTAATTGCTGCTTTTATCGTAACCGTAGTGAGCCAGCTATTCTCAAAGCTATACAAAACGCCCATCATCGTCTTCAGCGTATCCGGCATTATTCCATTAGTTCCCGGCGGACTCGCCTACGATGCTATGAGAAACGTCGTGGAAGACAATTATGACATTGCCGTGCAGCTAGCCGTAAAAGCATTCATGCTCTCAGGAGCCATTGCAATTGGCCTTATTTTCTCAGAGGTCGTCAATCAGCTCATCCGTAAAACGGAACGTTAGCATAATTTATTGAGATGGAATCGAATACCTGGAACGCAATATATTAGCCATTTCTATGATTTGTTCTTTTGTCGGCATTACAAGCTTCGACTCTGCTTCTCTCATACCCGCTTCCGTCTGCTGCGAAGCTATGACTCGTTTGACCGCTTTGACAAAAGCATCTCCGGCTCCTGCGCCAAGCGGTGTCAATTGCTCCAAACTAGCCGTGCTTTCAGCAGCCACAAGCGGATAATCGTTTTCGTTTTCCCCCTGCGCAGCTTTATCATAGAAGGATCGAACGAAGCTGGCCCGCTCCTGGCCAGATCCATCCGCTACAATAAAAGCTTGTACAATAAAGGCATGCGTCTGCCGACGCTGTGCGATTCCGCAAAACTTATACCCGCCAATGCTCAAATCAAATTCGCCAGGACAATAAGCGCCTTTGATTTCCCCTTTATCTACCTTGCAGCTCGTCTCCTGTAATGCATGACGAATCAGCCCATACATTTTTTCAAAATCATCATGAAAATGAAAGGAGTCCAACGCCTTTTTCGGCATGATCAGCGATATATTAATGACCCCCAAATCAAGCGGTACCGCAGCTCCTCCCGAATTGCGCACAGCAGTAGACCAGCCTTCCGATTGAAGAGCCATTTCAGCGTTGGCAGCGCCTGGCAATCGGCTGTCGCGCAGTCCCATAACAAATGCTCTTGGGTGTCGCCAAATATGGCAAATGGCTGGACCTCCCTGCCCTGTTTTTCTGCAAAGCAGCTCATCCAGCGCAAATGGATATAACACATCTAATTCATCCAGCTCATTCATGCGGTCGAGCAGCAGCACATTTTCCAAACCATAATCCCTTATTGAATCCCGTTCCATATGTCGTCCAACCCTCTCTGCTAATCCCTTACTCCGTATACTTGCTAAGTTATATCTATTTTAACGATAAATGAGCAATCGCGCATCATTTATACCGCTCCCTTATTGCTAATGGTGAAAGCATTCACTACAATAAGGATATTGTCATGCAGCGCCAAGGGGGTAACATTAGATTTGGAAGCAATAAATGAAAAAGTCGCATACGAAAACCCATTGCTGTCGCTGCGCGTTTTTCGCCCCATTCGCAGTCTGGACGGTTATACAAACTGGCATTATCATAAACAGGTTGAGCTGCTGCTCATTCTTGAGGGTGAGCTGGACGTTTACGTCGATGAAGAAAGCTTTCACCTGACGTCTGGCGACATCGTGCTTATCGGAGCTTCGGAGCTGCACTCCGATCGCAGCCATAACTTGCTCGATTATATTGTGCTTCAATTCGATCTGGAACCGTTTTTTGATCAAAGCACGATTCCCTATATGCGGTACTTCTCAGAAACCCAAACACCGCTCAGTAAAGCGAATTATATTTTCCAAGAAAACAACACGGCAAAGCAGCAAGCTGTCTCTTACATTCATCAGCTATTGCACGAGACGACTCATAAGGAAACTGGCTACGAGCTGGCAGTCAGCGTTTTAGTCAAGCAAATATTGCTGCTTTTGCTTCGCAACGACAGCCGCAAAGTGTTGATTGAGCAAGATAACTTTGAGCGCATTCGCCTGAAACCGGTGCTCGATTATATCGAAAATCATCTGACGGATCGTATCCAAGTTGAAGAGGTTTGCAAGATCGCCAATATGAGCTATTATTACTTCGTAAAATATTTCAAAAAAACGATCGGGCTTTCCTTTACGGAATATGTGAATTATCGCAAGGTGAAATGGGCTGAACGAATATTGCTGACGAAGGATTTGAGCATTTCGGAGGTTGGTGAGCGAATCGGGATGCCGAATATGGCACATTTTTATAAAATGTTTAAAAAATACAACGACTGCTCGCCTAAGCAATTCCAGCGTAAGATGCTTGTGCTTAACCGGCAATAGTCTGCTTATCAAGCAAAAATGCCTTTAGCGTCCTTTGGATGCTGAAGCAGCTTTGAGGGAGAAATATAAGATAAGTAGGAGAAAATGAATACTTCCATTAGAAAAAGCTCGTCCACCCTATAATTTCGGGGTAACGAGCTTTTTTGGCATAACGAGTTTATAACCTACACCACGGATCGATTCGATTTGTACAGATTGCTGACCAAGCTCCAGCTTCTTCCGCAATGAGCTCACATGAACATCAACCGTACGCTGGCCGCCGATATAATCGAAGCCCCACACGACATTCATAAGATCATCCCGCGTAATTACCATGCCTGGACGCTGTACTAAATAAAGCAGAACCTCGAACTCCTTCGGTCTAAGCGGAATCGTATCGCCGTTTAAGATGACCTCATACTTCTCGGGGTAGATGGACAAATCACCAGCTGTGATGACTTTCTCTGAAGACTCGATCGGCTTGCTATCATCAAGCTGTGTCCGACGAAGCACCGCGGATACGCGTGCTAGAAGCTCAGCCACGCCAAACGGCTTCGTAATATAATCATCAGCACCATGCTTCAGTCCTTGCACAACCTCTTCTTCCGCATTGCGAGCTGTTAAAATAATGACCGGTGTTCTTACGCCATTTTGGCGAAGACGGTTTAATATTTCAAAGCCGTTCATGCCAGGAAGCATGATATCTAAGATGACCAAATCGAAATTGCGCTGCAAAGCCGTCTGCAAGCCTTCCCCGCCATGATCGATAACGGTCGTTTCATAGCCCTCTTGGGTCAAATTGTACGACAAAAGCCTTGCTAATGTCGGTTCATCTTCAATGACGAGCACTTTATGCGACATGTTACCTCCAACCTGGCGAATGGCGGCGCCAAAGACGCCGCATCCGCATATTTAGAACGTTTAGCTTTAGTTTATCACGGATTCATGAAGAATAGGTAAATCTTTTTTTCTATTGCAGTACAGGCAGCTCGATCGTGAATGTAGATCCTACACCAACGTCACTTGTTACAGTAATTGTACCTTTATGAAGCTCAACGAGATGCTTAACGATCGATAATCCAAGCCCCGTACCGCCTGAGCTGCGCGAACGTGCTTTGTCTACGCGATAAAACCGTTCAAATATACGCGGCAGATCCTTTTTCGGAATACCGATGCCGGAATCGCTAATTTGAATGCGAATATGATCATCGCCCAAACCTTCAACCTTTAAGGATACTCTGCCCCCTTCAGGCGTATAGTTAATCCCGTTCGATAACAAATTCATAATGATTTGACGCAAACGATCCTCATCGGCTTCAACATAAAGACCCGGCTCGATGTTCATGCTGAGCTCAATTCTTTTGCGTACCGCTTCTGATTCCATCAGCTTAATCGATTTGTGAACGAACGTATCCACTTCTACAGGCGAGAACACAAGCGGCACTCGCCGTGACTCGATTTTGGACAGCTCCAATATATCTCCGATCAATCGGTTAAGCCGATCTGACTCATCAAATATAATTTGCAAGAAAGAACGTGCTGTTTCCTCATCGTTAACCGCGCCGCCAAGCAGCGTCTCA
Source organism: Paenibacillus sp. FSL K6-3182 (assembly GCF_037976325.1). NCBI lineage: Bacteria > Bacillati > Bacillota > Bacilli > Caryophanales > Paenibacillaceae > Paenibacillus > Paenibacillus sp. FSL K6-3182. The sequence continues at coordinate 5,207,502 of NZ_CP150265.1, forward strand.
GCAAAACCTTTTACTGCAGTAATCGGCGTTTTCAGCTCATGGGAGACGTTTGCGACAAATTCACTGCGCATCCTCTCCAATCTGCGAATAGCGGAAACGTCCTGCAATACGAGCAGCACTCCAGAGAAATCATTCCCCTCCGGATGAATCGGCACCAGATTAAGCTCCAGCAGCCTCTCCTCTGGAAAATAAAACGTAATTTCCTCACGCAGATGCTGTTTGCTTTTAAGACCCTCTTGAATCATTTGCGACAGCTCGTATTGCTGCTTCGCTTCTGCATAATGACGGCCAACGAGCTCACGAGCGGAGAAGCCGAGCACTTCCTCTGCACGTCTGTTCATCAATACGATTTTTCCATTTAGGTCAATCATGACGATTCCATTAATCATATTATCAAGAACACTCTCAAGCTGATTCTCATTTTGTTGGATACGCGTCATTTGAACTTGCAAGCTGTCTGCCATAGCATTAATAGCATTTCCAAGCTCACCAATTTCATCTTGCTTCATCACTTTTACTCTTGCCAAATAATCCATATTTTTGATGCGTTTAGCAACCTTCGTAATTTGCTCCAGCGGTTTTGTCAGACCAAGTGCCAGGCGGTAGCTAATAAAAGCTGCAATAAGGAAAAGTACAAGCAAGCCTAAGAACAGCATCATCGTCAATTGACGTATGCTTTCATCAACTTCCTTCAAACTCATCGCAAGGCGAATCACATCAGGCGCTTGACCCGGCACCACCGTTACAGGAATAGCAACATACATCATATTTTGTCTAACCGTTTCACTAGCCCGAATCGATCTTCCTGTTCCTGTAGCCAATGCTTCCTTAATTTCGGTACGGTTTAGATGATTGTCCATATCCCGAGGATCTCCATTTGAATCACCTAACACGACACCGTCATTGCGAATAAAGGTTACTCGAGCACCCGCATAACGCTGGAGCTCCTTTGCCTCATTTGTATAATAGTCATATAAGGAGGAAATTTCACCTGATTTCCAATTCATTTTTGCCGAGATGATCTGCATCTCACGAACCATATTGTCTTCAAGCGCTTTGATATGGTTTTCTTTGAACGTTTTGACCATAAATAATCCTGCTGCACTGACCGATAATGCGATCATCGCAATCATGATGAGCGTCAGCCTAGTGCGGAAGCTGTTCATTAACATTCACTCCTTATGTTTAATCATGCACACATCGTTTATGGTACATGCGTCGCAGTACTTTCGCTACCCTTGTGATTATTAAGTTTTTGTAAAACATAATGGTACACTGTTGCTAAAGGCTGCTGAATAAGAATCGACAACACAACAGGCACAACAGCTATTGGACTGAAATAACCGAGCGCCAGCACAATGCCAAGAGAAATGTTGCGCATTCCTGTTGCATAGGAAACGGTCACCTGCTGCTCGTGTTTGCGAAGCGGCGCCGTTCCAATGTAGCCGAAGGCGTAACAAGCACTAACCAGCAGCACAACAATCGGAACGAGCAGCAGCATATCCTGCTTCAGCTCTCCTAAATGAGGCGCAATAGCCGATGCATTTAACGCGACAACACCGACGAAACAAAGCTTGGAAAGCGGTGCTGTAAAGGGCTGCACGATACTTTGAATACGTCCTCGACTCATTTGATTAAGGGCGACGCCAATGATCGTAGGAAGTACAATAATAACGAGTAAATCAACAATAATAGGTCCTGCCTTCACTTCAACAGCGGAGTCAAAAAACAGATGGATACCCGCCGGCACTACCAGTGGACTAAGCGCTGAATCGAGCACAACCATGGCTAGCATAAGCGGAACGCTGCCTCCTGACATGCCAACCCATAGCACGGTAGACACTCCGATTGGTATAAGCGTAAACAAAACGAGGCCCACCACATAGGGCGAATCTGCACCAAATGCGAGTGCCCCAAGTCCATAGGCTACCAGCGGAGATACGACATGAGCAATCAAAAAGGTAAGCCCCATAATGCCCGGCCGCTTCAATACCTCTCGCAATTGTCCTAATCCGCAGCCAATAGCCATCGTTAGCGTGACATAGGCAAATAAGTAAGGAACCATTTCAATTAAAGGCTGAAGCTGTGTTGCAAATAGAAAGCCAAGTATCAACGATCCTGGAATAATGATGAACATCCATCTCTCAAATTGCTGGTTAAAAGCTAAACCCCATTCACGCATGATCTTTCCCTCATTTACCTCTTCTAGTCGATTTTGTACATAAGCTATATAATAACATAGACACTCCGCACATGAACGGAAACTCTTGAACTTCGACAAAAAAGGAGCCCGATTTATGAAAAACGGTAAATTCACCAATACAATTATTCGGATGCAATATGTACCAAGATGGAGCGAATATGCTCCACGATTTGAGGATAACGCCTCCGCTCATAGCTTTAGATGCGCTGCATTGTCTATTTTGATTGGTATTATTGAAGAAAAAATATTCAAGCAGCCGTTAGATAAGCTGAAGCTTGTAGGAAGATGCTTATGGGGTGATCTCAAAAACACGGGCACCGGCTCCATTAAACATGTCACCAAAAAAGAATCGCTCGTTATGAATCATATCCGAGACTTCGAGATGGAACTTAGCAAGGAGATTGTCTCGTACCTATCCAAGTCTCTACAGGCAAAAGCTTTCGATTTTATCGTCCATGCACAAGATGATTCACCTATTGGACGATTAGTTGATGCCATCGATACGCTGGATGCCTATTTGTATTGCCACAGAGAATCCCGGTATGACACGAATCCTTTCTTTCATGCCAAATATAAGGAGCTCGAACAAGTGCTGCGAAGCACAGAGCTTCCATCCATACACTGGCTGCTCGATGAATACGATAAACATGATGGCTTTTATGAATTTATCCAATACATTATGAATCTCGATACCGTAAAAAGATGGAACGGCAGCTATAATCTCGTTCCTGACAATGATGCGACACATTCCTTCCGAGTCGCTTCACTTGCTTTGTTTAATGGGCTGCTTGAAATCGAGCGCTTCGGCAATAAAAATATCGATCTCTTTAAGCTGCTCGCCAAAGCTGCCCTTCATGATTTGCCTGAAGCTTTATCCGGCGATGTCGTATCAAATTTCAAGCACAATAATCCAGACATCAAACACGCTTTCGAGCAATACGAGAAAGAAACCGCTCAGTTCATGATTAATAAGCTTCCATCGTTTTTTCATGAAGATATGACCGAATTCATAGTACACAGCAAGTCAGCAGATGCAAATGGCGAGCTCGTTGATATTTCCGACAAGCTGGACGCCTTAATCAAAGCAAGCCTTGAGATGCGAAATAACCCTCATTACGCTGATACTTATTATAACCAGCTGGTGAAGGTTCAGCATCGCTATGAGAATGACTGTGTTGTTTTTTTCCTGGCTTATATTTTGCATGATTTAACCTATTCCAATTTAATTGGACAATAAATGTTCCATACAAAATGGCCGCGAGATATATCTCGCGGCCCAGCTTTGGTTTATATTAGCTATGAATAGCAGCACTCCAGCCGAATGGGTACGCAGCCGAAATTTCTAACGGCAGCTTGCCTTGCGGCTTAAGATCACCTAACAATACTCTCGCAGCAGCAGCTAGCGCGAGTGGACGACACTCATACACTGCCATGTACGTTTTTACTTCCGGGTATAGCAATAGATCAAGCGGGTTCCGAACCGACACAGCTATCGTACGCTCCGGTGCCAATTTTACGACCTCGCGTGCAATATCGCGCTCTACGGGATGCTTGGAAGCGTCGTAAGTGACAACGACGATTTGTGAGAATGTTTCCAAATCAGCGAGTGGATGATCATCATCCATTTGACGCTCGACGATATTAGCTCCATACTCTCCAAGAAAGTGACCTAATGAGCCGTCACCTGAAAGCATTTCGTCAGCCACCGAAACAGGGACAATTTTGGGCCACAATACGAGCGTGCTTTTCTCGCGGCTTAATGGCAGCAATGGCCCATCGTCTTTTACTAATGTAACTGAAGCCTCGCTCCATTTAATTGCAACAGCTCGATTTACTTCCGTACCAATTTCCCACTCCACTTGTGACCACGGCAGCAATGGCTCCTCAAGCACAAGCTTCTCCTTAAGTGTCATGATCCGATTAAGCGCCTCGTTAATACGAGCTTCTGCAAGCTCACCGTTCTCAACAGCACGCACAACGGCTTCAAGGGCAGCCCATTGTTTATCAAATGTATGGCTGATCAGCACCATATCGGCTCCCGCTTGCAGCGCTTTAATAGCGCCCTGCTCTGGACCATAGGTTTTATCAATCGCATCCATCTCTAAACAATCTGTCACAACAATCCCGTCATAACCAAGCTCTTTGCGCAGTAAACCCGTGATGACAGGCTCAGACAAAGTCGATGGCACGCCTGATGGATCAAGCGCCGGCAAGCAAACATGTGCTGTCATAATGCAATCCGTGCCTGCTTCAATTGCAGCCAGGAACGGCTTCAACTCAATCGCGTCTAACCGATCACGCCCATGCAGCAATATCGGCAGCGCATGATGGGAATCCACCGCCGTATCGCCATGCCCTGGAAAATGTTTAACAGTCGCTGCAACTCGTGCAGCTTGATAGCCTGCTACTGCGGCTGCTCCGAGTTCCGCAACGACATCAGAGCGGTCGCTATACGAACGTACATTAATAACAGGATTATCCGGATTATTATTAACATCAATACAAGGCGCATAATTCATCGTAACACCCAATTGACGAAGCTCTTCACCACATACAAATGCTGTCTCTCTAGCGCTCTCCTTATCGCCGGTTGCACCAAGTGCCATGTTGCCCGGCATAAGTGTTACACCGTCAACTAGTCTTGCAACCATGCCGCCTTCTTGATCAATCGCTACGAATAGAGGCGGATTGCCAGCTTTTCTTGCGATGCTTTGAAGCTCGCCGCTAAGCTTGTGCACCTGCTTAGCATCCTTCACATTGCGGGAAAAATAGATCGTTCCGCCAATGCCGCTCGTTTCAATTAACTGCTTAATTTGCGCCGTTGGCTCAAAGCCATGAAAGCCAAATACAAATAATTGTCCAACCTTCTTCTTCAAGCTCCAGTTATCCCACTCACGCGTTGTCGTCAATGCTTCCCCATCCCTTCACTTATCAACCCTATTACGACGGCTCATTCAAAGCCTCGTTATGTTGTCCACCCTCTTGCCGTCTCGTACGATAATCGGTAGGATTCTCACCTGTATATTTCATAAATACTTTTGTAAAATATCGCCGCTCCGCATAACCGACTTCCTTCGCGATTTGTGCAACGCTCTTGAGTGATTCCCCAAGCATTGCCTTCGCGCGCTCCATCCGTTGCCGCGTTACATATTCGATAAACGTTTCGCCAAAAGTCTGCTTGAACAATAAACTAAAATAAGAGGTGCTTAAACCGACATGAGTTGCCGTTTCTTCAACACTTAGATCGCGATAAAGATTGCGGTCCAAAAAGGCTTTCGCTTCAGCCATTGAACGTTCCGATTGCTTTTTCTTATCCATAGATTTCTCCGAAACCGTATTCGTAACTTGACGAATAACTGATAATAAATCCTTAATGCCAAAGCGGCGATCCAATCTGCGCCAAAGCATATCCTCTTGCTCGCGAGTAAATACGCCCATTTCTTTCATCTCACGCATAAGATGCAGGACAAAGAAATGAAGCAGCGGCTTCACACGATTTAATGAAGGCTCATTCATTCGCTGCAAGAGCAGCGTAATACTTTGAAGCTCGCTGTCTACGCTTATCGTATCCCCGCGTTTAACCGCTCCAATTAATTTCTCCGCGGTATCCCAAAACGCTTGATCTGCTTGTGATGATTTTTGCTGAGCGGATGGATAAATAGCGATAATGTCATGGACAGGCGTAAGCTGCATCCCTTGCTGTACAAGCTTATAGGCTTGGGATAAGTCAGCAACCGCTGCAAACTTATGATAAATACCTGCAAATAAATTCAGCTTTACATGGCTCTTAATCGCAGACAATAACATGTCTGCCCAGTTTTTAATGAAGGCAATATCAAATTCAGCTGTTTTCTCCGTTTCAATGAGCACACACCACTCACCATCTCGAATTTGAATGACCGCATGATGCAGCCCATTTTGCTGCAGCTTCTCACGCAGTACATTACATACAGCAAAATTCCACAGCTTTCTTTCCTTATCGGACCAGTCACGCCAATCCTTCGTCTTCTCCGAGCTTACATCAAGATCAAGCACAATTAAGACGAACTGCTGCCGCTTGAGCTGCTGTTCATCTCCGGTCAAGAGCCAATTATCTGCAGTAACATCGGTATAATCCATAATAATATCGTACAAAATTTTCTCGCTAGCGAGATCGATCATCCGGCCGAGCTTCTGCTTCTCTTCCTGCTGCAGCTTCTGCTTACTGCGCTGAGTAGACATTACTCTAGCAATAACACCAGTCAATTCATCATAAGGTATCGGCTTTAACACATAATCATTGACGCCAAATTGAATTGCTGTTCGCGTATAAGCGAAATCCTGATATCCCGACAGCATAATAATATCGCAAGCCATTGCTTTATCACGGATATGCCGAACAAGCTCCAAACCATCCATAACCGGCATGCGAATATCGCACAGCAATAAGTCAAAGTGTTGCTGCTCCATAAGCTCTAACGCTTCAACACCATTTTTAGCTGTACCGCCAACAGTAAGCCCTAGCATTTCCCAGGGAATAACTTTTTCTAAATTTCTCGTAATATGTGCCTCATCGTCAACTAGGAGTACTTTACCCGTCATAGCTGATCACCTCTGCTCTTCGGAATTACACAGCGAATAACGGTCCCGCTGCCTTCTTGACTACAAATCCACAAACCGAACGCAGGACCATAATGTATGCGCAAGCGATCTGCAACATTTCGTAATCCAAGTCCTCTTCTCTCACCCATTTGCGCAGCATCGGTCTGCTTGCTTTCAGAGTCTGACTCTGCTGACAGCTTAGTCAGCACTCTGGAGCTCATGCCTAATCCGTTGTCACGAACCATAATGACGATCTGATGAGGCTCAGCAGTTACATCAATTGATATCCTGCCTTGTCCGTCTTCATAACCATCAAACCCATGCTGAATGCTATTTTCTACGAGCGGTTGAAGCGAAAGCTTTAGTATGGAGAAATCAAGTGCTTCTGCCGGGACATTCAATTCGTATGAGAAAAGCTCCTCGAAGCGGTATTTCTGTATTTCCAAATAACTGCGGACATGCTCAATTTCTTGGCTGATCCTTATTTCTTCGGATTGATGCATGCTTGTGCGAAGCAAATTGCTTAATCTGCGCACCATCAACATAATTTTCGCGCCTTCATTTTGTGCTGCAAGAGCATTAATCGATTCGAGCGTATTAAATAGGAAATGCGGTTTAATCTGTGCCTGCATAAGCATCATTTCCGCATGCTGCTTACGTGCCTGCTCTCTGCGCACTTCACTAAGCAAATTGCCGATTCGCTCAACCATACTATTGAAGCTGTTGGCCAGTAGAACGGTTTCATCCTTACCTTGAGCTGTTACTCGAATATCAAGCAACCCCTGCTCAACCAATCTCATTTTACGAACAACTTTAATGATCGTTTTCGCTACTCGGTTAACAAAAAAGACGTTGAACAATACCGCCGATAGCAAACCAAGGACCGTAATCATCCCAATCCACTGAACAAACCGAACATTTTCGTTAGTAAGTGAATCCCAAGGCTTTATGGACACAAGGATCCAACCATTGCGATCCAATTGATAGGAAGAAACAAGACTGTCTATACCTTCAAACTTTTCTCGCGAGCTGTTGTAGTTATTCGTGTGCTGCGGCAATGAATCGGTCTGTTCGTTTATATTATGACCATCCATCTTTTTTTTGCTGTCTAGCATAATAAGGCCTGCTTTATTGACAATGAGGTATCTTGTTTCGGCTGCATTGGATTGCGGGTTTTGAAAGGTTTTGAGCATGCTCGATATTTCTTCCGTTTTGTACTGCGTAATCATTACGCCCAAATCATTAAATGACTCAATATCCTTAACAACACGAATTTGTGTAAATAGAGGCGGTTCAACACCTGTCAGCTCACGCTGTTCATAAGGTCCAATCCAAAGCGGACGTCCGCCAAGATTCATAACATCCTTATAGACGGAATGCTGCTTGAGCATATCAAAGGAAATAGGCTTGAACGTCGTCGGATCGTTGCGGTAAGAGCGGAACATCGTCCCATCCTTCGCATACAGCACAACAAAGCTGACAGCAGGGTGTTGGAACAAAATCCGTTTCATTTCTTTCTCTGCTTGGTTAATTTGAATGAGCGTGCCGGCATCATTGGAATTATACGAGCTGTATTTCAGTGTTTCCTGCACCTCTGTGCTCGTTAAATTACCATCGGATAGCTGATCAAGCTCTCGAAAGAAATAATGAATATTGCCTCCTACAGCCCTGAGCGAAATTTCGGTTTGCTCGCTATACTTTTTCTCCAGCAGCGTCTCAGAATTAATAAATGAGAATATGCCGAGGCCAATCATCGGAATGACGATTAGAAATATGAATGCAAGCATCAATTTCGGTCTCAAGTTCATCTAGGAGGCTCCTTCTTTCTTATCCCTTCACACTGCCTGCAGTCATACCTTCAATGATTTGACGCTGCAAGAACACATACACAACCAGGACCGGAATAATGCTTATGATTACCGCAGCAGACAGCGATGCAAAGTTTGTGCGGTAGCCATCATTAAAGGTTGCCATACCCGTTGGCAGTGTTTTGAGTGATTCAGATGTTATAAATAGTTGGGACAAAATATATTCGTTCCAGTTGCCAATGAAATTCAAAATAAATACAGTAACTAGTGCCGGCATCGAAATCGGAATAATAATTCTAAAGAACAGGCCGCTTGCGCCTAGCCCGTCCATAATGCCAGCTTCCTCAAGCTCATTTGGAATCGAAAGCATAAATGCATAAATAATAAACACGGTTATCGGCAAAGCATATGTGGTGTATACCAAAATTAATGACCAATGCGTATCATATAATGGCTGTCCAAACAAATGGATCTTTTGAATTAAACGGTACAACGGGATAAACAATGCACCTGCTGGGACGATTAAGCCAAGTAAAATGAAATTATAAACAGCTTTATTCATCTTCGTGTATTTCATCCGCGCAATCGCAAATGAAGTCATCGCTGCAAATAGGAGCGTCAATACACAAGCTGCAACGGTTACAATTGTACTATTCAGCGCATATTTACCAATATTAGCCGTTTCCCAAGCAGCGATATAGTTATCAAAGTTAAAGCTAGTTGGCAAAGACCATGTATTTACTGTTATTTCACGGTTTGTTTTGAATGATGACATGAATAACCATAACAGAGGGAAGAGCACTACTGCAACATACCCCATTAAAAATGTATGCATCCACCATTGTGTGCCTCGGGAACGTTCCATTAGTACTGCACCTCCTCGCTTTTTGTGATGCGCTGTAAAATACCCGTAAGAATCAAAATAATAATGAACATCGCAACACCGATCGCGCTGCCATATCCAAGTTCAAGAGAGCGGAAGCCAACTTTAAGCATATAAGTCGCCATAACTTCTGTGGATTGGAAAGGACCGCCGTTCGTCATGATTTGTACGATATCAAGCACCTTCATCGTTCCCGAAACAGAAAGAAGCAGCATTACAAATAGGATTGGTCTTACAAGCGGCAATGTGATCATCCATGTTTCTTGCCAGCCGGTTACGCCATCCAGCTTAGAAGCTTCGATAATTTCTTTCGGAATGTTTAGAATTGCTGCCAAACAAAGTACTATGAAGAAGCCGATATTTTGCCATGCATTCGCGATAAGAATCGAGAGCATTGCAAGCTTGGGATCCGACAACCATTCGCGCGCCCAGCTTTCTGGTGCAACAAGACGAATTAATTGATTGATCATTCCTGAATCATAGTTGTACAAAACGCCGAACAAAATGGCTACAGTAGCCGTCGATATAACAACCGGCACAAACACGGCCGATTTGTAAAAGTCACGCATCCGTCTAACTTTACTAATAATGATCGAAATCAAGAAGACGAGCGGAATGTTCACGATTAGGGAAAACGCCATGAAATAAAAGTTGTTTAAAAGTGCTTTTCTAAAAATTTCATCCTGCCACAATCTCGTAAAGTTATCAAATCCGATAAACACCTTCTCAGTAATGCCATCCCAACGAAAGAAACCGTAAAAAAAAGATACGATAACGGGATAAACAAAAAACAAAGCATATAAAGCAAGCGTCGGAATAATGAACGCCACGTAAGTAATCGGATTTTTGAGCGCTCTGTTCATAATGTCCTCCTTTTGTCCTAGCGTTAAAAGAGGGTGCCCTCCAGGAAGGAAGCACACCCTCTTGCATAGCAGGATCGAATGTAATGTGTTGCGATTACTTAGCTGCGTTCGCTTTATCTTGTGATGCTTGAATTTTTGCAGCTACTTTTTCTGGTGTGCTTACTTTACCAATAAGCTCTTGAATACCAACGTTAATGTCAGCGCCTACTGCTGGTTGAACGATTGCATCATAAGCTTTCCATGAGCTGGAAGCGTTAGCCATAACCGTCAAGATTTCAGTTGTAAGCGGATCAACACCAGATAGATCGCTTAGTTTCAAAGAAGGAAGCAATTTGTCTTCTACCAAAGTACGTTTTTGAACCTCTTCAGAATAGAAGTTAGCGATAAATTTCTTAACTGCTGCAATTTGATCTTCAGTTAGCGTAGCAGAGAAACCAAAGCCGTTTGAGTATGATGCATTGATTGATGTTTGGTCGCCAGCGCCGCCTTCGATTGAAGGGAACGCGAAGTAACCGATTTGACCTTTAAGGTCGCCTGCTTCGTCGCCTGAGAAGCGGTTAGCATCCCAAGTTCCTGTGAATACCATTGCTGCTTTACCGGAAAGCAATTGCGCGCCTTGATCTGCGTATGCAAGACCTAGAGCACCTTTAGTGAAGAAATCTTTGTTAACAAGCTCAGCATAAGAAGCTAGACCTTTAACGAAGTTAGGATCAGTCCATTTTGCAGTACCAGCAACAACATCGCTGAATGCTTGGATACCAACGTTACGCTCCATAACTGTGTTCCAAAGCATACCGTTTACCCAGCCGTCTTTAGCAGCCAAACCAAGTGGTGTGTAGCCAGCTGTTTTGATTTTTTCGGAGATTTCAACCAATTGCGTCCAAGTTGTAGGAATTTCCAAGCCTAGCTCAGAGAAAATTTTCTTGTTGTAGAAAATCGCTTCGCTATAGCCGCCGAAAGGAAGGCCATATACTTTGCCATCTACAGTGAACTCGTCCAAGCTTGCAAATTTGTCTGTCAGACCAAGTTCTGCAATGATTGGTGTCAAGTCAAGCATGCGGTTAGCTTTTACATAAAGGTTAAGGTCTGCTCCACCGAATACTTCAAAAATATCAGGAGGGTTGCCAGCAGCCATTTCAGCTTTCAGCTTTTGATCGCGGTTAACGATCTCGTCGATACCTTCAAGCTTGAAAGTAAGACCTTTATTTTCGTCTTGTGTTTTTGCAACAACATCTTCAAGAATTTTCAAACGAGTTTTGCTTGTTTCTTTAATTTGAGTGTGGCGAAGGGACAATGTTACGTCCTTTGCTGGTGCATCGGTTGCTGGAGCATCCGTTGCTGCATTCGTTGGAGCATTTGTTGCAGCGCCTTCATTTCCTTTACCAGCATTGTTACCGCCGCACGCCGATGCGACAATCATAAGGGAAAGCAGCGTAGTGGCAATTAGTGTAGATCTCTTTTTCATTGGGAAGACCTCCTCGTTTATGGTGTTGCTTGTTTGCCTCGCACATTTATTATAGTCCTGCAGAACCAATTCAAAGGAGGTCAAAAAAACGACGAGTTAGGGAGACAATTCTCTCATTTTTCAAAAGAGGGATAAAATCTTATAGCCCGTCGGGTTACTTTTCCCGACGGGCTATGTAAATTAATCTTACGTTTTAGTAACGCATATCCTTCGTTATCCCTCTAACAACCTCATAAAATCGCTGCCACTCTGGAATAGAACCTTGTATATGGTTATTTTCCACTATAATATTGTTTTCATTATGTGATATTTTATCTTCACTATTCGTTTTTTGACCTTCAAGCTGCAATTTTTCTTGCTTTGCACGTAAACTGCCATCCGACAATTATATCCCTCATCCCTTTAGCCAGCCTTTTCGCAGTGCAAAAAGCTCCCTAAGATCCTCAGTAGACATTTCCGTAATCCACTGCTCCGATTGACCGACCACTTGATCGTTAAGCGACTGCTTTCGTTCAATCATCTCGTCGATCTTCTCTTCAAGCGTTCCGAGTGTAATAAACTTATGCACTTGAACCTTCTTCGTCTGGCCGATTCGGAATGCCCGGTCGGTCGCTTGGTTCTCAACGGCAGGATTCCACCACCGGTCAAAATGGAAAACATGGTTTGCAGCGGTCAGATTAAGACCCGTTCCCCCTGCTTTTAGTGAAAGGACAAATGCAGAGCACGGCTCCTCCGCATTTTGAAACTGCTCAATCATTTGATCCCGCTTCACCTTAGGCACGCCGCCATGCAAATAAGGAACCGGCAAACCTATTCGTTCCTCAAGCAGCTGCTTCAGTTGGTGCCCCATATCGATATATTGGGTAAAGATAAGGCAGCGTTCACCTTCGGCAGCTATTTCCTCGCACATTTCAAGCAGCCTTGCTACTTTATTCGAACGTTCTATTTCCCATAAAGCAGCGCTATCCTCATGATTAAGCAGGGAAGGATGATCACATAATTGTTTCAGCTTGGTTAAAGCTGCAAGAATGAGGCCTCTGCGCTGCATTGGACCTAGTTTATCCAAATTCTCAAGGAGGTCTGCGACTAAATTTTCATACATCGCGCCTTGTTCAGCTGTCAACGTCATATACAGCTTCGTTTCATTTTTATCCGGCAAAGACAGCTGAATCGAAGGGTCCTTCTTAATTCTTCGCAGCATGAATGGTTTAACCCAGCTTTGAAGGCCAGCAATAAGCTTCTCATCTCGTGTTTTCTCTATCGGTGTAACGATCTCCTTGCGGAACTCGGTCATATTGCCAAGATAACCTGGATTTATAAAATCATAGATCGACCAGAGCTCTGTCAATCGATTTTCCATCGGCGTTCCTGTCAGTGCCAGGCGATGATTCGAAGGGAGCCTCCTTATTGCTGTAGATTGTTTTGTATATACGTTTTTAATATTTTGCGCTTCGTCGAGGCAAAGAGCATCCCAATCCACTAAACACAAATCATCTTCATCCAGCTGTGCCAAGGAGTAAGAAGTTATGACCAAATCTGCCCCTGAAACGGAATCGCGGAATGATTCGCCTTTCTCCCGTTTGTTGCCGTAATGCAGCATGACATTAAGCGAAGGCGCAAAACGCTCGAGCTCCTTCTCCCAGTTGCCTATTACTGAAGTTGGGCAAATAAGCAGCGAAGGCCCTCCCATTTGAAGTTTCTTCTCCTTAATATAGACAAGGTAAGCCATAAATTGAATCGTTTTTCCGAGTCCCATATCATCTGCAAGCACACCGCCAAGCCCGAATTTCCTAAGAAAAAGCAGCCACGATACGCCTTCATGCTGGTATGGTCGAAGCTCTCCCAAAAACGTCGCTGGAATTTCCGCCTGCGGTATTTCCTTAATTTGCTGCAGCTGCGTGAGCCATGCCGTTAAATGGTCATTCAGCTCAACTTCCGTGTCCATAGACGAATCAAGCTCACCGCTGTCATCGAGCGGGATGCCACCTCTTAAATGCATTTCCAGCACATCACGGAAAGATAGTCCTTTTCGCTTACCCATCCGCTTCAGCCACTGTTTAATTTGCGTCACATCCTGTGGGTCCAAATGAACCCATTCGCCGCCGACATTGAAGAGACGACGGTTTTGCTCTGCCAACTGTAGAAATTCGGCTTCGGTCAAATTCACATCACCAAGAGCCAGCTTCCAATCAAATTGTACGATTTGATCAAGTCCAAACATGGGCTGAGCCGCTGAGCCAACTGAAGATTTCATCTTCGCCTTCAAACGAAGCTTGCGATTGCGAACCGCTTCCCACCAGCTAGGCAATAAGACCGGACAACCTGCCTCCAGCAGTTGAACGCTTGCATGCTCAAGAAACTTCCATGCTTCATTATCCGATAAGGTGTATCTTAGCTTGCCGTCGTTTTCCACTTCTGTTAGATCAGGAAGAGCATTCATCCATTTCTGCTGCTCCTTAGCCAGCTTGCCATCTAGAAGCGGAAGCCATTCTTGCGGAATGATTTGTCCATCATCCGTATCCGCTTCCCAGCCATCCTCACTGATATTCTGGCGAATAGGCAGCCACGGTCCACCATCACGATTTTGCAGAGCGGGTCGAAGCCTCCAAATGGAAGACTCCTGCGGCTCCACTAGCTGAAGCGCAATTCGGAATGGGAGGACATCTTTCATAAGCCCAATGGCAATGAGCCAATCTTCCTCATCAACTGCTTTTCTCCTCAGCACCGCTTCTCCAGAAGCATTGCCTATTTCCCTCCAAGCCTGTGCAGCCTGTTCGTTTTCTTCAATCATTTGCTCAATTGCTCCGCTAATCCACTGTTCAATTCCTTTATCGCCGTTCTGATTAGCAGCTGCTACAATAGCACTCCATTGCTGGTTGCGCTCGGTATCCTGCTCAGGAATAGCCATTCTCCAGCTTCGCTTCTCTTCCGTCCAACGCTCCCAATCAGGCATATACCAACCATTAAGAAGCGCAATTCTTATTAACTCTGCCATTTGCATCAAGACCGTCAAACGCTCCGTCCACTCTACTTGAAGCAGGCGAACATGCTGAGGCGAGGATAAATAATCAATGGCAAGGAGCGGCGGAACCTTCAGCATCTTACGCTCACCAACACTGACTTCCTCTACATCCGCTCCATACCAAGATGCCTTGTGCCATGCGAACAATAAGGATCGCAGCTTGCCATCCGCGGAATCCTTGCGATCGACAGCGCTTAACCAAATGGACGTACCCTCTTCTTCGTTCCAAAATCCGTCTATCGTCAACTTGCGCGCGCCAATGTAAGTTCTCATGTAACTATTTTCCCTTTCCACAGCTCTTCCTGAAATGCTCGCAATCGCTGATGCTTACTTACAAGTCCAGAAATATATTGATTCCATCTCACTTCATCTTTATCTGCTTTATATAACCGCTCCAGCTTCTTAAGCTGCTTAACCGCAATACGGTAGCCTTGACGGTTCCGTGATTGGATGGACGATTCAACCAATTGATGATACATGGGCATTAGCGCGCGAGGCGCAAGCTTAGCAATTTCTCGAAGCGCATGAGCGCCGACATCCTCAGGGCTTGATCCAATCAGCATTTGCAAATCAGCCCATTCATCATAACGCTTCTGGTCGAGCCAATGGTCAGATAATTCTGAATAAGAATGGGGCAGCAATTGCTTCATATAATCGGTCCATATCGGCATTTCAGGCCGGTCAAGATCTGCTCTTCGGCATAATGTAACGAACGGTCCCACCGAACGGCCATTTTTCGATTTATTGATTCGCTCGAACAAGAAGCTCATCCACTGCTCTACAAGCTCCCATTTCCCTTCTTCCATCCGCTGTGCGGCGCAAGGATACATCACTTTCTGAGAACGCTCAAAGCTTGTTAATGCAAAATGAGCAATTGCCTTCTCATCCTGTTTGTCAAAAAAATACATGATGCCAATCGCAGTATGCAAAAATGCCTTATTGACGTCTTCGACATCTTCATTCATCGACAGCTCAACCATTGACGCTAACTCACGTTCAAACCAGCTGCGGCTCTCTGAAAGCTTCTCGCATAAAACTAAATAGATATACTCCCAGTCAAAAAGCTGCTTTTCGGTACTCGATGCCCATACTTTCACTCGAGCGATTAATGCATCCGCCCAAGCTTCTTCCCGCAGCTCCATTGCTTCGGGAGTTAGCTCGGATACCAATGTATATAAATGCTCCACCCAAGGCTCTGCCATCCGGATGAACGACATTTCATGATAATATCTGCTGAACGAGTCCACCGTATTAATCGCTCGCTCTGCTTGCTCCAGCACAAAGATGATGGCTGTTGACCAATGCAAACGCTGCATCCTTTTTTCCCAATCCTTAGCAAGCCCCTTTAATGAGGACAATAATGGTTGAAGGGCATGGAGAGAGTGCCGGCATTTCCGCCAAACGTCGCCATGTGTCGCTTCCATCCATTCCAGCCATTCCTCAGCTGAAGCTTGTTCACCGGGCTCGCGAGGCAAAGCAGGCGCTGCTTCGGGCGGCGGTGCTGCAGCCTGTGTATTTTTGAGCAGCGCACTCGCGGAAGACAACCCCAGCAAGCGAAAATAAGATCGCTCCGCCAGTGTATGTCCCCCTTCCTGCTGACTGCAATATTGAAAGTAAACAGCAGCCATATGCTTGCAAAATCCTGTATAGGGACAAGTACATGAGCTATAACGCAGCTGACCAGCATCAAGGATGACCGCATAAAGATCCGATCCTTGCACGACCCCATAAAGATGATCATGGCTCCCCTCATTCGCGCTGTTCACTTTACCTTCCATGTAATAATGCCAGCCCCGCTTCATAATCGTTGTCTCAACATGGACGTTCAGTTGTTGCTCAATTAGCGCGTGCAGCTTTTCATTGAGGTGCATCATAGACATTCACCCGCTTCCTTTCCGTTCACTTGCATTCTTACTATTATACCAAGCCAATAAGGCTGGTGCCATCATTTGACGTTAAAAGCTGGATTACAATTGCAAATGAAATAAGCTACAGCATAAAAAAAGCCTTGCCGGCGAAGATCTCCGCTCGGCAAGGCACAAAACAATATTATAATGGCATCTTCACAGTAAACGTTAATTTCCCAGCCGGCTCTGCAGCCACATAAACATCACCTTTATATTGCTTCGCAATCGTTTTTACAATCGATAAGCCTAAGCCTTGATGATCCTGCTGCTTAGTGGAATAACCCGCTTCAAATATAGGATTCGAAATGGCAAACTCCGCATCGTCACAATTATTTGTTACCGTAAACTCCAGCATAACCGCCGTTTGTTTGCCGATAAGTGTAACATGGCGTCGATCCTCCGAGTATTTCAATACCTCATCAAAAGCATTATCGATCAAATTGCCAAGCATACGATTGACATCAAGCGTTCTAACGCCCATTTCCTGCATATTCAATCCGGTAAAGGAGCAGCTGAATTGAATTTTGTTGCTTTCCGCTTGTGAAATTTTGGAACGAACCAAAGCTGCTATGGCCGGATTGCCAATATTGATAATATCGTTCATTAATCGAATATCACCGGTCAGCTCCTTCGTATAAGCAACGAGCTCATGCGATTTGTTAAGCTCTGCGAGAGAGTGAATGGTCTGGACATGATTCAAGAAATCATGCCTCTGCGCTCGAATAGACTGGAACATTTGATTAATCTCTTCCACATAGGTTTCCTGCGTGACGCGAACAACCTTATCGCGAGAATGCCTATAATATCTCATCGCAAATACAGCTATCAACAAACTGAAAAAGGTAACAATTAAAATGATAATGCCTAAATTCAGAAACTGAGAGTCCAGCTTATCCTGAATGACGTGATAATCAGAGGTCATCATTAGCACATAGCTATTCATAGGCTGACCGTCACGATCCGTAATATTAATACCATGCTCATTAACAAATACCGGAATATACATTTTGAAAATCTCTTTGCCGCCGATATTCTCTCTTAAGGTGACCGTCTTCTTAGAAAAGTAAGCTTTGCGGACTAAATTCGTATCCTGCTTTGATTTAATATTATACGTGCCGTAAAAGATCGGTTCCTGCACTTTATGGCCTTGAACCTCGCCTTGCGGATTAATCGTATTTTTCCCATCAGGAAATGTCTCCGGATTAATAAAAGCAATTTCAAGCAATGAATCGCTGCTTTGAATTGAATTTTCAATCATGCGGTGAACACCTGTCGCATTCTCATACTTTTGTTGTCGCTCATAATCTACATAAGGATCAATAATATAGTTTGTAGCTCCGTCGTAGTAGTAACCCCATTTGTTAAGCTTATCAACATTTGTTGCAGATACCTCATAAGGTCCGCTCCAGAAGTTCGGAAGGGATTGTCCAAGCCAGTTTACCGATGCATTTTTGTTTTCGAATAGCTGGTTGAACACCTCGTACCATGGCTTCCATTCTTTTGTACTAATATTGGTTTGCTTAGCATTGGATGATTTGTATAAAACAATGTCATCAGGCAATTTTTTGAGAAGGGTAATGTGGCTTAGGTCCAGCTTATCGCGCAGCTCCATGAGCTGCTCCGTCGTTACTTTCTCAATATCGGGATCAAGCGCATATTGAATTGCAATCGAGGCGGCACGAAGTTCACGGCCAATCTGGTTTTGAAACTGTTCCGAGCCTTCGCGGGATTGCTCGAGCGAAATCTCCAGCCGCTTGGCATGTGTTAGAAGCTCTTCATTAAAGGAATCTTCCAGCGTTTTTTTTGTGAGAAAATAATAAGCCGTATTATTTAATAAAACTAAAACGACGATAATACTAATCGCCACAAGCCAAATGTTGCGTTGCATCTCAAGCATCTTGCCCTTCTATTTATTATAGCTTCCATTATGGATCATCCTAAACTAAACGACAATATGACAATCACTAACAAATGATTACAAATACATGAATATCAACCAAAGCGCTAGTATTTCGTTCTAGGTTAAACCGTCCATTTTTTGAAAAACAATCGAACGGCCCACTTGCGCTCCTGCCGCTTTTTGTAACGAGGAAGCATACGATAAATACGAAGTCCTTCTTCAATGGCATTTTTAGCTTCAGCCGTATTGCCTAATTTCTTATATATCGTAGTAAGTTGATCATATGCCTCGCAAGATGAGGAATTTATCGATTGAAAGGATTGGATATGCTTAAGCGCTTGCTCTGTTTGGCCATTCGAGAAATGAGCCGCTAGATTCAAGTATGGTGCACCGTATTTGACGCGTGGATTAAGCTCTAGCCCCCGAAGTATGCTTGCTACCCCATTTTCCTCATCACCGGTATATAAATAACTAGTCCCTAAGTCATCCCAAAATTCAGCTGATTCATCAAGCATTGGCTGCAGCGGGACAAGCCATGTCAAAGCCTCTTTATACTTCTTTCTCTCAATTAAAAGACGAGCCAACTCATGCTTGGAGGACACATCATTTGGCGACCGATCAATTTGCTGTTTCAATTTTTTTATTCTTGATATTCTTTTTAGTGGTTTAAATATGCTTGGCATTAACCCGACAAACCGACGATCAAGCACATACAGCAGGAGAAGCATGACAAGAATGGCTATAAACGGATTGCCAAACAACCAAAATAAAAATATTAAAAGACTAAATTTTAACATATGGTCCTCCTGCACGCTTTGTAATTAAACATTCAATTCGTAAGCAAATCCATCATTTATTGTACAAATATGGTTCTATCATACCATAATCTTCACATTTTTCGAGCAAAAATAGCATTTCATTACTATATCTAATGTATGAATAATAAAAACTTGTATGACTTAAACTACACGCTAGAAATATCAATTGCATTAAATTGGAGGATGAGAACATCATGGCGACGAATGAGACACCAGATTCGACATTAACTGATCGGCAAGGTCACCCTATCTCAGACAATCAAAATATTCGTACCGTTGGCAATCGTGGTCCGTCGACACTGGAGAACTATCATTTCATAGAGAAAATATCTCATTTTGACAGAGAACGTATTCCAGAACGTGTTGTGCACGGCCGCGGCGCAGGTGCGCACGGTTATTTCGAGGCTTACGGCAAGCTTGGCGAAGAGCCCATTGCAAAATATACGAGAGCCAAGCTATTTCAAGAGCCGGGCAAGCGTACGCCCGTATTCGTTCGTTTTTCCAGCGTTATTCACGGAGGCCATTCACCAGAAACGCTGCGCGATCCGCGCGGGTTCGCTACCAAGTTTTATACTGAAGATGGCAACTGGGATCTTGTCGGCAACAATCTGAAAATATTTTTCATACGGGATGCGATGAAATTTCCTGACATGGTTCATGCATTCAAGCCCGACCCAGTCACCAATGTACAAAGTATGGAACGTTTTTTTGATTTTGTATCTCAATCGCCGGAAGCTACCCATATGATTACCTTTTTGTTCTCGCCTTGGGGAATACCCGCAAACTATAGGCAAATGCAGGGCTCCGGCGTCAATACATACAAATGGATTAATGCCGCAGGCGAAGGCGTACTCGTCAAATACCATTGGGAGCCGCTTCAAGGCATTCGCAACCTAAAACAAAGCGAAGCAGAGCAAATTCAAGGGAAAAATTTCAATCACGGAACCCAAGATTTATATGAAGCCATCGAACGTGGTGAATATCCAGCTTGGGAATTACAAGTGCAGTGGATGAGCGATGACGAGCATGAAGAGCTTGACTTTGACCCGCTGGACGACACAAAGCTTTGGGACCCTGAATTATTCCCGATGCTGCCTGTTGGGAAGATGGTCTTAAACAAAAACCCGGAAAACTACTTTGCAGAAGTCGAGCAAGCGGCCTTTGGCACAGGCGTACTCGTTGATGGTCTAGATTTCTCTGACGATAAGATGCTGCAGGGCCGGACGTTTTCCTATTCCGATACTCAGCGCCACCGCGTCGGCTCCAACTACCTTCAATTGCCGATCAACGCACCGAAGAAACGTGTCGCCACCAATCAGCGTGACGGGCAAATGGCTTTCTATATCGACATTGCACCCGGCCAAAATCCGCATGTCAATTATGAGCCTTCTACAATGGGCGGATTAACGGAAGCTCCAAAGCCGGGTGAGCCTCATGAGCCCTCCTATTCCGCAAAACTTGTAAAACAGCCTATCGATCGCCAAAACAATTTCAAACAAGCTGGGGAGACCTATCGTAAATTCGAGGACTGGGAGAAGGATGAGCTCATCGAAAATTTGGTAGATGCACTCAGCACATGCAGCACAGTTATTCGTGATCAAATGATTCAGCATTTTACAGAAGCAGATCCCGAATATGGCAAACGTGTGAAGGAAGGGCTACAGACAAACGATAAGCTCGGCAACAGCACAAAACACGTTGGAACCACGCCTGCAAACGAAGGAATGGAGCTTTCTGAGGAGCTCGGTCACTCCACTGACGGTTATTGAAAATGATGAAAGTGATATTTTTCAAGTGAATACCCTCTTGACGAAAGCGTTTTACATTCTTATGATGTTAATATTCAAATGAATGGTGTTCAACATCATTTTATCGATTAAAACGATCAATCATATGAAATTGGCGTGTTACTCACTAAAAGAGGCATGAGCCAAGAACAGATTACCTTCTAATTTCCTTTTAGAACGGTTTTCTTTTCTTGGCTCTTTTTTTTGCCAGATGGGCACCTTAATGACAAAGGAGGGATTTCAAGTATGGCTCGCGCCTTTCGGGTTGAACGCGCAATCGGCAACAATGTGTTATTAACAATTGATGTGCAAACGGAGAAAGAATACGTCATTTTTGGCAAAGGATTAGGGTTCAGTCTTAAAGCCGGACAAATCATTGATCGAACTGATAACCGCATAGAAAAACGATTTCGTTTGGATGATTCCGAACAAATGAAGAAATATCACACGTATCTTGAAGAAATCGACCCAACCATCATTGATATGACAGAGCGAATTGCCGATTACATCAAACAGAAAACGGGTGTCGAAGTAAACCCGAAACTATATTTCACACTGCCGAGCCACATCCAATTTGCTGTTTATCGGCTTCACAATGGCATGGATATTGTAAATCCCTTTCTGAACGAGACGAAACAGAGCTTTCCTTTAGAGTTCGAAATTGCCGCCAAATTGGCTGAGTGGATTAGTGAGCAATTCCACGTTGGCATCCCGGAAGAAGAGATAGGGTTTTTGTCGTTTCATGTTTATTCTGGAATTCACAATGTACCGGTAGGGCAACTTATTAAACAAGCAGACCAACACTAGGAGGATATTATTATGCTATCTAAACTTTTTGGAAAGTCAAAACAAAAAACAATTGAAGTATCAGCCCCCTTGTCAGGAAAGGTCGTACCGTTAACCGCTGTTCCTGATGAAGCTTTCGCAGGCAAACATATGGGTGACGGACTTGCGATTGAGCCGTCTGAAGGGACTATCGTCGCACCTTTCGATGGTACTGTATCTCATCTTATTCATACCAATCATGCCATTATTATTGAGCATGCATCAGGCCTGCAGCTTCTCATTCACATCGGTATCAATACTGTAGCACTAAATGGCGATGGTTTTGAGGCTCATGTAGCTTCCGGTGACACCTTTCAAGCCGGTGATGCACTTATAACATTTGATCGCGCCAAAATCGAAGCCGCAGGTTATCCATCCATCACACCTATCGTTGTCGCAAACGAGGATGATGTGAAGCAATTGGAACACTTGCTTACCAGCGGTTCTGTTACAGCTGGCAAGGAGCTTCTGCTTAAGGCAACTATGAACGGCTAAAGAAGCACCCCTACACTTGGATAAGAAAAGAGGACGAATAACTATGCTAGCCTTCCTACAAAAAATAGGTAAAGCATTAATGCTTCCAGTCGCCGCTCTTCCAGCGGCTTCCATCCTGCTTCGTTTCGGTAATATTGACTATGTGAAAGACTTTCACATGGGCAGCGCAGGAGAGTTTATTAATCAATACATCGCACCGTTTCTTGCTGCTGGCGGCGCCGCAATTTTCGATAACTTACCGCTCATATTTGCCGTCGGTGTTGCCATCGGACTTGCTGGTGATGCAGTTGCCGCACTGGCTGCCGTTATCGCGTACCAAGTGCTTGTAACCGTTCAAATTAAAGTGCCGCTCGTCTTTACCAACATTGTTGGAAAAGATGTTGAACTCAACATGGGCGTCCTTGGCGGTATTATTGCTGGTTTGATATCAGCGTACTTATATAAAAGATTCCATACGATCAAGCTGCCCGACTGGCTTGGCTTCTTCAGCGGCAAACGATTTGTCCCTATCATAACCTCGCTCGTTATGGTTATCGTTGCTCTCTTACTCGGTCTTGTTTGGGGTCCTATTCAAATGGCGCTGGATACTTTTGGCCGCTGGGTCGTTGGTTTTGGCGGAATCGGCTCCTTCGTTTTTCTTACAGCAAACCGACTGCTTATTCCTACCGGCTTGCATCATGTTATTAATTCCATCGCTTGGTTCCAAATCGGTGACTATACAGATGCAACAGGCAAAGTAGTACACGGTGACTTGTATCGCTTTTTCGCTGGAGACAAAACAGCGGGCATGTTTATGACTGGCTTCTTCCCGATTATGATGTTTGCACTGCCAGCAGGCGCGCTTGCAATTATCCACACAGCTCGCAAAGAGAAGCGCAAACTCGTTGCTTCCATATTTATTGGTACGGCATTCGCTTCATTCCTGACAGGGATCACAGAACCGCTTGAATTTGCTTTTATGTTCGCAGCACCGTTTCTATTTGTCATTCATGCCATCTTAACGGGGTTATCCGGCTTCATCCTCTATCAGCTGGAGGTTAGGCATGGGTTTGGCTTCTCAGCAGGCTTTATCGATTATGCGATCAATTATCAGCTCGCGACGAATCCGCTGCTCATTATTCCGGTGGGTCTTGCCTTTGCCGTCGTGTATTATTTCTTATTTCGCTTTATCATCGTCAAATTCAATATTAAGACGCCAGGTCGTGAAGATGAGACGGCCGAGGACAAAGCCGATAACAAAGAAAAGACTGCAGCCGCATCTGGCAGTAAAGCAGAAAATGTGCTGCATGCGCTCGGCGGATCTTCAAATATCGTCGGTCTAGATGCTTGTATTACACGTCTTCGCTTAGTCGTGAAGGATGAATCGATTGTCAATGATACACAGCTCAAGGGCATGGGCGCAGCAGGCATTATCCGTTTAGGCAAAGGCGCAGTGCAAGTTATATTCGGCACGCAGTCCGAGCAGTTGAAAGACGAAATTAAAAAAATAATGTAACAACAAACCTATTAGGAGTGAAAAATGATGAAAAACAGCTTTGTTATACAAAATCCATTTGGCATACATGCAAGACCAGCACGCAAGATCGTTGAAGCAGCAAAGGCATTCACAGGAACAGTTACACTAGAGAAGGATGGCAAAAGCTTCAATGCCAAAAGTCTAGTTCATGTCATTTCCGTTGGGGCAAAACTTGGAGACAGCATTTCCGTTTCTGCTGAGGGTGAGCACGCTGAGGCTGTTGTAGCTGCTATTGGAGAGATTCTTGTCTCTATTGAGGCGCATGCAGAAAAGGGGCAATAAGAGATGATGCTTCAAGGAATTGCCGCATCTCCTGGATATGCGATCGGCGTAGCTAAAGTATTGTCTACAAAACCTATCCAGATCGAGAAGGTTCACTTGGAAGACAATCGATTGGACGATGAAATTAAACGTTTTGAAGCTGCAATTGCTTCAACTCATGAAGAGCTTGAAGCCATCCACGCCAAGCTGATTGCTCAGAACAAAGAGCATGAGGCAGAAATATTTGAAGCGCATCTGATGCTACTCGAGGATGAAGAGCTCATCGACCGCTCGAAAGAGATCGTGAGATCCGAACGGATCAATGTTGAATTCGCCTTTTTCAACACCTCTGAAGAGATTGCAGAAATGATTGGCGGGCTGGATGATCCCTACTTGAAGGAAAGAGCAGCCGATATTCGTGACGTAAGTCGGCGTGTATTAAACAAGCTGCAAGGCATTTCATCAACATCCTTGAATGATGAGTCAGGTTCTATCATTCTGTTTGCAGAAGATTTAACACCTTCGGATACGGCTCAGCTCGATCCAAGCAAAGTAATTGGCTTCGCAACGCAAGCAGGCGGGCGTACTTCCCACTCTGCCATTATTGCAAGGTCTATCGGCATTCCTGCCATTGTCGGAATCGGCAGCTCCATGGAGCAGGCAGTGAAAAACGGCCAAACCGTCATCATTGACGGGACAGATGGGCATATTTACGTGGACCCCGATAATGAAACGTTAACTCGATATTCACAATTGCAGAAGCAGCAGCTTGAGAGCAAGCAATTTTATCAAACCTTTATAAATCAGCCTTCCGTAAGCAGCGATGGCGTACAGGTTGAACTTGTAGCAAATATCGGCTTAGTTAAGGATGCCGAGCTTGCCGCTGCGGCAGGAGCTGAAGGCATCGGACTATTTCGAACCGAGTTTCTATATATGGACGCAGCTGGGCTGCCCTCCGAGGATACACAGTTTGAAGCTTATCGCAAAGCAGCAGAAGCGTTTGGAAACGATGCGCCTATCGTCATTCGAACGATAGATATTGGCGGAGACAAGGAAATTGCATACCTCAACCTGCCTAAAGAAGACAACCCTTTCCTTGGTTACCGTGCCATTCGTATCTGCTTGGATCGACCGGATATGTTCAAGACACAACTTCGGGCGATTTTGCGGGCCAGCGCATACGGCAACTTAAAAATTATGTTCCCTATGATTGCTACACTGGGTGAATGGCGCCAAGCTAAAGCTATGCTGGAAGAAACAAAGCAGGAACTGACCGAAGCAGGTATTCCCTTTAACTCTGGGATCGAAGCCGGCATCATGATCGAAATTCCAGCAGCGGCTCTGCTAGCGGATTTATTCGCCAAGGAAGTTGATTTCTTCAGTATCGGAACAAACGATTTAGTTCAGTACACATTTGCTGCAGATCGTATGAATCCTAAGCTTTCCTATCTAAACGATCCGCTTCATCCAGCTATTTTACAGCTCATTAATCGTGTTATTACAGCCGCTCATGCTCATGGCAAATGGGTGGGGATGTGCGGTGAAATGGCGGGCTCGAAGCATGCACTGCCGATCCTGCTCGGTCTAGGTTTAGACGAGTTTAGTATGAGCGCAAGTGCAATACTTCCTGCTCGCGCTTTGCTCGCAAATCTATCTCAGCAGGAAATGAAGCAGATAGCTCAGGCCGTTCTGGCACTAAGCTCAGCTGAAGAGGTTAAAGGCTATGTGGAGCAGCATGTTTCTGGATTAACATAAAATTTCAGCAAAAGAGGCTGTACTGCATCAGAATGCGGTACAGCCTCTTTTATTTAGATTCGGATTTGAATACGAACCTTGCCTTCTTCATATTGAAATTTAAGCTCACCCTTATATTTCTCCACGGTTCTCCTTACTATAGAGAGACCGTTTCCTCGTAAAACAGAACCCTTTGCTTTCGTAGTAAAACCATATTGGAAGAAGCACTTTTGCTCCTCATCCGTAAGCACGGCTGGATTCTCGATTATAAATATATATTTTCCATGTTCCACTTTACATTGCACTTGAATCTCCTGCGATATATACCCAGCATTTGATTCCACCGCTTCAATCGCATTATCCAACAAATTAGAAAATAATTTGACTAAGTCCATCGACTCTATTTTATCGAATGCATCATAATCTGTAGCGAAGCTGATGATTATATTTTTCGAATGCGCCAGCTCCCTCTTGCTCTGGAACAGCACCATTAAAATCGGATTTTTTATATGCAGCGATAGGTTTAACGTTTTGGATTCCTCGGTTAGCTGTTTTAAATAATCATGTGCTTTATCATACCTTCGGATGTCCATTAATCCATTCAACACCTGGAGATGATTCATGAGATCATGACGACTTGATTTGATGGTCTCTACAATTTTGCCCAACTCGGAAATGTATACCTTCTCAGATTCACGCATGTCCTGATGAAGCCTGGCTTTGTACCATTTGTTAAGCACATAGACACCAGCGAGCAGCAATAAAGCAAACAGGACATCCACTCCGAAAATAAACATATTATTTTGGACAACATACTTGCCCACATGGCCTAAATCCTTCGCAGCGATATCGATCCCCACAACACCAAGCACCGTGCCATCCTCATCAAAGAATGGAACCCCGACGGACATATAGGATTCGCTTATCCTATCATGTAACACTCCTGTGGAATATTTTAGCCCTTTTTTAGCCATCTCCACTTGATTAGAAGGAACGGTACAAGGAAAACCAATCGGTATATCTTTTATATGATTTGGAAATGCGCTAATCATTACTTTGGAAACATCGGTATCATCTAAAAGCAGAATATAAATATAGAGCGCATTTATACGTTTCCGATACTCCTCCAAATACAATTTTATTTTTTTACGATTCTCATCATCCGTTTTGGTTAGTAGAAATTGCTTATAAGCAACTTTATCTAAACCATTTGCTGCATCCGTAGCGATTTCCGTATACTGCTTCGCCAGCGTGATCTCCGCTGACTTCGTTGTGTAGTGATAGGTGGAGATGAGTTTAAGTCCGACAAGCATACTTATTATTGCGATGGATAAAACGATAAAATAAATCATTCTTTTTTTTGTATACACTAGGTCTGGTTTCATTAGCTTAATCCTTTTCAGTACATCAATAATTGATAATAATCAGAAATTTCAGAGGCGGCATACTAGTCAGCCATTACCGTCTTGTTTCTTCCAGCGTGCTTGGCCTTATAGAGAGCTTGATCTGCAAGTAAAAATAATTCATCTGCTGTTTGTGCATGGGAAGGAAACTGAGCTACGCCAAGGGAAACGGTAACCATCTGCTTGAGATGATTTTCGCTGCTCGCCATTGTTGTACGAATTCGCTCAGCAGTTTCAAAGGCAACATTCGGCGCGGCATTCGGCAGCAGGACAACGAACTCTTCCCCTCCGTAACGGCTGCAAAGGTCATCAGGTGATACAGAAAACCTGACAATATCAGCCAAATGCTGAAGCACTCTGTCGCCTTCCTGATGCCCATATGTATCATTAATGGTTTTAAAGCGATCAATATCCAAGACGACGATGGAGTAAGGTTTCTTTTCTTCTATCCATTTTTTCATAATCGTTTCTAACGTTCTTCTATTATTTAATCCGGTCAAAGCATCCGTCATAGCCGCTTGTGTCAACCGATCAGTTTCCGTTTTAATACCGTTCATAGCAAGTATGACCGTGCTCGTTAATAAATCGGCTTCTCTGTTCCAATGATGCTTCATGGCGGGTATGGGAACTTCTTCTTTTCCCATTTTGCTGACGATATTCGCAAGCGTTACAAAAGGTTTAGCCAATCGGCGGGCAAAAAAGGTCGTCACGAGCATCAAAAGAATAAAGGGTATGAGCGTGTATAATAGGATCGCTTGTATATGATTGTTCAACTGCTCCTTCACTATGCTTATTGGTGAAAGCACAACAACCCCCCATTGATTCTCTGGGACGTAGGAGTAACCGGCAAGCCATTTCACACCAACTTCATCTACGGCGAGCTCTTGTCCGCTCTGCCCCTTAATCAACTTCTGAACGATCAGATTCGAGGTACTATCCTTTCCAATCTGACTTTTATCAGGATCGTACATTAAGTGGCCATCTGAACCTACTACATAGAAATAGGAACCGTTATGGTCAAGGTTATCATTACCGAATATCATATTTAGAACGTTATTTTGTTGCAAATAGAGGCTTCCACCGATATAGCCCCGGTATACACCCTTTTGATCAAACAAAGGCTCACTAATAAACACCATGAGATTTTTCGTAGTCGCGCTAGTATAAGGCTTTGACAAATATGGCTTTCGTGACGCCAATGCTTCCTTCGCAGCGGCTGTTTTTATAGGCTCGCCTGCCTTGCCAATCGACGAAGGGGACAGTGTACGCATGACACCATTCTCATCAACTACGACAATCGAATTAAAATAGTTGCTGCTATTGCGAATGAGATCAAGATATTTTCCTGAATCTGATTGCTTCATATCACTATTCAAAGAATAAAAGTCTGCCGCGTTTTTAAGACTGCTTCGCATCGACTCAAATAATGAATCCATTGTCATGCTCATTTTTGATGCGGTTGAAAGATTAAGTGTAAGTGTTGTTTCATACAACGCTTGTTTCTTGGACTGGTAGGATGCAATAAGCAAAATGGTTAACATGAGTAAAACCGAAGCAGAGACTAAACCAATCATTAGCGTCGTCAGGCTCACTTTTCTCTTTTGAATAGCTTGTTTTACATGTAAAAGCGACACAGCGATACCTTCTTTGATTTATGATATTACTAATTATTCGACGAGATTCGACAAATACCTCTTTCCTAGCTGGTTTATTTTCCATAATTAGATAATCAATTTCAATAATTGCCCATTAATCGATTTAAAAAAATAAGACAGCACCTTGTCACAGTGCCGTCCGATTAGGTTGCTATGTTAGATTTGTAATTCACCAAGCTTGATTAGCTCGACAACCGCTTGTGAACGACCTTTTACGTTCAGCTTTTGCATGACATTAGAAATATGGTTGCGGACGGTCTTCTCGCTGATGAATAGTTGTTGTGCAATATCTCTTGTTGTCTTGTCCTGTACTAACAGCTCGAATACCTCGCGTTCACGATGCGTCAATAAAAACTTGCTCTTATGGTCGCTACCCTTCAATGTTTGTCACCCCTCCTTGCGCGGGTTTTTATGGTTTAACAAGGTTAAGGGATACAGTCAACTTATACTATGAAGGGGCGATACCATTGGTGCTGTTATGAAGGGAAAATGGGCTCTGCTGCCCATTATATTTTTGCATGAATGATGAGCCGATGCGTGGGGTTTACTATGGGATCACAGGTGATCAAAGTCAGCAGCTTATCTTTATTGTTGTAATTTAGAACAGATACATCTGTCGGATCTACAATGGATACTTTATAAACGGTGTATGTGAAGCTTTCATCTTTTGTATCCACGACGATTTTATCTCCGACCTCAACTTCCCCAAGCCGATTAAACAGCCTTCCCTTAGAGCGCATCCGATGGCCGGCTATAGCTGTGTTGCCGACTTTGCCTATTGCTGTTGTTTCCTTTAAGTGAGCTGTAGCCGATTTCATATTCTTCTGGGTGGCTCCCTCAACGACAGGCAGCTTAAGCTTTATTTTATCAATCTTAATCGTTGCAATGGGGGCAATCTTCTGTGCTTTTGGCGCCTCTGTAGGAGTTGCTTCTGGTGTAGCTGCTTCCGTCGGCGATTGAATCGGCGTCTCGGTCGCTGCGGATTGCTCGTTGAAGAGATCCGTCAATTGCTCATATTGCTGCTGCGCTTGCTGCTCTGCGCTCACATCAAAGCTCGCCTCATCCCAAGTAGCCATCAGCTTATCCTGCTGACGGTTCTCGTACCATTCATTCGCTTTTGGATAGAGCAATATGAGAATACCAACAATCACTAATGCATAAGAGAGTATTCTTTTCATTTTTCCCCACCTTCCGCTAGCTGGCCTCAGTCTGTGGTCCTTTCGCCTCGAAAACCCATTTCTTGCTTCCGTAAAAGTTAAGCGCAACGGTTACCACCGTTACAATCAGCTTTGAGACGACCTCATTCAAACCCCACCACTCGTTCAAGGCCATAAGCAGCAGTAAAGTAATACCTAGTATGATACCGTTCCATACGATGAATCTCATACCTCTATTTAGCTGCTGCGGGCTTGAAGCTTCATTTTCCCTCTTCCTAAAAGTATATCGGCTATTTAGCACATAGCTGTTAATCATTCCAGCTCCGTATGCAATTACCTGTGCAAGTAAATAATACGCTCCAAACCAAATGAGGAGTGTAAACATAAGAAAATCGATCAACGTATTAAGAAGTCCAACTAAATTGAACTTTACAAATTGTGCGATGAATCCTCTAGCTGCTCGTTTTGATGTTGCGTTAGACATATTTTTTAACCCGATCTTGTTCAGCAGACTCTGAGGATTGATTGTCTTCTTTCGCAGGAAACCCTTGAGCTTCGCGAACGATGTATAGAGGGCGGTTTTTGGATTCTTCATAAATCCGGCCAATATATTCCCCGATTATGCCTAAAAGCATCAATATAATGCCGTTAAACAAAAGATTTACTGCCACAATGGAAGCCCAGCCAGCTATCGTGGTGCCCGTAAACAGCTTCTGGAATATAACGACTAACAAATACAAGAAGCTCGTAATTGATAATGTAAAGCCAACATAAGTGGCAATTTTCAAAGGTTTATAAGAGAAGGAGGTTATTCCGTCAATGGCAAAAGAAATCATTTTTTTCAGCGGATATTTGGTTTCGCCTGCAAAACGTTCTTCCCGTTCATATTCGACCATCGTCTGACGGAAACCGATCCAGCTTACCAAGCCGCGAACGAACCGATTTTTTTCCTTCAAGCCGCGCAGCACATCGCATACCTTCCGGTCGATCAATCGGAAATCCCCCGTATCTACGGGAATATCCACATTCGTTAAGCTGCGCAGCGTGCGATAAAACAGCTTAGCGGTTATTTTCTTGAACATCGTCTCGCCTTTGCGCTTAAGACGTTTGCCATAAACAACCTCAAAGCCTTCCTTCCATTTGGCGATCATATCGATAATGACCTCAGGAGGATCTTGTAGATCAGCATCAATGACGACGATCGCATCACCCTGCGCATAATCCATCCCCGCTGAAATCGCGATTTGATGACCAAAATTACGTGAAAAATTAATCATTCGGACATTTGGATCGAAATCGCAGATCATGGAAATTAATTCGACCGTACGATCTTTACTTCCATCGTTGACGAAAATAAGCTCATAACACTCGTTCGTGCTGTCCATGACCAGCTTCAGCCGCTCGTACGTATGCTCGATAACCTCTTCTTCGTTGTACATAGGAACGATAATACTGTATTTTACAGCCGATTTTTTCATCCAGATACCCCTTTCTTCAAGCAAAAACGCCTTCGGCGTCCTTAGACGCTGAAGTAGCCTTGACGGTGAAATATAAGATAAGTATGAGAAAACGATATACTTTCTTATATTTTAAAATAACCAGCTTGGGAACCAGCGCAGAACATGCTCTACATACCAGCTCTTTACAGTCATACCGGATAGCGCAGGATAGTACATCACAAATAACAATATCGCTACTGCCACAAAAACATTTCGAATCAGCTTAAAGTTTGGCCGTTTCTCTTCGATTATTTTAAACATATAGACCAAGCTCAGAATAATGAACGGCACCATTGCAAAATAGTGATAAAGGAACGTAAGCCTTGTTACAAGCATCCAAGGCACATATTGCGCTAGAAACGCGATCCATATCGTATACATCGCTTTATCTTTCCGTTTGATACTCATCCATATCGTCGCTGCCATCGCAAAAATGCCTGCCCACCAAATAAGCGGATTGCCCATCGCTACAATTGTGGATTTCATACCTGCTGCCATATTGTCGCCTGAGTAATACCATACCGGCCTCTTCATGAACGGCCACTCCCACCATGAGGATGAGAATGGATGCGTTGATACCAGCTTGCTATGATAACTGAACATATGCTTCTGGTAATCAACTAGACTTTTTAAGGTATATCCTTCATCCATTACAGTCAGCACTGGAATGTAAGATAACGCATAAATCGCTAGCGGTATAACGATATAAAATACGAGACATACAGCAAGCGTTATGATCGTATAACGAGGAAATACGTTTATAATATGCTGCAGCTTGTCTTGGCTAAAGCCAGACTCTCTTTTGTTCTCTTTCAGAACTCGCTTGGCAGCTGCATACTCCTTATAACGATCAAATAATGATAAACCGAGCATAATAGCTAAGCCTGCGCCCCCATAGAGCACAATCCATTTGGAAGCTACACCGATTCCAAAAAAGAGACCGGCTAAAAACAACGGCAGCAAAGTAACACTCAGCTTTACCCTGTAGAAGCTTAAGGAATAATATTTGTGCATGAAATAAAACATCAGCATAATGAAAAACACGCCGTAAACGTCAATCGTTGCAATTCTAGTCTGCGTAAAATGCATAAAATCTGCTGCTAGCAACGCAGTCGCCACACCAGCATAAACAGTCGTTTTAAACAGCCTTCTCGCGAATACATACATTAACGGCAGCATTGCAATGCCAAACAGCGTACCGGCAATGCGCCAGCCAAACGGATTAAGCCCAAACAGCTTAATACCGATCGCAATTATAATTTTGCCAAGCGGTGGATGTGTATTCTCGTAAGCTACAATATGCTCCATATGCTCATAAGCAGTACGGGCATGATAAATTTCATCAAAATAAGATCCGTTCATATAAGTCGCTTCATATTTCGCGCGCTGCTGTTCATCAAAGAGCAAAGGTACGCTGCCTCGTTTGGCATCCTTCGCCTGCTCATCATTTATTCCAACGATTGATAACGGTATTTTGTTGCCTTGCTCGTAAAAAGCCATCTCATGCATGGAGAAGCCTGTTTGAACCGTCGTAAGCTTCACATACCGAGCTGCGAGCGCCGCTGGCTGACTGTTCCAAGTAAATACAGCAACATGGCTGCTGTCGACTTCCATGAGATTGTCCCAGTCGGTACCATTTTGACTAAATTCATATTTGTATTTTCCTGTTCCAACTCCGCCAAAGCTGTTGATGCGATCAAGCTGCTTAACCTCGCCCAAATCAACGTAAAAGCTTTGACCAACGGTCGAAGGCTGCCATGCGGTTGTCGGCCCCTTCAGCTCGCCAAGCTGGAATAGCGCGACGACCGCATAAATTAACGTAATCGCACCCATCCATATCCAATCCTTGCGCACGAGTCGTTCATTCTCTTGCTTCACTCGTGAGATCGCTTCAGCTTTGAAAGCTGTTAGTGTCTTGTGATCCGACTGCTTGCGTTCTTCCTCCAGCAGCGGGGCGATAGGCTTCAACCTTCCGCGTGCATAATTATCATATCCGATATATAACAAGTAAAGCATCAATCCAACATTTGCTAACGAGCACAATAGAACAATTCCATTAAAAGGCACGTTCGTGCTCACTTTGCTGTAGTCAAGCACATAAGCAATATTGATGAAACTCGTCAAGCTAAATCCGAAATACACCATCAACATCCTGCGATCGAGCGATTGTATAAAAGCAAAGATTCCAAGCAGCATTACTGGAAACAGATAACGCTCATGCATCTTCGTTACACCCAAAAATACGACAACGATAAGCACCATCGCTATAAAATAAGAGCGCTTTGACGATTCCTTGTCTCGCTTTAACAGTGCAAAAAAAGCGGAGATCGCTACGGCTGCAAAAATGAAGATATTCCCCCATGTTTTGAACGAAAACAGCAGCCACGTATCCGTAATCGGCTTCCAATTGGCATCGCTTAACGCATAGAAGTTGAATGCATTTAGCGTCGCGTACGGATAAGAAGACAAGGTTCCTGAATACAGCTTAATGAGGCCCGACAAGCCGCTGTTGCCCCAGAAGAAAGGCAAAGCGAGCAATATAAACGTAGTGAAGCCGTAAAATGCACTGACCGGAATCTTCTTCCAATCTTTGCGATATACGAACCACAACAGCAGCACAGGCATGAATATAAATGCCTGCGGCTTAATAAGCGCCGCAATTGCAAACAAAACCGAAGCGCGCTCTATTTTATTTTCGACCAGTCCATGAATAGCCAGCACGAGTGCCAGCGCAAATATTGAATCCACTTGCCCCCATGCGGCAGAATCCACAATAATAGCTGGATTGAATAAGAAAAGAAGCGCTAATCCTAACGCTATCGAATAGCCTGCTTTCTTCTTGCCTATCTGGACAATGAAATAAGCAGCAGCCAAATCGGCTAAAATCGCCGGGAGCTTAAATAGAAGCAATGCCGCATTTGATCCTGAATCTAGCGACAGCATATCTTTTATTAAACCTAATACATACAGAATATAAATATAGCCGGGAGGGTAATCTACAAACATTCCCGAATGGTAAAATCCAGAAAGCCCCTGCTTCGCAGCTTGGTCAGCCCAAGCCATAAACAAAGCGATATCATTTGCATAACCACTGCTTGAAACAGCAATCCAGAGCCGCAAAATTAGTGCCCCAAGGAACACGAATACAAGAATGATTTTATGTAAATGTTGTTTCTCGTCAAGCCAGCTTCGCTCTCGAAACAGCTTCTTATAGATAAGTGCAAAAAACAAGGTGAACAGTGCACCAAACAAAATAAGTGGAAGGACTGAGCCGCCCGAAGTCGATGTTTCAGTTCCTTGGCTTGTCTCCGTAGGGACTAAGCTGAACACCTCTGCACCGGATGGCGCCTTAGATACTTTCTCTACACTGACGTCATCAAAATAAGCTTTCCCGGTATTAATGCTCCCGTATCCGCCTAAACTAGCGCTAAAGGTAATACTCTTTTGGTCCTGGCCCGTCTTCGCATAAAATTCAACGTAAGCCCATTTTCCATTTGTATCCTTCACTTCAGGATAAGTTACTGCTACGCCTTCAACGAAAAATAGAGCTCCTGTTGCATCCAAGCCTACTTGTTCCGTCTTCACGTACCCAGAAAATTTATATGTTGTTTTTGGTTTTACATTTATCGTCTGTGTCCACCGCGAGTGATTAGCTTGCTTGTTCTCAAGCACGGCTGAATAAGTTCCTGTATGCGCTTCGGTATTATCAATCGTATACGAAGTAATTTGCTCTTCCTTCAAATACGCATCATGCGTCCAATCGGAAGGCGCTCCCTCCGCAACATTTTCAAAACCGGCATTTTTAAGCAGATTGCTTGCTGCGTTTGATACTGCCGCTGGCCATAGAAGGGTTAGGAGAAGGATGGTTATTGTAGCGCGACTAAACATATTCATCATCGTTCCGATTTCCACCTCATATTTGGAATAAAGTTGTCCATTTTATAATGAAATACAACTTAACTCTATGTGATATTAACCTCATGGTCAATGAAAAAGTGAAATTTCCACCGCTTTTTTAGCACGACGGAAAAGTCGACAGCAATAATAAAAAAGCATCCCTAATGGGATGCGCGAAATGCCACAATGGAATGCATGTTCTTCTGCATACAAGCACTCTCGATTCAGCTTGAGGCTGGAGGCAGCATACCACCCTTTCCATCGGCTATGCCTACGATTTCTGAAGGTTTTCTTATATCCGCGACAACGATATCGTTTTTCTCGCCGATCATGCCTCCCGCCACATAGCTTTTGCCATCTATGACTCTTGTTCCAGCGATATGCCTCATAAAATATTCTGTATTCAACATCGCATCAATGACATAAGAAAACGCAATGCGCACATCGAGCCGAATAATGGTTATCGCTAATCGCCTAGCTGTTGCGATCGCATCCTCCTTAACCGTTCCGATGCCGCCGTCCACAATAAGCGCATGCTTAGCTAGGGTTGTGACCGCAGCCTCGTCTATAACAGGGAACCCCTGCGTAAATCCTATAAGAATATCAGCATTTTTGACGGATTCCGCGATGTTGTTCTCATTGTATATCAGCCCGGTGCTGTACCTTGGAAGAATGGCATTCAAAGCTTGCGCAATGATTGCCCCTGCTGATGTAAACGTCAGCTCCTCGCTCGGCGAGCGTCAACGCAAGCTTTGAGCCTAAGATTCCCGCGCCAATAATCGAAACCTTCTTCTGTTTCAGCTCAGGAACCAGCTCGTTGATTAGAAGATCGCATGCCAGCGAGGTAATATCGTTTCCTTTATAGGCTTTTATCTCACTCTGCAGCACACACGCTTTGGCGACAGTCAGAAAATCACCCGCTTCCGCGTTTTTAGCTTCGGCGTCAATGAAAATGTAATCGACCTTACCATCGGCGTATTCACAAATAGCCTTTACATGCTCTCGCTCTGCAACAATATAGAAACAGACTACAAAAGTCTGCGATTCTCTGGCAGGTCCAATGATAAACGACGGGTTGTTATGCCTCGCGGTAGATCCGATGGTGGCAAGCGCCAATCGATTGCTTTCATGTGCTTTTTTTACACAATCATCAATTGCCCGCATGAAAAGCAGTAACTCCGCTGCGTAGAGAATGACAGCTGCCGCCACCGCTTTAAACACCCTAATGAGTTCGTGCACGCCTGCATATTTCCATAAGGTTTTGTAAGACTTGCTGATGACAAGGAAGAAGTAGCTTGTAATGATAAAAAGTCCAGCAACTGCCACATCAGTAACCGATAATGATTGAGGCAGAAGCTCGCCATAAATCAAATATAAAGCAAACATCCAGCTTCCAAGGAGCAGCAAGCTGTCGATGATGGATAAGACCAGCATCCTTTTTCTATATGTCATACGTCCACTCCGCTGGTCGTCTCTATTTGTACTTCCACTAAAGTAAGCTCCGTTAAAGCGGCTATGCTGTAGCTTGTTGTCGACTCCATTTCCAAGCAATCCCCGGGAGCCACGTTTAGCGGTTTACCATCCACAATCGCTATGCCTTTGCCGGCTTGAACAGTCCATATAACCCTTCGAGAGGACAATGGATCCGGAACATAATGCTCTCCTGTATGAACTACAATTTTTTTCACAAGCGTCTCTCGGTTGTCTTCCAGCTTAAACACGTCCAAAAGGCGATACCAGCCCCAGCGAAGCTCCTCGTACATCAATCGCTGATCGATAGGCTGCATCATTTCCTTAATGCGGGGACTCGCAGATTTATCGGATACGAGGATGCCATTCGGACTTGCTGCAACAACGATATTCGATAAACCAAGCACCGTCACCAAAATATCCAATTCATTAAGCACATGCGTATTGTACGAATCGTCGCTTATAAGACCCTGCCCGATCACATTCGTATCCATTTCCTCCGTCAGCGTGTTCCAAGTGCCGAGGTCCTTCCACTCATTTTCATAGGCGATGGCTCTGAGCTGCTTCGCTTTTTCCAACACTTCATAATCAAAGCTGTTTTTCGGCAGCGCAGCATATTGGCGGGATAATTGTTGATAGGAGGTTGGGTAATTCCGATCGCGTAGAAGCGAGAGCAAATAATCAAGTTTGAAGGCAAACACGCCGCAATTCCATAGTGCGCCATTTTCTATTAGATCCTTGGCAATCAGCACTGGCGGCTTCTCGACAAAACTTGTAATCACGATGCTATTATAAGTTTGTGATGCGAGATTCATAGGAGACGGAATCATATAGCCATATTTCTCAGAAGGATAAGTCGGACGTGATCCAATTAAGGCAACCTCCGCATCCGTTCCTCTCAAAACCTGCTCTAATTCCTTGATCTTTTCGAAAAAATCAGCATTTACATAGGGGTCTACAGGCAGCACGCATACGATCTCGTCCTTAGATGCCTTCACGATTGAATTCAAATAAGCGGAAACCAAAGCAATAGCCGGAAAGGTATCTCTTCTCTCCGGTTCCACGATGATCGGAACTTGGTTGCCAATCTGGCTTCTAATCAAATCCACCTGAGAGGAGCATGTGGCGATATAGGATGAAGCCTCAAGGCCAGCCTCTTGCAGCTGTCTCCACACCCGTTGAACCATCGATTCTCGTTCGCCGTTCTCCCCTTTGAGCACCTTTAAAAATTGCTTCGTTCGCGAGCCGTTCGAGAGCGGCCATAATCGTTTACCGGAGCCTCCCGAGAGCAAAATTATTTTCATTAGCCTCGCGCTCCTTTTAGTGCATTCATATCCTGCATAACCATTTCTTTAACAAGCGCTTGAACATCATATTTAGGTTTCCACCCTAATTGTTTCTTTGCCTTCTCAGGACTTCCGAGCAGCAGCTCAACCTCGGTAGGCCGATAATATTTGGCATCCACGGCAACAACCTCCTTGCCGACCGGAAGCGAATAGGCTGGATTATGGCATGCCTTTACATAGGCCACTTCGTCTTCCTTTTCACCTTTAAATGCTATTTCCACACCGATCTCGGCAAAAGCAAGGCGAACAAACTCTCTAACCTCTGTCGTGTATCCTGTTGCTATGACAAAGTCTTCCGGCTCGCTCTGCTGAAGAATCAGCCACATCGCCTCGACGTAATCTCTTGCGTGTCCCCAGTCTCGCTGCGCATTTAAATTTCCTAAGTAAACCTTGTCTTGCAGTCCATGCGCTATACGGGCTACAGCTTTCGTTATTTTGCGTGAAACGAATGTTTCTCCTCGCAAAGGACTTTCATGATTAAAGAGAATACCATTGGACGCGAACATGCCGTAGGCCTCGCGGTAGTTTACTGTGATCCAATAGGCATACAACTTGGCAACTGCATAAGGACTGCGGGGATAAAACGGTGTTTTCTCGTGCTGCGGAATTTGTTGGACAAGCCCGTAAAGCTCAGATGTGGAGGCTTGATAAATTTTTGTTTTTTGCGTAAGCCCGAGCAGTCGTACAGCTTCCAGTATGCGCAGCGTTCCGATGCCATCTGCGTTGGCTGTATACTCTGGCGTATCAAAGCTGACATGAACATGGCTCATCGCTGCCAAGTTGTAAATTTCATCCGGTTTCACCTGTTCAATAATTCGCACTATGTTTAAAGAATCCGTTAGGTCTCCATAATGAAGAAAAAATCTTTGTTCATTAATGCTGGAATCATTCAACAAATGGTCGATTCTTCCGGTATTCGGCAGAGAGCTTCTTCTCTGCAATCCGTGTACAATATATCCCTTATCTAACAGCAATTCAGCTAGATATGCGCCGTCTTGTCCCGTAATCCCTGTTACAAAAGCAATCTTCAAAGCATCTGCCCCTTCCCTATCATCCCAATTAGTAACATAGTATGTCTCTCAAACGAATTGGTATGGACGTAATGGAAGCTTCTCAAACTCAATTCTATAAATAGGCAAAGACATGCTCACATTAAGAGCCGATTACATAATCTGATAAGTAGAATTATATATTCAGGTTAAATAGGAAAGGTCGGAGGCTGATAATGAGTCAATTGAAAGGGAAAAAAATTATGGTCACCGGAGGCTCCGGCTTCTTAGGCTCGCATGTCGTCGAGCTGCTTGCTAAATACGATGCAGCGGACGTTATTGTACCGAGGAGCCGGCAATATGATTTAACTAGCCAGGCCGCATGTTTGTCCGTCATTCAAGACTATAAACCGGATATCGTCATTCATTTGGCCGCAAAAGTAGGCGGGATTGGAGCCAATCGCGCAAATCCAGGTTCTTTCTTCTATGACAACCTGTCGATGGGCATCCACCTCGCAGAGGCATCGCGCCTCCATGGCGTCGAAAAGTTTGTAGCCTGCGGAACGATTTGCTCTTACCCCAAATTTGCCAATGTTCCATTCAAGGAAGAAGAGCTATGGGACGGCTATCCTGAAGAGACAAACGCACCTTATGGCTTAGCCAAAAAAATGCTGCTCGTTCAGTCTCAAGCTTATCGCAAGCAATACGGCTTTAATTCCATCTTCCTTCTACCCGTTAATCTGTATGGTCCAAGAGATAACTTTGATCTGGAAACCTCGCATGTCATTCCTGCGCTTATTCGCAAATGCTTAGAGGCGAAAGAACAGAATGCTGATTACATTGAGGTTTGGGGCACAGGAATTGCAACAAGAGAGTTTTTATATGTGGAGGACGCTGCAACAGCTATTCTGCAAGCCGCAGAGCAGTTTAATGGCGAAGAGCCTGTCAATATTGGCACAGGCCGCGAAATCTCGATTAAAGAGCTCGTTCATTTAATTGCAGAGAAAACAGGCTATACCGGAAATATACGATGGGATGCAAGCAGACCCGACGGGCAGCTGCGAAGATGCCTTGACACATCCAAAGCAGAGCAGCTATTCTCCTTCAAGGCACAGACAGATCTGCCGGAAGGGTTAGAGAAAACCGTCAAATGGTATATCGATCAGCAATAAATACGGTCATAAAAACAAAAGCCACAGCGACTATCCCTAGTCGCTGTGGCTTTTGTTTTTATGATGCCCGCTTCTTTCCTTTTATTGCGCTCCCTTTTTTCCGTGGCTGGACACTCCCCTTACGCTTGCTCCGGCTGACAGCTCTCCTGCTCGATGCGCCTTTACTACTTTTTTTTCTTCGCATGGCGGTTGTTTTTTTTCCTAACCTTTTACGTCCGTTTCTTCTTAACGGCTTCGTTCTCCCTATGCTTGAAGCTGGTTTGGCAACTGGCAGATTAGCCTGATAATAGCTTGAAACCTCAGCAAAATACGAATTCAACACATTTTCAAGGCTCTGCTGGGAATAATGGTTCGTTTCGATATTTTTTGCCCGAAGCTTATCGAACCAGCTTGTCACCCCTTGAACAAAACCGTCTGTTGCCTGCAAACGTCTCTCGCATACGTCCATATGAAGATTAAGCTCATCCTCCGTAGGCAGGAGCCCCATCTGAATCAGCTGATTGAATACAATTTTTTTCCCGATCATTTGTTGTTCCGCATTATGCTTCGCGCCTATTTGCTCACTATGAATGCGGTAATGAAGCAGTACATCAGGTATATTCGTGATACGGGTTAATTGCGCCATTCTCGACCACAGCTCATAATCCTCCGTATGAGGGCTTTGATAGTCATAGTAAAGCGAATAGCTCTTAACAACGGAGCTCCGCATCATGACCGTTGGATGATTTAGAGAGCAATAAAACAAAAGCCCTGCCTTAATGTCCTCATGGTCGGTTGGATGCTTAACCCAAATATCGGTATGCATATATTTCATCGCTGTGCCGCAAAGGCCTATATCCGGGTATTGATTCATAAGCTCAACCTGCCTAGCCAAACGATCAGGAAAAGCAAAATCATCACAATCCATTCTAGCAATATATTCGCCTTGAGCAAGAACAAGCCCCTTGTTTAGCGTGAAAATAAGTCCGTAGTTTGATCCATTGCTAAAGAAACGGATTCTTGTATCCGAGTAAGAGGCAATGATTGCGGCGCTCTGATCATTGGAGCCGTCATCAATAATTAAAAACTCAAAATCTTGAAATGTCTGATTTAAAATGCTTTCGATTGCTTCGCGCAAAAACAATTCACCGTTATAAACCGGCATCAAAACCGTTACCTTTGGCACCTTCCCGCCTCCTTCTACACACTCACTACTATACAATGAATGATAGATGCAGATGGTTTGGACAAAAGCCTTAGGGCATCTTCATCGTTCTTTCAACAATGTCGCTGTTTCAGTATAATCTCGGATGATTCGCTCGTATTTGCTGAACAATCATCGCATGCTTCTGTCCCGCATCATAGGACAACGAATGGCCATGACGCCGATATAATAACAAGGCTTCATGAATGGCAGTCCCACGCCAGCCCCTCTCGCATAACGAAATCCAGAAATCCCAATCCTCATAGCCGTGTATCATCGCTTCATTGTAACCGCCTACTGATAACCAAGCACTTTTGCGAACAAGCGACGTGACACAAACAATATTTTCAGAAAGCAAGCGGTTAAAATCAAATTCAGGCGGAATCCAAACCCACGATTGATCGCCGAAATACTCCAACCCGACAGTTGCGAACCCAACCTCCGGTCTCGCTTCTAATATGCGGTAAGCCTTCTCTATTAAAGTAGGCTGTATTTTGTCGTCCGCATCAAGGGGCAATATATATTTCCCTCTTGCTTCGCGTATGCCAACATTTCGTCCATACGGCAGACCGATATTCGTCTGAACATGAATGACTCTCGTTTTTGGCCGCTGAAGGCGTTGAAGCACATCGATTGTGTACGGGTCGGTAGAGCCGTTATTTACGACAATAATTTCAATTTCTTGAAAGATCGAGTTTAAGCAAGAATCTACGGCTTCCTCCACATATTGGCCGTAATTGTAACAGGGAATGACGATGCTTACGATTGGCGTGAGCTCAAGATCTTGACCAAGTCGCCTGCGTAGCATTCTCCTAACCTCCCATTCGTCTCGCAGCCAGCTGAGCCATAGCTTATCCAAGCGGTTCTCGTGAAACAACTCTGGATGGTTACTCACAATTTGTTTACTGAGCAGATCATGCTTGGAACCATCCGAATCGGCGCTTAATACACGATAAGCCAGCGGGGCGTCATTTACGGCTATACTGATCCAGCCCTTTTTCGAAAGCGAAATCCAAAAGTCCCAATCCTCATAACCATCCGTCATCCCCTCGTTATAGCCGCCAGCTTCAAGCCAAGCCTGCTTCCGAAAGAGAGCGCTTATGCATATAATATTTTCAGCTAACAAGCGGCCAAAATGAAAGACCGGCGGCTCCCAGCTATAATGAACAGCCCCGAAAGTATGATAGCCTGGCGAAGCAATGCCTGCCATTGGATTTTGCTCAAGCAGGCGAATCGCCTTGTCAAGAAAGCTGTTATGGAGCAAATCATTTGCATTCAGCGATACGATGAAGTCGCCCTGCGCTGCCTTAATCCCCGCATTCCTCGCAGCCGGGAGTCCACTGTTCCTCTCATAAATGACTCTCGTCTTTGGTTTATTTAAACTAGTTAATAGATCGATCGTCGCTGGCTCTGTTGATCCATAATCCATGACGATTACTTCAATCTCCGAATAGGAAGAAGCTAAGCAGGAATCGATGGTTTGTTCAATAAATCTACCCTCATCAAAGCACGGGATTACTATGCTGACCTTCACATTCATCGGGCAAGCTCCTTTCATTCTGGTGTAACTTTCCTGTCTGGCAGCATAAAGTAATGATACATATCCTTTGTCACCGGCAAGCTATATTTCACCGTCAACAGCGAAAGAATCGACTGGTCGTAACGATGATCGATAAATTCCGGGAAGTTCGGCAGGCCGCTGCTATTTTCAGCATTTGAAATCACTTTATAATCTTGGCAATAAAACAGCCATTCTTCTAATAGGCTTCTGCTTTTCTCATTATTGTAAAACATAAAAAATCCAGCCCAGACCTGCTCTGTTTCCCAATAACTCGAGCTGTCGCACTGCATAAGCACGAAGCTGTCTCTTTTGGTCCAGCTTTTATTTAAATAGTAGGCTGTTTTAAAAAAAGCAAATCCGCCGTTATCGGCGCAGTGGGCAAATAGCGGATACAGTGGACTGGTGAACCGCGTGTCCGCATCCGAATACAGCACCAGCGCTCCTTCTTCCACTTTCGATAAAGAGTCCAGTAAAATATACGGCTTCCAGCACCATAGGCCAAAACCTTTCTCATGCTGCAAAATTGCTGCATTGTTACGAGCAAAAGCCGTTCCTTCGAGATCGCTTGGATGATATGAAATGACACGATCAACGCCATATTGCAGCGCAGTCGCGTTTAGTCTATCTTGATAAGATTGAAATTCTGGCGATGCAAAACTTACTAAATAAATCATTCATGACCACTTCCTTCTAACCTATGATCCATCAATGCGAGTTCGATGAATCCATGCATAATCTTTGTTTGTACTCGGCGTCCATCTTGCATAAAAAATATTCGTATTTCGCTCCATCACCTCCTGGAACATCCTGCTCATCCCTGTATCGTAATGGGCCATTGTCAAAGAACGGTTCTCTACATTGGACATCATGCAATATACCTTATAGCCGTAATGCTTAGC
The DNA here is from genome assembly GCF_037976325.1 of Paenibacillus sp. FSL K6-3182. Taxonomy (NCBI): domain Bacteria; kingdom Bacillati; phylum Bacillota; class Bacilli; order Caryophanales; family Paenibacillaceae; genus Paenibacillus; species Paenibacillus sp. FSL K6-3182. The sequence goes on from NZ_CP150265.1 coordinate 5,251,801, forward strand.
CCGAAAGCAAATATCCATGTCGTCTTGATACAAAGGCGCGTAGCCTTCATCCAAGTATCCATACTGCTCCAAAAATGATTTTCGAATGACGAGCGGTCCCCGCATGCAAGCATCCACTTCAAAAACTCGGTTTTTCAAATTCGGATCTGCTTTCTCATCCTGCCTCCAATACACCTCGTTTGCAGAACACGAGATTTGCCCTGGTCCGCTGAGCGTCGTTCCTCTCGGGTAAAAGTTAACGCCTGATAAGCAGCCGACAATGGCACAACTCGTATTTTTGTCCATAAACTGTACAACCTCATAAAAGATATTTTTATCGTTAACATAATTGTCATCCTGCAGAATGACGCAATAAGCACCGGATGATTTTTTTAAGCCGATGTTGTTCGTTTTAATCTCAAAAATATTGGGCGTCGTTTCATAAGCAATACTGTAATCCACTTGAACGGTCTGAAAAAATTGCTTCACCACGTATTCGCTTTGATCGTAGCAGCCATCAAAAATAATTCGGAGTTCAGCATTTTTATATTCGCTCACAGCACGGTGCAGCTCCGCTATTAGGGGAACAATCGTAGCTTCTTTATTAAAAACTGGCAGCGTAATGCTTATTTTCGGATATAGATTCCCGTTCAGGCAATCCTTAATCGTCTTGTCCAGTAACTGCTTATAAGGAAGGTGATATTCCTTTACATATTCAATCGTCTTCTTTTTCCAGTCCACAATCTCTTGATCACTCAGCTGAAGCGTGCGCTGCAGCAGCTGTTTTTGCTGCAAATGATCCAATGGGTCGAATACTCCGATGGGTGAAAAATCGATGCCGGACTGCGCGGTTACAAGCGGTATAGCGCCGTGGATTAGTCCCTGTAAAATCGAAGAATCATATTGGCCTAACGAGGGGTAAACGATAAAATCAGTGTTCGAGAGCAGTTCTGCGCTCTGAGCTTCATTAAGCTCATCACCGTGAACAGACAGCTTATCGCCGAGCACAGCTTTTAATTGCAGCAGCCTATTGTTGAAAAACCTATTTGCAGGCTGCCCCACAACATGCAGCTCTAAATTTTGACTCGCGATGTCTGAACTCGAAAAGAGTAGAAAGACAGCTTCAAAACCATTGCTTAATCCGAGTTTTGGAGCGATATACGTGTACACTCTTCTTTGCCCCGTTTTTACATTTTCCGAAGATGGCAACGTATTGGGTTGATCTAAAGCAGCAATCCCGCCTAACAACATTTTTATTTTCCATTTTGGCAGTCCGCGTTTGATGTAAGAATTGTAGGTTTCAATATTTCCAATTCCGATAATGAAATCAGCTTGATTGATAGACTGTTCCAGCTCGTCAACATTTGGTGCAGCAGTCTCATGGAAAACATCATCTGGCAGGTTATGGCCAGCCTTTAATCTAGACGTGCTGTGGTTGATTTCTTGGGGGTGCAGCCCTGTCGTTATCAATATACTTTTCTTTATATGGCATAGCCCTTTTATACGCGAGAGATGATAGGAGCCGCCGACATACAGATCGTAGCTTTGACCTTGCAGTATCCGCACATCAAAATATGAGGCATTGAACAGCGTTACTGCGCCTATTGGAGCGAGTAAATCATGGAGCGCAGCGGTGAGTTGACCGGCTGCCTTACTGCCCGCAGCTGCCTCATCCGCCTCATAACAAAGCAAGATTCTCATCTTAATTTACCCTCCTCATTTTTAACAGCAATCTATTCTCATTCCTATTGCTGCTGCTCTATTAATCTTTTAATTCCCTCCTCTAGTGTTATTTTTGGCTTCCACTTCGGCACGGCTACCCCCTTGTTCCATGGAATCATAATTTCTCGCGGATGGTAGGGTCGTCCTCCCCAATTCACCTGTAATGGTACATCCATTATTTTTTCGATAATGCCCGCTAACTCCTTTAGTGGAATGAGCTGCTGTGAAGATACGGAATAAACCTCGTTCTTAACTGCCTCTTCATTTAGCAGCTGCTGGGCTGCGAGCATATAAGCTTCAACAACATCATCAATGTGTACAATATCAATCAGCTGCTCTCCAGGTGACATCGCGAGCGGTTTTTGTTCCTTCCCTGCCTTCAGCAGCAACGAAATGATTTTGGATCTCGTATCGTTTGGACCGTAATTATCGAACAGCTCCAGTGTAATTACACGTAACGGCGACGACTCACAATAATAAGCTAAAATATCCGTAAACGCTTGTTTCGAGGCATCATACAGCGATTTTGGGCTATAAAGCTTATTGTCAAAATGCTGTGAGAAGGTTCCCGTATTAATGAATGCATAAACATGCTGCGACAACATCGCCTCCACTAGCTGCGTACCGAAAATAATATTGCTTGTCAGCATCTCTTCTACCTGTCTTGGCGCATACGTAACTGTGGCGAAGGATGCTAAATGAATAACAAGATCGGGCTTTGCAGACTCGACAATTGCGAACATACTGTCAATCGTCCCATCATGCCGATGTATGATGATAGCACCCTGGACATCCTCCAATTGCTTAAGGCTCGACTCATTTCTAGCGATAATGTGCACCTTCCACCCTTCCGCCAAAAGCTTCCGAACGAGGTGTGAGCCAATAAAACCCGTGGCTCCGGTGACTAAAGCTGTTAAGGCTGTACGGGAATTTTTTTCTATCATCGATGTCCCCCCTCAGCTTGTTTTCCCGGCATATTCATGCCATTGCTTCAAACAAACCTGCCGAATATCTTCGTTGCCTTGATAGGCAAGCGTCCACTCAACCACCTTATCCAGCGCCTGATCAAGGGTCCATCTTGGTTTCCAGCCTAAGCGTCGCTGCGCCTTCGAGCAGTCCAGCTTCAGCTCATGGGCTTCATGCGGGTGCTTGCCTATATCCGTATGCACCACTACGCCGCCCCATTTCGCACCAAGTATTTCAACAATCTGGCCTACCGGCCTTGCATCCTCATCGCGAGGACCGAAATTCCAGCCTTCCGCATACTCTGATCCGTTCGCATAAAGTTTCTCTGCAAGCAGCAAATATCCGCTTAAAGGCTCAAGTACATGCTGCCAAGGTCTTATCGCATGCGGGTTTCTAATGCTCACCGCACTGCCGTCCATGAAGGCACGAACCATATCTGGAACTAATCGATTCTGAGCAAAGTCTCCGCCCCCGATGACATTGCCCGCTCTTGCCGTTGCAATGCCGACACCGTGAACCTTCTCATCCTTGCTATGAAAGAAGGAATTGCGATAAGAGGCTGTAACAAGCTCCGAGCAAGCTTTGCTGTTTGAATATGGATCATAACCGCCCAGCCTATCGCTCTCCCTGTAGCCCCATGCCCATTCTTGATTTTCATACACTTTATCTGTCGTTACATTAACAACCGCCTTAATGCCCGCTCCACTCTCCACAGCAAGCTTTACCGCATCAAGCAGATTAACCGTACCCATGACGTTGACTTCAAAAGTATAAGCAGGCGTTTCGTAGGAGGGCTTAACCAGAGCTTGAGCTGCCATATGAATAACGATATCAGGCTCAGCAGCTAACAAAACCTTGCTCAGCCTTGCTGAATCTCTAATATCACCGGTAACGGACTGAATCATCGCATCGATATTGCAAAGCTCATATAAATTAGGCTGCTGCTGCGGTGCTAGCGCATAACCAGTCACCTTGGCGCCCATCGCTGCCAGCCACAAGCAAAGCCAGCTGCCTTTAAAGCCGGTGTGTCCAGTAATGAACACTTTTTTATTGCGCCAAAAGCTTGGATTCATCATGGACACTCCTTTATTTTTTCCAAAGCGCTTTTTCTGATTTCCATAAACCTTCTAAATAGTTTTTATCTCTAAGCGTATCCAGCGGCTGAAAGAACCCCTCATGCTTATAAGCCATAAGCTGTCCATCATTAGCTATCTTCTGCATGCAGTCCATCTCCAGATTTGTATGATCGCCTTCAATATAATCAAGCAGCTGCGGTTCCATTACGAAAAAACCTGAATTAATCCAGCTCCCGTCGCCTTTTGGTTTCTCCATAAAATCAATAACCTTGTTGCTGTCCTTTATATCGAGAGCGCCAAATCTGCCGCTTGGCTGCGTAGCCGTTACTGTAGCCAGCTTGTTATGAGAGCAGTGAAAAGCTGACAGCTTGCCAATATCGATGTCCGAAACCCCGTCGCCGTACGTCAGCATAAATGTTTTGTTTCCTAAATACGGCTGAACTCGCTTTAGCCTGCCGCCCGTCATCGTTTCTTTGCCTGTGTCGACCAACGTGATTTTCCAAGGTTCAATGGAAGATTCATGAATTGTCATTTCGTTTCGATTCGATAAATCAAAGGTCACATCCGAGTGATGCAAAAAATAATGATAGAAATATTCTTTGATGAAATAACCTTTGTAGCCCAAACAAATCACAAAATCAGTAAAGCCGTAATGCGCATAGGTTTGCATGATATGCCATAAGATTGGCTTATCCCCAATGTCGATCATCGGTTTTGGTTTCATGAGCGACTCCTCGCTTATTCTAGTGCCGAACCCACCTGCTAGAATGACCACTTTCGTATTTTTATCTATCGTCCGCATAGAAACATCCTCTCTTTCTCTCAAATATACTTTGCCATCTTCCTATGTTTATTCATTCAATAGTTTGTTGTTCTGATGAATACCCAGTCTGTGAAAATTTAATAGATGCGATCAAGCAATGGAATACAGGCGCTTCACGCCTATCGATTGCCCGTACCATGCCAAATTATCGACATAGAATACATTGAACGAGGTTTCTTGAAAATAAGGAGGGATAACGCTTGTCTCAAACCGTTGTCAAACGAAAACCAGCTTCGAATAAGCGGATGAAACGACAAAGTAAAAAAATAAATCGCACGTCCGCAAATACGCGTCGCAGAGCTTCTCGCAAGGGGAAGATGCTGCTGCGGTCAAATCGAATAAACAAACGAGCAAGAGGATGGAAACGCGGCATCCTCGCCCGTAAAGTACCAGCTGCTCCAATAGCTCCTGCTGCTCCTGCTTCTACTCTTGTTGAACAGCCAAGCGACGGAGGGGCAGCGCCTATTTTAATACCGCTGACGGGTATTATTTTCAGCAAGGATCGAGCCCTCCAGCTGGATGCAGCCCTGCGATCGCTTTACTTGCATGCCCTCGATATTTCCAATTTTCACATGAAGGTCCTTTACAAGACATCGAGCGATTTTTATGAATCACAATATGAACGACTCAAAAACGAATACCCGTTGGTACAATTTATTAAAGAGGAGCAATTCAAAGAGCAGGTTATCGCTTCGATGGAACCCTATACCTATGTTCTATTCATCGTGGATGATTGCTTGTTCGTTCGCGATTTCACGCTGCAGTCCGTCATGAACACATTAGCTGCGCACAACGATTTGATTGGCTTTTCCTTAAGACTGGGACCAAACATTCGTTACTGCTACACGATGAGTGCTGAACAGTCTATTCCATGGCATCACATTATCGAGTATGGCTATCGCAAGTTTGACTGGACATCGGCGCAGTATGAATTCGGCTATCCGATTGAAGTTTCCAGCTCGGTATACCGCACAACTCATCTTCTTCCTCATCTGAGAAACTTGGATTTCTCCAACCCCAATACGCTTGAAGGATGTATGGCAGGACGTGCGCAGGAGCTGTCTGAGGGGCGCCAGTTTCTAGCATGCAGCGAAGTATCCTTAGCGTTTTGCAACCCGCTCAACGTCGTTCAGAATGTCTATGCCAACCGCGCAGGAAGCAATAAGGAATACTCGCCGCAAGAGCTTGCTTTGCTATTTGAGAACGGTGATCGTATAAACGTAAACAAATATGCAAACTATATCCCAGCCGCATGCCACGAGCAGGTAGACATCTTTTAATAGCTGTTCCTATCATTCATCCACAAAAAAAACGTAAGCAGCTCGGAAAAATCCGAACCGCTTACGTTTTTTTATGCCGCTAGCTTCTCAAAAAGCTATGGCCGCCGAAGTTGTTTTTATCGCGAATTAATATTTTCATTGGAAACGGAAGCTGCTGGCCCTCCACGTAACCATAGGATGGATTCATCACTTTAGGAGACTTGTCGATTAAATATTTATTTAAATGCGATTCGTCATGCCAAATGGCATTGATCCCATTATTCATATCCGTTCTAATATTGTCATCCAGAACACGAATGAGATTCGTATAGTGCTCCGTTCGGCCGCCGTTCAACCCACCCATAAAGTAGTAGCTTCCTGCGCCCTCCGGAATATAGGCTAAGCTTTGTTGATTTTTCTCAAAATCAAGCTCGTGGCGCGCTTTATTGTAGAAGCCTGGATGCTGGACCGCAACGATGCCCTCGTGAATAGGCAATATTTCTTCCCTTACAACATCAACGAATTGCATATTGGCATTAAAGAAAAATACAAAATCACATTCCTGCTGCAGCTGATGCACCACGTTTCTAAACATCGCATATCGCAGCAGCGTATTGCCCGGCCATCCAAGATTATCCTGAGGAATCTTCAAAATGTTCGATCTCTCTTCATCAACGATGTGGTCGGCATCTGTGAATACATAATAGTTTTTCTGGTAGCCCGGCAAGAAATAAGCTTCGGCGCTCCGATAAAAGTTTTCCCAGAAAATACTGTATTTCCCTGTGCATATATAAAGAATCCCGATTCGAGATCCGGCTACACTCGCAATTTCTGCTTCACTCGGCATTTGTGTAGTCAGATAAGGGGATGCATTTGCGCTTTCTGGCTGTGCTTGCGAGAGGACAGCACCTTGATTGGTCATATAAGACTCTTGATGCGCATCCTCAAAACCTTTAGAATGCCCTTCTCTATACCCTTGCTCATAACCTGTGTGAAACGGTCCGCTTCTTTTTCTCCCTCTTGCACCGCTTCTCAACCCTTTTTTTAATGTTTTACCTCGCCGTTTCCCTTTTTTTACACCATATTTGTTTTTGCGGCTGCTTAATTTCCCGCCGGCTTTCAACGTTTTTTTTACGCTCGTTTTTTTAATAGCTGTACTTTTTTTTCGTTTCGTCAGCATGCTGCCGTCCTCCTAAACTTGAAATTATATATTATTAGCCTTAATGATCGGAGGAGCTACAATAGGGAAGCCTTCCGAATACTGGTTTTTGTCGGCCTGCGTTAAAGGACGAACATAACGCTGCTCCAGTCCCCATGCCTTATAGGCATATTTTGTCGTCATCCGGTGCAGCTTGCCCTGTATAATCTGGTACATTTCGCCGTCTTGCGTTTTTACTAAACTGCCTTCAGCGAAATTGGTTGTGAGCGCCGATAATGCAGCTATTCTCTGCTGCAGCACTGCAATCGAAATGTCTCCTCCTATCGGCCAGTTCCATAAATCAAGCTGCGGCAATCTTACTGCATCCACATGCATTAAGTCTGAAGACCGCACGATATATCGATATCCATTTTCTACCCAATAGACATTCGAATCGGTTCCTTTAACAACGATATGGCTAGGGTAAAAGTTTGTTCCTGTTCTCTTTTCATTAGGCGATGCCGAATTCATTACCGCCTCCAGCCTGCTGATCTGATCCCAGTCGCCCCATTTTTCACGAAAAAAAGCGTTATTAAGCAAGGAAGCATCCAGAAACGAACGCATCGTCACACTGCCATAATGATGGATGAATGTATCCTCCGCAATTACTAGATCGAGACCAAGCAATTGTATCCGAAGATAAAAGTCTACATCCTCGCAGGTCCCAATGACATATCCCTCATCCATATACCCGACTCTTTGAAGCACCTCTCTGGATAAAAGCAAGCAAAAGCCCATTATGGCATTCGTTTTTCTCCATCGTACCGGGTTAATATGATTGTAATTTTGGGCAAACTGCTGCATTTCTTTCATGTTTTTGTAGCTGACATCAATCTTTTGATCATTCGACAAATAATTGGTTACCGGACCAACAAGACCAATCGATGGGTTGCTGTTCAAGCACGACAATAAATTCGACAGCCAGTTTTTCGTCACGATCGTATCATTGTTAAGAATGAGAATCGACGTACCTTTTGCCATCATCAGGCCTTGATTGACACCACCGGAAAAACCTAAGTTCTCTTGAAAAATTTTATAGCGCAATCGCCCTGCCCGCGACTTTAAATAGGCAGCCGTTCCGTCCGTTGAGCCATTATCAATAATGATGATTTCATAAGATTGCGGCGTATATTTATGAATGCTCTCTATACAATTTCGTAAATAGTTCAACTGGTTATAGGTTGGAATAATAATGCTTGTGCCTTCAAAAGGCTGCTGATAGCTTGCTGCTCCACTCGCCTTGCCATCCCGATAACCAGCTGCATAGCTCGCTTGAAAGTTGGTTCGCTTTATTTTACGGACTGCTTTTATACGCCTGCGCGGATATCGCTTGCGCATCTCGATTCACCTCCCACGATCTTGTTTAGCTATCATGATGGAAAGACGATTTGAAGCAGCTGGCTGAGCCGCTTCTCGTAGGTATGCTGCTCCAGCGTTTTTATAAATCCTCTTAATGCGATTTGGTTCCTCTTTTGCTCGTCCTGCAGGTAATATGCAATTTTATCAGCCAGCTCATTTGGTGAAGAGTACGTTTCAAGCTCAGTTCCCGGTACATAAAAATCGCTTAAATCCTGACGAACATCTGTAAGCTGAAATGCTCCGGCAGCCGCAATTTCATACGTACGAGGGTTGATCGACAAGCCGGGAAGGTTGCGGCTATTTTTGTTATGCACCTTGTCGTCATGGGAACGATGAATATTGATGACAATCTTGGCGCCATTGTAATAGCTCGCTGCCTCTTCTGAGCTGATCCATGAAATGCGGATGCCTTTGCTTAGGCTTTTGTAACGCTTAAGCCTTTTCCAGAACAAGCCGATAATTCTTGTATCGCGCTGTGCTAGTGCAGGAGCAATTCGATCTATTAATCTGACTCTGTTATGAAAGGCATTCCCAATAAAGCAAATATCGCTTTGATAATGAGAGGGTACATATTTAGGCTTATACACGGCTGGGTTAACTGCCAGCGGCAAATAATGAACCTGACAGCCGAGCTGCCGATAGATTGGAATAGCAGCCAGCTCATGGGTAAATAACCATTCATACTGCGGGGCAATGACCGTTGTTACATCGGTTACATAAGGCTCATCGACGAGCCATATTGCTGTTTTAACACCGATCGAACGAATGCCTTTGATTTGGTGGACTGGCACCTGAGTGCCATGCAGTACCAGCACTAAATCCGGTCTTCTCCTGCTTGCCAGATCAATAAGATTATCCGATGGAGATGCGATGATCAGCTCGCTGACCATACCTCTGAGAGCATCCGTAACCGCCTGATCCATATCTGGAAAAGGGCCTCTTAATCCCGCGCGAACATATAATACTCGCAGAGATCGAAGCACGCTTGCAGGCCGCGGTATTTTCTGAATTAACGCCTCACAGGTACCCACATGGTAACCATGTTTCCAGCCAGATTCGCGTCCCGCATCCCACTCGTTTGCTGCTGAATTGTTTATTTTCCGTTTCTGCTTCAGAAGTATCTCACCTCTTTCTGTAACGAATACTCTTTATACATTTCTAATTAGTGCCTGCTCCAACAAATCTATGCTTCGATCCCATTCCCACTTCTTTACCGTCTCGCTCCCGCCAGCTCTTAGGTGTTCGCGCAGAGACTTGTCTGCTATCAAACTTTGTACTGCATTCGCTGCTGCTCTAATGTCATTTGGAATGACCAAACTATTATAATGATTGACCAGATATTCATCCGTCCCCGTTACATCAGCAACGACTGGAACTCCTCCGCAAGCCATCATCTCAAGTGGAGGATAGAGGAAGCTTTCAACCCTGCTCATTTTGAGCAAAATATCACAGCTAGAGTAAATATGCTTCATCGTTTCATAGGATACACTCTCAAAGAAGCGGTCACAGCGCCAAGATGCAGCGGGACGCCCCGACGAGCTGACACACCAAACCTCACAGTTCAAATCCCGCACTGCCGTAAAAGCATCGCTCATTCCTTTGTAAGGAACGTTAATAGGGCCCTCCAGCAATACTCTAACCTTGCTGCTTTTTGGTGCAAGCGGCTCTGCCTCATACATAAGTGAGGTATCGAGTCCGTTAGGGATATAGATCGCTTGCTTATTAAACGTACGCTGCAGCCAGCGCTGCAGCCAGCCTGCCATCGTCAGAAACGTAAAATCATTCGTTTTGTACGTTTGATAGGCCAGCTTCGATTGCTCCGACGATGGCGAATAAAATCTGGATTCATCCGATTGAATGAAATAAAAGCGTTTCTTTGCTTCTATTCTTCTTGCAGCGCCGAGTGTAGCCCAAAAGGTCGCAATCACAATATCACGATCCGCAGGAGCGCGGGATTCTGTGACGATGGGCACCTCAACAGGATGCCAGCTAACCTGCGTATTTCCATCCATGGAAACTAATACGACATCATAACCGCGCTGCTTCAAGCGGTTGGCATGCTGAAGAATAACCGCTACGCCACCGGAAATGGAGCATCCTGGGATGACGTATGCAATTTTCGGCTTACAGACGCCGCCTACTACAGCAATCCAGCGGCCGTCACGATAGCCGTCTTTCCATCCAGCTTTGTAGCCTTCTGACTGGCTGCTTATCGATCCTGCCCGCCAATCTTTCCTTCCATTTTTGACCAAGCTGCTTTTTCTACCAATTCTCCTTTTTGGCTTCAGCATCATCTTAGGTCGGACCTTAAGATTTTTGAATTTCATAATCTTTTTTCCTTCCCTTATATCTGTAATGGCGGTATACTTAGTGACTCTATGCATTCAACCCTATCTCATAATATGTTTGATCCTTTTTACCGCCACGGCGTCTGTTACCATGAAGTTTCATCGCTCCTAATCGTTGCAAAAAAATAGACTGGGACACAGGTAATGTCGCAGTCTAGCTGGCCTACTATTCTGTTTTCTCATCCGCTAGACGCAATCCCGCTTTCTGCAGCGAAGCGAACGTACCCGCATCATGCCACCACCCTTTCAAGATGCTGTGCTTGAGCGCCCCTCTCGCCGCATAAAAGTTGTTTACATCGGTAATTTCAAGCTCCCCTCTCCCCGAAGGGCGCAGTGTCTTAATTACATTAAAAACATCAGCGTTGTACATATAAATACCCGTTACACAATAATTAGAGCCGGGATTCGAAGGTTTCTCCTCAATGGATACAATACGCCCGCCTTCAATTCTCGGAACGCCAAATCTTTCTGGATCAGCTACTCTCTTAAGTAATACCTTCGCCTCTTCCGATGATGCTTCAAAAGAAACCATATATTCAGATAATGAATCCTCGAACAAATTGTCTCCGAGCAGAACGACAAATTTTTCATCCGCAGATACGAACCCAGCTGCCAAAGCTAATGCCTCAGCAACACCGCCAAACTGATCCTGCACTCTAAATACGAGATTAACGCCCCATTCGTGGCCGCTCCCCAAAAAATCAACATACAAGCCTGCTGATTGTTTTCCTATAACGAGCAAAATATCTTTAATCCCTGCATCCGCCAGCTTTTTAATCGCATAATATATCATAGGATGCTTTCCGACTGGCAATAGATGCTTATTCATAAATTTCGTTAGCGGATAAAGTCTCGTGCCTGACCCGCCAGCCAGTATAACGCCTTTCATCCAGCAGTCCACCTCCCCTCACTCTACTGAAACTCCCTTATAAGTATATGAATTTAAAAGATTTAAGAGTGGATGGATAACCACATGCGCTAAGATTTGGACGTTGTTGATCAAAAATCATGACGATAAAGGGGCTTGTACGGCTGCCTTTTTTAAGAAGGACAAGCTTCAAATCTATATTTTATTAATAAACTAGATTTAGAGAGACATTCAAAACTAGAGGTGATGCAATTGATTCGAAAAGCGATTATTCCTGCCGCAGGCTATGGAATTCGCAATTTACCCATAACCAAGGCTATACCCAAAGAATTGTTTCCCATTGGAAACAGACCCGCAATCGACTATGTAGTTAAAGAAGCAATCGATGCAGGAATTACCGACATTTTAATTATATTATCTCGCAATAAGACAGTAATTATGAACTATTTTGACCGTTCGATGGAGCTGGAGGCTCATTTGCGTACGATTCACAAAGAAAGCATGCTGCCTATCATTGCTCCCGCCAAAGTCAATATTCAATATATTCGTCAATATGAAGCACTCGGTCTTGGTCATGCCGTTTCGCTTGGACAATCATTTGCTGCAAACGAGCCCTTTGCTGTTCTGCTGCCGGATCAAATAAACCTGTATCAAAACTCTTTACTCCTACCATTGATTCGAAACTACGAGAAGCACAGAACCAATGTCATTGGACTGCAATCGGTTGACCCCAAGCTGTTGTCCCAATACGGCGTGGCGTCTGCTGTTCAAGTTCAGCGCCGAATTTACGAGGTCGCTTCCATAGTAGAGAAGCCAGCATATGATCCTCCGTCCCAGCTCGCGGTCATGGGCAGATATATTCTTGAACCTGGCATTTTCGAATTATTAAAAACAACGAAACCCGGAATAGGCGGAGAGATTCAATTAACCGATGCTTTAAATCAGATGGGCATGACACGCAAAGCAATCGGATATGTATACAAGGAACGCTGGTACGATACGAGCATCGAGCATGACTACTTGAAAATTCAACAGCGTGCATACCAGCTCCATAAAAAGCAAAAGCAATAAAGCAAAAAATAAGGATAGGCCGTTGCCATCCTTATTTTTGTTTGCTGGTCTGATTGACTATTCTTCGGTATTGATTCGTCTGCGCAATTTTTTTGGCACGAAGCAATCGAATCGTTTTTTTCGTAACCTTCCATGTATGCATTGTTTGATTGGATCTTCTAATTGCTGCAAAATGGCTGGGACTTGTGAAAGCCAGCTTATAGCCTTTTTTGATGCTGTCCTTCTGAAACCTCATATCCGTTCCCTTCCGAAGATGTTTGAAAGAAACGTCCGGATACAGCTTTTTTTTGAACAGCATCGTCGCTCCTGCTACTCTATTTTTACTAGGCATCGTTGCAAGCATCAGCCTTGAAGAATGCTTAAAGTACATATAAAACTTATTTTTCCCTATCAAATCCGCTTCCGTTTTTTCAAGTCGCAGCATCGCCTCAGTCAAATAATTCGGAGCGTAATAATCATCATCGTCGAATTTGGCTATAATCTCATATTGGGCTTTGCTAATGCCGTAATTTAAGCATTTCCCAAGCGACCAATTGGCCGGCAGCTTGTATATCGATACATTTCCAAAGCTGCTGGCCTGTTTTTTGTAAAGTTCAATGTTCATTCCATCGTTATTGAGCAGCACGATCATCTCCTTCACCCTCCACTGCTGACGCTTGAAGTTAGTGAATAGATTTTGCATAAAGAGGGGTTTATTCGTTGCTGTAACTATGGTTACACCTGAGGTCATCCTCCCCTGACCGGAAAAATGCTCCTTATCCATGCCGGCTGCATCGTGCCTCCTTACTCGGTCATAAACAGCTAGTGATACTCTCATGATCCGCCGCTTCCGAGCGTGACGATTCTTGATTTGCCCGTAATCCCTTTGACTACATTTCGGGTGTCATATACAAACGGAGCATGCTCCAAAACAAGTTCCAGCGGCAAAGAAGTATGATCAGTAGCAATGATAACACAATCTGTATTTGAAAGTGTTTCTGCGCTTAGCTCCAAGCTAACAAGCTTATGCTCATCTACTTTCAGCGATGGTACGTATGGATCATGGTAAACTACATCCGCACCTTTTAGATGCAGACTTTGAATCAAACCAATAGCCGCTGATTCCCTGTAATCAGCTATATCTGGCTTATAGGCTACTCCATATATCATAATTCTCGTTTCCGAGAGCGCTTTAGGCGCCAAATAATGTTCAAGCTGCTGTGTAATATATAGCGGCATTCCATCATTAATTGTATTTGAAATGTGAATAAAATCAGAAGTAATGCCATACTGCTTCAGCTTCCATGCTAAATACGAGGGATCCACCGGAATACAGTGACCGCCAATTCCAGGCCCGGGATAAAACGTGTTGTATCCAAACGGCTTCGTACTGGCTGCCTCGATAATTTCCCAGACATTCAAATGGATTGCATCGCATATTAATGCCATTTCATTAATGAAAGAAATGTTGACCAGTCGATAAGCATTTTCCAATATTTTTGTCATCTCCGCTGTATCCGTGGAGGAAACGGGATGCACACGAATAAAAATTTGATTGTATAATTCCTTCACTCGCTCCAAGCAGCCGGGCGTTACGCCGCTAATTACCTTTGGAATACTTTCTACATCAAAATGTTTATTTCCAGGATCTACCCGTTCAGGCGAGTAGGCAATATGATAGTCTATCCCTGCGTTAAGCCCGGTTTGATTCAAAACAGGTAGGAGCACTTCTCTTGTAGTGCCCGGGTAAGTTGAGCTTTCTAATATGACTAGCTGCTGCCGCTTAAGTCTACTGCTGATTTTTTTGGCCGCTTGCGTCAAATAGCTCAAATCAGGCGTTCCATGCGCAGTTAAAGGCGTTGGCACACAAATAACGATCGCTTCAGCTGCATCCATTAGATGAAACTCATTTGAAACGGTAAAGCGGTCAGATAAATTCGCTTCTTGTATATCCTGATCCTTAATTTCGTTTATATAGCTTTTTCCTAATTGAATCGACTCTACTTTTCTTCTATCCAAATCAATTCCGACAACGTTAAACCCCTTACGAACAAAAAGCAGAGCAAGTGGCAGACCCACATAACCAAGCCCCACAATAGCTACCGTTCTCTGCTTTTCAATCGCGTTATGATTATGCAAATCGCTCATATTCTAATCTCTCGCCTTCTCTCTAGTAATTTTTAATCAGCTTAGATAGTATATGAAACAACTTATTAATAGTTTGGACAGTTTGGATACAAAATGCTGCCACCGTGATCACAGTCCAATTCTCCACTTCCCTTGCATTCGCCTTATACCTTCCTTTCAAATGCCGCATATGCTATCGATAATCTGCAGCAAGCAAATGCTTCGAGAGGGGTAACGATATGGCTGGAAAATACCGCAAGCGCAGCAGACATTTTGACGTCATTATGATGTCTGACTTTAGATTGCCGGGTGGAACAACCTCATCCAACGTAGAAGAAATGAAAGCTCAAAAAAGAGCAGGTTTAACAACAGGGCTGATTCACATGTCCGGCCAGCCAAGAAGCAAAACCAGTACAATTAACCCCAAAATCAAGCGTATGGTCGATGGGCGGAGCATTCGAATGCTGAATACAACCGCCAGAGCTACCTGTGAAACTCTAATTATTAGACATCCGCGAATTCTTCATGTGAGAAGAAGATATAAACCGAACGTATCGGCAAAGAGAATACACGTCATCGTCAATCAAACCCCAAGAAAGGATTATGGCAGATACGGCCGGTTAGTTTATAACATTAGTCGCTGCGAGCAGCGGGTCAAACAATTTTTCGGAAAATCCAGCACATGGCATCCAATCGGCCCTCAAGTGAGAAAAACGCTTTATAAGCACCATTCAGGTGATTTGAAGAACATTAAATTGGCTTCTGCAGATTGGGTCAACATCATTAATACGAGGGAATGGAGACGGAAAAACCGTCCTTCTCACAGAGGCGTGATCAAAATAGGCAGACACTCCAGAGATGCTTATGTGAAATGGCCTTCCAATCGAACGGATCTTCTAAAAATTTATCCCGCTTCATCAAAATATGAAATACACATTCTTGGCGGTGCCAGAACACCGCGTCGGATATTAGGAAAGCTGCCTCAAAATTGGCATGTGCTTGGATTTGGAAAACGCTCGCCAAAGTCTTTTTTGGCAGGACTCGACGTCTTTGTTTACTATACACATCCCAATTGTGTCGAAGCGTTTGGCCGCGTTATTTTTGAGGCAATGGCTGCTGGCGTGCCGGTTATTCTTCCCCCAAGCTACAAGGAGCTTTTTGGTGAAGCCGCCATTTATGCTGAACCTTCCAATGTAACGAATGAAATCGATCGGTTGATGTCAAGCTCCGAACTTTACGAGAGGCAAGTGAGAAGAGCGATTCAATATGTTGAAGCAAACTTTGGTTACACGAAGCATCGTGCAAGATTAAATAAATAAGAATGCAAAAAAATGCACCTAGGCTAACGGGTGCATTTTTTTCATTTCAATTGAGGCATATCTCAATACGAAAGACGACGTTTTTTGCGGATAGGCTTCCTTAACTTGCGCCGAGCTCTTCTCTTTTTCACCGTAAAGTTTCGATGTTTTATCCGATCTGGTTCGTCCGCGTAATACGGAGTCGGTTGATCCATCACATCCGTACTCAACGATTCTGAATGAAAATACCCATTTGAAAGCAAAAATGGATTTTCAACTTCAGAATTGTCATAGTAGTGCATGCGAAACTTTCCTCTCGTTTGATCTGCAATCATTTCCCCGCTAGTGAAGTGACTATAGCTCCAGGTTGAGCTCGCCGCTGTATAACGTTCTATTTCTATCCATTCATTTCTATATTCTTCGATTAATTCTCCGTATAGCTGCCCCTTCTCATGCTCGATCCATGAGATTGCCAGCTCAAAATCATTGGATATTCGAATGGAGCGCAGCGGTCTATTACCAATGGAATACGTATAAGGAGCAGTTTTTGATATATCCCATCTCTCCATAAGGTTGCTGTGAGAGACCTGATAACCCGCATCACGCAAGGAAAAGACACCATCAAAGAGTGTGTGCGATTGATCCAGCCATCCTTGATCGATAAAATTATGGATCGCCTGATCATAATAACAATTATTTCCACTAAGCTTGAGCCAGCATTTCAGGAAGCTTTCCGTAACAGCATGACGTTTAAAGCTCATAAAGCTTGAATCATAGATCCCGTTTTTCCTAACATCAGTCAACCAGTCCAAATCCAGAAACTCTGGATCAATGACTTTTCCAATCAAAGTAATAGGATGCTGATTGAAACCGTCTGCAAGCTCTTCAAATGGCGAAATGACCCATGTATCCGCATCCAAGTAATGGATAGCTATCTCATTCGTATACTTTTTGTATATATAGTTCACCAATAAAGCCTTGCAAGCCCGCTGTGCTTCTTGAAGAGTGTACTGGAAAAAAAACTTTTTCATATTGGAATATGCATCCGTATCTTTCATGAGCACGACCTCATCAAAATAAGGACAGCCAAAAGCGGCATTAGGCATAGTTTCCTCCATCACACCAATGATAACCTTGCCATTAGGCATATGTTTCTTAATGGATTTGGCCATCATTATCGCTTTGTCTGTATGCTCTGCATGTATAACCGTACCAAAAATCATAATGCCTCTCCCAATCTAGCTATAACTAGTCTATTATCATTCATGGCAGTACGACCATCTCCTCTCCTGTCATATCCTATGATTGCCTTGTTTCATAGGAAACCCTAGTATCCGTCTAAATATAGGGTGAAGATTATCTGATAGTTTTACCCATTGCCATTCCAAAATAAAAACGGCTCAGAGATTGAAACCCTCCAGCCGTTTCTGTATTTTCATTACGATTACCTGCCCTTTAGTCGTAAATCATGCGCCTATCTTTGATGCTTTTGCTCTTCATCTTATTTTCTACAGTCTGGGCTGGAAAAATTCGTTCGACCATCGCATTAAATTCTGCAATATAGCCTTGTATAGGATGCCCAAGCTTCACATCATTCATATACGCATTCATCCGCCCAACAAAATCAGGATTAGCTGATACATATACATGTTCAATGCTCGGATTTAATTGCTTCACTTTACTCGCAATTTGTTCCTTTACTTGCGCCGTAAGCATATGGTTTCCTGTAGACAGAGTGCTCATGCGCCGGCTAATCTCCACGCCCTCTTTTCCCATATACCCACTATTTGTTCGACTTAGCATTTTGGATTCAACCTTAGGCTGAATCTCATCTAATGAAACAGCGACGTATGCGTTATGGTCGGTTATCATCACATATGAAGATTTGACTACACCTAAATCTGTGATCTCCTTAGCCATTTTTTCATTCATTTGCATTCTATAATTTTTATGTGAGCCAATCAGGTTATTGCTGTTTAGCCTTCGTCCATTTACTCTATTTTTCTCATTCATTTGGTCATCGGCGAATCGTTTATTTTTTAATAAATTTCCATTTGCATCATAACGGATACTGTTCGAGCGGATGTCTTTATTTCCAAGCTCACCGTGATTTTCCATGCAGCCTGCCAGCATTGTGCTTAGCAGCACACCTGCAGACAAAGCAACGATTTGTTTGCGCATTTAGCCATCCTCCAACTTGTTTTGTTTAGGCACCGGACCCTTCCTTAGCGTTCGCCTTTTCGGGACTCGCTATTCATTGCATTGACAAAGCAAAAGGGATGAAGTAAATTAGTATCAGATACTAGTACTTGGTACTAATTTTGAGAGGAAGTGTGCATTGTATGGACAAAATAAAACCATCTGCCATTCAATCGAATGCCGTCATTACCGCAATAGGCACTTACGTTCCTGAACGGATTTTAACAAACACAGAGATGGAGAAGCTTGTGGAGACGAGCGATGAATGGATCATGCAGCGAACCGGCATCAAGGAGCGTCATATCGCCTCCGACAGTCAGTTCACCAGCGATCTATGCTTTGAAGCTGTTCATAATATGATTGAACGCTACGGCGTAAGTGTGACTGATGTTGACTACATTATTGTGGCTACTTCTACGCCAGATGCTGTCTTCCCAAGCGTAGCTTCTCAGGTGCAGTCGCACTTCAACATCAGCCATGCAGGTGCAGCTGATATTCAAGCAGCCTGTGCTGGTTTTGCCGCTGCCATTCAATTAGCGAATGGCTTGTTGTTATCTGGAGCGCATCGCAAAATTTTAGTGCTTGGCGCAGAAACGTTATCCAAAATTACGGACTATACGGACCGTACGACCTGTATTTTGTTTGGCGACGGGGCTGGCGCAATTCTTATGGAAGCTTCGCATGATGGACATGGCGATATCGAAGCAGTATACACCAAAACAGATGGTGCCCGTGGTCATCTGCTTTATCGCAGCAGTTTAGCATCCGCAATTGGTGAGCATGATATACAAACGAACGGTTTAATCGTGCAAAATGGCCGGGAAGTATATCGCTGGGCGGTTAGTCATGTAGCTGAAGGTGTTCAGCAGCTATTGGAGAAGAGCGGATATACACCGGCAGAAATCAATTGGTTTATTCCTCATAGCGCAAATATGCGAATTATAGAATCGCTTTGCGAAAGAACAGGCTTCTCACTTGAACAAACCTTATCGAGTATAAAACAATATGGCAACACATCTGCTGCATCCATTCCGCTTGCCCTAGACGAGGCTGTGAAATCCGGCTACGTTAAGCCTGGACATCTTTTACTCCTATACGGCTTTGGAGGCGGATTAACTCAAGCTGGCGTCGTTCTTCGCTGGTCCTTCTAGAACATGCTAAACAGCCCTATACTCCATCGATTACATTCCGCTTGGAACCGATGGTGTAGAGGGCTGTTTTTCTACAGCCATTTAGGGTTGACTCTCGTATGCTGCTTGGTGTCCATCTTCAAAACCCGTTGCAAACCCTGTGTTATAGCCGTCATTAAAGGTTTGCCCAAGTCCAGCTCGTTCGGTTTCCTTATGGGCAAATCGTTTCCTCGGTACTTGTTTTCTACGTTGTAGTGTTTTTTTGCTTGTCGTATTTCTTCTTGCTGTCCGTTTGCGAGGGCTTAGTGCACTTTCACTTTTCCGTGTTTTGCTCTTACTGTTCAACAATCCCCTCTCCCCCTGACCAATGAACGCCATAGATAGGCAGCTCAGGCTGAAGCCATGGCTTCGTTGGATTACCCTTCCGTTTTATCCGTCTATGCCAAGCAAGGCTTGTTACCGATTCAGCAATCGTTTCCTGTAGTGCGGTAAGCGATCTTACATTGTCCCGGAGGAGCTTAACTGTTCCTTGTGAAGCGTCAGACACATCAGCGATACTTTCTAATATACGGGCAAGCGCGCCTTGGCTTCTAGCAAGCGAGGCTAAAAAAGCCGCTCTTGCCTCTCGTTCAGATCCCAAGGTCTCCATCAGTTTTTGTCACCAAAGGTGAAGCCCTTGCCCAGCGAAGGCAATGAATCACCATAACTCTCTGACATTTCTTCCTCTTGCTGCAGCACGGCCTTCATAATAGACACGATCCCTTGATTAAGCTTCGCTATTCCATCGATCATCTCAATCACCTGATCATGCATTTGAATAGATTGGCCTAGCTGCGTTTGGTGCGAATTAAAGGTGTGGCTATGCACATGATTACATATCCAGCCTCGCATCTTCTCTGCCTCAGCCGCTTTGGCTTCCAGCATAATTGCTATATTCCATTGCATATTAGCTGTTGAGCTAAGCATTCGCATATAGGCTTGATCACGATCCATTGCAAGCTAGGCCTCCTTATTTGCTCTCTATTCTTCCCCGTCTGCTTCCTTAAGCTCACGCACGACATAGGTAAGTTGAGCAGCAATCGTTTCTTGAAAATCTGCGATACTATTCAAATATGCAACGATATTCTGACCCACCGCTTGCGTATTTTCCAGAATGCCAGATAAACCTCCTAAATTCGGATGCTCGTCTGGAAGCGCCTGCACGATCTCGGATAAGCGAACCGTTACATGCCGTTCTGCTTCTAGCATTCGTGCCATTTGTACATTGCCGTGAGACATATGCTGCATAATTTCCGTAATTGTAGCTTGCATCGCACTTTCCCTCCTTGCTCCTACATCATATGCGTGCTCCGCAGCAGTGGATACTTCCCTTTTGTTACAATGCTTGACGAAGCGTAATCGGTGCGATCAAGGGCAAGCCATCGGGAATCATACGAAGCTCTGCTTCGGAAAGCTTCTCTTTATGCCCAAGCTGCAAACCCCAGCCATCGGCAGCAAGGCGACTCATAATAATACGTTTCTTGCCATTCTCAAGATAGAAGCTGCTTCCGTTCTCACTTGCATAAATGCTGCCATTTTGGAGTTCGTTGCTATCACCGTAATATAGCGAGCCTTTACGTGAAATGACTACATCCACCTCGATAGGCTCACCGATCGGCCAACGACACAAGTCAAGCTGAGATACGCGTTTAACTGGCTGCTCCCATAAGCCATGAATGGGCCGTCTAACGCTGTCCTCTATCCAATAAATTGTTTCTCCAAAACCTTTTACGACCATTTGCTGCGGATAAAACACCGACTCCCCAAGCTTCGGTCTAATGCTCGCTTCCCATTCAGGAAGCTTGGCTTGACGTTCAAAGTCAGTTCCCTCTCGGTCCAAAAACTTCTCATCCAAGCCGCTCCATTTGTTCATAAAATAATGCTTGGATTCAAGCGCCTCGGACTCTCTAGCGTTGTACTCCGCCAGCTCCTTATCATTTCGTTCGGCATGAATGTAGGCGTCGCGCGCGTAAACCAATGAATATCCTTGCAATCTCACTCGCAAGCCATAATCTTCTGCTTCAAACGGCGACTCTTGGCAGCCTTCATCGAGAAAGCCCACTTTCTCCAGCAGCTCGCGCCGAAAGAGCAGGCATCTGCTAGCTAACCGCTCTGTTTGATGCCATTTCGATGAATCACTAGCATTATTTAATCTCGCAAGTTCATGCATATCTTCCATATCAACATGAAATTCCATCTTTTGTTTGCCAGTCAGTCCGATAGAGACAGGGCCTACCATTCCGATGCCAGCATCGCTATTCAAGCATATTAATAGATTGTCGAGCCAATTTCCAGTCGGTCGCATCCCATTGTTTAGCAGCAAAATAGTCGTCCCTTTAGCCATCATTAAACCTTTATTTGCAGCGCCTGTGAAGCCTGCCGACTTTGCTAAAATACGATACCGCACTTGGCCGTCTAGTTGTCGTAAATAATGCTCGATGCCATCTGAAGATCCATTATCTATAACGATGATTTCATAAGGCAAATCGGTATGATCCATAATGCCTTCGATACATGCTTTTACCGATTCAACCTCATTATGACTGGGAATGATTATGCTAGTTCCTTCGAAATATGAATCATAGCTTTCAATGCCAGCTTTCAATCCTTCCTCATAGCCTTCATTCATACCCAGCCTATATCTCTCTACTCTTTTTTCCGCTGTATTGCGCAAGCTAACATTGTTTTTGAGACGTCGGACCGGTCTTTTTTTGCGTCTCATCGATAACCTCTCCAATCCGTCATTTGATCTTTTTTACATCAACATCATATAGTATGTTTTGAAGAGATATCTGCAACGGCAAGTGTACTGCTTATCAAGGAATGAGTATAAAATGCTGCGACAACAAAATGCTAGAGTTGTCTTATAATTGTGTATAAAAAGAGACTGCCCTCGGTATTTTACACCTACAGGCAATCTCCTTTTCAATTCGTCTTATCCTTTACCGATAGCAATCCAGTTGAGATGGCCAATTGGCTCTTGACTGATGCGTGTACGAATGATGAGAATAACTGCATGAGCCGCAGCTTTCGAATGAACTACAGCATAGCAGGCCGGGTTGTCAGTCGTTACGGTTAGCACGTAATAATTATCCACGAACGGCTCATCAAATGGAATGATAAGCTCTACTTGTTCTGCTTGCGCAGCAAAGCTGTAAGGTGCAAGCCCAAATTGCTGCTTTACTATGCCTTGGCTCGCATTAGTAATTACAGGTGCAAATTGCAGTGCTGAAAGACCAATGGATTGCTCTTGAATATGCCTTCCAGTAATTGAGCCATCTGCAACCTGATCTACTTGATTTACTGCTGAACCCTCTACATTGCTCAGCAATAATCCAGGTGCCAACAAATCTGCAGTAATGCTTCCCGGAACAATTTGTTCCGTTCCTACGCTGCCTAGAGCGAGCTTCGCTGAAGTTACGCTTCCGTCCGCCAGCTGTTCCACACCTACGCTGCCAAACGCTAGCTTCGTCGTTGTCACGCTTCCGTCCGTCAGCTGCTCCGAACCTACGCTGCCAAACGCCAGCTTCGTCGTTGTCACGCTTCCGTCCGTTAGCTGTTCTGCGCCTACGCTACCAATTCCCAGCTTCGTCGTTGTCACGCTTCCGTCCGTCAGCTGCTCCGAACCTACGCTGCCAAACGCCAGCTTCGTCGTTGTCACGCTTCCGTCCGTCAGCTGTTCCGCACCTACGCTGCCTATTCCCAACTTCGTTGTCGTCACGCTTCCGTCCGTCAGCTGCTCCGAACCTACGCTGCCAATTCCCAGCTTCGTCGTTGTCACGCTTCCGTCCGTCAGCTGCTCCGAACCTACGCTGCCAAACGCTAGCTTCGTTGTCGTCACGCTTCCGTCCGTCAGCTGCTCCGAACCTACGCTGCCAAACGCCAGCTTCGTCGTTATCACGCTTCCGTCCGTCAGCTGCTCCGAACCTACGCTGCCAAACGCCAGCTTCGTCGTTATCACGCTTCCGTCCGTCAGCTGCTCCGAACCTACGCTGCCAAACGCCAGCTTCGTCGTTATCACGCTTCCGTCCGTCAGGTGCTCCGATCCTACGCTGCCAATTCCCAGCTTCGTCGTTGTCACGCTTCCGTCCGTCAGCTGTTCCGCACCTACGCTGCCAAACGCCAGCTTCGTCGTTGTCACGCTTCCGTCCGTCAGCTGTTCCGCACCTACGCTGCCTAATGCCAGCTTCGTCGTTGTCACGCTTCCGTCCGTCAGCTGCTCCGAACCTACGCTGCCAAACGCCAGCTTCGTCGTTGTCACGCTTCCGTCCAATAAGTGCTCTGAACCTATGCTATCATACGCCAGTTTCGATGAAGTTACGCTTCCTCCCATCAGCTGTTCTGAATCTACACTGCCATAAGCCAGCTTCGATGTCGTCACACTTCCGTCTGCCAACTGTTCTGAACTTACGCTTCCATGTGTAAGCTTCGCTGATGTCACACTTCTATCCGTCAGTTGTTCTGAACCTACGCTTCCATACGCAAGCTTTGTGGATATCACACTTCTATCCGTCAGTTGTTCTGAACCAATGCTTCCATTCGCCAGCTTCGCGGATGTCACGCTTCCGTCCATCAGCTGTTCCAAACCTACGCTGTCAAAAGCTAGCTTGGTCGTCGTCACGCTTCTGTCTATCAAGTGCTCTGAACCTACACTGTCATATGCCAATTTTGATGATGTTACACTTCCGCCCATCAGCTGTTCTGAATCTACGCTTCCATACGCAAGCTTCGATGTCGTCACACTTCCATCAGTCAGCTGTTCCGAATTTACACTGCCAAATGCCAGCTTCGATGATGTCACACTTCCGTCCATCAGCTGATTCGAACCTATGCTGCCTAACGCCAGTTTCTCTGTTGTCACACTTTCGTCAGTCAGCTGTTCTGATCCAACGCTTCCATACGTAAGCTTCGCTGATGTCACACTTCTATCCGTCAGTTGTTCTGAACCAACGCTTCCATACGCAAGTTTCGATGATGTCACACTTCTATCCATTAGTTGTTCTAAACCAATGCTTCCATGCGACAGTTTCGATGTTGTCACACTGCCATCAGCTAGTTGCTCCGAACCTATGCTTTCATACGCCAGCTTCGATGTCGTTACACTGCCTTCCGTCAGCTGTTCCGAATTAACACTGCCAAATGCCAGCTTCGTTGATGTCACGCTTCCGTCCAACAGCTGATTCGAACCTACGCTGCCTAACGCCAACTTCTCTGTTGTCACACTTCCGTCCGTCAGCTGTTCTGATCCAACGCTGCCAAACGCTAGTTTCCATGCAGTCACGCTTCCATCCATTAACTGCTCCGAGCCTATGCTCTCTAACGCAATCTTTGTTGCAGTTACACTTTCATCTGACAACTGATCCGTACCTACGCTGCCTAGTTCAAGCTTCGAGGTCGTCACACTGCCATCCGACAACTGTTCCGTACCCACGCTGCCAAGCACCAGCTTCGTCGTCGTCACACTGCCATCCGACAACTGTTCCGGCCCTACACTGCCTAGTACCAGCTTCGATTTTGTTACACTGCCGTCCGCCAACTGCTCTGTACCTACACTGCACAGCTCCAGCTTCGATTTCGTCACACTGCCATCCGACAACTGATCCGAGCCTACACTGCCTAGCACCAGCTTTGATTTTGTTACACTGCTATCCGCCAACTGATCCGTACCTACACTGCGCAGCTCCAGCTTCGATTTCGTCACACTGCCATCCGACAACTGATCCGTACCTACGCTGCGTAGCTCCAGCTTGGATTTCGTCACACTGCCATCCGCCAACTGATCCGTACCTACACTGCCCTGTACCAACTTAGTCGTCGTCACACTGCCATCCGACAACTGATCCGTACTCACGCTGCCAAGTACCAGCTTCGATGTCGTCACACTGCTATCCATCAACTGATCCGTACCCACGCTGCCAAGTACCAACTTATTCGTCGTCACACTGCCATCCGACAACTGATCCGAGCCTACGCTGCCTAGTACCAGCTTCGATTTTGTTATACTACCGTCCGCCAACTGCTCCGTACCTACACTGCCTAACTCAAGCTTCGATGCCGTTACACTGCCATCCGTCAACTGATCCGTACCCACGCTGCCAAGTACCAGCTTTGATGTCGTCACACTGCGATCCGACAACTGCTCCGTACCTACACTGCGCAGCTCCAGTTTCGATTTGGTCACACTACCATCTGACAACTGCGCCGAGCTTATGCTGCCTAGCTCCAGCTTCGACGACGTTACACTTCCGTCCGCCAACTGCCCCGTACCCACACTGCCTAGTTCCAGCTTTGATGTCGTCACACTACCGTCCGCCAACTGCTTCGTGCCTACGCTGCCTAGTACTAACTTCGTCGTCGTCACACTTTCATTCGCCAGCTGCTCCGAACCTACACTGCCTAGTACCAGCTTCGATGTCGTTACGCTTCCGTCCGACAACTGATCCTTTCCTACGCTACCTAGCTTCAGCTTCGACGTCGTCACGCTTCCGTCTGCCAGCTGCTCCGTCCCCACACTGTCGACGGACAACAACTTACTATCGATAGAGCCTTCCTTAATCTTTCTTCCCAAAATACTGTTGTCAGCAATTCGGTCAAACACAAGCACATCATTAGCCAAATGAGCTAGTGTAATCGTGCCCTTGCGAACGTGATAGCCTTGAATCGAATCGGATTTCAAATGTTTGCCGGCAAGTGATTCGAGCTGTACATGCTCGCTTGAAACGGCATCTTGAGCCAGCTTTGCACTCGTCACCGACTCATCCTGCAATGCATGTTCGTTTACACTATTTATTGTTAAATGCGTTGCATTTACCGACTCTGGCTTAAGCTGCTTCGCGCCAATCGACAATTCCGCTATTTTACCCGACGTAATAGCTCCTGGTGCGATATGATCCGTACCTACAGCACCTTTGCTTATGACATCAGCACCTACGGAATCGTTTTGCAATTGCGCTGGTCCAATACTGTTTGCTGTCAGCTTTTCAATCGTAATCGAATCATCCGCCAAATGCGCGGCATGAACCGCCCCTTCTCCCAAATGGATTCCAAGCACGGATGCATTTCCCAAATGACGGCTAAGCACCGCTTCATTTGCTATCTGCTTTGATTGCACAGCGCCGTAAGCTAGTTTAGCAGATGTAATGACACCATCTTGAAGGTGCTCATTTCCGATCGATTGATCAGCCAAATGTTCAGCTCCAATTGCATGAGCTTCAATATGGGTCGAGCGAATCGATTCTGCTTGTAGGTGGTGGGAAGCAATCAAATTGGCTCCGAGATGCCCTGGCATAATAGCTTGAGACGCAATCTTGACACTCGATACGCTTCCGTCTGCGAGCTTGCCAGTCGAGACGCTTAAATCAGCCAGCTTATCGGTCGTAACCGATTCAGGGGAAAGCTTTAATGAATTTACAGTATGATCTGCCAAATGATGCGAAAAAACTGCACCTGAAGCAATAGCTTGATCCGTAACAGCGCCTTTCGTTAGCTTGCTGCTCGTAACTGAACCGTCTTGCAGCTTTTTGTTATCTACAGCATCCTTTGCGAGATGGCGTCCTTCAATGATCTCGGATTTTAAATGCATGCCGTTCACTGCTTCAGAAGAAATCGCTTCACCCGTTACGGCACCCTTAGTAAAATGATACGACCTTAACACTTCAGGGGCTAGCTTCTGAAACGTTACCGATTCATCCTGAAGATGTCGGGATTCAATAGCAAAGTTTGCTATGACTTTACTATCAACAGCACCATCAGCCAACTTGCTTCGCGTAATTGAAGCATCCGCTAATTGAGTAGTACCAACGGCCTCCATACCAATATGGCCAACACGAATGGATAAAGGCGCGATTTTATCTTCATTAACAATCCCGCTCTGCAAATGATCCCGTTTAATTGCATTTGCTGCAATATGCTTCATATTTACTGCATCTGTTGTCAGATGCGCCTGCAATATTTGCCCATCGGCAATTTTGTCGGATGTAATGCTCCCGGTGCCCAAATGACGGCTGTGAACGGAGTCATTCGCGAGCTTCTGAGCATTAACGGATTGATCAGAAAGCTTAGAGATCGTTATTGAATGATCAACAATTTTAATGGTGGATACCGATTGATCCGCAAGCTTCCTAGAGTTAATGGACTGATCCCCGATGTGCTCACTTGTTATTTGCCCTGTTCCGATGTGGGAGCTCAGAACGGCCGCTGCTTGAAGATGAGACGAAGATACCGATTCGTCCGCTAATTGTTCTGCTTTTACCGCTTTTGCTTGCAGCTCCCTTGTTCCGACTGCCCCTTCTGCTAGATGTTCCGCGGCTATATCTCCGAGGGCCAAATGCTTTCCCTGAATAATACCAACTGCGACATGCTCAGATAGCAGCAATCCAGGCTTCAAATGCTCCGCTTCAATCGCTTCTGCTGCTATCTTCTCACTCGTAACTGCTGAGTCACGAAGCTTGGAGTGTGTTACTGCTCCTTCAGAAAGCTTTGAGTTGTCAATGGCCTCATTAGCCAAATTTTCCGGTCGGATCGTACCGCTTTTAATTTTATCGCCAGTAATGGCTTGATCGGCAAGCAGGTCTGTTGTAATGAGCAATGACTTCAAATGCCTGGACTCGATTGACCCTTCTGCAATTTTGTCCATACTGATCGTACGATCTGCAAGCTTCTCCGACGAGATGCTGCCGTCTTGAAGTTTATTTCCAGAAATTGAATAATCCAAAATTTTGTTTCCAGTAATCGAGTGGTTTACCAAATGCTCGCCCATAATCGATTCTTTTGCAATTTTAGCGGAGTTGATTGTGCCGTCAGCTAAATGAATGGTGTGAATGGAATAATCGGCAATCGTGCTTGCCTGCACGCTGCCAGCTGCCAGCTTGCTGCTGTCGATCGACCCAGGTGCAATTTTCTCTGATGTAACCGAAAAGTCCACCAAATCATCCGTGTATATAAAAGCTGGAGGACCTTCCGGCGCCAATTTCTCATCAAGTTTCTCAAACTTTTCTTCCAAGCTTAACTGATCAATCTGCTCGGCAAGCTCTTCGACAGCGAGACGCTCTTGCTCTTCAATCTGCTGCAGCTGCTCCAGCATATCCAAATGTTCTAATTGCTCCTGCTGCTCTTCTTTTTGCGATTGTTCCAATTGTTCTTGCTGTTCCGATTGTTCCAGCTGTTCCCCTTGCTCCAACAGTTCTACTTGCCCCGCTTGTTCCTGCTGCTCTTCTTGTTCCAACAGTCCCAGCTGCAGCACTTGCTCCAGCTGTTCTGCTTGCTCCTCTAATTCCAGTTGAATAAGCTGTTCTAACTGTTCAATCTCCTCAGCGTCCTCCATCGTGACAACTTCCGAATCCATCTGCTCTAATGGATTTTCGAGAATGAGAGCGAGTGCGTTAATGTTCGCCTTCTCCTTCTCCTTCTCTTCTTCCTCTTTTTTAATCAACGTTTTAGCTGCATGTGCTTGTGCAACAGCGGCCTTCTTCCTGTTCAAATCATCTAGCCACTTTAACTCGGAAGCATTCGGATTATCAACATAAAAAAGCGGCTTTCGCCCCTTCGGGCTTTTCCCTTTTCTGTTTTTTGTCATAGTCCTCTCCTTCTTCCACCTGAAATGTCATAGGTAATATATGCAGGTACCCATGGGCTGGCTACAAGGAGTACAGACAAATGTACATATGCGGCTTTTAACAAACAAAAAACCGCGGGAGCATGCTGCTCTCCGCGGTTTCTGTTTCAACTTTTTTAACTATTTCGATCTGGACAATAAATACAAGAAATAAGGTGCTCCAATAACAGCAACAACGATGCCTGTTGGAATTTCGTTTGGCTGGAATGCCCATCTGGCAAGTGTATCCGCCACAATAACGAGCAGCGCGCCTACAAATGCTGAAGCTGGCAATAATACCTGATGCTGCGGACCGACAAGTCTTCTTGCCAAGTGAGGCGCTATGAGTCCGACAAATCCGATGCCCCCGCCGACAGCAACGCAAGAACCAGCCAGGCCCACCGCTGCAGCAAGCAGCAATGCCCGCTCCTTGTTCACTTGAGCTCCAAGTCCAACTGCCAATTGATCGCCTAAATTTAAAGCATTCAAGGCTTTCGACTTATATTGCACGATTGGAAAAATAACGATTAACCATGGGAGCAGTGCAAGCACATACTTCCAGTTCGTTCCCCAAATGCTCCCCGCCATCCATACAGCAAAAAACTGATATTTCTCTGGCGTTAGACGCAAAATCAAAAGCTGCATCGCTGCGCTAATACCCGCCGCTACAGCGATACCTACCAATATCATCCGAGTTGGCAATAACCCTCGATGTCTCTTATACGAAAGTACAAAAATAAGCAATGCGGTAAATGATGCACCGATTAATGCAAGAAACGGCATCAAAAAAATAGAGCCCTTTTCCGTTGTCGGATAAAAAGAAATAAACAATATAACTGCAAGCCCTGCGCCCGCGTTTATACCCAGCAGCCCTGGATCAGAAAGCGGGTTGCGCGATAATCCTTGTATAATACAGCCCGATACTGCAAAACCTGCGCCAATTAATATAGAGATGACAATCCGCGGCAAGCGGAAATCAAATAGAATTAGCTCCTGCTTAGCTGTTCCTGATCCCAATAACGTTTTAAATACATCAAGCGGCGCTAAGCGAATAAAACCAGTGTTCATACTAATGATAACAGACAAAATAATAAGTACGCTAAGCACGGTCATTACGAGGACTGCGCGTTTTCTTCTACGCCGTTCGGTTTCGGTAATAAAGTAAGTATTCATGCTTATTCTCCCTTCATTCTTGTTACAAGATAGAGGAAGAACGGAACGCCTATAACCGCGATTATAATACCGATAGCCACTTCCTGAGGCGGATTAATCAATCGCCCGCCAATATCCGCCAGCACCATAAGCAAACTTCCCAAAACCGCCGAGCATGGAATGATCCATCTATAGTCGACACCAACTAGGAATCGTGAGATATGAGGAATAATCAAGCCTACAAAACCGATAGAGCCTACCGCTGAAACGGCGGTGCCTGCCAGCAATAAGACTATTATGACGCCTGCTGCTTTTACTAGGCCAGTTCGTTGTCCAAGACCTGCAGCAACATCATCGCCTAAGCTTAACAATGTAATGGAGCGCGATAACACGATGGCGCCAAGCAGTCCACCAACTACCCATGGCCATACAATTTGAATTTGCAGCCATTTCGTTCCGGCTACCCCGCCAGCATACCAAAAAGCCAAATCCTGACCGATTTTATAATATATCGCTATGCCTTCTGTTATAGCAAGCAGCAATGCCCCTACAGCCGCACCAGCCAGTGTAAGCCGCACGGGTGTTAGGCCCCCTTTTGCTAATGAGCCGATTCCGTATACGAGTCCCATTGCAACTGCTGCACCCGCAAAGCACACAAACATAAGACCAAGATAAGATATCGAAGGGAAAAAAGCGAAGCAAAGCGCCAACATAAAACCTGCTCCTGCGTTAATTCCAAGCAAGCTCGAGTCTGCTAATGGGTTTCTAGTCATGCCTTGCATAACAGAACCTGCGACAGCGAAAGCTGCTCCCACCAAAGCAGCGGCTAACGCACGCGGCATACGAAGCTCTTTAATAATTTGATGCTGAATGTTTTCCTCATTGAAGTGGAATACGCCATCCCACACCGTTGAGAGACTGATATCTGCTGCACCGACGGAGATAGATAATGCGAGCGATAATAAGAGTGCTGCAAACCCGCCAAATAAAATAATCGTAGCCACTAGCGGCCGTGTGCGCAGCTTTGTGCCTGCCAGCGCTTTCTTGCTTGATAGAGAAGACATTTTAAAACTACCCTTCTGTATGTATACTTTGGTTGATAAAAAATGCATCGTAAAGGAAGTATGTTTCCAGACATAAAAAAAAACCTACTTAACTGATAACGATTCTCGTTTTCAATATAGCAGATTTTTCATATGTTTTCAATGCAATAAGTTATATATTTCGTGCTGCCTTCATGCGGCTTCCTATCAAGTAGAAAGTCTTCCTCTCATAGCAATAGTCGTAAAGCGGTTAGGAGAAAATCTGCTGATCGACGGTTCTCCCTGCTTTTCTTCCAATAGATCAGCAACAATATGAGCTGTGATTGGACTTAGCAAAATACCGTTGCGATAATGACCTGCGGCCATAATAACGGCTGGCATTCCCTCTACTTGCCCAAGCATTGGCATTCCATCTCGCGTTGCGGGACGCAAGCCTGCCCACCGATGCGCGGTTTCTTTGCCTTTAAGAAATGGAAAAAGCTGATTGCTGCTGCGAATTAAGCGGCCGATGCCTCGTTCTGTCACACTCGTCTCAAAGCCCGCAACATCTTCAGAAGCACCGCATACGAGCCGAGCATTTCTTTTTCCGACCCAATAGGCTTGGCTGGAGAAGATCATATGGCGAACTTCAGTTTCTTGATGCTCGTAAGAACAGATTTGTCCCCGAATGGGATGGATCGGAACAGAAAGTCCGAACCATCTTTCATATTCACCTGACCAAGCGCCCGCGCAGACGACTAGCCGATCGGCATGAACCTTCTTTATCATCGTTTCTGCTCGGACAGACGCTCCCCCGCTCTGTTGAACTGCAACCTCTTCAATTTTACCCGCATGGGATAGGATGACGACACCTAACCTCCGGCAAGCTTCTTCAAGCGCTGCAACAAGCTTTGGCGCGTACACATGGCTCTCCTTTGGCGTAAATACGCCCGCAATTGCCGAATGAGCAAGCATCGGCTCCAGCTTCCTAAGCTGAGCTGCATCAATAAGCTGAGCTTCGGCTCCCCATTCATTTTGCCACTGCAATCTGGATTGTATGGGCAAGACGTCTGCTTCATGCATAAAAACGTTAATGCTGCCGCTCTGCACCCACTCCGTCGACATGCCGGATTGTTCCTCGATCGCTTTAATCCACGCCGGGTAGCTGCGGTGACTGTTTAGGCACAGCTGAAAAAAATGATCGGGCTGCTCCGTATTTTCTGAAAATGGAGCAAGCATGCCTGCTGCTGCGCCGGATGCTTGCCCTCCGAGTGCGCTTGGCTCAATGAGTGTTACGTACATGCCTCTACGCGCCGACTCGAAGGCACAAGACAAACCAATAATGCCGCCACCAAGTATAATTACCGATTGGGGCATTATTGTTCCCCTCCTGCGCTAACTCCTGTTTCAAATAATGAACCTGCCCAATCACTGCTTGCGGATGCATAACGTTTTTTCGGTATGCGGCCAGCCAGCCATGCCAGCCGCCCTGCTTCAATCGCTAATCGAAAAGCGCGAGCCATCATAATCGGATCCTGTGCTTTAGCGATAGGCGTATTAGCCAAAATGCCGTCCGCGCCTAGCTCCATCGCTTCCGCAGCATCTTTCGCCGCTCCAATACCCGCATCGATGATGACTGGAACGCTCGACTGCTCCGCAATAAGTCCGAGGTTATAGGGATTGAGCAATCCGAGCCCGGATCCAATTGGCGATCCTCCAGGCATGATTGCTGAAGCTCCTGCTTCCTCTAATTTCCGGCATAGAATTGGGTCATCAGATGTATAAGGAAGAACGATAAAACCCTCGTTCGCAAGCTGCTCCGTAGCACGCAGCGTTTCTATAGGGTCAGGCAAAAGTGTTCGATGGTCTCCGCTGATTTCAACCTTAATCCAGTTGCCAAGCCCAGCTTCTCTCGCCAGACGCGCAATTCGAACAGCCTCCTCCGCTGTTCTCGCACCAGATGTATTCGGCAAATATTGCATTTGTCTATCTTCAAAGTGTTGAAGTACCGAATCATCCTCTACACTCTCTAGATTAACCCTTCTAACCGCGAACGTAATAACCTCCGAACCCGACGCTTCAAGCGCCTGCTGCAGTACAGCAGGACTTGGAAATCGCCCCGTACCGAACAAAAAGCGCGACCGCAGCGCATGGCCTCCAATAAGAAGGACATCTTCATGATTCCAATTTCCCAAAATATTCAGCCCCCTCCGACAAAATGTACAAGTTCGATGGAACTTCCGCCAAGTAATTCAGTTTCAGCCCACCTTGCACGTTGTACGATCATACCGTTAAGCTCAATAATGAGCTTTTTATGTTGTTGTCCAAGCTGGATGACCAGTTCTTCCACTGTTTTAGCGCTAGTCTGCTCCTCACGGCCATTTATCTTCACTGTCTTAAATGGATGAACATATTCAGAACGATGTGCATCAATTTTCTTTAAGAAAGCCTGACAAACACCAGCCGGATCATTATGGCCAACAATGGCTGAAACTGCGCATATCCGTGTTGCCCCTGACGCTAGCACGGCATCAACATTATCAAGTGTGATGCCGCCAATAGCCACGAACGGTATGGAAATATGATGCGCTGCTTCCTTGACATAACTCGTAGTAACAGCCGTACGGCCCGGCTTTGTTTCGGTAGGGTACACTGGCCCAACGCCGATATAATCGGCTCCCTCCTGTTCAGCAGCCAGCGCTTGCTGCAGGTTATGCGTGGATATGCCAATTATACGGTCAACTCCAAGCCATTCTCTTGCTTTGGCAATTGGCATATCATCCTGACCTAAATGAACACCGTCAGCATCCGTCTCAAGAACAAGATCAGGATAATCATTAATGATAAGAGGCACTTTATATTTTCGCGTTAGTATTCGAAGGGCTTTGGCCTCTTCAAGCACCTCATCCCTCGTCCCTGTTTTGTTGCGAAGCTGAACCATTTGAGCTCCGCCAATCAGCGCCTGCTCCATCACTTCAACGACTGATCTGCCAGGGTGATTAGATTTCGCTGTAATGGCGTAGAGCTTGAAGTTCCGCCAGCCTTGTCTACTCATTCTCAAACACAACCTTTCATCAAACAAATCATTTGTTTCCATTTCATAAAAACGTTTTAACGAGATTAATTGCATTCTCCGCATCCGCTGTGCCTTGCACAAGCACCCGTCCATCTGGGAAGAGAATCAGCTGCTCTCCGCTTGAGATCATCGCTTTCACTAAATACCGATTCACGGTGAGCGTGCAGCCAAGCGCTCTCAAAGCTTGCTCTACCTCTTTTAAATCAAACGGCTTGCCTAACGTCACCTGCACCGTATCCCTACCGCATAATACGGTAGAGCTTATTTGATTGTCTTCTGCTCTATCAGCTTCAAAACAACGCTTGTCGTCTATTGCTCCAACAGCCGTTTGGCCACAGTATGGACACTCGGCCCTGAACGTCGGCAGCTCCGATTCCCGCATTCGAAATGACCATAAATCAATGCTTAACCACGTTTTACGCAGCGCCGATTCATTGCCAGTGAGCCATTTTATCGCCTCAGCTGCTTGTATAGATGCAATCCATTCCACCGCTGGAGCGAGTACGCCCACCGTATCGCAAGTATCTGCCTCCTGCTCCATATCATCTGCTCCGATTAAGCAGCGCAAGCAAGATGTATCTCCAGGAACTAATGTTGCCTGCATGCCCTGCGCCCCAGCCACACCGCCATAAACAAATGGGATTCGCTGACTAAAGCATTGGTCGCTGACCAGCAGCCTTGTCGCTGCATTATCCGTCCCATCAAGGACGAGATGAACGCCTCCGGCTAGAAACCCGATGTTCTGTGCATTCACATCCGCTACTGTCGCCATAATGTTTACACTGCTGTTAATTTGGCGAAGCCGACTGGCAGCTGCCACTGCTTTGGGCATCACAGCCAGCGCGTCCGCCTCGTCAAAAAGCATTTGGCGCTGCAAGTTGCTCGGCTCAACAAAATCCCTGTCTACCAGCCTAACTTCCCCGACACCGGCTCTTACCATATGCTGCGCAAGCGAAGCTCCTAATGCGCCTACACCGACGATAAGCACCGAGGCATCGGCCAGCTTCCGCTGGCCTGCCTCTCCAATCAAAGCAAATCTCGTTTGCCTCGAATAACGATCTGCAAAAGCATCAAGAACAGAATCAACCATAAATCTTGCTCCCTGCCGCCTTGAATGCATCTGATTTTTCCTTCATCCCCGCTTCAATGGCTTCCGTTGTTTCCATATCGTTTTGCGCGGCATACTCTCTTATATCTTGAGTGATTCGCATGCTGCAAAATTTCGGCCCGCACATGGAGCAGAAATGAGCAGATTTAGCTGCATCTGCCGGAAGCGTCTCATCGTGGTAAGCCATCGCACGCTCTGGATCAAGCGACAGATGGAATTGATCACGCCAACGAAACTCGAATCGCGCTTTGGACAATGCATCATCACGCAGCTTCGCTCCCTGGTGCCCTTTCGCCAAGTCAGCCGCATGCGCTGCGATTTTGTAAGTAATAACGCCTTCCTTCACATCCTCCTTATTCGGGAGCCCAAGGTGCTCCTTCGGTGTTACATAACAAAGCATCGCCGTGCCGAACCATCCAATCATCGCAGCTCCAATTGCCGAAGTAATATGATCATAGCCTGGCGCGATATCGGTCGTTAGCGGTCCTAATGTATAGAAAGGCGCTTCATCGCATACTTCCAGCTGACGATCCATATTTTCTTTGATCAAATGCATAGGCACATGGCCAGGGCCTTCAATCATCACTTGTACATCATGTTTCCATGCGATCTTCGTTAGCTCACCAAGCGTATCCAGCTCAGCAAACTGAGCAGCGTCATTGGCATCTGCTATAGAACCGGGTCTCAGGCCGTCACCGAGCGAGAATGATACGTCGTATGCTTTCATAATTTCACAAATGTCTTCAAAATGCGTATATAGGAAATTCTCCTTATGATGTGCCAGGCACCAAGCTGCCATAATTGATCCGCCTCGCGAGACAATGCCCGTAACGCGCTTTGCCGTGAGTGGTATATAGCGCAGCAGCACACCAGCATGAATCGTAAAATAATCAACGCCCTGCTCGGCTTGTTCAATAAGTGTATCGCGGAATACTTCCCAGCAAAGGTCTTCTGCTTTGCCGTTCACTTTCTCCAGCGCCTGATAAATGGGCACTGTGCCAACTGGAACTGGTGAATTCCGCACGATCCACTCCCGCGTCGTATGGATGTTTTTCCCCGTGGACAAATCCATAATCGTATCGGCTCCCCAGCGCGTCGCCCAAGTCATCTTCTCCACTTCCTCTTCAATCGAAGATGCTACAGCAGAGTTGCCGATATTAGCATTGATTTTAACGTGAAACTGCCGCCCAATAATCATCGGCTCACTTTCTGGATGGTTGATGTTCGTTGGAATAATGGCACGGCCGGCCGCGATTTCGCTGCGCACAAACTCTGCACTCATCCCTTCGCGAATAGCGATGTATTCCATCTCAGAAGTAATGATCCCTTTGCGGGCGTAATGAAGCTGCGTAACATTTTGCCCTGTTTTGGCACGAAGCGGTTTCCTCGTTAACCCCGGGAATCGTTCCGCGCCTCGCTGCTCTGCTTTTTCAGCCGAAATAAATCCATTATCCTCAGGTTTGATTTCCCTGCCCTCATAGGGCTCTACATCACCACGCTGCAAAATCCATTCGCTGCGAATACCGGGCAAACCACGCCGAACATCTGCCTCATACGTTTCATCGGTATAAGGACCGCTTGCATCATAAACTCTTACAGGTTCATTCGGCAGCTCTTCACCATTTCTGCCAGTACTAGCTTCAAGTGCAATTTCTCTCATCGGAACACGGATGTTTCCCTTTGAGCCCTCGACGTACACCTTGCGGCTGCCCGGAAGCGGAGTAGAAAAAATAGACATAACAAAAACCTCCTAATGGAATAATAGAATTCCTCCTGGAGGCATACGCAAGCATATGAGAAAGTTTAAAACACCGCTGCTATACAAGTAGCTAGGCTGCTACAAGAGCTGCAATTGCTGGAGCGTGCATGGCGGCCACAAAGCTTTATCGATTCACTGGCGCCAAACAAAAAAACCGCTCCAGCAAAGGAGCGGTCGAAGAGTGTCGTCATGCGAGTGTTATCTTGCAAGGGTTCCCCTTAAGCAGATAAAGTCTTGCCGCATAAGCTGAGGCTTCAGCAGATTCCGGCAGAGCTTTCACGCGCAAAGCATAAACGCACAATCCCACTTTCCTACGCTGGCATAACCCAGATCAGGTTCAAAGGGACCAAAGCGATTCGCTTTATCTCAGCCATTACGGCGCCCCTAGTGGATTTCCTTGTTTGACTATACCGTTTAGTAAAGAAGGGTGTCAACCCTCTATTTTCCAAACCGCGGAAAAACACAGCCTGCTACAGTCCGCTTTCCTTCAGCAGCCTTACCCATCGATCAGCGGTGTGACGCCATGTAAATGTCTGCTCCACACGCTCGCGGCTGCGGCGCCCCAGCTTCTGCCTGAGCTGTTTATCGCGAAGCAGCAGATGCAGCTTTTCTCGCAGCTCTCGCTCGATATGAAGCTGATTGACCAAATAACCCGTTTCGCCATTACGGATAATTTCTTTCATTCCGCCTGCACGTGTTGCGACTACCGGAACGCCGCAGGACATCGCCTCGACATTAACGAGCCCAAATGCCTCCCTCTGTCCAGATGGAACGACCGCTACATCGGCAACGAGCATCCAGCTGGGCACTTCCGAATGCGGCACGTAGGGCACAAAACGAACATGACCCGGACATTTGCGTCCAAGCTGTTCAAGCTTGCGAGCATAAGCCGTTTTGCGATGCGAGCCATAAAATGGGCTCCCTACGATGATAACGACGAGCTCCGGATGGCTTTTGGCAAGCTGCGGCACGATATTGAGAAGATGATGAACGCCCTTAAGCGGAATAAGCCTCCCCATAAAAAGCACCACTTTTTTACCATTCAATCCTCTCTTTTGCCTTAAACTCTCCCGTTTAGCGGCTCCTTCGGAGGAATATTGTGAAGGGAACCTGCCCGTATCTACCCCAGGATAAATGACTCGCAGCTTCGAAGCGACCTCTGGCGCTTTCGACACTACAATTCGCCTTAGAAACTCGCTATTTACGATGATTCTATCTGCTGCCTGCAAGCACTTATGCAAGTTTGCAGAAGAAATATAGGAGGGTGAAATGAAGGTGGAGGAATGCAAATAAAGCCAGACTCGTTTGCCTGGATTCAATCGCTTCATCGTCAGCACAAATTGGGGACGATTCTCGACGTCGATGACGTGAGGAGAAAAACGGTGAACCGCACGCCCTACCTCTTGAATATATCGCTGCTTATTGCCCGCTGCAAACCGTTCACATACAACACCGTTAAATTGTCCTTGACGAGGCAATCGCTTGCTCAGTCTTCCAAATATACGAGGTTCCGCGTAAGGCTTAAGCAGCGGGGCAAATTTCTCTACCACTCGCTCAACCGAGCTGCTCCCTGATGAAGGAATCGGGAAGGAGCCTGGTGTTACAATTGCAACTTTAATGGGTGCCATCTATTCGTATGCCTCCTGCATGATCTGCTTTTTTTGCAGTATCATACGTATCTAGCAACGGCTTTGGCACGGCTTTTCCAAGGCTATAGCTTGAATTTCATTTGGAACAGTCCAGCTCTTCGAGCTGCCATATAGATGATCACGACAAGCGGTCCGATGAATACACCGATAACACCGACGAGCTTGAAGCCGACATATAAACTTACAAGCGCTGACAATGAGCCGATCCCTACAGAATCTCCGAGAATTTTAGGCTCTACGATGCGGCGGAATACGGTAATAACTAGAAATAGAATAATTAGCCCTACCCCTACAAAAACATTGCCCGTCAGCAGCAAATAACTTCCCCATGGCACAAGTACAGAACCTGTTCCAAGAATCGGCATAATATCAACAATGATAATAAGCAGCGCGATAGCAAGCGGATATTTGACATTAAGTATGAGCAAACCGATCAACGAAATGATGTAGGTGAGTGCACTCAAAATAAACTGCGAACGCAAGAAACCAAAAATCGACTTTTTGAGATTGTTCAGCACATCATTGACCTGTGGCTGCGATTTTTCTTCAAATAATGAAAGCACCGTTGCCTTCATCGTATTTAGACTAAAGCTCATCATGTATACCGCTACCAAGAAAACGATAAAGAAGATGAACATGCCCGGGATGCTTGAAGCGAAAGCGATAACGGTGTTCGATAACGTACCTACCATTTTCGTTAATGTACTCGTTAGCTCCATTAGCCATTTCTCTAACGTTTCAATGGCGTCAGGAGGGAAGTTTTGATATAACGATTGTGCCTGAAACATGAGATCGTCTACCATCCCATTGGCATTTTCGAAGTATTGGGGCACTTTTTTGAAAAAGGCTATCAATTCGGCTACCACTTTCACGCCAAGCAGCGCGATTAGTCCGATCAGAATAACCGTAAAGAGGCTGCTTGATATTGTAGCTGCCACCAGCCGATTCATTCGGAATTTTTTCATAAACAGCTGATTAAGCGGCTCAAGAAAAATAGCTACAACAAGCGCAAGCAAGAAAGGAGCACCTACCGTAAAAAACAGATAGAGCAGCAATAACCCTAAAGCGATAAATACGATTGTCTTAATAGACACAGCTTCTCCTCCTCTCTATTCTTTTATATGCACTTTACGCTACTCTTAAACCAGCTCTTTCATACTAATCCAGCACTGCGCTGCGCTCATGGAAATTAACATCTTTATAGTACATATCCTTAACAAGGAGGTTAGGTCCGCAGCATGAAGCGACCGGGCAGTGACAATTCACACTTTGCGCAAGGGAATGGTCCAGCCATTTATCAAATAAATCCTCCAATTTGGACGAACCGATGTTGCCAAAAGCGGGCACATCAGAAAAGTCGGTTACAAATACATCGCCTGTAAACAAATTTACGTTCAGCCGATTGCGGCCGTCAGGATCGTTGCGTACCGTTACATTTGGCTCATTCGCTAATCTTCGCAGCAGTTCACGTTCTGATTTGCTGTCACTGCATGGATAAAAGGGAAGTGTGCCGAACAGCATCCAAATGGATTGATCTCGCGCTTTCAGCAAGCGTTCAATAGCTTCCAGCATTTGCTCGCGTGAGAGAACCGGTAAATCCTTCGCAAAGGAGCTAGGATACATCGGATGCACCTCATGCCTCTGACATCCCATATCCACAATCAGCTGATGAATCTCATCAATTTTGTTATACGTTTTGTAATTGATCATAGACTCCGCAGAAACGAGTACACCTGTCTCGCTAAGGCGACGCGTGTTTTCGATCATTCGTTCATAAAGCTTGGTCGCGGCTTCGAGCGATACATGATGATTGGCTTTCGCAAAACCAATTTGATGAAAATCTTCCGGAGACGTGTAGTTAAACGAAATGTGCATGACATCTAGATAAGGAGCTAGCTGCTCATAACGGCTGTAAGGCAGCGTCACGTTCGAATTGATTTGGGAGCGAATGCCGCGGCTGCGGGCGTATTGAAGCAACGGCACCATGTAATCACGAACCGTTCGGTCGGAGAAGGATGGCTCCCCGCCTGTAATGCTTATCGTTTCGAGATGCTCCACTTCATCCAGTCGGTCCAGCATCTGCTTAAGCGGCAGCTTGGCGGGTTCTGTCATTACAAGTGTATCTCCAACAGCACAATGCTCGCATCGCATATTGCATAAGTTGGAAACGGTCATTTCGACGCTTGTTAAGCGATGTCTTCCATATTGCTGCAACGAACGAATGGGATCCCACGGATCATTCGTTGGCGAAAGTGTGGATAACGGTGTTCTTGATTGTTGAAATTGTATTGTGTTCATTTTTCTTCAGCACCTGACTTATTTTCTGGAATGAATCATTCTTTAGTTATTGTAATGCGCGACTGCAAAGGAAGCAAATAAAACGGCAAAAAAAGAAGCAAAAAGGAGCCCTAAGCGGCTCCCAATCTGTCTTTCGTTAAATGCCTGAGGCAAACTGCACTTCGCTCGCGTCATCGTTCACGCTGACGATCATCATCGTGAGCTGCTTCGACAAATCGATCTCGTAAGGCGATTTCAGTTCCTCGCCCGCTTCATTATATAGAATACGAATAATAGGTCGATGCGGGTAAGAATGATTAAGATCTGCTACGATACCCGACTCTCCTGTTTGCAGCTTAACTGTTATTCCAATCGGGTAAATAGCAACCTTATCGCGGAACAGCTGCAGCATTCGCTGCTCGTATAACGTTCCCGTACCGGCATAAAGCCGCTCAATCGCGTGATGTGGAAGCATTGGAGCACTGTAGACGCGATTTGTTGTCATGGCGTCATACGAATCGACCAACCCGATCCACTTTGCATAATCATGAATTTCATTGCCTTTGATTCCGCGCGGATAACCGCTTCCGTCAATTCGCTCATGATGCTGGAATGCACAGTGGGCAACAAGCAGCGGCAGGTTAGGCTCATCCTTAAGCAGCTCGTAACCGATTCTCGCATGCTGCTTCATCGCTTCGAACTCTTCTTTGGAGAGGGAGCCTGGTTTTCTTAACACATCGATCGCAATCTGCGTCTTGCCGATATCGTGAAGAAGAGCGCCCATGCCAAGCGTCGTAAGCTCATCCTTGGAATAGCCGTTCGACATACCGAGCAGGGTCGTATAAACGCAGACGTTTAAAGAATGCTGGAACAAATAATGATCAACAGAGCTCATGTCCATTAACATGATCATGGCATCCTGATGACCGGAGAGGTCATCGATAATCATATTCATCATATTTTTAAATGGCTGTGCAATATAGGGGTAGGTTACGCCTTTTTTGCGTTTAGGACGATCCATCATTTCGCGGAAATTCGTTCGAATTTCCTTCAGCGCGATTTGCATCGTTTCCTCTCTAATTAAAGAAGGCAGCACAATATCATCCGTCTTCGGATCTGTTATATAAACATATTGAATTCCGCATTGATCCAAGCGGGATATAAGTCTCTCTGTCAGTTCCATATTTTCGCCAAGAAGAACGATACCCTCTTGAGAAAATATTTTTTTGGCCAGCTTCATACCCGGCCTGCATTTCGCTATTGGCAACAACCGCATTTTCTCGATCCTTCCCCATTAAAAGTCGGCTAACTATTACATCGGAAAAAATCGTTCGTAATGTTAATGTACGGGATATACGGGAAAATCGCAACCATTTTATACTATTTTTTCGACATGAATTGTCGATATTTTTCATCTTCTTTGTCAAATCGAGGTATTTTCCCATCTTAGCTGACAACATTCCGCCAATTCAGACGAATTTTGCAGCTGCGCTTCAATTACGTCTCGAATGAATTCGGGCAAGTAATAGTTCACTTGCACCGCGTTGGCGAGCGACTCGTAACCCGCCTTGAAACTGAACATATCGATCGTTCCCAGCTTATACAGTCGTTCATCATCCAGCGTTTCTCCATTAACTATTACCTGTATGAGTCTATCCATCGGCATTCTGTTCGAATCGTAGGTAACGGACAAGCCATCTATGGCAAGCGTTCCAAGCACTTCACCGCGAAAGCCGTATCCCTTGATCGGCTTATGGATAAATTCGGGCAGCAGCGCTTGCTCCAGCGCTGTCCTTATATCCGTGCCTGCGATGAGCATGAGGCACGGATTAATCGGCGACGGACAGAGGGCGTGCAATTCGCCCGCTGTCACGTCCCCTTGCGCGAGGCCGCCGAGCAGCTGTCCAGCGTTGACGATGCCGATCTCGGCATCGGTCCAGCGGCGCAAGCCAGCGGCCAGCAGGTTGCCGAGCGGTGATTCCCGCTCGGCTCTGGCGGGCAGCGGCGCAGAAAGCCGGGCGATAACCCGGCTTAGGCGCTGCTGTCCCGCCTTTAGGTAGCTGCCGATGATGGCGGCTGCTTCGGGATGCTCTTCCATTGCGGCCGTAGGAACGCAGGTTGCGCGGAACATTGGGCGCGAGGAAACGTCATCCATTCCGATTTCTACTCGCCCGATATACTCGCCGAATTTCCCGGCTGCACAAATCGTCGTATTACCGATAACAATTGGCTCTTCTAATAAATGATGGGTATGTGCTCCCAAAATAAGATCGATGCCCTCAAGCTTCTCCGCCATTTGCTTATCGAAGGTAATCCCAATATGGGACATCACTACCAGCACATCTACCTTATCTCTCAGCTTTGCCGCCTGTTCTTGCACCGCCGCGAATGGATCAGATACTTGCCAGCCTAGCAAGAAATAAAAGTCAGAAAAGGCCGCTGTGACGCCTATGATACCGATTCGAAGTTCATTTTTATCAATGATAGTGCTTGGCAGCAGCCAATCAGGCTGCTCACCTGTAGCGGCCTCGTGCATATTGGCACAAACGACAGCAAACTGAGCGCGATCGGTATACGCCTCCGAAATTGTCTGAGAAGAATAAGTAAGTCCTTCATTATTGCCAAGTGTTATTACTTCATAACCAGCTTGATTTAAAAGCTCTACATTAACAATCCCATCGCTGCCTTCAGTCTCCACTCGCATGCGATCCATATGGTCTCCGCAGTCTACCGCAAGCACTCGCTCATTGCCCCAGCTTCGTCTTTCCTCTGTGATAAATGAAGCGATCTTGGCGGCATGCTCCAGACGACTATGTATATCATTGCTATGAAGAAGCACTACCCTTGTACGAAAACTGTCCGTCAAATTCATGCACGCCTCCTTAATGCCTGTACTCATCGACACAAAACCAGTCTACTTGTTATTACGCAAATCATTCATCGAAAATGTATGCTTAAAACCATATGCTGCTTCAACCTGCGTATTTGGCTCATCGTGTCCAATTTTGAGTTTAACGATGCTTTTCACATTTAAGCATTTGCTGCTGCCGTTGGGCACATAAAGGCGGATAGGGCCTGCCTTCTGCAAAGGCAAGCCATTAATCCGGTAAAGCACAGCCGCCTGCTCAAGCTGCTCCCATGGAATAGTAGCCTCGAAAGAATCCGCCGCTTCTACAATTAAATAAGATGGCGTCTTGGACGCTGCAGCATTCTCAGAATTATTGTCCCTCATCCATGCAGCGTACCATTGATATAAGTCAAATGCTTCACCTTCAGCATCAGGCACTCTGCCTGCAATAAGGAAGCTTGCGCCCGAAAGTTTTGCCA
Source organism: Paenibacillus sp. FSL K6-3182 (assembly GCF_037976325.1). NCBI lineage: Bacteria > Bacillati > Bacillota > Bacilli > Caryophanales > Paenibacillaceae > Paenibacillus > Paenibacillus sp. FSL K6-3182. The sequence goes on from NZ_CP150265.1 coordinate 5,296,204, forward strand.
TCTCCTCTGGGGTCGTAACGGACATTCCTATCTCAAAATGTTCAATCTTGATCTCATGCATCAGCTGCTCATCAGCCTCCAATCTGCGACATCCGCCGTTCGGTAGGAATATGCGTTTGTGCGCTGTCAGCCAGCTTAGCCGCCATTTCATGATTTTCCGGCTTAATGTCCATCGATTTCAGCAGCAATTGCTGCATTTCCTCTGGATGCCCGAATGCTTCTCTTACATTCAGCTCATCTACCCAATATAAGCAAGGCTTAATGGACCCATCCGCTGTTAAGCGCAGCCGATTGCAATTGCTGCAGAAGTGATCGCTGATAGGATGAATAAGCCCGAAGGAGCCGCGGCCGCCCTTCATTTGCCAATCCTCTGAAGGACCGTTTCCATGCACGTTTGGTCCGCGGCTAATCGTATAGCCCTCTTGCTCTGCTACTTCCAGTACACGCGAAAGCGGCAAATAATGCTTTTTCCAATTTTCATCCGCATGGCCGATTGGCATATATTCAATAAATCTAACATGCATCGGCTGCTCGTAGGCGAGTTTTAAAAATGCGGCAATTTCATCCTCATTTACTTCTTTAAGAAGCACGCAATTCAGCTTAATAGGGTCGAAGCCTACTGCTGCTGCCGCTTCGATTCCTTCCATCACACGTTTTAATTCCCCGCTTCTTGCAATAAAGCGAAATCTTGTGGAGTCCAGCGTATCTAAACTAATATTGACACGATTCAAGCCTGCTGCTCGAAGCGCTTCCGCTTGTTTGGCTAGAAAAACACCATTCGTCGTTAATGCTATATCTTTAATGCCAGCTATGGCAGATAATCTTTTAATTAAACCATCGAGACCCGGCCTTATAAGCGGCTCGCCTCCGGTAATGCGCAGCTTCGTAATGCCAAGCGCCGCACCCGCTTCAACTACCTCGACAATTTGATCATAGGAAAGTAAATTTTCTGATTCTGTGAATTCCATTCCTTCCTCTGGCATGCAATACAAGCATCGCAAATTACAACGATCCGTTACTGAAATACGTAAGTAATCGTGTACCCGTCCAAAACGATCCGTCAATGTCGGCATGACCTTCACTCCCTTTCTGTACGAGTATAAGCATAACATTTTTTCTTGAATTATGATATTCTATAAACAGCTTCAAGCCTATACGATGAGAGGTTTTATACCATGAAATACGACTGGATTATTAAATTATTTGCAGGGCTTCCCGAACGAATTGGGGTCCCTTCCATACAGCTGCAATCTGATTTGGAGAAAATGAGCGTATCCGATCTGAAGGCCGCCATTTCTGATGAATACCCAGATCATCAAGCATTAATACAGATAGCTTTTATCGCATGCAACCACGTTTACGCCGCCGAGGATACGATCATACACGCCTCTGACGAGCTAGCCCTGCTTCCGCCAGTATCCGGAGGAGAAGAGAAACAAGAGCTTGCCAAGGAGCCTATAGAGCGCTATATCGTAACAAACGATGTCATTAGCTCCGATGCTGTGCTTGCAAAAGTTATCGTACCGGAAAATGGTGCCTCTATTGCATTTGTAGGAACAACGCGTGAATGGACACATGGTCAGCGTACGGTACGGCTTGAATATGAAGCGTATGCACCGATGGCCGTTGCAACGATGCAGCAAATCGGCAATGAAATTGCCGAGCGCTGGCATGGTGCCTTATGTGCCATCAGCCATAGAATTGGCGTAGTTGGCCTCGCTGAGACAAGCGTCGTTATCGCTGTGTCATCCCCCCACCGTGACAGCTGCTACGAGGCGAGCCGCTATGCCATTGAACGTCTTAAACAAATCGTTCCTATATGGAAGAAAGAAATTTGGGAAGACGGATCAGAATGGAAAGGGCATCAGCTTGGTCCGTGGAATCCTACTGAACAATTAAAGGACTTTTAAATTTACAACTAGGCGAGTCGAATATGGCTTCACGATGCTTTTAAGGAGATTAGCAAAAATGAACAATCCAATCACACAAAATAACGCTGCGCTTGAAATATCGGGCGTGGGATCAGCTCGTTATGCGAGACAAGTCCGCTTCTCTCCCATTGGAGGGAAAGGACAACAGCTGCTTGCCGGCAGTCGCGCAGCGGTCGTTGGCATGGGTGCGCTTGGTTCTGTCATCGCCCAGCATCTGGTCAGATCCGGCGTTGGATATGTGCGTATTATAGACCGGGACATTATTGAATGGAGTAATTTACAGCGGCAAATGCTGTATACCGAAGAAGATGTATTATCGCTGCTTCCCAAAGCAGAGGCCGCTGCTGCACATTTGCGAGCCATGAACAGCTCTGTCTTCATTGATCCGATAGTTGCTGATTTAACGGCAATGAATGCGGAGGAATTACTCACTGATGTTGATCTTATTGTTGATGGCAGTGATAACTTCTCTGTTCGATATTTAATTAATGATTATAGCGTGAAGTACAGCATTCCTTGGATTTATGGCGGAGCCGTCGGCGCATCCGGCATGACGATGACGATTATACCAGGCGAATCCCCCTGCTACCGATGCTTGTTCAATGAACCGCCTCCGCCTGGTACGACCGATACTTGTGAAACGGCAGGTGTCATCTCTCCAGTCGTTGACATTATCGGCTCTCTTCAAGCTACGGAAGCCATTAAGCTGCTCTCAGGCAACAAGAACGCACTACACGGCACCTTATTTCAAGTTGACCTATGGAATCATGCTTGGCTTCCTATTTCTGTGGCCAAATCGAAGCGAAGCCATTGCGACTGCTGCGGAAATAGGCAGTTCGCATTTTTGGAAGATCCAATGTCGGGATCAGCTGCTGCTCTATGCGGTCGCCATTCTGTGCAAATTACACCGAGTCAAGATGCTCTACTGAACTTGGAAGAGTTAGCTGAACGTTTAAAGCCGGTTGGCACAATAACACGCAATCGTTTTTTACTGCGAATTGAACTAGAGGCTGATTTGACCTTAGTCCTGTTCCAGGATGGCCGAGCCATCGTCCAAGGAACAGATCAATTATCAAAAGCAAGGTCGCTTTATGCTGAATTATTAGGTAATTAGTCGCTATTATAATACCCTCATATTGCCAATCCGATCAATCATTGCTACTATTGTAGGTATATCTTTTCTACTACTACCAATGAGGTGTCTCGATGAGAGTTCATGTTACAGAATTAATAAATGGAGACCGTTTAAGCAATGACACTTTCAACAATTACGGACTTCATGTACTCTCCAAAGGAACAGTACTCAATAACCAAGATATATCAAGATTATTTCAACATCAAATGGACTATATTGATATAGATGAAAGAGTAAGCGAAGAAACGGAAGGTCGTACACTTGAATCTACAATAAATCCCAAGTGGCTTCCTACCGTTCAGCCCCTTTACGAAAACGCTGTCAAAAGCTTTGAGGGATTATTCACGAAAGCGAATCAGCAAGGAAAAGTGGATGTCGAGGAAGTAACGTCCATCTTCCAGCCTCTGCTGAGCAACCTCCAAATGGAACGTGATGTTGTATCTATGCTTCTATTGCTTAATTCTAAAGATGATTATACGTATCAGCATTCCGTGCAGGTCGGCATGTTATCCTATTATCTCGCTACTTGGGTCGGATACTCCAATGAAGAAGCTGTTCGAATCGGCAATGCCGGCTTCCTCCATGATATCGGAAAATGCCGAATTGAAGAGAGCATTTTAAATAAGCCTGGGAAGCTGACTGATGAAGAGTACGAAGAAGTGAAGAGACACACCTTATACGGACATGAAATTATTTTAGACTCTCTGGATGAACCATTTGTAGCCATTGGAGCACTTCAACATCATGAGCGAAATGATGGCACTGGATATCCTCAAGGTCTGAAGGGTAATGAGATTCATCCCGTATCCAAAATCATTGCTGTAGTCGATATTTACAGTGCGATGATTTCCCAGCGCGTGTATCAACAGAAGCGTGATTTGCTTTTTGTACTAAAGGAACTTTATCAGCTGAGCTTCAAAGAGCTTGATCCCTATACAACCCACACCTTTATTAAACATATGATGCCTAACTTCATAGGAAAAAGAATCGAGCTTGTAGGTGGAGAAAGTGGAATTATTGTCATGACTCACCCTACCGAGTTTTTCCGCCCGCTTATTCAAATTGGTGAAGAATTCATCGATATGGCCATTGAGCGTGAGTATGAAATCCAGCAGGTTTATATTTAAATGTTTCATAAACAACCCGAATTGCAGATCATATCTGCGATTGCGGGTTTTTTTTATGCTGCCGCTTATTCTTATCAACCACGTTCGCAACTTATACAATGATTTTATCGTTGTTATTTTAAATGATACCAAATATGCAATTTAAGACTAGAGGTGATAGAGTGAGAAGCATTTTAGCAATAATCATTACCGCTTTAATGATGACCGGATGCAAATCCGAAGCAATTAGCAATACACCAATTGTTGTTCAACCAAGCGAGCTAGCAAGTAATGAGCCGAGCCAACAGCCAAATCGTATCAGCGAAAAAGTTGTCATTTATAACCTCAAAAATGCTGATGGCAGCAAGGCAGCTATTGAAACCATCTATCAGACCATAACGGAAGCCGACCTTGTAGAAGTATTTAAAAAAGCTTTTGAAGAAGCTGAACCATTAAAAGGTATCGTGAAAATGGCAGCTCCAACTTATAAAGTAATAATCGGCAGCTCGGAATATTATCTTTTGATCGGTGATGATAATACAGATTCAATTGTTAATTTAGATGACTCGCATACGATGTTCAGACTATCTCCTTCTGACACGATTAAGATTCGAGAAATACTATCTTGGTCAGAGCCAGAGAAAGTGGTCGAAGGACTTGTAATGGACAAAAAAGTAATCAATCAAAATGATTCTTATCGTGTTTTAATCGCAACAAATTGGACTAAACAAGAGAAAAATACGATGGATGAATGGATCGAGAAAGCAGAACAAAAGCACGAGCTAGCGTGGTATGAAATAGACAAAGATGTTTATTTGAAGCTAATTATTAGTCAGCCTATTGCAGTAAGAGCAGGCAATATGCAGCTGGACTCGTTGCCACCGATTCGATTTGCAATTACCGTTCAAATTATTGAGCCAGAAGTTGTGGCATCTTCCCTTTATTTAAATCTAATCGAAGAAGAATTATACAATCAGCAGCTGCTTTTGACTCCGATCCGTCCAGATAAGGAATGGATTTTGGATGGTATTAAGGCAACATGGAAGAACCCCCTAAGCTTGGCAGCTACTTCGAGAAAGCAGTAAAGCTCCTAAAAGAAAAATAGACGATGAAAATGCACATTGAAAAGGGGCTGCCCTAAAGTAGAAAATTCTACTTTGGGACAGCCCCCTTTTTCCTGTTGAGTTTATCGTTAACCGATGGAACCTTCCATCTCGAACTTGATCAAACGGTTCATCTCTACCGCATATTCCATCGGCAGTTCTTTCGTGAACGGCTCGATGAAACCCATTACGATCATTTGCGTTGCTTCCGCTTCGCTTAGACCACGGCTCATGAGGTAGAACAATTGATCCTCAGAAACCTTCGACACTGTTGCTTCATGCTCAAGTGTGATGTTATCGTTCAAAATCTCGTTATAAGGAATCGTATCTGATGTTGATTCGTTATCGAGAATAAGCGTATCACATTTAATATTAGCTTTCGCGCCGTCGGAGTTGCGTCCGAAGGATGCAAGACCACGGTATGTTACTTTACCGCCGTGTTTACTAATTGATTTGGAAATAATTGTCGAGCTCGTGTCTGGTGCAAGGTGAGTCATTTTGGCCCCTGCATCCTGATGCTGGCCTTTGCCGGCAACGGCAATGGACAATACCATACCTTTTGCGCCGCGACCGCGAAGGACAACAGCTGGGTACTTCATCGTCAGCTTGGAGCCGATGTTGCCATCTACCCATTCCATCGTTGCATTCTCATCAGCTACCGCACGTTTTGTAACAAGGTTGTAGATATTCGGTGCCCAGTTTTGGATCGTTGTGTAACGAACGCGTGCATTTTTCTTAACCAAGATTTCAACTACCGCACTGTGCAAAGAGTTTGTGCTGTAGACTGGAGCTGTACAGCCTTCAACATAGTGAACGGAGCTGTCTTCATCGGCAATAATAAGCGTACGCTCAAATTGACCCATGTTCTCGGAGTTAATACGGAAGTATGCCTGCAAAGGCACTTCGCATTTTACGCCTTTTGGTACGTAGATAAAGCTTCCGCCTGACCATACCGCACTGTTCAAAGCAGCAAATTTATTGTCATTCGGAGGAATAATCGTTCCGAAATATTCTTTCATAAGCTCAGGATACTCACGAAGAGCAGTATCTGTATCTGTGAAGATAACGCCTTGCTTCTCAAGATCCTCTTGCATGCTGTGATAAACGACCTCGGACTCATATTGAGCCGATACGCCGGCTAGAAACTTTTGCTCAGCTTCTGGAATACCCAGCTTGTCGAATGTTTCTTTAATTTCGGAAGGAACTTCCTCCCATGTTTTCCCTTGCTTGTCTGAAGCACGAACATAATATTGGATGTCGTCAAAATCAAGCTCATCCATGTTGCCGCCCCATTTAGGCATTGGCATTTTGAAAAATTGCTCAAGTGATTTCAAGCGGAAATCCAGCATCCACTCCGGCTCACCTTTAATATCCGAAATCGTACGCACGATTTCTTCCGTTAAACCTTTGCCTGATTCGAATACGGCTTTGTGCTCGTCACGGAAACCATACTTATAATCTTCCATTTCCGGCATTGATTTAGCCATGGTCATTCACGCTCCTCATAAATCTAGTTTAATGTGATTCTTGCTGCTCGATCCCTTTGCGTAAGGCGTTCCACGCTAGTGTCGCACACTTAATTCTTGCAGGAAATTTGTTTACACCAGAAAGTGCATCCAATTCTTCATATTCATCAAATTCAACCGGTTCGCCTTTCATTAGAGCTGAGAATTTCTCAGCCATGGCAAGCGCCTCATCAAATGTTTTTCCTTTTATCGCCTCTGTCATCATCGATGCAGAGCTCATGCTGATCGAACAGCCTTCACCACTGAACTTCGCATTGGCAACTTGGCCGTCTACGACCTGCAGCTGCAGCGAAATACGATCGCCACAGGTAGGGTTATTCAGGTTGATGGTAACTGATTCTTCATCCAAGGTACCGCGATTTCGAGGGTTTTTATAATGATCCATAATGACTCTGCGATATAAATCATCCAATTGCATGACCGAAGAACTCCTTTGTTTGTAGTAAGGCATCGGCTAAGCGGTCAATTTCATCTTCAGTATTATATAAATAAAAGCTTGCTCTTGCCGTTGCCGATACATTCAGCCAACGCATTAGCGGCTGGCAGCAGTGATGGCCTGCACGAATCGCAATGCCTTTGGAATCAAGCACGGTCGCAACATCATGCGGATGTACATCATCCAAGTTGAATGTGATGAGTCCTACACGATTTTGCTTCGGACCGTACAATGTGATGCCTTCCAGCGAAGATAGCTTCTCGTAAGCATATGTGGCTAAACGTCTCTCATGCTGATCAATTTCATCTAGTCCAATTTCTTGTAGGAAGTCAATTGCAGCACCGAGTCCAACCGCACCCGCAATAATGGGAGTGCCGCCTTCAAAGCGGTACGGAATCTCTTTCCACGTAGACTCATAAAGATCAACAAAATCAATCATCTCGCCGCCATACTCAATCGGCTCCATCTTGTTAAGCAGTGCCTTCTTGCCATATAATGCGCCGATGCCGGTAGGACCACACATTTTATGACCAGAAAAAGCATAAAAATCAACATCCAAATCTTGGAGATCGATCTTCATATGCGGTGTGCTCTGAGCGCCATCCACGACCATAATGGCACCGTTACGATGCGCAATTTGGGTAATTTCTTTAATCGGATTTATGAGACCGAGCACGTTTGAGACGTAAGTGATGGAAACCACCTTCGTCTGTGGAGTGATCGTTTTCTCAATGTCCTCAAGAGAAATGGTACCATCGGGCTGCATCGGGATATATTTCAACGTTGCGCCAGTGGCCTTAGCAGCCTGCTGCCACGGAATTAAATTACTGTGATGCTCCATAGGTGTGATGACAATTTCATCACCTTCACCGCATACACTGCGTGCATAGCTTGAAGCAACCAAGTTTAATGCTGTTGTAGTACCGCGTGTGAAAATAATTTGCTCCGGTGCTCCCGCATTCAGAAACTTCGCTACCTTCTCGCGCGCTCCCTCATAGGCATCAGTCGCCCTGGAACCAAGTGTATGCACACCGCGATGAACGTTCGCGTTATCCAGCTCATAGTACCGATTAACCGCATCAATGACGGAGCGCGGCTTCTGCGAAGATGCCGCGCTGTCCAGATAAACGAGCGGGTGCCCGTTTATTTCTTGATGCAATATCGGGAACTGCTCCCGAATCGCATTTATATTCATCCCTCTAGCTTCCTTTCGAGCAAACGCTGAAGCTGACCGCGTACCGCCTCGACTGGAATTTCCGATACGACTGGAGCCAAAAAGCCGTAAATAATTAGACGTTCAGCGTCTTGCTTAGATATACCGCGAGACATTAGGTAATATACCTGCTCAGGGTTTACTTGCCCCACGCTTGCTGCGTGGCCTGCTGTTACATCATCTTCATCTATAAGCAAAATCGGATTGGCATCGCCGCGCGCTTTAGGGCTCAACATGAGCACCTTCTCGGTTTGTACACCGTTCGCTTTCGTCGCACCCTTCTCGATTTTTGTAATTCCGTTAATGATCGCTGAAGCGGAATCCTTCATTACTGCACGTGTTACCATGTTGCTGTCAGAGCTTTTGCCGAAGTGAACGGCTTGCGTAGTCAAGCTGTTTTGTTGAGCATTTTTGCCTACGCTGATTACTTTTGCATCAGAAGTAGAGCCTGTGCCCTTCAACATGGATTTCGTGTCTGACAACGTATTTCCGTCATTCAAATCACCGATAATCCATTCCATTTGGCCGTCATTTTCAATGACCGAACGACGGATTGACATATCCACGCCCGTCTCAGCCATATGATGGATGGAGCTGAAACGAACATGAGCGCCTGGCTTTACGAACACTTCAACAACAGATGGATGTACGAAAGGAGCACTGCTTGCTCCCGGTTCGGATACAACACAATCCACATATGTCACTCGGCTATTATTGTCCGCTACGATCAAGATATGCGGAGCAAATGTCGCTTCAGCATTATCATTGTAGAAAATCGCTTGAAGCGGCAGCTCAACTTCAACATCTTTGGGAACGTAAACGAATACGCCGCCGTTCCAAAGTGCTGCATGAAGTGCTGTAAGCTTATCTTCATCCTTCGCTACTGCTTGGAACAAATATTTTTGAACGAGGTCGCCATGCTCTTTGCATGCCGTCTCCAAATCTGTGAAAATAACGCCTTTGCTAGCCAATTCGTTTGAAAACTGATTCCATACGATGCCGGAATTACGTTGAACAAGCAAATTTTCAGTTCCTTCTGTGATCAATTCACGAACTGCTTGTGGAAGTTCGCTAATTGCTCCAACCGTTGTCGGTTGCTCGTAGTTTCCTAGTGCTGTCAAATTCCACCGTTCAATACGAACCTTCTCCGGCTTAGGCCATCCGAGTGTTCCGGCAAGGTCTGCCGCTTCTCCGCGCAGTTCAACAAGCCAGTTCGGCTCGCCTTTACTACGTGCCAGCGCTTCAGCAGCTTGACGGTTGGCCTGCGTTGATAGTTGTGTACTCATCCGTTTTGCCCCCTTCTCTGCTTAAGCCTGACCGACCGTTTCATCTTCGATTCCAAGCTCTTCTTTTACCCAATCATAACCTTCGTTTTCCAAACGCTCAGCCAGCTCAGGACCACCCGATTTAACGATACGGCCTTGCATCATAACATGTACATAGTCTGGAGTAATATAGTTAAGCAAACGCTGATAGTGAGTAATGATAAGGAAACCGCGATCTTCCGAACGCATAGCATTTACGCCTTGTGATACGATACGAAGTGCATCTATGTCAAGACCTGAATCGATCTCATCAAGAACAACGATTTTTGGATCAAGAAGCATCATTTGCAAAATTTCGTTACGTTTTTTCTCGCCGCCTGAGAAACCTTCGTTAAGGTAACGGTGAGCGAATTCAGCATTCATTTCAAGCTCTTTCATTTTGCTTTCCATTTTGCGAATGAACTTGATCAACGAGATTTCATTGCCTTCGCCAAGACGTGCATTTAGCGCACTGCGTAGAAAGTCAGAGTTCGTTACGCCTGGAATTTCACTTGGATATTGCATTGCAAGAAACAAACCAGCAAGTGCGCGCTCGTCAACACCCATTTCAAGGATGTCAGCGCCATCTAGTACTGCCGTTCCTTCTGTTACTTCATATTTAGGATGTCCCATCAAAGCGGATGCCAGTGTAGATTTACCGGTACCGTTCGGGCCCATGATCGCGTGAATTTCTCCACCTTTAATTTCTAGGTTAATACCTTTCAAAATCTCTTTTCCGTCGATAGCCGCTTTCAGACCATCAATGACAAAATGAGTAGACATAATATGCTGATCCCTCCAAGGTTGGTTTAATTCGCTCAGTCACTTCTATAAATAATAGACTTTCTATTATAGAGTGATTCTCAATGATTCTCAATAATCATTTTAATATAGTTTTTGTTATAAATCAATGTGAGATGTCTTTGATTCATTGATAATGTCTTTTTATTGTAGATATAAAACGAAAAGCTAAAGGTTGATTTCGGCTTATATTTCTCCTATTTCACCTTTAATCGGCAATTAGATGGGTTTTCCTCGTAAGATCCTTTGATCAAAATAAATCTTTTATGCCAATGCATTTTTAATTTTTTGAACTTCAAACAGAAAGGTTTCTTCATCCAGTACAGGCAGCATCTTTGGAGATGGTATTTCATTTTCCATTCTTACCCAAGATTTGCATCCATTATAAGCAGGCCTCATCGAAATTTCCAAAGGCGTCTCCAATCGGTAAACTCGAAGCAATAAAACATGCAGCGGCTTGGTTTTTTTCCAGCGCAATCTTTCCTCTGCAAACGTATCTGTCCATATATGCAAATCGCGTAAACGATCGAGTGTTTCTTGATCCGTTACTTCAATATCTTCAACGACCTCAGCGTAAGCTTCTAGCTTAATCGTTTCCATGTCTATCGACCAATTCGCTAACGTTTCATCCAAACCGTCAACATATTGCTCCTTTAGAAGATGTTTCTTCTGGTGCTCGTAAGCAGGCATTAAATAAAAGCTAGGGCTAATAAGCTGAAAATCTCTTGTTTCTTCAATGATTCCGCCTTTACGCATAACGATAATTTGCTGCCCCTCTGCGAGCGCTTTTACACTGACAGCCCACTCTTTCAAAGCGATCGGCTGTTGTTCTTTTTTTGCAGTCACTATACTTCCTCCATCCAACTTGTCTATAATTGATAACATTATATCAAATGAGGGTATTCCAAGGCGAAATAATATACATTATACTATGTTGAGATGAATACTGGGCATTGCTGCCCAACTACTATAAACCGGAGGTGGACAGCCGTGTCTGCATATCATCCATTAACAGAACAAGAAGCCATTCAAATAGCTCTTTCGCTTGACGGTTATTTCCCAAAGGGGGCAAGTTTAACCAGCCGAGAAATTGGAGACGGTAATTTAAACTTGGTTTTCCACATCGTTGATTCTAGCAGCGGCAAGAGCCTTATTATGAAACAGGCGCTTCCTTATGCTAAAGTTGTTGGTGAGTCTTGGCCGCTTACACTCGATCGTGCACGTATTGAAAGTGATAAGCTTATTTTGGAAGGCGAGCTTGCTCCTGGACTTGTTCCAAACGTTTATAAATATGACCCTGAGCTCTATCTCACCATTATGGAAGATCTCAGCGATCATATTATCATGCGTCAAGGGTTGATTGGCGGAACACGTTATCCTAAATTCGCGGACGATATTTCAACATTTATGGCGCGGACTTTATTTTTCACCTCTGATCTTGGCATGAACCAGCAGGAAAAGAAGCAGCGCGTAAAAGCTTTTATTAATCCTGAGTTATGTAAAATAACAGAGGATCTCATATTCGACGATCCTTATACGAATTCGCCTAACAACAGCTTTGATCCAGCTATTCAGGATGCTGCTGAGACGCTTTGGCAGGATTCACAGCTTCATTTTGAAGTAGCGATTCTACGAGACAAATTTTTAACAAATGCACAAGCGCTGTTGCATGGCGATCTTCATACGGGCAGTGTTTTCGTAACGCCTGAATCTACAAAGGTCATCGATCCTGAATTCGCTTATTATGGCCCTATCGGCTTTGATATCGGTGCTGTTATTGCGAATTTGCTTCTCAACTTTGCAGGGCAAGAGCATTGGAGCACGGATACAGAAACGAGAAATGACTTCCGTCGTTATTTGACCGATTCGGTGCGTGATTTGTGGAATCTATTCGATCAAAAATTCCGTGCATTATGGGATGAGCATGGTCTCGATCGTATTGCTTCTTCAACACCAGGCTACCAAGATTACTATATGAATCGTTTGCTGCAGGACGCTGTTGGTTTTGCAGGCTGCAAAATCGTACGCCGAATCGTCGGTTTGTCTCATGTAATCGATGTAGATCGTATCCCTGATGCAGCTGCTAAAGAGAAAGCTCAGCGCCTCGCTCTTGCTATTGGAACATCGCTGATTCGCAACAACCGCAATACGCAATCCATTGAGGAAATTATTGACGTTGCCTTATCACTTGCAAATAAATGATTGAACACAGAGAGGAAATGACACCATGACAACAAATAATTATGCTGGCTTGCAATCGGTTATCTGGACCGAAGACAGGCTTGATTTACTTGACCAACGGCTTTTGCCAGAAGAAATCGTTTATTTGCCTTTAACGACAGCAGAGGATGTATGGGAAGCGATTCGTCACTTAAAAGTACGCGGAGCTCCAGCCATCGGCATTTCAGCAGCTTACGGCGTCGTTCTAGGCAGCCGAGATGAGCAAACCACTGAGGCATGGCTCGCGCAAGTCGTCAAGCAAGCAGAATATCTCGCGACTTCAAGACCAACCGCTGTTAACTTGTTCTGGGCACTTGATCGCATGAAAGCAGCTGCCGCTTCTTACATCGAGAAAGGCTTGTCGCTTGAGGAAAGCAAAGCCGCATTGCTAACGGAAGCAATCGCGATTCAAAGCGAAGATGAAGAAACAAACAGAATGATCGGTGAACATGCACTATCATTGTTTAAAGATGATATGGGCGTTTTGACACACTGTAATGCTGGCGGCTTGGCAACGGCTAAATACGGCACAGCTCTTGCACCCTTCTACTTAGCCTTGGAACGCGGTATTACACTGCGTGTATATGCTGACGAAACGCGTCCTGTCCTTCAAGGCGCTCGGTTAACAGCATTTGAATTGCAGCAGGCAGGCGTCGATGTGACGCTTATTTGCGACAACATGGCGGGTATGATTATGGCTAAGGGCTGGGTAGATGCGGTTATCGTAGGTACTGACCGCGTTGCTGCAAATGGTGATGTAGCTAACAAAATCGGAACGTACAGCGTAGCTGTACTCGCTAAAGCTCACGGCATTCCTTTTTATGTAGCAAGTCCTCTTTCTACAATTGATTTGAATACGCCGACTGGTTCTGAAATTCCAATTGAAGAACGCAACGCGGAAGAAATTACAGAAGGCTTCGGCAAACGTACTGCTCCTCAGGGCATTAAAGTATACAATCCGGCCTTCGACGTAACGCCTAATGAATATGTAACTGCCATTATTACTGAAAAAGGCATCGTCCAAGCGCCATACGATGTTAATCTTCGCAAACTTTTTGAATAATCACTAGATAATAAAAGCCCTAATCCGTTGTTCGCCGCATTTACGCGTACAGCTTGATTGGGGCTCTTTGTTTTCTTTTTGTTAAAGCATCAATTGGAGCGCTTCCGAGCCTTTCATGCCTACTACAACACCCTTTGTCTCTGCTGTTAAAGTAACGGATTCCAAAGGGGCTTCCATCAACTCTTCCAACGTTTTTACTCCGACAGCTCTGCCAGCTATAATTTCCCGGTCTTTGAGTCGCTCATTAAGCAGAGAAACATCAAGCGCACCGCACATAATATATCCTTTGTCCGTCATGATAGCGAGCAAAGTTGTTTTGGGCAGCTTCACTTCAACGCCAAGTACGGTTTCTCCATTCTCCAGTGTGAAAGGAACCATCCGCATCATATAGGATCCACCCCCTTCTTTTACATAATGTAAAAGGCAATGCACTGCAACATCAGTATATGCAAAAGTAAGTTTGCAGTGTTGGATGTTTGCTTATTTATGCAGTGGTTGAGGGGTGAAATCACAAATGCGGTCACAAATTTATAAGTCAATCAATCTGCACTGCCAGCTCTTGTTGCATGTTGGGAGTCGCATGGCTATACAGACTAGATTTTATTATTTTTCATTTTAATTATTCCATTTAAACGTATTTCATTAAAATTTAGTTCTTCTTTAATCTTCTTAGCCTCTGTTATCGCATGTTTAATCAAATTTCCATTGATTTTTTCACCTGTGTATACATTGTAATCATCAATTACTTCTGTCAGATATTCCTTCAATTCAGCATCAGACTTATCCAGCAATTCTATTCCATGCCATTCTCCATCCCAAATCGCAGCAACACGCTGCCTATCATCGTCATTTGTTTCGTCATAATAAAATACCCAATACTTATACTTCTTGTTGATTTTCATCTCCTCATCCCCTCAAATGAAACCGAGATTTCACTACCTAATATAATCACATTTAATCTGTTTCGTAATACTGATTGTGTATGGGTCAGCTTCAATTTCAAAAATGTTGCTGCTATATTTTTCATGATAGTCTCTTAGAAAAATAATCTGTTGTTCTGATCCATTTTTTCAGCTCTAACCTTTTCCATTATAGCCTTATCATTTAAATAGTCAGAGCCAGTAAGACCTCTATGTATATACTTAGATTGGAGATCATACCAGTGTCCTACTTCGTAAAGAACTAATAAATATCAATAAAGGCGAAGTGTTTATTCAATTGCTCCTCCTAAAACGAGTAAGCATCCTTTTCTGATTCTATTACCCATAGAAATTGCAATAACGAATAACTTCTTGTTTAAAAGATATTTCCTACCTCAGGCAGATGTCCAAGCGGGCAGGTTAATGCCTGCATTAAATAGTTAGATATTATAATTAGGAGGGATTTAGGTATGGGTTGTAATAATTCTGCAACTGCTTTAACTTGTTGTGCTGATAAAAACTTTGTACAAGATAAAGTATGTACCCCCTGGAGTGGCACCGTTGTCGCTGCTGACGTCCTAGTTGTCGTATTCACAAATAATATTAATCAAAATATTGTCGGTACCGGGTATTTGCAATACGACATCGGTCCAGATGATATTACATTTGATTTTCTCGACAGCACGGGAACTCCAATCAATGCTGCTCCATTTACACTCTCTCCCGGAACGAGTCTTGCTTTTACGTATAGGCGCTTCAGTGCCATTCAAATAACGCTTCCAGCAGCTTCACCAGGTACCTATCAAGGGGAGTTCTGCATAACTACCCGTTACCCTGTCCAATAAAATAAACGAGTGGAGGGATAAAGGAATATGTGTGAAGCAAATTCTACACTTAGTTGTTGCTCAGACAAAGTCATTGTGCAAGATAAAGTGTGCTCGAATTGGCAATTAGCTGCAGCTGGGACCCAAATCATTTATTCGAACAATATATCACAAACCATCAATGGTACAGGATATGTTAAATATGAAACCGGTACAGCACCATTAACAGTAAGCTTCTTCAGAACAGGAATCGTAGCAGCTATTCAAACTATAGTTATTCCTGTTGGAGGCAGTGCATCATTTACGGTAGCACGATTTAATACCATTTCCTTAACTACGACGGCAGCAGCACAAGGGGAGTTTTGTATTACTGTCCGTTATAGTCTTTAATCTTATAGCTCAATAATAAAGGATGGTTCTTCATTTATTGAAGAACCACCCTTTATTATTGTTCATTTAATGGAATAGGGTTCGAATGCAGAGCAATCGTAGTTGAAATTACATATTTCCCCTCAATATAAAGTAATTCATTGCCTTTTGCAGAAACTTTTACGGACTTAATGCCTTCACCAATAAAATTAACCGTATTGCCAGGTGGTACAATCATTAGTTTAGTTTCTGTACCAACAATTTCTACTTCCAAAGGATCTGTGCTCGATGGACTCGAGTATATAGTAATTTGCGCCGCCTTAACTTTTGCTTCAATATCTGTCTCCCATATTTGAAGTCCCGTTAGATTACCCTGGAGTAATATATTTCCACAGCATTCTTTTTCGACCAGCATAGTCGCAGGATCAACGCAAGGTGGATCCGGGCAAGGTCTAGGACACGGCCTTGGACATGGTCTCGGTCTTGGTCTGTGACATCGCTTAGGAGGGCACGGAAATATCGGGAAACATCTCTTCCTTCGGGCTCTTTTTTTACAGCATTTTTTCATTATTATATATTTTGATTTTTGTTTATTTATTTGTATAAAAGAGGGTTTCACCATGAGAACATTCATTGATTCAAATAAGGGCTTTTTCCTTGAACAGTATCTCCTTTTCAGCATATTCCCCCCTCTTTCAAAAAACACATATTCCTGTTCATACTTATATTAAATGTATCTTTCCGGCACATGGTTATACATTATCTGAATTTATTCCAAAAGAGGTCATATGCCTAGTAGATTTGACCTCCATTATCGAAATGAATGATTGATTATTACGTAAGCTCGTGCATGGACCAAACTACACCATTCGTAGAACCGCCGCCTATATTAAGTGATATTGTCAGACCGTTCGCATTGTAGTAAAGCCCAATAACATCTCCAGCGGAGAGCGTAACCTCACCTGCCAAAGTTACTGTTCCATTACCAAGTACAGCTCTCAATGTTAGAAGCAACGCAATATTAACATTCAAAATAGGTAATAATCCCGTAACCAAACTTGTTGTAGTAGGCGATGTTCTTTGAACTAGAAAGAAAGGGTTTATTCCAGCTCCGAGGCTTACGCCAATTGCTGCAGTCGTTATATAATTTACTGTTGCTAAAATAGAATATCTACCAGTGACCGGTATCGTGTAATTGCCAGTTGTGGCATTGAAATTCGCATTTCCATAATAAGGATTCGCTACAGACCAGTTAATAAGCTGACCCGTTGCTGATAAAGTAAGAGTAGACAAATATGCCGAAAACCCTTCAGCAGCAAAGTTCGGGCCAGTAGCTCCTGTGGCTCCTGTTCCACCTGTTGCACCCGTAGCTCCTGTCGCACCAGTTGCTCCCGTTGCACCCGTCTCTCCTACTCCTGTCGCTCCTGTCGTGCCCGTTGCCCCAGTTGCTCCCGTCACTCCTACTCCTGTTGCTCCTGTAGCGCCGGTGGCACCGGTTGCTCCTGTCGTGCCCGTTGCACCGGTTGCTCCTACTCCCGTAGCTCCCTGCGTGCCCGTTGCACCGGTTGCTCCGGTCACTCCTACTCCCGTAGCTCCTGTCGTGCCCGTTGCTCCAGTTGCACCCGTCACTCCTACTCCCGTAGCTCCTGTCGCACCGGTTGCTCCCGTTGCACCCGTCTCTCCTACTCCCGTCGCACCTGTAGCTCCGGTTGCTCCCGTTGCACCCGTTACTCCTACTCCCGTAGCTCCTGTAGCACCGGTTGCTCCCGTTGCACCCGTCTCTCCTACTCCCGTCGCACCTGTAGCTCCGGTTGCTCCAGTTGCTCCAGTTGCACCCGTTACTCCTACCCCCGTCGCTCCTGTCGTGCCTGTTGCTCCTGTTGCTCCTGTTGCACCCGTCACTCCAGTTACTCCCGTTACACCTGTCGCCCCCGTCGCGCCAGTAATCCCCTTCTTATGCGTCCCGTCGCAGCTTAATGAACCGGAGCATGAACAATTGCTACTTGAACATTGCGATCTGTTAAGTTTCGAGCTGCCACAATACATATCCATTAGCCCCATCCTTTGTACAACTATCTTGAATACATATATCATTAAAAATTAGAATCGATGAAAATATTCAATCCCAATTTCCCTATCATTAATCTATATAAAACAAATCGTTTAAAAAAAAATTCTCCCAGAAACAGAGAATATTCTACCCCTCTATCGGCAGACTCTATTAATAGTAAATGAATTTTCCTCAGTTATTGATTGTACTCAAGCCTTATCTTCCAAATAATAGTCATTTGGAGCATACCTAAAAATAGAGCCACTTCTACCTTCAATAAGGCAAAGTGACTCTAGCTTTTTCACTACTTTTAACCTGTCTAACCCTTCCCATACAAAGACCATATAATATATCGAGACCAACAATCCATTTTTTTATTTTTATAAAATTTTACATTTATTCCGCATTTAATCTTTACATCACAACTTTCGTTTAATGTTTCAAAGAAATAATAATATATGCTAAAATAGATCAGCCATAACTTTATTATAACTAGTTAGGTCTTTATACCGTATAGCACAGATTTAATCTAATTCCTGTATCTATCCATTTGAATGCGGATACATTTTCTTGCATCACTCGAGTTATCGCTGCTCACTACTACATGAAAAATCGATTTAGTGGTATATTAGTACTATATCGAATCGTCCGGAGGTCCTATGGAAAAACATAACTCTTCACAAGACCGAGCATCCTTTATTTTTAATATTGAGGTGCTTGTAGAAGGGAAAAACAACGCTGCAGCGCTTGAGCAATTGCTTCATTCGCTAAATGGTTCTGACTTTGTTGATTTCCGTATATTATCTGGCATCCAACTTGGAGAGCAAATCGAACATCGCAAGAACAATACAAGCTCCACACATGAAATTCCTTTGCCGCCTAACCTAACTAAAGATGCTGACAGCATACAACCTAACGGAACTTCAACCACCATTCCTGAGAAAACAAAAGACGCTAAAAAGGCTGACAAGCCAGCAGCAGATGCTCTGGAAGCTTTAAGCTATTACGACAAAATAAGAGCACTCATGAAAAACAATACCTTAATCCGGCTCCTCATTAATAAAGGCTTAGGTATTACGCTCAGCATTCCTTGCCGAATCATTAATATGGATGAGTCGGAAAATATTATTACCGTTTATCATGTCGACGAGAAGCAAGTGTATACGTTTCGAATGAACGAAATTGAAGACTTTTCTTACTAATCCACGCATGAAATAGAAAAACCGTTCCAATGACTGTTTATCAGCCATAGAACGGTTTTTTTATGCATAACCCGGAGATAACATTTGTTCAATGTTTTCACTTGATACAGGCGGACTCCAGAAGAAGCCCTGCATTTCATCGCATTTATGCTTGCGAAGAAACTCCATTTGCCCTTCAGTCTCCACGCCTTCTGCGATAACCTGAATATTCAGGTTATGAGCCATTGCAATAATTGCAGCAACGATTTCTGCATCACTCGGGTCCTGCTGAATATCACGTACGAAGGAACGGTCAATTTTCAACCGATCAATCGGGAAGTTTTTCAAATAATGGAATGAACTATAGCCTGTGCCAAAATCATCAACGCTAATATTAACGCCTAATGCCGTTAAGTCGAGCAAACAGCGAGACACATGGCTCACATCCATCGTCATCGACTCCGTGATTTCCAGATCCAAGTATTTTGGATCGAGGCCTGTTTTCTCAAGTACTGCCGCTACCTTGCCTGCGAGATCCGTTTGAACAAATTGCCTAATCGATAAATTGACGGATACCGGCATTAGTGGCAATCCAGCGTCTTGCCATGCTTTGTTTTGACGGCAGGCCTCTTCCAGTACCCAATCGCCTATTTGGACAATCATGCCGCTCTCTTCAGCTAACGGGATAAAGTTCCCTGGCGGTATCATGCCTTTAATCGGATGATTCCATCTTACTAGCGCCTCTACGCCAACCATAGTACCTGAGCTCAAATCATATTGCGGTTGATAATGCAAAATGAATTCTTCGCGCTGAATAGCGCGGTACATCTCATGCTGCAGCGTAAGTCGCTCCAATGACGAATTGCTCCAGTCCTCCGAATAAAGCAGGCAATCATTTTTCCCGCTTTCCTTCACTTTGACAAGCGCCATATCTGCTTTCTTGATAAGCGAATAACTATCATCATCCGCGTTGCGGTTTGTAACCAAACCAATACTCGCTGTAATATGTAACGGGAAGCCGCTCAGCTCATAGGGCTCTTCAATCGACCTGAGGAGATTTCTGCACAGCTCAAGCAAATGCTTCTCCGATCGTAAATTGCAAAATAATAAAGCAAATTCATCGCCTTCCATACGCGCTGCAAAATCATTGTCATCAAGATCTCGATTTAGTCTTTCTGCAACTTGCATGAGAAGAATATCACCAAATTCACGTCCAAAGGATGCATTAACCAGCTTAAAGCGATCTAAATCCAAATAACAAATACCAACGATACGTTCCTCTTCCTTCGCCCTTGTCAACGTCTCCGTCAGTTTCATTTGAAACAAAGTGCGATTCGGCAATCCGGTCATATCATCGTGATAGGCCATATAGCGAATTCGTTCAAGATTACGTTTGCGATCGCTTAGATCTTGACTTATCACTACCGTTCCGATGACTTCATCCATCTGTATCATAGGTGAGCAAACAACTTGAAGCTCGAGCGGAAAACCTGAACCATGCGTAATGTTAATATTGATCTGTTTCGTTTCTCCAAGCAAAGCATGCTCAAATGTTTCTTGCAGCAATTGCCGGCTGCCTGGCTCGACTAATCGCAAAATCGTTTCTCCGAGAAGCTCGGTTCGGTCATAGCCAAGTGTACGGCCAGACGCCTCATTCAACTCCATGACAATCCCGTTTTTATCCAATATCGCCAGCGGAACGGCTTCTGAACGAAGCAAGGTCTCTACAATTGCCGTATGATAATTTTGGAAGCTAAACGTCACATTTCGCTTTATATAAACAATTACTGCAGTTACGATTAACGATGCAGCGATGGCCAAAGCGGTCCATTTGTACATCGTGTTAGAAATTAATATAAATGATACGATAATCCAGACCAACCCGAGTGCTGCCAGCAAACAGCTAACAACCAACGATCCATTTAATGATTGCTTGAGGAGTTGCCGCTTTCTATCAGGAAAACCATCTATCCGTTTCGTCACGCACAAACGTCCTTCCTCTATTTCGAGTCAAGTCAGTGTTCGCTTTATTATAAACGATGTACGCGCTCTGGTATAGAAATATTTACTAAAGCAACTTGTTTTTTTGTTGTAATACAGAGTAATATGTCGTCAATTCATTATTTATTTCTAACTAATTACTTTCTTTCTTAAGTGCTGCAGTAATAATACATATCCAGCCAGCAATAATAGCAACGCCGCCAATAGGTGTAATCATGCCAAGCTTGCTGAAGCTCGTAAGCGATAATACGTACAAACTGCCGCTAAAAATGATCATTCCTGACAGAATTAATCGACCGCCATTTAAAGCAAGCTTGCTCGTCCCCATTTGTTTCGCGAACAAGGAAATTAGCATTAAACCGAGTGCGCTGTACATGTGATAACGAACTCCTGTTTCAAAAACCTCTAAATAATGATCACTCAATTGTTTTTCTAATCCATGTGCTCCGAATGCGCCTAAAGCAATGGCTAAAACCGCGTTTATTGCACCTATTGCAAAATATTTTGGAAACATTTGTTTTCAATCCTCTCGTATTTGTGTATAATTTTACCGTAATTAGTAAAGGAGCTGATATAAATGGAAAATGAAACCAATAACAATGCTAATCCATCTTCCAGCAAAGAGCCTTATGGTTCAAGACCCGTTTTCTCAAATGACCAAACCATCTATGAAGGTCCTAAGAAACATTCAGGAATTGGCATTACATCCTTCATCATTGGGCTGCTCTCAGCCGTATTGCTTATTATTGCAATCGTCTCAGGCTTCTCATTCGCTGATCAGATCGCAAATACAGACATCATTATAGCAGACCCTTCTGATAGAGCAGCTTTTCAAGCTTCAATCGAAGCGCTTGGTCAAGAAGTTCTTGTTTCTATGATGCTTACCATCGTTTGTATTTTTGGAGCAGGGCTACTCTCCCTTGCAGGTCTTATATTAGCCATTATCGGTGCCGTCTCCAGCAAGCGTCGTAAAACGTTTGGCGTTATTGGCATTGTACTTAACGTTGTCGTATTTGTAGGCGGTATTGCTTTATTTTTTGTTGGCTCTGCTTCTATTGCTTCATCGGTTGCCTAATTAAATTTCGGCCAGCTGTAAAAAGTCTGTCTCAGCCTCAATGGAGCGCTCGAAGCAGGCTTTTCTTATTTGTGCCGCTTATCTCACCGTTAATTTCGTCCGACTAAAACCTTCCTTCGTCTTATTAACCTCAAGGCAAGCCGGGAATGCATCCTTAAGCTCCTGAACGTGAGATATAACACCGATCATCCTTCCAGATTTCTGCAAATCAACAAGCGCTGTAATAGCTTTCTGAAGCGATTCCTCATCGAGTGAACCAAAGCCCTCATCAATGAACATCATTTCAATTGTCACGCCGCCCATGTGGGATTGAATAACATCCGTCATTCCAAGTGCAAGACATAACGAGGCATTAAACTTCTCACCACCGGACAATGTTTTCACGTCACGATTCTGACCTGTATACGCATCATAGACATCGAGGCCTAGTCCGCTTTGCTTACCGCGAGTTTCAAGGCGATCACTTCTTTGCAGCATAAATTGCCCATTCGATAAATCATGCAAACGCGAATTGGCAGCAAAGAGAATCTGCTCCAAAAACTCGATTAGAATATAGCGCTCGAACGATACCTTGAGCGCATTATCCCCTTTCAACATCTGGAATACATCCATGACCTCTTCAAGCTTAGCCTCTAGCTCGCTCACATAATCATTGGCCTTTCCAATTGAAATGGCAAGTCGCTCAGCAACTTGACCGGTCCGTATTGCCGTTTGTGCGGCGGCAAATAGTTTCTCCTGCTGCTGCTTCAAAGCAGCAAGCTGCTCCTGAAGCTGCGACAGATCCACTTTAGGTTTGCCAGCAAGCTCGCTTTGCAGTTCAACCAGCTGCTGCATAAGTGAAGCAACGGCTGCTTGGTATGCGGCAATTTCTTTTTTCAACTGTTCTCTAGCTGGGTCAGGCAAAGCTGCTGCTCGATATTGCTGAACCGTGTCAAAACCCGCTTTCACGAGCTCATCCAGCAAGCGCTGCTCTGCTAGCTGCCTGTTTTTTTCAGATTCTTGCTGCTGCTGCTCGGATTGCACGGCATATGCTTTCTGTTCGGCCAGCTTCGCTGTCATTTTTTGCTGCTGCTCTTGAACAGACTTCCAAGCTGCTGACATTCGGTCATAAACTACCTGCTGCTCATTTAGTTTTTCAGTCAGCTTCTCAGGAGTACGCAGTGTTTCTGGGATGCGGCCCAGCTCCTGCTGCAGCGCCGATTGCTGTGACGTTCGCAAAACGATTAAGCGCTGCTGCTCCTGCTGTAGTTGTTCCTTACTAAGCTGTTGCTTCTCGAGCTGCTGCTCCTGACGTTCGATCAACTGCTTGAGCTCAGGAAGCTGCTTCACTTTCAATAGAAGCTTGTCCGTATCTTCCTTAAGGCCGCGCCAAAGCTGCAGCAGCTGCGTTCGTTGCTCCTCCAGCATGACGGCTTTCAATCCAAATTCCGCCAGCTCTTTAGCACCATCCTCGCGTGTTGCTTGTGCTGCAGCTGCTTGTGCTCGCGCTTCAAGCCATTCCCGCTCCACTGCGGCTAATTGTAACTTTGCCTCTTGCAGCCGTTCACGAGAAGGAATCTCTGAATGGATGACCGACTTTGCTGGATGCTCCTCACTGCCGCACACAGGACAAGGCATGCCCTCATGCAGATGGGCAGCTAGTAGAGAAGCTTGCCCCTCAAGCCATGCAGCCTCAAGCTGATCGTGGTTGTCTTTTGTTTTGCTGAGAGTTTGAGCAAATTCTTTCTCTAATAGAGCGATTCTCGTCATTTCTTTCTCGACGTCAACTACTCGCTTTAATTGTTTCCCCTGCTGCTCAATAAGACGCAGCTGATCCAGCTTATCTGTCAGCTCTGCCGTTTCAAGCTCTGTTTCCTTCACTTGTGCATTTGCAGCGAGCTTCGCTTCTCGCAGCTTTATAAGCTCTGCATCCAATGCCTCAAGCTTAATTGTACAACCCTTCTCCGCAAGTACGAGCTTGTCGATCGCTTGCTGCTGACTAGCGAGCGTTCTTACGATTGGAGCCATCTCTAGCAATTTGCTAAGCTCACGTTCCGCTTCACGCCGTTCCTCGCCGCGCTGCTCTTCTACTGCAAACCGCTCAACTACAAGCTTAAAATCGCGCTCCGTGGTTTCCAGCTCCGCTTGCCTCGTAGCAAATTGTTCCCGCTTCAACTTCACATCAGCAGCGGTTCGTTCAGCATGCTCCTGATAAGGAGCCAAATGGGCTGCTTTTTCAGCAAGCGCCAGCCGCTGCTCCTTCAAGCCATATTCCGGCTTCTGACCATCCAGCTGCTCAAGCTGCGTCCGCTTCCTCGCATGCTCCTCGTACTTGCTATTAAGCGTCATCGCAACCCTCAGCTGCACTTCAGCCGCTTCTAGCCTTCCTCCAAGCAGCTCCTTTTGCTCTTCCGCATCTCCTGCAAGCTTCTTATAAAATTCGAACTCCAGCGCCAAAGCGTCCGTCACTTGCGTCGCACTATATACTTCCTGCTTAAAGGTTTCAACAAGCTTACTATTTTCTCGCTCTGGCAGCGCCTCTTGCACTTGCTTCATATAAGCATTAAGAGTCGCTTTTGCTTCTTTCAGCTGATCCTGCAGCGCACGATTTTTTTGCTGAAAACGATTTTCCAAACGCTCATACAGCTCTGTCCGAAAAATTCGGCGCAAAATCTCTTCCTTATTATCTGTATCGGAAGTCAGCAGCTTTCGAAACTCTCCTTGCGGAAGCATGACAATCTGACTGAATTGCTCCTTGGTGAGGCCAATAATCTGCTCCAGCTTAGCATTCACGTCAGACAAAATAAAACGGTCTACTGCTGGAATAGGTTCCCCGCTAGTCGTCTCATACAGCTCGCATTTACCGCCTGTTTCACTTTTGTTCCCGCCCTTGCGATGAGGCATCTGCCTAAGGACCAAGTAGCTTCTGCGACCGATAGCGAAATCGAAATGAACCGCGGTGTGTATTTCTTCTGCAGCAAAATGACTGCGAAGCATACGGGGATCAGCTCGATCCTCTCCACTAGCCGTTCCATAGATAGCAAAACAAATCGCATCAAAAATTGACGTTTTCCCTGCGCCTGTATTGCCTGAAATAACAAACAGGCGTCGATCCTCCAGCATGCTGAAATCGATCGTTTCCGAGTCTCGATAGGAGCCGAAAGCTGTCATTGTTAATTTGATTGGCCTCATAGGATACCTCCTTCCTCACGCAGCAGCTCTGCATACGTATTCGCAAACAACTGTTTTTTCGCTTCCGAGAGTGGTTGCTGCTTTACTTCTTGATAAAAAGCTGTGAACAGCTCGATTGGATCAGCCTCACGCCGTCCTTTAGCCACTCCTACGTCCAAGCTGCCGCCATCGCTCAAATGGCTGCCTGAAGATAATGGCCTGCGTTCCACATGAAGCGCATTTGGATAAACCGCACGCACCTTCTCCATTGGAAACAATACGGGATTATCATTCAAAAGAGTAACAAAAACATAATCCTCGTTTATTTCATGCTTCGTTATCTCTTCAATAGTAGCAGTTACACGGCGCATGTTGCGAAGCGGAAGCAGCTCGCGCTTCTCGATCTCCACTTCACCCGCTTCATTAAGCTCAATGACGAAATAACCCTTCGCATGGTTTTCCTCAGAAATCGAATATTTAAGCGGGGAACCCGCATACCTTATCTTGTGATTGCGAACGAAATGGGCCTGATGCAAATGTCCAAGCGCTGTATAATTAAATTTTTCAAAATAAGCCGCACTCACATGTTCAGCTCCGCCAACAGACAATGGCCGCTCGGAGTCGCTTGTATTAAGCTCCGGCTCTCCGGTTGCCGTAACAAAAGCATGCCCGACAAACACATGCCGAGCTTCTGGATTCATAGACTCAGCAATGTTTGCTGTAACTGCCCGCATCGCATCGTCATGCGTTTTTATCGATTCATCGCCAAACTCGTAGCGTACTTGCGCAGGATCTGCGTACGGAACAAGATGGAAGTGAACCTCGCCGAATTCATCATTTAACACGACTGGTCCGAGCGTTTTGCGAAGCTGTCCCGCCAAATATAAACCGCGATTTTCCATCATTTTTGTACCAAAATTAATACGGTCTGGACTGTCGTGATTCCCTGATATTGCAAGCACTGGCGTGCCTAAATCGATGACGATCCGGCTGAGCAGCTCATCAAGCAATTCTACCGCTTCCGTAGGCGGAACAGCCCGATCATAGAGATCGCCAGCAATAATGACCGCATCCGGCCGTTCGATTTCGATCGCTTGCAGCAGCTGCATCAGAACATAACGCTGATCCTCTGTCATATATACGCCTTGAACGAGCTTGCCCAAATGCCAGTCCGCAGTATGAAATAGCTTCATTCGTCACAAACATCCCTTCCTTGCATTTCTATCTATCTTAACACGTTATTGGTCTATCATTTATTTTAACATCCGATTCATCATGCCGCATAGTAAAGCTGAAATTGCTTGCCGCTAACTATTGCACATCACATAAATACACGATAAAGTTAGACACGGCATACGTTTAACAAACTCTATTCCTATTATAATGACAACGATGGAGGACTACCAAATTGTCTCGTTTCACTTCTACTTTATCCAAAAACTACATACTGCTGCTTACTGTCGTATTCGGAGGTTTCCTCATCTTTGGCTTCTCTGAAAATATTAAAGGGCCTGCTCTTCCTAGAATGCAGAGTGAGTTGAAGCTTGACGAGCTGCAAGTCGGAATTTTGTTAGCATTTAACTCCCTTGGCTATTTGCTTGCATGCAGCTTTACCGGGTGGCTTACCCGCAAAGCAGGCATGAAGCTCACCTTGGTGCTCACATTTGGCTCTATGGCGGTATCGGGTGTTTGCATCTATTTTGCAGCCAATTACACCTCACTTTCATCTGCTTATTTCCTCATGTATGTCGGAAATGGGATGCTTGAAATCGCGCTAGCCATCCTTGCCGCTCGAATTTTCATCAAAAACACGGGCACAATGATGAACCTCGCACACTTTTTTTATGGGCTCAGCTCAACCTTTGCTCCGATCATTGCTGCTTCGCTGATGGGTGTTCAAGTATTTGGTTCTGCGCTAGGCTGGCGGGGAATGTACATGCTTATGCTCGCGCTCTCGATTTTGCCCATGCTTCCAGGACTTTTCGCAAAATATGCCGGTGATGAGCAAAAACACGAGGATCGAATCTCTTTAAAGGAATTTGCTCGTGACAAGATCGCTTGGCTCATTGTAGTCGTGCTATCTTTCGGAGTAATATCGGAGCTTGCTGTTGGCGGTTGGCTCGTTAACTTTTTGGAGAAGGCTTACGGTTGGAGCGGTGATGCGTCGGCTAAAATGCTATCTGCCTTTTTCTTCTGCTTTATGCTCGCAAGGCTCGTTCTCGGTCCCGTCACTGACAAAATTGGCTACACGAGATCGCTCATTTTACTATCTGCTTTTTCTGGGTTATGCTCAGTTGCAGCCATTATCATCGGTGAACCAGGTGCCTTTTTGTTTGCACTCGCAGGAGTTGGTATCGCCCCAATCTATCCAACCGTCATGGCCCTGCTTGCCAAACGTTACCCGAACAACGCTGATACCGCTATTACCTTTACCGTAACCTTAATGGGCATAGCGAGTGTCATCGGCAACCTCGCTATCGGCGCCATTACAGAATGGACGAAGCAGCTGTTTGCCGGAACTGAAAACTCGCATGCCAGCCTCGTTGCAGGTCTGCAAGGCGGTTATCTATTCATCGGGGCATGTGCGCTTGCCTGCTCGGTCACTTCGATCATTCTTTATCGCATGCTTAGAAATAGGAATGCTGTATTGTAAATAGAAATGCCCCTGCCAGTGCTGAAGCTCAGCACCCTGCGGGGGCATTTTTATTCCAGCCAGCCTTTTCAAAAATATCTCGATGTCATCATTTTTTTCTTCGTATAAAATTCCACTCCGTCCTTTCCATTGGCATGCAAATCTCCGTAGAAAGAGTCCTTCCATCCCGAAAACGGAAAAAAAGCCATTGGTGCAGGCACGCCTACATTAACGCCCAGCATACCGGCTTCCGCTTCCTCGCGGAATTGACGAACCGCCTTAGCATTTTCCGTATAAATGACTGCTGAATTACCAAATCTAGAACTATTCACTATAGTAAGCGCCTCATTTAAATCTTCCGCGCGCAAGACAGATAATACTGGACCAAATATTTCATCTGTGGCAATCTTCATTTCTGGTTTCACTTGGTCAAAAATCGTCGGTCCAAGAAAATATCCTTCGCCGCTGCGCTCCGCTGCAAGCCTGCCATCAAGCAGAAGCGCAGCCCCCTCAGCAATCCCGCTCGCAATATACTTTTCGATGCGCTTGCGATGCTCATCGCGTATGACTGGCGTTAAGGTGACGTCATCGCGCATTCCCGAACCGATGATCATTGCTTCCGCTGCAGCTTGCAGCGCCTTCATAAAGCTGCTCCCATCACCGACTGCAACAACAGCAGAGCAAGCCATGCATCGCTCACCAGCACTGCCAAAGGAGGAGGCAATGATGTTCTCAACCGTTTTATCGATATGCGCGTCTGGCATTACAATATGGATGTTTTTGGCGCCGGCAAGCGCTTGAACTCTTTTGCCGTTATACGCAGCTCGTTCATATACGTATTTGGCAACAGGCTGCGAGCCGACAAATGAAATGGCCTTTACACTGGGACTGCTCGTCAATGCATTTACAACATCGTGAGCGCCATGCACCACATTAAGTACACCATCCGGCAATCCCGCTTCCCGTAATAGCTCCGCAAGCTTGTTAACGGTAAGCGGCGTACGTTCTGATGGCTTGAGCACAAAAGTGTTGCCAAGCGCGATGGCAAGCGGGAACATCCAGCAGGGTACCATCATCGGAAAATTAAATGGCGTGATGCCTCCCACTACACCAAGCGGCACTCGGAACAGCTCCGAATCTATGTCCGTTGCAATGTTTGCAAGCGTTGCTCCCATCATATGCGTCGGCGCTCCTGCCGCAAACTCCACATTTTCGATGCCGCGCTGCACTTCTCCGACCGCTTCTTTGTAGCTTTTTCCGTTCTCCATCGTTATAATCTCCGCCAGCTCCTCCGCATGCTCCTGCAGAAGCTGCCAGTAACGAAACAGCACCCTCGCCCTGCGTGGAACAGGGGTTTTGCTCCATGCTGGATAAGCCTGCTCCGCAGCATGCACAGCAGCTTCAACATCCTCTTGAACGGATAAAGGGACGTATGCGATTACTGCCCCTGTAGCTGGATTTATCACTTTATCTGTTCGTCCATTTACAGACTCCACCCAAACACCATTTATAAAATTACGCAATTTAAGCGAATCCTGTAGGGAAATAGGTTCTATAGCCATCCTATCAGCTCCTATGTTTATTAATTATAGTTGGGAACAAACCTTTTATCCTTTGTCGTACTCAAGCAGCTATCTCCTTTTGGAAAACTACGCTCAAATATTTACTGCGCGTCTTTTTGTTCTCTAGCATCTTGTTTAAGCAGCATATTAACAAAATATTTGCGAGCATCCGCTGTCTCAATCAGCAGCGAAGCTTCATCACCTCCGGGATGCTTAAGCTCCAGCCAATCGCCGCTCAGCCCTTCACGCACGCCAGTAATGACATACTCCTGATTCAAGTACGCATCAATCTTGTTTTTCTCCTCGACGTATTGCTCATAGGTGGACATATTTCTTCCTCCTTTGGCGCTATAGCTTCCCTTTATCCCTCATGTTCCGAGGCAGCGATGCGACAAGCAGCTATCGATTAGCCGCCTTGTAAGGAGTCCGCTTCACGTATCGTCCAGCTCCAATAGAGCCAACAAATTGACAATCTTGAATAACAAATTCACCGCGTGATAGCACGCTAACGGGCAAACCTGTCACCTTCAATCCTTCAAACGGGTTATAATCAACGTTCATATGATGTGTTTCAGCTGAGAGAATACGCTCTGCTAGCGGATCAAAGATGACGATATCCGCATCACTGCCAACTGCAATCGTCCCCTTCTGGGGAAAAAGACCAAACAGCTTGGCGCTGCGCGTCGATACAATGTCTACGAATTGATTAAGCGTAATACGCCCTTGATGAACGCCCTCCGAATAAAAGAGCGAGAATCGATCCTCTATAACGGGGCCGCCATTTGGAATTTTACTGAAATCCCCCCGCCCCAAATCCTTCTGCCCGTCAAAATTAAAAGAGCAGTGATCCGAACCCAGCGTTTGCAGCTGGCCGCTCTTCAGTGCATTCCAAAGCACCTCTTGATGGTGCGCTTCACGAAGAGGCGGCGACCATACGTATTTTGCCCCTTGAAAATCCGGCTTCTCTAGCTGCGACTGATCGAGCACCAAATATTGCGGACAGGTTTCGCCCCACATGTCCACGCCTTGATTGCGCGCCTCTGCGATTTGCTGGACTGCTTCGGCGCATGTCACATGCACGACATACAGTCTCGCTCCAGCAAGCTCGGCTAGTTTTGCTGCACGTCCAGTTGCCTCTCCTTCAATAATCGACGGTCTCGTAAGCGCATGATAAATAGGATCGGTGTTGCCTTCCTCCAACGCTTTATGAATGAGAAAATCGATGACATCGCCATTCTCAGCATGCACCATTACCATCGCTCCATGCTCCTTGGCTGCGAGCATCGTCCGAAACAACGTGCCGTCATCCGCTTGAAACACATTTTTGTAAGCCATAAACACCTTCAACGAGGTAATGCCCTCTTCTTTAATAATCGATGGAAGCTCGGCAAGCACTGCATCGTTTATTTCACTAATCATGAGGTGAAAGCCATAATCGATAACGGCTTTTCTGTCTGCTTTTTGATGCCATGCCGCAATGGATTCCTTAAGTGGTTTCCCTTTCGTCGTCAAGCAGAAATCAACAATCGTTGTAGTTCCTCCGAAAGCTGCAGCTTTTGTGCCTGTCTCAAAATCATCCGCCGTAACCGTGCCGCCAAACGGCATATCAAGATGGGTATGAGGATCAATGCCGCCTGGAAATACGTATTTGCCTGTTGCATCGATAATCTCATCCGCTTCCGACTCGAGGTCAATGCCGATTTTGGCGATGATGCCTTCCTTAATCAGCACATCAGCTTTATACGTGTCGGCTGCCGTTACAATAACCCCATTTTTTATGAGCTTCACCGTCATCCTATACAGCCTCCTTCTTATCGCCATCGTCAGAATCATTGCTTTTTCCTAGTGACGCAATTGCCGCTTGCCGTTGATTCCAGCTTAGAGCTGGCTCCATCGAGGGAACCTCTACCATCTCAATCGCACCTTCAACCGGGCAAACAATAGAACAAAGGTTGCAGCCTACACAATCTTCCTCGCGAACCTTCAGGTATGCTGCGCCAGTATCGTCTATATGCCGCTCAATACACTGATGCGAAGTATCCTCGCAAGCGATATGGCATTTATTGCAAACGATGCAAGTATCCTGTTCAATTCGTGCAACGACCGCGTAATTAAGATCAAGATCTCCCCAATCCGAATAGCGCTCTACCGATTTGCCTATTAGCTCATTGACTGATTTCAAACCCTTTTCATCCAAATAATTGTTTAGACCATCGATCATATCCTCTACGATGCTAAAGCCATGATGCATGGCAGCTGTACATACTTGAACGCCAGTTGAGCCCATCAAAATAAACTCAACCGCATCCCGCCAGCTCGATACTCCGCCTATCCCGGAAATGGGCACCCCGACTAAAGGATTTCGGGCACATTCCGCAACCATATTAAGCGCAATCGGCTTAACTGCAGGCCCGCAGTAGCCCCCATGCGCGCCTTTTCCGCCAACATGCGGAATCGTATTCCATGTATCGATATCAACTCCAGCTAGTGAATTAATGGTATTGATCAGCGAGATCGCATCCGCTCCTCCGCGAACGGCTGCTTTCGCTGTCGCGGTAATGTCCGTAATATTCGGCGTAAGCTTGACTATGACTGGCGTCCTCGCCGCCTCCTTGACCCACATTGTCTGCATTTCAACCAGATCCGGCTGCTGACCAGAAGCAGCGCCCATCCCCCGCTCCGCCATGCCATGGGGACATCCGAAGTTCAATTCCAATCCATCCACACCGACAGCCTCTACTTTTTTTACAATTTCATGCCATTTCTCGCGTTTAGGCTCCACCATCAATGAAACGACAAGCGCATGCTCCGGAAATCGCTTCTTTGTCTCGTATATTTCCTTTAAGTTCACTTCAAGCGGGCGATCCGAAATCAGCTCAATGTTGTTGAATCCTGCTACTCGTTGTCCATTGAAATGAATAGCTGCAAATCGCGAGGATGTATTAATAATTGGATCGCCCAGCGTCTTCCATACCGCTCCGCCCCAGCCCGCTTCAAATGCTCGCTGAACCTGATAGCCGGTGTTCGTTGGCGGCGCTGATGCAAGCCAAAAAGGATTCGGAGAAGCTATGCCTGCTAATTGAATGCGCAGATCAGCCATCATTTTCCCTCCCTGCAACTAGCGTTTTGTAAATCGAATAAGCTGCCAGCTTGCCTTGCTGTGCGGCGGCAACTACCATCGCATCACCTTGGCCTTCACCGAAAATAACGTCGCCAGCAGCGTAAATTTGGGGATTTGAGGTCTGATAGGTTTCCGTATTCACCATCACAATTCCTTGCTTATGATGCAAGCCCAGCTGCTCAATTAGCGGCAAGTGACGTGTCTGACCAATTGCCTTAATGACAACATCAACATCAAGCAGGAAAGAGGAGCCTTCTACCGGTGTCACCTTTTTTCTTCCTCCTTGTTCATCCTCTTCAAGCTGCATCCTCATGCATTCAAGCGCCTCGACATTTCCATCAGCATCTCCGATAATCCGGCTGGGAGCGCTTAACCATTCAAACTCCACACCATCTTGCTTCGCGAATTCGAATTCAAACTCGTAGGCGGTCATTTCCTCTCTCGTCCTGCGGTATACCATCTTCACCTTTGCAGCCCCGAGCCTCACCGAGCAGGTAGCCGCATCAACCGCCGTATTGCCCGCACCGATTACCGCTACACGTTTGCCAGCAAAGTCATTTGTAAGCTCCGTTTTGGTCGCTTCTACAAAATCAATGGCGTCATACACACCGGTTAATTGTTCTCCCTCGATGTTAAGATAAGGCACCTTCGACATTCCTATCGCAAGTAAAACCGCATCATACTGCGCAAGCAGCGAATCTGTGGCAACGTCAGAACCAATTGCTGTATTCGTCCGAATATCAACGCCCAGCTTCTTCACCTGTTCAACCTCCCACAGAGCGATGCTCTGCGGCAAACGAAACGAAACGATGCCATATGTATCAAGACCGCCCGCTTGTTCCTTCGCTTCGAATATCGTAACAGCGAAGCCGAATCTCGCAAGCTCGCGCGCAGCAGACAGACCTGCTGGTCCGCCGCCTATAATTGCCACCGATTTGCCGTTGCTTTGACCAGCTTCGAACAGCTGTTGATTATTTTTTATCGCCCAATCCGTAGCATAGCGCTGCAGGCTGCCGATCATAATCGGCTTTGAGGATTCGTTCATTACGCATGCGCCCTCGCACAGCTCCTCAGTCGGACACACTCTGGCGCAGGTCGCTCCAACCGGGTTGGCATCCATAATGACGCGAGCAGATCCCTTCATATTGCCGGAAGCAATTTTTTTGATAAAAGAAGGGATGTTAATGCCCGTCGGGCACGCTTTTATGCACGGAGCATCGTAACAGTACAAACAACGGTTCGATTCCTCTATAGCTTCCTTTGGCCGCATGCCTGCCTTCACCTCTGCAAAGTTTCGCCGCAGTGATTCGACAGGAATAAACACCGACTTTCCTATCGCGCCCATGCACATCTCCTCCTTATAATCGTTCACTTTTAGTCACTTAATCTGTGCGCTGTTCGGTAGAGAAGCTCTACACCGAGTTCGATATCTTCCGGTGATGAATACTCCTTCGGATTATGACTAATCCCGTCCTTGCAGCGAACAAATATCATTCCGTAGTTGCAAACATAGGACATCGTTAGCGAATCAT
This sequence comes from Paenibacillus sp. FSL K6-3182, assembly GCF_037976325.1. NCBI lineage: Bacteria > Bacillati > Bacillota > Bacilli > Caryophanales > Paenibacillaceae > Paenibacillus > Paenibacillus sp. FSL K6-3182. The sequence goes on from NZ_CP150265.1 coordinate 5,330,459, forward strand.
GGAACGGGCCGCTCATCAGAATGGGCGGGGCAAGCCCTATTTTCGCCGCTTCCTCGTGCATAAGCTCTCTAAGCTCAGGCGCGCAGTAACGCGGATCACTCCGTGTATCCTCACGAATTGTGTACGTCAAGCCATGCTCTAAACAAACAGCATCCATCCTTGCAAGAAGCTGTTCCTCCAGCCTGTTCCTGCGACTCTGATCAATATCACGGAAATCAACGGTGAAGCTTACTTTCTCTGCAATAATGTTGCGCGAGTCCGGAAATACCGACAGCGAACCAACCGTTCCTACAGTCGGTGCGCCAGGTTCAGCGCTAGCTAATTCGTGGAGTGCGATGATAACCTTAGCGCTGCCGACCAATGCATCCTGGCGCATAGACATTGGCACGGAACCCGCATGTCCTGCGAAACCAGTCATTTCTACCGTCCACCAGACAGGGCCGGATATGCCGCTGACGATTCCAATCGGTTCATGGAGCGACTCCAGCACTGGACCTTGTTCAATATGCAGCTCCAGAAAAGCAGCTATTCGCCCTTCATCAAAAACATAACCTTCAAACGCAGCAGGATCACATCCAAACGCGATCAACGCCTCCCTGCGAGTCACACCATTTTTATCCGTCCGATCAAGCTCCCCCTCCTCAAGCTTCCCGGTCATTCCTCTTGCGCCAAACAACCCTTTGTTAAACCGGCAGCCTTCTTCATCACAAAAAGCGACAACTTCAATATTTCTAGCTGGTTTAAAGCCTTTTTCAACCATCGTTTGAACGGCTTCAATTGCCCCTAATACGCCAATCACGCCATCGAATCGCCCGCCGTATGGCTGCGAATCAATATGGGAGCCAAGCATAAGTACCGGTGCTGCCGAGTCAGCTCCCTCTAGAACACCGATTAAATTGCCGAACGGATCAATCCGCGCCTTCATCCCCGCTTCAAGCATCCAACTCCACACCAGCTCTACACCTGCCAAATCCTCCTTCGACAGCGCCAGCCTGCAAACGCCTGTATCACCAATTTTGCCAATCTGAGCGAGCTCATCAATACGCCTGTGCAGCCGCTTCCCATTAATGCTGAGTTCTTTCTCCACTCTTTTATCCGCCTCCCTCAGACACCGAAAACCTGAAGCAGCGTTTCGGCTATAAATACAATCTCATCATCCGTAGTCGACAAAGGCGGGCTCAGCGTCAAAATATTCATAAATCCCGGCACTGTATCTCCATTTTTGCTAATGAGCAGTCCTTTTTGCTTGCACTCCGCAATAATAGCAGCAACTCTTGCAGCAGATGCTGGCTCCTTTGTTCGTTTATCCTCCACCAGCTCGATACCGATAGCCGAACCAAAAATTCGAAGCTCGCCTACGTACTGATGTGATTCAAGCGGCTTGATTCGGCTAAACAGCTCTTTGCCAATATAGGCAGAACGGCTGACTAAATTTTCACGTTCTATAATTTCTATATTTTTTAGCGCCACCGCGCAGGATACAGGATTGCCTCCGAAGGTATTAACATGACGGAAGTGATTGTCTGCTCCGCTTTCTTTGAAGCTTTCATACATTTCGGCGGACACTGCCGTTGCAGATAATGGAGAATATGCGCTTGTCAGCCCTTTCGCCATCGTCACTATATCCGGCCTTACCCCAAAGTTCTGATGCCCAAATTTCTCTCCTGAGCGGCCGAAGCCGCAAATGACCTCATCAACAATGAGCAGGACATCGTGCTTATCGCAGATCTTTCGCAGCCGAGCTAAATAGGGATCAGGCGGCACAATCATTCCACCTCCGGTAATAACTGGCTCAACGATAATGCCAGCGACCGAATCTGCACCCTCCCATAGGATGGCATCCTCATAGGCTTGAGCGCATTGCATTTTGCAGGAGCCTTTCGTTTGCCCGAAAGGACAACGATAGCAATAGGGCGGAGGCACATGGGAAAATCCCACACCTAGCGGCTCGTATTTCAGCTTGCGCTGCGCTTGCCCTGTGGCGCTAAGTGCCCCCATAGAATTGCCGTGATAGGCGCGGTGGCGTGAAATGTATTTGTACTTAGAGCCCTTCCCGCGTTGATGATGATACTGGCGGCCGATTTTGAAGGCGACTTCATTGGCATCTGAACCTGAGTTGGAGAAAAAAAATCGATAATCGCCAATGAGCCATTCATTCAGCTTCGCAGCCAGCTCAATTGCCGGAATATGAGATTGAATGAGAGTCGCATAAGCTACTGTCTTCATCTGTTCCGCAGCCGCTTCAGCGATTTCAACCCGGCCATGACCGACATTGACGCACCACATCCCGGACATGCCGTCGAAATAGCGATTCCCATCCATATCCGTTAGCCAGCTTCCTTCTCCCGATACGATAACCATTGGATTCTCATTATGAGGAGAAATATGATGCCATAAATAGTTCCGATCCTTCTCTAACAGCGCTGCTTTGTCTTCTTCATTCATTGCTGCCTCATTCACGCCCATGCCTGCCATTCCTCCTTCGCGGCTGCCGCTTCTATAATAGAATGAACCGTGGATGAGACCATCAACGATCCTTATAGACTAGCGTATGCGGCTACTTCGCTGCTTCTTCCAAATTGTTTCTAAGATTGCTGCCATGACTCAAAAATAACATCGTAAAGCAAGGCAGGATGCTCGGAAAAGATACCTATTTTTATGCGGAGTTAATCTTCTAGAAGCTGTTTATGGGGATAAATTCATGTGATCCCTGTTCATTTTCCCTCACATAACCGCTCTGCTCTTGAATATATTGAGTAACAGACAAGAAATAAGCGATGAGCATGTAAGGCTTTTTTTCATTCTGCAGCGTTAACATAATGGAATGAGGTGAGGGAAATGGAGTCAGAGCCGCTATTTATTGTTTCAAGGGAAGATTGGTCGCTCCACCGCAAAGGTTATGAGGATCAAGCGCGACATCAGGAGAAGGTGCACGAAGCCATTAAGCAAAATCTTCCCGATCTGGTTTCCGATGAAAGCATCGTATTGTCCGATGGCAGGCGAACGATCAAGGTCCCTATTAAAAGTCTCGACGAGTCCCACTTTATATACAACTACAACAAGAAGCAGCACGTCGGACAAGGCGATGGCGACTCTCAGGTTGGGGATGTGCTCGGCGTCGATCCACAAGCAGCTAAGGGGCCCGGCAAGGGTCAGGATGCAGGCGATCAGCCCGGAGAAGACGTTGTTGATACTGAGATAAGTATCGATCAATTGGAGGATATGCTGTTTGAGGAGCTGGAGCTTCCTAATCTGGAGCAAAAGCAAAAGGATCAGCTGCAAACTACCGAAATCGTTTTTCACGATATTCGGAAAAAAGGCATTATGTCCAATATTGACAAGAAGCGAACATTAATCGAAAATCTGCGCCGCAACGCCAATGCGGGCAAATCCGGCATTGGCGGCATTTCACCTGACGATCTTCGTTACAAAACATGGAATGAAGTTATCAAACCCCAATCCAACGCGGTCATTCTTGCCCTCATGGACACATCGGGAAGCATGGGCTCGTTCGAGAAATATTGCGCGCGCAGCTTTTTCTTCTGGATGACACGCTTCTTACGGCGCAAATATGAGCATGTGGAAATTGTGTTTATCGCGCATCATACGGAAGCAAAGGAAGTTACTGAGGAGGAATTTTTCAATCGTGGGGAAAGCGGTGGCACCATCTGTTCGTCCGCTTATCAGAAAGCGATCGACATCATCGATAGCCGGTACCCGACTCCCAATTGGAATATATACCCGTTCCACTTCTCTGATGGCGACAACCTAACTTCAGATAACGAACGCTGTGTGAAGCTAATTGGTCAGCTGATGGAGAGAAGCAATATGTTCGGATACGGAGAGGTCAATCAATACAATCGAAGCAGTACTCTGATGTCCGCCTACAAACACATCAACCACAAAAAGTTTATGTATTCGGTAATTAAGGAGAAAGGCGAAGTGTACAAAGCGCTTAAAACCTTTTTCTCCAAGCAAGTGACCGGTGCCTAATAAAACCACAAAAAAAAGCCGTCCCGATGGGTTCAACCCATTCTGGACGGCTTTTTCGCATTTTGAATAAACATCCCTTCAACTTGTAAGAACAGAATCTGAGTCCTCATTATCTGGATCGATCCCTTTCGTTTCTTTGCCAAAGAATAAAACCGTTAGCGCGCCTATGACAATCGTTACAAAAAAGATCATAAAAATAGATGGTATCGCGACTTGTTTAGCAACAAGCATCCCAACAAGATAGGGCCCAATGATACCCCCGACCCGGCCGAATGAGGCGGCAAAGCCGACGCCAGTTCCACGAACTGCGGCTGGATACAGCTCCGGCGTATAGGCGTACATCCCTCCCCACGCTCCAAGATTAAAGAATGAGAGACAAATGCCCGCAGCCAGCAGTACTCCTTCTGTCTCTGCGCTACCGAACCAAAGGGCGCTGCCCGCGGTTAGCAGCAAATAAACCACTAGCACAAATTTACGCCCAAATTTCTCGATAAAATAAGCAGCAGTAAAATAACCTGGCAGCTGGGCGAGTGTCATAATCAGAACATATTGAAAGCTTTTCACCAAATCAAAGCCCTTGAGCACCATGACGGAAGGCAGCCAGAGGAACATGCCGTAATAGGAAAATACGACTGTAAACCATAAGATCCACAATGTTACTGTCGTTTTACGGTAGCGCAAGGACCATATGGATTTCATTCTGTCGCTTAGACTCAGCTTGCGGCTCTGCTGCGCATTGAAGCTGGGCGAGTCTTTAATGGCTCTTCTCAAATATAGGGCAAAAAGTGCAGGAACAGCACCGAGCGCAAACGCCATCCTCCATCCGTAATCGGGAATGATGAAGTAGGCAATCAAAGCCGCAGCAATCCACCCGATCGCCCAGAAGCTCTCCAATAGGACGACTGCCCGGCCCCGCTCCTTGGCAGGCACAGATTCCGATACAAGCGTCGACGCAACTGGAAGCTCCCCGCCAAGCCCGAATCCGGCTATGAAACGCAGCGCGCATAAGACGATAAAGCTCGTTGCCAGAGCGGACAGACCACTCGCAATGGAGAAGATCAGCAGTGTCCAGAGCAGGATCGCCCTGCGTCCGTATCGATCGGCCATCAAACCGGACACAGCGGCTCCAACTGCCATACCGATCGAATTAATTGCCATCAGTAACCCAACTTGTTGTGAACCTAGCTGCCATTCTACTGCCAAAGCAGCTACGATAAAGGAGATCATTCCGACCTCCATCGCATCAAAAAGCCAGCTAAGCCCCGCGCTAAACAACAGTTTCCGCTGTTTCGGCTCGCGCAGCAATGTCATTTTACTCATATGTAAACCCCTTACCCTATGCTCAAGCTCTATTTGACTAGGCGGCATTTTCTATTTGTATGGATATCCTACTCTATATTACCACGTTTTCAAAGTTTCCAATGATTGCATTCCTTACTTCTATTGTTGCCAACTCGGCGGAACTATAGCTCCTCTGTAAACACAAACATGGGCTTAGGTACACTCTTCTTTATTATAATGGAAGTTAAAATAGCTAAACATGCGGCAAAGTAAGGGATGAGGCAGAATTTTAAAGGTTTATGCATTGCTATTTCAATGTAAAATGGTTAAGTATAACAAAAAAACCTCAACCCCTGTAATGAGGTTAAGGCTTTTGCAAACAATTTACTAGATATTTAAATCAATGCCCATCTGATCTAAGCTTTTGAACAGATATCCTTGCCGGCGAGCCTCGTCTATAATTCTGCCGAGCGCCTCGGTGTTGTCTTTGGAAACAGAATGCAGCAGGATGATCGCTCCGGGATGGAGCTGCTTAACAACCTCGTTATACGCATATTGTGATCCTCTTTGCGCATTCACATCCCAGTCCTTGTACGCCACTGACCAAAATACATTCGTATAGCCGAATTGTTTGCTAGCGGCAAGCATCCGTTCGCTGAATATGCCTCTTGGTGGCCTCAGATACTTCATTTCCTTCTGGCCTGTCAGCGTTTCTACATGCTCCTTGACCTTATCGAGCTCCGTTTTGATGCTTGATTCTGAGAGGGTCGACATATCCGGGTGACTCCAAGAATGGTTGCCTACAATATGCCCCTCCAGCACCATCCGCTTTAAAAGTTCCGGCTGATCTTTGACATAATGTCCCGTTACAAAAAAGACCGCTGGTACTTGTTTATCTTTTAATACATCAAGAATACGCGGTGTATAGCCATTCTCGTAGCCGTTATCGAAAGTAAGATATAGCTCCTTTTGCGTTGTATCCCCTAGGAACAAAGCCCCATGCTTCGTTACGATTTCTTTAAAGCCCTCCTCATCGATCGAAGGCAGACGCCCCTCCACGCTTTTCTTAAACCCGAAGTGGAATACCCCTGGCTGCCCATATGCAGCTGCTGGACTTATTAAGCCCCATAAGATCGCAATAAGCATGACAGCGACTCTAACCCTTTGCTTCAACAGTAAAGCCTCCTTATTCAATGAAGTGATTGCACTTCATCCGCATATTGCGTTTATATTTCCCCATAAACGCATAAAAAAACCGCTATTCCCATAAGTCCTGTAGACTTTGAAAATAGCGGTTTATGTTGTCAATCATTCTGTTAAAAGATGGTCGGGACGACACGATTTGAACATGCGACCCCCTGGTCCCAAACCAGGTGCTCTACCAAGCTGAGCTACGTCCCGAGAAAAGATGGTGCCGTCGAGAGGACTTGAACCCCCAACCTACTGATTACAAGTCAGTTGCTCTACCAGTTGAGCTACAACGGCACATCGATTATGTCCACCAATGCTGGTGGTTTTTGATGCTTGCTTGGCATAACCAAGAGGCATCTTAAAAAAAATGGTGCCGTCGAGAGGACTTGAACCCCCAACCTACTGATTACAAGTCAGTTGCTCTACCAGTTGAGCTACAACGGCGTAACGGTTATGTCTACCTTTGCAGGTAGTTTTGATGCTTGCCTGGCAACAACCAAGGAGCATCGAAAGAAAAAATGGTGCCGTCGAGAGGACTTGAACCCCCAACCTACTGATTACAAGTCAGTTGCTCTACCAGTTGAGCTACAACGGCATATGGATTTTTTTCACCGTTTAAAGGTGTTTTGGTTGCGGGGGCAGGATTTGAACCTGCGGCCTTCGGGTTATGAGCCCGACGAGCTACCGGGCTGCTCCACCCCGCGTCATTTTGAAAGAAAAAATATGGTGACCCGTAGGGGACTCGAACCCCTGTTACCTCCGTGAAAGGGAGGTGTCTTAACCACTTGACCAACGGGCCTAGAAAAATTGGAACGGAGAGAGAGGGATTCGAACCCTCGCACCACTTACGCAGTCTAACCCCTTAGCAGAGGGTCCCCTTGAGCCACTTGGGTATCTCTCCAAACTTGGCTCCCCGAACAGGACTCGAACCTGTGACAACTCGATTAACAGTCGAGTGCTCTACCAACTGAGCTATCAGGGAAAATATGGTGGGCCTTAGTGGACTCGAACCACCGACCTCACCCTTATCAGGGGTGCGCTCTAACCAGCTGAGCTAAAGGCCCTAAGCATAAACATAAATCTTATGTAAGATCATTTGTTTATAATCAGGTAATCAAGTTGCGCCCTGAAAACTGGATACGAAAGATTAGGCTTGCTGAAGCCTTTATGCTGCTGTCTACCGGATGTATGGGTCGCAGTAAACGTGTTTAGGATAAGCCCTCGACCGATTAGTATTCGTCAGCTACACACATTGCTGTGCTTCCACCCCGAACCTATCAACCTCGTCGTCTTCAAGGGGTCTTACATACTGGGAAATCTCATCTTGAGGGGGGCTTCACGCTTAGATGCTTTCAGCGCTTATCCCGTCCGTACTTGGCTACCCAGCGGTGCTCCTGGCGGAACAACTGGTACACCAGCGGTACGTCCATCCCGGTCCTCTCGTACTAAGGACAGCTCCTCTCAAATTTCCTGCGCCCGCGACAGATAGGGACCGAACTGTCTCACGACGTTCTGAACCCAGCTCGCGTACCGCTTTAATGGGCGAACAGCCCAACCCTTGGGACCTACTTCAGCCCCAGGATGCGATGAGCCGACATCGAGGTGCCAAACCTCCCCGTCGATGTGGACTCTTGGGGGAGATAAGCCTGTTATCCCCAGGGTAGCTTTTATCCGTTGAGCGATGGCCCTTCCATTCGGTACCACCGGATCACTAAGCCCTACTTTCGTACCTGCTCGACTTGTAGGTCTCGCAGTCAAGCTCCCTTATGCCTTTGCACTCTTCGAATGATTTCCAACCATTCTGAGGGAACCTTTGGGCGCCTCCGTTACATTTTAGGAGGCGACCGCCCCAGTCAAACTGTCCACCTGACACGGTCCCCGAACCGGTTTCACGGTTCTAGGTTAGAACTCCGATACGATCAGGGTGGTATCCCAACGTTGCCTCCACACAAGCTGGCGCTCATGCTTCAAAGGCTCCCACCTATCCTGTACAGATCGTACCAAAGTTCAATATCAAGTTACAGTAAAGCTCCATGGGGTCTTTCCGTCTTGTCGCGGGTAACCTGCATCTTCACAGGTATTAAAATTTCACCGGATCTCTCGTTGAGACAGCGCCCAAGTCGTTACGCCATTCGTGCGGGTCAGAATTTACCTGACAAGGAATTTCGCTACCTTAGGACCGTTATAGTTACGGCCGCCGTTTACTGGGGCTTCGGTTCACAGCTTCGGGTTACCCCTAACCGCTCCCCTTAACCTTCCAGCACCGGGCAGGCGTCAGCCCGTATACTTCGCCTTACGGCTTCGCACAGACCTGTGTTTTTGCTAAACAGTCGCTTGGGCCTTTTCACTGCGGCCCCCTCGGGCTATTCACCCTACCGAGGCACCCCTTCTCCCGAAGTTACGGGGTCATTTTGCCGAGTTCCTTAACGAGAGTTCTTCCGCGCGCCTTAGCATGCTCTGCTCGCCTACCTGTGTCGGTTTGCGGTACGGGCACCTAGATCTCACTAGAGGCTTTTCTTGACAGCCGGAGTACATGACCTTCGCTACTGCAATTTTCGCTCCCCATCACAGCCCAGCCTTCATGATCGACGGATTTGCCTATCGATCAGCCTCACTGCTTGGACGGACTATTCCATCAGTCCGCGTCACTGCCCTTCTGTGTCACCCCATTGCTCAAACAATCTTCGGTGGTACAGGAATTTCAACCTGTTGTCCATCCACTACGCCTTTCGGCCTCGCGTTAGGTCCCGACTTACCCTGAGAGGACGAGCCTTCCTCAGGAACCCTTAGGCTTTCGGCGGACAAGATTCTCACTTGTCTTTTCGTTACTCATACCGGCATTCTCACTTGAATACAGTCCACCAGTCCTCACGGTCCAACTTCAATCCGTATTCAACGCTCCCCTACCCAAGTACCTAATGGTACATGTCATAGCTTCGGTGGTGTGTTTAGCCCCGTTACATTTTCGGCGCAGAGTCACTCGACCAGTGAGCTATTACGCACTCTTTAAATGATGGCTGCTTCTAAGCCAACATCCTGGTTGTCTTTGCAACTCCACATCCTTTCCCACTTAACAC